>CAUPWX010000005.1:0-182174 GCA_963515305.1 uncultured Brevundimonas sp.
CGCCCGAGGCCGGGGCGGCCAGGCCCAGTCGCAGGGCGCCCGACAGTTCGGCGGCGAAGGCGTCGGCGGCCTGCCGGTCTGTGAACACGCCTTCGGTGCGGCCCGTCGCGGCCAGGCCCTGCGCGAACGCCTCCGCCGCCCCGTTCAGCCAATCGCCGGTGACGGCCTCGCCCAGCCCCATGGCGTCGGCCCAGTCCAGCCAGGCCTCGATCCGGGCGTCGGACCAGCCGGCGGGCGCCAGGACCGTCTGCACGCAGGCCGCGCGTTCGACGGTGCGGGTTTCCATCGCGACTCGTTCGGCGCGGGCGGCGAAGCCGGATTGAAAGCGCATGGCGGCGTCTCTCCGATTGGATCGCTCCAGCCTAAGGCCTCAAAACCGCTCGCGCCAATACATCTGGTGTCGCGGGCGCGGGTTGCCCACAAGATATCGGTCTGAACCGTCATGGTCGGCGCCCCTCACGGACGCTGGACGAAGGCGGCGCAGGTTTCTATGATCCGCGCCAGACGCCGGCTCCCTTTGCGGCGAACCCTTACGGTTGGATTTCACGACGTGTTGAGCAAGATTTTCGGCTGGTGGGAGGGCGCCACGATCGGCACCCGTTTCACCATCGCCAAACGTGGTCGCTTTGTCGGTCAGGACGAGAACGGCAATCGCTATTACGAAAGCCGCGACAACGTCAGCTACGACGGCCGCAAGCGTCGTTGGGTCATCTATGACGGATACGCCGAGGCGTCGAAGGTGACGCCCGACTGGCACGGCTGGCTGCACTACACCTTCGACCTGCCGCCGACCGAGCAGCCGCTGCCGCGTCGCGCCTGGGAAAAGGAGCATCTGCCCAACCTGACCGGCACGCCCTTGGCCTGGCGTCCGCCCGGCTCGCTGGCGAACGAGGCCAAGCGCCCGGCCGCGACCGGCGACTATCAGGCCTGGACGCCCGAGTGAAAACGCGGCGGATCCTGCTGGGGGCCGGCGCCCTGATCGGCGTGCTCAGCGCCGGGGCGGTGACGGCCAGCGTGCTGCAGGACGCCCCGCGCGACGCGCGCCCGGTCCAGGATCCCATCGGCGACATTCTGCGAAAGACCCAGGGCCAGAACCAGCAGACGCCCGCCGTGCCGACCGAGACGCCGCCCGCCGGCGCCCCGGCCCCGCGCTCGCCCGTCGCCGTGACCCCGCCGCCCGCCGTCGTGGTCGCCGAGGACGCCGCCGTCGAGGAAAAGGCCGAGGAAGAGGTCAAGGCCGAGCGGCCGGTGGCGGAAAAGGCCATCGACCAGCCGGAAACCCCCGGCCGTCGCCAGCGTCGCAAGTTCGCCGTCATCCAGGCCATCGACAAGGTCACGGCCGAAACGATGAAGTTCGAGGTCGAGGTCGGCGGCCGTCCCGTGCGCTTCAACCGCAACCTGATCTTCGCCGCCCGCGCCTGCGAGGTGACGACGCCCGACGAACTGACCGAGGACGCCATCGCCTATATGGACGTCTCGTTGCAGCCGCGCGGCCAGAACGCGTCGCGCCAGATTTTCCGCGGCTGGATGTTCGCCTCGTCCCCCGCGGTCAGCGGCGTCCAGAATCCCTATTACGACGCCTGGGTGGTGGGCTGTAAGAACTGACCGAATGGCGCGAGGGACCGGCATGGATCGCAAAAGGCCATTGAAGAAGGACGAGACGGTGGAAGTCCGCCTGTCCCATGCCTCAAAGACCGCCTTCATGGCTCGCTGCCGCGACCAGGGGCAGACGGCCAGCGAGGCCATCCGCCGCTTCATCGAGGCCGAACAGGGCGCGACGCGCCGGCCTGTCGCCGCCGGCTGGCGCCCGCTGGCCGCCGCCACCCTGGCGGGTCTGGCCCTGGGCGCCGTCGCCGTGCCGGCCCTGGCCCAGTCCCGTGCGGCCACCCCCAGTCGCGCCGCCTTCGACCGGCTGGACCGAAACCACGACGGCGTGGTCAGCTTCGACGAATATCGCGCGCGCTAGCGGATACGGACCAGAAACCGGCGCCCCTGCAGCTTCAGCCAGGTCCACGGTTTCCACAGGCTCGCGCCCGGCTTCCATGACGCCAGCACGATTTCCGCCCGCCCTACGATGTTCTCGGCCGGCAACAGGCCGACACCGATCTGGGGCGACCAACGGCTGTCCAGCGAGTTGTCGCGATTGTCGCCCATCATCAGATAATGACCGGCGGGCACGCGTCGCAGCGGGGTGTCGTCGCCCGGCAAGCCCGGTCCGCCGTCATAGGTGACATAGGTCCGCCCATCCGCCAGCCTCTCGCGAACCCGCTGCACCGTCCGCTGGGGCGCGTCGTGGTCGGCGACGATGTCCATCCGGGTCTGCCGCACCGCCGCGCCGTTGACGAAGACCTGACCGCCGCGCACCTGAACCGTATCGCCCGGCAGGCCCACGACCCGTTTGATCCAGACCTGTTCGGGATCGCGCGGCAGTCGGAACACCACCACGTCCCCGCGCCGCGCCTCGCGCCCCAGCAGCCGTCCCGGCCGCATCGGCGGGTTGAACGGCAGCGAGGCCGTGCTCCAGCCATAGGCGTATTTCGACACCACGATATAGTCGCCCGTCACCAGACCCGGCTCCATCGACGACGATGGAATGGTGAAGGGCTGGAACAGAACGATGCGAAACAGGGTCGCCAGGATCAGGGCCACGATCAGGGTGACCGCGATCTCGCGCCCCTCTTGCAGGGCGGACGGGCGGGGCGGGGATGAGGCGATGTCGGTCATGCCGCCATCGACGCCCAGCCCAGGCGATCAGGCCAGCGGATCCGTGTCGGGACAGGCCGAAATCGTGTCCGGACAGATCAGCCGGCGGCCAGGGCCACGGCTTCGGCCCCGCTCAAGGGCGCGGTCAGCGCCGTCTGGTCGGGAGTGACGGTCAGGGCCGGGGCCAGACGCTGCAGATAGGCCGCCTGCGGCGTCTCCACCGCGCCGAACTGGCTCAGGTGTTCGGTCAGGAACTGCGCGTCCAGCAGGGTCCAGCCGCCCTTCCTCAGGCGCGCGACCAGATGGATCAGCGCCACCTTCGACGCATCCCGCGCCCGGCTGAACATACTCTCGCCGAAGAAGGCCCCGCCCAGCGACACGCCGTAAAGCCCGCCCACCAGCCGTTCGTCCTGCCAGCATTCGATGGAATGGACGAAGCCCAAGGCGAACAGGGCCGCATACAGCCTACGTATCGGGCCGTTGATCCAGGTGTCCTCGCGGTCGGGCCCCTGCGCCGCCGCACAGCCGTCCAGCACGGCTTCGAAGGCCGTGTCGACCCGCACCTCGAACGGCTCGCCCCGCACCGTGCGACGCAGGCGGGCGGGAATGTGAAAGGCGTCCAGCGGGATCACGCCGCGCTGATCCGGTTCGATGATGAACACCCGCGGATCGTCGCGCGCCTCGGCCATCGGAAAGACGCCGCGCGCGTAACAGGCCAGCAGATCTTCCGGCCCGAACCCGCCGAACGGGCCGCTGGCGCTGAAATCGGGTTCGGTCATGCGGACGGACGCACCAGGGCGGCGGTCACGCGGTTGGACGGCTCGCGCCCGGCCTCGATGTCCGACAGGCCCGACAGGGTCGTCTCTGCGATGGCGGCCAGGGCTTCTTCGGTCAGAAAGGCCTGATGCCCGGTGATCAGCACATTGGGAAAAGTCAGCAGGCGCTGGAACACGTCGTCCTGCACGATCACGTTGGACAGGTCTTCGAAGAACAGGTCGCCCTCCTGTTCATAGACGTCCAGGGCCACGCCCCCGACCTGCCGGCTCTTCAACGCCTCGATCAGCGCCTGGGTGTCGATCAGGGCGCCGCGACTGGTGTTGACGATCAGGACGCCGGGACGGGCGGCCTCCAGCGCGTCCCGGTCGATCAGGTGATGGGTGGCGGGCGTCAGCGGGCAGTGCAGAGTGACGATGTCGGACTGACGCAACAGGGTGTTGCGATCGACGTATCGCACGCCCATCCCGGCCAGCGCGGGATCCTCGATCACGTCGTGGGCCAGAACCTCGCAGCCGAACCCCAGCCTCAGCGCCCGCGCCACCAGGGCGCCGATCCGGCCCGTCCCGACGACGCCCACGGTGCGGCCCGACAGGTTGCGGCCGATCAGCCCGTCCAGCGAGAAGTTGTTCTCGCGCACCCGCGCCCAGGCGCGCGCGATATTGCGGTCCATCGCCAGCAGCAGGGCGACCGTGAACTCCGACACCGCCTCGGGCGAATAGGCGGGCACGCGAATTACGTCGAGGCCCAGCGTCTCGGCCGCGTCCAGATCGACATTGTTGTAACCGGCGCATCGCAGGGCCACGGTTCGCACGCCGCCCTTGGACAGCAGCGTCAGCGTGTCCGCATCCAGACGGTCGTTGACGAAGACGCAGACCGCATCGAACCCTTCGGCCAGGGGCGCGGTGGTCAGATCCAGACGCGGCTCGAACCAGGTCAGGTCGTGACCGAAGGCGGCGTTGGCGCGGTCGAGGAACCGACGATCATAGGCCTTGGTCGAAAAGACCGCGATACGCATGGCCGGTTCCTCTCTTCGCGTGGGTCGTCAGGCGTCGCCCTTTTGCCGCGCCGCCCATTTCTCCAGCCAGTGGATGTCGTAGTCGCCCGACAGGATGTCCGGCTCGGCCAGCAGCTTCTGGAACAGGGGGATGGTGGTGTCGACGCCGCCGATGACCACTTCGTTCAGCGACCGCTTCAGGCGGGCGATGGCCTCTTCGCGATCGCGGCCGTGGACGATCAGCTTGCCGATCAGGCTGTCGTAATAGGGCGGAATCGAATAGCCGGCGTAGATGGCGCTATCCAGACGCACGCCCAGGCCGCCCGGGGCGTGGAAGTCGGTGATCTTGCCCGGCGACGGGGTGAAGGTTTCCGGGTTCTCGGCGTTGATCCGCACCTCGATGGCGTGGCCCTTGAACTCGATGTCGTCCTGCGTGAACGACAGCGGCAGACCGGCGGCGATCCGCACCTGTTCGCGCACCAGGTCGACGCCCGTGATCATTTCGGTGACCGGGTGTTCGACCTGCAGGCGGGTGTTCATCTCGATGAAGAAGAACTCGCCGTCTTCCCACAGGAACTCGATGGTGCCGACGCCCAGATAGCCGATGGCGGCGATGGCCCTGTTGACCGTCTCGCCGATCTGCTTGCGACCCTCGGCCGACAGGGCGGGCGAGGGGGCTTCTTCCAGCACCTTCTGGTGACGGCGCTGCAGCGAGCAGTCGCGTTCGCCCAGGTGGACGACGTTGCCGTGGCTGTCGGCGATGACCTGGATCTCGATGTGGCGCGGCTTCTGGAGGTAGCGCTCCATATAGACGGCGCCGTTGCCGAAGGCGGCCTTGGCCTCGGATTGGGCGGTCTGAACCGCTTCGACCAGGTCGTCGGGCGTCAGGGCGACCTTCATGCCGCGCCCGCCGCCGCCCGCCGCCGCCTTGACGATCAGGGGGAAGCCGATGGACTTGGACGCCTCGATGGCCGCCTCGACCGTCTCGACCTCGCCGTCGGAACCGGGCACCACGGGGATGCCCGCGTCCTTGACCGTCTGTTTGGCGCTGATCTTGTCGCCCATGACCCGGATGTGCTCGGGCTTGGGACCGATGAAGGTCATGCCGTGGGCCTCGACGATCTCGGCGAAGCGGGCGTTCTCGGACAGGAAGCCATAGCCGGGGTGGATGGCCTGGGCGCCGGTGATCTCGGCGGCCGCGATGATCGACGGGATGTTCAGATACGACTTGGCGGCCGAGGCCGGGCCGATGCAGACGCTCTCGTCCGCCAGACGCACCCACATGGCACCGCGATCGGCTTCGGAGTGCACGGCGACGGTGGAGATGCCCATCTCCTTGCACGCCCGGTGGACGCGCAGGGCGATTTCGCCCCGGTTGGCGATCAGAACCTTCGTGAACACGGCTTAGGCTTCCAGCAGCACGAGGGCTTCGCCGAACTCGACCGGCTGGGCGTCGCCCACCAGGATGTCGGCGATCACGCCGTCGCGCGGGGCCTGGATCGGGTTCATGGTCTTCATCGCCTCGACGATCAGCAGGGTCTGGCCCTTCTTGACTGTGTCGCCCTTCTTGACGAACACCGGCGCTTCCGGCGAGGCCTGCAGATAGGCGGTGCCGACCATCGGCGACTTCACCTCTTCACCCGCACGGGCGACGATGGCGGCGGGGTCGGAAGGCATGGCGGTCGCGGCGGCGGCAGGCGCGGCGGCGACCGGGGCGGGAGCGGGCGCATAGGCGACCGGGGCGGCGGCGACGGTGATCGACCGCTTGACCTTGATCTTCAGATCGCCGCGCTCGACCTCGACTTCCGTCAGGTCGGTTTCGTTCAGGATTTCGGCCAGCTGGCGAACCAGGGCGGCGTCGTTTTCGGCGTGTTTCTTGTCATCGGCCATTGGATTTGCGCCTTGTCTTTCGTGGTCTTGGATAAACGGGACGGGCCTCAGCCGCGTTCCCGAACCTGGGTGAGAGCCGCCTGAACGGCCAGTTCATAACCGGCCGCGCCAAAGCCGGCGATGACGCCGGTCGCCGCGGACGACACATAGGAGTGATGGCGAAACGCCTCGCGCGCCGCCGGATTGGACAGATGCAGTTCGATCACCGGGATCGACAGCGTCTTCAGCGCATCGTGCAACGCCACCGACGTATGCCCATAGGCCGCAGGATTGATGATCAGGGCGTCGGCCTCTTCGCGCGCCTGCTGGATCCAGTCGATCAGAACGCCCTCGTGGTTGGTCTGGCGAAAGATCACCGTCGCCTTGCCCGCCGCCTTCACGCACCGCGCCTCGATGTCGGCCAGGGTGTCGCGGCCATAGATGTCCGGCTCCCGCACCCCAAGCAGGTTCAGGTTGGGGCCGTTCAGCACATGAATGACGGGCGTTTCGGACATGGTTCCAGGAATCGTTCCGGCGCATCGCAGCGCAAGAGGGGCCTTTTAGCGGACGCGGGGCTTGGGTCAAACGGTCGCCGCATGGAAGTTTACGTGGGGGCAATCCGGCCGGATGGCTCGGATTTCGCATTCATCCATCCACACGTCCCCCGTCGGGACGCCTTGAGGGACCGCGGAAATGCGCCAGGACGGCAGGCTGATCGTTCGAACGGTCGTGGCGACCTTCGCCGCCGTTGCGGTCGCCGTGGGCGCCTTTCTGTTCGAGGCGGGCTGAACGCGCGCTCTGGCGAAGGGGACCGCCAGCGTCTATCTGACGCCCACGCCGCCGATGTTTGAGAGACGCCGCCCGTGAACCAGATTCAACTGAACGGCGAACCGCGCCTGGTCCAGGCCGCCACCATCCTGGCCCTGGTCGAGGAACTGTCGCTGGACCCGCGCAAGGTGGCGGTCGAGCGCAATCTGGAGATCGTGCCCAAGTCCCTGCACGCCTCCACCCCGATCACCCCCGGCGACCGCATCGAACTGGTCCAGTTCGTCGGCGGCGGCTGATCACGATCAAATCGCGCGACGACGCCTTTCCCTGGCGACCGCAGAGGATTAGGTCAGGCTCCATGACCGATACAGCCGCCGAAACCTGGTCCGTCGCGGGCCGCACCTTCAACTCGCGCCTGATCGTGGGCACGGGCAAATATGTCGACTACGCCCAGAACGCGGCGGCCGCCGAGGCGGCGGGGGCCGAGATCGTGACCGTGGCGGTGCGCCGCGTGAACCTGACTGATCCGAACCAGCCCATGCTGGTCGACTATGTGAAGCCCGACCGCTTCACCTTCCTGCCCAACACCGCCGGCTGTTTCACTGGCGAGGACGCGGTTCGAACCCTGCGCCTGGCGCGTGAGGCGGGGGGCTGGAGCCTGGTCAAGCTGGAGGTGTTGTCCAACACCGCCCACCTCTATCCCGACATGATCGAGACGCTGCGGGCGCTGGACCTGCTGATCAAGGACGGGTTCGACGTCATGGTCTATTGCACCGACGACGTGGTGATGGCCAAGCGGCTGGAGGACGCCGGGGCCGCCGCCATCATGCCCGCTGCCGCCCCCATCGGCTCGGGCCTGGGCATCCAGAACGAGGTCAACGTCCGCCTGATCGTCGAACAGGCCAAGGTGCCGGTGCTGGTCGACGCGGGCGTCGGCACGGCCTCGGACGCGACCCGCGCGATGGAGCTGGGCTGCGACGCCGTCTTGATGAACACCGCCATCGCGGGGGCGAAAGACCCCATCCGGATGGCCCGCGCCATGAAACACGCCGTCATCGCCGGCCGCGACGCCTATCTGGCCGGTCGGATGCCCAGGCGGATGTACGCCGACCCGTCGTCGCCCCTGGCGGGGTTGATCTGACTTCCAACCCTTCTCCCCTCGGGGGAGAAGGTGGATCGCGAAGCGAGACGGATGAGGGGGCTGCCGACCGCAGCCTCGCGCTTGCCGTCCCGAGGCGGACAGAGCCCTCTCATCCGAGGCCTCCGGCCCCACCTTCTCCCGCAAGGGGAGAAGGACAGCTTTCCAGCCATCGCAATGTCGCTGGTGCATCCGCAGCGATTTCAATCGCTTGCCGAATTATGTCCCCGATCTCCCATACCCAGCTGAAAACGCGCGTATTCTAAGCCCGTCTCGTCGCACCGGAGGGCTCGTAAGGCCTGCGACCTTGCGGCGGCGGGAGCGGAGGGAACGGGAGCGGGTCTGAAACGGCCCGCGCCGGCATCGACTCATGGAGCGGTGTCGGAGGGTCGAGGGGGATACTCGATCGCACTCGGGACGGGGTTCGCAGACCCCGCCGACCCGTCGCAGGCTTATGGGGTTAGGCGATAAGACCGCCACCGCTCGACGCCCCGAGCTTGCAGGCCAACCTTCCGCGCGGAGCGTCCATCCTTCGTCGAAACGGTACTTACAAACTCACACTCCGGGCGAAGGCCCGGCGCTCCGCCCAGTCCTCCAACAACTTCGCTGCGATTGCGCGAAGACGAACCTGCTTGCCTGGAGAACCGCATGGCCCGCCCCAAACCTCGTCATCCCAAGCCCGGTCGCGGCCTGCCGCCGCCCCACAAGCCGACGCCCGAAGAGGAGGCCGAGATCGAGCGACTCATCGCGGAAATCGAGATCGAACACATCCGGCTGGACGCCATCCTGATCGAGAAGCAGGCCGAGGCCGATGAGCGCGCCCGCATCAAGGCGCTGAGACGCGAAGCCGAAGCGCGAGAAGCCGAACGGACTGGTCAGTCCGATGCCGAGGCCTCTAATGTAATCCGGGCGTCCCAAGAGCCAGAACGCATCAGGGACCTCTGGTCCTAATCGTCCAGCAGGGCCTGCAACAGCGGATGGGCCAGCACCGGCGCGGCCAGGCGCACCACGGCTTGCGGGTCTTCCAGACGTACGGCCGCCGTGGCGTCGGCGACGATGAAGTCGGCGTGGGTGCGCGACGGTTCGGTCAGACGCTCATGGCCGGGACGCACGGTGGCCAGATACTGCGCCACGACCGAATCCGCCGACCGGCCCCGTTCGGCCTGATCGCGCAGCAGGCGGCGGATGAAACGGATGTCGGCCGGCGTATCCACGAACACGCGGATGTCGAACAGGGAGGTCAGGGCGGGGGTGCACAGGACGTGCGTGCCCTCCACGATCACCACCTGCGACGCCGGGATCGGCTCGCCCCCCGGCTCGCGTCCGTGGTGGATGAAGGAATAGACCGGCGCCGTGACCGGCCGCCCGGCCTTCAGCGCCTTCAGGTCCGCGATCATCAGGTCGTGATCGCGCGCCGTCACATCGTCGAAGTCGAAGGTCGCCGCGTCGAAGCCGGGCAGGGACGCCGCATCCCGGTAATAGCTGTCCTCGCGCACCAGCACGGCCGCGCCCTGGGGCAGGGCCGAAACCAGCGCCTCGGCCAGGGTGCTCTTGCCGGAGCCGGAGCCCCCCGTGATCGCGATCAATATGGTCATGGCCGCCCTTCTAGTGCGGTCGCGCGGCGGGCGCCACGGGGGACGATCCGCCGCGCTGCGGCTGACGTTACGTCACGTTGCTTATCGCCGATCACCGATGTTAGCGTTCGGCCAAGCGTCGCATCCAAGCAGACGCATCCAAGGGACAGGACACGATATGCTGGGCTTGATGCAGGACTGGCCGCTGACGGTCGACAAGATCATCGACCACGCCAGGAATTGGCATGGCGAACGCGAGGTGGTGACCCGTTCGGTCGAGGGGCCGATCGTCAGAACCACCTACGGCCAGATCCACGAGCGCGCCAAACGCGTCTCCAACGCCCTGAAGGACTGGGGCATCAAGCCGGGCGACCGGGTCGCCACCCTGGCCTGGAACACCGCCAACCATATCGAGGCCTGGTACGGCATCATGGGCATCGGCGCGGTGTGCCACACCCTGAACCCGCGCCTGTTCCCGGAACAGCTCGTTTATATCATCAACCATGCCGAAGACCGGATCATCTTCGTCGACCTGACCTTCGTGCCGCTGCTGGACGCCATCCTGCCGCACATCCCCAAGGTCGAGCGCGTCGTCATCATGACCGACGCGGCCCATATGCCGCAGACCAAACTGCCCAGGGCCGTGGCCTATGAGGACGCCATCGCGGGACAGTCGGCCGACGTCGTCTGGGGCGATTTCGAGGAAAACACCGCCTGCGGCCTCTGCTACACCTCTGGGACCACGGGCAATCCCAAGGGGGTGCTGTATTCGCACCGCTCCAACTTCCTGCACACCTTCATGGGCCTGCAGTCCACCGTCATGGGCGCGACGCCCAAGGAGGTGATCCTGCCGGTCGTGCCGATGTTCCACGCCAACGCCTGGGGCATCGCCTTCGCCGGCCCGGCCGCCGGGACCAAACTGGTCATGCCGGGCGCCAAGATGGACGGCCAGTCGATCTATGAGCTGATCGAACAGGAGGGCGTCACCTTCTCGGCCGCCGTGCCGACCGTCTGGCAGGGGCTGTTCGCCCATATGAAGCAGAACGGCCTGGGCTTTACGACCCTGAAGCGGGTGCTGATCGGCGGCTCGGCCTGTCCCGAAAGCCTGATCCGCGGCTTCCAGGACGATTTCGGCGTCGAGGTCACCCACGCCTGGGGCATGACCGAAACCTCGCCCATCGGCACCATCGCCAACCTGCCGCCGGAAATCCTGAAACTGCCCTATGACGAGCAGATGAAATACCGCTTGAAACAGGGCGTGCCGCCGCTGGGCATCGAGCTGAAGTTGAAGGACGAGGCAGGAGCCGAACTGCCCCACGACGGCGCCACCTTCGGCCGCCTGATGGTCAAGGGGCCGACCATCAGCAAGGGCTATTTCAAGGACGACAGCGTCATTCTGGACGACGAAGGCTTCTTCGACACTGGCGACGTGGCCACGGTGGACGAGATCGGCTTCATGCAGATCACCGATCGCGCCAAGGACGTCATCAAGTCCGGCGGCGAATGGATCAGCTCCATCGAGATCGAGAACATCGCCGTGGGCCACCCCAAGGTCGAGATCGCGGCCGTCATCGGCGCGGCCCACCCCAAATGGGACGAACGGCCGGTGCTGATCCTGAAGCTGAAGCCCGATCAGGCGCTGGATCCGCAGGAACATCTGGATTTCCTGCAGGGCAAGATCGCCAAATGGTGGATGCCCGACGACGTGGTGGCCGTGGACGAGATTCCGCTGGGCGCCACCGGCAAGATCGACAAGAAGCTGTTGCGCGAACGGTTCAAGGATTACCGTCTGCCCCCAACCGCCTAAGACTTGGCGCCTAAGATTTGGCGCCTAAGATTTGGCGCCTGACATCTATCGCCTGACCGGAAGCTGAATGCCGATTCGAAAGCCCGTCCCCGCCGTCCTGCCCTGGTTGACGGCCCTGGCCGCTGCGCCGCTGGTCCTGATCGTGGCGGCGGTGGCGGCGACCCGGTTCGGCGGGGTCGATCTGGCGGTCAGCTATGATCTGCTGACCTGGACGGTGGCGCGCATACTGGCCTGGACCGGGCTGGCGGCCGCGCTGTTCGCCTGCGTGCTGGCGCTGCGCGATCTGAAAGGCAGGGGACTTTACGCCCTGGCGGCCCTGGTGCTGTCGGGCGCGGCGGTCGCCGGCTTCGTCGAACGTCAAGTGCGAGACGCCGCGCCTGCGCCGCGTGACGTGACCACAAACGCCGCCGAACCGCCGGCCTTCTCGCGCGTCGCCGCCCTGCACCGCAACGGCGCGCCCCAGGCCTGCCCCGGCGTCGAGGCCGTCCCGACCCAGCTTCTGGCCCAGCAGGCGGCCTCGGCCCTGGTCGACGCCGGCTTCGTCGTCACCCGCGCCACCACCTTCGAGGTCGAAGGCGTGCATCAGGGCGCCTGGTTCGGCTTTGTCACCGACGCCGTGGTCCGCATCCGCCCCGGCCGCACCGACTTCCGCGTCGCCGCCCGCGACACCCGGCCCGACGGCGGCGCTGCCTGCCGCCTGGCCGCCCGGATCGTCGGTGAAATGCCCCAGGGCGGCTGAGGCGTCGGCTTCAGCGCAGCCGGAACGACGCGCCCAGACCCGGCTGACCATCGCTGGTCGCCGTTCCGTCCTCGACCAGCTTGATCAGATGGGCCAGCACCGACAGGGACGCCGCCGGCCACAGCTTGCGATCCACGGCGGCGTACAGCACGGGAACCATGTCCGCGACGGTCCGATCCCCCGCCGCCAGCCGCGCCACGATCTGCGCCTCCCGCGCCTGCCGGTGGGCGCGATACGCCGCCAGAAAGGGCCGAACCTCAGTCACCGGCGCGCCGTGCGTCGGCCACAGCACGTCGAAGTCCCGCGCGATCACCGCGTCCAGGCTGGCCATATACTGACGCATATCGCCATCGGGCGGCGCGACGACCGTCGTCGACCAGCCCATCACATGGTCGCCGCTGAACAGCGCATTCTCCTCGTGCAGGGCGAAGGCCATGTGATTGGAGGCATGGCCCGGCGTGAACAGCGCCTCCAGCGTCCAGCCGTCACCCGCGATGACCTCGCCGCCGCTCAGCTCCACATCGGGCCTGAACGCCTCGTCCTCATCCTCGTCCAGGGCGCCCGAGGCATGGACGGCCCGCAGCGGCGGCCGGGCCGCCAGCACGACAGCCCCGGTCGTCTCGGCGAACGGCCGGGCCAGCTGCGCATGATCGCGATGCGTATGCGTCACCAGAACATGGCTGACCTGCCGCCCCTCGACCGCCGCCAGCAGGGCCTCCAGATGCGCCTGGTCCAGCGGTCCCGGATCGATCACCGCCACCTTGGCTCCCGCCTCAGCTCGGCCGACGATATAGGTCCCGGTGCCGGTAAAGGTGAACGGCCCCGGATTTGCGGCGATCACGCGCTGAACCCGCGGCGAGACCTGATCGCGCCGGCCATAGGCGAAGTCGAAGTTCCGCACGAAGGGAATCATCGCCTACGCCCCCCTTCATGGCGCGCCGCTTGCGTTAGGATTTCGGTAATCATTGCCGGAGCGCCGTCCATGGCCCGTTCGATCATCTTGGCTGTATCAAATCGGCTCCCGCTCGTCGCCGCCGCCTTGCTGTGTCTCGCCGCGACGCAATTCGCCGTCGCCTCCTGCACCCCCGAACCTGCGCCCTATGCGAGCCGTGTGGCCATCCAGCGGTAGGGATTATCAGATGTCCCGAAGGGCATGGGCGCCTTGCCTCACTGTGTCGTCTCTGTGACAGGTCGGCCTCAGTTGTGACTCCAATGCGTCTTCTTGCTGGACTTGATTGACGCCCTGGTATGCTCTCCCGGTAACCAGCGAAATCGCTGGCGTTTGGATACGGATTCGGTGGGCGGCATATCGCTGTCTACATCGATCACGGGAGAGCTATCCTTGAACAACGTCAAATATCGCCGCAGCTTGCTCGCCACCACCATGATTGGCGGCGTCGCATTGGCTATGGCGGCTAGCCCTTCATTCGCTCAATCGCAGGATGGAACCACTGAGGTTGGTGAAATCGTCGTGACCGGTTCGCGGATCGTGCGCAAAGACTACGTCGCCAATAGCCCTGTCGCGACCGTCAGCGCCGAGCAAATCCAAGCGCGCGGCGACGTGAACGTGGAGCAGATTCTCAACCAGCTTCCGCAGGTCGTACCCGGTCTGTCGGCCAACTCCAACAACCCAGCCAACGGTTCGGCGACCGTCGATCTGCGCGGCCTTGGTCCGAGCCGCACCCTCGTACTGGTGAATGGCCGTCGCTTCGTTCCCTATGACAAGTCGAACGCCGTCGATTTGAACAGCATCCCAGCCGCGCTGATCGAGCGCGTGGAAGTCGTCAGCGGCGGCGCCTCGGCGACTTACGGATCCGACGCTCTGGCCGGCGTGGTCAACTTCATCTTCAAGGACAACTTCGAAGGCTTGGCAGTCAACACTCAATACGGCATCTCGGGTTTCGGCGACGGTGAACAGTTCAACGCCTCGGCGATGTTCGGCGCCAACATCGCCGACGGCCGTGGCAATGTGACCGGCTTTGTCGGCTATGCCGACCGCGACGGCTTCCTGCCGAACGAAGATCGCCCTTGGGCGCTCAGCAGCAACGCTGGCGGTTCCGGCACCGGCATTTACGGTGGTCTGAATAACATCGGCACCAACAACTACACGGCGGTCGGCTGCTCAACCGCGCCAACCCCTTGCCGCCGCTCATTCCGTACTGCGGGCGTTCCGGGACAGTTCAACAACGACTTCGGCCTGGGCGCTTCCAGCGATCGTTATGACTTCGCGCCGGTCAACCTGCTGCAGTCGCCTTCGGAGCGCTACAATGCGGTTCTGTTGGGTCACTACGACATCAACGATACCTTCACGGCGTTCACCGAAGTCTTCTACACAAACACCCGCAACAACATTCAGCTGGCGCCGACGCCGGCAACCGGGATCAACATCCCCTACGGCAACTACTTTGTGCAAAATTACCCCGCACTGCTTGCCTATGCTAATTCGCGCCCCAACCAGACGGCTCCGCTGAACTTTGATCGTCGTATGGCTGAAGTCGGCGCTCGCGTTGAAAGCCACGACACGAACGTGCTCCAGTTCAATGGCGGTCTTCGCGCTAATCTGGGCGGCGACTGGAAGGCGGAAGGCGTTTATGCCTACGGCCGCACCGAACTGCGTACCTCGATTGAAAACGACGTGTCACGCTCGCGTTTGGCGGCCGCACTGGCCGCCGGCGGCAGCGCAACGAGCTGCGCCGCCTCGTCACTACAGCTGTTCCCAGGTTGCGTGCCCGTCAATCTGTTCGGCGCTGGCACCATCACGCCGCAGGCGGCTAACTTCATTCGTCTGAATTTCGCCGACACCAGCATCTTCGAACGTCAAAACCTGACCTTCAACGTCACCGGCACGGCCTTCGAACTGCCTGCCGGACCGCTGTCGGTCGCCTTCGGCGCCGAATATCGTGAAGACAAGCTGAGCTTCACGCCGGACGCCGCCAAGGCTTCGGGCGACATCTTCGGGTTCAATGCCGAGCGTCCCGTCGCCGGGCGTACGGAATCGAAGGAATTGTATGCGGAAGCCGTGATCCCGCTGGTTCGCGATGTGCCGTTCATCAAATCGCTGGAGTTGGAAGTCGGCGCTCGCATGGCCGATTACGACACGGTTGGTAAGATATACGCTTATAAAGCGGGCGGGTCGTGGGAGCCTGTCGAAAGCCTGCGTTTCCGCGGTATCTATCAACGTGCCGTGCGTGCGCCAAACGTGTTTGAACTGTTCCAAGCCAATGACCAAGGCTTCCCGGCTGTTCTGGACCCCTGCACCACTCGCAACCCCTCGTCGGGGGCCGCTCGTACCCTGTCGCCCGGCGTGCGCAACTTCTGCACAGCGCAACTTGGTTTCGATCCGGTGGCCGCTAGTTTCGTAGCTCAGAATACGCAAACGGAGTCGTTCTTCTACGGCAACCCGAACCTGACCGAAGAAACGTCTGACACGGTTACGCTGGGGGCCGTCTGGCAGCCGACCTTCGTTCCGGGTCTGTCGATGTCGCTCGACTACTACGACATCAAGGTCGACGACTACATCGGCACCATCTTCGGCGGCGTCTCCGGCATCGTGAACCAGTGCTTCGCTGCTGGCGCTGCGGCGTCCGGAACGACGGGCGCTCCGGTTTCGGCTGTTGCAGAGTGTAACAATGCCGGTATCGGTCTGCCGCTGATCTATCGTGATCCTGCCGGCAATCTGAAGGCGCGCGCTCCGCTGGGCAACGTCTCGCAACTGCAGACCAGCGGCGTCGACTTTTCGACGCGCTACGGGTGGAATGTGCCGTGGGGGGGCGGCTTCTGGGGCCAGAAGCTCGACGTCGCTGTCAACCTGACCTACCTGGATAGCTATGAGCTTGACGGTATCGAGTACAAGGGTACGGTCGGTGCCTACAACATCAGCGCCAGCTTGCCAGAGTGGAAGGCCAATGTTTCGCTCGGCTACGACTTCGGTCCGGTCCGCGTGAACTATTCCGGTACGTACATCGACGCCATGGACAACCAAGGCAACATACCGGCGTTCGAGGACGGCGGTTATGTCGGCACCGACTCCTACTGGTACCATGACGTCAGCGCTTCGTATGATTTCAACGACAACGTGGAAATCTTCGGTGGCGTCCGCAATCTGGCGGATAAGGCGCCGCCTGTGTTCGACAACGCCAATGACGGCAACACTGACCCGAACAACTTCGACGTGGTCGGC
The DNA here is from genome assembly GCA_963515305.1 of uncultured Brevundimonas sp. Lineage (GTDB taxonomy): Bacteria > Pseudomonadota > Alphaproteobacteria > Caulobacterales > Caulobacteraceae > Brevundimonas. The sequence goes on from CAUPWX010000005.1 coordinate 16,550, forward strand.
CGCTACTTCTTCGTGGGCGCCCGTCTGAAGTATTGATCCTTATAGGGTCGTAGAAACTGAGGCGGCGGAGCCACGCTCCGCCGCCTTTTTCGTTTAAGCGGCGCCGTAGAAAAACCATCGGGGTGAGTGAGCGTTGAGCATCGTCGTCGATCTGCGACGCCTCTTAAGGAAGACAATGCTGAAACTCTTCGTTCCCGGCCTGACCGCCCTGTCGCTGCTGGCGACCACGCCCGTCGTGGCGCAAACGCAAAACGAAAACCAGGACGGGCCGATCGTGACCGGCGCGCGGACTGAGGAGAGCGCGGATTCGCTGAAGACGCGTGAGGCCATCGCCTATGCGCGTCCGCTGCCGCGCGGGGCTCCGAGCGCCGATTATCCGCTGGTGGCGTGGTGTGACGCCCTGGTCAGCGGTCATGCCGACCTGGGCGATACGCTGCCGGCGCACGCGCCCGAGGATGTCGAACTGGTTCGTCTGGGGCGGCTTGAGGCCCAGGATTTCCGCAGCGCGCTGGCTGCCGCGGCGCCGCGCCAGTCGGCGGCATCCAAAGCAGAAGCCGACCGCGCCGTTTCGGCGGTCAAGGCGCAGTGGGCGGCCCTGATCGAGAACCCGGACGCGGAAGCGCGCAGCCAGTCGTTCGGTCTGTTCTTCGGCCTGCCTGGCCGGTGCGAGCACGCCGCGCGCCGCATTCGCGAGAACATCACGACGCCGCCGGCCACGCTTGAAAGCGTCGGCATCAACTAGGACGCGTCGGCTCTGCCGATCTCATGACGAACGGCGGTCTGGGCGCTCGGCTCAGGCCGCCGTTTCGCGTTGGCGGGCGTAGGGGTCGTAGTTGAGGATGGGGGCCAGCCAGCGTTCGGCGGTGGCCAAGTCCCAGCCCTTGCGGCGGGCGTAGTCCTCAACCTGGTCCAGATCGATCTTGCCGACGCCGAAATAGTGGCTGCCGGGATGGCCGAAATAGAGGCCGGAAACCGAGGCCGGGGGCGTCATGGCATAGCTTTCGGTCAGGGCCATGCCGGCGTTGTCTTCGGCCTGAAGCAGGCGGAACAGGGTGGCCTTTTCGGTGTGGTCGGGCTGAGCCGGATAGCCGGGGGCGGGGCGGATGCCCTGGTATTGTTCGGCGATCAGGTCGTCGATGCTGGCGGCTTCGTCGGCGGCGTAGCCCCACAGGGTCGTGCGGACCTCCTTGTGCAGACGCTCGGCGAAGGCCTCGGCCAGGCGGTCGGCCAGGGCGGTGGCCATGATGGCGGAATAGTCGTCGCCCGCCGCTTTGAACGCAGCCGCCTTTTCCAGTTCGCCGTGACCCGCCGTGACGGCGAAGGCGCCAATATAGTCGTCGCCATCGGCCGCGATGAAGTCGGACAGGGCCAGGTTCGGCTTGCCGTTCGACTTCTTGATCTGTTGGCGCAGGGTGTGGAAACGGGCGATCTCGGCGTCCCGGTCTTCGTCGGCGAAGACGATCACGTCGTCCCCATCGGCGCGGGCGGGCCAGAAGCCGACGACGCCCTTGGCCGTGAACCATTTCTCGTCGACGATCCGCTTCAGCATGGCCTGCGCGTCGGCGAACAGGTCGCGTGCGGCCTCGCCGACGATCTCGTCATCCAGGATAAGCGGATAGCGGCCGATCAGCTCCCAGCTGGCGAAGAAGGGCGTCCAATCGATGTGGTCGGCCAGATCCTGCAGGTCCCAGGCGTCATAGGCGCGCGCGCCGATGAAGCCGGGCTTGCCGGGCATGGGCTGGTCTGGATCGATGCGGAACCGGTTCTCGCGCGCCTGGGGCAGGGTCGCGCGAGCCTTGACCTCCTGGCCACGGGCGTATTGCTCGCGGATGCGGATGTATTCGTCGCGGGTCGCCTGTTCGTTCCTGGCCTTGTCGGTCTTGGACAGCAGGCCCGAGACCACGCTAACGGCGCGTGACGCATCCACGACATAGGTGGTCGAGCCGCGACGATAGGCGGGTTCGATCTTGACCGCCGTGTGGGTGCGGCTGGTGGTGGCGCCGCCGATCAGCAGGGGGATGTCGAAGCCGCGGCGCTCCATCTCGGCGCCGACGAAAACCATCTCGTCCAGCGACGGGGTGATCAGGCCGGACAGACCGATGATGTCGACGTTGTGGGCCTTGGCCTCGTCCAGGATGCGGTCGGCGGGGACCATGACGCCCAAGTCGATGACTTCGTAATTATTGCATTGGAGCACGACGCCGACGATGTTCTTGCCGATGTCGTGGACGTCGCCCTTGACCGTGGCCATCAGGATGCGGCCGGCCTGTTCGCGCGGCTTGCCGGCCTTTTCGGCCTCCATGAAGGGTTCCAGCCAGGCGACGGCCTGTTTCATGACGCGGGCGGACTTGACCACCTGGGGCAGGAACATCTTGCCCGAGCCGAACAGGTCGCCGACCACGTTCATCCCGTCCATCAGCGGACCTTCGATGACGTGCAGCGGGCGTTCGACGCCCAGGCGGGCCTCTTCGGTGTCCGCCTCGATATATTCGGTGATGCCGTTGACCAGGGCGTGGGCGATGCGGGCGGCGACGGGTTGTTCGCGCCATTTCAGATCGACGACGCGGGCCTGACCCTTTTCGCCCTTGTAGCGGGGGGCCATGTCGACCAGCCGCTCGGTGTTGGACACATTGGTCCGCTGCGGCCGGTTCAGGATGACGTCCTCGACCGCCTCGCGCAGTTCGGGGTCGATGTCGTCATAGACCGGCAGGTCGCCCGCGTTGACGATGCCCATGTCCATGCCGGCATTGATGGCGTGGTATAGGAAGACGCTGTGGATCGCCCGGCGCACCGGCTCGTTTCCGCGGAACGAAAACGAGACGTTCGACACCCCGCCCGAGACGCGGGCGTAGGGCAGGGTGCGCTTGATCTCGCGCGTGCCCTCGATGAAGTCGACGGCGTAGTTGTCGTGCTCCTCGATCCCCGTCGCCACGGCGAAGATGTTGGGGTCGAAGATGATGTCCTCGGGCGGGAAGCCGACCTCGTTGACCAGAATGTTGTAGGCGCGGGTGCAGATCTCGATCTTGCGGGCGGCGGTGTCGGCCTGGCCCACCTCGTCGAAGGCCATGACCACCACGGCGGCCCCGTAGCGCAGACATTTGATTGCATGGTCGCGGAAGGCCTGTTCGCCCTCCTTCATCGAGATGGAGTTGACGATGGGCTTGCCCTGGACGCACTTCAGACCCGCCTCGATCACCTCCCATTTGGAGCTGTCGATCATCACCGGCACACGGGCGATGTCAGGCTCGGCCGCGATCAGGTTCAGGAAGGTCCGCATGGCGACGACGCCGTCCAGCAGGCCCTCGTCCATATTGATGTCGATGACCTGGGCGCCGGCCTCGACCTGCTGTCGGGCGACATCCAGCGCGGCCGAATAGTCGCCCTCGACCACCAGTTTGCGGAATTTGGCCGAGCCGGTGACGTTGGTTCGTTCGCCGACGTTGATGAAGGTGGGACGCATCAGGCAGTCTCGGAACTTAGGGCGGGCAGTTTTGAACGCTGCCACAGACTCTTCTTGATCGAACGGGCACGTCGGCACGACAAGACGGACACCGCCGTGCTCTTGATCGCCTCCTTGAAGCCTCGACTATCGATGAATATCCACGAGCGGGTGGGATATCCGCGAGGTCCGCTAACGGTTACTCCTCGACCAGAAACCACGGCATCGCAAAGCGCGAGAGCTCGTTCGACGTCGCGATCATTCAAGAGAGTTTCGTAATCCAGACCTTGGCCGGTGCTTATTCGCAGTTCGAAGCTGCCGATACACGCTTCGAGATAAGACAGGTTATTGTCATCTCCCAATCGCAGCAGAACCGCTTTTTCGGAATCATGATCAATCGTGCAAGCAGAATTAACGGCCGCGAAGTTGGTTAGTTCGGTCCGCAAACGCCGGAACGCTTCGATTTCAGCGGCTTTGCTCACGCCACCAGCTCGAAGGGTTCGAGGCCGGACAGGCGCAGGGCCACCGGGCGTTCCGGGATGGCGCGCGGCTTCAGCGACGCGACCTCCGCGGCGACGTGCTTGATGTGGTCCGGCGTGGTGCCGCAGCACCCGCCGACGATGTTGACCAGGCCGGAGGCAGCCCATTCTTCGATGAAGTGGGCGGTCTCGTGCGGTTCCTCGTCGTACTGGCCCATGGCGTTGGGCAGGCCGGCGTTGGGATAGGCGGCGACCAGGGTGTCGGCGACACGGCTCAGTTCGGCGATGAACGGCCGCATCAGGTCGGCGCCCAGGGCGCAGTTGAAGCCCACCGCGAACGGCTTGGCGTGGCGCACGCTGTTCCAGAAGGCCTCGGCTGTCTGGCCCGACAGGGTGCGGCCCGAACGGTCGGTGATGGTGCCCGAGATCCAGATGGGCAGGGCGTCCATGCCCTCGTCTTCAAGATCCTTAATCGCCTTGATCGCGGCCTTGCAGTTCAGCGTGTCGGTGATGGTCTCGATCAGATAGAGATCGACCCCGCCCTCGTTCAGCGCCTTCACCTGATGGCGATAGGCCTCATAGACCTGATCGAAGGTCACGCTGCGGGCGCCGGGGTCGTTCACGTCGGACGACATCGACAGCATCTTGTTCAGCGGGCCGATGGAGCCGGCGGCGAAGCGCGGTTTGTGCGGCTCTTTTTCCGTCCAGCGGTCGGCGGCGGCGCGGGCCAGTTTCGCGCCTTCCAGATTGATGTCCCACACCGCCTGGGCGTCCAGGGCGTAGTCCTCCTGGGCGATGGTGGTGCCGGAGAAGGTGTTGGTCTCGGAGATGTCGGCGCCGGCGGCGTAATACTGGTCGTGCAGGTCCGAGATGATGTCGGGCCGGGTGATGCAGAGGATGTCGTTGTTCCCCTTCATCTGGTGGCTCTCGTCATAGCCGTTGGCGGCGACGAAGCGATCGGCGCGGAAATCGGCCTCGGTCAGGCCGCGACGCTGGATCATCACGCCCCAGCTGCCATCGAGAACCAGGATACGCTCCTTGGCCGCCTTATGCAGGGCGGCGATGCGTTCGGCGCGGGTCATAAGGCGGCAGCCTTCTGTTCGCGCACGCCCAAGACGCGGCAGATCGCATAGACCAGGTCGGCGCGGTTCAAGGTGTAGAAGTGGAAGTCGGAAAACCCCTCTTCCTGCAAACGCGCGCAGGTTTCGGCGGCGACCGAGGCGGCCAGCAGCTTGCGGGTTTCGGGATCGTCGTCCAGGCCGTCGAAATGGGCCTTCAGCCAATCGGGAATGCTGGTTCCGCAGGCGCTGCACATCCGTGTCAGGCCGGCGAAGTTGGAGACGGGCATGACGCCGGGGATCAGGGGAATGGTCACGCCCGCCGCCCGCACCCGGTCGCGGAAGCGCAGGAAGGCGTCGATGTCGAAGAAGAACTGGCTGACCGCGCGGGTGGCGCCGGCGTCGACCTTGGCTTTCAGCACCTCGATGTCGTGGTCGATGGAGGGGCTTTCGGGGTGCTTCTCGGGGTAGGCGCCGACGGTGACGTCAAACCCGCCGACGCGGCCGATGGCGGCGGTCAGTTCGGTGGCGTTGGCGTATCCGTCGGCGCGCGGCTGATAGGCGCCGCCGATGCCGCTGGATCCGGGCGGATCGCCGCGGAGGGCCACGATGTGGTCGACGCCGATGGTCTTGTAGCCCGCGATCACCTCATCCACCTCGTCCCGGCTGGCCTCGACGCAGGTCAGGTGGGCGGCAGGGCGTAGGCTCGTCTCGGCGATGATGCGCTGAACCGTGCGATGGGTCCGTTCGCGCGTCGAGCCGCCGGCGCCATAGGTGACGGAAACGAAGGCGGGGTTCAGCGGCTCCAGCCGACGGATCGCCTTCCACAGATTGGCCTCGGCCTCGTCCGTCTTGGGCGGGAAGAATTCAAACGAGACGCGCACGTCGTCGCGGTTGGATCCGGCGCGGGCCACGGGGCCGAGCGGCGACAGCAGCAGGGCGCGGGCATCAGCTAAGGAGGCCATCAGGCGGTCTTTCTGTCCTGGACGCGACGTTCCGCGGTCCAGATGGTCACGGTCAGGCCCTCGGCGTCATGCGGAAGGGCGATGGGGGCGGATGGCGTCAGGCCGCCGTCCTTGAGCCAGCCGTTGATCTCGGCGTCGGCGAACCCCAGGCGTCGATGCTGGTGCGCCTCGCGCATATGTTCGAAGTCGTGCGGGGCGAAGTCGATGATGACGAGGCGGCCGTTCGCGCTGACCAGGCGCGCGGCCTCGGCCACGGCGGCGGACGGGTCGGACAGATAGTGCAGCACCTGGTGCACGATCACCAGATCGGCGCTGGCGGCAGGCAATCGGGTGGCGAAGATGTCGCCGTGACGCAGCTCGACCTTGTCCAGCCCGGCCTTGGAGACATTGGTGCGGGCGATGTTGAGCATATTCTGGCTGAGATCCAGCCCGACCGACATCTTGGCCTTCTTGCCGAACAGGGTCAGCATCCGGCCCGAGCCGGTGCCCAGATCGACGACGCGCTCGAACGGGCCGGGACCGACGGCCTTTTCCAATGCCGCCTCGACGGCGCTCTCGCTGACATAGAGAGACCGCAGCCGGTCCCACTGGGGCGCGATCTGTTCGAAATAGGTGACGGCCGCTTCTTCGCGGTCGCGGCGCACCTCGTCTAGGCGGCGGTGATCGGCCTCGCCCGCATCCTCGGCCAGGATGTCCAGCACCGTGTCGATCAGGCGGCGCGCTTGGGCGTAGTGCGACAGGCGGTAATAGACGCGGGCGCCGTCAGGAAAGCGTTCGATCAGACCGGCGTCGGTCATCAGCTTCAGGTGGCGAGACACGCGCGGCTGGCTCTGATCCAGAATCCGCGACATCTCCATGACCGAAAGCTCTTCCCCCGCCAGCAGCGACAGAAGGCGCAGACGGGTCGGTTCTCCTGCGGCGCGGAGGGCTTCGACAGTCTGATCGGCGGACAGGCTCATGCGATCATATAAAGATATCCTTATATGATTTGGCAAGCGAAATCGCTTTCTCGCAGACGGCGCGACGGGAAGGGTTCGTGCGTGCGTTCAAGGTTTTGCAACGCCTTTGGAGTGGTCCCATGCGCACCCTGTTGATTACCGCCTTCGCCCTGGCCGTCGCCGGCCCCGCACTGGCTCAGAGCGATTTCCCCGAGCCCGCCATGCCGCAGATGTCCGGGCCGCAAATGTCCGGTCCGCCGATGGGCGGGCAGATGGGAGCGATGCGGCCGCCCCCCCGCGAAAACCTGGCGCAGATGCAGGCGCGGATGACCCAGATGTTCGACCGCCTGGATGCGAACGACGACGGCGTGGTGGACGCCAACGAACTGGCCAACGCCCGTGGCGGTCGGATGCTGGCGCGCCTGGACGCCAATGGCGACGGCCGGGTCACCCGCGACGAGTTCACCGTGGGGGTCGACGCCCAGTTCAAGACGCTGGACAAGAACGGCGACGGCGTCGTGACCCAGGATGAACGGCCGCAGCGCCCGAACTGAACCTCTCAAGCCCTGCGTCAGGCCGCAGGCGTTTTCAGCGGCTCCCCCGCGAAATGCGCTTCAAGGTTCTGCATCAGCAGCCTCAGCATCCCCTGCACCCCAGCGGTCGTCGCCCCGGCGGTGTGGGGGGTGAGGACGATGTTGGGCACGTCGGCCCAGCGATTGGGGTCGGTCGGCTCCTCGACGAAGACATCCAGCGCCGCCTGGCCCAGGGCGCCGGATTTCAGGGCGGCGATCAGCGCGTCTTCGTCGACGACCTGACCGCGTGAGACATTGACCAGAAGGCCGTCGGGCCCCAGCGCCTCGATGACCTCGCGCGAGATCAGGCCGCGATTGGTCTCGTCGGCCTTGCAGGCGACGACCAGGATGTCGCTGCCCTTGGCCAGGTCCATCAGCGTGTGGGTGCGGGGCCATTCGGCGTCGTGAGGACGCGGCCCCCACCATTGCACATCCATGCGAAAAGCCTGAGCGCGGGCTGCGACGGCGCGGCCGATATGGCCCAGGCCGACGATGCCCAGTTTCTGGCCGCTGAGCGACGCCGTAAGGGTGCGCGTTTCGGCGGTCCATTGGCCGGACCGAACCTGACGGTCGCCTGAGGCGATCTGGCGCCGCGCCGCCAGGATCAGGCCCAGGGCGTGATCGGCGACGTCCTCGTGATTGACGCCCGGCGCATGGGTGACGGGCAGGCCGCGGGCGTGGCACCAGTCGATGTCGATGCCGTCATAGCCCGAGGTGAAACAGGCCAGCAGGTCCAGATTGGGCAGACGTTCGATCAGCGCCTTGTCCAGCGGCGCCTCGCCCGCGACGATCATGACGCGGATGTCGTGCGCGGCCTCGACCGGCGGGCCCTCCCAGAAGCGATAGACGTCGTAGGCGCTCTCAAGAAAACCCGAGAGCGGGGCCAGATGCCGCTGCATGATGAGAACGGCGGGGCGTTGGGTCATGCACGAACCTCGACCAGGTGAACGCCTTCGATCAAGCTCTGCTCAATGCGGGGCCACTTAGGGGCAAGCCAGGCGAGCAGGGCGCGACGGGTGGCATTGCCCAGGCGCAGCCAGACAACCTGCGGACCATGACGACGATCAGAGGCCCATATCGCGAAATCGCGATCCTTGGTGATGATGATCCGGTCGTTCGTGCGCGCCAGATCCCAGATCGCCTGGTCTTTGGCGGCGAGGTCGAGAAGGGTCGCGACATGGTCGGCCCGATGTCCCTTAGCACTCAGCCAGTCAGCCAATGACGGGGGGAGTTGGGCGTCCACGACGAAGTTCACGCAGCGATGACGCGAGTGTCGCCGATGCTGGCGGCGGCGTAGGCCAGGCTGGCGCGAATGTCGTCAGGCTCCAGATAGGGGAAATCGGCAAGGATTTCCTCCTGGCCGGCTCCGTCCGCCAGCATATCGAGCACATCCTGCACGCGGATACGCATCCCCCGAATGCAGGGCCGTCCTCCGCACTGGGCGGGGTCGATCGTGATGCGGGACAGAAGGTTTTCGCTCATGTCCCGCATCCTATCACAGTTCGATCAGCGCCCGAACTTCTGGTGCTGGATGCGCTTGGGAATGATGCTATCGGCGCCCAGGCGGCGCATCTTGTCCTGTTCGTAGGCTTCGAAGTTGCCCTCGAACCATTCGACGTGGCCATCGCCTTCGAAGGCGAGGATGTGGGTGGCGAGGCGGTCGAGGAACCAGCGGTCGTGGGAGATGACCACGGCGCAGCCCGCGAACTCTTCCAGAGCCTCTTCGAGGTTCTGCAGGGTTTCGATGTCCAGGTCGTTGGTCGGTTCGTCGAGCAGGATCAGGTTGCCGCCGGACGCCAGGGTCTTGGCCAGGTGGACGCGGTTGCGCTCACCGCCCGAAAGCTGGCCGACCTTCTTCTGCTGGTCGCCGCCCTTGAAGTTGAAGCTGCCGACATAGGCGCGGGTGTTGATCTCGCGCTTGCCCACCATCATCACGTCGGTGCCGCCCGAAATGGCCTGCCAGATGGTTTCGTCGGGCTTCAGGTCGTCGCGCGACTGGTCGACATAGGCCAGCTTGACCGTCTCGCCGACCTTGATCGTGCCGCCGTCGGGCTGTTCCTGGCCGGTGATCAGCTTGAACATGGTCGACTTGCCGGCGCCGTTGGGGCCGATGACGCCGACGATGCCGTTGGGCGGTAGCTTGAAAGTCAGATTGTCGAACAGGGTCTTGTCGCCATAGGTCTTCTGCAGGCCCTCGACTTCCAGAACGACGTTGCCCAGGCGCGGGCCGGGCGGGATCTGGATGTGGGCGTGGGTCTGGGCGCCGCGCATCGATTCCTGTTCCTCGACCATCCGCTCGTAGGCGGCCAGACGGGCCTTGGACTTGGCCTGGCGGGCCTTGGCGCCCGAACGGACCCATTCCAGTTCGCGGGTGAGGGCGCGCTGGCGGGCTTCCGATTCCGACTGTTCCTGAACGACGCGCTTGGTCTTGGCTTCCAGCCACGAGGAATAGTTGCCCTCGTGCGGGTGGCCCTTGCCGCGGTCCAGCTCCAGCGTCCACTTGGTGACGAGGTCCAGGAAGTAGCGGTCGTGGGTCACCAGGATGACGCAGCCCGGGAAGTTTTCCAGATGGTGCTGCAGCCAGGCGACGGATTCGGCGTCCAGGTGGTTGGTCGGTTCGTCGAGCAGCAGCATATCGGGCTTGCTGAGCAGCAGGCGGGCCAGGGCCACGCGGCGCTTCTCACCGCCGGACAGGTTGGTGACTTCCCAGTCGTCGGGCGGGCAGCGCAGGGCGCCCATGGCCTGGTCGATGCGGCTGTCGATGTCCCAGACGTCGCCGGCGTCGATCTTTTCCTGAAGAGACGTCATCTCTTCCATCAGTTCGTCGGTGTAGTTTTCGCCCAGTTCGCCGGCGACCTCGTTGAAGCGGTTGACCCACTGCTTTTCTTCGCACCAAGCCTCGACGTTCTGACGCACGTTCAGGGCGGGGTCGAGCTGGGGCTCCTGCTCCAGATAGCCGCGCTTGATCCCATCGGCGGCGCGGGCCTCGCCCGAGAACTCGGTGTCCAGGCCGGCCATGATCTTCAGCAGGGTGGATTTACCCGAGCCGTTGACGCCGACGACGCCGATCTTGGCGTCGTTGTAGAAGCTGAGCCAGATGTTCTCGAAGATCTTGCGGCCGCCGGGGAAGGTCTTGGTCAGACCCTGCATCTGGAAAATATATTGCTGCGCCATGAGGTGCGGTGCGCCCTTCGGGTTCGTCTGATTGGGGAGTTGCGCCGGATGTAGCGATCCTGACGCCCGAGAGCAAATATGGCGACGGGCAAACGGCGGCGCCCTCGCGCAATCGCAGCGAGGTTGGAGGAAGCCCGGTCTTGGAGGGCTGGGCGGAGCGCCGGGCCTTCGCCCGGAGTTTGGTTTGGGTGTTACCGTTTCGACGAAGGGGTTGACGCTCCGCGCGGTGGGTTGGCCTGCAAGCTCGGGGCGTCGAGCGGTGGCGGTCTTATCGCCTAACCCCATAAGCCTGCGACGGGTCGGCGGGGTCTGCGAACCCCGTCCCGAGTGCGATCGAGTATCCCCCTCGACCCTCCGACGGCGCACCGTGTGTCGCCGCCGGCACAGCGGGTTTCACCGCTGCTCCCGTTCCCTCCGCTCTCGCCGCCGCAAGGTCGCAGGCCTTACGAGCCCTCCGGTGCGACGAGACGGGCTTAGAATACGCCGGTTTCGGAGGGGGTATGGGAGATCGAGGACATAAATCGGCAAGCGATTGAAATCGCGAGGAATGCACCAGCGACATTGTGATGGCTGGGACGCGGTTTCTCACTTTCGTCATTCTCCGGCGAGCGCAGCGAGACCGGGGAACCCAGCGGCGCGCGTGAGCGCGAACCTGTCGCGGGCTCGGTGACATCCGTTCAGCCGACATATCGCCTTCGGCGCCGCTGGGTCCTCCGGTCGCTTTTCGCCGGAGGATGACGAAAGGGAATGGCGTCTGTGGGACTCCAAAGGCCTCTCCGCGGTCTCCTCCCTACGATGTGGGGAGGAGACGATAGGGCAGCTATTCGGAACGGCCCGAAAGCTTGTCCGTTGATGCCGCTCACGCGCCATGATCCAGCCCGAAACCGGGTGCGGTATGGCGATGCTTGAAGCCTGACTTGTCTCGGATGCCCATGAAGACCCGATCGATCGTGCTCGCCGCCACCCTGGCCCTGTCGGCCTGCGGCAATCCCCAACCGTCCAAGGCGCAGGAGGGCGAGTTCGCCCAGCCGACGCGCACGGCGCCCGCAGACGCAGCGGGCATGAAGTCCAGCTTCGCACCGGTCGTGCGATCCGCCGCCCCCGCCGTGGTCAACATCTCGGCGCGCAGCGTGCAGCGGGTCCAGGCCGATCCCTTCTTCCAGTTCTTCGGCGGCGGCATCCCGCAGGCGCGGGTGGCGGAATCGGTCGGGTCGGGCGTCATCGTGCGGTCCGACGGGATCGTGGTGACCAACAATCACGTCATCGACGGCGCCCAGCAGATCAAGGTCGTGCTGAACGACAGACGCGAGTTTCCCGCCACCGTCATCCTGGCCGACGAGCGCAGCGACATCGCCGTGCTGAAGTTGGAGAATGTCGGCGAGCGCCTGCCTGTCCTGGCCATCGACGATCAGGAAGAACAGCAGGTCGGCGATCTGGTCCTGGCCATCGGCAATCCGTTCGGCGTGGGCCAGACGGTGACCAACGGCATCATCTCCGCCCTGAACCGGACGGAGACGGGCATTTCCGACAGCGGCTCCTTCATCCAGACCGATGCGGCGATCAATCCTGGCAACTCGGGCGGGGCGCTGGTGGACATGGACGGCGACCTGATCGGCATCAACACCGCCATCTTCTCGCGCTCCGGCTCCTCGGCCGGGGTCGGGTTCGCCGTGCCCGCCGCCATGGTCAAGCGGGTGGTGGACAGCGCCCTGGGCGGGGCCAAGGCCGTGGTGCGGCCGTGGCTGGGCGTGAAGGGCGACACCGTGACCGGCGACATCGCCGGCAGTCTGGGCCTGACGCGGCCGCAGGGGCTTGTGGTCACGGACGTCTATGCGAACGGACCGGCGGCCCGCGCGGGCATCCGTCAGGGCGACGTGATCACCGCCGTCGACGGCCAGGAAATCAACGACCAGGGCGGGCTGAACTACCGCGTGGGCTCACGCAATCCGAACGATACGGTGCAGGTCGCCATCCTGCGCGACGGCCGGCCACAGACGTTGAGCGCGCGGGTTCAGACCCTGCCGGGCGACGCGGATCCGAAACAGGGCGTCACCATCGCCGCCGGTCCCTTCGCCGGGGCCGAGGTGGTGGCGCTGAGCCCTGCGCTGGCCGACCGGCTGGGCGGCGATCCGTTCGCGACGGGGGTGATCGTGACCGGCGTGTCGGGGCGCGGCTATGCGGCGCGGGCGGGCTTCCGCCAGAACGACCTGATCGTCAGCATCAACGGCAAGGCCATCGCTTCGGCTCGTGATGTGGAGACCGCCAGTTCCGGCCGCGGCCCGTGGGAAGTCGTCGTCAACCGCGGCGGCCGTCAGATCCGCGGCGTGCTGCGGTAACTCAGGCTGGACACAGTCTTCGGTTGTGGTGATGGTGGGCCATGAGTGAGCCAACGATCATCGGACTTTTCATCGGAACGCTCGGCCTTGCCGCCTTCGTTATCGCCGCCTGGAAACTGGCGTCGTGGCTTGCTCAGCGAGGTTACGTCATCCGCCCCGTGAGTTGGATGGATCAACAGATGACGAAGATCGAGAAGGCATCGGCCGAAAAGCGAGGCGCGGCGGAAACCCGCAGGGACTGATCGACTTCACCCCTTCTTCGGCCCGCCGATCGACCAGGTGTGGCCGAAGGGGTCGCGCAGGACGCCATAGCGGTCGCCCCAGAACTGGTCGGCCATGTCCATGACGGGTTCGGCGCCGCCGACGGTCAGGGCGCGGGTCCACCAGGCGTCGGGGTCTGCGACCTGAAGGTGCAGGGTGACGCCGGCGGGGCGGACGTCCTGAGATCCGGTGTATTCGGGGAACTCGTCGTTCAGCATGACGCTGGCGCCGTTGATCTTCAGATGGGCGTGGATCAGCCGTTCACCATCATCTGCGAGATTGCGGGCCAGCACCTCGGCCCCGAAGGCGATGATGTAGAAATCCACCGCCGCCGACGCGCCGCGCGACGGGATCGTCAGGTGTGGCGTCAGGCCCGAGGTTGGGCCTTGATGCGGATTGGCGTCGGTCATGAAGGCGGTCTCCGTAGCAGGTCGGCATACTAACGCGTGAAAAGCCTTTGGCGAACGCCTACATAGGTCGCACCCATGAGCGATCTGTTCGAAGCCTCCGGCATACTGCCGCCCGACGCCCCCCTGGCCGACCGTCTGCGCCCGCGCACGCTGGAACAGGTCGTGGGGCAGGACCATCTGCTGGGCGAGGGCGGGCCGATCCGGCGCATGATCGAGGCCGGGCGGCTGGGCTCGATGATTCTGTGGGGTCCGCCCGGCACCGGCAAGACCACCATCGCGCGGCTGCTGGCCCAGGCGGCGGGCTATGAGTATCAGGCGATCAGCGCGGTGTTCTCGGGCGTCGCGGACCTGAAGAAGGCGTTCGAGGCGGCGCGGATGCGCCGCGCGGCGGGGCAGTCGACCCTGCTGTTCGTGGACGAAATCCACCGCTTCAACCGGGCCCAGCAGGACGGGTTTTTGCCCTTCGTCGAGGCGGGGGTGGTGACGCTGGTCGGGGCGACGACCGAGAACCCCAGTTTCGAGCTGAACGGGGCCTTGCTGTCGCGCAGCCAGGTCTATGTGCTGAAGCGGCTGGACGATGCGGCGCTGGACCAACTGCTCGGCCGGGCCGAGGCGCATATGGACAAGGCGCTGCCGCTGACGCCCGAGGCGCGTCACGCGATGCTGGCCCTGGCGGACGGGGACGGGCGGTATCTGCTGACCATGTCGGAAGTGCTGTTCGACCTGCCGGAAGGTGAAATGCTGGACGTGCAGGGGTTGGCTGGGGTGCTGCAAAGGCGGGCGCCCGCTTACGACAAGAGTCGAGAAGAACACTATAACCTGATATCCGCCCTGCATAAATCGGTGCGGGGCTCGGACCCGGATGCGGCGCTCTACTGGCTGGCGCGGATGCTGAACGGGGGCGAGGATCCGCTTTATCTGGCGCGGCGGATCGTGCGGATGGCGGTCGAGGACATCGGCGAGGCGGACCCGCTGTCGATCCTGGTCGCCAATGCGGCCAAGGACACCTACGATTTCCTGGGCAGTCCCGAGGGGGAGCTGGCCCTGGCCCAGGCCGTGGTGCATCTGGCCACGGCGCCCAAGTCGGTGGGCGTGTACGAGGCCTTCAAGGCGGCGAAGAAGGCGGCCTACGAAACCGGTTCGCTGATGCCGCCCGCCCATATCCGCAACGCGCCGACAAAGCTGATGAAGTCCCTGGGCTACGGCAAGGGCTATCAGTACGACCCGGATACGCCCGAGGGGTTTTCCGGCGCGAACTTCTTCCCCGACGAAATGGAGCGCCGCACCTTCTACGCGCCCAAGGGCGAGGGGCATGAGGAGAAGGTCAAGGCGCGGCTGGAACGCTGGGCCGCCATGCGGGCGCGGATGGCGGTGGACGATCCGGCGGACTGAGGCCTAGAAGCCCCGATGACCGACCGCCAGCCCGTCGCCCTGTCCGATGACGACATCGCCGCCGTCCGATCGTGGGTGATCCACGAGGACGCGCACGTCATCGCCTTTTCCAAGCCCAGCGGCCTGTCCAGCCAGGGTGGGCGGATCAAGGCGCATACGCTGGACGACCTGTTGTGGGCGTTCGCACGGTCGAACGGCAAACGGCCGGAACTGGTGCACCGGCTGGACCGCGACACGTCGGGTGTGATCCTGGCGGCCAAGACAAAGCCGGCCGCCAGTTTTCTGGGCAAGGCGCTGCAGATGCGGCGGTTCAGGAAATCCTATCTGGCCCTGCTGTCGGCGGCGCCGGAACCGAAGGCCGGTACGGTCGATGCGCCCCTGCGCCGCGAGGAGATCGGGCGTGAGAGCTATATGCGGGTCGTCGCCTTCGACGCGCCGGGCGCGCAAGGCGCGCAGAGCCGATACCGCACCCTGGCCGCCAGCATCGAAGGGGCGGTGGTCGAACTGGAGCCGTTGACCGGGCGGATGCATCAGTTGCGGGTGCATATGGCGCATCTGGGTCGGCCGCTGATCGGCGACGTGCGCTATGGCGGCGCCCTGACCACAGCGGTCGGGCCAGCCCCGCGCCTGATGCTGCACGCCGCCAAGCTGGGTTTCCCGCACCCCGAGGGCGGGACGACGACGGTCGAGGCCCCGCCGCCGCACGATTTCCAGACCCTGCGCGCCGCCTTGGGTTTATAAGGCCGCCAAGCTCCGGGAGAGCCGCCTGTGATCGCCACCGTCCTGATCGTCATCGTGGCCCTGATCCACGCCTATATCGTGGTGTTGGAGATGGCGCTGTGGACCACGCCGCTCGGGCGCAAGGCCTTCGGCATGACGGCCGAAAAAGCCGAGATCACCCGGACGATGGCGGCCAATCAGGGCCTGTACAACGGCTTTCTGGTCGCGGGCCTGGCGTGGGGGCTGTGGCTGGGCGCGGGCGGGTTTCAGATCAAGGTCTTCTTCCTGGCCTGTGTGCTGATCGCGGGGCTTTACGGGGCGGCGACGGTCAGCCGGAAAATCCTGTGGGTTCAGGCGGTCCCGGCGGCCTTGGGTCTGATCGCGCTGGCGATGCGTATCTGAGGGAACGCCAACCCCGTTGCGACGCTATGTCGTTGAAAGGATTTGTCCGATGAAGCGTCTTGCCATCGCCCTGACCGGGCTTTCCGCCCTGGCCCTGGCCGCCTGCGCGAGCCTGGCGCCCTATGGCGCGCAACGCGGGAGCGGGGGGCAGGGTTATTCCGAACAGCGGATCGAGACGAACCGTTACCGCGTCACCTACAACGGCGTGGGCGCGGCGGGACGGGTGGCGGACTGGGCGTTGGTGCGCGCCGCCGACCTGACCACGGAACAGGGCTATGACTGGTTCGAAGTGACGCAGAGCTGGACCGACGGTCGTCCAGGCGGCGCGGGCGGCGTGCGGCCCAGCCTGTCGGTCGGCGGCGGGACCAGCCGTTACGGCGGCTATTCCGCGTCGGGCGTGGGCGTTGGCCTGGGTCTGAACTTCAGCGGTCCCGAGCCGACCTCGACCACGCTTGAGGTCGTGATGGGACGCGGCGCCAAGCCGGACAGCCCCTACGCCTATGACGCGCGTTCGATCCAGGGTGCGATTCCCCGCTGATCGTTTCCGGTTACCGGCCGCGCTGAACGGTCGCTTTCGGCCGCCTTGGCGTATAGAAGGCCGCGTGATGACACGTTTTTTTCTTGTCGCGGCCGGCGGCGCCATCGGATCGATGGCGCGCTATGGGCTGGGCGTTCTGGCCGGGCGGGCGGCGCCCAACGCCGGATGGCCGGTCGGCACGCTGACGGCCAATGTGATCGGCGGTCTGTTGATGGGACTGCTGGTCGGCTGGCTGGCGTTTCGCGGCGGCGCGCAGCAGGAGGCGGTGCGCCTGTTCGCCGCCGTCGGCGTGCTGGGCGGGTTCACCACATTTTCTTCCTATTCTCTAGAAGCGGTGCAGATGATCGAGCGCCGCCAGGTCGGACTGGCCGGCGCCTATGTCGCGGGTTCGGTGGTCCTGGCCATTGCCGCGGTCTTCGTCGGCCTGATGATCGCGCGCCGCCTTGGAGCCCCCGCTTGACCGACCAGCCAACCGCCGCAGACGCGCCCAAGCGCGAAGTCCTGACGATCTATGTCGCCGAGGACGAGGACGGCATCCGTCTGGACCGCTGGTTCCGCCGTCGCTGGCCGCACCTGTCCAACATCCAGGTCCAGAAGATGGCCCGCAGCGGCCAGATCCGCGTCGATGGCGCACGGATCAAGCCCGAAGGCCGCCTCACCGCCGGGGCCGCCGTGCGCGTGCCGCCCATCCCCGACGACACCTCGCGCCAGGCGGGCGACGCCCATACGCTGTCGGAAAAGGACATCGCCTTCGCCAAGTCGCTGGTCCTTTATGAGGACGACATGGTGATCGCCATCAACAAGCCGCACGGGCTGGCGGTGCAGGGCGGCACCAAGACCAGCCGCCACGTCGACCGGCTGCTGTCGGCCTGGGGCGAGGGGCTGGAGCGCCCGCGCCTGGTGCACCGGCTGGACCGCGACACCTCGGGCGTGCTGCTGCTGGGCAAGGGGCCGGAGGCGGCCAAGCGGCTGGCGGGCGCCTTTGCGCGGCGTCAGGCCAAGAAGACCTATTGGGCCATCGTGATCGGCAATCCGAAACCCTATTCGGGGCAGATCGATATGCCGCTGAAGAAGACCGGCATCAACGACTTCGAGATGATGCGTCCGGCCGAGCGCAAGGACCCGCGCGCCGAGCCGGCCGAAACGGCGTTTTCGACCGTCAGCCGCGCCTCGCACCGGGCGGCGTGGATGGCGCTGCGGCCCTTTACCGGACGGACGCACCAGTTGCGGGCGCATATGGCGGGGATCGGTCACCCGATCCTGGGCGATCCCAAATACGGCGACGAGAAATCGCGCGAGTTGTCGGGACCGCTGAAACTGCAACTGCACGCGCGCAGCATCGAACTGGATCACCCGCGAGGCGGCGTGCTGAAGGTGACCGCGCCGCTGAGCCCGGAAATGAAGGCCGGTTTCGCCCACTTCGGCTTTTCCGAGGACGAGGCCGAGGACGATCCCTTCCTGGGCGTGAAACGAATCCGGTGACGATGCAGGCTCAGGTCGAACGGGCCAAGACGCTGGCGGCCGCCGGGCGGCTGGACGAGGCGCTGGATCTGCTGACGCCCCTGACCGAACAAGCCGACGCGCCGTGGCAGGCCCTTTCGGTTCAGGCCGATCTGCTGAAACGGGCAGGGCGTCTGGCGGACAGCGCGGCCATGTCGCGTCGGCTGGTCGCCGTTCGTCCGCAAAGCGTGCCCGCACGGCACAATCTGGCCTCGACCCTGGGCGACCTGGGGCAGGCGGCCGAGGCGGAAGCCGTCTGTCGTCAGGCCATGACCCTGGGCGGCGATGCGCCCGAAACCTGGTTGGTGCTGGGGCGGGCTTTGCAGGCGCAGAGCCGTTTCGAGGAGGCGGATGACGCCTATCGTCAGGCCCTGGCGCGCCGACCCGGCTATGACGAGGCGTTGCGCGATCTGAGCCAGTTGATCTGGATGCGCGATGCCGATCTGGCCGCCGCTATCGCGCCGCTGGACGCCGCCATCGCCGCCGCGCCGGGCGCGTCCGGTCCCCGACTGACAAAGGCGCGGTTGCTGGAATACGCCGGCGACGTCGAACAGGCTTATCGCGTCCTGACGGACGGGCCTCTGGACGGACCCGGAGAGCTGGCGGCGGCGCAGGCGTGCCTGTCGCTGGACCCTCATCGGGCGCTGGATCACGCGCGGCGTGCGGCGACCCTGGCAGGGCGTCCGGTCCCGGCGATCATGGTGACCCAGGCCGAATGTCTGCTGGCGCTGGGCCAGGCGGAGGCGGCCCTGGTTCCGATCGAGGCGTTGCGGGCGCTAGACCCGCTGAACCAGCACGTTCTGGCCCACCAGGCGACGGCGTGGCGGATGCTGGGCGATGCGCGCTATCAGCGGCTTTACGACTACGACGCCTTCGTGCGGCCCTATCGGCTGGAGGCGCCGCAGGGGTGGGCGACGCTGGAGGCCTATCTGGTCGATCTGGCGCGGGCGCTGAACGGTCTGCACACGCTGAAGACCCATCCGGTGGGGCAGTCGTTGCGGGGCGGATCCCAGACAGCGGCCTCCCTGGCGCAGAGCGGCGATCCGGCGATCCGGGCCTTCTTCAGCGCCATCAACGCCCCGATCCGCGCCTATATGACGGCCCTGGGCCAGGGGGACGATCCGCTGCGGGCGCGCAATACGGGGCGATACCGCATCAAGGGCAGCTGGTCCGTGCGGCTGCGGCCCCACGGATTTCACGCCGACCATGTCCATTCCGATGGCTGGCTGTCGTCGGCCTGCCATATCGAACTGCCGGAGGCGGTTCAGGGGCAAGGCGAGGCGCAGGCGCGCGAGGGCTGGTTGCGGTTCGGCGCGCCGCCGGGCCTGCCGCAGCTTGAAGCCCAGCACCAAGTGCAGCCGCAGCCGGGGACGCTGGTTCTGTTCCCCTCCTATATGTGGCACGGCACCCAGCCGTTCGGCGGCGAGGCGTCGCGCCTGACGCTGGCGTTCGACGTCGTGCCGGACTGAGTTCAACGGACCCCCTTGATGACCGACACCCATCCCCCGCACCGCCCGCGCTTCGTCGAGCTGTCGCCCGATCGCATCTCGCGCTTCTGGACGGAGGCGAACGTGGGGCCGCACGCCGAGGGCGGTTGGG
This sequence comes from uncultured Brevundimonas sp., assembly GCA_963515305.1. Lineage (GTDB taxonomy): Bacteria > Pseudomonadota > Alphaproteobacteria > Caulobacterales > Caulobacteraceae > Brevundimonas. The sequence goes on from CAUPWX010000005.1 coordinate 36,333, forward strand.
CCGTTCTGCTGGACGGGCGCACGCCCAAGACGCCGGACAAGGCGTCCCTGGTCCTGCCGACCGAGGCGGCGGCGCGGCTGGTCGCGGACGAATGGGCGGCGCAGGGGCAGTTTCTGGATCCCGCGACCATGCCGGCGACGCGGCTGGCGTCCACCGCCATCGACCGGATCGGCCAGGCGCGCGAGGCGGTGGCGGACGAGATCGCCGCCTATGCCGGCTCGGACGTGGTCTGCTATCTGGCCGAACACCCTACGCCGCTGGTCGAGCGTCAGGCGCGGGAGTGGGGGCCGTGGCGCGACTGGGCCGCGCGCGAGATGGGCGTGGTGCTGGAGACGACCAGCGGCGTCGTGCATCGGCCGCAGTCGCCGGACGCCATCGCGCGGGTCAAGGCGCACGCCCTGTCGCTGGACGACTTTCGCCTGACGGGGCTGGCGACGGCCGTGCCGTTGCTGGGGTCGGCGGTGCTGGCTCTGGCGCTGGAGCGGGGGGCGCTGGCGGGGGGCGCGGCGTTCGACCTGTCGCGCATCGATGAGGCGTTCCAGGAAGAACAGTGGGGCGTGGACGCCGAGGCGGCCGAACGCACCCAGGCGCGACGCGACGAGGCGGAACTTCTGGATCGCTGGTTCCGGGCGCTGGAGTAGGGCCTTAGGCCGAGGGCGCGGAGGCCGCGATCAGGGCGTCGCGTTCCTGATCGGTCAGGTGACGCCACCGGCCCTCGGGCAGGTCGCCCAGCAGCAGCGGGCCGATGCGTATGCGGTGCAGGTCCACGACCTCCAGCCCGACCAGTTCGCACATCCGCCGGATCTGGCGATACTTGCCCTCGGTCAGGATGAAGCGCAGCTGCTGCGGCGCGATCTGGGTGACGCGGGCGGGTTTCAGCGGCTTGTCGTTCAACGACAGGCCGTGGCGCAGCTTGCTCAACTTCGCCTCGGTGATCTGGCCTTCGACGACGACGAGGTATTCCTTGTCCAACTCCGACGCCGGGCCGATCACCGCCTTGGCGACCACGCCGTCCGAGGACAGCAGCAAGAGGCCACGCGAATCCTCGTCCAGACGGCCGATGGGGGGCAGGGAGGCGTCGCGGGCGGGCGTTTCGCCCTCGCCGATCCGGTTGGGCGTCTTGAGCAGGCGCACGGCGGGGATCTTGCCGGGATCGGGCTGGCCCGAGACGAAACCCACCGGCTTGTGCAGCACCAGGGTCATGCCGGTGGCCAGGGCCGCCTGGGCGGTGTCGTTCAGGGTCAGGGTCTCTCCGGGCTGAATCTTGCGGCCCGCGTCGGTGATGGTATGGCCGTCGATGGACACTAGGCCGTTGGCGATCAGCCCATCGGCCTCGCGGCGCGAGCAGACGCCGGTCTGACCCAGCCATTTGTTGACGCGAACGGGCTCGTCGCCGTCGTAGGTGCGGGTGAAGGCCATGCGGGTCCGGGGTCCAGTCGTTGGCGGCTGTCTAGAACCGACGCGGCGTTCGAGCAAGGCGCGCCGGTGTTTCAGACACGGTGCGAAGGTCTTTTGCGATCCCGGCGGTTGATCGTGCGGCGTTTGAGACTATATCTGGCGTCATTCCACAAATGATCCAGAGTGCGGGACGGCGCAGGCCGCGCCTGCCGATGTTTATTATTCTGATCGTTTTCGTGGAGGATCGAGCCCTGTCGTGGGCTGGATCAAGGCCATTATTGAAACCGACAAAGGAAACGTCTTGTACGCTCAAAACAAATCTTCCGCTGGACCCCGCCGCACCGGTTACAACCGTCCCGTCCCGACCCGTCTTCGCATGGGGCTGGTGATGCGGCGCGACATGACGTTCGGCGCACTGGGCGATGTGGAGGGGGCGTTGCGGGCCGAGGGCGTGGGCCTGGCGCCCATTTCGACGGGCGACGCCAGCCTGATGGCCGGAGGCGTGACCGTTCTGGCCACCGCGACGGCGAAGGACATTGCCGAAGGTCGGCTCAAGGGGCTGATCGTGCCGGGCGGCTCCATCGACGAGGCGTCGGTCGCCGCAGTGCGGTCCCTGATCGATCTGGCGCGCACCAGCGGCCTGAAGGTGATCGCCTTCGCTGATGGCGTGGCGCTGGCGGCCGCCAGTTTCGGCGTGACGGCAGAGGCGGATGGTGCGGTGTTCGAGGCCGGTGGCGCGACGCCGCTGACCGAACGGGCCGACCTGACCAAGGCCGTCGCCGCCATCGTCTGATCAGACGGTTCGGAACAGCAGCATCAGATTGTTGGCCGGCATCGCGAGCCTGAGCGTAGGGACCAGTCCCTGCGCCCGCGCCAGGGTTTCGATGTCATGGCGGTCCCGCAGACCCCAGGCGGGATTGCGGCTTTTGAGACTGTCGTCGAAGGCGACGTTCGACGCCGCCAGCGGCGTCTCGGCCTCGCGATAGGGGCCGTATAGCGCCAGCAGACCGCCGGGCCGTCGCAAGACCCGCCCCGCCAGATCCATCAGCCCCTCGGTCGCCGACCAGGGGCTGATGTGCGTCATGTTCGCACAATAGAGGGCATCGAACGGGCCGCTGGGCCAGGTGTCAGCATCGGCCGCGTCCAGCGCCAGCGCCGGGCGAAGATTGGTCAGGCCGGATTGGCGGGTCCATGCGGCGATGCTGTGGCGCGCCTCCGTGCTGGGGTCGCTGGGCGTCCAGTCCAGACCAGGCAGGGCGGCGGCGAAGGTCGCCGCGTGCTCGCCCGAGCCGGAGGCGGCCTCCAGCACCGATCCCTGTGCGGGAAGATGCGCGCGCAGCACCGCCAGAATCGCCTCGGCGTTGCGACGCGCCGCCGGAGAGGTCAGGGCGCCGTCCGGCAGGGCGGCGATGGAATCCAGGCTGTGCATTCCAACCTTCTAGCCTGTGTCGCGGCGGTTTGCGCTTGCGATCTTTTGCCGACGACACCGGTGTGCAGAGCGTGTTTCATGCGCGGTTTGACGCGCGTGATCGGTCGGCGCATTGCGGTTGTAACAGTGCGTGATCGTAATGTGTCGGGTCATGGCGGCGTCAGATCGCCAGGCCTCTTTTGCTCAGGAGACGTCCTTGCCCAACCCCACCACGCCCGGCTTGCGCCCGGCGCCCACCGCCCATGCCGGACTGATCGCCTGGGTCGAGAAGATCGCCGCCCTGACACGGCCCGCCCGCGTCCACTGGTGCGACGGATCAGAGGCCGAGAAACAGGCCATCGTCGCCGATCTGCTGGCCAAGGGCACGCTGAAGGCGCTGGATCAGGACAAGCGGCCGGGTTGCTATTACGCCGCGTCCGATCCGCGCGACGTGGCGCGCGTCGAGAGCCGCACCTTCATCTGTTCAGACGAGCAGGCCGACGCCGGCCCGACCAACAACTGGGCCGATCCGATCGAGATGCGGGCGCGTCTGGACAGCCTGTTCGACGGCTGTATGGCGGGTCGGACGATGTATGTCGTGCCCTTCTGCATGGGGCCGCTGGGGTCTGAGATCAGCGCCCTGGGCGTCGAAATCACCGACAGCGGCTATGTCGCCTTGTCGATGGGGGTGATGACCCGGATGGGCAGGCCGGCGCTGGACCAGCTGGGCGAGGACGGCGCGTTCGTGCCGGCGGTCCACACGCTGGGCGCGCCACTGGCCGGCGGTCAGGCGGACGTGGCCTGGCCCTGCAACGACGACAAGTGGATCGTGCATTTTCCCGAGACGCGGGAAATCTGGTCCTATGGTTCGGGCTATGGCGGCAACGCCCTGTTGGGCAAGAAATGCTATGCGCTGCGGATCGCCTCGGTCATGGCCCGCGACGAGGGCTGGCTGGCCGAACATATGCTGATCCTGAAGCTGACGGATCCGAAGGGGCGGGCGAAATATATCGCGGCGGCCTTCCCCTCGGCCTGCGGCAAGACGAACCTGGCCATGCTGCAGCCCAGCCTGCCCGGATGGACGGCCGAGACGGTGGGCGACGACATCGCCTGGATGCGGTTCGGCGAGGACGGGCGGCTGTATGCTGTGAACCCCGAGGCTGGTTTCTTCGGCGTGGCGCCCGGAACGGGGCGCGACACCAACCACAATGCGCTGGAGACGCTGGCCACCAACACCATCTTCACCAACACGGCCCTGACCGCCGACGGCGACGTGTGGTGGGAGGGGATGACCAAGGTCGCGCCCGACGGTCTGACCAACTGGAAGGGCCAGCCGCACGATCCGGGCTCGGGCGAGCCGGCGGCCCATCCGAACGCGCGCTTCGCCTCGCCCGCCAGCCAGTGCCCGGCCATTGCGCCCGAGTGGGAAGATCCCCGGGGGGTGCCCATCGACGCCATCCTGTTCGGCGGGCGTCGGGCCAGCGCCGTGCCGCTGGTTACCGAAGCCTTCGATTGGGAACATGGGGTGTTCTTGGGCTCGACCGTGGCGTCCGAAGGCACGGCGGCGGCCGAGAACAAGGTCGGAGAGCTGCGCCGCGACCCGTTCGCCATGCTGCCCTTCTGCGGCTACAACATGGGCGATTATTTCGCCCACTGGCTGAAGATGGGGCAGGGACGTGACGCCTCGAAACTGCCGCGCATCTTCTTCGTCAACTGGTTCAGGAAGGATCAGGACGGGCGGTTCGTCTGGCCGGGGTTCGGCGACAACGCCCGCGTGCTGAAGTGGATCAGCGAGCGGATCGACGGCGAGGCCAAGGCGGTCGATACGCCCGTGGGTCGGACGCCTTCGGCCGAGGCGCTGGATCTGACGGGGCTGGACCTGACGCCGGCGCAGATGTCGATCCTGCTGGATGTCGATGCGGGCGTCTGGGCCGAGGAGGCCGCACTGATCCCCGACTTTTACCGTCCGTTCGGCGACCGCCTGCCCACCGCCCTGTGGGATCAGCACGCGGCCCTGGTCGCGCGTCTGGGCCGGGCTGACGCCGCATCGATGGCGGCGGAATAGCGTCTGACGTCTTGCATTAGGACCGTCGCGGGCCGATCAGACGGGCCGTGACGTCTTCCTCCTCCATCGTGGTCGTCGGCGCGGGCGTTCTGGGCCTGTGCACGGCGTTCGAACTGCTTCGGCGCGGCCGATCCGTCGTGGTCGTCGATCCTGGCGAAGCCAACGCCTCGGCGGCGGCGGCGGGCATGATCGCGCCGGCGATGGAGGCGGCCATCGATGGCGCCACACCCGATCAGGCGGACCTGTTCCGCGCCGGTCGCGATCTGTGGCCCGAATTCGCCCAGGCGGCCGGGATCGCCCTGTTTCGACGACCGGCTGAATGGCGCGGCGCTGCGGCGGCGGACATGGCTGCGCGGATGCAGGCCCTGGGTTTCGACGCGCGCCAGGATGGCGATCGTCTGATCACGCACGAGGATTATCAGGTCGAACCCGCCCAGGCCCTGGCGGCGATGAGGGCCGCTCTGGGGGGCAGGATCGTCACCGGCCGGGTCGAGAGCGTGGCGCGCGACGGCGACGGCTGGCGCGTGAACACGTCGGACGGCGCATTCGAGGCGAGCGCAGTCGTGCTGGCGACAGGGGCAGACGCGGCTGTGGCTGGTCTGGCCGAGGCCGCTCACCGGCTGATCGCGGCGATCCAGCCGATTCGGGGCCAGATCGGCGTGGCGAGCAGGGCTCTGGCGCCTCATGTCGTGCGCGGGCCAGGCGCCTATGTCGCGCCGATGGCGACAGGCGCGGTGGTGGGTGCGACGATGGAGCCTGGCAGGCGCGACATCAGGCCCGACGCCGAGGCTGGCGCAAGACTGCTGGACGCGGCGTGGCGGGTGCTGGGACAGCCGCCAGAGCCGCTGGACATCGACTGGCGCGTCGGCGTGCGCGGGGCCAGCGCGGACGGCCTGCCTATGGCGGGCGCCGCGCCGGGCGGGCAGGGAATATTCATGGCCCTGGCCCCGCGTCGCAACGGCTGGCTGCTGGGACCGCTGGTCGGCGGCGTGGTCGCCGATGCGATCGAGGGACGAGCGGCGTCGCCGCACGCCCGCCCCCTGGACCCCGCTCGTTTCTAGCCGTCCATCGCAAAGCGAACGGTGAAGTTGACGGTCGCTCCGCCGACCGCGCGGCCGTCGACGGTGCGCGGGTTCATGCGGAAGTCGCGCGTCAGCCCCTGGGCGGCGCGGCCGAAGCCCAGGCCGGCGGGGGTTTCGCTGGCCACCCGACAGGCTGTCAGGGTTCCGTCAACCCGCACCGCACAACTCAGTCCCACGGCGCCGGCCAGGCCGCGGTCGGCCGCCCGCTCGGGATAGGCGCGCGCCATCTGGGCCGCCGAAGGCCGCGCGGCCCAGGTCGGGTTGTTGATGACGGCGGCGCGGGGCGGCTCGGCCTCGGTCACGCCGGTTCCGCCGGGAACGCCGGTGGTCGCGGTCGAGATGACGACCGTCTGGCTGGGTTCGCCCGCGACCGGCGTATCCGGCGCGACGAAGGGCGAAGGGGTGTCGGTCGGCAGGATCGTCGCGGGCTTGTGCACCGGCGTCGGCGGCGCGGGCGGGGCCTGGCGTTTCAGCGGCGGATCGATCGGCTTGGGCCGCGGCAGGTTCAGAACCACCGTGGTCGTGGGCGGCGCAGGGGTGGGCTCCGGCTCGGCCAGTCGGAACCGTTGGTTATAAAGCACGACCCCCGCCGCCACGTGCAGGACCACCGAAACGCCGATGGCGCCCAGCATCCAGCGCGGCATGGGTTTGCGACGTTCGCCGAAGTCGATGGGACTGATCAAGCCGGGTCCGCCGGCTGCGCGTATCATCATGGCCTAAACTCCCTCGTTCACCGCCCCCGCAGCGCCCGCAAGGCCAAGTTGAGCGCGCAGGTTGTGGCGGCTTTGCGGCGAAGGTTTCGCGTTCGACCAACGTCGATTCCTTAATGCCGCCGTTAACGATTAGGGATTGGTTAACCACGTTCGCCGACCATCGCGCGCATGGGCATCGGAGCGATTCCATCGGCAGGCGGCGTGGAGGCGGCGATCAGGCGTGCGTCCAACGCCGTGGGCGTGGACTACGACTTCCTGGTCAAGACGGCGCGGCGCGAAAGCGCGATGAACCCGTCGGCCAAGGCCCCGACCTCCTCGGCGGCGGGGCTGTTCCAGTTCATCGAACAGACATGGCTGGGCACGGTCAAGCAGCACGGCGCCCAGCATGGCTACGGCCAGTACGCCGATTTGATCCATCGCGGATCGGACGGGCGCTGGCGGGTGGAGGGTTCGGCCCGAAACGTGGTGCTGGACCTGCGGTTCGACCCGCACGCGGCCTCGGCCATGGCGGCGGAGCTGACGGCGTCCAACGCCGCCTATCTGCGCGGGCGCACGGGCAAGGAACCGGGGGCGGGCGACCTCTACGCCGCGCACTTCCTGGGGCCGGCGGGGGCGGCGGACCTGATGCAGGCGATGGATCGCAATCCAGGCGGCAGCGCGGCGGCGATGTTCCCCCAGGCCGCGCGGGCCAATCGCAGCATCTTCTACCGCGACGGCCGTGCCGCGACGGTGGCCGAGGTTCACGCCAATCTGCAGCGCACGGCGGGCCAGGGCGCGCCGGCGTCGGGCGCCGGCGACGCCAAGGACCTGGGCCCCAGCCTGAGCGACAAGGACCAGATGCTGGCCGCAAGGATGGATCGGCTGAAACAGGATCAGGGGCTTCTGGCCCTGTTGCTCGGGCAGGACGGATCGTCCAGCAGCGGGTTCGGCGGGGCGTTTTCGCCGATGGGCAAGGAAACGACCTGAGTCGTCGAATTTCAACCGATGGTAAACCGCCCGTTAAGCATGGCAGTCTCATTTTGGGATCAACGCCCGATTCCCTGACGAGCCGTCCATGACCGCCTATCGCGCACGCCTGACCGAAGTGGACATTCGTCGCCTGATCAAGGCCACGGACGACGACGAACGCGCCGAGGCGGCCCATAAATTGTGCCGCAACATGGAACGCGCCGATCTGGGCGAGGAAGACCGGGCGGCGGCGCACAAGATCCTGCGACTGCTGGCCAATGACGCGGCCGAACTGGTGCGTCGGGCGATGGCGGTGACGCTGAAGGCGTCGGACCTGATCCCCAACGATGTGGCGCGCAAGCTGGCCGGCGATCTGGACAGTATCGCCCTGCCGGTCATCGCCGCCTCTCCGGCCTTCAGCGACGAGGACCTGATCGAGATCGTGCGCGCGGGGTCGGCCGTGCGGCAGGTGGCGGTGGCGGGCCGGGCGCGCGTATCCCGCGACGTGGCCCAGGTTCTGGCCGACGAGGGATGCGACCTGGCCGCGCGAACCCTGGCGGCCAACGACAACGCCGATCTGTCGGAGGCGTCGCTGGGCGTGCTGGTGGACCGTTTCGGCGACAAGCCCGAGGTGTTGACGGCCGTCGCCTATCGCCAGGTTCTGCCGATGTCGGTGACCGAACGCCTGATCCAGCTGGCCAGCGACGCGGTGCGCGAGCATCTGATAAGTCGCCACGCCGTCGCGCCCGAGACCGCCATTCGCCTGGCGCAATATGCGCGCGAGCGGACCACGGTCGATCTGGTGGATCAGGCCGGCGTCAGCGCCGATCTGGCCAGTTTCATGACCCAGTTGAACGCGCGTCGGGTGCTGAACGCCTCGCTGTTGCTGCGCGGTCTGGCGCGGGGTCAGATGGCCATGTTCGAATATGGCCTGGCCGAGCTGGCCAACACGCCCCATCACCGCGCCTGGCTGATGGTGCACGACGCAGGGCCGTTGGGCCTGAAGGCGATCTATGACCGCGCAGGCCTGCCGCCGCGCCTGTTCCAGGCCTTCCGCGCGGGCGTCGACACCTGGCGCGCCCTGGCCGCCGAGGGGATAGACACCTCCAGCGCGATTTTCCGCGAGCAGATGCTGGAGCGGTTCCTGACCCAGCGTCCGAACGTGCTGCGCGACGATCTGGCCTATCTGATGGAGCGGCTGGACCAGGCGCCGTCGCACGCCGCCGGCGCGGCCAACGCAGCCTGATCCAAAAAACAAAGGCCCGCCGGACAGCGGGCCTTTTTTCATTGTGGGACGAACGGCGGTTCAGCCCGCCAGATGGTCGGCGACGCGCGCTTCCAGGGTTTCGGCCAGGGCGCGGCCGGTGGGGTGTTCGTCGGTCTTGATCTGATCGCGGACCACGGCGCGAATGGCGTCGATATGGGCGTCCAGAATGACCAGCGGCGCCGACATCCGCCGATCGGCGTCGTCCAGCATCTTGCATAGCGAACCCGCCAGGCGCGTCACCAGCGGATATTCATAGGTCGTGCCCAGCCCCTTCAGGTCGTGGGCGCGGAAATACAGGGCCTCGGCCGTGGCGGGGGTATAGCCCTGTTCGCGGATATCGGCCTGGGCCTTGTCCAGCTTGACGATCTCGTCGTTCAGCCATTGGCCGAACTGGGCCGACATGGCCTTGAGCGCCTCTTCGGCCTTGGCGATGGCGTCGGCGTTGATGCCGAAGCCGCCGCCGACCTTGAGGCGCAGGGCGTTGTTCGGTGGGGTGATCTGCGCCGGATTGCTCATGGCGGGCTCCATTGGACTTGGCCGTAAAGTACGGGAGCGAGCTTAAGAAGCCGTCACCAGTCAGTTGGCGAACTGTTCGGCCATGACCCGCTCGTCGAAGGAGCGGCCGGCGTCGAACAGCATGGTCAGGGTGACGTCGCGGCGCTCGCGCACCTCCACCCGGGCGACGCGCCGGACCTCGAAATTGTCGGCGGTGGCGGATACGGGGCGTTTGTCGGCCTCCAGCACGTCGAACCGCACCTTGGCCCCGTGCGACAACAGGGCGCCGCGCCAGCGCCTGGGCCGAAAGGCGCTGATCGGCGTCAGGGCTAGGATGCGCGCATCCAGTGGAATGATGGGGCCATGCGCCGACAGATTGTAGGCCGTCGATCCGGCCGGCGTGGCCACCAGACAGCCGTCGCACGACAGCTCTTCCAGTCGCACGCGGTCGTCCACCGTGATCCTGAGCTTGGCGCTCTGGCGGGTCTGGCGCAGCAGGGAGACTTCGTTGATGGCCAGACCGGTGTGAACCTCGCCCGCCTCGGTCCAGGCGTCCATCTGCAAGGGATGGATCACGGTCTTTTCCGCCGTGGCGATGCGTTGCAGCAGATCGTCTTCGTCGTAGTCGTTCATCAGGAAGCCGACCGAGCCGCGGTTCATGCCATAGACCGGCGTGCGACGGCGCAGATTGCCATGCAGCGTCTCAAGCATCTGGCCGTCGCCGCCCAAGGCGACGATCACATCGGCCTGTTCCTCGGGCACGGCGCCGTAGCGCGCGGTCAGGGCGGCGCGGGCGGCCTGCGCCTCGGGCCGGTCGCTCGCGACGAACGCCAGGGCGGGCGGCGATTGTAGGGAAGGCTTCGGGTCGGTCTGGGTCACGGCGCGACGTGAGCCGACGCAGCGCGCGAAGTCAAACGATCGAAGGCTTTTCCATCATCTGGCGGAAGGCGCGCGAGGCCGAATGGCTGTTCATCGGGGTGGCGGTCCATCCCGCATCGCCTGGCAGGCCGCCCGTCAGCTTTCGCACCTCGACCAGCAGAGAGGCGAAGACGGCCTTGTCCACCCCAACGGCGATACAGGCCAGATAGAGGGGTTCGGCGGTGGGGGCGCGGACGCCGTGATGGATCTGGGCATCGCTGAAGCCGCCCAGGGCCGCCAGCGCCTGTTCGAACAGCTCCAGCCGCTGTTCGCGAAGGGCGCGGACCAACAGGCCGGGGCGCAGCTGGCCGGCCGCCTGAAGTTTGTCGACCAGCCGCCGTTCCATCTCGGCGCGCTCGCGGTTTTCGACCATGCGGCTGGCGGGCGCGGCGCGCCATTCGGGCGTGCCGACCGACGTCGCCGCCGCCTGCTGGATCGCGGCGTTCAGTTGAGCGTCGTCGATGCGGAACCGCTCGCAGATCGATTGGCGCAGGGCCTGGCCGACCCACTGGTACAGTTCCTGGGCCAGTTGCTCGTTCAGCCGGGGGTGGCGGGTCAGGGGCGCGCGCAGGCCGGCGATGCGCCGCGACTGTTCGACCAGACGATGCATGGCCGCCTGGCCGATCTGAGCGGTGCGATTCGAGGCCAGGGCGGTCATGGTGACCGCCTCGCCCCGGTCGATGATGGCGTCGACGACGACGCCCGACAGGCCCGGACGACGGGCCACCGCGATCTGATGCTCCAGCGTCGCCTCGATCAGCAGGCGGATCAGATCGGCGTCCTTCAACAGGGGGCTGGCGGTGATGACGGGCCGGGCGATGTCGATCTCGTCCAGGGCCAGCATATTGATCAGGGCGGGCGGGGCCCAGTCGGCCCCGGCGATCCGCTCGGCAAGGGCCAGGCGGATGTCACGCTCGGCCTGAGCCGTCAGGGTCAGGAAGATGTCGCCCAGCATCGGGGCCAGTTCGGCCGGGGGCGACGCCGTCTCGCACAGGCTGGTCACCCGGAGCAGCAGACGCTGACGGTCATCGGCGGAGCGGCTGCGGGCCAGAGTCAGCAGTTGGGAAACGGTCTGGTCGTCCCAGGCGGCGCGGGTCGGCTCCAGTTGAACGACGGACACGGCGGCTCCCCGAACCGAGATGATGGCCCACAGCTTGGCTTGAAGGGCGTAAAGGGCGAGTTAACCACGTCTCGCTTCCGGTCGTTGCCGTTACGTCAGGCTGATCCGACATGGGTTGACGCGACCCGCGCGCAGGAAGACGGTCGATCCAAAGCCCGTATCAGAGGCAGGAGGAACCCATGGCGGACGGAACGAGCCCATCACTGAAATCCCGCGTGTCGGACGCCGAATGGCAGGTCCGCGTCGAATTGGCGGCGCTTTATCGACTGGTCGCGCTGCACGGCTGGGACGACATGATCTTCACCCACATCTCGGCGCGCGTGCCGGGGCCCGAGCATCATTTCCTGATCAATCCCTACGGCTTCTATTTCGACGAGATCACGGCCTCGTCGCTGGTGAAGGTCGATCTTGAGGGGAACGTCGTGCAGGACACGACCAACTTCATCAATCCGGCGGGCTTCACCATCCATTCGGCGGTTCATGCGGCGCGAGAGGACGCCCGGTTCGTCGTGCATCTTCACACGGTGAACGGCGTCGGCGTGGCGGCCCAGGCGGAGGGCTTGCTGCCCATCAGCCAGAACGCGTGTTTACTGCAGCATCAGGTTGCGTATCATGGGTATGAGGGGTTGGCCCTGAACCATGACGAGCGCGAACGTCTGGTGGCCGACCTGGGGGACAAACCGCTGATGCTGCTGCGTAACCACGGCACGCTGGCGGTCGGGGAGACAGCGGCGCAGGCATGGATCGGCATCTTCTTCCTGGAACGGGCGTGCGCCCAGCAGGTCGCGGCCCTGTCGGGCGGGCGTCAGGGCGTCCTGCTGGCCCCCGACGAAGCCCAGTCGGAAACCAAGGAGCAGGGCCGGGGCATCGGCTTCATCTCGGCCCTGGCCTGGCCGGGGGCGCTGCGTCAGCTGGATCGCAAGTCGCCCGGTTACGACGTCTGATTCCAGGCATCGCCGGGGGCGTCATGCTCCTCGGCGGTCTGCCGGGCGAAGCGGCCGCGGGCGCCTGGGTCCAGCCCAAGGGGCAGGGGCAGGCCATCGTCAAATATGAGAGCTTGAGCGCCGACCGGGGGTTCGACGGCTCGGGCGACACGCAGGATCTGGCCGCGCGACGCCGCGACGACCGGCTGGGGCTGTTCGCCGAATATGGGGCGACCGACCGGCTGACGCTTCAGCTCAAGGTCGACTGGCAGGACGGGCGCGACGCCTTCGTCGACTATTCGGGGCGGGGTCCGGTCGAGATCGGAGTGACCTGGCAGGCCTACCGCGACGACCGCAACGCCGTCAGCCTCTATGGCGGTTACACCTGGGCCGGGGAGGGCCGGAACGCCGATTACGCCCCGCCCGGCGTGGGCGAGCACGACTGGGAGGCGCGGCTTTCCGTGGGTCGTGCGGTGGGACGGGGCGGCTTCGTCGAGGTGCAGGCCGCGCGGAGACTGCGCGACGGTTTGGCGGACGAGACGCGTCTGGACGCCACGGCGGGCGCCCGCTTCGGCGGCGGCTGGATGGTGCTGGGTCAGGCCTTCGGCGGGGCGGCGGACGGCGGATCGCGCTGGCTGTCGCTGGAAGGGTCGCTGGTGCGCGACTTGGGACCGTGGAGCGTGCAGGCCGGATGGAGACAATCGGTCGCAGGGCGCGATACGCCCATCGCTCATGGACCGGTGATCGCCGTATGGCGGCGTTTTTGACGCAGATTTCCGCGACGGAAATCGTGACGCACGACGTTACTGATAGATAACGTTGCGCGGGCCGCATTAGCCGGTAATGCAATGCGGCGTCCCCTGACCGAGAGACTATCTGCGTGATCAAACGTCACTTCTTCCTTGTCGCCGCAGCCATCCTGCTGGCGATCATGGTCGTCGCCGCCATCGTCAAGGTGACCACGTCCTCCGATAAATCGGCCGCAGCGCCCGGCGCCGGACGGCGCGGCGGACAACAGGTGTCGGAGGCGGTGGTGGCGCAGCGTCAGTTCTCGGACCAGATCCGCGTGCTGGGCGTTGCGCGAGGCCAGCGGTCGGTGAACGTGACCTCGTCCACCACCGAACTGATCACGCGTGTCCTGTTCACCGACGGCCAGATGGTGTCGGCCGGGGCGCCGCTGGTCGAACTGCAGGCGCGCGAAGAGGACGCCGCCATCATCGAGGCCCGCGCCAACGTCAATCAGGCCCAGCGCGAATACGACCGCTACAAGGCGCTGGCCGATCGGGGCATCGCGCCCCAGGTGATGCTGGAACAGGCCGAGACGGGTCTGGAGACGGCGCGCGCCTCGCTGGATGCGGCGCAGGCGCGACGCGGCGACCGCGTGATCCGCGCCCCCTTCGCCGGCCGGATGGGCCTGATTTCGGTCACGCCCGGCACGCTGATCAATCCGGGCGCGGTGATCGCGACCCTGGACGACACCTCGACCATCCGCGTCGATTTCCCGCTGCCGGAGCGGTATCTGAACCTGCTGCAGCCGGGCGCGCCGATCACCGCGACGGCCGACGCCTATGGCGATGCGCCGTTCCAGGGGCGGATCGCCTTGATCGACACCCGCGTCAACGAAACGACCCGCGCCGCTACGGCCCGGGCTGAATTCCCCAATCCCGGCGGCCGCATCCGCCCCGGAATGCTGCTGCGCGTCGTGGTGCAGCAGGGCCAGCGCCAGACGGCGGCGGCCCCGGAATCGGCCGTGCAATACGAAGGCGCCGGCGCCTTCGTCTATCGCATCGCGCCCGGTCAGAACGGCTCGACGGCTCAGCGGGTCGAGGTCGAGACGGGCGCGGTCGAGAACGGCTTCGTCGAAATCCTGTCCGGCGTCGAACCGGGTGAGCGGATCGTGGGGTCGGGCCTGAACCGTATCCAGCCCGGCGCGCCTGTCAGCGTCGCCGGCGCACAGCGCAAAGCGGGCGCCGCCCAATGATGCTGTCCGACGTCTCGGTCCGGCGGCCCGTCTTCGCGGCGGTCGCCGCCATCGTGCTGTGCGTGATCGGCGCGGCGGCTTTCTTCTTTCTGCCGGTGCGCGAACTGCCCGACGTGGATCCGCCGGTCGTTTCGGTCAGCACGACCTATGCCGGCGCCTCGGCCGAGGTGATCGAGAGCCGCATCACCGAACCGGTCGAGCAGCAGATCGCCGGCATCCAGGGCGTCGAGCGCATCACCTCGACCAGCCGCGACGGCCGCTCCAGCGTCAATATCGAGTTCTCGCTGGACCGTAACATCGACGACGCCGCCAACGACGTGCGCGACCGGGTCAGCCGCGTGGTCGGCCGCCTGCCGGATCAGGCCGATCCCCCGGAAGTGGCCAAGGCCGATTCCGACAGCCAGCCGATCATCATCGTCTTCCTGCGCTCGACCAGCATGAACCGACTGCAGCTGACCGACTACGCCGATCGCTATCTGGTCGACCGGATGGCGACCGTTCCCGGCGTGGCCCAGGTCAACATCTACGGCGAGCAACGCTATTCGATGCGGATCTGGCTGGATTCGGCGGCCATGGCCGCGCGCGGGCTGACGGTGACCGACGTCGAGACGGCCCTGACCAATCAGAACGTCGAACTGCCGGCGGGTTCGCTGGAATCGACGGACAAGGACTACACCGTGCGGGTGGCCCGCACCTATGCCCGGCCGGACGACTTCCGCCAGTTGCCCATCGGCACGCGCGGTTCGGCCTCGACCTCGGCGACGGTGGCGACGGGGACTGGCAGCGGCTCCTCGGCCATTATCCAGGGACAGCCGACCTATGTGACGCGCCTGGGCGACGTCGCGCGGGTGGAGGAGGCGCCTGAGGAAGAGCGTCGTCTGTTCCGCGGCAACGGCATGGATCAGATCGGTCTGGCCGTGACGCGTCAGGCCCAATCGAACGACCTGGCCATCTCGGACGGCGTGCACAAGATGATCGACGAGATCCGACCCAGCCTGCCGCCCGGCGTGACGCTGGAGGTCGGGTCCGACAACTCGGTCTTCACCTCCCACGCCATCGACGAGGTGTGGATCACCATCGGCATTTCGATGGCTCTGGTGGCCCTGGTCAACTTCATCTTCCTGGGCAGTCTGCGGGCTGCGCTGATCCCGTCGATCGTGGCGCCGATCTGTCTGCTGGCGACCTTCATCGTCCTGGCGCCTCTTGGCTTCTCGCTGAACCTGCTGACGCTTCTGGCGCTGGTGCTGGCCATCGGCCTGGTGGTGGACGACGCCATCGTGGTGGTCGAAAACATCCAGCGCCGTCTGGACCACGGCGAGCCGCCACTGGTCGCCGCCGAGCGCGGGGCGCGCCAAGTCTTCTTTGCGGTCGTGGCCACCACCATCGTGCTGCTGTCGGTGTTCGCGCCGCTACTGTTCCTGCCGGGCTACGTCGGGCGTCTGTTCGTCGAGCTTGCGGCCGCCATCGCGGCGGCCGTGGCCTTCTCGGCCTTCCTGGCCCTGAGCCTGTCGCCGATGCTGGCGTCCAAGATCCTGAAGCCCGCCCACGGCGGCGGCTGGGTGGCGCGGCGCGTCGATTGGGGCATGGATCGGTTGAAGACCTCCTATTCCCGCTCGCTGGATATGCTGCTGGGTCGTCGGATCGCGGTGATCGGCGTGGGGGCGCTGATCCTGCTGGTGGCGGCGGGGGCGGGGGGCATCTTCCTGACCCTGCCCAACGAACTGGTGCCAGACGAGGATCGTGGCCGGGTCACCGTGCGCGTGGCCGGGCCGGAGGGGGCGGGCTTCGACTACACCCGCAAGATCATGCTGGGCCTGGAGCCGCTGCTGTCCGAATATCGCGCCAGCGGCGAGGCGGACAGCTATCTGGTGTCGGCGCCTGGTTTCGGCGGCGGCAGCTTCAACTCGGGCAACGCCGTCCTGACCCTGTCCGACTGGTCCAAGCGCGACCGCACGGCCGCCGAGATCGCTCAGGAGCTGAACGGCAAGCTGCGGAGCCAGACCGGCGCCCAAGTCAACGCCTCGACCCCCGGCGCCTTCCAGCGGGGCGGCGGCAACTCCAACTCCATCGAACTGATCGCCACCGGCACCGATTATCAGCAGATCTACAGCTGGCTTCAGCCGATCCTGGCGGCGGCCCAGGCCAACCCCGGCTTCTCTCGCCCGCGCCTGAACTATGAGCCGAACTCGCCGCGTCTGCTGGTCGACGTCGATCCTCAGAAGGCGGCGGCGCTGGGCGTGTCGTCCCAGTCCATCGGCCGCACGCTGGAGACCATGTTCGGATCGCGCCGCGCGACCACCTACATCAAGGGCGGTCAGGAGTACGACGTCATCTTGCAGACCGACCGCGACAACCGGCGTGAGGTGGCGGACCTGGAGGCGCTGTATGTGGCCACCGGCGCCGGCCAACTGGTGCCGCTGTCGGCCGTCGTGACCACCAAGACCAGCGGCGATACGCCGGATCGGCGGCGGCTGGATCGCCAGCGTTCGATCTCGCTGCAAGCCGACCTGAACCCTGGCACGACCATCGACGACGCGGTGCAGTTCCTGCGCGCCGAGGCGGCGAAACAGCCTCAGGGCGGCGTGGTCGTTCAATGGGGCGGCGCGGCGCGCGATCAGCAGGAGGCCGGCGGCGCTGTGGTCGCGGCCTTCGGCCTGGCGCTGCTGCTGGTCTTCCTGGTGCTGGCGGCCCAGTTCGAGAGCTGGATCACCCCGGCGGTCATCATGCTGACGGTGCCGCTGGCGGCGGCGGGCGGGCTGTTCGGTCTGCTGATGGCGGGCTCCAGCCTGAACATCTACAGCCAGATCGGCCTGATCATCCTGATCGGTGTGGCGGCCAAGAACGGCATTCTGATCGTGGAGTTCGCCAACCAGTTGCGCGACCAGGGCCGGTCGATCCGCGAGGCGATCATCGAATCGTCGTCCCTTCGCCTGCGCCCGATCATCATGACCTCGATCGCCACGGCCTTCGGCGCCCTGCCGCTGGTGCTGTGGCAGGGGGCGGGGGCAGGCAGCCGTCAGACGATCGGCGTGGTGATCTTCACCGGCGCCATCTTCGCCACCGTGCTGACCCTGTTCGTGGTGCCGGTGATCTACGGCGTGCTGGCGCGCTTCACCAAGTCGCCCGAATGGACGGCCCGCAAGATCGAGGAGTGGGAAGCCCAGGAGATGCGCGAAGGCGGCCCCAAGGAAATGCCGGAAGGCTGACGGATCAGGAGGCGGGCGCCGGCTGCGGCGTGTAGCCCGTCTCCACCTTCAGAAAGGCGATGACGTCACGGCGGTCCTTGGCGTCGGGCAGACCGGGGAAGGTCATCTTGTTGCCGGGCAGGAAGCCGCGCGGGTTCTGCAGCCAGTGGTCCAGCCGGTCCGCGTCCCAGACGAAGTCCGCATTGCGAAGCGCGTTTGAATAGCTGTAGCGGGGCCGTTCGCCGACCTTGCGGCCGAAAACGCCATACAGGTTCGGCCCCGTCATGTCGGCGCCGCCTTCCCCGATGGTGTGGCACGAGCGGCAGCGGGCGAAGGCGCGGCGGCCGTTTTCCAGATCGCCAGCGTTGTAGGGGGCGGGCAGGGCGGCCAGCAGGGTCGCCTTTTCGGCCTCGGTCAGGACGCGCGCCGGCTTGGCGGGCGCCGTCTGCGAGGGCGCATCCTGGCCGCAGGCGGCCAGACCCAGCAGCGGGGCGAAAATCAGCGGGGCGGCGAAGGCGAGGCGGGACATGGGCGGCTCCTGTTCCGGCGTCTGATAGCGCAACGCGCTTGCGCGGCAATTGGTCAAGCTGTCCCGCTGGACGCGGGGGCGCCGCACCTGATAATCACTGTCAAAGAAACGCGGAGCCGCTGGGGAGCGGTCCCGCCCGTGCGAGCGTAGACGTTGACCGACACAATAAAGCTGAGCCAGGCCCGACGCGGCGATCGCGGCGTCATCGTGCAGGTGGGCGCCCACTGCCACCATCAGGGCGAGGCGGTCGAACTGGAACGCCGCCTGCTGGAGCTGGGCTTCGTCGAGGGCGCGCAGGTCGAACTGCTGCATGAAGGCCTGTTCGGCCACGACCCCATCGCCATGAAGGTGGACGATATGCGTGTGGCCCTGCGTCGGCACGAGGCGGCCAGCCTGACCATCCGGCTGGACGACGGTTCAACGGTGGCCGTCTGATGGACGTCGCCCTGAAAACCGCCCGCGTCGCCCTGGTCGGCAATCCCAACAGCGGCAAGACCGCCCTGTTCAACGCCCTGACCGGCGCACACCAGAAGGTCGCCAACTACGCCGGCGTGACGGTGGAGCGTAAGGAAGGCCTGATCCGCGCGACCTCCGGCCGCACAATGTCTGTCCTGGATCTGCCTGGCACCTATTCCTTGCGCGCGCGCAGTCCCGACGAGGAGGTCACGCGCGACGCCGTGCTGGGCCGGCTGGCGGGCGAGACGCCGCCCGACGTGGTGGTCTGCGTCGCCGACGCCACCAATCTGCGGCTGGTGCTGCGGCTGATCCTGGAGCTGAAGGCGGTCGGGCGTCCGATGCTTCTGGCGCTGAATATGTACGACATCGCCCAGCGTCAGGGGCTGCGGATCGATCTGGAGCGGCTGCGCGCCGAACTGGGCGTGCCGATCATCACCACAGTCGCCACGCGCAAGCGCGGGATCGACGACCTGATCGCCGCCATCGAGGGCCAGGCCGCCGCCGCCGCCCTGACCCAAAACCAGTGGCATAGTCTCGACGCCGCCGAACTGCGCGCCGCCGCTCGCGAGGCCGAACGGATCATGAAGGCGTGCGTGCGTCCGCCGGAACGGCCCGACACCCTGACGGGCAAGATCGATTCCGTCCTGCTGCATCCGGTCGGCGGGCTTTTGATCCTGCTGGCCCTGCTGTTCGTCATGTTCCAGGCCGTGTTCAGCTGGGCCGCGCCGCTGATGGACGGCATCGAGGGGGGTATCGGCTGGCTGGGCGGCATGGTCGCCACGGTCCTGCCCGACGGACTGTTGCAGAGCCTGATCGTGGACGGGATCATTTCCGGCGTGGGCAGCGTGCTGGTCTTCCTGCCGCAGATCCTGATCCTGTTCCTGTTCATCATCGCCCTGGAAGACTTCGGCTATATGGCCCGAGCGGCCTTCCTGATGGATAAGATCATGGGCGGGGCGGGACTTCACGGCCGCGCCTTCATTCCCCTGTTGTCCAGCTTCGCCTGCGCCATTCCGGGCGTGATGGCGGCACGGGTGATCGATTCCAAGCGCGACCGGCTGACGACCATCCTGGTGGCGCCGCTGATGACCTGCTCGGCGCGGATTCCGGTCTATACACTGATCATCGCCGCCTTCATTCCCAACGAGACGGTGTGGGGATTCGCCAATCTGCAGGGGCTGGTGATGTTCGGGCTTTACGCCGCCGGCATCCTCAGCGCCCTGATCGTGTCGCTGGTGATCCGCAAGGTCTTCTGGCGCGGGGCGGTCGAGCCGTTCATGATGGAGCTGCCCACCTACAAGGTTCCCGACCTGAAGAGCGTCGGCTTCAACCTGTGGCTCCGCGCCAAGATCTTCCTGAACCGGGCGGGGCGGATCATCCTGCCGGCCGTGATCATTCTGTGGGTGCTGGCGACCTTCCCCTATCCGCCCGAGAACGCGACCCTGCCGGCCGTCGACTATTCGTTCGCGGGCATGATCGGGCGGGCCTTGGAGCCGATTTTCGCGCCCATCGGCTTCAACTGGCAGATGGTCATCGCCCTGATCCCCGGCATGGCGGCGCGCGAGGTCGCGGTGGCGGCCCTGGGCACCACCTACGCCATCGCCGATGCGGAAAACGCGACAGGCCTTCTGGCCTCGACGCTGGCCCAGCACTGGTCGCTGGCCACGGCGCTGTCCTTCCTGGCCTGGTACATCTTCGCGCCCCAGTGCGTGGCGACCCTGGGCGTCGTGCGGCGCGAGACCAACTCGCTGAAATGGACCTGGATCATGATCGGCTATATGTTCGGTCTGGCCTATCTGGCGTCGCTGGTGACCTATCATGTGGCGGTGGCGCTCGGCGGCGGCTAAGCCCGGGCGGTTCGTCGCCGTCATCTGGACCTGTCCATGAACCCTGTGATCGCCGCCGTTCTCATGGGCGGGCTGGGCCTGATCTTCGGCAGCTTCATCGCCGCCGTCAGCGTTCGCCTGCCGCGCGACGAGGATATCGTCGTGGCCCGCTCACGCTGCCGGGGGTGTGACCAGCCCCTGCGTCCGTGGGAGCTGTTACCCCTGTTCAGCTGGCTGGTGCTGCGCGGGCGATGCGCGCGGTGTCACACACGAATTTCGCCGCGCTATCCCTTGATCGAACTGGCAGCCGCAGGATTGGGCGTCTGGGCCGCGCTTTGGGCCACGTCCAGCGGGGCGTCGGTGGTGATCATGGCGGCGACGGCGGTGCTGGGCTGGCAACTGCTGTTGATCGCCATCGTGGACGGCGAGAACTTCTGGCTGCCCGACATCCTGACCTGGCCCCTGATCGCCACCGGGTTGGCGACGGCGATGAGCGCGGGACGGGATGTCGCCCTGTCGCATCTGATCGGGGCGGCCGCCGGTTTCGCGGGACTGTGGCTGGTCGGACGGCTTTATCAGGCGGTTCGCAAGCGACAGGGGCTGGGCGGCGGCGACCCCTTCCTGTTCGCCGGCGCGGGGGCGTGGGTCGGGTGGACGGGCCTGCCCAGCGTGCTGCTGTGGGCCTGCGCCGTGGGCCTCAGCCTGGTGTTCGCCATGCTGGTGGTGCGTCGCTCGGTCAGCGCGACGGAGAAGCTGCCGTTCGGCGTCTTCCTGGCCGTCGGAATCTGGCTGACCTGGCTCTACGGACCTTTGGGCCTTTAGCGGCCGGTCGTCAGCTTGACGACGATGATCGCGGCCGTGTCCAGAATAGCCTCGGGCGTATCGGCGCGGCGGAGAAGGTCGAAACTGGCCGCCGTCGATTCCGCGATGGACGCGATCTGATAGGAGGCCAGACGGGGATTGTAGTCCTTGGGGTGCAGGCCACTGGCGTGAGCCTGGGCGACGCGGCGTTCGATGGCCAGGTGAAGCCGGCGCAGGCGACGCACCCGGCTTTCGACGAAGGCGACCTCGCCATTGTCCGCCAGCATATGTTCGACGCGCAGAACCTGGCCGTGGTTTCGCCAGATCGCCATGACGTCCAGGATGAAGGCGCGGGCGATGACGAAGGCGCGGTCGC
This sequence comes from uncultured Brevundimonas sp., assembly GCA_963515305.1. Lineage (GTDB taxonomy): Bacteria > Pseudomonadota > Alphaproteobacteria > Caulobacterales > Caulobacteraceae > Brevundimonas. The sequence goes on from CAUPWX010000005.1 coordinate 57,824, forward strand.
CGGGCCAGTCGGCCTGGAAATGCGCGGCCAGGGCCTGAAAATCGGTCGCTGCGACTTCGCACAGCGCCAGAACCGGTTCCTCCACCGTCTTGAAATAGGTGTAGAAATTCGACGGCGACACGCCGGCCGCAGCGGCCACGTCCGCGACGCGGATCTCGCCATAGTGCCGCTGGTTCAACAGGCTTTGGGTCGCGTCGAGGATCGCCTGGCGGGTTCTGCCGCCGCGCGCGCCGATCTTGTGTCCCAGCTTGTTGGTTGTGTCGGCCATGTCCCCAATGGTCGATTCGAGATGGTGCCGGCTGCAGGAATCGAACCCGCGACATCCAGTTTACAAAACTGGCGCTCTACCAACTGAGCTAAGCCGGCCCGCGAGTGCGGTGTCAGGCCCTTATGTCTAGGCTGCGGCCCCGACGCAAGGCGGCGCACGATCTGCGGGCGGACAAATCGCCGGACGCCGGGCGGCGTCGGTCACGCGCGTGCTTGCCGCGACCGTGGTAACCGGTGTCTTTTCGACGTTCGGGGCTGTAAGGTCGTGGCGATCGGGCCACGTCGCCCGCAGTTCGCGTTCACGACCGACGAGGCGTCTGATGCCCCAACCGCTTGTCCTTCATCCCGACCGCCTGTTTCCGGCGGATCCTGACACGCGCGCCGTGGCGCGCCGCCTCCATGCGGAGATCAAGGGGCTGCCGATCATCAGCCCGCATGGGCATACGGATCCCAGCTGGTTCGCGGGCAATGCGAACTTCGCCAATCCGGCCGAACTGCTGATCACGCCCGACCACTATGTCTTTCGGATGCTGCATTCGCAGGGGATGGCGATGGAGGATCTGGGGGTTCCGCGCGCCGACGGCGGCCCGGTCGAAACCGATCCGCGTGCGATCTGGCGTCGGTTCGCCGAGAACTATCACCTGTTCCGCGGCACGCCGTCGCGGCTTTGGCACGACTGGGTCTATGCCGAGGCCTTCAGTATCGACGTGCGCCTCTCGGCCGAGACGGCCGACCACTATTACGACGTCATCGACGCCGCCCTGAAGACGGATGCCTTCAAGCCCCGCGCCCTGTTCGAACGCTACAATATCGAGGTCCTGACCACGACCGAGAGCCCGCTCGATACGCTGGAACACCACAAGGCCATCAACGCCTCGGGCTGGAAGGGGCGGGTGCTGACCGCCTATCGCCCCGACCCGGTGCTGGACCCGGACTACGAAGGTTTCCGCGACAATCTGAAAATCCTGGCCGAACAGACCGGCCGAGATACGCTGAGCTGGGACGAGTATCTGCAAGCCCTGCGCGACCGCCGCGCCGTCTTCATCGCGATGGGCGCCACCTCGACCGACCACGGCCACCCGACCGCCTTCACCGCCGATCTGCCGAAGAGCGAGGCCGAGGCCCTGTTCGGGCGGGTCTCGACCGCCCCGGCCAGCGCCGCCGACGCCGAACTGTTCCGCGGGCAGATGCTGACCGAAATGGCGGCCATGTCGGTCGAGGACGGTCTGGTGATGCAATTGCACCCCGGCAGCTTCCGCAACCACTCGGCCACCGTCTTCAACCGCTTCGGTCGCGACAAGGGTTGCGACATCCCGACCCAGACGGACTACGTCCGGGCGCTGAAGCCGCTGCTGGACCGGTTCGGCTCGGACAGCCGTCTGTCGCTGATCCTCTTCACCCTGGATGAGACCAGCTACAGCCGCGAGCTGGCGCCCCTGGCCGGCCACTATCCGGCGCTGAAGCTGGGGCCCAGCTGGTGGTTCCACGACAGCCCCGAGGGGATGCGTCGCTTCCGCGAACAGGTCACCGAGACGGCCGGCTTCTACAACACCGTCGGCTTCAACGACGACACCCGCGCCTTCCTGTCCATCCCGGCCCGTCACGATGTGGCCCGGCGCATGGACTGCGGCTTCCTGGCGAAGATGGTGGTCGAACACCGGATGGAAGAGGACGAGGCCCACGACCTGGCCCACGCCCTGACCTATGGTCTGGTCAAGGCGGCCTACAAGCTGTGACCCGCCTGAACGATGCGGCCCTGCAGGGCCTGCCCGCCGAGGTCGCCGTTCCCGGCTACGACCGCGCCCAGGTCAAGACCGGCGTGGTCCATCTGGGCATCGGCGCCTTCCACCGCGCCCACCAGGCGGTCGTGTTCGACGATGCGATCAAGGCCGGCGACCTGCGCTGGGGCGTGCTGGGCGCCTCGCTGCGGTCACCGGGCGTGCGCGACCAGCTGAACCCGCAGGACGGTCTCTACACCCTGGTCGTCCGCGACGGGTCCGACGAGCATCTGCGGGTGATCGGCGCCGGTCGCGGCGTTCTTGTGGGGCCGGAAGATCCCGCCGCCCTGGTCGCCGCCATGGCCGATGCGGACGTCCACATCGTGACCCTGACCGTGACCGAGAAGGGCTATCGCCTCGACCCCGCCACCGGCGACCTGCTGCTGGACGATCCCGAGGTAGCGGCCGATCTCGCCGATATCGCGTCGCCCCGCACCTCGCCGGGCTTTATCGTCGCGGCGTTGCAGACCCGCAGGGCGGCGGGGCTGAAGCCCTTCACCGTCATTTCGTGCGACAACCTTCCCCACAACGGCAGGCGGATCCGCGCCGGGGTCATCGCCATGGCCCGCCATATCGAGCCGGCCCTGGCCGACTGGATCGAGGCCGAAGGGGCCTTCCCCCAGACCATGATCGACCGGATCGTCCCGGCGACAATTCCCGAAGATATTGAGAAGCTCCGGGCGCGGCTGGGCGTCGAGGACCAGGGCATGGTCAAGGCCGAGCCCTTCACCCAGTGGGTGATCGAGGACCGGTTCGCCGGCGAGCGGCCGGACTTCGCCGCGCTCGGCGTGCAACTGACCGACGCGGTCGAGCCGTGGGAGGACGCCAAGCTGCGTCTGCTCAACGGCGCCCATTCGGCCGTCGCCTATCTGGGCGCGCTGTCGGGACACGAGCACGTCCATGAGGCCGTCGCCGTCCCCGCCTTCCGCGCCTATGTCGAAGCCCTGTGGGACGAGGCCCAGACCACGCTGAACCCGCCGCCGGGTCTGGACATTCCCGCCTATCGCGAGGCGCTGATGGCGCGGTTCTCGAACGCGGCCCTGATGCACCGGACGCGGCAGATCGCCATGGACGGGTCACAAAAACTGCCGCAGCGACTGCTGGCCGGCGCTGCCGAACGTCTGGCCGCAGGGCAGGGGATCGAGGCCATGGCTCTGGGCGTCGCCGCCTGGATGATGTGGCAGTCGGGCGTGACCGAAGGCGGCGAGACCGTCGTCGTCGACGACCCCCTCGCCGCGAAGACCGCCGAACTTCTGGCCGGCGCCGCTGACGATCAGGCGCGGGTTTCGGCTTTGCTGAGCCTGTCCGCCGTCTTCCCGCCCGCACTCGCCGCCGACGACCGGTTCGCCGTGGCCGTCACGGGCGCCTATCTGTCGCTGAGCCGCAACGGCGCTGTCGAGGCCGCCCGCGCGGTGACGGAGTAAGCCCATGTCCCGCGTCCTGATCCTGAACCCCGCCGACGACGTCGCCATCGCTCTGGACGATATCGCCGCCGGCGACGCGCCCGAGGGCCTGACCGTTGTCGCCCGCGCCGAGATCGCCACCGGTCACAAGATCGCCCGGCACGACGTCGCCGAGGGTGGACTGGTCCGCCGCTACGGCCAGGTCATCGGCCGGGCCAAGGCCGCCATCGCCGCCGGGGATCATGTCCACGTCCACAACCTGGCCATGGCAGAGGACGGGCGCGAGGCCGAGGTCGGCGCCGATCTGCGCGTCCCGGCGCCTCTGGACGGCGCGACCTTCAACGGCATCGTCCGCATGGACGGCCGGGTCGGCACGCGCAACTATATCGGCGTCCTGACCAGCGTGAACTGTTCGGCCACGGTCGCGCGCCGCATCGCCGACGCCTTCCCGGACCCCAGCCTGCCTGCAGGCGTCGACGGCGTGGTCGCCTTCACCCACCAGGGCGGGTGCGGCGGTTCGTCCCTGTCCAGCGACGTGACCCTGCTGCAGCGGACATTGGCCGGTTACGCCAGACATCCGAACTTCCATTCCATCCTGATCGTCGGCCTGGGCTGCGAGGCCAACCAGATCCCCGCCTGGCTCGTCAACGAGGGCCTGGAAGCGGGTCCGCACTTGCGCGCCATGACGATCCAGGAGGCCGGCGGCACGGCCCGCGCCATCGAGGCCGGGATCGCGATCGTCCGCGACCTGGTCGCCGACGCGGCCAAGGTCGAACGCCAGCCCGTCTCCGCCTCCCACCTGACCGTCGGACTTCAGTGCGGCGGTTCGGACGGCTGGTCTGGCGTCACCGCCAATCCGGCCGTAGGGGCGGCGGTCGATCTGCTGGTCGCCCACGGCGGCTCGGCCACGCTGTCCGAGACGCCCGAGATCTGGGGCGCCGAACACCTGCTGATGCGCCGCGCGGCGAACCAAGCCGTGGCCGACCAGCTGAACGCCCGTCTGGCGTGGTGGCGCGACTATGCCGATCGGCACCAGATGGAGCTGAACAACAATCCGTCGCCCGGCAATCTGAAGGGCGGCCTGACCACCATTCTGGAGAAGTCGCTGGGCGCCGTGGCCAAGTCCGGTTCGACCCCGCTGAACGATGTGATCGGCTATGCAGAACCCCTGACGACCAAGGGGCTCAGCTTCATGGATAGCCCCGGCTACGATCCCTGCTCGGCCACGGGTCAGATCGCCTCGGGCGCCAATCTGATCGTCTTCACCACGGGCCGGGGCTCGGTCTTCGGCGCCAAACCTGCCCCGTCGATCAAGGTCGCCTCCAACGCCAAACTGGCGAACTGGATGGACGAGGACATCGACATCGACGCCTCGCCGGTCCTGACCGGAACCCCGATGGCCGAGGTGGGCGAGATCATCTTCCGCAAGATGCTGGCCGTCGCCTCGGGCGAACCGTCCAAGTCCGAGGCCCTGGGCATAGGCGACAACGAGTTCGTGCCCTGGCAGGTCGGGGCCTATCTGTAGTCAGCGCCCCGACCCTGGCGGCGTCAGGCCCCCAGCGCCTCGATCAGGTCGCCCATGTTGCGAACGAAGACCGAGGTCGAGACGCCTTCCACGGGAAAATCGGTGTTGTAGGGCGAGGTGTCCCACAGATCGCCGACGCGCGTCATCTGATACTCCCCGCCGGTCACGGCCGTGGGGGAGGGGCCTTTGTAGGGATTCGAGGTCGTCGTCAGGGGCGTGGACCAATAGCCGCGCGCATTCAGCCCGGCCATGACCTGTGTCGCGCGTCCGGCGTGCGGCGCGGTCGGGCGGCGGGCGTCGGTGGACATATCCCACACGTCCACGTCCTGGAGCGTGAAATATTTGGGCAGATTCAACGAGCCGGGGCGCGCCTTCAGCGGCGATCCGCGCGTGACCTCTTCAGGCGTCATGGCTGAAAGCAGAGCGTGTTCGGCGCGCAGGGCCGGCGTATCGACGTTGCGGAACGAACCGTAGTGGACGATCAGGTTGGTCGGATTGGCGTCGGCGTAATACTGGCCATTGGCGATATTGGACCCGCGTCGGTGGATGTAGATCGGGGTGTTGGCGCCTTCCAGGATGAAAGTCGGGTGCGTGCGGCCGGGCGTGTTCAACGGCGGCTTGGCTGCGACTTGATCCAGCCAGTCCATCGCCTCGGGCAGGCGCGCCATATATTTGCGGTCCCCGGTCAGGCGGTAGAAGCCCATCATCGACTTGATGTTGGTGCCCGTCGTGTGGGTGACGAAGGCCTGCGGCTCGATGGTGCGCGCGCCGGCCGGCTTCAGCGTGTCGGGGAAATGCTGCAGGCCCCAGGCGGGCTGGGGTTGCGGCTGCTGGGTCTTGACGAAGATGTCCATGCCGCGATGGATCGCGTCCAGGATCCGCGCATCGCCCCGGCCGTTCCGCGCCAGGCCGTGATAGGCGTAGATCAGAAACTCAAGGTTCTCGCCCGCCACGTCGTCGTTGAAGGTGATGTAGGGCGTATAGTCCGCATGGCCGTGCAGGCCGCCGTTCTCGACGAACGGATAACGTTGGGGCCAGCCGCCGTTGTCGTACTGGCTCTCCAGCACGAAGCTGATCGCCTTGTTCAGCGGGGCCAGATAGGTGCGGTCCTTTTTCTCCAGATAGACCCGCAGCAGCAGCTGCGACGCCTCGGCCGTGCCGGCGTCGTCGAACGTCGCATTGCCATAGTAGTGGTGGTATTCTTCCAGCCGCCAAGCGTTGGCGGCGACCGTGGCGTACCACTGCTTCAGCGATTCCTCGCCGGCCGTGTCGATGACGTAATTCCAGCCGCCGGTGGGATGCTGGCCCCGGATCAGGGCGTCGGCGGCTTTCCTGGCGGCCTGATAATAGAAGTCGTCGCCGGTGGCGTGATAGGCATCCAGGAACAGGTGACCTACGGTCGCCGTGCCGGGCGGCTGGACCCAGATCATCGTCGGATTGGCTTCCAGCTCACCCCAGCGGCGCGAGAAGTCGGGCAGATATTGCCAGACGTAGCCGCCGTTCACGGCGGCCTCTTCGCTCATGAAACGGGCGGCGCGCTTCATCGCGTCCAGGACGGCGGCGCGGTCCGGCGATGCGGTTTGCGCCAGGGCAGGGCCGGATGCGGCGACGAAGGTTGCGGCGGCGCCGGCGGCCAGCAGGGCGCGGCGGTTCATGGACGTGACGGGCATTGACGACTCCTGGGTGACCTCGTGCGAACGGCTCTTGGCGACCGTTTCGCAGCGTCACTGAAGCATGATTGACACCGGTTTCCTAGCGCCAATTCAGCGTCGGATGTCGAAGCCGCCTTCGCCCATCGCCGCCCTGACGTCATCGGCGGAAAACAGGTTGAAGTCGCCGGGCACCGAATGTTTCAGACCGGCGGCGGCCAAGCCGAAATCCAACGCCTGCTGGTCCGACCAACCGCTCCACAGGCCGAACAGGACGCCCGAGGCGAAGGCGTCGCCGCCACCGACCCGGTCCACGACCCCGGCCATGTGAATGGCTTCGGCGCGCGTCTCGACGACCTTGTCGCCGTCGCGGGTCAGCATGACGGCGGACAGGGCCTGGTCCGCGACGCTGTCCTGAACCCGCAGGGTGCAGGCGATCCGTTCGAGGCGCGGGAAGGCGGCGAAGGCGGCCTTGGCGGCTTGGCGGCGGCGCTCAGTAGGGTCGGCGCTTTCGAACGTCGTCTTCAGCACCAGGGCGAAGTCACGGTCGTCGGCGAAGGCGATCGTGGCGCCGGACAGCATCTTGCCGAGCGTGGTCGACGGATCACCGGCCCATTGCTCCCAGAGCTTGCCGCGGAAGTTGCCGTCATAGCTGACTTTCACCCCCTTGCTGACGGCGGCCTCGACAATGGCGACGGCGGCGGCCGAGCCATTGGGGCCAGTCGCCGGGGTGACGCCGGAGGCGTGCAGCCATTCGACGCCGTCCAGAAGCCGGTCCCAGTCGAAGGCTGTGTGGACGTGTTCGACAAAGGCCGATCCCGCGCGGTCATACAGCACCTCGGACGGTCGGCGCACGGCGCCGGGCGTCAGGAAATACAGACCCATGCGGCCGGGCTCGAACACGACATCCGCCGTATCCACGCCGTGCTTTCGCACCTCGTCGCGGGCCGCACGACCCAGGGCGTTGTCCGCCAGGACCGTGGCCAGACCCACCGGCGCGCCGAAGCGCGCCAGGGATACGGCGACGTTCGCCTCGGCCCCCGCCGGACGGATGGTCAGGGCGGGGGACTGCATCAGCAGTTCGTTGTCGTTGGGCGAAAGCCGCAGCAGCATCTCACCGAAGCAGAGAATGCGGCCGCCATTCCTTGCGGGGCCTATGTTCGCGACGCGGTCGCTCGCGGCTTGAGGCCCCGCGCCCCCTGAGGCGTTACTGGTCATGGTCAGACGCTAGCCGTGTCTCAGCGCGCCTGCCAGCCGCCATCGACTGGAAGGATAGCGCCCTGCACATAGTCCGACGCCCGGCTGGCCAGGAAGACGGCCGCGCCGCCCAGATCCGACGGCTCGCCCCAGCGACCGGCCGGGATGCGGCCCAGGATCTCGGCCGAACGGACCGGATCTTCGCGCAGGGCCTGGGTGTTGGCCGTGGCGAAATAGCCGGGCGCGATGGCGTTGGCGGTGATGCGGTGCGGCGCCCATTCGTTGGCCATCAGCTTGGTCAGGCCGGCGACGCCCGATTTGGACGCCGTATAGGACGGCACGCGGATGCCGCCCTGGAAGGACAGCATGGAGGCGATGTTGATGATCTTGCCGCCGTCGCCCTGTTTGATGAACAGACGGGCGACCGCCTGGCTCATGAAGAAGACCGTCTTCAAGTTGATGTTCATCACCAAATCCCAGTCGGCCTCGGTGAAATCGACGGCGTCGGCGCGACGGATCAGGCCGGCGTTGTTCACCAGAATGTCGATGCGGCCCATTACGTCCAGGGCTTGCTGAACCACGCGTTCGACCGGTTCGATCGAGGTCAGATCGGCGCTGATGGCGTGGGCGCGACGGCCCATCGCCTGCACCTTGGCGACGGTGTCGTCCGAATCCGACAGGGCGACCGAAACGATGTCGGCGCCGGCCTCGGCCAGGGCCAGGGCGATGCCTTGGCCCAGACCCACGTTGCCCCCGGTGACCAAGGCCACCTTGCCGGTCAGGTCGAACGGATTGCTCATGACGGTGCGCTTCCTCTCAGCTGCGATTATGATTGCCGGAGCCAGCCCGGCTTGTCTGCGTTGGTAACCGGTGTCATATACCGATGCAAACGGTTAGATGATAAGTCGGCGTCTGCCGACGTCGCCTCGCCATCGCCAGAAGGATTGCCCCCATGAAGATCGCCCTCATCATCGAAAACAGTCAGGCCGCCAAAAGCCAGACCGTCCATGACGCCCTGACCGCTGTGGCGGAACCGCTGGGCCACGAGGTGTTCCACTATGGAATGTATGCGGCCGAGGACAAGGCGTCGCTGACCTATGTGATGAACGGCATTCTGACCGGCATCCTGCTGAACTCGGGCGCGGCCGATTTCGTCGTGACCGGTTGCGGCACGGGCACGGGCTCGATGCTTGCCGCGAACGCCATGCCGGGCGTTTTCTGCGGTCTGATCATCGACCCCACCGACGCCTTCCTGTTCGGCCAGATCAACGACGGCAACGCCATCGCCATGCCTTACGCCAAGGGCTTCGGCTGGGCGGCGGAGCTGAACCTGCAGGACGTTTATCGCAAGCTGTTCGAAGGCGAGCGTGGTCTGGGCTATCCCAAGGAACGCGCCGAGATCATGCGCAAGAATCGCGGCGTGCTCAGCGACCTTAAGGCCGTCACCTGCCACGATATGCTGACTGTCCTGAAGACGATGGATCAGGACCTGCTCAAGGCCGCCATCGCCGGCGAGAAGTTCCAGGATTACTTCTTCGCCAACGCCACGGACGAAGGCATTCGCGACTATCTGAAAGGCGTGCTCGCCACCTCCCCGGTCCTGGAAACGGCCTGAGGTCAGGGCCGTCGGCGTCGAGATTTCGACGCCGACCAAAGCCTTGAAGACGAGCGGGCGGTCAGACCGCTTCGATGGCCGATTTGCGAACCACCAGGGCGGGGCGGACTTCGTCCTGTTTGAGGGTCGCGGCGTCGAGACCGCGCATCGGCGCCAGCAGTTTTTCGGCCGCCATCCGTCCCATGTCGCGAATCGGCAGGCGCACCGAAGTGAGGTTTGGCCAGACCCGCGCCGCCATCGGCAGGTCGTCGAAGCCCACGACCGACAGATCGCGCGGCAGTTCCAGCCCACGATCGCGCGCCGCCTGCATGACCCCAATGGCCATGTCGTCGTTCAGGGTGAAGATGGCGGTGGGCGGGGTGTCCAGCGAGAGCAGGGCGTGCCCGGCCTCGACGCCCGATTCGAACGTATAGGCGCCGGTGAAATCGTAAGCGGGCTCCAGCGGAATGCCGCGTTCCGCCAGGGCGTCCTGGAACCCCTTGCCCCGCACCGCCGACGACCGGAACAGGTCCGGCCCGCGCACCAGGCCGATTCGCCGATGCCCCAGATCGGCCAGATGGCGCGCCGCCTCGGCCGCGCCGATCCAGTCGTTGGTGACCACCATGGCCTGGGGCTCGTCCAGCGCCACCGAGGCGATGCGGACATAGGGGCAGTCCAGATCGCGAAGCAGATCGATGACCTGTTCGTCCTCCGACACCGACGGCGGCATGATGACGCCATACAGCCGCTGGCGTTCGACGAAGCCCCGAATGTCCTCCAGAAGGGTAGGGGCGTTGCGGTTGCAGGGGTGGACCACAAGCTCCAGACCCGAGCCCTTCAGCGCATCCAGCACCCCCTGCTGCATATTGACGACATAGGTCGGGCTGGGGTTGTCGTAGATCAGCCCGACCAGGAACGAGCGCCGGAAGGCCAGGGCGCGCGCCTGGGGATCGGGCGTGAAGCCCAGGGCCTTGATCACCGCATCGACGCGTTCGCGCGTGTCCGCCTTGACGAACGGGGACTGGTTGATGACCCGCGAAACCGTCTTTTTGGAAACCTGCGCCTCTCGGGCGACATCGTTGATCGTGGCCCGCTTGCCCGTTTTGCCGGAACGCGGATCGTCCTGAGCCAAGGTCGGCTCCTTCCTTTTGTCTTGGCCTAAGGCATAGCCGGGACTCGCGTCCGATGCCATCGCTCGTCGAAATCCGCATTGACACCGGTTTCCTTCGTCGCTCTTATCGAAGCTTCTTCAAGAGGCGGTTTGCTTTGATTTCCATTTCTTCCTTCGTGAGCGACCCGCGATGAGCGCCGCCCCCGTCACCCCATCGGGCGCGTCGGCCGAGGCGACGGCGATCGCGGAGCAGTTCGTCGCCGCCCGACTGGCGCTGCGCTGCACGCCCGAATATCCGGGTCGCATCCCCCAGAGCATGGCCGAATCTTATGCGATCCAGGATCAGGCCATCGGCCTGTTCCCGGATGAGGTGGTCGGCTGGAAGGTGGGCGGCGTGCCGCCGGAACAGCAGCCCAAGCTTGGCGTCCATCGTCTGGCCGGCGCCATCTTCGCGCGCAACGTCTGGCCGGCGCCCGGCCACACGGTCGTGCCTCTGCCCGAAATCGAGGGCGGATTCGCCGCCGTCGAATCGGAATTCATCGCCCGCATCGCCGCCGACGCCGATCCGGCCAAGACGGACTGGACCCTGGAAGAGGCCAGGGCGGCGGTGGACAAGGTCTTTATCGGCGTCGAACTGGCCGGCAGTCCGCTGGCCTCGATCAACGATCTGGGCGCGGCCGTCGTCGCCTCGGATTTCGGCAACAACGGCGGACTAATGATCGGCCCTGAGGTCGAGAATTGGCGCGAGCGGCTGGACGACATCGCGGTCGAGACGGTCGTCAACGGCGCCAGCGTCGGCAAGGGCGGATCCCTGTCTCTGGCAGGCGGCGCAATGGAATCGGTTCGGTTTCTTCTGGAACACTGCGCGCGGTGGGGGCGCCCGTTGAAGGCGGGCACGCTGGTTTCGACCGGCGCGGTCACCGGCGTTCACCGCGTTCACGCGGGAGATGAAGCCGTCTGCATTTTCGAGGGCATCGCGGAACTTCATTGTTCGGTCGTGAGGGCCGAAGCCAGCTAATCATCATCGGGCGCCAACCCGTCCGCCGCCTGGCGGTCAGAGACGGGACGTGTCGGGGAAACATCAGGAACGGGTTTTCATAACCATGTCAGACGCTTCGAGCGCGGGACCGATTACGGTCAAGGCGCCGTCTCCCGGCAAGTACCGCTGGGTCATCATGTGGCTGCTGTTCGCGGCTATGGTCATCAACTACGTCGACCGGCAGATGATCGGCTTCCTGAAGCCGACCCTGTCGGCTGAGTTCGGCTGGTCCGAGACGGACTATGCCGACATCGTCTTCTGGTTCCAGGCGTCCTATGCCGTGGCCTATCTGCTGTGGGGGCGGATCATGGACCGGATCGGCGCGCGTTGGGGCCTGGGGATCGCCTTCGGCATCTGGCAGATCGGCCATATCCTGCATGGGGCGGCGCGCGATCTGTCGCACTTCATGATGGCGCGCATGGTTCTGGGCGTCGGCGAGGCCGGCGGCTTCCCCGGCAGCATCAAGGCCGTCGCCGAATGGTTCCCCAAGAAGGAGCGCGCCTTCGCCACCGGCCTGTTCAATGCCGGCACCAATATCGGCGCCATCGTTACGCCCCTGATCGTGCCGGGCCTGGTGCTGGCCTTCGGGTGGGAGATGGCCTTCGTCATCACCGGCGCCCTGGGCCTGATCTGGCTGCCGATCTGGCTTCTGGTCTATCGCCGTCCGCGTGAGCAGAAAAATCTGTCGGCGACCGAACTGGCCTACATCGAGCAGGATCCGGCCGATGTGGTCGAAAAGGTCAAATGGACCAAGCTGCTGACGGTCAAGGAAACCTGGGCCTACGCGCTGGGCAAGTTCCTGATCGACCCGATCTGGTGGATGTTCCTGTTCTGGCTGCCGGACTTCCTGGGCAAGACCTACGGGTTGGATCTGAAGACCTTCGGGCCGCCCATCGTGGTGATCTATCTGCTCAGCGACGTCGGTTCGGTGGGCGGCGGCTGGCTGTCGTCGCGGTTCATGCACAAGGGCATGAGCATCAACAAGGCGCGCAAGATCACCATGTTGATCTGCGCCCTGTGCGCGGTGCCGGTGGCCTTCGCGGCCGAGGCGTCGAACCTTTGGGTGGCGGTGGGCATCATCGGTCTGGCCACGGCGGCGCACCAAGGCTTTTCGGCCAATCTCTACGCCTTGCCGGGCGACGTCTTCCCGCGCTCGGCGGTGGGGTCTGTCGTCGGCATCGGCGGGATGCTGGGGGCCATCGGCGGCATGGCCATGGCCAAATACGCCGGCTACGTGCTGGAGAAGATCGGCACCTATACGCCCATCTTCATCGTGGCGGCCTCGGCCTATCTGATCGCGCTTCTGGTCATTCACCTGATCACGCCGAAATACGAGCTGGCCAAGGTCTGACGCCGCGACGCGGCCCTGACCTGATCGAGATGGCGGCCGGGTGAGCGTTCATCCGGCCGTCTTCATTTCAGAACCTACCCGGACGGAGAACCGAGATGGATATGGAACGCAGGACGCTTCTGGGGCTGGCGATGGGCGCCGCGGTCGGGGCTTCGAGCGCAAGGGCGCAGACCCAGGCCGACGCCGGAAGGGCCGGACCGCCCGATCCCGCTGAAACCCTGCGTCTCTGGCCCGACGGCGCGCCGGGCGGGCAGGGGGTTTCGATCACGCCGGTCGTGCCGGAACGCTCGACCGATCCGGCCTTTCATGATCGCTACGCCCAATACACCACCGATCCGATCCTGACGGTCTTCAGACCGGCGCGGCCCAACGGCTCGGCCATGCTGCTGATCCCCGGCGGCGGCTATCGCTGGGCCGTGCTGGACAAGGAAGGCTACGACGTCGCGCGGGTGTTCGCCGCCACCGGCACGACCTGTTTCGTGCTGCGCTATCGCCTGCCGGCCGACGGCTGGGCCGCAGGCGCGGATGCACCGCTTCAGGACGCCCAGCGCGCGATGCGGCTGATCCGCAGTCGGGCAGCAGACTATGGCGTCGATCCGCACAAGATCGCCGTGTTGGGCGCCTCGGCCGGGGGGCATCTGGCCGGGCTGGCCAGCGCCCGGACCGATGCGGTCTATCAGCCGGTCGATACCGCCGACGCGGTGTCGTTCCGGCCCGATCTGAGTCTGCTGATGTATCCGGTCGCGACGATGGAGGGACCGCACGTTCATGAGGGATCGCGCGACAATCTGCTGGGCGAATCTCCCACGCCGACGCGTCTGGCGGCCTATTCGCTGGAGCGGATGGACTGGCGCGGCGCGGCGCCCGTCTTCCTGCTGCACGCGATGGACGATGCGGCCGTGCCGGTCGAGAACAGTCTGCAGTTGCTGACGACGCTGAAAGCGGCCGCCGTGCCTGTTGAGGCGCATCTGTTCCAGGAGGGCGGGCACGGCTTCGGCGTTCGCCTGACCCAGGGCAAGCCGGCGCAGATCTGGCCAGATCTGGCCCGCGCCTGGGCCGGGCGACTGAACTTCACGCTTTAAGGCCAGGCTCTAGGTGCCGGGCTGCACGTAGGGAATGGCCGAGAAGAAGGCCCGTTCGTCGCCACGGGGGTCGTCGGCCATGCTGGATCGGACGTCGATCAGCATCGTCTGGCGGCGGGGCAGGGTATAGCGGTCCCAGCGCGGCAGGCCGGGGTGATTCGGATCGCCATCGCGCGCCAGGGCGATGAAGGCGTCGCTGATCTGATCGGACACCGACTGGGCGCCCGGCCCGTGGGTGCGCGATCCCTCGGCGCGGACATTGTCGAACACCAGAGGGATGTCGGCCGTGTGGAAGGCGCCCGAGCGGCCGGACGCCAGCTGACCGGGAAAGTCCAACTGATAGACCCAGGCCGGGGCGCCCGCCTTGGCCCGTTCCTCCGCCTCGATCACGGCGCCGCGCCATGAGCGCCCGGCCGTCGTGGCTGCGATCAGGATGCGGTCGGGCGACCAGTCGGGATGCATGGCGCGATAACCGGCGATGACCGCCTCGGGCGTGATGTCGATGCGCATCACACCGGGTGACAGGCGCGCCGCCAGCGTATCCCACGTCAGTCCGACGTTCTTGGGATCATTGCCCATGAAGCCCAATGTCTCATCGCGGGTGTTGCCGATGATCATCGAGATCGACCGGCCCTGGGGCGCGGCGTCGGGATAGAAGGGATGGCGGGGCAGGCTGCGGAAATCCAGCACCGGCCCGAAATAGAGGCCGCCGAAACCCAGAATCGGATCCTCGGCCGTCTGGGCGTCCAGAAGGCGTTCGACGGACAGGGTCGTCGCCTCGGCCGCGCGGTCCGGCGTCAGGCCCAAGGCCTTCAGCCAGGTCGTGGCCCGGGTGGTGGCGTTCAACGGGCCGGAGGCAGTGACCTGCTGGCCGCTCATGGTCGCGGCGCGATGGAACAGGCCCTGGGCGGCGGGCATGGCCATCAGGGTCGCGATCTTGGCGCCGCCGCCCGATTGGCCGAACAGCATGACGCGCGACGGGTCGCCACCGAAGGCGGCGATGTTGTCGCGCACCCACTCCAGCGCCTGGATCAGATCCAACTGACCGACATTGCCCGAATCCTCGAACCCCGGCGCCAGGCGCGCCAGATAGGCATAGCCGAACACGTTCAGCCGATGGTTCAGCGTCACCACCACCACATCGCCGCGTGTGGCCAGACGCGCCCCGTCATAAAGCGGATCGGAGCCGGAACCGCCGGAATAGGCGCCGCCGTGGATATAGACCATGACCGGACGACGGCCCGTATCGGCCGCCGGCGTCCATACGTTCAAAAACAGACAGTCTTCGCTCTGATGGGGTTCCGCGCCGCGCTGCGGGCTGGCGGCGCCAAAGGTGGTGGCGCGGACGGGATCACGCCACGGCGTCGGGCGGCGGGGTGGTTGAAACCTCTGCGTCGGCGCACCGTATCGCACGCCTTTGAAGACCTGAACGCCGCCTTCTCTAAACCCGGTGACGGGGCCTGCGGTCGTGCGAACGCGCGGGTCGCTTCCAGCGGCGGCGCTGGTACGGGGCATAAGGGTCAGACCTGCACCCGCGCCCATGCCCGCCAGGGCCGCGCGCCGGCTGATCGTGGCCCGCGCGTCCTTGTTCGCATGGTCTGCGCGCATTTCATCCTCCAAGCCCTGGTTCGCCCAGGTGTCTCAGGGTCGAGAAAACGCCTCGCCCAGTAACCTCGAACTGATCATGACACCGGTATCAAACGCAAGGTCAAAACCGCGCTCCTCTAACGGGGGGGATTGCATGGCGTTTAGGATTTCATTGAGTGGCGTCGTCAAAAGACGATGGCGGAGAGGGTGGGATTCGAACCCACGGTACCCTTCCAGGCACGCCGCATTTCGAGTGCGGTACATTCGACCACTCTGCCACCTCTCCGCGGCGCCGATATCGCTTGGTCGAGCGAGGGGCTTCTCTAGTCGGAGCCGCTGCGGTTCGCAAGCGGTCTGTGAAAGAAATCCGACGCTATCTTTGGGCGGGCAGGGACAGGCCCGGCGCGGCGCCGGTCTGGGCGTCCACGCCCTTGAATCGAAACAGTTCGGCGGGGCGCCCGCCGGTGGCCGAGGACATCTGTCCGGTGGGTTCGACCAGGCCTGTGCGTTCGACGCCGCGACGAAAGTTCTGCTTGTGCAGGCTGAGGCCCGACACAGCCTCGGCGGCCGCCTGAAGCTGGGACAGGGTGAAGAGATCCGGCGTCAGGTCGAACAGGACCGGGCGGTATTTCAGCTTGCTGCGCAGCCGCCCCAGCGCCGTCGCCAGGATGCGGCGGTGGTCGGACGCCATGACCTGGCCCGGCAGGTTCGATGTGGAGACCTGATCGCGGTCGCGCCACGCCTCTGGGACCAGACGCGCCTCGTAGAGCAGTTCGTATCGGTCCAGCACGCGTTCCTCGTTCCAGCGGTGGTCCGGCGTCAAGGCGAACAGGGCGCGGACGCGCGCCAGACGGGGTTCGTCGTCTTCGGCCCAGGCGATCAGACCCTGGGCCAGATCGGTCGGCAGAGGCCGGCGACGGTCTTCCCAGGGAAAATAGTCGAACACAGCATCCCAGCGGGCGTCGTGGACCTGGCCCTCGGCGGCGTCGGGGGTCAGGGCCAGATAGCCGACGGAGACTTCGCGGCGACGGCCTGGTCCTGGGGTGGCGCGCGGCGAGGCGCGACCCGCGTCGCCGAAGGTGTACAGCTGTTCGACAAAGCCGAGGCGAAACCCCGTTTGGGCCGTCACGAAGTCGCGCAGCGCGCGTTCGAAGGTGCGGTCGCGCGCCGGGTCGAACGGCCCGAAGGGCAGGGCGCGCGCGCCATCCTCGGCCGGGGTGGTCAGAACGACGGCCTGGCCGGCCTTCAGTGTCATGACGACCGCCGACAGACCGATGCGAACTCCGTCCTGAACCCCCTCGGTCATGGTCCTATTCCGTGTGCCAGGCGTCGTCGGCGGGGATCAGGCCGACCGCGCCGGCCAGGACGCGATAACGCTCCAGATAGCGGGCCTGGGCGACGGGCGCGGGCTGGGGCTCGATGATCAGACTGTAGCCCGCAGGCGGACTGCCGAAGAAGCCCAACGATTCCTTCTCGGTGAAACCGGCCAACTGCGTCGCCTCGAAGAAGGCGCAGGCCTTGTCCGCCTTCTTGATCAGGGTCTTGATTGTCTGGGGCGTCTTGGGCGGCAGGCCGTAACGCAGGTGGATGGCGGCCTCCAGCTTGGCCTCGAAATCCTTGTAGCCTGAGCCCAGCGCCGCCTTGAAAGGCGAGATCATGTCGCCGATGACGTATTCCGAGGCGTCGTGCAGCAGGGCCGCCAGCCGCCATTTGGGGTCGAGCCCAGGCTTGATGTGGGCGGCGATCTCCTCGACCACGATGCTGTGCTGGGCGACCGAAAAGGCGTGTTCGCCGATGGTCTGGCCGTTCCAGCGCGCCACGCGCGCCAGGCCATGCGCGATGTCCTCGATCTCGATATCGAAGGGAGAGGGGTCCAGCAGGTCGAGGCGGCGTCCCGACAGCATACGCTGCCAAGCGCGGGGGGCGTTCTTCTTGGGTGTGCGCTCGGCCAAGGGGCGTGTCCTGATCGCTTACGGGACGGTCAGGTGGCGCAAACACGCGCCGGGATCAAGCGCCGCAGGCCGATCGGCGCCAACTATCACCCGTAGTCGGCGGTTCAGCGACCGACGTTGACCGTGACCAGCTCTCGGGCGTCATCAAACACGCTGCCGTCGCCGCGATCCTTGGAGCGAACGACGGCGACGACGATGGGGCCGCCGGCGGGACCGCGCGCTTCGAAACCGACGCGCCGCCAGCCGGCCAAGGCGGGTTGGTCGTCCGACAGGATGTAGGTCATCCGCGTCGCCGCGCCGGGCGCGCGGGTGCGGACGCGGCTGGATTCGTCGTTGGACTCCACACTGACCGTCGAGGTTTCGGTGTGGGTGTTCTGGCCGTCCTTGGACTGGATGTTGATGCCGCCGATTCGAACGCTGGCGTTGTCGCCCTGGGTTTCGATCCGCAGACCAGGCAGGCGCACGGACGCATCCTCGCCGCGGGTCTGGATGTTGACGCCGGGCGCCTGGACCGAGGCCGTCTCTTCGCCATTGGCGGCGGCGGTCGTGGCCTGTTCGGCGGGCGGGGAGGGCGCCAGGCGGGCGGAGGTCTGGGGAAGGTCGGCGCTGACGCGGGTTTCGAAATCGCGCAGCACGTCGTCGACCGAGCGACCGTCCAACCGAACCAAATGCAGCACGACGTCCGAGCCCTTCGGCCCGCCATAGACGCAGTTGGCTCCGCCGGCCGCCGCCAGGCCCTTGCGCGTCAAAACCCCCAGACTGTCGGGGCATTGCAGGGTGTCGATCACCTTCAGCACCCCGGCGTCCTGGCTGTCGCCGGACGAGGTGGTGGTGATGCGGACGGAGTTCTCGCCGTCGCAGCCGGACAGGCCGGCGGCCAGAGCAAGGCATATCAGGACGTGACGCATGGTCGAACCTCTCTCGGTCCCTATTCTGCGCGCCGTGGACGCCCGTTCCAGTGAAATCGCGGTAAGGCGAGCGTTCAGCCGCCGGGGCGCGAGCCTTCGCGCCGGTTCAGAAAGGCCAGCCGCTCGAACAGATGCACGTCCTGTTCGTTCTTCAGCATGGCGCCGTGCAGCGGGGGGATCAGCCGGTTGGGCGTCTTTTCGCGCAGGGTTTCGGCGTCGATGTCCTCGACCAGCAGCAGTTTGAGCCAGTCCAGAAGTTCGGAGGTGGACGGCTTCTTCTTCAAGCCCGGCGTGTCGCGGATTTCGTAAAAGGTCTTCAGCGCCTCGGACACCAGGCGCGGCTTGATGCCGGGGAAGTGCACGTCGACGATGGCGGCCAGGGTGTCGGCGTCCGGGAAACGGATGAAATGGAAGAAGCAGCGCCGCAGGAAGGCGTCCGGCAGTTCCTTTTCATTGTTCGAGGTGATGATGACGATGGGCCGGATTTCGGCGCGGATCGTCTCGTCCGTTTCCTGGACGTAGAACTCCATCCGATCCAGTTCCTGAAGCAGGTCGTTCGGAAACTCGATGTCGGCCTTGTCGATTTCGTCGATCAACAGGACGGGGCGGGCCGGGGCGGTGAAGGCCTCCCACAACTTGCCCTTTTTCAGATAGTTGCGAACGTCGTGGACGCGCGCTTCGCCGAGTTGGCTGTCGCGAAGGCGGCTGACGGCGTCGTATTCATAGAGGCCATTGTGCGCCTTGGTGGTGGATTTGACGTGCCAGGTGATCAGAGGGGCGTCGAACGCCTTGGCGATTTCATAGGCCAGAACCGTCTTGCCCGTGCCCGGCTCGCCCTTGATCAGCAGCGGACGCTCCAGGGCGACGGCGGCGTTGACGGCGACCTTCAGATCGTCGGTGGCGATATAGCGGTCGGTGCCTTCGAAACGGCTCATGAAAAAACCCACTCCGTGTTGTCACGGAGTGGGTAGCGTATCGCCATCGACGTGAACAGCGATCAGGTGATCCGCTTGGCCGAGACGGGATCGCTGGCGGGGAAGGTTTCTTCCAGGCCTTCATCGACCAGGGCTTCCTGACGGCTCTCGGCCTTGTCGATCTTGTCGAGCTGATCGGGCTTGAGGTTTTCCGGGTCCGCACGTTTGGCGTGGGGCGCGTCGGAATGGGCGTCGTTGCGGGCTTTTTCGTTATCCATGATCGGCTCCTGTCTCTTCGTTTATCGGGCGGGGCTGTCCTGATCGCCGTCAGGGCCGTAGCCCAGGTCGGCGATGTCATCGTCGGACAGGCGTTTCGCCTCCCAGTGAGCGGCGCTGGCCTGGGCGCCGCGTTCGTTTTCCATGAGGCCGGAATAGACCAGTTCGACCTCGTCCGGCGCGGCGGCGGGTTCGCCGTCGGCGTCCAGCTGGCTGCGTTTTTCGCCGTCCATTCCCAACAGGGCGTCGGCTTCGCGTTCGATGCCGTCGAGGGCCAGCTGGTCGTCCAGATCGACCTCGGCGTCGGGGTCGAAATCCTCCTCGTCGGCGTCGCCGTCAGCCTGGGTCACGTCCAGCACCTGATCGGCCTCGTCCAGCAGGAATTCGCCGTCGCCCTCGTCGTCCAGATGGGTTTCGTCGAAGGTTTCCGACTGTTCCTGATCGTCCTGATAATCGTTGTCCGGCATCGTGACCTCCTGTGTGGAAATCAAACGCGGCGGCGGCGATACGTGTTCCAGCCCGTCGGCAGGACAAGGGATGGTTAACCGATGGCGGCTAAGGTCCGAGGCTATCAAGCCTGTCCATGAGACGCTGTCTGGAGTTCGGTCATCCATGGCCCTGAAACTGTCGCTGAAACCCGGCGAGAAGTTCGTTCTGAATGGCGCCGTGGTCCAGAACGGCGACAGGCGCGGCGTGCTGATCCTGCAGAACCGCGCCAGCGTGCTGCGCGAAAAGGACATCATGCAGGCCGAGGACGTCACCACGCCCGGCCGCCGCATCTATTTCCCGATCATGATGATGTATCTGGACGAGAGCGCAGCCGCCAAATTCTATGACGAACTGGCGCTGCGGATCACAGAGTTCATGGGGGCGACGCAGAACCCGGACATACTGGCCGAATGCGTCGCGGCCTCGCGCCACGTGCTGGCGCGCGAATACTACAAGGCCCTGATGTCGGCGCGTAAGATTGTCGAATACGAAGAGAGAGTGCTGAATGTCGCTTCAGGCCTACACAGCGGCGACGGCGAGGGCTGAGAGCCCGCGCGATCTGGAATACCGACTGTTCGGTCAGGTCACGCGCGCTCTGGTTCACGCCTCCACCCTCGATCCGTCCGACCTCAACGGCCGCATCGACGCCCTGGATTGGAACAGGCGTCTGTGGTCGACCCTGGCGGGAGATTGCAGCGATCCGGCCAATGCGCTGGCCAATCCCGTGCGCGCGCAGATCATTTCCCTGAGCCTGTTCGTGAACCGCCACTCTTCGGCGGTCATGCGGGGCGAGGAGACGTTTCAGGACCTGATCGACATCAACCGCATGATGATGCAGGGCCTGTCGGGCGGCGCCCAGGCGGCCTAGATCCTGCACTTCACGAAAACGCGAAGCCTATTGGCGCAAGGCCTTGAGGCGTCTTAGGTTCGACCTCCCTGTTCAACAGTCGAAAGGAGGTGATCCAGTGTCTCATTGTCATCAATCGCGAGCGACGGCCGCGACCCTGGGCCTAGGGAAGGCCTTGGTCTGATCCTTTCAGACTGAGTTGCGGCCAGACCGTCCGCGGTCCGGCAATGAAGGGTCGTCGGGGAAACCCGGCGGCCCTTTTGTCTGCCCTAAGCGGAGGGGGACGCGGACGTCAGTGGAAGATTTGGGCGAACCAGCTGGCGGCGTGATGGGCGACCTCCACGACGGTGCGCCAGATCAAAAACAAGTAAAGCCCACAGGCGCTGGTCATCAGCGCGCCCAGCAGAATGGCCACCCCGTCCCGCTGCATCATGCCCAGGGCGAAAAAGACAAGGGCGATGCCGGGCAGGGCGTCGCCGAACGGGATGGGCAGGGCCATGACCAGGGCCAGAACCACGCAGACCAGACCCGTGATCGTGTCGGCGACCTCTCCGGTCAGGAAGGGTATCCGCGGCCGGGTCAGGTTCTCGACGTAGCGCACCGCCTTCATGATCCGCGACACCCCCGCGCGATAGGCGGGTCGGCTGATCGACGCGTTCAGCGCCCAGCGCGGCAACCAGATGGCGTCGCGCTGAAACGCCAGTTCCAGCGACATCAGGATGATGGGCACGGCGAACACCGCTTTGCCCCCGGGCGGCCAGGGCAGCAGCGCCAGCATGGACAGGATCAGGATCATCGCCCCGAAACCGCGCTCGCCGAAGGCGGCGACCAGCTCTTCCAGCTTCAGCTTGGGATCGGCGCTTTCGCCGATTTCTTCGATGACGTCGGAAAAACGTCTCAAGTCGTTCTGATTGTCGTGCGGGGGCATCAGGAACGGCGCTCGGCTGAAGGTTCGAGCCATCTAGGCGAGCAACGGTTTCCCCGCCACTTACAGATCGGCAATCGGTGCGAATAATCGCGGAATGCGACTAATTTTCCGCGACGTGCTCGGGTTTGCCTGTCCGTTTGGTGTGGGCCAGGTCTTCCAGCTGATCCTCGGTCATGCTGTCCGCCATCGACCGGGACGCGCCTTTCAACTCGGACTTGGGCGTGTCGCCGCGCTTGGCCGACAGGGCGGCGCCGGCGGCTTTCTGCTGGGATGCGGATTTTGCGGGCATCGGGTGTCTCCTCGAAAGGAGACAAGCCGTCAGCCGCCCAGCAGTTCCCGCCCGATCAGGAAGCGGCGGATCTCGTTGGTGCCGGCGCCGATGTCGTAAAGCTTGGCGTCGCGGACCAGGCGTTCGACGGGCCATTCCTTGGTGTAGCCGGCGCCGCCCAAAGCCTGAACGGCCTCAAGCGTGACCTTCACCGCGTTTTCGGACGCCAGCAGGATGGCGCCCGCCGCGTCATACCGGGTGGTCTTGCCCTGATCGCAGGCGCGGGCGACGGCGTAGACATAGGCGCGGGCGCTGTTCAGGGCGACATACATATCGGCCACCTTGCCCTGCATCAGCTGGAACGAGCCGATGGGCTTGCCGAACTGTTTGCGGTCGCGAACGTAGGGCAGAACCACGTCCAGCGCCGCCTGCATGATGCCCAGGGGACCGGCCGACAGGACGGCGCGCTCATAGTCCAGCCCGCTCATCAGAACGCCTGCGCCGC
Organism: uncultured Brevundimonas sp.; assembly: GCA_963515305.1. Taxonomy (GTDB): domain Bacteria; phylum Pseudomonadota; class Alphaproteobacteria; order Caulobacterales; family Caulobacteraceae; genus Brevundimonas. The sequence continues at coordinate 80,494 of CAUPWX010000005.1, forward strand.
CGCCCAGCGGGCCCATGATGTTCTCTTCGGGCACTTCGCAGTCTTCGAACACCAGTTCGGCCGTGTCCGAGCCGCGCATCCCCATCTTGTCCAGCTTCTTGGAGACGCTGAACCCCTTCATGCCCTTTTCGACCAGAAAGGCGGTGCAGCCGCGCGATCCGGCCTCGGGGTCGGTCTTGGCGTAGACGACCAGGGTGTCGGCGTGCGGGGCGTTGGTGATCCAGAACTTCGTTCCGTTCAGCACATAGCGGTCCCCCTTCTTGTCGGCGCGGGTCCGCATCGACATGACATCCGAGCCCGATCCGGCCTCGGACATGGCCAGAGAGCCGACGTGTTCGCCGCTGATCAGCTTGGGCAGATATCTGCGCTTCTGTTCGTCGGTGCCCCAGCGGCGGATCTGGTTGACGCACAGATTGGAGTGGGCGCCGTAGCTGAGGCCGATGGAGGCGGAGGCGCGGCTGACTTCCTCCATCGCCACGACGTGTTCCAGATAGCCCAGGCCCAGGCCGCCGAACTCTTCCTCGACGGTGATTCCGTGCAGACCCAGGTCGCCCATCTCGGGCCACAGATCGCGCTTGAATTCGTTCTTCTCGTCGATCTCGGCGGCCAGCGGGGCCAAGCGATCGGCGGCCCAGCGGGCGGTCGTGTCGCGAATGGCGTCGGCGTTCTCGCCAAGGCCGAATTCCATGGATTGGGGCGCGAAGGGAATGCTCATGCGCTAGGGCGTAGCATCGCGCACGGCCATTCGCCAAGAGCCGTCAGTCGCGGTCGGGCCGTCCCCAGCGGCGGTACAGGTTGTAGCCTGACACGCCGATGCAGGCCACGGCGATCACCGCCAGAACCCAGGCGACCGTCGCCGTGTCGCCGCTGTTCGAGAGCGACGCCCGGCGAAAGGCGGCCATGGCGACGCCCAGCGAAAGCATTCCCAAGGCGCCCATGATCAGGAAGGTGGCGACCTCTCCCCAGCCGGCGCGCCGCGACGCCTTTGCACGGGCCACGACCTCGCGCACGCCCAGCGCCTGATCCGGCGGAGTGAAATCGGGATCGAGCGCACTCAGAGCGGGATCGGTCGACGCGGCTGCGGGCGTCTCGGTCTGGACGCCAGATGGTGCAGCGGCGCTGGAGGACAGGCCCGGCGTCGTCAACACGACGCTGGACGCCTCGGCGGCGGCGAAGGCCGGGCTGGGATCGGTTGGCGTGGCGATCAGCGGCTCGTGCACGTCGTTGGCCGCCACGATGGGCGTGTCCGCACCCGCAGCATCGCCGGCCAGAAGAGGCGCGACGCCGACGATCGGGCCGACAGCCGTCGCCGCATAGGTCGCTTCCGCCAGGGGCGCAGTTTCGGCCTTGGCAGCGTCCTGGCCGACGTCCTGTGCCGGGAAGGGGGCGACCGCATCGTCCAATGCGCCCTCGACGGCGGGCAAGGCCGGCTGAGGCGTCTCGAAAGGAGACGGCAGGGGCGCGGCCAGCAGGTCGGCCAGGGTCACGGGCGCGCCCGGCGCGGCGTTGAACAGGGCGTGTTCGGCCGAACGACGGCGCGTCGGCTTTTCGGCGGCGGCGTCGTCGGCCCATTGGCTCATGGAGGCGGCCGCCTGCGGTGCGGCCCCGGCGTTCAGCTGTTGAACGACGTCCGAGGCGGCGAACCGGTCGGCCCCGATGGAAAAGGCGAAACTGGCCAGGGCGTCGAACTGATGCTGGTTCAGCGGGACACGGACGTGCTGGTCCACCGCCTTGACCACCGGCAGCAGGTCGTACTGCATCAGAAGCTCGGCCTCGGCCTCGGTGACCCGGGCGCCCTCGCGCGCCGAACGGGTATGGCCATAACCGATCACCCATTGGCCGTCAGAGCGCGCCACGGCGCGGGGGCGGAAGCCTTCGAAGCTCTTGATCAGCAGGACGCCCTCGCGGGAGACCCTGGTCGGTTTGGCGATGACGTCGGACACGGTTGACCCAATTAAAGACAGGCGCGCGGCGCTTGCACGGTTCCCAGCAAGGGCCGCGCCGCACGCGAGGTCGCCGGGGTCTAGAGCAGGACCAGTGTGGCCAGACCAAGGAAGATCAGGAAGCCGAAGAAGTCCGTCGTCGCCGTCACGAAGACGGCGGACGACACGGCCGGGTCGAACTTCAGCTTGGACAGGGTCAGGGGCGTCAGCACGCCGATACAGGCCGCGACCAGCAGGTTCAGAATCATGGCTGCGCCGATGACCAGGCCGATCATCCAGTTCTCGTCGCGGAACCAGAAGCCCGCGGCGATGCCGATCAGGGGCGCCAGGATCAGGCCGTTGGCCATGCCCACGGCCAGTTCGCGCAGGAAGGTCCGGGTGGCGTTGGCGGAGTTCAGCTCGCGCGTCGCAAGGGCGCGCACCGTCACGGTCAGGGCCTGGGTGCCCGCATTGCCGCCGATGGCCGAGACGATCGGCATCAGCACGGCCAGGGCCACGATCTGCTGGATGGTGCCCTCGAACAGGCCGATGACGCTGGCGCCCAGGGCGGCCGTGGCCAGGTTGATCGCCAGCCAGGGCACGCGACCGCGCACGATCTCGCTGACCGACGAGCCGCGATCCTCGTCGGCGACGCCGGCCAGACGCAGGATGTCCTCGCGGTTCTCTTCCTGGATGATGTTGACGATGTCATCGACGGTGATCTGACCGACAAGGCGACCGGCCGCATCCACGACGGGCGCCGAGATCAGGTGGTATTTCTCGAAGATGTAGGCGACCTCTTCCTGGTCCTGATCGACGGCGATCTCGTTCACCGGCTCCATCAGATCGGTCAGTTTCGCGCTGCGGGGCGCGCGCAGAAGGGCGCTGATGGCCACGCCGCCGACCGGGCGGTTGACCGGATCGACCACATAGATGTCGAAGAACAGTTCGGGCAGGTCGTCGCCCTGTTTGCGGATGTGGTCGATGGTGTCGCCCACGCTCCAGAACTGGGGGGCGGCCATGACCTCGCGCTGCATCAGGCGGCCGGCGGACTCTTCCTCGTAGCCCAGGCTGCTTTCGATGGCGGCGCGATCCACCTCGGGCATGGCGGCCAGGACGCGTTCGCGCTGATCGTCCTCCAGATCCTCGACCACGGCGGCGGCGTCGTCGGAATCCAGTTCCTGCAGCGCTTCGGCCAGGGTGCCGTGCGGAACCCGCTCCAGCACCTCTTCGCGGATGCCGTCATCCAGTTCGGGCAGGGTCTCGGCCAACAGCTCGGGCGGCAGCCACAGCACCACGACCGCGCGATGCTCGGCGGTCAGGAAGCCCATCAGGTCGGCGACGTCGGCGGGGTGAAGGTCTTCCAACAGCGAGCGCAGCCGCATCCCGTCGCCGTCGTCGGCGGCGTCCACGACTTTTTCGACGAAGGCCGGGGTGAGGACGTAGTCCTCGTCCAGGGCGGCGTGGTCTTCGTTATCAGGCGCTTCGGCTGGCGCGAAGGCGTTGTCCGTGGTGCTCACGTTGTCGCCTCCCTTGGTAGTGTCCAGCCGGAGTTAGCCGATGAATCGCCCTGTTTAGCCAGATGGTGCGGTCGAGAAGACTCGAACTTCCACGGGTTGCCCCACAGCGACCTCAACGCTGCGCGTCTACCAATTCCGCCACGACCGCTCGCATCGGAGCGGCGGCAAGTAGACGAAGCCGCCGGAAAAGGAAAGGGGCGAATTGAGCGGCGCGTGACGCGCGATGAGCAGCGGGTTCATCCATGCCGGTCCAGGCCGGATTCAGGCGGCGCCGGCCTTGAAGTCGTAGACGTCCGCCTGGCGGGTGATGGTGATGGCGATGCGATCGTCGCGGATTTCGATCTCTCCGCGCGCCACCGGATAGTTGTTGGCCAGGATCCAGACCTCGTCGCCCTCTGCGACGTCCAGCGGAATCACCGCGCCGCGCCCCATACGCAGCAGTTGCGACATCGGCAGCACCGAACGCCCCAGCACGACTGAGATTTCGACATCGACGGCGTTGATCTGGGACACGGAGACTCTCGTTCGCGGCGAGGCGTCCCTTGCGAAAACGCCTTCGCGCCCACATTGAAGCGTCATGCTTGCTGAGCCGTTAAGCCCGTCCCTTCAGAAACTGCATCTCGACGACGGCCGTCCCGTCGAATGGGCCGTGTCGACGGGCTATGTCGACTACGCCGCCGCCGAGGCCTTCATGGAGGCGCGCGTCGCCGCCATCGCGGCGGGCGAGGCGGCGGAGATGGTGTGGCTGCTGGAGCATCCGCCGCTCTACACCGCCGGCGTCTCGGCCAAGGACGAGGATCTGCTGGATGCCGGTCGATTCCCGGTTCACCGCACGGGGCGGGGCGGGCAGTTCACCTATCACGGGCCGGGCCAGCGGGTGGCCTATGTGATGCTGGACATGAACCGGCGCGGCAAGGACGTGCGCTGTTTCGTGCGCGGGCTGGAGTTGTGGCTGATCGGCGCCTTGGGCGATTTCGGGGTCACGGCCGACGTTCGACCGGGGCGGGTGGGCGTCTGGGTCGAGCGAAAGGGCGCGGGCTGGTCGCGCGAGGACAAGATCGCCGCCATCGGTGTGAAGGTCCGCAAATGGGTCAGCTTCCACGGCATCAGCTTGAACGTCGAACCCGACCTGGATCATTTCGGCGGCATCGTCCCCTGCGGCATCCAGGAGCACGGGGTCACCAGTCTGGTCGATCTGGGCGTGCTGGCCACGATGGACGAGGCGGATGGTGCCCTGCGGCGCAGCTTCGTCGCCCTGTTCGGTCCCGTGACGCCGGCCGAAGCGCCTCTATAGAGCGCGCCGCATCGCCGCAGCCGGTGTGACAATGCGGCGAAATCCTGTCGCGCGGGCTTGGCAAGCGCGGGACGCATGAGGTTTAACGCTGGCCAAGCGTTTACCTTTGAGACGACCGCAGGAAACACCATGAACCGCATGATCGCCGCCACATCGGCCGCCGTTCTGTCGCTGACCCTCGCTGCGGGTGCGGCTGTGGCGCAGGACTTCCGCGCCCTGGCCCAGCAGGATCTGCAGGCCGCGCACGACGCCCTGGCCGCCAACCATCCGGCCGCCGTGGTGCCCGGCGCCCCCAGCCAGGCCTTCCGCAGCTGGATCGACGCCGGTCTGACGGAGGCCAAGGGCAAGGTCGGTCAGGTCAACAGCGGCGACAGCCACGCCTATCTGATGCGCTACTACGCCAACGGCTTCCGCGATTCGAACATCGCCATTCGCCCGACCTACGAAGGCCTGGGGCCGTTCTTCGCGACCAGCTGGCCCGGCGTGACCACGGCCTGGCGCAACGGCGAATATGTCGTGTCCTATGTGAAGCCGGGCGTGCGCAACCTGCCGCCGGTCGGTTCGACCCTGGTCAAATGCGGCGACAAGACCGCCGCGCAACTCGCCGACGAGCGCCTGGATCGTTGGGAAGGCGACCTGACGACCGAGGCGGGCCGTGTGCGCACGGCTCCCTATCTGCTGTGGAACCGCAACAACCCGTTCACCGGCGGCGTGCCGTCGCTGTGCACCTTCAAGGTCGGGCGGCGTGACCGCGACTTCCAGATGCAGCCCCAGCCGGCCGACGCCGCCGGTCTTGAGGCCGCCTATCGCGCCACCGTCTATATGCCGGGCTCCAATCCGTTGTCGGTCGAGACGGTCAATGGTCGCCCGTGGATCAACGTCCACACCCTGGCCGACGACGCGGCATGGGACGCCTTCTTCGCCGCCGTCGAAGGTCAGCTTGCGACGATCCGCGGCGCCCAGGGCCTGGTCATCGATCTGCGCGGCGCGAACGGCGCCTCGCTGAACGCCACGGGCAAGGGCTATGGTCTGGCCAACCGCATCTGGACGCCCGAGTTCACGGTCAGCCGCCAACCGGAAGCCGGCTCCATCACCTACCGCGCCACGCCGGCCAATCGCCAATGGTTCGCCGACACCCTGGCCCGGATGCAGGCCGACCCGCGCTTTGTCGCCGAATCGGGGCCGGTGATCGAACAGACGCAGGCCATCGTCGCCGCCTTCGATTCCGCCCTGGCCGCCAACCAGCCGACCTTCACCATGCCGGGACGTCCGTCCGTTGCGGATACGGGCGCGGCCAATCCGGTCGCCGGGCCGGTCGTGGTTCTGGTGGACGGCGGTTGCACAAGCGGCTGCCTGGATACGCTAGACCTGTTGACGCGTCTGCCGAACGTGCGCTTGGCGGGGTCGGTGACAGCCGAAGATTCGATCTTCATCGAGCCCACGGTTCTGCGTCTGCCGTCGAACTATGCCGAGCTGACCTATGGTCACAAGGCCTGGACCACGCGTCAGCGCGGCAACGATGCGCCATTCACCCCGGCGCAAGGGCTGGCCTACACCGGCGATGCGACCGACGAAGCCGCCGTTCGCGCCTGGGTCGGAACCCTGTTCCAATAAGACGGTCGCCAGACCTGATGTAAGGCACGTCGGGGCGGGCAGGGGTGGAACCTCGGCCCGCCTCTTCCCATTTGCAGGTCATGACCGAACTCGCCCCACACGACGACAGCCTGCGTTCGCCCTCCGGCTTCGACCTCACGCCGCCCGACCCCGAGGAACGGGCGCGGCTGGAGGCCGACCTGAATCCCGAGGAAAAGCGCGTCCTTCTGTCCCACGGCACCGAGGCGCCCTTCTGCGGCACCCTGCTGGGCGAAAAGCGGACGGGCGTCTTCTGCTGCCGCGAATGCGGCCTGCCGCTGTTTCGCAGCCGGACCAAGTTCGAAAGCGGCACGGGTTGGCCCAGCTTCACCGAGCCGGTGGACGCCAGCCACGTTCATGAGATTCGCGACACCAGCTACGGTATGATCCGCATCGAGACCCAGTGCGCGCGCTGTGGCAGTCACCAGGGTCACGTCTTCCCCGATGGACCGCCGCCGACCGGCAATCGCTACTGCATCAACTCGGTAGCCCTGACGTTTGTTGCCGAGGGCGAGGCCTTGCCCGACCCGCTGGGGCGTGGCGATGGAAACGCCTGACCCTCGCCTTATTCGCCGTGCTAGGATGATGTCGAAGGGAGAGGCGAAATGCTGATTGTAGGCTTATTGGCGGGTATGGCCCTGGCGACGTCGGGCACGGACCCGGACGGGGTGGTCGCGACCGCCCCCACCAACGCCTCCACCCTGTCTCAGGCCATGAACGCCGCGCCTCAGGCCGCAGTCGCCGCCCCGACCGCTCAGGACGCGCAACCTCATGGCATGACCACCGAGCAGCAGATCCAGAGCTGGATCGCGGATCGCACGCCGGGCGCCAGTTTCGACGAGGGCGCGGCGCCCGGCCCGCAGGACGACCGTCAGATGCACGGCATGGTCGAGGCGGGAATCGGCACGGGCGGCTACCGGTCCTATGGCGCCGCCGTGTCCATGCCGGTGGGCGAAAATGGCCGGCTGGATCTGGCCTACCGTGAAGCGCGCAATCAGCCTTGGGGTTACGGCTATCCCGGCCGCTATGGTCTGGCCGGGCCGGGCTTCTATTCTCCGTACGGCGTGCGCGGGCGTGGCTATGGCGGGGACACGACCAGCAAATCGCTGTCGATGGGTTTCAGCTGGAGCAAGGATCGCGATCAGGACGACCGCGATCCGTTCCGGGGGCGGATGTCGGCCTTCGACTAAGGCGTCCGGTTGTTTGGCCGAGACACACGGCGATGAATTCAAAAAGGCCCGGCGAAAGCCGGGCCTTTTCAGTTCTCAGATGGTGCCGCCGGGGGGAATCGAACCCACGACCTCAGCCTTACCAAGGATGCGCTCTACCACTGAGCTACGGCGGCCCCGACTGAGGAAGCGGCCGTATAGCCAAACCGATCCGGGGAGGGAAGCGGCTTTTTGACGATCTGAAAGAAAGTTTGGACATGGCCTGTGATCGCGGCATTCTGGGCGCATGACTCGCCCTCCGCACGACGCCGATATGCCGAACGCCGCCCCTGCCGCGCCGCCGTCGGCCGAATCGAATGCGCCGCAATCGGAGGCGGCCAAGGCCAAGGCCGAAAAGGCTATCCGGCTGGCGGCGGCGCTCCGGGCCAATCTGCGTCGTCGCAAGGCGCCGGCGCGGACGCCCGCCGCCCCCAGAGGCAGCAACTGAAAGTCATCGGCGCGCGACGCCGCAGCCCTTTGGCAAGCGCCCGTCGGCTTGCTACAGAACCTTCCCCCCGAGGCGTTTTCTTCGGGCGCGCTTACAGGACCACATGGACAGCATCGCCATTCAGGGCGGCGCCCAGCTTTTCGGGGATATTCCCGTCAGCGGCGCCAAGAACTCCGCCATCAAGCTGATGGCCGCCTCGATCCTGACGGATCAACCGCTGCTGCTGACCAATATGCCGCGCCTGGCGGATACGCGGTTCCTGGGCCAGTTGCTGCGTCAGTTCGGCGTCGAGGTGACCGAGCGCGACGGCGCCGACGGGCAGGAGAGCCTGTTCCACGCCAAGACGCTGACCTCGACCTTCGCCCCCTATGATCTGGTTCGCCAGATGCGGGCGTCGTTCAATGTGTTGGGGCCGCTGCTGGCCCGCACTGGCGAGGCCAAGGTGTCTCTGCCCGGCGGCTGCACCATCGGCGCGCGGCCTGTGGACCTGCACTTGCAGGCCCTGACCGCTCTGGGCGCCGAGATCGAACTGGACGAGGGCTATGTCACCGCTCGCGCGCCCAAGGGTCTGAAAGGCGCCGAAATCGAGTTTCCCTTCGTGTCCGTGGGGGCGACCGAACACGCCCTGTTGGCGGCTGTGCTGGCGCAGGGCACGACGGTTCTGCGTCGCGCGGCGCGGGAGCCCGAGATCGGGGATCTGGCGCATTGCCTGACCGCGATGGGCGCCAGAATCGAGGGCATCGACACCGACGTCCTGACCATCACCGGCGTCTCGTCGCTGAACGGCGCCACTTGGTCGGTGATTCCCGATCGAATCGAGATGGGCTCCTACGCCGTGGCGGCGGCCATGGCCGGCGGCGAAGTGCGTCTGACCAAGGCGCGGGCCGAACTGATCGGTTCTCTGACCGACAAGATGGTCGAGGCCGGCGTCGAGGTGTCGCCCACCGCTGACGGCGTTCTGATCAAGCGCGATCCGAAGCAGCGGCTGAAGGCTGTGGATGTCGAAACCGCGATCTATCCCGGCTTCGCCACCGATCTGCAGGCGCAATTCATGGCCCTGATGACGACCGCGGAGGGCGTCAGCACGGTTCGTGAGACGATCTTCGAAAACCGGTTCATGCACGTGCCGGAACTGGCGCGTCTGGGGGCGGAGATTTCGGTCCACGCGGGCGAGGCCCAGGTGCACGGTGTCGAGGTGCTGCACGGCGCCCAGGTGATGGCGACCGATCTGCGGGCCTCCATGTGTCTGGTCATCGCGGGGCTGGTCGCCGAGGGCGAAACGACGGTCGGGCGCGTCTATCATCTGGATCGCGGTTTCGAGCGTTTGGAGGAAAAGCTTGGTGCGTGCGGGGCGGATATCCGGCGCATCAAGGGCCAAGAAGATGGGATGGGGTGATGAGCACTGAGATCGACGCCGTTCCGCCCGTTCCCAGCACGCCGGTCGAGCCGCTGCGTCTGCTGGCCGAGGACGCCGACGATCTGCAGATCATTTCCGCCGCCCTGCAGGACGCCATCCTGCGGCCCGTCGACATCGTCTGGGAAAAGCAGGCGCGCACCCTGACCATCGCCTTCAGCCGGTTCTGCTGGGAATGCGGCGGGACGCGGGTGATGTGCGCCATGCAGTTCGGCGACGTCATGGCGGTCAAGAGTCGGCGACTGTCGCGCAGTCCCGACGCCTCTCTGGAGCTTCTGGCGCTGGACTTCATGCCGACCGACGAACCCGGCGGGCGGGTGATCCTGATGTTTGCGGGCGGCGGCGACCTGCGGATCGACGTCGAATGCCTCGACGCCGTGGTCACCGATATTTCGGAGCGGTGGCCCGCCCGTATGGCTCCGACCCATCTGGACGGCCCCGAACCGCCCGACAAAGGAAATGCGGCATGAGCGCCCCGCACCGCCTGGCGTCCGTCGAGCTGGACGCCGCAACCCTGCCAGCCGCCACGGCCGAGATCGAGCACGAGCGTCGGGTCGCCATCTTCGATCTGGTCGAAAAGAACAGTTTCGAGCCGCTGGGCGCCGAGGGCGGTCCCTATCGCCTGAAGCTGTCGCTTCAGGACAACCGGCTGGTGTTCGACATCGACGGCGAGGATTTCACCCGCACCTACGCCATCAGCCTGACGCCCCTGAAGGGAGTGCTCAAAGATTATCTGCTGATCTGCGACAGCTATTATGAGGCGCTTCGCGGCTCGTCGCCCAGCCAGATCGAATCGGTCGACATGGGCCGGCGCGGCCTGCACAACGAAGGCGCCGAACAGCTCAAGTCGCGGCTGGACGGCAAGATCGCCGTCGATCATGAGACGGCGCGACGGCTGTTTACGCTGCTGTGCGCCCTCTACCGGCGCGGCTGATCTCGACTATCTCTGCGTTTTGGGGCATTAGGCCCCTCCATTCCGCCCCTCGCGCCCGCCCGGCGTGGGGCCGAACGCATATTCAACGGGCGTGAGAGGCCGCATGGCTAAGGAAGAACTGCTCGAGTTTCCCGGCACCGTCAGCGAACTGCTGCCGAACGCCACCTTCCGCGTGACGCTTGAGAACGACCACGAAATCATCGCCCACACCGCGGGCAAGATGCGCAAGAACCGCATCCGCGTGCTGGCCGGCGACAAGGTGCTGGTCGAAATGACGCCCTACGACCTGACCAAGGGTCGCATCACTTATCGCTTCAAATAAGTGGCGACGGGCAAGCCCGAACTGGTGCTGGCCTCGGCCAGCCCGCGCCGCATCGAACTGCTGGCGCAGGTCGGGATCACGCCTGACCATATCGATCCCGCCGACATCGACGAGACGCCGCTGAAAGGGGAAACCCCGCCACGCCTCGCCGAACGTCTGGCGACCTCCAAAGCGCGCGTGGTCGCCGATCGGCGACCCGACGCCGTGATCATCGCCGCCGACACCGTCGTCGCCGTGGGCCGTCGCTTTCTGGAGAAGGCGGCCGACGAGGCGGAGGCGATCCGTTTCCTGAAACTGCTGTCCGGCCGCAATCACCGGGTCTTCACCGGCGTCGCCGTGATCCGCGACGGCAAGCTGTCGTCGCGCGTCAATGAAACCCGCGTCAGCTTCAAGCCGCTGTCCGATCAAGAGATCGCCGCCTATGTCGCCACCGGCGACTGGCGCGGCAAGGCGGGAGGCTATGGCATTCAGGGTCCGGCCGGCGCCTTCGTCCAGCGAATCGTCGGCAGCCATCCCTCCGTGATGGGTTTGCCGGTCTATGAGGCCGTCCAACTGTTGCACGGCGTCGGCTGGCGCGCATGAGCGGCGCGGTCGAGGTCTTCCTCGACGAGACGCCGGGCGAGACGCGCGGCGTCGTGATGCGCGACGGCCTCTACACCCATCTCCTTATTCAACGCGATGGCGATGCGCCGGAGACGCGGCTGGGGGCGCGATCTGCAGCAAGGGTGACCGAGGTCAATCCGGGGCTGCGGGGGGCTTTCGTCGATCTGGGCGGCGCAGCGCCGGCCTTCCTGCCGTTCGGTCGCAATGATCGACTGAGGCAGGGCGAACGGCTGGACGTCGTGGTTTCGGCCGAGCCCAGGGCGGGGAAGGGGGCTGTCGTGCGACGCCTTGGTCCCGGCGAAGGCCCGCCGCGTCTGTTGCAGCCCGCGCCGACGATCGCCGAACAGTTGCGCGATCTCGCGCCGGGCGAAGAATCGGTCGTCGGGATCGCGGCCATCGACGCCGTGATCGAGGCCGAGGAACAGGCGATGGCCCGGTCCTGCGGCTTTGCGGGCCAGGGGATCGATCTGTCGCTTGAGCGCACGCGCGCCCTGATCGCTGTCGACATCGACCATGCGCCTGCCCCCGGTCGAGATCCGAAACAGGCCAGGGCGGTGGCGAATCGCGAAGGCCTGAGACAGGCGGCGCGTTTGATCGGCCTGAGGCGATGGGGTGGTCTGGTGGTCATCGACCTGGTCGGTGACGGCCAGGACGCTCAAGCCCAATTGGTCGCCGCCCGCGCCGCCTTCGGCCACGAGCCACAGGCGGTGTTCGGGTCGGTCAGCCGGTTCGGCCTGCTGGAACTGTCGCTGCCGTGGCGCCGCACGCCGGTCGAGGAAATTTTGTTGGATGCGGACGGCGCGCCAGCGCTTCAGACGCGCGCCCTGTCTCTCGTACGCCGCCTGAGGCGACAGATTCTGTCGAACACCGCATCGCCTCGGCTGGTGCTGCGTTGCGCGCCCCAGGAGGCGGCGGTCGCAGCTCCTCTGGTCGCCGCACTGGGCCCGCGCGCCGCCGTCGTTGGCGATCCCGCCGTCGCCCCCGGTCGCGGCCATATAGAAGAGAGCTGAGCCATGGCTGTTTGCCCCATCTGCCGCAAGGCGGACGCCGATCCGAAATACAAACCCTTCTGCTCGCGCCGCTGTTCGGAGGTGGATCTGCAGCGTTGGTTCACCGGCGCCTACGCCATCCCCGTCGCCCTGGACGAGGCCGCGGAAGATGATTTGGAAAACGACTGAAACGATGCTGGACAGCCGGAAACGGCTCGCCTATAGACCCGCCTCTCGCGACGCCGCGTCGGCGCCTGGATAGCTCAGCTGGTAGAGCAGCGGATTGAAAATCCGCGTGTCGGTGGTTCGAACCCGCCTCCAGGCACCATCTCTTTTTCCTGTCACAATCGAGACGACCTTAGACGCCGTGACGACGGGCACTTCCGGGTTTCGGACGCAGGCACGTCACACGTCCGAGGGGCGAATGATCGCGCAATCCCGCATTCAGGCAAGAAACAGCCTGTAACATTCGGTTTTCAACAAGCTTGCACCAACTGACGCGCGATCTTCATCAAAACGTCGCGTCCGAGGGGTTCAATGCCACTGTTAGGCGGAACTTTTATCCTTGGCTTCTGTCGGGTTAAAAGCCGCTCTTGTCCCTTGACGCTCCGGTAAGGGTTCGTCAAAGGGTTGAGACGCCTTCTCAACGAAGGCGTTAACGCGGATTGCAGGAGACGCGTTCTCCAACGGTTCGATCATCAGAGCGTGGGCGGGCGACCGGTCAGGCTCTATCCAAGATTTCGGCGGGCTTCGATCCTCGACAGGACGCGGCGCGCTGAAGGAAACATTTCAGGTTGGGGGGCGGTCGCTGACTATGGCCGCACCTTTGGTTCCACGAGTCAGACCAAGCAGGAACTGGCGAATTATGCTGAACAGCAAAAAGACGAACATCCTTCTCGCCATGGCCGGCGCCGCCGCGCTGATGGCGAGCTCGCCGGTCCTGGCCCAGGCTCCGGCCGAGCCGACCCCGGCTGCCTCGACTGCGGCTCCTGCCGCGGCCCCGGCGACCCCGGAAGCCGACCCGGCGACCATCGCCGAAACCACCGGCGGCGCGCATGGCGGCGGCATCACCCCGATCTCCATGTTCATGGAAGCGACCGTGGTCGTTAAGGTCGTCATGGCCGGCCTACTGCTGGCCTCGATCCTGTCGTGGACCCTGCTGCTCATCAAACTGTTCGAGTTCGGCGCTCTGAACCGCAAGACCGACACCTTCCTCGAAAACTTCCGCGGCGCCCGCACGATCGCCGATATGCGCGCCGTCGCCACCCAGGAAGAGTTCGACGGCAACCCGCTGGCCGACATGGCTGCTGCGGCCACCGAAGAAATCGAACTGTCGCGTCAATCGGGTCTGTCGGTCACCGGCGATCACCTGGACTCGGCCTTGGGCCGCGCCACCGCCGCCGTCTCCGCCGTTCAATCCGGTCTGGCCAAGCGCCTGTCGGGCGGCCAGCAGTTCCTGGCGTCGGTCGGTTCGATCGGTCCGTTCGTCGGTCTGTTCGGCACCGTTTACGGCATCATGAACTCCTTCATCGGCATCGCGGAATCCAACACGACCAACCTGGCCGTCGTTGCGCCGGGTATCGCCGAGGCCCTGCTGGCCACCGGTATCGGCCTGTTCGCCGCTATCCCGGCCGTTGTGTTCTACAACTACTTCAACACCCGCATCGCCGGTTACGGCACGCGCGCCGACGGCTTCGCTGCTGAGCTGCTGAACGGCATCTCGCGTCAGCTCGACAAGGGAGCGTAAGACGGATGGCCGCCAAGATTAAATCGGGCGGCGCTGGCAACGTGGTCGAGGCCAACAGCGATATCAACGTCACGCCTTTCGTTGATATCATGCTGGTCTTGCTCATCATCTTCATGGTGGCGGCTCCGCTTGCTTCCGTGTCGGTGCCCGTCGAGTTGCCAATCGCCGTCGCCAAGGCGGCCCCGAATCCGCCCAAGCCGGTCTATATTTCGATCCAGAACGACGGCGACGTCTATGTGGGCGACTTCAAGACCGACGTTGGATCTCTGGGCGCCGATCTGAAGGAACAGATCGGTTCTCGGAACCCGGCCGATGAGCGGATCTTCATTCGGGGCGACCAGAACACCCGTTACGGCGACTTCATGCAGGTCATGAATGCGCTTCAGGATAACGGCTTCTACAGCGTTGCACTGGTCGGCGAAGACCAGGCGACGAGCTAGAGTGCGGAGATAGTATGACAGACGTCGAATATCATCGCAGTCGTTACGACGTACCCAAGGCCAAGGGCTTCATGGGGGTTTCCTACCCCGTGCTGCTGGTTTGCCTTCTGGTCGTCAGCATCCTGTTTGCCTTGCTGATCTTCTTCCTGCAGCAATCCAAGTTCAAGCTGAAGGAATTCAACTACGTCGACGAGTCCGTCGAGGTCGAGTTGGTCGAGCCGGTTCCGCCGCCTCCGCCGCCTCCGCCCCCGCCGCCTCCGCCGACGGATCAGCCGCCTCCGCCCAAGCTCCAGGTGCGCGTGCCGGCGCCGGTCCCCAACGTCGTTCCGCCTCCGCCGGTGAACATCACGCCGACGAAGAAGGAAGACCGGGTGGAATACACGGGCCCGCCCGTGAACATTCCCGGACCGCCGCCTCCGCCCGCGCCCCCGGCTCCGCCGCGTCCGTCGACGATCACGAACGTTCAGTGGTCGCGCCAGCCGCGCCCGACCGCAGACGATTTCCCGGCGCGCGCGCTGGAACGTGAGATCAGCGGTTCCGCGACGGTGGAATGCACCGCGCGCTCCAACGGCGCCCCGGCGAACTGCCGCGTGGTTTCGGAAGAGCCTGCAGGCATGGGCTTCGGCCGCGCCGCCATTCGGGTGGTTCAGCGTGGGCAACTGTCTCCGCGGACCGTCGACGGCGCCGCTCAGGACGCCACCTTCCGCGTCCGTGTGCCGTTCAACCTCGGTTGAGCCAAGGACGAACAAGACAGACGCCCCGGAGAGCGATCTCCGGGGCGTTTTCTTGTGCGCGTCGTCCGATGGAAATCTTCCGTCGAAATGTCATGAAGCCGCTTGATCGTCACCCTAAGGCCCGGTAGAGAACGCCCCTCGCGATGCGCGGGCCGCCTTAGCTCAGTTGGTTAGAGCGCCGGTTTGTGGAACCGGAGGTCCTCAGTTCAAGCCTGAGAGGCGGTACCATCGTCAACGCGGCCGGGCTTGCAGCCCGCCGCCTCCACACCCATCTCCTGACTGTCAGCGGCGCGCAGGTTTGTCGCCCGTCGTCGTCCAATCTCATCGACAGGAGAGCGCCTCATGAAGACGCGCAAGCTGGGACTGAACGGTCCCGAAGTCTCGGCCATCGGTCTGGGCTGTATGGGCATGAGCGCCTTTTACGGCGGCACGGACGAGGCGCAGTCGGTTTCGGTCATCCGCCGCGCTCTGGACCTGGGAATCACCCTGTTCGACACCGCCGAGATGTACGGGCCGCACACCAATGAGGTGCTGGTCGGCAAGGCCTTGCAAGGCCGTCGCGACGACGCCTTCATCGCCACAAAGTTCGGCATCAACTACAACGCTGACCGGTCCCGCCTGATGACCGACGGCAGCCCGGCCAACGTGCGGCGCGCTATCGAAGGCAGCCTGCAGCGCCTGGGCGTCGACCACGTCGACCTCTACTATCTGCACCGGGTCGATCCCGACACGCCGATCGAAGAGACGGTCGGGGCGATGGCGGACCTGGTGCAGGAGGGCAAGGTTCGCTTCCTGGGCCTGTCCGAGGCCGCGCCCGACACCCTGCGGAAGGCCCACGCCACCCATCCCATCACGGCCCTGCAGACCGAATATTCGCTATGGAGCCGCGAGCCCGAGGACGAACTGTTCGCGGTCGTGCGCGAACTGGGCATCGGCTTCGTGCCCTACAGCCCCCTGGGGCGGGGCTTCCTGTCGGGCGACATCCGGTCCATCGACGATCTGGACGCCGACGACTTCCGGCGTAGCAATCCGCGCTTCATGGGTGAGAATTTCCAGAAAAACCTGGATCTGGTCGAGGCGGTCAAGGCCATCGCCGCCGACAAGGGCGTGACCGCCGCCCAGCTGGCCCTGGCCTGGGTGCTGGCTCAGGGCGATGACCTCGTGCCAATCCCCGGCACACGCCGCGTCGCGACGCTGGAACAGAACGCCGCCGCCGCCGACATCGTCCTGACGCCTGAAGACCTGGCGCGGATCGAGGCGGTCTTCCCCAAGGGCGCCGCCCAGGGCCATCGTTACGCCGAGGCGGCACGGGCGGCGCTGAACCGCTGACCCGGGGCGAACGCGCATAAAGAAAGGCCCGGTCGGATCGCTCCGGCCGGGCCTTTTTTATTCCGTAACCGCGAGACCTATTGGATGCGGGTCCAGGTCTGCGTCTTGCAGAGCGGGGCCACGATACAGCCGCGCAGGCGCAGGCTGTTGTCATTGGTCATGGTGATCGTGCCGCGATAGGTGCCGCCGTCCGCCGGATTATAGACCGAGCCGTTGCGCCATTCCGTCGGCCCGCCAGTGAAGCCGGTCAGCATGGGCAGGTTGCGGAGCGTGCGGTTCCGCTGGCCGGCGTCGCGGTTGTGTTGATCGCGCGCATTGGCGTCGGCGCGGATGTGGTCCGAGGTCACGAGGGTTCCGCACAGCGCCTGGCCGCAGCGGGCGATACGCACCTGCCCGCCATTGGTCGGGGTCTGCCAAAGGCCGGTGGGGTCGCCGGCGAGGGCGGGGGTGGCCAGGGCGCCCGTCAGTGCGGCGGCTGCCAGCAAAATCTTGATCTTCATGGTCGTTTCCTTCTTCGGCCCTGTCTCGGTCGGTTCATGCCGATCCGTTGAGAGGCAGGTTGATCCCGCTTTCGGTTGAAAACAAGGCTGAAAAAGCGGGTATCGCCAATGAAAACCGGACCTTAGGTCAAGTTTCGGCGAGAGCAGTCGGACTGGGCTCCGCGATCAGGGTCAGCCGATCAGCGCCAGCCAGTCGTCCTCGCTGAGCACCTGCACGCCATGTTTCTCGGCGTCCTTGAGCTTCGAGCCTGCGCCGGGGCCGGCGACCAGATAGTCGGTCTTTTTGGATACCGATCCCGACACCTTGGCGCCCAGGCTTTCGGCACGCGCCTTGGCCTCGTCGCGGGTGAAGCGTTCCAGCGCGCCGGTGAAGACGACGGTCTTGCCGGCGACGGCCGTATCGGCCTTGGGTCGTTCTGCGTCGACGATCTGGGTCAGTTCGGCCTCCAGCGCGGCGACGACTTCCAGATTGTGCGGCTCGTGGAAAAAGTGCGCCAGCGCCTCGGCGGCGACGGGACCAACGCCAGTGACGGCGGCGATCTGGTTCAGCATTTCCGACGGGCCTTCGTGGCGCGCGACGCGGGCCAGCTCGATCAGACCGGACCAGTCTTCAGTCATTGTGGCCAGCGAGCGCCGGGCGGGCGCGGCCATGCCGGGAAAGGCCTGGGCGATCTTCATGTCCAGCGTCGCCTCGGGCCAGGGATCGGCGGCGGGCGGCGCAGCCTGCGCCATCAGGGCCAGGACGCGCGGCGAAATGGCGTGGGCGCCGGCAAGCGCGACCCAGGCAGGAGAGGGGATGCCCGACGCCGCCTGCAGACAGGCGGCCTTCAACGCCGCCCAGCTCTCGAAGGCGCGGGCCAGGACGATGGAGGTCTGTTCGCCGATGTCCCGGATGCCCAGGCCGAACAGAAACCGGTCCAACGAGATGACGCGGCGGGCGTCGATGCCGGCGACCAGATTGCGGATGCTGGTTTCGCCATAGCCGTCGTCCTTCTCCAGTTCGGCCAGACGCGCCTGGTTGCGGGCCAGGCGGAAGATGTCGGCCGGCTCCTTTATCCAGCCGCGCGCATGGAAGGCGACCAACTGCTTTTCGCCCAGGCCTTCGATGTCGAAGGCGCGGCGGCCGACGAAATGCTTCAGCCGTTCGACGATCTGGGCGTCGCAGATCAGGCCGCCGGTACAGCGGCGCTTGACTTCGTCCCCCTCGCGCACGGCCTCGGAGCCGCAGACGGGGCAGTGTTCGGGGAATTTGAAGCGCGGCGCGCGTTCAGTTTCGGGTTTTGGATCGACCACGCCCAAGATTTGAGGGATCACATCGCCGGCGCGTTGCAGGGCGACCGTGTCGCCGATCCGCACGTCCAGACGCTCGATCTCGTCTTCGTTGTGTAGGGTGGCGTTGCGGACCACGACCCCGCCGACCGTCACGGGATGTAGGCGGGCCACCGGGGTCAGAGAACCTGTGCGGCCGACCTGTATGTCGATCCCCTCCAGAACCGTGGTCGCCTGCTGAGCCGGGAACTTGTGGGCGATGGCCCAGCGCGGGCTGCGGGCGACGAAGCCCAGGCGGCGCTGCCAGTCCAGGCGGTCGACCTTGTAAACCACGCCGTCGATGTCATAGCCTAGCGCCGCACGGTCGCGTTCCAGTTCGCGATAGACGGCGATCAGCCCCTCGGCGCCCTCTACACGGCGCGAGCGGTCGTTGACCGGGAAGCCCCAGGCCTTGAGCTTCTGCAGCGCCTCCCACTGGGTCTCGGCGAAGTCGCTGGAGTGTTCGCCCCAGGCGTAGGCGAAGAAGGTCAGCGGGCGTCTGGCCGTGATCTCCGCATTCTTCTGACGCAGCGACCCGGCGGCGAAGTTGCGGGGGTTGGCGTAGGTGCGGCGGCCCTCTGCCTCAGCCGCCGCATTGAAGGCGTCGAAGGCGGCGTTTGGGGCATAGACCTCGCCCCGGATCTCGATCCGGTCTGGCCAGTCGTCGCCGTCCAGAGTCTGGCGTACGGCGGTGATGGTCTTCAGATTGGCGGTGACGTCCTCGCCGGTCCGGCCGTCGCCGCGCGTGGCGCCGACGCGGAGCTTGCCATCGACATAGAGAAGATTGGCGGACAGACCGTCGATCTTGGGCTCGGCGACGAAGGTGATGGGTTCGTCGGCCGGCAGTTTCAAAAACCGGGCGATGCGCGCCACGAAATCGCGCACCTCACCCTCGTCGAAGGCGTTGTCCAGCGACAGCATGGGCACGCCGTGGCGGACCTCTGCGAACTGGCTGGAGGCGGCGGCGCCGACCTTTTGGGACGGGGAATCGGCGCGGATCAAATCGGGGAAGGCGGTCTCGATCGCCAGGTTGCGGGCGCGCAGGGCGTCGTATTCAGCATCCGAAATCTCGGGGGTCGCCTCGGCGTAGAGGGTGTCGTGGCGCGCCATTTCCTGCGCCAGCCAGGCCAGTTCCTCGGCCGCCGTCCCGGGCGTCATGTCGTCGGTTGAAACGGGCGGAGGATTCGTCGGGGCCATGCGTCTGCCTTACCACCAGTTGGCCGCGAGAGCATTGACCAAGGGCGTCAATGGACGGCTGACGCGGCCGTTTGCGGGCGCTAGGGTCTGCCCGTCATTCCTGGAGTTCGCATGATCCGTCCGCGTCTGTTTTCGATCCCCTTGGCCGCCGCCCTTCTGATTGGGTGCACGCCGGTGACGCCGGGACCGACGCCGGTCGCTGCCGTGGCGACGCCGGTTCCATCAAGCACCCTGCTGGACGATGTCCGCATCCTGTCGGGCGACGACATGGCCGGCCGCGACACCGGATCTGCGGGCGGCGAGAAGGCCAGGGACTATATCGTGTCGCGGCTGGAGGCGATGGGGGTTCAGCCGGCGTCATTCGGACGTCTGCAACCGTTCGAGGCGCAAGGGCGCACGCGCGAGGGGGTGAAACGGTTCAATGGCGTCAACATCGTCGGCCTGATTCCCGGCACGCGGATCGCGGATCGCTACATCGTCGTAACGGCCCACTACGACCACGTCGGCGTCAACGACGGCCAGATCTATCACGGGGCCGACGACAACGCCTCGGGCGTGGCGACCATGCTGGAACTGGCGCGACGACTGAAGGCGCAACCGCCGGAGCACAGCGTGCTGATCGTGGCGCTGGACGGCGAGGAGCGCGGCCTGCTGGGGGCGCGCGAGTTCGTCAAGGCGCCGCCCGTGCCCCTGTCCGCTGTCAGCCTGAACCTGAATTTCGACATGACGGCCCGAGCCGAGACCGACGGCCATCTGTGGGTGACGGGAACCTATCAGAACCCCGTTTTGCGTCCGGTGCTGCAGCCCGTTCCGGCGCAGGGTCGGGTGTCGTTCGCCTTCGGCAAGGATACGCCGCAGGACACCGGCGAGAACAACTGGGTCGACGCCTCCGACCACGCCGCCTTCCATGCGGCGGGCGTGCCGTTCCTTTATATGGGCGTGGACTATCATCCCGATTATCACCGGCCCAGCGACACCTACGACCGCATCGACCCGGCGATCTTCACCAGCGCGACGGAGCTGGCCATCGCCGGCTTCCACGCTCTGGACAAGGCGTTGGATCGATGAGCCGTCGGTCGGGCCTCATCCTGCTGCTGGGACTGCTGACGCTGGCGGGCTGCGAGCGACGCGACGCCGCGCAACCGGCTGAACCTCAGGCCGAGGCGGCGTTTCGTCACCAGTTGAGCGGCGACGTCTCGGGAGAATATCGGCCTGTCAGCGCAGGTGGCGCCGTCGTGTCACTGTTCATCGGGCAGAGCGCTGCGTTCGATGCCTGGGAGGCGGGACGACGAGATGCACCGCCCCTGATCCTGACCCTGATGGCGCCGGAGGGCGAGGTTCGGGTGATTCCGCAAACCTATGTCGTCGATGACCAGACCGTTCGGATGAACGGCGTGACGAGGGACGGTGAAGTGCGGCTTCAAGCGCGCATCGATCAGGGCGCGCTGGCCACCGTGCGGCGCAACTTGGGGGATCGAACCGTGGTGATCTCCGGCGCGGTGCGGATCGACGGCCAGTCGCAGACCTTGGTCCTGACGCCGTGGAGCGGCGGCTGACTACACCAACATTCGGACCAGCAGATAGACGCCGCCAGCGATCAGCGCCCACAGCAGGACGCTGAGCCCGGCGAGAAGGCCAACCGTACGCCGGCCCGACCACCGTGATTCCACCCACGGCGCATCCACGGGACTGCGGATCGGCCCTGAAGGACGGTCGTCATTGGCAGGCGGCAAGGTCATTCACAATCTATGGTGGTGTTGTTGTGTGGCGTCAATGCACAGCTTCAGGTCGATCATTTCAGGTTGTGTTATTGGCAACTCAAGGCGATGGTCGGGCCGGGGAGGGCCGGTCCAATATCAAGTCTTGACGCCATGGCGGAACGCGCGCGTGGCGCTCGCATAAGCGGGCGTCGAACTGTGCGACATCACCCCGAATGGCGGCGCGCCTTCGACATCGCTATCGCAGCGGCGGCCTTGTTGAGTTTGCTGCCTGTCATGCTGCTGACCGGCTTGGCGATCCGGATACAGGACGGCGGGCCGGTGCTGTTTCGACAGGTGCGGATCGGCCGAGATGGCCGGCCGTTCGACTGTCTGAAGTTTCGCACCATGCGCGCGGACGCCGAGGCCCGGTTGCCCGGAATGATCGACGCTGAATGGCGCACCGCGCGAAAGTTTCGGCACGATGCCCGGGTCACGCGGTTGGGCGGCCTGCTGCGACGCTCCAGCGTGGACGAGCTGCCGCAACTTGTGAACGTGCTGCGGGGCGAGATGTCCCTGGTCGGCCCGCGACCCATCGTGTTTGAAGAGGCGGCGCTGTATGGGCGGCGGTTGGTTCTTTACTGCGCCGTGCGGCCCGGTCTGACGGGGCTTTGGCAGGTGTCCGGCCGCAATGACGTGACCTATCGCCGCCGCATCGCCATGGACGCCTGGCTGGTGCGGAACCTGACGCTGCGGGTCTATTTCGCGATATTGGCGCGCACGGTCCCCGCCGTTTTGAGCCGGCGCGGCGTCTATTAGGGCAGGCGTTCCTCGAAGCCGTCGTCCGTGCCGATGATGGCCAGATCCGCCAGATCCAGGAACAGGCCGTGTTCGACAACGCCGGTGATCAGCTTCAGGTCGTCGGCCAGGCGGACAGGATCATTGATCGCCTTGCAGGCCGCATCGTAGATCAGGTTGCCGCCGTCGGTGCGAACCAGGCCGCGATCCGCTTGGCGCACCCGAGCCGGCTGGTTGATGTCGTGGTCGATCAGGACGTCCGCGATCCGGTTGGCCGTGGTCTTGTGACCGAAGGCCACGACCTCGATCGGCAGGGGGAAAGTTCCGAGCACTGGCACCACCTTGGCCGCGTCGGCGATGACGATGCAGCGGCTGGAGGCCTCCCACACCAGTTTCTCGCGCAGAAGAGCCGCGCCGCCGCCCTTGATCAGGGCCAGGCCCGGTCCGACCTCGTCGGCGCCGTCGACGGTCAGGTCGATGCGGGGCGTGTCCTCCAGCGTCGACAGGGTCAGGCCCAGTTCGCGCGCCAGATCGGCGGTCTTTTCCGACGTCGGCACACAGCGAAGGCCGGGCAGATTGCGCGCCGCCAGCGCCTTGACGAACCAGGCGGCGGTCGAGCCTGTGCCCAGGCCTACGATCATGCCGGCCTCGACATGAGCGGCGGCGGCCTCTCCGGCGTTTTTCTTCTGAATGTCGCTCATTTGGACCTGGCGGCTTTCTTGGCTTTGGCTTCCACGCGGAAGGCGGCGGCGGCTTCCGGCTTGTTCGTCTGACGGGCGCGCCCGAACGCCAGGGCGTCGGCAGGCACATCCTCGGTGATCACGGAGCCGGAGGCGATCAGGGCGCCGTCGCCGATGTTCACGGGGGCGACCAGGCTGGAGTTGGAGCCGACGAAGGCGCCGGCCCCGACCTGGGTCCGGGCCTTGTTGAAGCCATCGTAGTTGCAGAAGATCGTGCCGGCGCCGATGTTGGCGCCCGCGCCGACGGTTCCATCGCCCAGATAGGCCAGATGGTTGGCCTTGGCGCCCTCGGCCAGTTTGACGTTCTTGACCTCGACGAAGTTGCCGATCTTGACCCCGGCGGCCAGATCCGCGCCGGGACGCAGGCGGGCATAGGGGCCGACCTCGGCGCCGGCCGCGACGCGCGCACCTTCGACATGGCTGAAGCTGCGGATGCGGGCGCCGCTCTCGATAGCCGCGCCAGGGCCGAAGACGACGAAGGGTTCGATCACGGTTCCGCCGCCGACCTGCGTGTCCCAGGCGAAATGGACGGTGTCGGGTGCGCTCATGGTCACGCCGGCGGCAAGGAAGGTTTCGCGCTGGACGCTCTGGAACAGGGCCTCCGCCTGGGCCAGTTCGGCCTGGGAGTTGACGCCCATGACCGCATCCTCGGCGGCGAAGACGGCGCGGGTTGGATGGCCGCCCTTGCGCGCCAGTTCGACCACGTCGGTCAGATAATATTCGCCCTTGGCGTTGTTGTTCGTCACATCGGCCAGCAGCGAGAACAGCAGGGCGGCCGGAGCGGCCATGACGCCCGAGTTGCAGGCGGTGATGGCCAAGACTTCGGCTGAGGCCTCCTTGGCCTCGGTGATGGCGGTCAGGGCGTCGCCGTCCAGGATCAGCCTGCCGTAGGCGCCGGGATCGCGGGCCTCGAAGCCGATGACGGTGACGCCATCCGCATTGAACACCGGCGCGATGTCGGCGGCCTTCAGCAGGGGCACGTCGCCATAGGTGACGACAACCTCGCCGTTGAAGCCGGACAGGGCGTGTTCGGCGGCGCGGACGGCGTGGCCGGTGCCCAGCGGCGGATCCTGAACGGCGATGGCGGCCTCGCCAAGGCGTTTGACCACATGGGCGCGGACCTCTGGCGAGTGGTTTCCGACCACGACGACGATCCGCTCGCAGCCCAGGCCTTCGGCCGCGTCGATGGCGTGGTCCAGCATGGCGCGGTGTGCGACCGGGTGCAGCACCTTGGGCAGGGGCGACCTCATCCGCGTGCCCTGGCCGGCGGCGAGAATGATGGCGGCGCGAGCGCGCGTGTGGCTGGTCATGAATCGTCCCGGAGGCTAGTCGTCTCGCGATCTAGCCCATTCGGCGGGCCAGCGGGAGATGTGGATGACCGATCGCGACCTGGAAGGCTGGACCATCGCCTTCGATCTGGATGGGACGTTGGTCGATTCTGCGCCGGATTTGATCGGAACGCTGAACCGTCTTTTGGTCGAGGAAGGACTGCCGCCCGTGCCTATGGAGTCCGCCCAGACCCTGATCGGATCGGGCGCAAGGGCGCTGCTGGTTCACGGATTCGAGGCGGCCGGGGCCTCGGTCGAGCGGGCGCAATCGGACGAACTGTTCGAGCGTTTCCTGGTCGATTACGCGGCCCACATCGCCGACGGGTCGCGACCCTTCGACGGCGTGGTCGAGACGCTGGAGCGGCTGAGCGAACGCGGGGCCATGCTGGTGGTGGCCACCAACAAGCGGTCGGACCTGTCGGAGCTGCTGCTGGAGAAGCTGGATCTCACCCGGCATTTCGCCGCCATTGTCGGGCCGGACCGGGTCAGCGCGCGCAAACCCTCGGGCGCGCACCTGAAGGAGGCTGTCGTCAAGGCTGGCGGCGATCCCGAGCGGGCCATCATGGTCGGCGACGCGGCACCGGATGCGGAGGCCGCGCGCGACGCTGATATGCCGTGCATCCTGGTCACCTTCGGCTTCACGCCCGTTCCGGTCGAAAGCCTGGGCGCGGACGTGCTGATCGATGCGTTCGAAGACGTGGAGGAAGCCATCGACGGTGTGTTGGCCGACCATTACGTGAGCCGGGCGCTCAAATTCTGAAGACGGGCGACAGGAAATCTGTCGGCTGAACGCGCGCCGCCACGGTTGCGGATCGGCCCCGGGATGGACAGATTGGCGCACCCAGTCGAAGGCCGTCCGTCATGCTCGCTCGCTTTTTCAAGATTCCGCTGTGGCAGCGAACGGCCGCCGGCTTCGCCCTGGGCATTCTGGCGGGCTTGATCCTGCGCGAGCGCGCCGAGGTCTGGCTTCAGCCGATCGGCGACGTCTATCTGAGCCTGATCCGTATGGTGGTGGCGCCGCTGGTGCTGTTCACCATCGCCAGTTCCATCGCCAAGCTGGGCGAGGGGGCGGGGGCCGTGCGGCTGGGCGTGCGGACCATCGTCTGGTTCGCAGTCACCTCCTTGCTGGCCGTGCTGGTCGGCTTCGCCTTCGGACACATCATCAATCCGGGTGTCGGCCTGTCGAACCTGCCGCTGGGCGAGGTCAAGGACCGGGTGATCCCGACCCCGCTTGAGGTTTTGATCGGCGTGGTGCCGACCAATCCGTTCGCCGCCCTGGCCGAGGGCAAGGTGCTGCAGATCATCTTCTTCTCGGCCCTGGTCGGGATGGCGCTGGTGGCGCTGGGCGATCGGGCGCAGGGCGTGCGGCGGCTGGTGGACGAAGGGGCGGCGGTGGTGTTTCGCATCACCCGCTGGGTCATTCAGCTGACGCCCATCGGCGTGTTCGGCCTGATCGGCTCGGTCGTCGGCGGTTACGGCTGGGAGGCTCTGCTGCCGTTGCTGAAGTTCATCGGCGCCATCTATGCGGCCTGCCTGTTCCACATCCTGATCGTCTATTCGGGCCTGCTGAAGCTGCATGGGCTGAAGGTCGCCAGCTTCTTCCGCGGCGCATTTGCGGCCCAGCAGACCGCCTTCGCCACCTCTTCGTCCTTGGGAACCCTGCCGATCACCCTGCGCCAGACGGTCGAGCGTCTGGGCGTGCCCCAAGCCTATGCCGCGTTTGCCGTGCCCTTGGGCGCCAATGTGAAGATGGACGGTTGCGGCGCCATCTATCCCGCAATCGCCTCGATCTTCATCGCTCAGTATTTCAAGATCGACCTGACGCTGACGCAATATATCCTGATCGGCCTAACGGCGGTTCTGGGGTCGTTGGGGACAGCCGGGGTGCCAGGGACGTCCATCGTCATGCTGACCTTGACCCTTTCCACGGCCGGTCTGCCGCTGGAGGGCATCGGCTATATCGTCGCCATCGACCGGGTGATCGACATGATGCGTACGGCGACGAATGTGACCGGCCAGATGCTGGTCCCCGTGCTGGTGGCCAAGGAAGAGGGCATTCTGAACCAGGCCATCTATGACGGTCACGTCGCCTGGCTGCCCGGCGACCCTGAGGCGGACACGCCGGAAACCGTTCGCGCCGCCGGAATCTGAAACGGACGCTTGCGTGGCGCGGGCGACCGGGCTATGTCGCCGCCTCCGCAAGATGGACGCGTAGCTCAGCGGGAGAGCACCTCGTTCACACCGAGGGGGTCACAGGTTCAATCCCTGTCGCGTCCACCATCTTCTCCGACATCGACACCGACTTTCGCGCCGTTCGGGCGTGAACCCGCCGTGCGGCCGTGCGTTGGACCGGCATGAACCTGATCATTCTGTTCGTTGGCGCGGTAATACTGGCGGGGGCCTTGTTCGCCCTGTCCGGCGTTTTCGAGCGCACCCAATCGACGCATTTCGTCGACAAGGACGCAGACGGCGAACCCGACGAGCCGAACGGGCCGGCCAAGGACCTGTAGGCGCTCCTGTCTTGAAGTCGCCTTGCTGATGGGATGTCACGGCCGAATGTTAGGTGATCTTCTGTATTTCGCGCATCGCCATGCGCGAGTTCTTATCGTGGCGGTAGGCGTGGGACTGGCTGTCAGTCTGGCCGGCGGAGGCGAGGCCTTGGCCCATCACATCCACTGGGGTTGATGCTCAACCGCGCTCGTCAGGCCATGTTCCTGTGACGGCTCGGCAGGCGAGGGCCAGCGCGCCGCGCAGGCCGGCCGACGCGCCAGCGCCAGGCGCGGCGATATAGTCGCCCATATCCAGATCGCGGACACTGGCGTCGTAACCGCCGATTTGTCGGCTCAAGGCCTGTCGCACACGGTCATACATGGCGCTCTGCATCACGCCGCCGCCGATTATGATCCGTTGCGGGCGCAGCACATAGGTCAGGTTGACGCACAGTCCGGCGACATATTCGGCCGCCATCGCCCATGCCGGATGATCGGCGTCCAGCAGTTCGGCGCGAACGCCCCAACGCGCCTCCATCGCGGGGCCGCTGGCCAGACCCTCCAGACAATCGCCGTGGAAGGGGCAGGCGCCCGGAAACTCCGTATCGCCCGGTGCGCGCGGCAGGCGGATATGGCCGGCCTCCGGGTGATTGGCGCCGCCGTGCGGAAGCCCGTCGATCATGACGCCCACGCCGATGCCCGTCCCGACCGTGACATAGCAGAAGCTGTCCAGGCCTCGCCCGCTGCCGAAACGCGCCTCGCCCACGGCCGCGCAGTTGACGTCGGTGTCCAGCGTCATCGGGACGTCCAGCGTCCGCGCCAGTCGGTGAAGCAGATTGACATCGCTCCAGCCCGGCTTTGGCGTGGAGGTGATGGCGCCATAGTCGGCCGCGTCCGGTCGCAGCGACAGCGGGCCGAAGCTGCCGATCGCCAAGGCGGACAGCCGGCCGTGACGAGCCTGAGCCTGGTCGAAGAAGGCGCTGACCGCAGCCAGCGTTTCCTCAGGCGTCGTCGTGGGAATTCGGATCTGTTCGATCACACGGCCGTCCAGGCCCGAAACGCCGCAGACGAACTTGGTGCCGCCTGCCTCTATGCCGCCGATCAGGATGGTGTTCGTCATGTGGCGACCATAGGCGCGAAGACGTGGCAGGGTCGATGGAGGCGTGCGCTGCGACCAAGGCTCGCGGGCAGTGAACGGGCGGCTAGACCAGGCGTTTTGCGCCTATGACCCTTCTGGCCCGCCTATTCATCGCCCTGGACGCCGCGATAAAGTTTCTGACCCGACAGGAACGCCTTCTCTGAAACCGAGCGGTCACTCGATGCGATTTGGTGATTGCGTCGGCCGCTGAGCACAGCCACTTTTGCCGCAAGACCCAGACTTGAGACGAGGACGCCCATGGCCCGCAAACCCAACTATAGTTTCGAACGTCAGGAACGCGAGCGTGCGGCGGCGCTGAAGGCGGCCGAAAAAGCCGCCGCCAAGGCCGAGCGCAAGGCCGAGGCTGCCGCGGAAAAGTCATCGCCTGCCAAGGACTGATCGCCGAACGCAAAATCTATCCGGCTTTTCGTTGTTCGAGCGGGCGCAAAGCCCTATTCTTGCACGATGACACGCTGGACCCCCGAAAGCTGGAGAACCAAGACCGCCCTGCATATGCCGGCGGACTATCCCGACGCGAACGCACTGGCGCGCGTCGAGGACGAGTTGCGGGCGCTTCCGCCGCTCGTCTTCGCGGGCGAGGCGCAACGTCTGACGTCAAAGCTGGCGCAGGTCGAGCAGGGCGAGGCCTTCCTGCTTCAGGGTGGCGATTGCGCCGAGAGCTTCAAGGAGTTCTCGACCGACAACATCCGCGACACCTTCCGCCTGATCCTGCAGATGGCGGTTGTCCTGACCTTTGCGGGGCGCAAGCCTGTGGTGAAGGTGGGGCGGATCGCCGGTCAGTTCGCCAAGCCGCGTTCCTCGCCGCTGGAGGAGATCGGCGGGGTCGAGCTGCCCAGCTATCGCGGCGACATCATCAATGGCATGGGGTTCACGGCCGACGAGCGCGTGCCCGATCCGCAGCGGCTGATCCGCGCCTATAACCAGTCGGCCTCGACCCTGAACCTGCTGCGCGCCTTCGCCGGCGGCGGTTACGCCGATCTGTACAATATCCACCGCTGGACCCTGGGCTTTGCGGGCGACAATGCGGCGGGCGCTCAATATCGCGAGCTGGCGGACAAGATCACCGAGGCCCTGGCCTTCATGGAGGCCGTCGGCGTCACGCCCGAAACCCACCCGGACCTGAGCCGGGTCGAGGTCTTCACCAGTCACGAGGCCCTGCTTCTGAACGTCGAAAGCGCGCTGACGCGCCTGGACGGCGGATCAGGCGACTGGTTCGACACCTCGGCCCATATGCTGTGGATCGGAGAGCGCACCCGCCAGCTGGACGGCGCACACGTCGAGTTCATGAAGGGGATCAAGAACCCCATAGGGGTGAAGTGCGGGCCGACCATGACGGCGGACGATCTTCTGCCGCTGATCGACGCCTTGAACCCGGACAATATCTCGGGACGTCTGACCCTGATCGGTCGTTTCGGTCACGACAAGGTCGGCGAACGCCTGCCCAAGCTAATGCGCGAGGTAAAGGCGTCGGGTCGCAAGGTGATCTGGTCGATCGACCCGATGCACGGCAATACGCTGAAGGCTGGAAACGGCTACAAGACCCGGCCGTTCGACCGGATCCTGGGCGAGGTGCGGACCTTTATCGACGTGGCCGAGGCCGAGGGCGTCCACCCCGGCGGCGTCCATCTTGAGATGACGGGCCAGAACGTCACCGAATGCATCGGCGGGGCCCAGGCGGTGACCGAGGACGACCTGTCCAACCGTTATCACACCCACTGCGATCCGCGCTTGAACGCCGATCAGGCGCTGGAGCTGGCCTTCCTGGTCGCCGAACGGCTGAAGTCGGGGCGCATCAGCCAGTCGCAGGCGGCCTGAATCGCGCCTGAATGAGGCGGCGGCCACCTCGACGGTCGCCTCCTCGCCGCAGGCCGCACATTCGACTTGTCCGAAAGCGGACGGCGCCGCAGATACGACCGGATGCGGTCATGGCGCGGACACGGACGCCCCCTCTGATCGCCGCCAGGAAGGGAGGCTTCTCGGCCGCAACCGGGAAGCGACGGACATGAATACGCCGACGCCGCAAGACGACAAGCCCGGTCGGGTCGCCTATCAGGGCGCGCCTGGGTCGTTCAGCCACGAGGCGTGTCTGGCGTTGCGTCCTTGGGACGAGGCGGTGGCGTTCGAAACCTTCGCCCAGGCTCTGGCGGCCCTGTCGTCCGGCGACTGCGGCTGCGCTCTGATCCCGGTGGAGAACTCGACCATCGGCGTCGTGGAGCCGGCGGCGAGCCTGGTCGCCGATCTGGGGATCGCGCCGGTCGCCGAGGTCTGGCGGCCCATCCGTCATGCCCTGATGGCGACGCCGGGCGCGCGGCTGGCCGACATTCGCACCGTCGAAAGCCATCCCATCGCCTTGGCGCAATGCCAGGCCACGCTGAGGTCGCTGAACGTCGAGGTGATCGAACATTTCGACACGGCAGGTGCGGCGCGCGACGTGGCCGAGGCTGGAAACCGCAGCCGCGCCGCCATCGCTCCGATGGGGGCCGCAGAAGTGTATGGCTTGTCCATCCTTCGCAACGATTTGCAGGATTCGAGCGATAATCGCACGCGTTTCGTCCTGTTGAGCAGTTCCGAGGGTTGACGGCGCACGGTCTTTGCGTGTCTTAAGGCCCGCACGGATCGCAAGACGATCCGCATAACCGGATTTGGACCATGTCCCGCCAGCGCGCTCTTTCTGTTTCGTTCGACCGTTCGCGCGCGGTGTCCGGCCTCTATTTCGGCTACGGCTTTTACGGCTTTCGATACGCCGGCTGAGGCATCGGGCGCACTCCGTCCCTGACAGTCTCACCGGCGACCGCTCTGGATCAGAGCGGCTGTTCGCCCTTGCACATATCGAATCTCCGAATGCCGAAAGCCCTATTCCATGTCCGTTTCCAATCTTCAGCAAATCTGGCCTGACATGGCCGACCTGACCCCCGAACAGCAGGCGCTGGCTGCGCTGCGCGCCGAGATCGACGGGATCGACGACCAGATCCTGGCCCTGTTTGAGCAGCGTCTGGCCGTCGCCTCCACCGTCGGACGGGCCAAGGACGCCCCCAGCGGCCCGCATACCAAGCTGCGTCCTGATCGCGAACAGACGGTGCTGGCGCGGATGCTGTCCAAATGCCAGCCCGAGAACGCCGAGGCCGTCGAGCATCTGTGGCGCGAGATCGTCGGCTGGGGTCTGGCGCGCCAGGGCCGGCTCCAGGTGCAGGTCTGGGCGCCGATCGAGCCGACCCGCGCCTTCGACGGCGCCCGGCTGCGGTTCGGAGCGGCGGCCGATATCAAAATGGTGCGCGATCCGCAAAAGGCCCTGGCCTTCGCCGCCGAGGGGCGCGGGATCGCCGTGCTGGCGATCAATACCGAAGACGCTTGGTGGATGGGCCTTCGTCGCGAATGGTCGATGCTGAGCGTGTTCGACGGCTATGGCGGCGAGACGCCGACGTCGTTGGCTGTCGGCAAGATCGATCCGCCCGCTTTGCCCAAGGGGCGTCGCGTTGTCGTGACCGCGGGCGGCGATGCGGGCGACGGCGGCGGCGCACGGCGCTGGGGTCTGAACACGCACCACGGGTGGACCATCGCCTTGACAGACGCCGAACTGGCGCCGGGCGAGGCGGAAGGTTGCGTCGGGGCCATCGGCTAAGGCTTGAGAGCGGGCCGCATCCGGCGACGGATGCGGCCCTTTTCGCTTTCAGACCGCCATGTTGTCGATCAGCCGCGTCTTGTCCAGCCAGGCGGCGGTCAGGATGCGCGCAGGGGCGTCGACGACGTCGTTTCGAAACACGCCCAGATCGTCCGCACGCCGGATGGCGACATAATCGACCCGCTCGAACCCGGCTTTCAGAATGGCGGCGTAGGCTTCGCGTTCGACCCCGGGAAGGGGCCGGCCAGAAGCGGCCTCTGCGGCGGCCTGGGCCAGGATGCCATTCAACTGTCGGGCGGCGGCCAGGTCTGTTTCGCCGAGATAGGCGTTGCGCGACGACAGGGCCAGGCCCCAGCCGTCTCGCTGGGTCGGGGCGCCCACGATCTCGATCGGCAAGTCCAGATCGCGTACGAAACGGCGGATGACCAACAGTTGCTGGTAGTCCTTTTCGCCGAAGACGGCGACGTCGGGCTGAACCTGGTTGAACAGTTTGGTCACGACCAGGGCTACGCCACCGAACATCTGCGGCCTGAAATCGCCCTCAAGGCCCAATGCCGGGCCGGTCATGGCGATGCTGGTGGCGAAGCCGTCCGGGTACATTTCCTCGACCGATGGGGCGAACATCAGATGGCAGCCGGCGCCGGCCAGAAGGCGCGCATCCTCCTCCTGCTGACGCGGATATTTGCCCAGGTCCTCGTGCGCCGCGAACTGGGTCGGATTGACGAAGTTGGAGGCGATCACCCGGTCCGCGTGGCGTGCGGCCTCGCGCACCAGCGTCAGGTGGCCCTCGTGCAGGGCGCCCATCGTCGGAACCATGCCGACACTGAAGCCTTGTCGTTTCCAGTCGCGGACGGTGGCCCGCAAGTCGGCGACGGCGCGGACCACGGCCAAGGCAGAGGTTGGCGAGGAGGGCAGGGGGGCGGCGTCCATCATGATGAAGCGATTAACCTTTCCGCTTAAGCCTGTTGATGCACCAGACCTCAAAGTCTGGGCCTTAGGGTCGTGCTTATGACGCCCGCAGAAGCGACCCGTCCAGTTCTGATCGCCCGGACCCTGATCGGGGCCGTCGCCATCGCCGCCGCGCTGTCGGGGTGTGGCGCGGTGGACGGCGATACGCACCGGTTTCGATCCATTGCCGACCATGTGGCGGCGATCGACGTTCCCCTCGATCCCGGCCAGACGGCGCGGTCCGACCATTCGGCCCAGACCGACGGCTTGCGCCCGGCCCGGTTCGCACCGGTCCGCGTCGCCGTCATGGATCCGCACGCCATGTGGGATGCCCGCGACGATCAGGCCGGCGTGCGCCGCGTCGCGGAGGAGGCGGGATTGCGCGAGGCGGTGATCCGCATCGTCCAGCCGAAGGTTCAGGCCGCATCGCCCGTCATCGGCGGCGATCCGCCTCCAACCCCAGAGCCTGCCGTCCTGCACGACGCCGGACTTCGCCCGGCCGCATCGTCTCAAGGGCGGACGATCCAGTTGGGCGCCTATTCCAGCCCCATGGCGGCCCAGCAAGCCTGGGTGCGGTTGAAGGCGTCGTCGGATATGGCCGCACTGACGCCGAGGTTCGAACAGGTCCAGGTTCAAGGCCGCGCCCTGACCCGGCTGAAGGTGGGGCCGGTGCCGGCCGAAACCGCCGCGGCTCTGTGCCGGTCCGCCAATGTGGCCGACGCCTGGTGCGCCCGCAACAGCTGACGGCTGACGCCGCGCCGTCCACAGGTCTGCGTTAAGGTTCCGTTGACGTTTGGCGCGATGCGGCCGAGTCTCGCCGGACTGGACCGCGCCTGAGTCGCGTCGGTCGGCAAAGAGGATTCCCTCGAATGACGCAGCCTCATGTGATCGTTCTCGGCAACGAAAAGGGCGGGGCGGGCAAGTCCACCCTGGCCATTCATATCGTCACGGGGCTGCTGCACGCCGGCCGAACAGTGGCGATCATCGACCTGGATTTGCGCCAGCGGTCGATGCAGCGGTTCTTCCTCAACCGTCTGGCCTGGCTGGCGGCGAACGGGCAGGATCTGCCCCAGCCGTTCATCCCGGACATGGGCGACGGCAAGGCCCTGGCCAAGGCGGACGTCGCCGACCAGATCGCCACCTTCGACCGCGCCTTCGACGAAGCCGTCGCCCAAGGCGTGGACTGCATCCTGATCGACACGCCCGGCGGCGATACGGCGGTGTCCAGCGCGGCCCACGCCCGCGCCGACCAGATCGTGACGCCAATGAACGACAGTTTCGTCGATTTCGACCTGCTGGGCGAAGTCGATCCGGTGTCGCTGGAGCTGTTGAAACCGTCCATCTACTCCGAGAGCGTCTGGGAAGCGCGCAAGCAGCGCGCCATCTCCCAGGGCCGCCATGCGACGATCGACTGGCTGGTAGTGACCAACCGTCTGGCCGTCGCCGAGGCGCGAAACCGCAAACGCCTGGAAGAGCGGATGACCAAACTGGCCAAACGCGTCGGCTTCCGCGTCGGGCCGGGGCTGCGCGACCGGGTCATCTATCGCGAACTGTTCCCGTTCGGCCTGACGGTGGCGGACCTGTCCAACGACATTCGTCCGGTCGCCGTGTCGCTGGCCCACGTCGCGGCGCGCCAGGAGATGCGGAACCTGATGATGGCCATGGGGCTGGAGCAGGTGATCGCCCCTTTGGACGTGGCGGCCTGACGGCCTGATGGGTTTGATCGGACTGGCCCTGGCGGCCATCGCCGTCTGGGCCCTGGTGCGGCTGGGACGTCAGACGGAACGGCGCGGGCGGGCGCATTGGCGGGTCAGTGCGACCCTGCTGGGGGCCGTTCTGCTGGCCGGGGGCGCGCTTGCGGCCTTCCGTGGCGCCTGGCTGGCGGCGGCCGGACTGGCTGGGGCCGGCCTTTATCTGGCCTGGGCGTCACGCAGCCGGGCCGTCATTCGCTCCGAACCCATCAGCGACGCCGACGCGCGCGCCGTGCTGGGCGTGCGACCGGGCGCCACCGAGCCGGAAATCCGGGCCGCCTGGAAACGCGCCATGACCCGCGCCCACCCCGATCAGGGCGGAACCGAAGGTTTGGCTGCGCGCGTCAATGCGGCGCGTGATCGACTGTTGAGAAAGACCGGACGCGACTGATCGCCCTCGCGCTTTCGCTGCGAAGTTATCAGAGGGCCACTCTAGGAGGGCTGGGCGGAGCGCTGGGCCTTCGCCCGGAGTGTGAGTTTGTAAGTACCGTTTCGACGAAGGATGGACGCTCCGCGCGGAAGGTTGGCCTGCAAGCTCGGGGCGTCGAGCGGTGGCGGTCTTATCGCCTAACCCCATAAGCCTGCGACGGGTCGGCGGGGTCTGCGAACCCCGTCCCGAGTGCGATCGAGTATCCCCCTCGACCCTCCGACGGCGCACCGTGTGTCGCCGCCGGCACAGCGGGTTTCACCGCTGCTCCCGTTCCCTCCGCTCTCGCCGCCGCAAGGTCGCAGGCCTTACGAGCCCTCCGGTGCGACGAGACGGGCTTATGATACGCGCGTTTCGCAGGGGGTATGGGAGATCGGGCACATAATTCGGCAAGCGATTGAAATCGCCGGGAATCAACCAGCGGCATTGTGATGGCTGGGACGCATTCCTTCTCCCCTCGGGGGAGAAGGTGGGGCCGGAGGCCTCGGATGAGGGGGCTGTGTCCGTCTCGAAACGGTAAGAGCGAGGCTGCGGAACCAGCCCCCTCATCCGTCTCGCTGCGCGATCCACCTTCTCCCCCGAGGGGAGAAGGCGCTAGGTCCCGCCAGCGGCGAAGACGGGGCGGCATACACCCGTTTCGCCATCCGGCCGGCCAGATCGGCGTCGCGGCGTGACGATGTCTTGCCCTTGGGGAAGTCAGGGGTTACGGGTCCGCGCCTTGATGAACGATTCAGGGAGGGGTCGATGACCCTCGCACTTCTGTTTCCGGGACAGGGCAGCCAGGCCGTCGGCATGGGCGCAGCCCTGGCCGAGGCTTTCGGATCCGCGCGCGACGTGTTCGCCGAGGTGGACGAGGCCCTGGGCCAGAACCTGTCCGGCCTGATGCGCGACGGTCCCGAGGATCAACTGACCCTGACCGAGAACGCCCAGCCCGCCCTGATGGCGGTGTCCGTGGCGGCGATCCGGGCGCTGAAGGCCGAGTTCGGGTTCGATGTGGCGACGGCCGCCTACGTCGCCGGCCATTCGCTGGGCGAGTATTCGGCCCTGGCGGCGGCGGGCGCGATCAGCCTGTCGGACACCGCGCGGCTGCTGAAGCTGCGTGGCCAGGCCATGCAGCGCGCCGTGCCGGTGGGGCAGGGGGCGATGGCCTCGCTGATCGGTCCCAAGACCGACCTGGCCCTGGCCGAGGCCGCCGCTGCGGCCGGCGCCGAGATCGGCGTCTGCGTCGTGGCCAATGACAACAACGCCGGAAACATCGTGATCTCGGGCGAGAAGGCGGCCGTGGACCGGGCCATCGAAAAGGCCAAGGCGTTGGGCGCGCGCGCCATTCCGCTGAACGTCTCGGCGCCCTTCCATTGCCCGCTGATGCAGCCGGCCGCCGACGAGATGGCCGCAGCCCTGGCTACGGCGACCATCGTGGCCCCGGTCGTACCGGTGGTGGCCAATGTGCTGGCGCGGCCCGAGAGCGACCCGGAAGTCATCCGCCGCCTGCTGGTCGAACAGGTCACCGGCCGCGTCCGCTGGCGCGAGAGCATGGAGTGGATGGCGACCCCAGATTCTCAAGGCGGGGGCGGCGTGACCCGTTTCGTCGAGATCGGCTCGGGCAAGGTGCTGACCGGCATGGCCAAGCGGATCGCGCCGGACGCCGAAAGCCTGCCCCTGAACACGCCGCAAGAGCTGGAAGCGTTTGCAAAGGCTCTGTGACCCTTCTCCCCTTGCGGGAGAAGGTGGCGCGCGAAGCGCGACGGATGAGGGGTTTCTCGGTTGGCGCCGGAAGCCTCTACAGTCATTAATCCGAGGGGAGAGCGACCCCTCATCCGGCCCTTCGGGCCACCTTCTCCCGCAAGGGGAGAAGGACAAGGAGAGACAAAAATGTTCAATCTTGCAGGCAAGACCGCGCTGGTGACCGGCGCGACGGGCGGGATCGGCGGGGCGGTGGCGCGGGCGCTGCACGCGCAGGGCGCGACCGTGGTGCTGTCGGGCACGCGCGAGGCGGTGCTGGCCGATCTGGCCCAGGAACTGGGTGAGCGCGCGCATTTCGCGACCGCGAACCTGTCGGACCCGGAATCGGTCGACAATCTGGTGAATGCGGCCGAGACGGCGGCGGGCGCGCCGCTGGACATCCTGGTGGCCAACGCCGGGATCACCAAGGACGGCCTGTTGATGCGGATGAAGGACGAGGACTTTCAGTCCGTCCTGCAGATCAATCTGGAATCCTATTTCCGTCTGACCCGCGCGGCCGTGAAGGGGATGATGAAGCGTCGTTCGGGGCGAATCATCGGCGTGACTTCCGTCGTGGGCGTGACCGGCAATCCCGGCCAGACCAACTATTCGGCATCCAAGGCCGGTATGATCGGTTTTTCCAAATCGCTGGCCCAGGAGGTCGGTTCGCGCGGCATCACCGTCAACTGCATCGCGCCGGGCTTCATCGCCTCGCCGATGACCGATGTGCTGAACGACCAGCAGCGCGACGCCATTCTGGGGCGCATTCCGGCGGGCCGACTGGGCACGGGCGACGAGATCGCCGCCGCCGCCGTCTATCTGTCGTCGAACGAAGCCGCCTATGTCACGGGCCAGACGCTGCACGTGAACGGCGGCATGGCGATGATCTGATCGCAGTCACGACGCTTTACAGACTATTTCCAGCCCGAAAGCCTGTGCTAAAGGGTCGGATGCATCGGCGGTTCTGGCTTTCGGGCTTGCGTCGCCTTCGCTGCCGTGAGACGGCGATTTCCTGAGCTACCCCCGCCTCTACGGCGATTTCAAACAGGCAGAGAGACACTCATGTCCGACACCCTCGAGCGCGTTCGCAAGATCGTCATCGACCACCTGGACGCCGATCCGGACAAGGTCACGGAAAAGGCCAGCTTCATCGACGACCTGGGCGCCGACTCGCTCGACAACGTCGAGCTGGTGATGGCCTTCGAAGAAGAATTCGACATCGAGATCCCGGATGACGCCGCCGAGCACATCCAGACGGTCGGCGATGCGGTCAAGTTCATCGACGAAAAGTCGGCCGGCTGATTTCAGTCGCCGATATCGGCCGAACAGGCTGACGGTTCAAAGGGCCGCCCGGCGCTCCTAGCGGAGACGCCCGGCGGCCTTTACTGTTTCTGACCCCGGCGAATCCCCATGTGATTCCGTCAGGGAAGGTTTGGAGCTGAAGGAGCACGCACCATGCGCCGCGTCGTCGTTACGGGCATCGGTCTGCTGACACCCCTGGGCTGGGGCGTCGACAAGAGCTGGAAGGGCATCGTCGAGGGGCGGTCGGGCATCGGCCCCATCACCGCCTTCGATACGGAAGGCTATGGCTGCACCATCGCCGGCGAAGTGCCGAGCGTGGATGGGCGCGGCGGCGGCGGCGAGGGGGACTTCGACCCCGACAAGATCATGTCCGCCAAGGACAGAAAGCGCGTCGACGACTTCATCCTATACGCCATCACGGCGGCGGACGAGGCCCTGGCCGATGCGAACTGGAAGCCCGAGACGGACGAGGACAAGGAACGAACCGGCGTCATGGTCGGCTCCGGCATCGGCGGCCTGGGCCCCATCGCGGACACCGCCATCGTGTTGAAGGAACAGGGCCCGCGCCGCGTCAGCCCCTTCTTCATCCCCAGCGCCCTGATCAATCTGGCCGGGGGTCAGATCTCGATCCGCCACGGCCTGAAGGGGCCGAACCACGCGGCCGTGACCGCCTGCGCCACCGGCGCCCACGCCATCGGCGATGCGGCGCGGATGATCGCTCTGGACGACGCCGACGTGATGGTGGCGGGCGGGGCCGAAAGCTCGGTCGTGCCGATCGGCATCGCGGGCTTTTTGGCCTGCAAGGCCCTGTGCACCGCCTATAACGATACGCCCGAGAAGGCCTCGCGCCCCTACGACAAGGGTCATGCAGGTTTCGTCATGGGCGAGGGCGCGGGCATCCTGGTGCTGGAGGAGTACGAGCACGCCAAGGCGCGCGGGGCCAAGATCTACGCCGAGGTCGTCGGTTACGGCATGAGCGGCGACGCCTATCACATCACCGCCCCGTCCGAGGACGGCGAGGGCGGCTTGCGGGCCATGAAGATGGCGCTGAAGCGCGCAGGGATGCAGCCGTCGGACCTGGACTATGTCAACGCCCACGGCACATCGACCATGGCCGACTGGATCGAACTGAAGGCGATCGAGGGTCTGGCCGGCGAGCACGCCAAGAACCTGACGGTCAGTTCGACCAAGTCGATGACCGGACACCTGCTGGGCGCCGCCGGGGCCATAGAGGCGGCCTTCTGCGTCCTGGCCATCCGCGATCAGGTCGCGCCGCCGACCATCAATCTGGACGACCCGGAGATGGAAACCCCCATCGACCTGGCCGCCAACAAGGCCAAGCCGATGAAAATTGATGTTGCGATGTCCAACAGCTTCGGCTTCGGAGGCACCAACGCCTCGGTGATCTTTAAGAAGGTCGACTGAGGTGTTCGGGCGGGGACGGGTCGAAAAAACGAGCGGTCGGTCGGGATTCACCGTTTCGCTGCTGACGGCGTCGGCGACCTTCGGCCTGTTCCTGCTGGTCGCGCTGATCGCGGTCTGGGCGGTCTATTATGCGCCAGGCCCCTCGGCCCGACAGGGCGACAAGACGGTCGTGACCCTGGCCAGCGGGTCGGGCGTGTCGGCCATCGCGGCCAAGATGAAGGCCGAGGGCGTGATCCGTTCGACCGATCTGTTCCGGGCCGCGGCGACCTTGACCGGGGCGGACCGGCGGCTGAGGGCCGGCGAATACGAGGTGCCGTCGGGACTGTCGCTGGCCGGGGTGCTGAACCTGCTGGTCGAGGGACGGGTGGTGCGCCATTTCGTGACCCTGCCCGAGGGCTGGTCGTCGCTGCAGGCGGTGGACATCCTGAACAAGGAGCCGGTGCTGACCGGCACGGTGGCCGAAACGCCGCAGGAGGGCAGTCTGTGGCCAGACACCTATGAGGTGGCGCGCGGCGACACCCGCCAGTCGGTGATCGAGCGGATGCAGCGCGCGGCGACCGAGAACCTGCGTCTGTTGTGGGGCCAGCGGTCGCCCGCGACGGTGGCGCGCACGCCGGAGGAGGCGGTGATCCTGGCCTCCATCGTGGAAAAGGAGACGGCGCTGGCGGCGGAACGGCCGCGCGTGGCGGCGGTCTTCTCCAATCGGCTTCGGGCGGGGATGCGGCTGGAAAGCGATCCGACCATTGTTTACGGCATCACCAAGGGGCGGCCGCTTGGACGCGGCATCCGGCGCTCGGAGCTGGATCAGGCCACGCCTTGGAACACCTATCAGATCGCGGGCCTGCCGCCGACGCCCATCGCCAATCCGGGGGTGGACGCCGTGCGGGCGGTGCTGAACCCGCCCGCCGATCCGGCGCTGTTCTTCGTGGCGGACGGGTCGGGCGGTCACGCCTTCGCCCTGACCTATGAAGAGCATCAGCGCAACGTCGCCCGCTGGCGTCAGATCGAGCGGCAGAAGGCCGGTCTTCCGCCCGAGGCGCCGGCCCCAGTCGCGCCGGGCGCCAGTTCCGCGCCGATGACGCCGCCCGCCGATCAGCCCGCAGCCGGCGCGATGACAGGGCAGGCGACCTTGACCCTGCCGGCCGGCGCAAGTCAGGGCGTCCGATGAGCGCGCTGTCGGGCATGACGGGGTTCGGCCGCGCCGATGGCGCCGCCGACGGCTGGACCTGGGCGGTCGAGGCGCGGTCGGTCAATGGCCGCAATCTTGAAGTCCGCTTCAGAGGCCCCAGCGGCTTCGACGGTCTGGAACGGGCGGCCAAGGCGGCCGGACAGGCCCGGTTCGCACGGGGTCAGATCACCATCGGTCTGCAGGCCAAACGCAGCGACGCCGGTGAGGCGTCGGTCACGATCAATGCGGCGGTGCTGGCGCGGTATCTGACCCTGGCGAACGAACTGGCCGAGGACGGGGCGACGCCGCCGTCGGCCGACGGCCTGCTGGCGCTGCGCGGGGTGATCGAGGCGCCGGAGGAGGTTGACGATCCCGAGGCGCGCGCGGCGCTGGAGACGGCCATGAGCCGTACGGTCGAACAGGCGCTGGACGCGCTGGAGGCTTCGCGGCGTCAGGAAGGCGCACTTCTGGCGCCGGTGCTGGAAGGATTCGTCGCCCGGATCGAGGCGCTGACGACCCAGGCCGAGACAGAGGCGACCGCCCAGGTCGAGGCGATCCGCGAGCGTTTCACGCGGCGCATCACCGAACTGGCCCCAGAGGCGCCGGGGCTGGACGAGCGAATCTTCCTTGAGGCCGCCGCCCTGGCGGCCAAGGCCGACGTGCGCGAAGAGCTGGATCGGTTGACGGCGCACGTGGCGGCGGCGCGCCAGCTTGTGGCCTCGGCGCCAGCCGGGCGCAAACTCGACTTCCTGATGCAGGAATTCATGAGAGAGGCGAACACCCTCTGCTCGAAATCGGCTACGACCGCGCTCACCGGAATCGGCCTGGAGCTCAAGGCCGTCATCAAACAGTTGCGTGAGCAGGTCCAGAATGTCGAATGA
This sequence comes from uncultured Brevundimonas sp., assembly GCA_963515305.1. GTDB lineage: Bacteria > Pseudomonadota > Alphaproteobacteria > Caulobacterales > Caulobacteraceae > Brevundimonas. The sequence continues at coordinate 121,489 of CAUPWX010000005.1, forward strand.
ACGCACGCCCCGCCGGGGTGTCCTCCTGATCGTCGCCAGCCCGTCGGGCGCCGGAAAGACGTCGCTGTGTCGCCGGTTGATGGCGGACCACAAGGGGCTGGAACTGTCGGTGTCCATGACCACGCGGGGCATCCGGCCGGGCGAGGTCGATGGCCGCGACTATCATTTCGTCGACCATGAGCGGTTCCAGAAGCTGATCGACGCCGACGCCTTCCTGGAATGGGCCGATGTGCACGGCAACCGCTATGGCAGCCCGCGCGGCCCGGTCGACCGGGCCCTGGCCGAAGGGCGCGACGTGCTGTTCGACATCGACTGGCAGGGCGCGCGGGACGTGGCCGAGAAGTGTCCGCAGGACGCCGTGCGGGTCTTCATCCTGCCGCCCAGCCTGGAAGAACTCCGCCGCCGTCTGGTGACGCGGTCGCAGGATTCAGAAGAGGTGATCGAGCGCCGCGTGGCCAACGCCAAGGGCGAGATCGAACACTGCGACGCCTTCGACTATGTGCTGGTCAACGAGGATTTCGATCGGTCCTACGCCGAACTGGCTCACATCTATCACGCCGAGCGGTCGCGCCGATTCAGGAACCTGTGGGTCGGCGATTACAGGGCCGCGTTGCTGCGCGAAGCCGTCTGACGAAAAATACGCCGCAGACCCTGGGGTCTGCGGCGCGGGGTACTCAACGCAACGCTACTGAAGGCGTTCTGCCCTGCAGACCCCTGAAAACCGTAAACGCCGCACTAGGGGACAGTCCTTAGCCGCTGAATGTGCAGGGTTTACGTCCTGTTCGGCCTCTTGACCTAACGGTAGGCGGCGAACGGGGGTATCATGCATTTTCTGGACTCGATGGGGCCTGTTCTGGCGAGCAGCGCCAAGGAGCGCGCCAAACAGGTGCCGGTCAGGCTTCTGCTGGCCGCCTTGGTCGCATGGGCGATGAACGAAGCCGGGATGATCCGGTGGATTCCGCTGTGGCTGGCCGCAGCCTTGATCGTGCAGGCGTTCGAGCTGTGGGCCATGGCGCCGTTCAGGCGTGCAGAGCCATCGACCGGTCGCCTGGCGATCGCCGTCGCCCTAGCGTCCACGACCCTCATGGCGACCAACTATGCGGTGATCGCCCTGGTCATATGGTCCACCAACCATCCGGCCCTGGTGACCCTGGCCGCCCTGACGATGGCGGGCGGGCTCCTGACCAATGTGGCGTCGGGAATTGCATCGCGGACGATCTTCTTCATCGGCGGCGGCCCCTATCTTGCCGCTCTCGCACTGATGCCGGTGATCAAGGTGGTTCAAGGCGACACGCGCGGCGTGGTGGTCATGACCCTGTCCGCCGCCCTGTTCGTCGGCATGATGCTGAACATCTATTGGCGCGTGCATGGGTCACGTCAGGCCGAGGTGCAATCCCGCGCCGAGGCCGAACGGCGCCTGGAACAGGCGCAAGCCGCGATGGCGGATCGTGCGGCCATGGCCGCGATCGTCAGCCACGAACTGCGGACGCCCGTCAGCGCCATATTGGCCGGCGCCCACGTCCTTCGTGGCGGAAAACTGCCCGAACAACGCGAGGAAACCGCCGATCTGATCATCGACGCCGGTCGTCTGATGACCGGGATGCTGAACGACCTGCTGGATCACTCCAAGATGGAGGCCGGGGCGATGTCGATCGAAAGTCGGGATTTCGAACTGGGGGATCTGGTTCGCGACACGGCGCGGTTCTGGGCGGCGCCGGCGGCGGACAAGGGTCTGATGCTGGACATTTCGGGGGTGGACGGCGACGCCGTGTGGCTGCGCGGCGATCCGTATCGGCTGCGTCAGATCATCAACAATCTGGTGTCCAACGCGATCAAGTTCACGCCGGCCGGGACGATCGGCATCCAGGTCGCCGCACCGCGCGGCGACGACCTGCACTGTCTCAGCCTGACCGTGGTCGACCAGGGGGCCGGCATCGCGCCCGAGGCCATGAGCCGACTGTTCACGCCGTTCGCGCAAGGGTCGGCCGAAGTGGCGCGGACCTATGGCGGAACGGGGCTGGGCCTGACCGTCAGCCGGGAACTGGCGCGGCTGATGGGCGGCGATCTGACGGTGGAGAGCACTCCCGAGAAGGGCGCCGCCTTCACCCTGTGCGTCGATCTGCCGGCGGGCGAGCCGACGCCGGCCGATCACGACCTGGACGCCGAAGCGCCGGTGTTGGGCCGGCGCATACGCGTGCTGGCTGTGGATGACCACGAGATCAATCGCCGGACCATCGCACTGGTGCTCCAGCCGCTGGACGTGGATCTGGCGACGGCGTCCGACGGGCATCTGGCGCTGTCGCTTTTGGCCGAACAGCCGTTCGACGTGGTGCTGATGGATGTGAATATGCCCGGCATCGACGGCAATGAGGCGACGCGACAGTTACGCGCCTCGGGCGGTCTGAACGCCGGCGTGCCGGTGATCGGCTTTAGCGCCGGGACGGAGGCGGAGCAGGTCGACGCCTGCTATGCCGCAGGAATGACGGACTGGCTGGCCAAGCCGTTGGAACCCAGGAAGCTGTACGATGCGCTGCATCGCGCGACCTAGCCCCTGGCGGCGAACCAGGGGCGGATGCGGTTCAGGGCCTCTTCGACCTCCGGCGTAGAGACGGCGAAGCTGAAGCGGATGAAGCGGCGGCCGTCGACGGGATCGAAATCGACGCCGGGCGCGGTGGCGACGCCGGTGTCGCGCAGCAACTGCTCGCAGAAGGTCACACTGTCGTCCGTCAGATGGCCGATATCGGCCCAGATGTAGAAGGCGCCGTCGGGCGGGGCGATCTTTCGCAGACCCAGCGCGGGCAGGGCGTCCAGCATCAGTTGGCGATTGCGGGCGTAGGTCTGGATATGGCCTTCAAGCTCTTCAACCGCATCCATCGCCACCAGTCCGGCGTGCTGGCTGAGGCTGGGCGGGGTCAGGAACATATTGCCGATATAGGCGCGCGCCGCCTCGACCCGGTTCGGGGGAACCAGCAGCCAGCCCAGCCGCCAGCCCGCCATGCTCCAGTATTTGGAGAAGCTATTGATCACTACGGTTTCGGGCGCAAACTGCAGCATCGATGGCGTGGGTCCGACGTAGCTGAGGCCGTGATAGATTTCGTCCGAGACGATAGCGATGCCCCGCTCGCGACAGACCTGGGCGATGGCGGCCAGTTCGGCGTCGGGAATGATGGTGCCGGTCGGATTGGCCGGGCTGGCGATGATGATCCCGGCGGGGGCGGGATCCAGCGCGCGCAGTTGATCGGCGGTCAGCTGGAAACGCGTGTCCGCGCCGCAGGCGATTTCGACCGGCGTCAGGTGCAGGGCGTGAAGGGTGTTGCGATAGGCGACATAGCCGGGGCGAGCCAGGGCGATCCGGTCGCCGGGCGTGAACAGGGTGCTGAGCGCCAGGACCAGGGCCGGCGAGGCGCCGCAGGTCAGCAGGATGCGATCGGGATCGACCGTGACGCCATAGCGGTCGTCATACAGGCGCGCGATGCGGGCGCGCAGATCGGGGCTTTCCCAATAGCCCATCGCATCGGCGTCCAGCACCTGGTGCGCGCGGGCGATGGCGGCGGCGGGGGCGCCGGTCGAGGGCTGGCCGAACTCCATATGGATGATCGACCGACCTTCAGCCTTCAACTGATGGGCCAGGCGGCTGACGGAGATGGCGCGGAAGGGTTCGACGGTCATGCCGGGGCCTTGGGCAGGGCGTCGGCCAGACGCAGAAAGCCCGCGACGTCGATGGTCTCGGCGCGGGCGTCGGGTTCGATGCCGGCGGCCTCGCACAGGGCGGCGCCGCCCAGTTGTTTCAGGCTGGAACGCAGCATCTTGCGCCGCTGGCCGAAGGCGGCGGCGGTGACACGCTCCAGCTTTTTCAGGCGTTCGGGCGACGGGCGCTCGTCCAGCGGGACCAGGTGCACGACAGCCGAGGCCACCTTGGGCGGCGGGGTGAAGGCGGCGGCGGGCAGGTGCATGACGATGCGGGCCGTGCAGACGGCCTGGGAGATCACGGCCAGACGGCCATAGGCGTCCTCGCCCGGACCAGCGGCCACGCGTTCGGCCACCTCCTTCTGGAACATAAGGGTCAGGCTGTGCGGCAGCCAAGGGCCGGTCAGCCATTTGATCAGCAGGGCCGTGCCGACGTTATAGGGCAGGTTGGACACCAGATGGGCAGGGCCAGACACCAGTTCGGCTTCCTTCACCTTTAGGGCGTCGGCCTCGACGATGGTCAGGCGGCCTGCCCCGTCGTCGAGCTCACTGAGCAGGGGAATGAAGCGCGGATCCTTTTCGACCAGGATCACCGGGCCAGCGTCGGATTCCAGCAGGGCGCGGGTCAGGCCGCCGGGGCCGGGACCGACCTCGATCACGGCGCGACCGTCGAAAGGGCCCGCCAGGCGCACGATCTTGCGGGTGACGTTCAGGTCCAGCAGGAAATGCTGGCCGAAGCTCTTCTTGGCCGACAGGCCGTGGGCGTCGAGGGTTTCGCGGAGGGAAGGTTGGTCGGTCACACCGCCCTGTTAGCGCGCGGCGCGCGCCGCCGCCATCTCTGACGCCAGACGAATGGCCGCGATCAGGCTGTCCGGTCGGGCGATGCCCTGGCCGGCGATGTCGAACCCCGTGCCGTGGTCGGGCGAGGTGCGGATGATCGGCAGGCCCAACGAGACATTGACCCCGCCCCAGAAGTCCAGCGTCTTGACCGGGATCAGGGCCTGATCGTGATACATGCAGATGGCGGCGTCATAGGTGGCGCGGGCGTCGTCGTGGAACAGGGTGTCGGCGGGCCTGGGATCGGTGATGTCGATGCCTTCGGCGCGCAGCTGTTCGGCGACGGGGATCAGAATGTCGAGTTCCTGAAGACCGAGCGCGCCGCCTTCGCCTGCATGGGGGTTCAGGGCGGCCATGGCCAGGCGCGGACGGGCGATGGCGAAGTCGCGGCGCAGGCTTTCATGAACGACGCGGGCGGTGCGGGCGACGCGCTCGGCCGTCACCAGTTCGGGCACCTGGTCCAGGGCGACATGGATGGTGACCAGACAGGCGCGCAGGTCACGCGCCGTCAACATCATCACCGGGCCGCGCGTGCCAGCGTAAGGGGCGTCGGCGGTCAGCTCGGCGATGAACTCGGTATGGCCGGGGAAGCGAAAGCCCGAGGCGTACATCGGCGCCTTGGCGATGGGCGCGGTGACGACGCCCGAGGCCTCGCCCGACAGGGCGAAACTAACGGCCTCCTCGATGCCGTCGGCGACGGCCGGGGCGTTGGCCGGGTCGGGATGGCCGACCTGAACCGGGACGGGCAGGGGACGATGAATGACCGGCAGCGCGCGCGAGAAGCGGTCGGTCGCATCGCCAGGACCCGCGATCTCCAGCACCGGCACGCCCTGGGCTCGCAACAGTTCGGCGTCGCCGATGACGGCGAAGACCAGCGGTTCAGCCCTCAACGCCGACCAGGCGGCGGCCACGATCTCCGGCCCGACGCCGGCGGGTTCGCCCAGCGTCAGAACCAGAGGCGCGACCGCTGCGGTCATTTGAACTCGATCAGGGCGTCGCTACGCAGATCGCGCAGATAGCGACGCTCCAGAACCTGAAGGTTCTGCGAGCGCAGCCGGTTCTCGACCTGCTGACGGCTGGGCGCCTCGGGACCGCCGACGCGACGACCGCAGACGGCGACCAGATGCAGACCCAGAGGGGTGCGGATCGGGGTGGAGACGGCGCCGAGTTCGCCGGTGCGGGCGAACTGCTGGAACTGGGGCGCCAGGTTGGCGACGTCGGATTCGCCCAGATCGGCGCCGATCACGCCTTCAGTCGCGCGGGCCTGGGAGATGATGTTGTCGCACGTCAGGCCGGTCCGCAGCGTCTGCAGCTTCTGCGTGGCGGCCGCAACATCAGCCTCCGACGCTGTTTCGTGCAGTTCGATCATGAGTTGACGCAGCGAAACGAGGCTGGTGGCCGCGCCGTCGCGCTTGTCGCGGAGATAGAGGATATAGACCCCGCCATCGACCACGATCGGATTGGACAGTTGGCCGGGCTGAAGCTGATCGACCACCGTCTGGACGGCCGGCTGCAACGAATCGCGCACGACCCAGCCGGCGTCGCCCGGCACGCGGGCGTTGGCCGACGGCGCGGCCGAGAACTGTTGCGCCACGGCCTGGAAGGGGGCGCCCTGAATGATCTGCTGCACCAGTTGGCGCGCACCGTTCAATGCCGCCTGGGCGCCGCCGACACGGGCCGCGTCGATGTAGATCTCACCCAGCAGGAACTGAGGCTTGGACGCGGCCTCGTTCAGACGACGAAGCTCCTGATCGACCTGCAGGGTGCTGGGCCGGGCGCGGCTGTTGAAGCGGCCGGGAATCAGTTGGCCCCAGCCGATCTGGGTCCGCAGGTTCTCGCGGAAGGCGGCGGGCTGGATGCCGCCCTGTTGAAGGAACTGGATATAGGCGGCGGGCGTCGTGCCAGCGGCGCGCGCCATTTCGGCGATTTCGCCGTCGACCTCTTCGTCCGTGACCTTCAGGCTTTCGAACTTGGCCATCTCCTGGGTCTTCAGCCGATCCTCGATCAGGGCGTTCAGGGCGGCCTGCTGGATGGCGGGCAGGTTCTGCTCGGTCGGCTGAACCTGCGACGAGGCGATCAGCATCAGCATTCGCTGACGCAGGTCATAGCCGGTGATGATCTTGTCGTTGACGGTGGCGACGATGCCGTCGGCCATTTCGAACTGCGGTTCGGCGCGTGCGGGCGTCGGGGCTTCCTCGGCCGCAGGATTGGGCGCACCGGCGGCGGCGGCCTGGGGTGCGGCCTGGGGTGCGGCTCGGGAGGGCGTCTGGGCGGGCGGGGTTCGCGCGGGCGCCGGACCCTGAGGCTGGGCGGGGGCCGTCTGGCCATGGGCCGAACCGGCGAGCAGGAGCGCCGCGAGCGCAGCCCCCGTCGAATAACGCATCAAACCCATTGCTCGTCCTGATTCCTCACAGCGGTCCGCCAGCCAGACCGGCAGGCGATCGCGCCCCGTAAAGCGTCATGCTCAACGCATATCGCCCTGTCCATAACCTGAACCTCCGAAAGTGGCGAGGTTTAGGCGTACATATACCCCTTCGGAGGGGCCGCCGGGCCGGGCGCGGGTGTTGTCGCGGCGATAACCCAGTTCGAAGCGCAGGCAGTCGTCGTCGAACAGCATTCCCACCTCCGATCGGGTGATCTCGTTCTGATCCAGATCGGCGATGCCGGCGACGGTGAAGCCCCAGTTGCGATAGACGAACTGCTGGCCCGCCAGCTGCACGAACTCGTAGTTTCGGTTCAGCGGGCCGTCGACGGGATTGGACTGATCCAGAATATAGCTGACGGTGGCCAGGTTGCGACGGCCCCAGCGGCCGTCCACAGCCGCCTCGGCGCGGCGCACCTCGCCCGAGCCGTCGACGGTGGCATGGAACCAACTGCGGATGCGGTCGGACGGCGAGAAATCGCCCTGAACCACCCAGTCTGACGTCTCGGATGCCAAGCCGGTGGGATCGTACAGTCGGGCCGGGGCGTCTGGGATGGACGTGCGGAAGTCGTCCTGCTGCTGGAAGCGATAGCTGCGGCCCACGAACAGGCTGGCCTTGCGGCCCTCCGACCAGCGGATGGTGGCGCGGCCGCCCGCCGTCAAACGCGCCCCGCCTTCCATCAGGTCGTAGCCCGAGAAACGGTCCATGCGGAACAGGGACGATTCGTCCAGTTCCAGCACCTGGGCGTCCTCGATCGGAATGCGCGGGTCCAGATCGACCTTGTTGGACACCGAGAACTGGCCGACCGGCTCCAGGATGATGTCGGCGTCTCCGACGCGCTTGATCAGCGGATAGGTCACGTCCACCCCGGCGCTGAAGCGCGAGCGGCTGATCGTGGCGTCGCTTTCGATGCCCATCATCGGCGGCAGGTCCGACATCGAATAGAGGTCGACGCGGCTGTCCACGAACGGCTCAACGCGCAGGCCCACAGGCAGGATGAAGGCGCGACGCCATTCCAGCTGGCCGGTGACGCGGCGGCTGTCCACCCCGGCCAGGCCGGTGGTGACCGGCGGCACGATCTCGGGGCTCAGGATCGGCGCGCCGACGAAGGCGTCGCGATAAAGCGCCACGGCCGAACCCTTGAGCCGCAGCCGCCCGCCCAGCACCAGTTCGTGCGGTTCCCATCGCGCGTCGATCAACGGGGCGACGAAGGGCAGGGTGTCGTCCCGCTCGAACACCTTGAACCCGTCCGCATCGCGGAAGTCATTGTCGGCGAAGGCGGGGTTCAGACGCAGGCTCTGGATCGAGAAGGCCGCGACCGACACATAGGACCGGTCGGTCTGATGCTCGGCGTAGATCTGGCTGATCAGGCGACGACGGTCGCCGTAATAGAGGCCGTTGTCCTGATAGGGCGAGCGCACGTCGTAGCGGTCGAACAACGTCTTGTCGGACGTGCGTTCGGCGGTGAAGCCGAAGCGCCACGGACCATCGGGATCGAACTCGCCGTGAGACAGCAGATAGCTGCGATGCTCGCGGTCGCCGAAACGGACATTGCTTTCGAAATCGCCGTCGCCGTCCAGGTCGAAATCGCCGAAATCGCGCTCGTAGGTATAACCGCCGCGCGCCACGATCATGCCGTTGGCGAACCGGCGGCGCCACTGCAGGTTCAGCAGCGGCGCGACGCGCGTGTTGATCTGCGGACTGATCAGCCAGTCTTCGGATGGCGAGACGACGTGGAGATAGGGAACCTCCACCGACACGCCGCGCCCCTCGTCATAGTTGACGATGGGCACCAGGAAGCCCGACGCCCGCTCCACCGACGGATCGGGGTGGGCGAAGAAGGGCGTGTAGAAGACCGGAACGGGGCCGATGTAGAAGACCGCGTTGCGATACAGGATGGCGCGAAGCTGCTCGTCCTGAACCACGCGCTCGGCCTGGATCGAAATGGTGGGGCGGCGCGGGCCGTTGGCGTCGCAAAGGGGGCAGGGAGTGAAACGGGCGTAGTTCAGCTCGTTCACATTCTCGCTGCGGCGCACGGCGGTAGCGGCCATCAGGCTGGCGCCGTTGGACAGGCGGGTGGCGAAATCCACCGCGACGCCGGTCGTCAGATTCTGGTCCAGCTCCAGCTGGCTGGCGTAGACCACGGTGCCGTCGGGCGCGATGGCCTCGACATTGCCCGATCCGGTCGCAGAGCCGGCGTTCAGATCATAGGACAGGTTCTCGCCGCGCAAGACGTGCCCACGCGTGCGGACATAGGCGCGGTGGTCAGGCGTGCCGCTGACAATGATCGAATCGCCTTCGCGGCGCGCGTTGTCGGCATCGACATAGACGGCGTTCGGCGCCAGGCCGTCCGCAGGGGGCGTGGCGGGCTGGGCGACCGGCTGCGCCACGGGCGGCTGGCCCGTCTGGGCCAATGCGGGCGTGGCCAGCGGCGCGCAGGCGACCAGGGCGGCCCCGGCCAGAAGCCGGGCTCTGAAAGCACCGAAGCGCCGATCGCGGCGATCACCCTGCATAGGCCATCCGTATTCTTTACTAGCGAGCGCCCGATTAGCCGTCTTCGGTATAGAACAGCAAGGTAAAGGCTGCGAGCGCCGTCAGAACGGGCGGCAGCCAGGCGGCGACGAAGGGCGCCACGACCTCGGCCGACCCCATGGCTGACGAAAACTGGTTCAGGAAGAAGAAGGCGAAACCCAGCACCACGGCCGCCACGCTCATTCGCGCCAGATCGCCCAACCGCATCAGGCGCAGCGAAAAGGCGGCCGCCAGGATCGACATGGCGGCGAACACCAGCGGCGTGGCCAGCAACTGCTGAAACCGCAGGCGATAGGCGGTGGAGGTGAAGCCGGCGTTCTCGATCCGGCTGATCTGGTTCGGCAAGGACCAGAAGGGGGTCGATTGGGGGCGCGCGAACCGTTCGAACGCCTCTTCGTCCGCCAGGCTGGAAACCAGGGTCAGGCTGGAATAGTTGACCGCGCGCTGGCCGATCTGGGCGCCGACGGCGTCGGTCAGTCGCCAGCTCCCGGCGTTCAGCGAGGCCGACTTGGCGTCGATCCGTTCGGAGAAGGTGCGGCCGCCCCCGGCCGCCGTGGTGTAGATGAAGAAGCTGACGTCCAGCAGGCGGGCGTTGGCGCGGTCCTGGCGGCCGGCGCGGATGATCATCTGGCGCTGGTCGTCGCCCTCGCGCAGCCAGATCGCCTCCTTCGGATCGCCGCCAGGCGCAGTGCCGGAAATGCGCGCGCGCTCGCGCTGCCACAGGCCGTCGCCGGCCGAGGCCAGCGGCCCCAGCACCGTCACCGTCAGAACCCCCAGCACAAAGGCCATGCCGGCCGCCGGCAGGACGAAACGCCAAGCCGAGACGCCCGCCGCCCGCATGGCGATCAACTCGCTGCGCCGGTTCAGGCTGATGAAGGCCGACAGGGTGCCGAACAGGAAGACGAACGGCATCAGCTGCACGATCACCGACGGCGACTTCAGCAGCACCAGGCTGAGGATCCGCAACGCCGAAAGATCCTGGTCCGAGCCGACGCCGCGCGACACCTCGACGAAGTCGATCAGCATGACCAGGGCCGAGATCACGGCCAGGGCCACGCCGAGCGAGCGAAGCTGCTGGACCAGGACGTAGCGTTCGATGCCGCCCAGACGGGGAATGTGCGGCGAACGGCGCGCCGGCGGGGTCGCGGCGGTCATGCGAACTTCGCTTTCAGGTCGCGCAGGGCTGCGGCGCTGCGGCTGCGTCGGGGTTTCAGGGCGCGGAACAACACACGCATGGCGACCGCGATAGCCACGATGGGCACGACGTATTGAAGCACGTTCAAGCCCGCGTTCCAGGCGCTGGCGGCGACAAGCCCATAGCCGATCACGCGCAGCAGCAGGAACAGGGCGGCCGCCTTGGCGATCCGCAGCGTATAGCCGGTGCGGCTGAAGGCGCCGCCCAGAATGGCGGACAGGGCCAGGGCCATGGCGACCAAGGCGTAAAGCGGCGATGACAGGCGCGAATGGGCCTCGGCCAGCAGTTCGCCACGCGTGCCCGCGATCTCGATCATCCTGGCGGTGGGGTTCAGCAACTGCCGCAGATAAAGGTCGGTGGGCTTGTAGCGCAGGGTGTCGGTCACCCCAACGAAGGGCGCCAGCGAGAAGTCGTAGCGGCCGAACGACAGCGTCTCCAGCACGCCGCCCGACGAGTAACGCTGGGCCGAGCCGTCGATCATGGTCAGGACGGGGGTGCCGCCGGCGTCGCGGCTGAACCGGGCCTCGGCGGCGTTCCAGGTCGTGACCTTGTCCTTGTCGTCCAGATAGACGAACAGGTTCTTCAGCAGGCCGTTCTGCTCGATCTGCTGAACATAGACGGTCAGGCCGTCAGGGCCTTGGACGAACTGCCCCTCCTCGACCAGCAGGGCGGCCAGGTCGGTGCGGATGTCGAAGGCCTGACGCCGGGCCTCCTGCTGCGCCCACGGCAACACGAAGACGTTGACCAGCAGGGTGGCCAGGGCCACCAGCACCGCGATGCGGGCGGCGGGCGCGATCACCTGCCAGCGGGTCATGCCCCCGGCGAAGCTGGCCGTCAGCTCCTGCTCGCGCTGAAGCCGCGTCAGGGCGATCAGGGCGCCGACGAACAGGCCGATGGGCAGAATCACCGCCAGCAGCTGCGGCAGGGCCAGCAGCGTCAGCTTGACCATGATCCACACGCTCTGGCCACGTTCGACGATGACCTGGAGTTGGTCCAGGCTCTGGCTCAGAATGCCGATACCCGCCAGCGCTGCACAGGCGGCGACCACGGGGAACAGGATCTGGCGAAAAAGGTATCTTTGAATCAGGTTCATGGGCGGATGGACTTCGCCCGGTTGCAGGCGGCGATATTGAGGCGCATCTAGTAGCACATCACGGCGCGTCGGCGACAAGCGGGCGCGCCATTGTCTTTTAGTCCTTGCAGACGCCGGGTGGGGCCTGGCTGGAGTTGATTGAATGAAGATCGAATTCGTCGCCGCCGTGGACGCCGCCGAGATTGTCGCGGCGCCCGTATTCGAAGACCGGACCCTGACTGCGGCCGGCTCGGCCCTGGACGGCAAGACCGGCGGCGCCCTGACCAAGGCCATGAGCAAGGGCCGGTTCGTCGGCAAGGCGGGCCAGACCCTGCTGGTCGCCGTCCCGTCGGGCGTGGACGCCAACGCGATCCTGCTGATCGGTGTCGGAGACAAGGCCAAGCTGGACGATCTGGCAGTCGAGGCGTTCGGCGGATCGTCCTATACGGCGGTGAAGCTGTCGGGCGCCGAGGTTCTGACCATCGACGCCTCCGACCTGACGCCCGAACAGGCGGCGCGAGCCGGTTTCGCCGCGCGTCTGGCGGCCTACCGATTCGACAAATACCGCACCACGCAAAAGGCCGACAAGGTTCCGTCCATCACGGCGGTTCGCGTCGTGACCTCGGATCTGCGCGCCGCAGAGGCCGCGCTTGAGCCGCTGTCGGCGGTAGCGGACGGGGTGATCTTCGCCCGCGATCTGGTGTCCGAGCCCGCCAACGTCCTCTATCCGGCCGAGTTCGCCAAACGCGTCAAGGCGTTGGAAAGCCTGGGCCTGGAAGTGGAGATCCTGGGCGAGGCCGAGATGGAGGCGCTGGGGATGCGGACGCTGCTGGGCGTGGGCCAGGGCAGCCGTCGCGATAGCCAGCTGGCGATCATGAAGTGGAACGGCGGCGAGGCCGGCGGCCAGCCTCTGGCCTTCGTCGGCAAGGGCGTCTGCTTCGACACCGGCGGCATCTCGATCAAGCCGGCGGACGGCATGGAAGACATGAAGTGGGACATGGGCGGCGCCGCCGCGGTGACCGGCACCATGATCGCCCTGGCCGGACGCAAGGCCAAGGTCAACGCCGTGGGTGTGCTGGGCCTAGTCGAGAATATGCCGGACGGCAACGCCCAGCGTCCGGGCGACGTGGTGGTGTCGATGTCGGGTCAGACGGTCGAGGTGATCAACACCGACGCCGAGGGTCGCCTCGTCCTGGCCGACGCGCTTTGGTACACGCAGGAGCGTTTCAAGCCCAAGTTCATGATCGACCTGGCCACCCTGACGGGCGCCATGATCGTGGCCCTGGGCCTGGACTACGCCGGCGTCTTCTCCAACTCGGACGATGTCGCCGATCCGATCCTGGCGGCGGCCAAGAAGGTCGGCGAGAACTTCTGGCGGATGCCGATCCCCGCGATCTACGAGCAGCACATCGATTCCAAGATCGCCGATGTGAAGAACACCGGCAACGGCCGCGCCGGCGGCTCGATCACCGCCGCCCTGTTCCTGCAGCGCTTCACCAACGGCGTGCCGTGGGCGCACCTGGACATCGCCCCGACCGCCTGGGCCAACAAGAGCCCCAACCCCACCGTGCCGGAGGGCGGCGTCGGCTTCGCCGTTCGCACCCTGGATCGCATGGTGGCGGATTCCTACGAAGGCTGAGCGTCGGATCGGTAGGGTCGGATGAACGGCAAGCCTGAAATCTGGTTCTACCATCTGGAGCGGTCCACGCTGGATCAGGTGCTGCCGACCCTGCTCGACAAGACGATCGAGCGGGGCTGGCGCGCCTTGATCAAATCCTCGCATTCACACCGTCTGGACGATGTGGACGAGCTGTTGTGGACGTTTCGCGACGACAGTTTCCTGCCGCATGGGCGGGCCGACCAGCCCCATGCGGCGCGTCAGCCGGTGCTTCTAAGCGACACGGGAGAGAACCTGAACGGCGCTCAGGCGCTGTTCATCGTCGACGACGCAGACATGGGCGCAACGGAAGGGTTCGAACGATGCTTCATAATTTTCGACGGTCGGGACGAGCCGGCGCTGCAGCACGCGCGGGGACGATGGAAGACCTTGAAGGCGCAGGGCGCGAACCTGGCCTATTGGAAACAGTCGGACGAGGGGCGCTGGGAAAAGGCGGCCTGATCGCCGTGACGCTGCTGGCGGGTTGTTCGACGCCGGTGGCGGACGCGCCTGCGCCGCGCGCAGTCGAACAGGCGCAACTGAACCCGCCGGTCGGCAGTCGAATGCCGACGGCCCAGACCGAGGACGTCTGCAAGGCGGGCGAGATGCAGTATCTGATCGGCAAGTCGCGCAGCGAAATCCCGGTGCCGGTCGATGTGGTCAACCGGCGCGTGACCTGCACCACCTGCCCGGTCACGCAGGATTTCTCGGCCTATCGGCTGAACATCTTCTATAATGAGCAAACCGGCGTGATCGAACAGGTCCGCTGCGGCTGAGCAAAAGGAAAGGCGGCTTACGATGATCCTGCGTTTGAGCACCCTGTTGAGCGCCACATTGAGCGCCGGCGCCCTGGGCCTGGCGGCCTGCGCCCCTGCTTCGCCTGTGGCCCCGCCCGTCGCCCCGCCGATGACGGGGCCTGAGACGGCCTTCAAACCCTGCAAGGTCGAGGATTATCAGGCCTATGTGGGGCGCAACCGCTCCACCGTGCCGACGGCGCCGCAAGGTCAGACCTTCCGCGTCCTGTGCACCACCTGTCCGGCGACGATGGATTATCGCGAGAACCGCGTGAACTTCGTCTTCGACCAGGCGACGGGCGTGATCCAGCAGGTCAAGTGCGGCTGAGGCCGGTCAACGCCCCACGGTGTCGCCGGGCCATAGCGGCCCGCTGAACCGCAGCGCCAGATAGTCCATCAGGGCCGTGACCCGCGCCGGGCGCGGCCCGCTGTTGGGCGCCACCAGATGCAGGGCGATGGGCGGCAGGCGCCAGTCCGTCATCACCGTTTCCAGATGCCCGCCCGCCACGTCCTTCCAGTAGATGAAGTCCGGCTGCGGAAAGAGACCAAGGCCGCCGCACAGGGAGGCGGTCAGGGCGTCTGAGTTGTTGGCGCGCAAGGGCCCGCAGGGATGGACCACCACTTCCTCGCCTGCCGCATTGGTGAAGCGCCAGGCGTCAGGGTTTGGCATATAGGCGTAGCTGAGGCAGGCGTGACGGGCCAGGTCGTCGGGATGGGTCGGCCGGCCGCGCTGGTCCAGATATGAGGGCGAGGCGACCAGGGCGCGATTGACGGGCCGCAGCTTTCGCGCCGTCAGGGACGAATCCGGCAGGGACGCGATCCGCAGGGCGCAATCGAACCCGCCGCCCACCAGGTCGATCACCTCGTCCGACAGATGCAGATCCACCGATATGTCGGGGTTCTTGGCCAGGAACTCGGGCAGGGCGGGCGCGACATAGGCCATGCCGAATGACATGGGTGCGGCCAGACGCACCAGACCACGCGGCGTCACCGACATATCCAGCGCCTCCGACACGGCGCCTTCCGCCTCGGCCAGCATATGGGCGGCGCGTGCAGCCAGGTTGCGGCCCGTGTCGGTCAGGGCGAACCGGCGAGACGTGCGGTGGAGCAGGGTCGTCCCCAGCGATTGTTCCAGCCGCGTCACCGCCTTGGACACCGTGGCCTTGGACAGGCCGAGGGTTTCCGCAGCTCCCGAAAACGATTGGACGTCGGCGACCTTGGCGAAGATGGCCAAGGCTTCGAGATCGGGAAGACGGTTCATCGGCGCGGTCCGCTGGAAACGATGAGTTTCAACTGTTTCTATTTCTGATCGGTCGCCGATCTCTATCTTGTCGTCAAGCAAAGGCGTCGGACGGTTCCGGCGCGAAAGGACCCCACCGATGATCGAGCGCAGACCGTTTGAATCCCTTGGCGGCGCCAACCACGGCTGGCTGAACGCCAAACACCATTTCTCCTTCGCCAACTATTACGATCCCAAGCGGATGAGCTGGGGCAATCTACGCGTCTGGAACGACGACGAGATCGCCGCCGGCACGGGCTTTCCGCCCCATCCGCACGCCGACATGGAGATCATCACCTATGTCCGCGACGGCGCGATCAGCCATGAGGACAGCCTGGGCAACAAGGGCCGCACGGTCGCCGGCGACGTCCAGGTGATGAGCGCGGGCACGGGCATCCGCCACGCCGAATACAACGCCGAGCCGGAACTGACCCGGATCTTCCAGATCTGGATCGAGCCGACACGTCGAGGCGATGCACCCAGCTGGGGCACAAAGCCCTTTCCGAAGGGCGAGCGTTCGGGACAGTTCGTGGTCCTGGCTTCCGGCTTTGACGGCGACACGGTCGAAAGCGGGGGCGACGCCCTGCCGATCCGCACCGATGCGCGGATCGTGGCGGCGACGCTGAACGCGCGTGACAGCGCGGACTATCCGCTGGGCGTCCAGCGCCGGGCCTATCTGGTGCCCGCAAAAGGCGAGGTCGAGGTCAATGGCGTGCGGCTGAACGCGCGTGACGGCGCCGCCATCGCCCAGGAGGACGTCGTGACGGTCAAGGCTCTGTCGGACGCCGAGATCGTGCTGGTGGACGCCGCCTGATTTTAGGCTCAAGCTTCACGGTCGGACCCCGGTCCGGCCGTTAAATCTCATGCAGCGCCGAGGCGCTGGGAAGGTAAGGGAAAGACAATGTTCAACCAAGCGAGCGCCTGGTCGCCGCGTGCGCTGGCCGCGCTTCGGATCGTCGCAGGCCTGCTGTTTCTGGTCCACGGCCTGGTCAAGCTGTTCGGCTTTCCGGCAGGGGCGGAGCCGGGGCAGCAAGAGCTGTTCTCGCTGTTCGGCGTCGGCGGCGTGATCGAACTGGTGACCGGCGTGCTGCTGGTGTTGGGCCTGTTCACGCGCCCGGCGGCCTTCATCGCCTCGGGCCAGATGGCGGTGGCCTATTGGATGTTCCACTTCCCGCGCGACCCGATGCCGGTGCTGAACGGGGGCGACGCCGCCATCCTGTTCTGCTTCATCTTCCTGTACATCTTCACGGCCGGCCCGGGCGCGTGGAGCCTGGATAGCCGGACCGCCAAGCGGTTCTGATACGCAGGCAACGAAAAGGCCGCCACACGATCGTCGTGGCGGCCTTTTTCTATGGACGTCAGGTCTAAATCAGACGGTGGCGGCCCAGTCCGTGGCGCGTACCAGGCTGTCGACGATGCCCGGTTCAGACGAGGCGTGGCCGGCGTCACCGACGATGTCCAGCTGCGCCTCAGGCCAGGCGCGGTGCAGGGCCCAGGCGCCCGAGATGGGCGTGACCACATCGAACCGCCCCTGGGCGATCCAGCACGGGATGTGGCGCATCCGGTCCACATTCTTCAGGATCCAGCCGTCCTCTTCGAAAAAGCCGGCATTGGTGAAGAACCAGTTCTCGATCCGGGCGAAGGCGACGGCGAACGCCGGCTCTGCGAATTTTTCGGGCCGGGCGTTGGGGCCCTCGACGCTGACCGTCTCGCCTTCCCAACTGGACCAGGCGACGGCGCAACGCTCACGCTCGGCCGCGTCGTCGCCGATCAGCCGCTTGTAATAGGCGGCCATCAGATCACCGCGCTCGGCCTCGGGGATCGGCTCCAGGAACCGTTCCCAGGCGTCGGGAAAGATCATCGAGGCGCCGTCCTGATAGAACCAGTGCAGTTCCTTCTTCGTCAGCAGGAAGATGCCGCGCAGCACCAGCGCCCGAACCCGGTCCGGGTGGGTGATGGCGTAGGTCATCGACAGGGTCGAGCCCCACGATCCGCCGAACACCACCCATTTTTCCACGCCGCACAGGACGCGCAGCCGTTCGATGTCGTCGATCAGGGTCCAGGTGGTGTTGTCCTCCAGCGAGGCATGGGGCCGCGACAGGCCGCAGCCGCGCTGGTCGAACATGATGATGCGATAGACAGCCGGGTCGAAGAAGCGCCGCATTCCCGGGTTCACCGCCCCCCCCGGGCCCCCGTGCAGGACGATGACCGGCACGCCCTGCGGATTGCCGGATTCCTCATAGTAGATTTCGTGCACGCCCTCGGTCGCCATCCAGCCCGAGGCATGGGCCTCGACCTCGGGATAGAGGACGCGGCGTGGATCGACGGGCGTGGGGAAGGCCATGGACGACGGTCTTTCTGGAAAGGCGATGCGATCAGGAACGAAGGGCGGCGAACACCAGGCACAGCCAGGCGGCGATCATCAACACGCCGCCGATAGGGGCCACGGCGCCGAAGGCCGGCACGCCGAGGAAGGCGATCAGGGCCAGGGACAGGCTGAAGATCAGACCGCCCGACGCCGCCAGCCAACCGGCCGTCGCAGCCAGCCGTCCGCCGCCGGCCCACTGGGCGCAGGCGAAGGCCAGAACGGCATGGACCAGTTGATATTGGGCGCCGGTCGTCAACAGGGACTTGATCTGCGGCCCCGCGCCGTGGGCGGCGAAGGCGCCCAGCGCCACGGCCAGGGCGCCGTTCAGCCCGGCGAAAACGATCAGATTGCGACTCACTGTCATCCCGCCAGCCTAGACCGGGGTTTCACGAAAGTCTGCGCGCCATCGGGGTTAACCGGCGCGCGGCGCGGGCAGGGGCGTCAGATGGCTGGCCATCGCGGACGCCGCAGCCTTGACGCCCTTGCGGACCATGGCCTCGCCCGCCGGGGCCGGCGCGCGGAGCAGGCCGATGGACGGGGTCAGATGGCCGTCCGGCAGATCGGCCAGAACGCGATACAGCAGGTAGGAACCGGCGTCCTCCTCCGCTTCCGATGAGGCGTCGGCCTGAAGACCCGCGGCGGTCAAGGCGCGCAGGATATCGGCGACGGGAGCGGTGGAGCGCGCCACGCCCGGGCCGGCGCTGGACAGGCGATGTTTGTAATCCAGCGTCCGGTTTTCGGCGCGCATCTGGACCCGGAAACCGTCGGCCTTGGTGCGGCCCACAAGAAGGACGGCGCGACAGTCGCCGCTGCCCAGTCGGGCGGCCAGAGTGGCGGCCAGAGCGTCGGGATCGGCGGCGGGAACCGGCACGGCGCGCGCCCCGGCGGGGCTCCAGATTTCGCCGGACAGGTCTTCGACCAGATCCCAGCCCGTGTCGTCGCCGTCATAGGCGCAGATGATGATGCCGGGACGGCGGTCGCCGCGTCCGGGCGCACCGCTTTTGGAGCCGTCGATCTCGTTCATCGTGCCGGCCATCGCCATGTCCATGACAGTTCGGTGACGTGCAGGAGGCGGCAAGTTGCAACCCTCGTCAAGCCCGTTGCTCCTTAACCCAGATCGCCGACCGCTGCGTCAAGCAGCATGAAGGCGCGACCGCTGTCCGAGGCCAGACTGGTCTGAACGGCCGTGGCGTCGCCGGCGCGCGCCGAAGCGGCTAGAGCAGAGGCGAAGTGGCGGACGTAGCGTTCGGCGTCGCCACGCAGTTCGGCGTCGCTGAGCACGCGTCGCGAAACGCTGCGGACCGCGGCGGGGGCCACGCGGCGCACGATCTGGCGCGCGCCGTCGGGGTCGCCCTTGGCGATCGCACGCGCAGCCTCCTCGACGCGCGAGCGGGGCAGGAGGGCGTTGGGATCGACGCCCATCCGGCGGATGGCGGCGGCGACCCGGTCGGACAGGGCGTCGGCCTCTGCAGGATCCAGACCGATGGACGTCGTTGGCGTGTCCAATTGCAGCGGCGCCTCGTCGTCGGCGTCGCCCGACACCAGATCGCTCCAGTCCAGCCCATCCTCGGTGGCAGGGCGCGCCGGTTCCGTCGGCTCCAGCCGCAGTCGGCTTCGCAAGCCGAAGCGGCGCTCTTCATTGGCTGGCGCAGCGCGGGCGGGGCGCAGATCTGATCGGGGTTCGGCGCGGGGTTCGGGCCGCTGTTCGGCACGGGGTTCGCCCGCCGGCTCTGGGTCGCGGCGACGGGCGGGGGATGCGTCGCCGGAGACGACGCCCATCAGCCGCACTGCCTCGGTCAGCATATCGTAGTTGCGGCGGACCCGTTCCTGGAAGCCCAGGTCCAGGGCCTCGGTGTCCTCGGCCGCCTTGCGCGAGGCGGCGGACAAGGAGGCCAGGCCGTCCTCAACCGTGGCGCGGACGGCGTCGGCGCGCGCGCGCGCTTCCTGCGGCAGACGGGCGGCGCGTTCGTCGATATCGGCGACGGCGGTGTCGATCTCGGACAGGGTGGCGTTCAGGCGACCGACCAGGGTTTCCAGACGGCCGACCATGCGCTCGCCGGCCTCTTCGACCAGGCCGGAGGTTTCCCCCACGATCCGGCGGGCGTCCGCGATACGGGCGTCGGCGGCCTGGTCGGCCTTTTGCGCGGCCTCGAACAGGGTTTCGCCCAGACGGTCGGTCCGCAGCCGGGCCTGTTCGGCGGCGTCGGCGGCGGCGGCGCGGGAATCCTCGGCGGTGGCGCGCATCTGTTCCAGGGCGCGTCGGGTTTCCTCCATCAGGGCGTCGCGGGCCTCGGCGGCCAGGGCCTCGAAGCGATCCAGGGCGACCTTGGTGGCGGAATCGAAGCCGTCGGCCTCACGCTGGGACATATCCACCAGGGCGCGGAACTGGTCGGCGGCCGCCTCGACCAGATCGCGCATGGAATCGACCGAGGTCTGGCTGGTGCGGTCCAGATCGCCGGCGGCGGAACGGGTGGCGGACAGGTGTTCGACCAGCTGGGCGCGCTGGCTCTCGACCTGGGCGGAGAAGTCCTCCTGATCGGTGCGAAGCGCGTAGGCGGCGGTGACCAGGGCGGCGCGCTGCTGGCCCAGGCCTTCTTCGACCGAGTGAATCTGTTCGGCGACGCCGGAACCGGCGTTTTCCAGCCGGATCGTCTGACGCGCCAGGTCCTCGGCGGCGACGCGGGCGGCGTCCTGGGCCTCGCCGGCTGCGGCGGCCAGGTCCGCGGCGCGCGCGGCCAGCGCCGCCTCGGCTTCGCGAAGTTGCGCCTGGGCCAGGTCGGAGGCGTCGGCGACCATCCGCGACTGGCGCTCGACCGCATCGACGACGCCGGAGGCCTGGGTGTCCAGATGAAGGCCCAGGGTCTGCATCTGGTCGCGCTCGCGGCCCAGGTTTTCGGCCAGACGGCGCGCGGTGCGGCCGGCGTTGTCCGCAGCCTCGTTCAGTCGGGCGGTTTCTTCCGCCAGGGCTTCTCGCAGCAGGGCCATGTCGTTGCGCGCGCGCTCGGCCGCCAGGGCTGCGTGGTCGATGTCGGTCCGCAGGGACTGGAGCACCTCGCCCGTCTGCTGGGCGGCCAGGGCGGTGGGGGCGACCAGGGCCTCGGCCAGTTGACGTGCGCGTCTCGTCTCGGCGGCCAGTCCGGCGCCCTGGCGCACGGCATAGGCCAGCATGATGGCCAGACCGGCGGGGGCCAGGGCGATCAGGGCGTAGATGGCGATCCGCAACGGATCCAGTTCCGCCCCGCCGGCGCCGAACTCATAGGCCGCCCAGGAGGCGACGCCGCCGATCCACAGAGCCGAGGCGACGCCCGCGATCAGATAGGCGTGGCGGGCGGACGGTTCGCCCGAGCGGGTGGCGGCCACCGTCTTCACGGCGGGAGGGCTGGACAGTTCGAACGGAGCGGGCGGCTTTCCGGCGGCGACGGCCAGTTCCACCTGGGCGCTGGATTCCGGCAAGGGTTCGGCGTTCAGCTCGGGCGACGGCTCCGATGCGGCGGCCGCGCGTTCTTCGGCGAGACGCTGCTCTTCCAACAGGCGACGGCGGCGACGCTCGGACATGGGACGTTCGAAGGTCGGCTGGACGATCTCGGGGTCAGGGATCGGCTCAAGCTCGGGCAGGGCGTCATCGAGCGCGTCGTGATCGGCCATCGGCGTGTCGAAGGCCGCGTCAATGGGGGCGTCGACAGGCGTGACGACCTGGTCGTCGGTCAGCTTCAGCGGCGGCCGTTTGGGAGACTTCATCAGCTCTAAAACTCGATCTCTACGCTGGCGTCCGACACCGCCCAGGAAACCCTAGAGCATGATCAGTTTCGACGAAACCGGCAGACGCGCGCAACCTGTCGATGACGATCGGATGGTTCGCCAGAATCAGCAGTCGCGCTTGGCCTCGACCATCACCGTCGTCGAGGCGGCGGCGTCGCGGCATTCGGCGACGCGGCGGACTTCGCGGTCGGAATGATTCGGGGTGTGGGTGTCGACGCCGAACTGCGACAGGACAGCGGCCGCCAGCAAGGCGATGAAGCCGGCGATCAGCTCGATCAACGCCTGCATTCCACCCTCCCTCGCGCCCCAAATGGCTATCCGTCTTATGCGCCAAATGAGCGAACGTCACAATCCCGCCGTGAAAGATTGACCCCGCGCCAACTGCGTGGAACGGAGGTAACGGACGCTCGGACACCGTGTCACGCGAATCAGGCAGATGGGTCGCATGATGCTCGACGGCGATAGTTACGACGGCAGCCTGCTGGAGCCCGGGCCTGGCCTGTGGACCTCTGCGGTCGCGCACCGGTTTTCCGTGCTGATGGAGAACGAGGCCTATTTCGACGCCCTGTCCTCGGCCATTCAGAAGGCGGAGCGATCCATCGTCCTGCTGGGCTGGCAGTTCGATCCGCGCACCCATCTGGATCCCGAGACGCGGCCGGGCGACAAGACGGCCGAGATCGGTCGGCAGTTGCGGATGCTGGTCAAGAAGAAGCCCGACCTGGACGTGCGGCTGCTGATCTGGAAGTCGCCGCTGCTGATCGCGGCGTCGCAGGGCTTCTATCCCCACCGGGCGCAGCGCTGGTTTCGAAAGCGAATGGTGGAGTTCCGGCTGGATTCGCCGGGTCCGCTTGGCGCCTGTCATCACCAGAAGGTCGTGGTCATCGACGACAAGGTGGCCTTTTGCGGCGGCGGGGACATTTCCACCGACCGCTGGGACTCCGACGAGCATCTGGACGGCGATCCGCGCCGCGCCCTGCCCAGCGGCGTGATCTGCAAGGCGCGCCACGAGGTCATGAGCGTGATGGACGGCCCTGCAGCCAGGGCCCTGGGGGATCTGGCGCGCGAACGCTGGTTCAAGGCGACCTGGGAACGCACCATCCCCGATCAGGTCGAAAGCGATCCCTGGCCGGATGGCGTGCCGGTTCAGATGACCGAGGTGCCCGTCGGCATCGCGCGCACGGAACCCCAATGGGCCGGCCGGCATGAGGTGCGCGAGAGCGAGGCCCTGCATCTGGAAGCGATCCGCCGCGCCAAACGGCTGATTTATCTTGAGAACCAGTATTTCACCTCGCCGGTGATCGCCGCCGCCTTGGCCCATCGCCTGGCTGAGCCTGACGGCCCGCAGGTGATCGTCATCTCCACGGCCAAGAGCCCCAGCTGGTTCGACAGCCTGACGATGGACACGGCCCGGGCCGAGGTGCTGTACCGGTTGGAGCAGGCCGACAAATACAACCGCTTCTTCGCCTTCGCCCCTCTGACCGAGCACGGCGACCGGATCATCGTTCACGCCAAGATGTCGATCATCGACGACCGGCTGCTGCGGATCGGATCGACCAATCTGAACAACCGGTCGATGGGGCTGGATACAGAATGCGACATCGCCGCAGAGCCGACGGACGCGGCCGGGCGTGCGGTCATCACCGCGCATCGTCACCGCACCATCGCCCACTGGCTGGGGGTTGCGGCCGATGACTATGCGGCGGTCGAGGCGGTGTTCGGATCGGTCGGCCAGGCGATCTGCAGCTTCGAAACGGATCGGTTGAAGCCGCTGGGGTCGGATCCGCCGACGCGCATCCAGCGGATGTTCGCGGAATGGCAACTGGGGGACCCGACGTCATCCACCGACGCCTGGCGGCCGTGGAAGCGGCTGAATCGCTCGCACCGCACGCGCCCCGTGTCCGAAGGCGGTCAGGCGCCGGGCTGAACCACGTCGAAATCGACGATCAGCGGCAGGTGGTCCGACGCCACCCGCGCCAGGGGCGAAAAGGCCGAACGCACCGCGCGCACGCGGATATGCAAGCTGACGAAACAATGGTCGATGCGGATGGCGGGAAAGGCCGAGGGGAAGGTCTTGACGCTGGGCTTGAGGCCCAGCTGGCGCTGGCAGTCCTGAAGGCTGCGGCACAGGGTCTGATAGGGGCGGGTGATCGAGGTGGCGTTGAAATCGCCCGCCAGCAGGGTCGGGCCGGAGCAGGCGCCCAACCATCCCGAGCCAGCCAGGGCGGCCGCCTGAAGCCGCTGCTCGCGCGGCACCAGCCCCAGATGGGTGTTGAACACGTTGATCACGGCGCCGTCGATCTCGATCTCGGACCAGATGGCGCCGCGGGGTTCAAGGCCGGGGATGCCGGTGACGGTCGGCAGGCTGTCCGCGCGGATCAGGCGTTCGGGATGGGCGGTCAGAATGGCGTCGCCGTACAGTTCCGCCTCGACCTGCATGGCCGGGTGGAAGCGCGAGGTCATGGCCAGGCCGTCGGCGATGGCGCGCGCCTGATCGACGCCATTGGTGCGCGAACGCCCGACGTCCAGCTCCTGAAGACAGACGATGTCCGGCTCGTATTCCCCGATGACGGCGACGATGCGGTCGACGTCCAGCCGGCGATCGGTGCCGACGCAGCGGTGGACATTGTAGGTCAGAAGACGGGGCATGGGTTCGCAGGCGAGGGGACAGGAGGGCGCGTTCGGCGTGGGCTAGAGCCTGATCGTTTTAGACGGAACCGCAAAGCGGTTCCGTCTGAAGCGTGAATCAGGCTCTTGCTCAAATCAGGCTCTGGGCCTTCTGGCCCGCGAATGCGACCCCGATGCGACGGTTCACAGCAGGATCAGATGATCGGGCAGTTCGTTGGGATTGTTCGCGCGTGGCGGGAAATGCTGGGCCAACACCTGTCCGCACAGGGCGATGGCCGCCGAAAACCCCTCGACCGGGCGCTCGGCGCGTAACTCATCGGTCAGAACGGCGACGGCCTGGGCCCAGGCGGCCTCGTCCACCTTGGCGTAGATGCCTTCGTCGACGATCAGTTCGACCTGGTGTTCGTCCAGAGCTGCGAAGATCAGCACGCCTGTGCGCTCGCGCGTCACATGAACGCCGTGGGCCAGAAACTGCTGCAGAGCCGCTTCGCGCACCCGCCCGCGTCGCACGCCGGGCGGCGTGGCCAGTCGGCGCACGATCGGAATGCGGGTCAGGAGGAAGACGCCGACGAAGACGGCGGCCTGACACAGGGCGTATAGGGCCAGGGCCTGGCCAGTGGTGGCGGCCTGGGCGGCCTGATGCGCGGCTTCCCAACCGTCGCCGGGCCAGCGCCAATCCAGAACGAAGGGCACGAAGACGATGGGCGCCGCCAGCGCAGCCCCTGCGGCCCAGGCCAGGCTGACGTCCAGATAGGTCGAGACGCGGCGCGACACGACGCAGAAAATTTCGCCCGAGGTCTGCTGCTCGGCGTCCGAAATGGCCGTGGCGATGCGGGCGCGGTCGTTGTCCGTGATCTGCATCACCATCCTCCCGAAGCGCCGCCGCCGCCGAAGCTACCCCCGCCGCCGCCAAAGCCCCCGCCGCCAAAGCCCCCGCCGCCGAAGCCGCCGCCTCCACCACCGCCCCATCCGCCGCCGCCGCCGCGACCCGAGTTGCGAAGCGCCTCGGACGCCGCCCACAGCAGGACGGAGCCGACGCCGCTGCGCCGACCGCGACCCGAGCGAGCCGCCAGCACGAACATGATCAGAAAGAGGGCGGCGACGATGATCAACGGGCCGATCGCCTGACCCTTGGCGTCGTCCTGTTGAGCGGCGACGGCCTGTGCGCGGGCCTGGGCCTCGGCCGGGTCCAGCGAGAGCTGGGCGATCAGGGCGTCCACGCCCTTGATCACGCCGGTCTGATAATTCCCATCGCGAAACGCCGGCAGGATGTCGTTGCGAATGACCTGGGACGAGAAGGCGTCGGTCAGGATCGGTTCAAGGCCGTAGCCGACCTCGACCCGGACCTTGCGCTCGTTGGGGGCGACGATCAGCAGGGCGCCGTTGTCGTTTTCCTTCTGGCCGATGCCCCAGGCGCGCCCCAGCTGATAGCCGTAATCCTCGATCTCCTGATCCTGCAGGCTGTCGACGGTCACGACCACAAGCTGATCGCTGGTCGCGGCCTCCAGCGCCGCCAGTTTGGCGGTCAAAGCCTGTTCGGTCGCCGGGTCGAGCAGATTCGCCTGATCGACGACGCGCCCGGTCAGGGGCGGAAAGGCGATTTTCGACTGCGCCAGCGTAGGCGCGGCCAGCATCAACAGGACGAGCAGACCGACAAGACCGACCAGACCGGCGACGACGCCGCTCTGGCCTCGTGCCGACGCGAAGGGGCGCGTCACTGGGCCGGCGGGGTCGCACCGGGCGCGACGGCGGGCGCGCCGCCGCCCGGCGCCGAGGCGTTGGCGGGCGACGCATTCAGGTTGAAGTTCACCTGGGGCGCGGACTGGGCGGCGGCGGCGGCGGTGAACAGCTGCATCGGCTGCGATCCGCCGTGCAGGGTCTTGGCCCAGATCACCTGCGGGAAGGTGCGAAGCGTGGTGTTGTAGTCGCGAACGGCCTCGTTGTAGTCTCGGCGCGCGATCTGGATGCGGTTCTCGGTGCCTTCCAGCTGCGATTGCAGGGTCAGGAAGTTCTGATTGGCCTGAAGCTGAGGATAGGCCTCGACCGTGACCAGCAGCCGAGACAGGGCGCCGGACAGTTGGCCCTGCGCCTCCTGATACTGTTGGAAGGCCTGGGGGTTGTTCAGATCGTCGGCGGACACATTGACCGAGGTGGCGCGGGCGCGCGCATTGATCACGTCCGTCAGGGTGGTGCGTTCCTGGATCGCCGCGCCCTGGACGGTGGCGACCAGATTGGGGACCAGATCGGCGCGGCGCTGGTACTGGCTTTGCACATCGGCCCAGGCGGCCTCGGCGCGCTCCTGCTTGGTCGGAATGGTGTTGTAGCCGCAACCGGCCGCAGCCGGCGTGATCAGCAGGGCGGCCGTGACGGCCAGCGCGCGAGCATTGAGGCGAACCATGACATCTCCCAGTCGGCGCTGATCGCCGTTCGATCGACTATCGACCCGGCGCAGGAATGCATCAAGCGTCCAATGGCTCCGGTTGGATATTGTTGATGCGGCAGGCGGCCGAATAGGTGTTGGCCAGCAGACAGGCGATGGTCATGGGACCGACGCCGCCCGGAACGGGCGTGATGCGGCCGGCGACTGTGGCGGCCGTTTTGGCCACGTCGCCGACGACACGGGTCTTGCCCTCGGCCGCCTTGACCGGATCGGCGGAGGGGACGCGGTTGATGCCCACGTCGATGACCGTCGCGCCCGGCTTGATCCAGTCCGCCTGGATCATTTCGGGCCGACCGACGGCCGCGACCAGGATGTCCGCCTGGCGGCAGACGGCGGGCAGCTCGCGGGTGCGCGAATGGGCGATCGTGACCGTGCAGCTTTCGCCCAGCAACAGCTGGGCCATCGGCTTGCCCACGATGTTGGAGCGACCCACGACCACCGCATTCAGCCCGGACAGGTCGCCCAATTGATCCTTGAGCAGCATCAGACAGCCCAACGGCGTGCACGGCACCAGCCCCGGCAGGCCCACGGCCAGACGCCCGGCGTTGACGACATGGAACCCGTCCACGTCCTTGTCCGGGTCGATGGCGTCCAAAACCACGGTCGCGTCGATGTGCGCGGGCAGGGGCAGTTGCACCAGGATTCCGTGGATGCCCGCATCGGCGTTCAGCTGGGCGATCAGAGCCAGCAGATCGGTCTGGCCGGTCGTTTCGGCCAGGCGATGGGTGTCGGACCGCATCCCGGCGCGCAGGGTCGTCTCGCCCTTGTTGCGGACATAGATCTGGCTGGCGGGATCCTCGCCGACGATGACGACCGCCAGGCCGGGCTTGAGGCCGTGGTCGGTTTCCAGCCGCTGGACGGCGGCGGCGACGCGATCGACCAGGGTCGCCGAAAAGGCCTTGCCGTCGATCAGGGTCGCGGGCGTGGATTGGGCCGACATGGCAGCTCCGTCTGGCGGGAAATCAGGATGGCGGCGATTTACAGCCGCGACGGTTCGGCGTCTATGATCCCGGTCCAAAGCTGGAGGAATTCATGAACCGTCCGTCTCTCGCCGCCGCGGTCAGCATCGTCGCCCTGATGGGGGCGGTCGGCCCGGCCCTGGCCCAGGATGCTGCGGCGCTTCGCATCGGCGCCAGCGTCAATGGCGCGCTGACGGACGGCGACGCCAAGGCGGCGGACGACGAATACCGCTATGACGACTATCGGGTCGAGGCGCGCGCCGGGCAGCGGCTGGAGGCGGTTCTGAGGTCCGAGGCCTTCGACGCCTATCTGGCGATCTACGCCGAAGGGGCGACGGGCGAGGCGCTGGCGGAGGACGACGACGGCCTGGGCGACGGCACCAATGCGCGGCTGCGTTTCACGCCCGAACAGGATGGCGTCTATATCCTGAGGGCGCGCACCCTGAGCGGATTGGACGGCGGCAACTATCAGCTTTCACTGCAGGAGCGTCCCCGTCCGCCGCGCGCGCCGCGACCCGGCGCCCTGCGTTTGGGCCAGACCCAGACGGGCGAACTGACGTCACGCGACCCCGAACAGGACGACGGCGGGCCCTATGACGCCTTCGCCTTCCGCGCCGGGGCGGGCGAGCGGTTCGTGGTCACGCTGGACTCCGACGCCTTCGATCCGCTGGTGCGTGTCGGGCGAATGAACGGGCCGGATTTCGTCGAGCTGGCCAACAATGACGATGCGCCGGGCGGTGGGCTGAATGCGCGCCTGACCTTCACGGCTCCCGCCGCAGGCGAATACATCGTTCGCGCGACCAGCGTGGATGACCGCACGGGCCGCTACGAAGTGGGGCTGAGCGAAGCGCCGCCGGCGCCGCCGTCCAAGCCCATCGCCGTCGGCGACGAGGTGAAGGGCGAACTGGGCGATGACAGCGCGACCAGTGACGACGGCCAGCGCGCCGACACCTATCGCTTCGCCGGAACGGCCGGGCAGCGTGTGGCCATCGAGATGAAATCCAGCGATTTCGACGCCTATCTGACGCTGCGCCGGGCGTCGGACGGAACGACGCTGGCGCAGGACGACGACGGGGCGGGTTCCGGCACGGATTCGCGAATCGCCCGCACCCTGGACGCCGACGGGGACTATGTGATCGAGGCGCGCGGCTTCAGCGATGACGCCGAGGGCGATTACACGTTGAAACTGAGCGAGACGGCCCCGCCGCCTGCGCCCACAACGGCGACCTTCGGCCAGACGGTCGAGGGCGAGATCGCCGACGACAATCCTCAGGCCGACGATGGCAAACACTATCACGCCTATGTCTTCACGGGCGCCAAGGGGCAGCGGGTACAGGCCGTGCTGCGCTCCGGCGACTTCGACGCCTATCTGGAGATCGGCAAGGCGGAGGGCGAGTTTGAGGCCCTAGCCAGCGACGACGACGGTCTGGCCGAGGGCACGGATTCGCGCCTGACCTTCACCCTGCCGGACGATGGCGACTACGTCGTTCGCGCCATGCCGCTGAGCGCCGAGGAAAAGGGGCTGTATTCGTTCGAACTGTCGGATCGCGGCCCGGAGCCCAAGGCCGGCAGCCTGTTGGTCGGCGCGACCGTGCGCGGCGAGCTGAAATCGACCTCGGCCTTGACCGACGAGGGCGCCTATTTCGACGCCTATCGCTTCCAGGCCAAGAAGGACGAGAAGCTGCGGCTGACGATGGTGTCGAACGCCTTCGATTCCTTCATCGACCTGGGACGTCAGGACGATGACGACGACTTCTCCAGCCTGGCCACCGATGACGACAGCCTGTCCGACGCGCACGCCAAGCTGGACTGGACTGCGCCTGACGACGGCTGGTACGTCGTGCGCGCCCGCGCCTATGGCCCGAACCAGTCGGGCGCCTACGCCCTGACGGTGGAGCGTCAGCCGGCCGGCGGCGGACGCAGCAGCGAGGGCCGCGCTACGGCGCCGTCCGAATAGGCTGATGAACCCGGCCGCCCCGCCCGACCGCAAGGATCAGCATCTGGACATCGTGCTGGCGGGGCAGGGACGCCACGCACGCGACGCCGGCTTCGACCGGGTGAGTTTCGTGCACGAGGCCTTGCCGGATCTGGATCACGACAAGATCGACCTGGGGGCCGATTTCCTGGGGCGGCGGCTGAAAGCGCCGCTGATGATCAGCGCCATGACAGGCGGCCCAGCGCGGGCTGAGGCGATCAACGCCCGTCTTGCCGAGGCGGCGCAACATCTGGGCGTCGTCCTGGCCGTCGGATCGCAGCGCGCCGCCCTGGAAGGCGGGGCCGGCGGCGGTCTGGACCGGACGCTGCGACGGCGGGCGCCCGACACGGTGATCCTGTCCAACATCGGCGCGGCTCAACTGACGCGCGGGTTCGGCCTCGACGAGGCGCGGCGCGCCCTGGACATGATCGACGCCGACGGCCTGGTCGTTCATCTGAATCCGCTGCAGGAGGCCTGTCAGCCCGAGGGCGATCGCGACTGGTGGGGCGTTGGCGCGGCGCTGGAGGCCTTGATCCTGAAGCTGGATGCGCCCGTGGTGGTCAAGGAAACGGGTGCCGGCCTGTCGGGGCGCACGGCGCGGCGTCTGATCGACATGGGGGCGGCCGCCGTCGATGTGGCGGGCGCGGGCGGCACAAACTGGGCGCTGGTCGAGGGGGAGCGGGCGCGCGACGAGGCCGACCGAATCCACGCCGCCGCCTTCGCCGACTGGGGCGTGCCGACCACCCAGGCCATCGTCGATGTCAGGCGCGCCTGTCCCGAGGCGACCGTCATCGGGTCCGGCGGCGTTCGCGACGGCGTGGACGCGGCCAAGGCGATTCGCCTGGGCGCGGATGTGGTGGGACAGGCGGCGCGCGTCCTGACGGCTGCGACACTGTCGACGGAGGCGGTGGTCGATCATTTCCAGCGGACGATCCGCCAGTTGAGAACCGTCTGTTTCTGCACCAACTCCGCCAATCTGGCCGCCCTGCGCCGGGCGCCGCTGCGACCCGCCGACTGAAATCGGACGGTTGCCAACCGGCGGCCGCTGTGTGTAAAGCGCCGCCTCCTGTTGGGGAGTAGCTTCCGGCGTCTTCGTCGTCGGGATCGTGTCAACACACTCGCGTTTCGGCGCGTGGCGCGATCAGCGGAACCACCGCCTAGCGAGACCAGCGCGTTCCACCGCCGCACCGGCAGGCGTGGGGACCGCTGTCGCTTGCCCGGTGGAGTAATTTCGCATGACCCCAGGAGCCATCGCCGTCTTGTCCCTCAGTATGTCCACGGACGCCTTCGCGGCCGCCGTGGGGCGAGGGGCGTCGCACCGACCGGCGGTCAAGGACGCCGTCAAGGCCGGGCTGGTGTTCGGCGTGATCGAGGCCATCACGCCATTGATCGGCTGGGGCCTGGGCATCATCGCCGCCGGCCTGGTGGCCCAGATCGACCACTGGATCGCCTTCACACTGCTGCTGATCGTGGGCGGCAAGATGATCTGGGAAGGGGCCAAGCCGCGCGAGACGGACGACGAGACGGCGCCCCGGCGTTCAGGCCCCTGGGCCCTGGTCGCCACCGCTATCGGCACCAGCATCGACGCGGCGGCGGTCGGCGTGGGCCTGGCCTTCATCGGGGCCAATATCTGGGTCATCGCCGCCTCGATCGGCTTCACCACCTTCGTCCTGACCACGATCGGAATGTTGATCGGGCGCGCCGTGGGCCTGAAGTTCGGCAAGGCGGCCGAGATCGTGGGCGGCGTCGCCCTGATCGCCTTGGGTACGATGATCCTGCTGGAGCATCTGGGCGTGCTGGGCTGATCCGTCAGGCCGACGGCAGCAGATCGGCGGTGAACACTCGGTATCGGCCGGCCCTGACGCCGTCAGTGGCGCGGGCGATGTCGGGGGCGAAATAGTGGTCGCTGGCGTAAGGGGCGGCGGCTTCGCGCACGATGGCGAAGACCCGTTCCAGAGCAGGCGAACTGGTCAGGGGGCGGTGGAATTCGATCCCCTGCGCCGCCGCCAGCAGTTCGATGCCGACCACGGTCGCCGCATTCTCGGCCATGTCCAGCAGGCGACGTGCGCCGTGGGTGGCCATGGAGACGTGGTCTTCCTGGTTGGCGCTGGTGGGGACCGTATCCACGCTGCAGGGATGGGCGACCATGCGGTTTTCGGCGATCAGGGCGGCGGCGGTCACTTGGGCGATCATGAAACCAGAGTTCAGGCCGCTTTCCTTGACCAGGAAGGCGGGCAGTTCGCTCATCTTTGGGTCCACCAGGATGGACGTGCGACGTTCGGAGATGTTGCCGATCTCGCATAAGGCTATGGCGATCTGATCTGCAGCGAAAGCAACGGGTTCGGCGTGGAAGTTGCCGCCTGAGATGACATCGCCGTCCTCGATGAAGACCAGCGGATTGTCGGTGACGGCGTTGGCCTCTCGCTCCAGCGTGGCGGCGGCGGTCGTCAGCACGTCCAGCACCGCCCCCATGACCTGGGGCTGGCAGCGCAGGGAATAGGGATCCTGCACCTTGGCGCAGTCGTCACGGTGGCTGTCGCGAATGGCGGACCCGTCTATCAGATGGCGCAGACGTGCGGCGACGGCGATCTGGCCCGGCTGGCCGCGCAAGGCGTGGATGCGCGGATCGAACGGGGCGTCCGACCCCTTCAGCGCATCGACGGACAGAGCGCCGGCCGCCATGCCCGCCGCAAAGACCGCCTCGGCCGCGAACAGGCCGGCCAGGGCCAGGGCCGTCGAACATTGCGTGCCGTTCAGCAGGGCCAGGCCTTCCTTCGGCCCCAGGGTGAGGGGCGTCAGGCCCGCGCGCGCCAGGGCCGTCTCGGCGTCCAGCGTCTGACCATCCGCCCGCGCCTCGCCCACGCCGATCAGGATGCTGCTCATATGGGCCAGGGGCGCCAGATCGCCCGATGCGCCGACCGACCCCTTGGACGGGATGCACGGCAGGATGTCGGCGTTGATCAGGGCGACCAGGGCCTCCAGCGTCCGACGGCGAATGCCCGACGCGCCCCGCGACAGCGAGGCGATCTTCAGCACCATCAAGAGCCGGGTCACGGCGTCGGGCAACAGGGAGCCCACGCCGCAGGCATGGCTGAGCACCAGATTTTTCTGAAGAGTCTCAAGGTCGTGTGTTGCGATGCTGGTGTTGGCCAGCAGGCCGAAGCCGGTGTTCACGCCATAGACGGTCCGGCCCTCGGCCACTATGGCGGCGACGGTCGCCGCGCCCTTGTCCACATCGGTCCAGGCTTCGGGGGTGATGGACACGGTCGCGGGACCGTCCAGAACGGCGCGCAACTGGGCCAGGGTCAGGGGCGCTTTGCCCAGGGTCAGAACAGTCATCGTCAGGCCTTAAGGCTGGGCAGGTTCAGGCCGTGTTCGCGCGCGGCCGTGCGGGCGATCTCATAGCCGGCGTCGGCGTGGCGCATGACGCCGGTCGCGGGGTCGTTCCACAAAACCCGCTCCAGCCGTTTCGCCGCCTCGGGCGTGCCGTCGGCGACGATGACGACGCCCGAATGCTGGGAATAGCCCATGCCGACCCCGCCGCCGTGATGCAGCGACACCCAGCTGGCGCCCGAGGCCGTGTTCAGCAGGGCGTTCAGCAGGGGCCAGTCGCTGACGGCGTCCGATCCGTCCATCATCGCCTCGGTCTCACGGTTCGGGCTGGCGACCGAGCCGGAATCGAGATGATCGCGGCCGATGACGATGGGCCCGGACAGTTCGCCCGAGGCCACCATGTCGTTGAACATCAGACCCGCCCGGTGGCGGTCGCCCAGACCGATCCAGCAGATGCGCGCGGGCAGGCCCTGGAAAGCGATGCGCTCGCTCGCCATGTCCAGCCAGCGATGCAGGCCGGCGTTGTCGGGGAAGAGCCGCTTCATGGCCGCATCGGTCTTGCGGATATCCTCCGGGTCGCCGGTCAGGGCGGCCCAGCGGAACGGACCGATGCCCCGACAGAACAGCGGGCGAATATAGGCGGGCACGAAGCCGGGGAAGTCGAAGGCGTCCGTCACGCCCTCGTCGAAGGCGACCTGGCGGATGTTGTTGCCGTAGTCGACAACAGGAACGCCGGCCGCCTGGAAATCAAGCATGGCCTGCATGTGGGCGACGATGGATTTGCGTGCAGCGGCGGCGACAGAAGTCGGGTCGCTGGTCCGGCGATCTTCCCATTCGGCGACACTCCAGCCGGAGGGCAGATAGCCGTTGACCAGATCGTGGGCGCTGGTCTGGTCGGTGACCAGATCGGGCCGTGCGCCCCGCAGAACCAGTTCAGGCAACACATCCGCCGCATTGCCCAATAGGCCGACCGATATGGGTTTTTGGGTTTCCTTCGCCGTCTCGATCAGGGCCAGAGCTTCGTCGAGCGTCTCGGCCATAACGTCGAGGTAGCGGGTCTTCAGCCGCATCTCGATCCGGCTGCGCTGGCATTCGACGGCCAGGCACGAAGCCCCGGCCATGGTCGCGGCCAGGGTCTGGGCGCCGCCCATGCCGCCCAGGCCTGCCGTCAGGATCCATTTGCCCGACCAATCGCCGCCGTGATGCTGACGCCCGGCCTCCATGAAGGTCTCGTAGGTGCCTTGAACGATGCCTTGAGTGCCGATGTAGATCCACGACCCGGCCGTCATCTGGCCGTACATCATCAGCCCCTTGCGATCGAGTTCGCCGAAATGCTCCCAGGTCGCCCATTTGGGCACCAGATTGGAGTTGGCGATCAGGACGCGCGGCGCGTCGGCATGGGTGCGGAAGACGCCGACAGGCTTGCCCGACTGGACCAGCAGGGTTTCGTCGGCTTCCAGCGCCTGCAGGGTCTCGACGATCCGGTCGAAGGCGGCCCAGTCGCGCGCCGCCTTGCCGATGCCGCCATAGACGACCAGATCCTGAGGCCGTTCGGCCACCTCGGGATCGAGATTGTTCATCAGCATCCGCAGGGCCGCTTCGGCGGCCCAGGTCTTGGCGGTCATGTCCGGCCCTCGCGGGCTGCGGACGATGCGGCTGTTCGGCGTGTTCATCTGTGAGAATCCGCAAAGGCGATGCAGGCGGTCAGGACGCGGCGCAGATGGGATCGCATCGCTTGCGCGCGTTCGGGCTCGTAGGGGCTGGGCCAGTTCTGGGGCGACACCGGCCCGACAGGGTCGAGGATGTAACCCCGGTCGGCCAACTCCATCTGGATGGCGTGTAGTCCGGCGTCGGGACGTCCGTAATGACGGGTCGTCCAGCCGCCCTTGAACCGGCCGTTGACGACCAGACTGTCACCGCTGACGACGCAAGCCGCCTGGACGGCCTGCGTCAGTTCGGGCGCGCAGGTCGCGCCATCGTTGTCGCCGATATTGAATTGCGGCAGTTCGCCTTCGAACAGACGCGGCACGACCGAGCGGATCGAATGGGCGTCGTAGAGGACGACCGGGCCGCGCGTTCGCAGCCGATCCAGCTGATCGCGCAAGGCGGCGTGATAGGGATCGAACCAGGTCGCACGCCGCTGCTCGATCTCGGCGGCGTCCGGTTGCTGGTCCGGGCGATACAGGAGCTCGCCGTCGAACGTCTCCGTGGGACATAGGCCCGTCGTAGTCATGCCGGGATAGAGGGAGGCGCCGGACGGGTCACGGTTCACGTCGATGACGCTGCGCGAAACGCCCGTCCGCACCAGTGTCGCGCCCATGTCGAGAGCGAAATCATACAGCCGGTCCACCCACCAGTCGGCATCCTTGCGTGCGAGCCAGGGCGAAGTCAGGCGCGCCTCGATCTCGGGTGGAATGTCGGTTCCGGTGTGCGGCAGGCCGATCACCAACGGCGCCGAACCCTCATGCACGGTCAGCCAGTCCTGCATCCGCTTCAGCCTCCCTCGCCAAATCGATCCGTCGTGGTATGTCTAGACATATTGATCTTAACCGCGTGGACCTGTCCAGTGACCCTTCAGCCGCAGCCTGTGGATCGCAGCCTCTGGTTTCAGGCCGCCCTGCTGCCGGACGGGTGGGCGCAGAGCGTTCGGATCGGACTGGCGAATGGCCGGATCGCCGGGGTCGAGACGGGCGTCGAGCGTGACGCCGGCGACGAGGGCGGCGGCGTGGCCCTGCCGGGGATGACCAATCTGCACAGCCACGCCTTTCAGCGGGCGATGGCCGGCCTGACCGAGGCGCGCGGCCCTGAAGGCCAAGCCGGGGCGGACGACGACTTCTGGAGCTGGAGAGCGCTGATGTACCGCTTCCTAGATCGCGGCGGGCCGGAAGAGATCGAGGCCATCACCGCCCTGGCGTTTCTGGAGATGCTGGAAGGCGGCTTCACCCGGGTGTGCGAGTTCCACTATCTGCACAACGCGCCGTCGGGTCAGGCCTATGACGACATCGCGGAGATCGCGGGGCGGGTGGCCTCTGCGGCCCGGACGACGGGCATCGGCCTGACACTGCTGCCGGTCTTCTACGCCCACGCCGGTTTCGGCGGCCAGCCGCCCGCTCACGGCCAGCGGCGCTTCATCACCGATCTGGACGGGTTCGCCGATCTGGTCGGACGGTGTCGCGACATCGCCGCCGGGCTGGACGGCGCGGTCGTCGGCGTGGCGCCCCATAGCCTGCGGGCCGTCGCGCCATCGGAACTGGCGACGATGCCTTCGCTTGCGGACGGCGGGCCGATCCACATCCATGTCGCCGAACAGGTCAGGGAGGTGGACGACTGTCTGGCCTGGTCGGGCGCTCGGCCTGTCGAATGGCTGCTGGATCACGCCCCGGTCGATGCGCGATGGTGCCTGATCCATTCGACGCACGTCACCGAGGCCGAATGGCGGGGCTTGGCGGATCGCAAGGCGGTGGTCGGCCTGTGCCCTGTCACCGAGGCCAATCTGGGCGACGGCGTCTTTCCGGCCGCGGATTTCTTGAGCGCAGGCGGTCGGTTCGGCATCGGCACGGATTCCAATGTCCAGATCGGCGTCGCCGACGAACTCCGGCTGCTGGAATACAGCCAGAGACTGACGCACCGGCGCCGAGCCGTCATGGCAGACGCCCGGCGTTCGACCGGCCGCGCCCTATACGATCAGGCCCAGGCGGGAGGGGCTCAAGCGGCAGGCGTGGACGCGGCGGGCCTGGCGGTCGGCGCGTTCGCGGACATCGTGTCGTTGGATGTGAGCGGCGTGGCCTTTGCGGGCCGAAGCCGGGATGCCGTGCTGGATAGCTGGCTGTTCGCCGCGCCGCGTGGGGCTGTATCGTCGGTCTGGCGCGCCGGTCGTGAAGTGGTCAAGGGCGGCCGCCATGTCGCGCGCGATCAGGTGGAGGCCCGCTATCGTCAGGCCGTGCTGCGGATTTTGAACGAGGGCGGCGCTTGACCCTGCACCAGCGCATCTACGCCGATCTGGAGCGTCGCATCCTGTCCGGCGATCTGTCGCCCGGCGACCGTATTCCGTTCGAGCACGAACTGACCGACGCCTACGGCTGTTCGCGAATGACCGTGTCCAAGGCCATCTCCGAACTGGCGGGGCGGGGGTTGGTGACCCGTCGCCGCCGCGCCGGCACCTTCGTCGCCCAGCCCAAGGCCCATGCCGCCGTCCTGGCCATTCCCGATCTTCAGGCCGAGGTCGCCGCGCGCGGCCAGACCTATGGCTACGCCCTGCTGGACAGGACCGAGCGCGAGGCCCGAGACGCGGCCGAGGATGAACTGGCGGCGGGCGGGCGTCTGCTTGACCTGACGTGTTTGCACCGGGCCGATCAGGCGCCGCTCGCGCTTGAGCATCGGCTGATCGCCCTACAGGCCGCGCCTCAGGCGGCGAGCGTGGATTTTCAGACCCTTGCGCCCGGAAGCTGGCTTCTGACCGCAGAACCGTGGACAGAGGCGGAGAACCGGATTTCCGCCATCGAGGCCGACGCCGAAACCGCCCATCTGCTGGGCTTGAAACCCGGCTCTGCCTGTTTGCGGGTCGAGCGGCGAACCTGGCGGGACGGGCAAGGGGTGACGCGGGTCTGGCAGACCTTCCCCGGCGACCGCTACGATCTGGTGGCGCGATTTTCACCTGCCGCGATGAAGGACATCCGCCGATGAGGGCCGACCGCTTGCTGATCGACTGCCATGTCGCGACGATGGTCGAAGGGAACGTTCCGTATGGCGCGATCACCGATGCGGCGATGGCGATCAAGGACGGCCGCATCGCCTGGGTCGGCCCACGCGCCGACCTCCCGACCGTCGAGGGGGCGCGGGTCGAAAATCTGGAAGGGCGCTGGATCACGCCGGGCCTGATCGACTGCCACACCCACCTGGTGTTCGGCGGGGATCGCTCGGCCGAGTTCGAACAGCGGCTGAACGGGGCCACCTATGAACAGATCGCCCGGGCAGGCGGCGGCATCGTCTCGTCCGTGGCGGCGACACGGGCGGCGTCGGAGGATGCGCTGTTCGCCTCGGCCATGCGGCGGCTGGACGGATTGAAGGCGACGGGCGTCACGACGGTCGAGATCAAGTCCGGCTATGGGCTGGATCGCGAAACGGAGCTGAAGATGCTGCGGGTCGCGCGGCGCATGGGGCGCGAATGCGGGGTCCGCGTTCGCACCACCTATCTGGGTCTGCACGCCGTACCGCCCGAATATCGCGACGACCGCGCGGCCTATGTCGATCTGGCCATCGACGACATCCTGCCGGCCGCCCATGCCGAGGGGCTGGTGGACGCGGTCGACGCCTATTGCGAGCCGATCGCCTTTTCGGCGGCGGAGGTCTCGCGCCTGTTCGACAAGGCCCGCAGCCTGGGTCTGCCGGTCAAACTGCACGCCGACCAGTTGTCGGACGGCGGCGGCGCGGCGCTGGCCGCCCGTTATCACGCCCTGTCGGCCGACCATATCGAACACGCGACCGAGGAAGGGGTGGCCGCCATGGCGG
Source organism: uncultured Brevundimonas sp. (assembly GCA_963515305.1). Lineage (GTDB taxonomy): Bacteria > Pseudomonadota > Alphaproteobacteria > Caulobacterales > Caulobacteraceae > Brevundimonas. Next base: position 159,932 of record CAUPWX010000005.1, read on the forward strand.
CGGCGGGCGTGGTCGCGGTGCTGTTGCCCGGCGCCTATCTGATGCTGCGCGAAACGCAGGCGCCGCCGGTCGATCTGTTGCGTCGCCACGGCGTGCGGATGGCCGTCGCCACCGACTGCAACCCGGGAACCTCGCCCGTCGCCTCGATGACCGCCGCATTGAATCTGGCCTGCGTGCAGTTCCGCCTGACTCCACAAGAAGCCCTGGCGGGCGCGACACGCGAAGCCGCCCGAGCCCTGGGCCTTCTGGACCAGATCGGCACTCTCGAAGCCGACAAACGCGCCGACCTGGCCATCTGGAACATCACCCGCCCGGCCGAACTGGCGTACTGGCTGGGCAAGCCGTTGTTGCACCAAACAAGAGGCTAGCACGCAAAGGTTGTGGCCGTTTAAAATACACGTTAAAGCAGCGTCTCTTTTGGGATGCTCGCTATGGATGTCGGCTGCTTTATCAAGAAATGGGGGGCGGCGCCGCTCACGGAACGCCCGCTGTTCCATTCGTTTCTGATCGATCTGTGCAGCGTGCTGGGCGTGGCTGCGCCCAATCAGCACAGCGCGTCCGATCCCGATTATCAGTTCGAAAAGCTGGTGCGGTTCGATCACGGCGACGGCGCGGTTCATTGGGGCTTCATCGATTGCTATCGCCGGGGCTGTTTCGTCATGGAGGCGAAGCAGACGCGAAAAAAGCTGGTCGCGAAACCTGACCGCAGCGCCATGAAGTCGGGTCAGTCCGGTGCTGCGGAGCGTCGGATGGATAGCGCTCGCGCACAGGCGCAAGGTTATGCTCGCGCTCTGGACGAATGGCCGCCTTTTCTGGTGCTCATAGACCTGAGCAGACGGATGATCGAGCTTTGGTCGGACTTTGGCAGGATGGGGAAAACCTATCTGCAATATCCGGATCGAGAAACGTTCAGGATCGGCTTCGAGGATTTGGCGGATCCTGCGGTTCGCGCGCGATTAGCGGCGATATGGGAAGACCCCATGTCGTTGGATCCGGCGCGGCAGGCCATCGCTGCTACGACTCAAATCAGTTCGGTCGTGGGCCGTCTGGTCAAGGCGCTGCGCGCGCGAGAGCTGAGTGACGACCGTCACGATCTGGCATCTCGCACCGCCGCCGAGCAGAAGGTGGCGCTGTTCGTCATGCAGTGTCTGTTCGCCATGTTCGCCGAAAGCATAGGCCTTATTCCCGACAAGGCGTTTTCGGCGTTTTTGAACAGCTATCTGGGGCACGCCGACAGACTGAAACGGGCTATCGGCGATGTCTTTCAAGCCATGGATGTGGGCGGTTGGTGCGGGGAACTGCGTGTGGATCTGCCATGCTTCAACGGTGGCATCTATAAGGATCGCGTCGCCTTGAATCTTTCGGAGGTCGATCTTGAGGTGCTCTTTCACGCGGCCCGCTGTGATTGGGCCAGAGTCGAGCCGAGTATTTTCGGCAGCCTGATGGAGCAGGCGCTGTCGGCCAAGGAGCGTGGGCAGTTGGGCGCCCATTACACGCCAAAACCAATGGTCGATTTGCTGGTTCAGGCCACGATCATGGACGTGCTTGAGGCGGAATGGGAAGCAACGTCGGTACAGGCCGCAAGGCTGAATAATGACCGCAAGCGCAACAAGGCTGTAGCTTTGGTCAGCCGATTTCATCGCAAACTTTGCCGCGTCGTGGTGCTCGATCCGGCCTGCGGCACGGCTAATTTCCTGTATGTCGCGATGGACAGGATGAAGGACCTAGAGGGCGAGGTCATTCAACGTCTTGTTGGATTGGGCGTCAGTCAGAGAACGTTTGAGACGACCGACTTGTCTGTCGGTCCGGGCCAGTTCCTGGGGATTGAAAAGAACCTTCAGGCCGCCCTGATCGCCGTAGTAGTGATGTGGATCGGCCATCTGCAATGGGTTTATAGAGTTCGCGGTCGGGCGGCGGTCAGCAATCCGGTGCTGCGCGACTACGGTGCGATCAGGCATCGTGACGCCATTCTAAATTATGACCGCCACGAAGCTGCAGCCGGGACGAGCGATGGCGTGCGATCGATCGCACCTTTCGCACCTGAATGGCCGGCCGCACACTTCATCGTTGGCAACCCGCCCTTCATCGCGGGCAAGGATATGCGACGCGAGTTGGGCAACGCCTATGTCGAGGCCTTGTGGGCGTCGCGTGGAGGGAAATATCCGTCGGCTGATCTGGTCACCGTGTGGTGGGACCGTGCCGCAGAAATACTGGCGGCCGACGCTGGATCGCCCGGACCGTTCACGGCGTCAGACGAGGTCGAAGATCGACCTGCGTTGCAACGGTTCGGCTTTGTGACGACCAACTCCATAACCCAGCCGCTATCACGCAGGGTGGTCGAAGCGCGTCTAGGTGGAGATCCGCCCATCCACCTGACCTTCGCCATTCCCGATCATATGTGGAGCAAAGGCGCCGGCGCCGCCAACGTTCGGGTGGCCATGACGGTCGCCAAGGCCGGTCCACCGGACAGGACGGGGCGGTTGCTGAAGGTCGTCAAGGAGGAAGGGAGCATCGTCACCTACAGCGAAAGCCGCGGCGACATCGGGGCCGATCTGACGATGGGTGTAAACCTGACCGAGGCGACGGCGTTGAGGGCCAATCGGCTTCTGGCTCACCGTGGGGTTCAACTGATGGGAGACGGGTTTCTGGTGACGGCTCAGGCGGCGCAGGCGATGGCGCGTCTGTCAGCCGAGGGCGAACCGGCGCCCGTCAGGCTTTATCGAAACGGGCGAGACCTGACGGATCGTTCGCGCGACCTGATGGCGATCGATCTTTACGGTTGGTCGCTGCAGGACGCCAGTCGGCGTCATCCAGGTTTTGTTCAGCATCTGGTGCAGGCAGTGAAACCTGGGCGGGAAGCGAACAATCGGGCCGCCTATCGAGACAACTGGTGGACCTTTGGCGAGCCGCGACGCGAGCTACGAGCGGCGCTGTCCGGTCTAAAGCGGTTCATCGTGACGGTCGAAACGTCCAAACATCGGTGGTTTCGGTTTCTGGACACCGACATTCTACCGGACAACCGTCTCGTCTGTGTCGCGTCAGACAGCGGTTTTATTCTGGGCGTCCTGTCGTCGCGTGTGCACAGGGCATGGGCCTTGGCGGCAGGGGGGCGATTGGAAGACCGACCTGTCTATTCCAAGGGGGTCTGTTTCGACCGTTTCGCCTTTCCAGCAGTAACGTGCCGCAAGGAAGAAATCATCGCGGTCGAGGCTGAGCATCTTGACGCGCTTCGCGCGCGGGTGCTTGCCCGTAACCCCGAACTGACCATGACGGTGCTGTACAACGTCATGGACAAGGCCGTGCACGGCCATCCGCTGTCTGAGTTCGAGCAAATGGTGAGGCGACAAGGCTGCGTCGATCTGTTGCTGGAATCCACGCAGAGATTGGATCGCCTGGTGCTGGAGGCTTACGGATGGCCTTCCGACCTTGGCGATGCGGCCATCGTGGCGCGACTGTTTGCGCTGAACCTAGAACGCGCAAAGGAAGAGGGGGCGGGCGAAGTCCGCTTTTTGAGGCCGGGGTATCAGGCCACGCGCGTCAAGACGAGTGTGAACCATCGCAAAGACCTGTTGCGCCCCGTCACCGTCGAACAGTCCAATTATCCCGAGGACGGGCTTGACCAGATCAGAAGCGTGCTGGCGATTTTGCAAAACGCCGATGGGCCTATGACGGCGAAACAAATCCTGTCGCGGTTCACCACAGGTAGCAACACGAAGACGGCCAACAAAAACCTGATCGCCACGCTGGGCATCCTGACTGCCGCCGGCAGTGTCTATGACACGGATACGGGTTGGTTCACGCCCCGCCGCTACGAACGGTGAGCCTGATCAGACCTCCGCGACGCCCATGGCCTTCATCAGGGCGTCGCGGATGGCGGCTTCGGTAAAGGGTTTTTGGACGGTGGGCTGGCCGCGCCATTCGTCGGGCAGACCGCCTTCGCCGTAGCCGGTGGAGAAGACGAAGGGCACGCCCCGAGCCTTCAGGGCGTCGGCGACCGGGAAGATTTGCTGGCCCGCGACGTTCACGTCCAGCAAGGCGGCGTCCAGGTCTTGCGTATCGGCCAACAGCCGCAGCCCTTCATCGATGCTGGCGGCGGGGCCGACAGGGATGCAGTCCATGTCTTCCAAAATGGTCTCGATCAGCATGGCGACGAGGGATTCATCCTCGACGACCAGCACGCGGCGGCCGGTCAGGGGCTGGGTCATTGGGCGGCTGTCCTGTCGAGCGGAACCGTCAGTTCCGCGATCAATCCATCGGGGGCGTAGACCAGATCGATCTCTCCCGCCAGATCGTGGCGAATGTTTCGTTCAATCAAACGGCTACCGAAGCCTCTTCTGTCCGGTACCGTAACTTTGGGACCGCCCGTTTCGCGCCAGATCAGGCGCAGTTTCCGCGCCCGCTGATCGGCCAGAGACCAGTCGATCAGGATGCGACCTTCCGGCCTATGCAGGGCGCCGTATTTGGCGGCGTTGGTGGCCAGTTCGTGGAAGATCATGCCCAGCGACAAAACCGTGGCAGGCTCCAGCGCCACGGCCGGTCCAACCAGACTGACGCGGGCCGGGCCATAGGCCTCGGTCTCGTGCTCCAGAATGGCGCGCAGGTCCGCACCCTCCCAATGGCTTTGCGTCAACAGGTTGTGGGTATGCGACAGCGACATGATCCGCGACTGGAACGTCTCCGCGAACCCGGCCGGGTCGGCGTTGGAGCGCGCGGTCTGGATGGCGATGGACTGGACTGTGGCCAGGGTGTTCTTCACCCGGTGATTCAGTTCGTCGATCATCAGTTTCTGACGCTGGGTAGCGACGACGTTTTCGGTGATGTCGTGACCTTGCACGAAGATGCCCACCACCGCGCCAGATCCGTCTCGGATCGGCTGATAGATGAAGTTCAGATACAGCGTCTCCAGCGGGCCGTCCGGCGTACGCTGCAGATGGACTGTGCTTTCGCGCCCTTCATAGGGTTCGCCGGTGACGTAAACGCCGTCCAATAGATCATAGTAGCCTTGGCCAGCCAGTTCGGGCAGGGCGTCACGGACGAGTTTTCCGGCGATGTCGCGATGTCCGATCAACTGGCCATAGGCCGCGTTGTGCATCTGGAATCGGTGGTCCGGGCCGGACAGGATGGCCACGAAGCCCGGCGCCTGCATGAACATCTCGACCAGACGATTGCGTTCGCTTTCCAGGCGCCGGTTGTCTTCCTGAACCGATTGGGCGCGGCGCAGGACCGAGCCGCCGACGATGGCGTCAAGGGCTGTGGTCGGTTCGTCCTGCGCCAGGGCGGGCGTCAGGTCGGTGACGTCGTTGGTATGCTGAAGCAGCAGTTCGACTTCGCCGGCGGCATTGAGCAGCGGCGTGTGGGTGGCGCTCCAGACCCGTTCGACGAACCCCTTTGACCCGTCGGAGAGAATCTTTTCCACCGCATAGCGCACCACGGCCAGATGATCGCGCTGGCGGGTATCGCGGGCTTTTTCCAGCGAGGCTCGCACCTGACGCACGTTTTCCGGCGCGTCCGACCCCGGCCCCGAATCGAAGGCGGCGAACAGGGGCTGACCCACGATGTCGGCACGTCGCGCGCCGGTGACGTCCTCATAGGCGCGGTTGACGGCGACGATGTGAAAATCGGGCGTCAGAAGCAGATAGGGATTGGGTGAGCATTCGAAAGCGGCGCTCAACGCGGCGTGGCGGCTCGTATCAGGCGCGACGTCCCCAACATCGGTTTGCACCCGCCGTTCGCCAGCCGCAGGCCGATCTGATGTCCGTGAATCGTTCAACGCATACCCCGCCTAGCTTGGCGATAACGCATGACCCCTAAAACGGTTCGACCGCAAGATGACGTCAACTGTGATCGCAAGATCATTGGCCCCACGTCAGGATTTGCTAATCAGCGAGGATGACAATCGCCGGCGTCTTCGCCACCCTCTCGCTCATGATGGCGCCCGCAGCCGAACAGCCCACCGTCCGCCTTCAGCAGGGCGTCCTGATCGGACGCGCCGACGCCGACGTGGCCGCGTTCAAGAACATTCCCTATGCCGCGCCGCCCACGGCCGAGCGCCGCTGGCGGCCGCCAGCCGCCGCGCCGACGTGGCAGGGACAGCGTGACGCCGGAAACTATGGTGCGATCTGCATCCAGGCGCCGCCAAGCGGCGATCCCGGGGTTGGGCCGTTGCCCATGAGCGAGGACTGTCTGAACCTGAACGTCTGGCGGCCGGTAGGAACCCGCCAACCTGCGCCGGTCATGGTCTGGATCCACGGCGGCGGCATGGTCAACGGATCGGGCACGGCGCCGCTGTATGACGGGACCGCCCTGGCCAAGCGCGGCATGGTGGTTGTCACACTGAACTATAGGTTGGGGCGGCTGGGCTTCTTCGACCATCCGGCGCTGGCGGCAGAGCGGCCGGTGGGCGAGGTGGCCGGCAATTACGGGCTGATGGATGTGACGGCGGCCCTGAAATGGGTGCGCGCCAATATCGCGGTCTTCGGCGGCGATCCCGAGAACGTCACCATCTTCGGCGAATCGGCGGGCGGCGCGATTGTGACGCGGCTGATGATCTCGCCGCCGGCGCGGGGTTTGTTCGACCGGGCGGTGGTGCAGTCGGGCCTGGGGCGCGAACTGCAGACGCCGCTGGACAAGAAGGGACCGCACGGTTCGCCCTCGGCGCGCGAGCGGGGCGAGGTCTGGGCCTATGGCGCGGGATTGCGGACGGCGGCGGATCTGCGCGCCGCGCCGGCCGAGATGTTCCTGACGCCGCCGCCCGTCTTCGCCAATGGCGACCTGACGCTGATCGACGGGCGGGTCGTGCCCAGCAGCATCGAAGCGGCGTTCAAGGCTGGACGTCAGGCGCCGGTCCCCTTCATCATTGGCACGAACAGCGCCGAGTTCTGGTGGATGCGGCCGACGGACCGAAACGGCTATGGTCAGATCGACGACGACATGACCTGGCTGGAGCGGGCCGACTTGGTCCAGGCCTATGGCGGGCTGGAGGCGTTCGACAAGCTGGCCATCACCGACCTGGTGTTTTCGGAACCGGCGCGGATGCTGGCGCGGCTGCACACCAGAGCTGGCCACCCGAGCTGGCTCTATCGGTTCGACATCTCGTCGCCTCAGAACCCCGAACCGCATGGCGGAGCCACCCATGCGATCGAGCGGCCCTATGTGTTCGGCACGCTGAACACCCTGCCGTATCCGGTCGAGGATCGGGACAGGAAGGCGTCCGAGGCCATGATGGGTTACTGGACCGCGTTCGCGCGTTCGGGCGATCCGAATGGGGTGGGGCGGATGGAATGGCCGACGGCGCGGGCCGGGGACACGCGTCTGATGACCTTTGGCAACACAGGGCCGGCCGTGACGCCCGTGCCGTTCAGCCCGCGACTGGATCTGATCGAACGGTTCCGCGACCGACCACGCCCCTAGAGGATCAGCCGGCCGAAGTGGCGCTGGACTGTTTTTCCTTCAGCGTCACCAGTTCTTCAGCCATCGTGGGGTGCACCGCGCAGGTGGCGTCCCACTGCGCCTTGGTCAGGCCGGCTTTCACGGCGATGGCGGCCAGTTGGATCATCTCCGGGCTTTCGGGCCCGACGATGTGGACGCCCACGACGCGCTGGCTGTCGGCGTCGACGACCAGCTTCATCAACACTCGCTCGTCCGAGCCGGTGAAGGCGTATTTCATCGGGCGGAACCGGGTGACATAGACATCGACGCCGCTGGAGCAGGACCGGCGCGCCTCCGCCTCGGTCAGGCCGACCACGCCCACCGGCGGCTGGCTGAACACGGCGGTAGCGACGGCCTCGTAGTCGAAGTGCTGGGGCTTGTCGCGATAGACGGTCTGGTGGAAGGCGACCGCCTCGCGGATCGCAACGGGGGTCAGGTTCATCCGGTCGGTGACGTCGCCGATGGCCCAGATGTTTTCGGCCGTGGTCCTGGAATAGGGATCGACCTGGATCGCGCCCTGATCGTTCAGCTCGACCCCCGCCGCCTCAAGCCCCAGATCCTTGACGTAGGGAATGCGGCCTGTGGCGAACATGATCACGTCGGTTTCCAGCTTCATGCCGTTTTCCAGGTGGTTCACCAGCCCCGTCTCGGTCTTCTCGATGGACTGGTGCTGACAACCTAGGACGACCTTGATGCCGCGCTTTTCGATTTCGCCGGCCAGATGGGCGCGCACATCGTCGTCGAAGCCGCGAAGGATGTTGGGGCCGCGATAGATCAGGGTCGTTTCGACGCCCAGACCAGCGAAGATGCCCGCGAACTCGACCGCGATATAGCCGCCGCCTGCGATCAGGATGCGTTTGGGCAGTTCGGGCAGATGGAAGGCTTCTTCCGACGTGATGGCGTGTTCGATGCCCGGCAAATCCTCGGGCTTCCACGGACGGCCGCCGGTGGCGATCAGAATCTTTTCGGCGGTGATGGTGCGGTTCTTGCCGACAATCTCGACCGTGTGGGCGTCCTTCAGCACGGCGCGGCCGTGAACCAGTTCAACGCCGGCCTTGCCCAGATTGGCGGCGTAGATGCCGGACAGGCGCGCGATCTCGACGTCCTTGGCCTCCAGGAAGGTCGGCCAGTCGAACGTCGCCTTGTCGAATGACCAGCCATAGCCCTCGGCGATCTCCAGCGCGTGGCTGACCTCGGACGCCATGACCATGAACTTCTTGGGCACGCAGCCGCGAATGACGCAGGTGCCGCCGACCCGAAACTCTTCGGCGACCGCGACCCGCTTGCCGTCCAGCGCCGTCAGCCGCGCCGCCCGCACCCCGCCGGAACCCGCGCCGATGACGAAGAGGTCGTAGTCGTAGTCAGCCATCGTTAGCGTCCGTTCCGCGAAAACCCCATCGGCAGGGGTCATGGCATTTAAGCCGCCTGCCGCGAAATCCAACCCCGCCCTGTCGCCAGGTTCGCCGTGGCGTCAGCGGAACGGCCGTCATCGCTCACAGGTTTTGCATCTGTTCGAAGCCGACAAGGGACGCCGTCATGCGAAGAATTGAACTGGGATCGGCGGTTTCGCTCGTCGTCATCTGCGGTCTTGTTGGCGTCGCCAGTTGCGATCGCCAGCCGGGTCAATCCCAGCCTGCCGATTTGCCGGCGCAGCAAGCGCCCGTGCCTATCACCGTCAAGGCGCCTGATCGGACCGCAGAGACGTCGCCGCAGTCCGCCACCCAAACCTGCTATTTCGCGGTCGATGGTCAGGTGCGGGTGCAGGGGCCGTGCCTCGTCTTCCTCTTCGGCGATGGCGGCTACACCCTGAACGCCTGGTCGGATGGCAAGCCGAAGCTGTCGCATTTCGCGGTCGTCACGACCAATGGCGACGGCGCGGCGACGGCCACATGGAATGCCGATCCCGACGACAATCGCGCCGGTGATCCGCTGGGCGTGGTCACATTCGCCGAGGGCTGCTGGACCAACGCCCGCACACGCATCTGCGCCGGGCGATGAGGGGTCGATCTGTCGGTTATGATGGTGGAGGGAAGACGATGGTGGGTGATCACAGGTTCGAACTGTGGACCCGCTGATTAAGAGATGCCGATTTGGCGCTTTCCGAGCACCGCCGATCGCACGCCAAAGCGCGATATTATGCGATTGATTTAATTAGACATTTTCTGGTTTTGGCGTAGACTGGCGTAGTTCGGAGCGGCGATCCGCTGTTAACCCGCAGGGTCCATTTCGCCGTTCTAAACGCCGTTCTAAATCACCGTTCTAAACGCCAAAAAGTCAGCAGATGGCAGACCCCCGCCTCAACCTCACAGACCGCTCGATCGCCGGGCTCGCCTACGCGAAAACCGGGCAGTACCGAGTGCGCGACAACGAACTCGCAGGCTTCTTTCTCCTCATCGGAAGCCGCACCAAGAGTTTCATGATTCAGTCCGATCTGCGGGTCGGAAAAACCCGGACCTCGATCCGGCTGAAGGTCGGCGAGGTCGGTGAGACCTCCGCGCGTGACGCCCGGGCTAACGCCAAGATCCTGATCGGCCGGATCGAGAAAGGGGACGATCCGCGTCCGCCCAAGGCGCCCAGGGCCGGTGCCAACGCGACGGACGATCCCTCCGGAGTTTGCATCGCGTCGCCCGACGGCGTGCCCACCCTGCGCGAAGCCTGGAGCCGCTTCAGGGCCTCGCACCTTGAGCGCAAGAAGCGCGCCGCCGGCACCATCCGAAGCTACACCGATCATATGGAGCGACTGTTCGCCGACTGGCTCGATCTCCCCCTGTCGGAGCTCGGCGACGACCCCATGCTGCTCGCCAATCGCCATGACAGGATCACCCGGGAGAACGGACCGGCCATCGCCAATGGCGCCATGCGCAGTTTCCGCTCTGTCTACAACCACGCCAAGAAGACTTGCAAAGCCTTGCCGCGAGAGAACCCGGTCAGCGGCGTCGACTGGAATCCGGAACATCGCAAGGACACGGCCATGGGGGTGACGGACCTTCCGGCCTGGTTCGAGCAACTGGCGCTGATCCCCAACCCGGTCCGCCGCGAATTCCACCTGATGACCCTGTTGTCCGGCTCCCGTCCGGAGGTGCTCAAGAATGTGCGGGTGACCGATCTGGATTTGAAGAATCGGGTCATGCACATGCGCAAGCCCAAGGGCGGCGAGATGAAGGCCTTCGACATCCCCCTCTCACGGGCGATGATGGAGGCCATCTTCCGCCTGCGCCGGATCGCGCCGATCATCTACCCGCTGAACGGTCGCGAGTGGCTGTTCCCCAGCGATGCTCCGTGCGGCCATCTGGTCGAGCACAAGGAGGATCGGGCGATCCTCAGTCATTGGGGCAATGACCTGCGCCAGACCTACAGGACCCTCGCCCAGGCGGCCGAGGTGTCCGAGGTCGATATGCACCTCCTGATGAACCACGCCCTGCCGGGCGTGAACGCCGGCTACATCACTCGCTCCAAGCTAATGCGGGATCACTTGAGAGCCCAGCAGGAGAAGCTCTCGCGGTTTATGATCGGCTCGTGCGTTGGGCGGGGCAGACGATCCAGCGTGGAACTCAGCCGCTGGCTCAACAGCACCAGCCGGGCGTTGCTCGATGACTTGATGGCGGAGCACCCCGATGAGGCCAGGTTGAAGGGCAACTCGCGCGCGGCGCTAAGAAAGCTGGAGGTACAGGCGGCGCGGATTGCCGTCCACGCTCTGCCCGGCGCACTGCTGGACGCTCCGAGCCGGCGACCAGCCGGCAATAGCAACTCCTGAGCTGCTGACAGGCTGAGCTCGGGGCTCGCCTGAGGGTCGTACGTCTTGTCACTGGCGTCGAGTAAACCAGCTATGAGCCCTTCAGCGCATTCGATTGCAACGGCCCACTAGGTTGGACAGGCGACCCGCATCACGCGAAGCCAGCCGCCGCTCGTCGCGTTTCCAACAGGGACAATGCTCTTCGTATCCGGCTGGGTGACGACTCGAACACATCGGTTGATCGGCAGCTGACCCACGACCTCCGCATTGCTATTGGGCTCCGCACGGATCTGAACCATCTGCCGCGCGAACAAAACCGTTCCCTCCCGCACCGCGAGGAAGGTCGGAGCCTTCGCGCCCCGAGGCATCAGTTTGCCGTCATCCGTCGGGTTGCCGTCGCTTTCCTCATAGTAGCTCCAGCCGACGATCCGTCCGTCGGCGTCAGCGGTCGAGGTCGCGTGTCCCGGCATAGCCGGGGAACCTTGGGACGACACAGCCGGGGCGACTTGAACCCCTGTCATTTGCAGGTAGGCTTGGGTCTGTGTCGCCAGGCAGGCCGTGTAGTCGCGGTACATGTCCCGGCCGAAGCCGTCGGGCTGCATCCGCGAAGTCACGACGCCGACATCCGATGACCTTACCTGGGCGCCTGCGGATACCTTGCTGACGTAGTCGGACAGTGTCGCGGTGATTTCGCTCTCGTTCCCGACGACCTGGCCGCCCGCGCACTGACGGGCAATTGCGGTCATGGCCTGTTGTGTGGTGTCGGTCGGTTCGGGCCTCAGTATCCATCTCGTGGCTAGGATGAGCCCTACGACGACTACGACAAGCCCGAGCATGACAAGGGCTGCCATGCTTCGCTTAGACAATGTGCGCCTCGTAAGCTGAAAGACGTGACTGGTCTGGGTGACGTCGAGAGTGACCGTTTGGGTCTGCCTGCCGTATTGGACAGTGACAGTCACGGGACCGGTGTCGGAGGGGACGGTGATATCGGCCCGGCCGTCCGAGTTCGGCGTGTCCCCAAGGGGATCGGATCCGAGGCTGAAGATGAAGGTAGCGCCGGAGATCAGCTTGCCAGCCTGATCGCGGGCGCTAACGGAAATACGGCGATGTCCAATGGGGTCAGGCACAGATCTTGATCTCCTTGCCGCCAACCTTGCAGGTAACGCATGGCTGTCCGGAAGTGCCGTCCGCGCACCTCGCAATCGGGATCGCGGCCACCTCCACGAACCGGGCGATCGGCAGGATGAGTTGATGGACCTCGCCACCTCTCGGTGCGCGGATGGAGCGCCGAACGCCGCCTATCGACGCCTCGATCGTCAGCGCATCAAGGTCCTCGAACTGAAGCGTCGTCGTACCGCTCGAAGTCGCCTCGCCGATCAACTCGGAACCTTTGAAGACTTGGATCTGCGCGCCTATGAGCGACATGCCATCTGCGTTCACTACCTCTATCGTGACCGCCTGCACTTCCCGTTGAGCATCTGTCATTGCCGAACTCTCCCCGCGACGGTTAAACCGTAGCCAAACGGCGCGTGTTGTCACCTGGAATCGCGTCCTGCGAGCGGGGGCTGTCTAGCGGGACTCCTGCAGATCAGCCGAGCAAAAGCTCACACCCCGTCTAGTCCTCAGGGATGCTGAAACTGTTTCAACGCTCGCGCTTGATCATATGCGTGTTTGAGAACCAAGATCGCGATATGTGGTTCCGGGAGGACCAAACCCCACAAGCTACCACGCTTTGCATTCGTCTGAGGGTCGAAACGCCTTCGGCGGACCTGACGTTTTTGGATGTTTCTGGGGCATTGGCGTTACCGTTGTGCCAAACTCACCAGTATGGTGCCTGCGCCAGCGTTCGCTCGCTCGTATGCGGGCTTAGCGAGGACGAAGGGCTTCCTCCACTTGGCCTCACATCTTTGGTCTGAGAGATCTCATGTATTTCGCTGAATGGTGATGCTTTCCGTTACTTCCAATATGCTGAGAATAGAAGCTTTTAAAGCTGTGACATCGAGCAGATGAAGCATGCTGATTGATATCTCAGCCCATCCTGAGGTGACTGCTCTTGTCTTTTTCTCATAGTGGATTGCGGTCAGGCGGTTGCGGACGCCGATATGTACGCTAGGTCGCAGGTTCAGGACGTCGAACGCCCGACATTCGCATTCCTACGTTCGAAAGAAGACGCTGATGACACAGCGTTTTTCGGAGAAATCTAGCATGGGACTCACTCTTAAGTTGATTGCGCCCGGGTCGTGTCCCTAGACGTGGTGTAACTGACCGTCTTGGTCGTCACGATCTCCGGCTTTGCCGGATCTGATCAGGCGACCGCAGCGGGCAACCCGATAAGGGGATCATCGCTCAAAGGGGCGACGCTTTCCAGCGTCATGTATCGCCCGCGCTGTACGGCCCATTCGTCGTTCTGTTCGAGCAGGATCGCGCCGACGAGACGCTTGATCGACGCCTCGTTGGGGAAGATGCCGACGACTTCAGTGCGCCGCTTGATCTCGCCGTTGACCCGTTCGATCGGATTGTTGGAGTGCAGCTTGGTGCGATGCTCTTTGGGAAAGGACATGTAGGCCAGGACGTCGGTCTCGGCCTCGTCCATAAGATTGGCCAGCTTAGGGACGCGCGGGCGTAGCTGATCGGCGACCTGTCGCCACTGCGTCTTGGCTGCGGCTTCATCATCCTGTGCGAAAGCCGTGCCAACAAAGGCTGACACCACTCTGCGCTGCGTTTTTCCAGCGTGGGCCAGGGCGTTTCTCATGAAATGAACGCGGCATCGCTGCCAGGTCGAACAGAGAACCTTCGACACAGCCTCCTTGATGCCGACATGGGCGTCAGAGACCACCAGTTTGACGCCCCTCAAGCCTCGGCGGGTCAGCTTGCGCAGGAAGTCTATCCAGAAGCTGGCGGCTTCTGATGCGCCGATGTCCATGCCCAGGATCTCTCTTCGTCCATCACTGTTAACGCCGACAGCCATGATCACGGCGACCGAGACGACCCGACCGTTCTGGCGAACCTTCACATAGGTCCCATCCACCCAGACATAGGGCCAATCGCCTTCGATCGGTCGCTCCAGAAAGGTGTGGACGCGGTCGTCGATCTCTTCGCAAAGCCGGCTGACCTGGCTCTTGGAGATCCCGCTCATGCCCATGGCCTTGACCAGATCATCGACGGATCGCGTTGAGACGCCTTGGATGTAAGCCTCTTGGATTACCGCGGTGAGCGCCTTCTCCGCGAGCCGACGCGGTTCCAGAAAGCCAGGAAAGTAGGACCCTTTGCGAAGCTTGGGGATCCGCAGCTCCACGGTTCCCGCCCGTGTCTCCCAATCCCGATCGCGATAGCCATTGCGCTGGACCAGTCGTTCGGCGCTCTTCTCGCCGTGCCCGGCTCCGGTCAGCGCCCCAACCTCCATCTCCATCAAGCGTTCGGCTGCAAAACCGATCATCTCGCGAAGAATATCTGCATCTGCACTCTTCTCGACGAGCGCGCGCAGGTTCATCATGTCCTTGGTCATCTTCAGTCTCTGGTTTGCGTTGACGTGTGCAAACCCAGCCTAACCGAAGATCGAGGATGACCACCTCCGCTTCGCCACTCTCTCGCTACGGCGCCTAATGAAAAGGCGCGCTTCGCGAGCGGCGAAGCTGACAGCCAGCTACACCACCAATAGGGACGTCACCTGCGCCCGGAGCCCCAAGCATCTCAGAGACTGTTTTGAGGTTAGAATTGAGAATACCTCCGAGAAAGCCCAATTCGTGCGTTGAGCTTCCAAAACGGCTTACTGGAGAAAATGAACGATCGAAGAGTTCTCCCATAAGCACATGAACGATATTGTTAAGAGGAAAGTCGAAGCTCGCGCGATCTTTCACCGAGAGAAAAGTAAGATGGCGGAAGCGACATAATTCAAGAATAACAAAAGCAGAGCCGAATGCATAACTCTTCGCCACCGCGCTAGCGGTCTCTTTTCAAATGCATTTTGTAATAGATGGGCTCTAGCGCTTAGTGCATGTCCGAATATGAAGCATGGAATAGCCAGGGTAACCAAAACGGCGGAGTATTCGTTTCCTCTTAATGCTTTGAGCGCCAGTCCAGTCATCGCTACAGATCCGGCGGAGAACAACGCGAATAGTAAAAGCTCAAATAATAGCGACAAACGCTCTCTAGTCATGGGCATGGAGGATCTCGTCTATCGTCAATAGCTCCAATGAGAGCGTCGGCGCCGATTTTGGTGAAGACTTCTTTCGCTATGCTATCAGGTAGCAGCCGTATTGGAGATAGGTCGATAGCCAGAGAGGCAAAACCTGGAAACGGGTCCCCTGCAACGAACTGAGTGACCTCGCCTGCTGTGGACAGGAGACCGCCCCATCCAGCAGTTGCAAGCCCCCCTCTCACCATGTTGGCTCCTGCTAGAGTGAGGAGTGGCTCATCACTAGACATGCCGGCTGCAGCTCCCACAGCGCCCATCGCAGCTTGAGACAAGCCCATGACCTCGATAATGCCTCCCAAATCGCCCATTTGTTGACCCGCAGTCCATAACTTGCAGTTCACTTCCGGATCTTGCAATGGCGGCGATTGCGCTGGAGGAGCAGCCGGCCCTCGCCCCCCTCCGCCGCCGGTGGGAGGGTTTCCTCCCACAGGGCCGGTTCCTTCAGTCAAGGTGCAGACGGTCTTCCAGTTGCCGGAGTTTGCAGCCCCATCGGAAGGAAATGACTGCCAAACTCTAGAGCAGGAAACTGCGACCATTCCGGTGGGATCGATACGATTCAATGGATCGGCCCCAACGTACGAACTCAGGTTGGTTCCGTCAGCATATCCGATCGGATCGGTCTGCATGAACCTCCCAAGGCTGGGCGAATACGCTCTCGCCCGGTAATGATAAAGTTGGGCCTCCGGCAGCCACATCTGCCCAGTGTACTGAAACCGGCCCGAGTTGCTCGACCCGGGCTGGCCGTACTCATCGTATGTGTTGATGGCGAAGGCGTTCCCGGATCCATTGGCCATAGAGACGACCGAACCTCGCTCGTCCGCCATCAACCAGCGACGATCATATCCTGCTCCTTCGTAAGCGGTAATGACGCTGTCTAGGCCGACGCCCGGCACATATCGGCGAAGCAGACCATCGCTCGTGTTGTATTCGCCGACAACCTGAGCGCCGGAGTAGGCAAAACGAGTGGAGCCCACATCAAACAGACGCCCCTCAGGGTCATACGAAAGGCCTGTTGTTGTTCCACTGACTTGGGCCGACGTCAGCTGATTAGATCCGTTGTAGCCGTAGCTGCCGAACGGCGTTGAGGTGATGTTTTGGCGTCCGTCATAGCCAATGCTCGAGCCGCCGACGTTGGTGACCTGGTTCTTCCCGTTGTTTGCGTAAGACGTAGAGCCAGCCGCAGGCGAGTAGGCATAGGCCGTGTTCGACATCGTTCGCGAAGCGATCTGGCCAGCCGGGTTATAGGTAAAGTTGAGCGTCTGATCCTGAGCCGTTCCCGCCAGATCGTGGTTCAGGATCGTAAGGCGGTTAGCGCCGTCGTATCCCCAGGTCGTCATTGCTCCATTGGCGTCGCCGCGTGCCGTGCGACGACCCAGGTTATCGTAGCCAAACCAGGAAAGATTCCAGTTGGTCGCCCCATTCTCACGAACGGCTGTCAGCTCATTGGCGAGGTTGTAATCGTAGGCGACCCAGAAGCCATCCGGCCATTGCATTGACGTTCGTCGACCGGCGAGGTCATAGCCATAATTGAAGCCCCCGACGCCATTCTGATACTCTCCGGTCTGGCGACCCAGCGCATCCCAGTAAAGTGTCGAGCCTGCAACGCCGCCGGTGAAGGCAGTACCCGTTGGCCGGCTTAGTAAGTCAAAGCTTGTGGTGCGGTCTGCGATCGCAGACCCGCCCAAAGACGTCCGACGACCCAGCGCGTCATATCCGGCGTTGATCACCTCTCCAGCGCGGTTGCGATAGGTGATCATTTGGCCAGAGGCGTTGTAGCTGTACTCTTCGTAGTCTGAGCCCGATGTGCCGCCGCCAGAAGCGTTGGGATAGTACATCCGATAGTGACGATCAAAACCGTCATAGGCGATCGTCGAGACATTGCCCTTGCCGTCGGTCAAGGAGATGGGCTTGCTGTTCAGTGAATAGGAAACGCTTTCTTGGATCGGAGAGGCGGCGCCAAACCCTGCAATGGTCGACGTCAACCTTCCAGCCCAATCGTACCCGTATTTGGTGATCCGATCGGGACCAAAAGCGCCTTGGGCGCCAAGATTACAGGCCACGCCTTCAGGCGAGCCAAAGAAGGCCGGGTTCATACGTGTCGTCACGCAGTCTTGCCGGCCCGCAGCGTCATAGCTGACCTGAACCAAACTATGCGTGGTTCCGCCCGATTGAAAACGCTGCTGGGTCGGACGGCCATAACTATCGAATGTCGATGCCGACTGCTGCAGGCTGCTGAAGGCCGACCAATCGCCGTCGCTGATCCCATTGACCGTACCGATCTCGACCATCGAGGCCGACCCACGCGCGTTGTAGGTGACGCGCTGAGCGCGACGCAGCAAGCCGCCGCCGCCGTCTGGATCAGGACTGATGACGCCGACACGTCGGCGAGCAGTATCGTAGCGATAGTAGGTCGTGTCCGCCGTACCGCTCAGCGGCCCGTCAACCGATGCGACATCACCGTCTGGTGTGTAAGTTGCTGTCGTCGAGGCGCTGAGCGCCCCCGTTCCGTCACGATTGGTGACGAGAGTCGGTGAGAGATTGTTAGCGACGCCGGCTGAGCCGTAGGTGAAGACGGTCCGGCTTTCGTTAGCCGTGCCGACGCAAGCCGCGGCAGCCCCAACCGCACAGGCTGAAATGGTTGTCGGCAGAACCACCGACGAGGTCGCAGCGGTGATGCCGGAGGATGGGTTCGGCTTGAAGTAAGCTGTTTGAGCGGCGTAGCTGATCCGCGTTTCAGGTCGCGTCGCGCCTGCGGTCGGAGCAGGCGCCTTAATAGTCGTCACGCCGCCATGGCCGCTGTCATAGCTATAGTTCGTGACCCCGCCCCGAGCGTCGGTGGTCGTGATCGGCTGATTGCATGTCCGAGGATTCGTGCAGCTCGACGGATAGCTGGCGTAGGTTGCGATGTTCGAGAGGCCGGACCCAGACTTGGGTACGTAGAGGGTCTGAGTGACGTTGCCGCGTGCGTCATAGGTCAGCTGCGCATAGTCGCCCTCGGGCTGGGTGACACGTTGTAGACGCCGTTGGCCGTCATAGAGATACGAGGTTGTCGCCGTGACGCCTGAAGAAAGAGCCTGCGCAACTGAGGTCGCACGCCCGATCGACAGATTGGATGTCGCTGTAACCTGTTGGCTGAGCGGGCCCGACGCTGTCGTTGTGCGCGTCGTTCCGCTGTCAGCGTAGGTGTAGTTCCATGTCCCATTCGCCGTGGTGACGCTGAGAGTCTGGTATGATGAGTTTTTTGTGATGGAAATATCGTCAGAGGTGGAGCCGGGAAGTCTCACACCAGTAAGGCCTCCGACGCCGTATGAGTAACTGGTTACACGGCCGCTTTGATCGGTAGCTTGGGTAGGACTGAACTGATTATTGAAAGTTATACTTGGCCACGTGCGCGTGAATGTGCACGGAGAGGGCGCTGATGGGTCGCAATAATCGATTGCATTATTGATGCCCCTTACAGATATAGGGGTGTTCCACTGTTGTGTATTGTTAGCATCTACTTCGTCTACTGTGTAGTAATACTTTAACTGATATCCGCGATTATTGGTGATCGACTCAAGCCTCGAGGCGCTTTGATAGCTCGTGCAATCTCCGAGATATGGGTCGAAGCTATTGCAATATTCTCGGGTCAAGTAATTATACTGTATATGCTCTCCATTTGCTCTAGTTATGTAACCAAGAACGGCTATATTTGCAATGTATGGCCAGGCTGATGAAACGGTTCCTGAAAAACTGTAAAGGTCTCCATTTTTCGAAGTGAATCTATAACCTCCAGAAACAAGTTCTAATTTTGAACCGTTATTTGATGAAGGCGTGAACGTTGAACCGGATCTATTGAATATCTCAGATACTGGCCCCACGCTGACGGTGTATGAGTTTCCAATAGCGTTTATGGTCCCAGAGTTGATATCCCTCCAGCCTGATCTTGTCCAAACGCGCCCGTACCGAAGCCCCCCTTGTTCAGGGTTGCCGATTACAACTTCGGTCGTGGCGAAAGCATGGATGCCTGTGACAAGATCAACCCCCCGAGCGTCTAGAGTGTAATGTTCGGGTGGAATAGGCTGCTGTTGCGCAAACGCAGGTGTGGCGATCAGCGCACTGCTGAGCAGCAGCGCGGCTTTGAGCGTGGTGTTCATGATCTCCCCCGAGATTAATAGACGCCGCCGGTGCCAGACGCCCACAGGGCCGTCCAACCGGAGTAGATGACGAGATTGCCGTCGTTCTGGACGACGAAACGAGCGCCGGGATTGCCACCGGTTCCGCTCTGCCAGATAAGTTCGTTGTTGGGACCGCGGACAGTGAGATTGCCGTCCGTCTGCATGATCATGGTCGTAGACTGGCTGCCCCAGCTCCCAGAGGCACCCCAAAGTGCGCCCGGTGGTCCATAGAGCACCACGTTGCCATCCATTTGGACGTGAAGGACAAAGCGTCCATCCGCTGACGTCATGCCCTGCGACACCATAAAGAACTGACCGGGCTGCAGCTCATGGGCAGGCGATCGTATGGGCGCTGCTTCGGTCGTGCGATCCGTTCGGTTGTCAGCGGCGTCGAGGCCATATCGGGTCACAGAACCGCCCATGGGCAAGGCCTTCACAGTCGCCTTCAAGCGCCCGTGAACATCATAGAAATGAGTGTTGATGTGTTGCGCGGCTGCAGGCGTGGGCGCCGCAAGTAGGATAGCGGCAAGCGCCGCAAACAGAGGCGCTTTCATCGGTAGCCGACCTTGTCGACGCGGTCAACGGCCTCGCGCTTGAAAGAATCCGGAAAGTTCCGGCGTTGAACACTCATCAGACACTCCTCTCCAGCTCCGAAAAGCTAGCATGGGTGTCCACCAAACCGAGGGAGGATCAGATGGCGTCGGCGGTCTACTGCGTCGCGCTCAGCGCGTCACCTACAACGCGCGAGGCATGACTTCGACGGTTGAGGTTGGTACAGTCAACGGGTTCAGCGACGGCGATTGGTGGGCTTTCAGCAGCCTGCAGCAATCGGCATCGACATTTGATAGTTATGGGCGCCCGACGCAGCAGCGTTTCCAATCCGGTGGAACCACGCATAGTTTGGTTCAGGTCAGTTATGACGCCGCGGGCCGGCGGGACTGTGTGACAACGCGCATGAACCCAGCCTTTTTCGGCTCGCCAGAAGGGGCGGCTTGCAGTCTCGGCGCACAGGGCGCGTTCGGTCCAGATCGAATTATCAGATACGGGTATGACTGGGCGGGCAGACCGACGTCGAAGATTTCAGGGTTTGGCACCGCCTCTTCAATTCAAGAGGGTGTCTCCTACTCGCTGAACAGCAAGCCTGTCTCTTTGACTGATGGCAAGGGCAACGTTTCAACGATCGCCTATGATGGCTTTGATCGCCAGTACCGGATGTACTACCCGAATGCTTCTGGCGGCGGCACTTCCGGATCCGACTACGAAGAATATGGCTACAACGCCTCAGGTAACGTCGTTAGCCAACGCAATCGCGCTGGAGAAGTCATCAGCGCAGCGTATGATGCTCTCGGCCGCCAGATCTCGCTGGGAGGGTCTTCTATCGCTGATCGCACCCTCAGCTATGACTTGCTGAACCGTCCGATAGGTTCCGCCTTCACCAGCGGCGGTGCTGGCTCGACTCTTTACTGGGATGCGCTGGGTCGCCAGACCGGAGAGCATCAGAATGGCGTCGGTGGCTTCAGTTACGGCTATGATCTCGCGGGCCGTCGAACTTCCATGCATTGGCCGGATGGCTTCTGGGTCGCTTATGACTATAACCTCGCCAACCAGCTGACAGCTGTTCGCGAAAATGGGGCGACCAACTGGAATCTTTCCTGGTTCGGCTACGACAACCTTGGCCGTCGCACAGCGCGCGGCGATGCCAATGGAGCGATGACGACCTGGGGATATGACGGCGCTAACCGCCTCTCGAATTTGACCCACGATTTAGCGAACACATCCCAGGATCTGACACTCAACTTCACCTATAACCCGGCCGGGCAGATTGCCTCGCGGACGGTGTCGAATACAGCTTATGCTTATTCTCCAAGCTCAGGCTCGACAAGCTACGGCAACAACGGCAAGAATCAGGTCACCACCGTCGGCAGCTCCAGCATCGGCTATGACAGCCGCCAGAACATCACTTCAACGCCATTCGGCAGCTATAGCTACAATGGGTCTAATCAGCTGACTTCGGCCACCGTCAGCGGATCAACAACCGGTCTTTCGTATGATCCTGAGGGTCGTCTGTTCGAAGTTGGCGGCACCCGCTTCGCCTACTCCGGGGCGCAAGTGATCGGTGAGTATAACACGAGTGGAGGCTTGCTTCGCCGCTATGTCCCGGGCGTCGGTCTCGACAGCGTCATCACAGCGTACGAAGGATCAGGATATGATCGTCGCTGGCTGATGGCCGACGAGCGCGGTTCGGTCGTCTCAATGACGAGCGGGTCCGCCAACGCTTTGGTTATCAACACTTACGATGAGTACGGCCAACCTGCGTTGGGCAATGCAGGCCTATTCCAATACACGGGGCAAATGTGGCTGCCCCAGGCGCAACTCTATCATTACCGAGCGCGGGCATATGCACCTAGTCTCGGGCGGTTCATGCAGGCCGATCCGATTGGGTATGCCGATGGTGCCAATATGTACGCTTACGTCGGCATGGATCCGATCAACTCGTTGGACCGCACTGGAATGTATTGGCAACAAGTTGAAACTGGCTGGTTAAACTGCGTGACGACAAGCATTCCATCCCGCCCTGATATCGCGCCAATAACCGAATGCGAAATCGAATACGAGTGGGAGTGGGTGAATGAACCGGGAGGTAGTGCTAGCCCGCCGTCTTCCGGCGGCGGTAGTTGACGTGATGGTGTGGACGACCTCCACCTGACCAGCTTTTCTGGGGTGTCGTCA
>CAUPWX010000006.1:0-171638 GCA_963515305.1 uncultured Brevundimonas sp.
CCCAGTTCAGATCAGCAAAGGACTCTCGTTATGGCTGGATGAGAAACGGGGGTCACGTCACGGAGTATCTAGCTATGCGCGCAAAACCATTCGCAGCAGTCAGACTTGAAGTCTTCGCGACGTTGGGCACCATGGCGCGGGAGGGGAAACCTCCGCCTTGCTGGAACAGATCGACGATCAAAGGCGGCGCTTCGACGATGCTTTGACCGTCGATCCTTTCGCTAAAGAGTCTGTTCTTCGTGACACCGCCCCCATCCCCCGCTATCTCGCGCGCGTGATGAACGAAACAGAACGCCAGTCCGAGGAACGCAGCTGGGAGACGGCGAAGACGCTCGCCGAAGCCTTGCCGTATATTCAGATCTATGACCGCGAGACCGTGGTCATCAAATACGGCGGCCACGCCATGGGCGAGAGCGCCGTGGCGCGTCAGTTCGCGGCCGATGTGGTGCTGCTGAAGCTGATGGGGGTGAACCCGGTCGTGGTGCACGGCGGCGGGCCGCAGATCAGCGCCATGCTGGACAAGGCGGGGGTCAAGTCCAGCTTCGTCGATGGTTTGCGCGTGACGGATCCGGCGACGATGGAAGTGGCCGAAATGGTCCTGTCGGGCGCCGTCAATAAGGAGATCGCCCACTGGATCACCATGGCCGGCAAGGAGGCGGACGTGCGCGGCGTCGGTCTGTCGGGCAAGGACGCCGGCCTGCTGACGGTCGAGAAGACCCGCCGGACCAAGCGCGATCCCGACAGCATGATCGAGCACGAGGTCGACCTGGGCTATGTCGGCGAACCGACCAAGGTGGATCCCAAACTGATCAAGGGGCTGATCGCGTCGGAGACCGAGGACTGGGTGCCGGTCATCGCCCCGATCGGCGTGGCCGAGGACGGTCAGACCTATAACGTGAACGCCGATACGGTGGCGGGCGCCGTCGCCGGATCTCTGGGCGCCAAGCGGATGCTGCTGCTGACCGACGTGCCGGGGGTCAAGGGGGCGGACGGCCAGATCATCCGCCAGATGACCCTGGACGAGGCTCAGGCCCTGATCGACAGCGGTGTCGCCCACGGCGGCATGATCCCCAAGCTTGAGACCGCGATGGCCGCCGTGCGTGCGGGCGTCGAGGCGGTGGTCATCCTGGACGGTCGTCGGCCGCACGCCATGCTGGTCGAGCTGTTTACCGAATTCGGCGCCGGCACCCTGGTGAAGGCGTCTTGACGGACCTGGGTCACGTGCGGGCCTGGGTGTTCGACATGGACGACACCCTGTATCCGCGCGAGCAGGGGCTGATGCGGCTGGTCCAGGCGCGGATAAACGCCTTCGTGGTCGAGGCCGTGGGGCTGGAGCCCGAGGCGGCGGCGGCGATGCAGCGCCAGTTCCTGGACGAGCACGGCACCACCCTGGCCGGTCTGATGGCCAACTATGCGGTGGATACCGAGCGGTTCCTGCGCGAGGTGCATGACGTGCCGCTGGATGGGGTAGAACCCAATCCGCGTCTGGCGGAACGGCTGAAAAGCCTGCCAGGACGGTCCTACGTCTTCACCAATGGGGCGCGCGACTATGCGCACCGGGTGCTGGAGCGGATCGGCGTCGCCGATTGTTTCGCTGATGTCTTCGCCATCGAGGACGGCGACCTGACGCCCAAGCCCAATCCCGCCACCTTCCGCCGGATGCTGGAACGGTTCGACATCGACCCGCATCAGGCCGCCTTCTTCGAGGACACGCCCAAGAACCTGGAGCCGGCCAAGGCTCTGGGCATGGCCACGATCCTGATCGGCGACGGCCACGGCAAGCCGATCGGGCCGCACATCGACCATGTGGCCTCAGACCTTCTCGACTTCCTCTCCGATTTGACCTTCAAGGACGCCGCATGACCGACCTGTCGCATCTCGAATCCGTCGTCGAGGCCGCCTGGGAACAGCGCACCGAGGTGTCCGCCGCCACCCACGGCGAGGTCCGTGACGCCGTCGAGACGGCGTTGGCCCTGCTGGATTCCGGCCAGGCGCGCGTCGCCTCGCGCGGCGAGGCCGGCGTCTGGACCACGCATCAGTGGCTGAAGAAGGCGGTGTTGCTGTCCTTCCGCCTGAACGACAACCAGATCATGCGCGCCGGTCCTGCGTCCGTCATGCCGTTGTCGGCGGATCATCCTGCTGCCGTCGGCCCCTTCTGGGACAAGGTGCCCAACAAGTTCGGCGACTGGACGGCTGCGGACTATCAATCGGCGGGCTTCCGCTCGGTGCCCGGCGCCATCGTTCGTCACGGGGCCCACATCGCCAGAAACGTCGTGCTGATGCCGTCGTTCGTGAACATCGGCGCCTATGTGGACGAGGGTTCGATGGTTGACGCCTGGGCCACGGTCGGCTCCTGCGCCCAGATCGGTAAGAACGTCCACCTGTCGGGCGGGGCGGGCATCGGCGGCGTGCTGGAGCCGTTGCAGGCCAATCCGACCATCATCGAGGACGGCTGTTTCATCGGCGCCCGCGCCGAGGTCGCCGAGGGCGTGATCGTGCGCGAGGGTGCGGTCCTGGCCATGGGCGTCTATCTGTCCGGTTCGACCAAGATCGTGGACAGGGCGACGGGCGAAGTCTTCCGCGGCGAGGTGCCGGCCTATTCGGTCGTGGTGCCGGGTGCGCTGCCTGATCCCAAAGGCGGACCGTCGCTGTACTGCGCCGTCATCGTCAAGCGGGTGGACGCCCAGACGCGGGCCAAGACCGGCGTAAACGAACTGCTGCGCGACTGATCAGGCGGCGATGCGGGCGTCCTGCATCACGGGCGCGTCGAACGTGGCGTGAAGGGTGAAGGTCGATCCTTGTCCCGGGATCGACGTCACCGTGATCTCGCCGTCCATCAGAACGGCAAGGCGTTGGCAGATGCTGAGGCCCAGGCCGGTGCCGCCGAACTTGCGTGTGGACGACCCGTCCACCTGGGAGAAGGGCTGGAACAGGCGCGACAGATCGTCGGCGGCGATGCCGATGCCGGAATCGACGACGCTGATCCCCATGGCGATGCGTCCGTCGGCGCGCGGTTCGCTTTCGACGACCAGACGCACCTCGCCTTGCGGCGTGAATTTGATCGCATTGGCCAGAAGGTTGTGGGTGACCTGGGCCAGGCGCAGCGGGTCCATCTTCAGCACGGGCGGAAGATCGCCTCGGATGTCGGTCGCGAAAGTCAGGCCGCGCGCCTCGGCTTGGGCCTTGAACGGCCCTGTCAGCCGGGTCACCAGCGTGTCGGTCTCGATGTCGGCGATGTCGAGTTCCATCTTGCCGGACTCGATCTTGGTGATGTCCAGGATATCGTTCAGCAGCACCATCAGCCCCTCGCCCGAGTCGCGGATCACGCTGACGAACTCCTTCTGGCGGTCGCTGAGTTCGGACATCTGAAGCAGTTGCGCCGCGCCCAGCACCCCGTTCATCGGCGTGCGCAGCTCGTGCGAGATGACGCCCAGGAAGTTGGACTTGGCGGCGCTGGCGGCGTCGGCGCGATCGCGCGCGATTTCCAGCTCGGCGATCAGTTCGGCCTGGCGGCGGTTCACGGCCTCAAGGTCGCCGTCCTTCATCTGGGTGATGACAACCTTGATGAACAAGGCCAGCCCCAGGACGGGGACCATGCCCAGCATGACCCAGAAGCCCGGATCGCCCCATAGGCTGATCAGCAGCAAGACCGTCACGATGGAATAGGGCGCCGAGACGATCACCGCTTCTCGCGGCGCGGCGCGCATCTGGGTGAAGACCAGCACGTAACCCGCCATCAGAAGACCTACGCCCAAAGGCACGCCATAGGCGCCGCCATGAACGAAGGCCAAGAGTGGTGCGGCCGCCCAGGCGATGCAGGATACGGTCGCGATCGTCAGCTTGATGCGGTCGTGAAGTCGGCGATCCGATAGCACCAGGCGGCGTTCGACGAAGGTTCGGACCATGCCGATGGACGTGGCGGCGCAAAACCAGGCCACGGCTTCCCGCCAGCCCGTGACCGTGCCCAAGGCAAGCGCCCAACTGGCGATCAGCAGATAACGCATATAGCCAGCGGCAATCACGTATTGCAGAACCGGGCGGCCTGCGGCGGATTGGGGCTGGGTCATCGGATCGCTCTCCAAGGTCAGAGAGCCAGCTTCGATGACGGTCGCCTAACATACGGTGAACGCTAGTCTTTATCGCTATTTGTGTCCGGTATCGTATATTTCGAGGGCAAGAGGATGGGTGGAGGCGGTGCGAAACCGCCTCCACCTAAGGTCAGGCCGTCTTCATCGCGTCGGCGTTGACCGCGGCGTCGGCGATGCCGGTCAGGTCTTCGTCGGTCTGGGATTCCTCCTGCAGGGTCTCGTCCAGCAGGGCGGCGGCGTCCTTCATCCCCAGCACCAGCGCCCAGCGCTTCAGCGTGCCGTAGCGGGTGATCTCATAGTGTTCGACCGCCTGGGCGGCGGCCAACAGGCCGGCGTCCAGGGCCGGGGTGTCCTTGTATTCCTCCATGATCTCGTCGCCCTCGGCCAGGATGCCTTCGATGGCGTCGCAGGTCTTGCCGCGCGGGGCCTTGCCGATCAGCTCGAAGACCTGTTGCAGGCGTTCGATCTGGCCTTCGGTCTGGTCCTTGTGCTTCTCGAAGGCTGCCTTGAGCTCGGGCGACTGCGCCGCACGGGCCATCTTGGGCAGGGACTTCAGGATCTTTCGCTCGGCGTAATAGATGTCCTTGAGCGTGTCGTGGAACAGGGTGTCGAGGGTTTTCTCGGCCATGGTCGTGTCTCGCTATCTGTGATGGGGCGCAGGCGCGCACCCCGTCACAAGCGATCTTTCGGATTTGCGTTCCTCTGTTCGGTTTCGTGCGAAGGCTTAGACCTCAAGCGCCTCCCGCTCGGCGGCATGCCAGCGCCAGGCGGTGCGAACGATGTCGTCCAACGTTCGCGTCGGCCGCCAGCCCAGAACCTCGCGCGCACGGCTGTTGTCGGCCACCAGACAGGGGGCGTCGCCGGGTCGGCGCGGCGCGGTCTCGACGGGGAAGGGCCGGTTGGTCGTGCGGCGGATGGTGTCGATAAGCTCCCTGACCGTCGTGCCCGCGCCGGTGCCCAGGTTGAAGACCGTCGTCTCGCCACCGTCGAGCAGGTATTTCAGCGCCCGCACATGGGCGTCTGCCAGGTCCATGACATGGACATAGTCGCGCACCGCCGTGCCGTCGCGGGTGTCGTAATCGTCGCCGAACAGCCTGAACCCCTGACGCTGGCCCAGCGCCGTCTGGAGCGCCAGTGGAATGGCATGGGTTTCGGGGTGGTGGCGCTCGCCGATCCGGCCCTCTTCGTCGGCGCCGGCGGCGTTGAAGTAGCGCAGGCAGACCGAGCGGAAGCCGGCATAGGTCGAATAGTCGGCCAGGGCCTGTTCGACCATCAGCTTGGAGCGGCCATAGGGGTTCAGCGGCGCCTGGGGATGGGCCTCGTCCATCGGCAAATAGACCGGGTCGCCATAGGTGGCGCAGGTCGAGGAAAAGACCATCGCCCCGATCCCGCCGCGCCGCGCCGCCTCGATCAGTGTCAGGGCGCCGACGACATTGTTTTCATAGAAGCGCCCCGGCGCCTTGACCGATTCCCCGACCTCGATCAGGGCGGCGAAATGCAGGACCGCGACGGGTCTGTGTCTGGCGATCACGGCATCCAGACGTGCGCCGTCGCGGATGTCGCCGATCTCAAGCTCGCCCCACTGGGCGAAGGCCGCATGACCGTTCGACAGATTGTCATAGACCACCGGCGTGAAGCCGGCCTGGGACAGGGCGAGGCAGGCGTGCGAACCCACATAGCCGGCGCCGCCCGTGACCAGGATGGTGCTGGGCATGCCCGCTCTCCCCTTCGACCCTTGCCGGGACAGACACGGGAGCGTGCTGAGGCCTGACGCCCTATCCTAGGCGACAATCGCCGCGAAGGCGCGGCCTCAATCGGCCGCCTGGTCTCGCTTCAGGTCCGGCGGGGTCGCCTCGTCGGTCAGGAGGCGTATGGCCTCCTCGATCGTGACCACCGTCTGGGCCTGGGAGCCCAGGCGGCGGATGGCGACCAGGCCCTGTTCGGCTTCCTGGCGGCCGACCACGGCGATGACCGGCACCTTGCCGACCGAGTGTTCGCGGACCTTGTAGCCGACCTTTTCGTTGCGCAGGTCGATCTCGGTGCGCAGGCCGGCGGCCTTGAACCGGGCCATGACGTCGCGGGCGTAGTCGTCGGCGTCCGAGGTGATGGTTGCCACCACGGCCTGGGTCGGGGCCAGCCACAGCGGGAAGGCGCCGGCGTAGTTCTCGATCATGATGCCGATGAACCGCTCGAACGATCCCAGGATCGCCCGGTGCAGCATGACCGGCCGGTGCTTCTGACCATCCTCGGCGATATAGGTCGCGTCCAGACGTTCGGGCAGGACATAGTCCAGCTGGATCGTGCCGCAGGTCCATTCGCGGCCGATGGCGTCCTTGACGATGAAGTCCAGCTTGGGCGCGTAGAAGGCGCCGTCGCCCTCGGTCACGACCGGCTCGGTCCCGGCGGCGCGGGCGGCCTCGGCCATCAGGGCCTCGGCCTTGTCCCAGAACTCGTCCGAACCGGCGCGGTTCTCGGGCCGGGTGCCCAGGCTGATATAGGCCGTCTCCATGCCCAGGTCGGCGTGGACGCTGCGGGCCAGTTTGATGAACTCGGCCGTCTCCTCGACGATCTGGTCCTCGCGGCAGAAGATGTGGGCGTCGTCCTGGGTGAAGCCGCGCACCCGCATCAGGCCGTGCAGCGAGCCCGAGGGCTCATAGCGGTGGCAGGCCCCGAACTCGGCCATGCGCAGCGGCAGTTCGCGATACGACCGCTGGCCCTGGTCGAATATCTGCACGTGGCCGGGGCAGTTCATCGGCTTGAGGGAGAGCTCCTCGCCCTCTACCGTCTCGCAGACGAACATATTGGGCCGGTACTTGTCCCAGTGACCGCTCTGTTCCCAGAACTTGCGGTCCAGGACCTGGGGCGTCTTGACCTCGACATAGCCGGCGGCGTCGAGCCTACGGCGCATATAGGCCTCCAGCACGCGCCACAGGACCCAGCCCTTGGGATGCCAGAAGACCATGCCGCGGCCCTCTTCCTGCATATGGAAGAGCTCCATGGCCTTGCCGACCTTGCGGTGGTCGCGCTTCTCGGCCTCTTCCAGGCGCTGCAGGTGGGCGTCCAGGTCCTCCTTGGTCGCCCAGGCGGTGCCGTAGATGCGCTGCAGCTGTTCGCGCTTGGAATCGCCGCGCCAGTAGGCGCCGGCCAGCTTGGTCAGTTTGAAGGCCTTGCCGACGTGGCGGGTCGAGGGGAAGTGCGGACCCCGGCAAAGGTCGATCCAGTCGCCCTGCTTGTACAGGGTGATGGTCTCGGTCCCCGGCAGGTCGCGGATCAGCTCGGCCTTGAACTTCTCGCCGCGCGCCTCGAAGAATTTGATCGCCTCGTCACGCTCCCAGACCTCGCGCTCGAACTTGGCGTCGCGGTCGACGATGCGACCCATTTCTTTCTCGATGGCGGCGAAGTCGTCGGTCGAGAAGGGCTCTTCGCGGTAAAAGTCGTAATAGAAGCCGTCCTCGATGGCCGGGCCGATGGTGACCTGGGTGCCGGGGAACAGGGTCTGGACCGCCTCGGCCAGGACGTGGGCCGTGTCGTGGCGGATCGTGTAGAGGGCGGCGGGATCGTCGCGCATGATCAGGCGGAAGTCGCCGCCCGTCTCCAGCACCCGGCCCATGTCGCGCTGTTCGCCGTTCAGCTCGGCCAGGACGGCCTTCTTGGCCAGCGACGGCGAGATCGAGGTCGCGACGTCGCGCGCCGTGGAGCCTTCGGGATATTGGCGCACCGCGCCGTCGGGGAATTTCAGGTCGATCATGTGTCAGTCTTTATAGGCGGGACCGGGTCGTATCCCGACCCCCCGAAGGGATGGCATTTACAGAGGCGGCGCACGGTGAGCCACCCCCCCTTTACCGGGCCGTGCTGGAGCAGGGCGTCGCGCCCGTAATCCGAACAGGTCGGCAGGAACCGGCACTGCTGGCCGATCAGGGGAGACAGCGTCAGCTTGTAGCCCCGATGGGCCGCGCGCACGCCGCGTTCATAGAGAGACATCACGTCCCTTCGCCGGGGGCTTGAAGAGGTTCGCCGCGCTTATCCCCTGTCGGAGCAGGGGGATCAACCGGGCAAGGCCCTCAGGCCGCGCCGGCGAGACGAGTTCGGGCGGCGCCCTTTTGCTGTTGGGCGGCGTTCACGGCGTCGAGCGTCGCCTCCAGCGACACCAGGGTCGAGGCGTGGCGGGCAGGGTAGTCGGCGACCTGTTTCAGCAGGCGCAGATCCTCGAACCGGCCGGTCGGGCCGTCGCCGCCGGATTTCAGCATGGCGATCATGGCGTCGCGGGCCTCTGCGATCTCAGAGGGAGAGGCGCCGAGGACATGCTGGCCCAGCACCCCGGCGGCGGCCTGGCCCAGGGCGCAGGCCTTCACGTCCTGGGCGAAGGTGGCGATGCGGCCTTCATCGTCCAGGGTCACGTCGACGGTGGCGCGCGAGCCGCAGAGTTTGGCGACCCGCTCACCGGTGCCCTCCGGCGCGGGCAGGCGGCCTGCGTGCGGCAGGTTGGCCGCCAGCATCAGGATGCGCGCGCTGTAGAGATCGTCGATCATGGCGGGGAAGATAAGGGGTTATGGGGCCGCGCGAAACCTCTCCCTCTGCGGCCGCAGAGGGAGAGGCGGCCGGGTTCAGGCGCGCAACGGCAGGAACAGGTCGGTGACGGCCTCGTGCTCGGGCACGTCGGGGAAGAAGACGACCCTTTGGGCGAACAGGGGGAAGTCGCGGGTGTCCTGCCCGCTTTGCGGCAGCCACTGACCATAGAGCCAGTTCGCCGCGACGCTGAGATCGTCGCTGTCGCCGATCTGGCGCAGCACCGCGCAGCGGCCGGCCGGGATGACGTCGGCGAAGACGCCGGCCTCGTTCGGCGCGACCGGCCGCGTCGTGGCGGCGCACAGGTCGATGCGCACGGGCGTCGAGCCTTCCCCCTCGGGATCGGGGTGGAAGATGTTGAAGGTGGCGCTGAGCCGGGGCGGCAGGCCGGCCGCCCTGCGCCAGGCGATGAAGCGACGCACGGCGTCGCCGATCTGGTCGCCGCCGTCGTGGCGCAGCACGGCGACGGGGGTTGCGGGGAAGTCGACGATACGAACGTCGGCCGAGGTGAAGGTCTGGGTCATGGTCTGGCTCCTGGCTTGGGTGAGCGGCGTCTGGGCCGCGCGCCAAGGCTCCCAGCGGGGCGTTTTCCTGAAACCGGACGGGCTCTGGTCGAAGTGCCGCCGAAAGGCGCGACTGAAGGCTTCCGGTCCCTCGAAACCGCTGTCGAGGGCGATTTCGAGCACGCTGTGACCGTCGCGGAAGGCCAGCCGATAGGCGGCCCGCTTCAGGCGTTTCAGCTGCACGTAACGACCGAGGCTGATCCCGAACAGGGCGGAGAACTGCCGCTGGAAATGGTGGTGCGAAAAGGCCGCCGCGTCGCTGACCGCCGTCAGGCTCAGATCGCCATCCAGATGCGCGTCGATGAAGACGAGCGCCCGGCGCATCCGCGCATGATAGTTGTCGACGACGTCACGGCTCATCCGCACCTCCCTGGCGCGGTCCGGGATAGAGGTCCGCCACGCGACCGACCTGACCCGGAATGCGCATCATGGCCGTCGGCCTCAGTCGCGAAGGACGAGGCTCAGGCCGTCGGGGTCGACGGTCAGGTCTGTGTGTCCGTAGTCAGCCAGTTTCGGATGGTCCGTCTCCAGCGGGTGGGTCCAGGCGGCGGTGACGACCACGACATCCGCGCCCGCCGCTTCGCCGGCGGCGATCCCGGCCTCGGCGTCCTCGAACACCAGGCAGTCCTCGACGGCGAAACCCAGGCGTTCGGCGGCCAGGTGGTATCCGGCCGGATCGGGTTTGCCGCGCTCGACGTCCTCGGCGGTGATCAGGACGGCGGGCGGCGTGACGCCTGCGGCCTCCAGCCGGGCGCGGGCCAGGGGAATGGAGGCGGAGGTGACGACGGCCCAGCGGTCGGACGGCAGGCGGCCGACGAAGTCGATGGCGCCGGGAAGGGGGGCGACGCCGTCCACATCCTCGATCTCGCCGCGCTCGACCCAGGCGACCTCGGCGTCCAGGTCGATGCCTGTCAGGTTCTGGCGGCGAATGGTGTCGATGGCGCGCACGCCGTGAATGGTCGGGACGAAGGCGGCGACGTCCAGCCCGTGCCGCTCGGCCCATCGGGTCCAGACACGCTCGGCGGCGGCGGTCGAGGTGATCAATGTCCCGTCCATGTCGAACAGGAAGGCGGCGTAGGGGCGTGAAGGCTCGGACATGGCCTCATCCACCACGCGGCGCGCCCGGCCGCAACGCCGGGATCAGCGGGTCTGGAGCGAATTCCAGGTCCGGGCCGTGTCGGTCGTCGGCGTCGCCCCAGACGTCGCGGGGGCAGCCGCCGTCCCCGTCGCCGGGGTGCGCGACCGCAGCCAGTTCAGATTCTGCTCGGCTTGTTCGGGTGGCAGTTCGCGCCGCAGGATCTGCTCGGCCTCGCCCATCTTGCCTTGCAGCCCCAGGGCCAGGGCCAGGTTCTGGCGCACCTTGGCCGAGGCGGTCGGCTGGGCGGCGGCCCGACGCAGCAGGGTCTCGGCGCCGGGCGCGTCGCCGCGCGTCAGGGCGGCGGTCGCGGCATTGGTCAGGACGTCGGGGTTATCGGGCGACACGGCCAGGGCCTGGTTCCAGGCGGCGCGGGCGTCGTCGAACCGTCTGACCTGCTCATAGGCCACGCCCAGCAGCGAATAGGAACGCCAGTCTCGCGGCGCCAGATTGCGCGCCTTCTCCAGCGGCGCGACGCCGTAGAAGGCCTGGCCCCGCGCGATGTGGGCGCGGCCCAGTTCCAGCAGGGCGTCCAGATTGTTCGGTTGAAGGTTCAGCGTCGCCTGGGCGGCCTCGGCGGCCTGATCGTAACGCCCCAGGTCGCGCAGCGCCTGCGCCAGCTTGACCCCCGCCACTGCATCGGTCGGGTCGGCTTCCTGTTCGGAGGCCCAGAAGACCGAACGCGACAGGGCGTCCATCCGATCGTAGGTCGCGCGCACCGCAGCGGAAGAGGGGGCGCGGGCCTGACCCTGAGCCTGAACCTGAGCCGTCGGAGCGGCGGCCAGGGCCGGGCTGGCCGCTGCGGCGATCAGGGCGACGGTTGCGAACAGGGCGGGCATGGGCGACATGGGTCAGGTCCAGACGGTCCTCTTGATCCTGGCTTCAGGATCGGCGGCCTGCGTCAACTTATGGTTAACTTCGTTTCGAGGCTTTCGATGTCCGTGCTTCATCCTCTGCTGGCCACGGCTCAAGACGGCGCGGACGCGGTTCCGATCCGCATCGTCGGCCCCGACGCCGAGGTTGGGCTGGACGCGGCGGCCGCACGCTGGGCGACCCTGCACGGGTTTGCCGGCAAGAGCGGCCAGTTGCTGGTCGTGCCCGGTTCCGACGGCGCGGCGGCGCAGGTGTTGCTGGGCGCCGGTTCGGCCTTCGATCCGATCACGGCGCGGGGTCTGTCGGCGCGTCTGCCGGGTGGTCTTTACCGGCTGGAGCTGTCCGGTGCGGAGGCGGAGCTGGCGACCCTGGCCTTCCTGTTGGGAACCTATGTCTTCGACCGCTACAAGGCCCGGCCGGAAACGGCCCCGGTTCGACTGGTCGCGCCCAATGGGGTTGACGTCGCCGAACTGTCCCGCATCGCTGCCGCCTGCGCCCTGGCCCGCGAGATGGTCGATACCCCCGCCGCCGACATGGGGCCGCTGCAGATCGAGACCATCGCGCGCGAAATCGCCGAGAGCGCGGGCGCCGCGATCACGGTGACCGAAGGCGACGCCCTGCTGGAAGACAACTATCCCGCCGTCCACGCCGTGGGCCGCGCCGCCGCACCGCACCGGGCGCCGCGCCTGATCGAAATCGGCTGGAAGCTGGACCGGACCGAGCTGCCGCTGGTCGCCCTGGTCGGCAAGGGTGTGGTGTTCGACACCGGCGGGCTGGATCTGAAGCCCGCCGCCGGGATGCGGAACATGAAGAAGGACATGGGCGGATCGGCCCACGCTCTGGCCTTGGGGCGGCTGGTGATGCAGGCGGACCTGCCCGTGCGGCTGGTCGTCATCGTGGCGGCGGTGGAGAATGCGGTCGCCGCCGACGCCTTCCGTCCCGGCGACATCCTGAACAGCCGCAAGGGCCTGACCATCGAGGTGGGCAATACCGACGCCGAGGGCCGGCTGATCTTGGCCGACGCCCTGACGCGGGCGGGCGAGCACGCGCCCGATCTGACGCTGGACTTCGCCACCCTGACCGGCGCGGCGCGGATCGCCCTGGGGCCGGACCTGCCGCCCCTCTATACCGACGACGAGGCGCTGGCCGAGGGTCTGATGACGGCCGCCGGCCAGGTCCGCGATCCCCTGTGGCGGATGCCGCTGTGGCCCGGCTATCGCGGGGCGCTGGAGGCCGAGATCGCCGACCTCAGGAACGATCCTGCCGGCTGGGCCCAGGCCGGGTCGGTGACCGCAGCCCTGTTTCTGCAAAGGTTCGCGCCGACGACCGGCGCCTGGGCCCATATGGACATCTTCGCCTGGAACCCCCGCGCCCGATCGGGCTTCCCCGAAGGCGGCGAGGCCCAGGCCTTGCGCGCCTGCTACGCCATGCTGAAGACGCGCTATTCGGGGTGAGGGCGCAGTAAACCTCCGGGCGTCATTCCGGGGCGAGCGCCGTCTATTCTAGGCGAAGACGAGTCCCGGTTCCGCATCATCCGCCTTGGGTCGCGGCGGACGCGGGCGATGAGGCCGGCGTGTTTGTCGCCCACGCCACGCCGCGATGCGTTGGATCAACGGCATCGTGTTCTTTCTCAGGACGGTCGCCGCCTGGGTCAGGCCCCGCCAGCCGGCGATGGCGCGCAGGCTGACGGCCAGCACAGCCAGGTCGAACAAGACCGTCACATCGAACATCAGCACCCAGGCGATCAGATCGGGCGCCGCCATCGACATCAGCCTCAGTCCGTCCGCCTCAAACACCACCGCGACGGCGGTCACCAGCACGAGCACCAGCATCAATCCGATGATCTGGCCTCGCGACAGTTTGGCGAGCAGCCGCGCGGGGGTCTGGACCAGCGTCCGTCGCAGCGCCGCGCCGACATCGCCTTGATCGAACATGGTCAGGCCGAACACCATCGTCAGCACCATGAACAGCAACATGACGTCCACCCTTTTCCTCCGACCCGCGCCGATGAGATCGAGGTGGGCGCTTATGGCGACGCTTCAAGACGACTGGCTGCGAAAGAACACAGTTCTGTTGATTTCTCTCGAAAAAGCGCCGGGCGTTAACGGCCCCTAAGCCATCGGGGGATAAGGCTGTGGGCTCAATCACGCGAGTTCACGTTGACCGACGTCCTCGATCTTGTTCCGCCCGGCGATCGCCTCGCCCGTCCCGACCTCGCCGAACTGGCGCTGGAGGGGCTGGTGCGTGCGGACGCCTATCGCGCGACCCGGGCCATGCACTGCCGCGTCGCGGTGGCCGATGTGCTGTCCGACGACGATGTGCGAATCGACCAGCTGTTGCACGGCGAAATCTTCGACGTTCTGGATCGGTCGACCGGCCGTGGCGAGGGCAGGGTCTCGGGCCGGGTCTCGGGCCGGGTCTGGGGCAGGGCGCGCCGCGACGGCGTCGTCGGCTGGGTCGTGCGGGACAGCCTGTCGGACGGGGCGCCGCTGGCCACCCATCAGGTCGCCGGGGTGGATGCGGCTCTGCCGTTGAACGCCCTGGTGATGCACGATCACGACGGACTGGCGGCGGACGATCTTCGGCCGATCGGCTCTTTTGAGAATGATCTGGCCGCCGTCGCGGAACGTCTGCTGGGCCGGCCCCATGCGCCGGGCGCGCGGTCGTCCATCTCCACCGACTGTTCGGGCCTGGTGCAGCAGGCGCTGCTGGCCTGCGGTCTGCCGGGCCCGCGCCGGTCGGACGTTCAGGCCACATTGGGTCGCCCAGTCTCGCCGGCCGAGCGTCGTCGGGGCGACATCGTCGTCTGGAGGGCGCCGGGCGGCGACCACGACTGGACCGGCCATTCGGCCCTGATGGCGGATGACCGACGCATCATCCACGCCACCGGCGGCAAGGGCGTGGTGATCGAGGACTTCGACGCGGTCCAGGCCCGTCTGGTCGCCGAGGGTTTCGAACCGGCGATCCTGCGCCGTCTCTAATCCCGCATCGCGCGCATGGCGCCCAGCCGGGCGAACGCCAGCGTCAGCGCCTTGCGGCGGGCAGGGGCCAGGGGCGTGACCGGGGCGGAGCGCACCACGGCGCCCCCGAACCCGTCGGCGACGATCAGCCCCGGTTCGTCGGGCAGAACGGCTTGCGGAAACTCCGGCGCGACGGCGAAATAGAAGGCGTCGCAGAACGGCCCGTACTCCTGCCATTTGCGGTCGACGCGATAGTCGTCGACGCCCGACTTCACCTCGCAGATGACGATGTCGCCCTTGCGCCCCACAGCCATGACGTCGGCGCGCCGCCCGTTGGGCAGACAAACCTCCAGCAGGGGCGCGTAGCCCATGTCCAGCATCAGCCGGGCCGCCCCGCGCGTCACGGACAGGGTCGTTTCCGGCCGGCTGAACACCAGTTCGAGAGGGGCGGCGGCGGTCATGCCGACAGCTTATGTTCCGCCTACGTTCCTATCGCAAGCGTGGCGGTCCGCCCCGGATCAAAGGCCCGTGTGCACCAGTCGGCCGGTCGGGAAGCCCAGGGCGCGAACGCGGGCCAGAATCCGGTCCCGCTCGGCCTGGGACGCATTCTGGTTGCGGTGCCAGATCCACCAGTTCGACTTGTCCGGCAGACCCATGATGGCCCAGGAATAGTCGGGCGCATGGTCGTAGACCCAGTAGTTCTGGCCCGCCAGGCCGCCGAAGCTGAGCAGGCCCGTCAGGCTGAACCGGAACTTGGCGTTGGTCGTCGTGTCGGTGACGCGGGCGTTGGCGCGCAGCACCTCGACCTTGCCGTCGGCGCGGCGGGTGCAGGTCACGGCGATGGCGTAACGGTCGGCGGCGTCGCGCGGGGTGAAGTCGATCTGGGCGCGGCTGCAGTCCTTCTGGACGTTGTTGTGATTGCGCTCGATCTCGAACCAGCGGCCGTCGAAACGCGCCAGATCGACGCTTTGCGCCTGGGCTGCGGCGGGGCTGGGCGTCAGGGCGGTCAGCGGGGCCAGCGCGACGGCGGCGGCGATCATAGGGGCGCGAAACATGGGCGTATCCTCGTTCTGTCTGAAGGGGATACGTGGCGAAGGCCGGATCGGTTGCCTTCAGCGCCTCAGCGCCTGGCGGTTGCGCGCCCAGTCCTGGCGCGTCTGTCCCCACAGATCGACGCGGTGGTCCTGCATCGGTTCAGGCAGGAGGCCCGGCCCGCGATTGCGTGACCCCAGGCGCGTCGCCACCGCCGCCGAGGCGAGGTTGTCGGGATCGATGCAATGGATCACGTCGTCCCATCCCAGCACGTCGAAGGCGTAGTCCATCGCTGCGGCGGCCGCCTCGACCGCATAGCCCTTGCCCGTCGCGTCGCGATGCAGGCTCCAGCCCACCTCGCGCCCCGGCCAGCCATAGGGATGCAATGGCCCGATGCGCCCGATCCACCGGCCGGTGGACGCCTCCAGGATTGAGAACATCCCCTCGCCGGTCAGGGCCCACATTCCCGCGACCGTGCACAGGGGGCGCCAGACCTGAGGCGCGGGCTGGACCCCGCCGATGAAACGCGCCGTTTCGGGATCGGCCATGAACGCGGCCCAGCGCGGAAAGTCCTCGACCGCCGGCGGACGCAGGATCAGCCGTTCGGTCCGAAGCGTCGGACCCAGCGTCACATGGGGCGGGACGACGTAGGCGGCGCAATCTTCGGCAGGGCTCACAGTCGATACTCCCGCTCCAGCTCATAATGGCTGCCGTCGTCGGTCAGGACGCTGGAATACAGGCCGAACCGGTCGATGCGGAACGGCGGCGAATGCAGCAGATTGTGACCCGCCATCCAGGCGCCGATCCGGTCGGCGTTGGTCTGGGGTTTCAGATAGGCCAGGGTCACGTGCGGACGATAGGCGCGCGCCTCCATCGTCAGACCGGCCCGCGCGCCCGCCGTCCTGCACCGGCCCGCCAGGACCGACAGCCGATCGTCGGACGTCTCGACCCCGGCCCACAGGGTGTGGCTGCGATGATCGTCGCCAAAGGCGCCCACGCCCTTCAGGGCGATCTGAAACGGTTCGCCGCCGACGCGCGACAGTTCGGACGCCAGATCGTCGGCGCGGCGCTCGTCCATCTCGCCATAGAAGGCCAGGGTGACGTGCAGTGCGTCCAGCGGCCGCCACCTGGCCCCCGGCAGGCCCGACTGACGCCGTTTCAGCGTCTCGGCGACGTCCGGCGGCAGGGTCAGGGCGGTGAACAGTCGAACCATGCGACGGAAGGTAGCGGCCGGAACACAAGCCTCCAAGTCCGGTTTTCCTTGCAGCATGGGCCTCGGCTCACGATATTCGAGGCCTGTGACCGGAGAAGTCTCTCCGGCCAATCGGAGAAAGTTCGTCGCCATGAGCGATTTCAACAACGGCTACGCCCGTCCTCTGCCGCAGACGGCCGATATGTCGGTCGACGCCGGCCTGCGCAGCTTCATGCTGGGCGTCTACAACAAGCTGGCCCTGGGCCTGGTGGTCGCCGCCGCCCTGGCCTACGTCACCGGCAATGTTCCGGCGGTGCAGCAGCTGCTGTTCGGCATCGGCCCCGACGGCCGCGTCGGCCTTACGCTGCTGGGCATGATCGTTCAGTTCTCGCCACTGGTGCTGCTGTTCGGCTCGATGTTCTTCATGAAGAACCCGACGGCCAAGGGCGTGAACCTGCTTTATTGGGCTGTGGTCGCCTCGATCGGCGCCGGCCTGGGCATTCTGTTCCTGCGCTACACCGGCGCGTCGCTGGCCTCGACCTTCCTGGTCACGGCGGCGGCCTTCGGCGGTCTCAGCCTGGTGGGTTACACCACCAAGAAGGATCTGACCGGCATGGGCACCTTCCTGATCTTCGGCGTGATCGGCCTGATCATCGCGACGATCGTGAATATGTTCCTGCAGTCCGGAACCTTCTACCTGATCATCTCGGGTCTGGGCGTGCTGATCTTCGCGGGTCTGATCGCCTATGACACGCAGCGTCTGAAGATGACCTACTACGCCCTGGGCGGCGACCAGAACGCCATGGGCGTGGCCACCGGCTTCGGCGCGCTGAGCCTGTTCATCAACTTCGTGAATCTGTTCCAGTTCCTGCTGGCCTTCATGGGCGGCAACCGCAACTAAGGGTTCGCGGCAAGTTCCGATCCCGAAAGGGCCCCCTCGCGGGGCCCTTTCTTTTTGCGCGAGAGAATTAAGTCTCTAGGGTTGCGCTTCCTGCTGTTCCTCCGTCGATGGAGTTCAAGATGATCCGACCAACCCTGGCGCTCGTCCTCGCGCTGTCATCGATAAGCGTCGCCCCGGTCGTCGCGCAGACCCGACCGACCACGGTAGAAGTCTATCCGATCGCGGAAACGGCTCGGTTGGGAACGGCGATCTGGCGTCAGGACGTCGCCGCAGCGCGGGCGACCGATGCGCTGCTGGCGGCCTCGGGCGGGCAGGCGCCCCAAGGGCTGATCGGCTGGATCGTCTCGCCCGATGCGAACGGTCAGCGTGTTCGCTTCTTGTCGGGTCAACCGGCTGCGCCTCAGGCCTACAAGGATGTCGTCGTCGATTCCGAGTTGAAGGCCGGTCCGGTGACGGACGCGGCGTCGGCCGAGCTTTCCGCCGATGAGCTGGCGCAGTTCGCGGCGCGTAACACGGCCGGCCAGGCGATCGGGCCTCTACGTTGCGCGGCTCAGTACAACGCCGTCATTCTCAAGGATCCGCAAGGCGAGGGGTGGCTGGTCTGGTTGCTGGCCTCCACGACCCAGGCCAACATCGTGCCCATGGGCGGTCATTACCGATTCCATATCAGCGCGGACGGTCGCACGGTCGAGAAGCGCGAGCAGCTTTCCAGCGGCTGCCTCGACATGGATCGCAGCCAGGCGCAGCAGGGCGGCCAAACCGTTGGCCTGGTGACCAATCTGGTCGTGGCGCCTCAGCCCCTGGAGGTTCACGTCTTCCTGTCGTTGCTGAACCAGCTTCCCATCTACACCGTCACCGGCGACAAGGTGTGGCAGGTTCGCGGCGCGCGCATCAGCCAGGTCAGAATGCCCGCGCGCTGAAGATCGTCACTCCACCACCTGAAACTTGCGGCCGTCGAACACCCGCAAAACCTGGGCCAGGTCGCGGCCGCGACGCAGGATCTGGCCGCCTTCGCCGATGACGGCCCACTGGCCCTGACGGGTCTGTAGGGCGGGGCGTTTCTCGATGCGGTAGGCCGGGGCGTCGCCCGTGCGGCGGAAGACCGCGAACTCGGCGAAATCCTTGTGGCCGACCATGGCGTAGTCGCGCCATTCGCCCTGGGCGACCATCCGGCCATAGACGCGCAGGATCGGGTCCAGTTCGCGGCGGTCGAAAAAGACCGGCCCCGCCGTCGGTCCGGGGTCGTGAGGGGTGATGCTCATGGCGTTCAACTTAGAGCCTGATCCGTTGAGATGGAATCGCTTCGCGATTTCATCGCTGCGGTGAATCAGGCTCCAGATTTAAGCGAGAGCCTGATTCACGCTTCAGCCAAAACCGCATGGCGGCCCTGTCTAAAACGATCAGGCTCTAGGCCGGTGTCGGCCCGACGCCTGAGACGGCGAAGAAATCGATCCAGACACGAAATGGCCCCGTTTCGGTCCTTCGCCCGCCTGTATGCCCGACGAAATATCGATCATCGGCTCGTCGGAGTTCGGAAGCGTCCCGGATCCTGAACAGCCCCCCCAGCCCCCCTGGATGTTTCCAGTAAAACGGGCTCCGGCGGCCGATGCTTCCTCCAAGCGAGCGCCCGTCCTGCCTTTCCCCTCCCCCTCCCTGGCAAGGCGGGCGTTTCGCTGTCTGGAGCACGCCGGCGGCATTCTCCAGACCGGCTCCTAGAGCGCCAGGGTCAGGCGCATCGTCTCGCCGTTGCGCATCACCCCGATCTCGACCGATCCGGTCGCGCCCTGTAGGGCGGCGGCGGCCGTCGCCGCGTCGCCCACGGGCGCGCCGCCGACGGCGGTGACGACGTCGCCCGCGTTCAGTCCTGCCTGGGCAGCGGGCGATCCGGCGACGACCGTCGTGACCTGAGCCCCGCCGTCCTGACTCTTGAGCGTTGCGCCATAGGCCAGAACCGACTGGGCGCCGACGACGACCGGCTGATCGGTCGGCGCCTCCACCCGAAGCGTCGTTGCGCCGTCGCGCCCCTCGCGCAGATAGGCGACGCTGAGGTCGGAGCCCGGCGCGGCGATGCCGATGGTGGCGTTGACCGAGCCGGCGTTGGCGACCGGCCGGCCCTGCAGGCGGGTGATGACGTCGTTGTGGCGCAGGCCCGCCCGTTCGGCGGGTGAACCGGGCGCAACGTCGGCGACCACCGCCCCGCGCACGATGCCCAGATGCAGGTCCCGCGCCCGTTCGGCGTTCAGCGAGCCGAAGATGGCCCCGGTCTGGCCGCGCTTGACCTCGCCGGTCTTCTTCAGCTGATCGGCGACATACAGCATGATCCGCGTCGGTACGGCGAAGGCGATGCCGTCGTTGCCGCCGCCCAGGCCGCCCGACAGGATCGAGGTGTTGATGCCGATCAACCGGCCCCGGCTGTCCAGCAGCGGCCCGCCCGAGTTGCCCGAGTTCACCGCCGCGTCGGTCTGGATATAGTCCTCGACCGCATCGCCCAGACCCGAACGGTTCAGGCCCGAGATGACGCCCATCGTCAGGGTCTGGTCCAGGCCCAGCGGATAGCCGACCGCAAAGGCCAGGTCGCCGGTCCTCAGGGTGTCGGAATCCACCGTCTGCACCTGTTTCAGGTTCAGCGGCCGCCCATCGGGCGTGATCCGCAGCACGGCGATGTCGGTGGCCTTGTCCGCCCCGACCAGAACCGCGTCGAACAGGCGGCCGTCGGTCAGGTCGACGGTGAACTTTCGCCCGCCTTCGACCACGTGGTTGTTGGTGATCACCAAGCCCTCGGCCGCATCGACGATGACGCCCGAACCGGAGGCATAGGGTTTGGGATCGGTCGCGTCCGAGCTGGGGCCGCGCGACTGGCCCAAGGTCGTGACCTGAACCACCGCCGGCAACGACCCCTCCAGCCCCGAGGAGAAGCTGAACACCCCGCGCCGGGCGTCATAGGGCAGGCCCGTCGCACCCGATTGCGCCATCACGGGCGCCGCCGACGTCATGAGGGCCAGCGCGAGGGTCACGGAGGCGGCGGCCTTGAAGCAGATCGGCATGGGCGTTTCCTTGATCGAACCGCGACCCTAGACCGAGATTTCGCTCCTGACGATGGGGCGACGGCGGCGAAGCGACAGATGGCGACAAGGGGGAGCGCGAGGGGGTTGCACAAGGGGCCGTCTGGCCTGACCATAGGTGCGACCACGATCAGGGGAACCGCCATGAGCCAGACGACGATCGACCGCAGCCGCCCCGCCGCGACCCCGTTCGCCCGCCTGTTCCGCGATCACCCGCGCGAGGTCGGCGAGACCTATTTCCAGCATATGGCCGCCTCGGCCGGCTTCGGCTTCAAGCTGATGCGGCTGGCCGGCGTCGCCTTCGCCCATGCCCTGGTCCCGGGCGTGCACAAGGCCACCGTCTCGACCGCCATCCGCAGCATGGCCCGCGACATGGGCGGCCGCGCCGAGGAAGCCCGCGAAACGCGAATGCGCGACGCCGGCGTGTGGGACGTGGGCCTTTAAGGCGTCGCCGCGTGCGCGCCTATCCGGAAATCCTCAGCCCGGCTTAGCCGCGGGCGGGGCGCAGGCCCTCGGCGGAGGCCTGTTGCAGGGCGGGGCGTTTTTGGCCGCCCGAGGCGATGATGCGGTCGATGCGGGCCTTTTCGGCGCGGAAGGCGGTCAGGTCGGCCCCGGCCAGTTCGGTGCCTTCCTGGGTGCGGACGCCCGCGGGATTGATCCGTTGGCCGTTGCGCCACAGCTCATAGTGCAGGTGCGGCCCGGTCGAGGCGCCGGTCGAACCGACATAGGCCACGATCTGGCCCTGGCTCACGCGTTGGCCGGCGCGGATGCCCGAACCATAGCGCGACAGGTGGCCGTAACCGCTTTCCAATCCGTTGTTGTGACGGATGCGCAGCCAGTTGCCGTAACCGCCCCAGCGACGGGCCTCGACCACCACGCCGTCGGCGGGGGCCACGACCGGCGTGCCGGTGCCGGCGGCGAAGTCGATGCCCTGGTGCATCTTCTTGTAGCCCGAGATCGGATGGGTGCGGAAACCGAAGCTGGACGACACCCGGCGGAAGCTTTGCAGCGGCGTCCGCATCATGGCCGAGCGCAGATTCTTGCCGTTGGCGTCGAAGAACTGGGCGTCCTTCGCCCCTGCGGGCTTGAAGCGATAGAAGGTCACGCCGCGCAGTTCGGCGTACATCAGATCGCCCACGTCCACCGTGCGGCCCGCCTCGGTCACGTCGCGGTCGAAGACCATCGTGAACTCGTCGGAGGCGCGGATGTCGCGCTGCATATCGAACTTGGTGGCGAACAGACGGCTGGCCGAGCGGACGATGGAGGCGGTGGCGCCCAGTTCGCGCGCGCTGGCCGACAGGCTGCGTTCGACGTCGCCCTTCAGCACCACGGTCTCGTGGGTGACCTTTTCCTCAAGCGAGCGCAGGCGCAGGGCGCCGTCGAAGCTGCGCGACACGGTCAGCTGGGACGCCGGCCCCGTCCGCATCGTCAGGCCGATCAGGCGGGCGTCGCCGCGTCCGTCGCGCGGCTTGGCGATGGCGGTTTCGAACTTCAGCCCGGCGCGCAGGTCGGCCAGGTCGAAGGCGTTGGCGACGGTGGCGGCGACGGCGCTGGCTTCCTCGGGGGCGACCCCTGTGCGGGCGACGGCCTGTTCGAAGGTTTCGCCGCGACGAATCTGGACGGGAACGGCTTCCGGCGCGGTCAGGCCGGCGGGGGCGTTGGCGGCGGCGAAAGCCTTGGCCTCCATCGCGGCCATCTGGGCCGA
Organism: uncultured Brevundimonas sp.; assembly: GCA_963515305.1. Lineage (GTDB taxonomy): Bacteria > Pseudomonadota > Alphaproteobacteria > Caulobacterales > Caulobacteraceae > Brevundimonas. The sequence goes on from CAUPWX010000006.1 coordinate 22,078, forward strand.
GGTCAGGGCGGGAACCTCTTCGGCCTGGGCGGGTTGATAGGCTCTGCCCGCCAGCATGGCGACCGAGATCGCGGCGACCGCAGTAAGCGCGTGCGGCGCGAGCCGCATCGGCTGGCGGCGTGGGTCGAACTGAGCCATCGGTCCCCGTCGTATTGCGACGCCATCGGCGCCAAAGCTTTACTCGTTCTCGAAGATCGCGCCCATCGCCCTTGGCGCGAAGGCGGTCGTATAGCGTGCTCATCTCAGTTTGGGAAGCAGACTGTTACAAAGGGTTAACGCGGCGGTTACCTCGATTTTATTTCGGGCCATTTCGGGCGGCCTGCGCGCCGCTTTGTCGCCAAGCTTCAGCGCCATGCATCGCCTGCCTTCGACGAACGGTCGCGCTTTGATCTTGTGCTTGGGATCAGGATGACGATGGTGGTCGGGCGACGCCGTTTTCGCAGCCATCCGATCGATCCGTTTGACCGACGCCACCCCATCCCCTTCGCCGTCTTCGTCCGCGTCGAAACCGACTCGGCCTGCGCCCCACTCTGGGCGCCCTCCGCGCCGGGCCGTGCGGACCTTGGCGCTGATCCTGCTGATCGGGCTTTTGCTGATCGGCGTCGCGGCGGCCCTTGTCTATCTGAACCGCCGTGCGGTGGCGCGCGAGGTTCTGGTCGGGTGGCTGGATCAGCGGGGCATACCGGCTGACGTCGAGGTGGAGCGCATCGAGCTTGACGGTTTCGTCGGCCGCATCCGCATCGGCGATCCGAGAAATCCAGACGTGACGGTAGAGCGGGCCGAGGTCGACTATGCGGTGGCCCTGCCTTGGTCGCGCACGGGCCTGGGCGTCACGCCCAGCCGCATCCGCCTGGTCCGGCCGGTCGTGCGGGCCAGTTGGAAGGGGGGCAAGCTGTCGCTGGGCTCGCTGGACCCGCTGGTCAAGGAGTTCACCGGCGGCCCGCCGCGTCCCGATCAACGCAGCCCTCTGGTCGTGGTCGAGGGCGGTCGGGGGCGTCTGACGACCGAATACGGCGTCGTCGACATCCTGGCCGATGCGCGGATCGACGACGGCAAGCTGATGCGGTTGGCCGCGCGCCTGCCCGCCAGCGCGCTGAAAAGCGGGGAAACTCAGGCCCAGGGCCTCTCCGCCGCGCTGGATCTGACCACCACCGGCGACCGGGTGGCGTTGCGGCTGAACGCCTCTGCGGACCGGTTCGCCGCTCCCGGCGCTCAGGGTCGGACCGCCGTCCTGAACCTGACCGGCGACCTGCCCTATCCCGATCTGAAGACCCGGCGCGGCGACGGCCGGGTCGTACTGGACGCCCGGCTGACGGGCGCGGTTCTGGGCGCGCCGGACGCGCGCGCGCGCGACGCGGACCTGACGGCCCGCTTCGACGGCGTCGTCTCGGGCTGGATCGAAACCTTCCGGCTACAAGGGACGGCCGATGCGCGCCTGACGGCCGCCGCCGTCGACGGGGCCGATCTGAAGGCGGCGCGTCTGGTCGCCGCGGCGCCCGGCGCCAAGATCGAGATTTCGCGCGACGCGGCCCTGCGCTGGAGCGTCCAGAGCCCCCTGTCCCTGACGGCCGCCTCGGCCCAGGCGGGTCAGACCCAGGTGCGAAACCTGGCGCTGACGTCGGGCGGCCTGAGCTTTGGCGGCAAGGATGCGGCCTTCGAGGCGACCGGCCCGGCGCGCGCGACCTTTGACCAGTTCGCCTTCGGCGATCTGGCGCTGAGGCGGGGCCGCGCCGATCTGAACCTGGACGTCGTCAGCGACGGGGCCGTCCACATCGCCGCCGACGGCGCCCTGTCCGCAGCCGACGGCGCCTGGCCCCTGTTCGGGCCGCCCGCACGCGACGATATCGTCGAACTGGGCCAGATGAAGCGCGCCCTGGGCGGCTTCGCCCTGAATGCGCCGTCGATCCGGTTCTCGACCGGGTCGGCCGGCACGACGGTCGCCCTGCCGCGCCCCGTGACGCTGTCGCCGGCCAACGGCGGGGTTCTGACCGTCGCGCAGGCGGGCGAGGGAGCCTATCAGGCCGAGCCGGGGCGGCTGGGCGGCGGCGCCCTGACGCTGACGGCGACGCGCGGCCAGGGCCTGCCCGAACTGGCGGTCGCGGTTCCCGACTGGCGGCTGACGCCCGGCGGGTTCGCCGCCACGCTGGACGGGCGCGCAAAACTGGACTTCGACCTGGCGCGAGGCATCGACGCCCGCACGCGCGGCGTCCTGGCCATGACCGACGGCCGCCTGACCTATGTCGCACAGGATTGCGTGGACCTGAGCGTCGAACGGCTGGAGATGGACGAGAACGACGTTCACCAGGTCGCGGGCCGGCTGTGCCCCGACGGCGGGCCGTTGCTGACGTCCAGGGACGGGGTCTGGCGCGTCTCGGCCGGTTTCGACCGACTGTCGGCCCAGGCGCCCTTCCTGGGCATCCGCTTCGCCGATGCGGCGGGCCGGCTGACGGTGGATGGGGCCAAATCCGGCATCGGTCTGCGAGCCAATGTCGCGGACGGGCGGGTGATCGACGCGGTCACGCCCGAACGGTTCGAGCCGCTGGCCGCCACAGGCGAGGTCGCCCTGTCCAACGAACGCTGGAGCGGCGCCTTCGATCTGAAGGGGACCGGCCCGGCCGCCGCCTACGCCCTGGGCCGTCTGACCCTGGCCCACGACGGGCGCACCGGGGCAGGGGGCATCGTCGTTTCGGCCCCGGACGTGACCTTCGCCGAACACGGCCTTCAGCCCGCCATGCTCAGCCCGTTGGTCGCCGACTTCATCCAGTCGCCGGTCGTCGGTTCGGTCGGGTTCGACGGACGTTTCGACTGGACCAAGGACGCCGAACCGACTTCCAGCGGCCGGCTGACCACGCCCGGTCTGGATTTCGTCAGCCCGGCCGGCGCGGTGAAGGGCCTGAAGGGCGACATCGCCTTCACCAGCCTGACCCCCCTGGTCACAGCCCCGAACCAGCGTCTGACCGCCGACAGCCTGTCGGTCGGCGCCGAGGTCACGGCCCTGGATCTGACCTTCTCCATCGACCAGGCGGGCATCGTCGTCGACGGGGCCCAGATCGTGGCGGGCGGGGGGACCATCTCGATCGAGCCGCTGACGGTGCCGCTGGACGCGACCCAGGCCTACAGCGGCGTCATCGTGCTGGACCGGGTGCAGCTGGGCGATCTGGTCGCCGACACCGGCTTCGACGACAAGGTGCTGCTGGATGCGGTGGTGTCGGGCCTTCTGCCCTTCATCATGGATCCCAAGCGCGGCCTCAAGATCACCGCTGGCAAGCTGGAGGCCGTCCAGCCCGGCCGCCTGTCGATCAAGCGCGAGGTCCTGACCGACGTCGCCGCCAGCGGAGGCGGCGAGGAGGTGTCGGAGAACATGGTCGAGGACCTGGCCTATCAGGCGATGGAGAACCTGTCGTTCGACCAGCTCAGCGCCGATGTGAACAGTCTGGACGGCGGCCGGATCGCGGTCCTGTTCCACATTCGCGGCCGCCATGATCCGCCCCAGCGCCAGGAACTGCGCCTGACCCTGTCCGAACTGATCAGCCGCAGCTTCCTGAACCGCAAACTGCCCCTGCCGTCCAACACCCAGATCGACCTGACGCTGGACACGACGCTGAACGCCAACCAGCTGATCTCGGATCTGATGGCGGTCAATCGCGCCCGCCAAGGTCAGCAGGCGCAGGACCCGTCGCCCGAAACGCCGCCGGCTCCCGCAACCGTTCCTGGGGGCCGGCCTTGATCGTGTTTCGGGATCGTCCTCATTCAGCGCGCGTTCACCCCACGGCGTGCTATTCAGCTTCATCAACCTTGGCCGAACCGGAGCCTATGTCATGATCAGCAAGCGCCAGTTGGCCGGGCTCGGAATGGGGGCGGTCGTCGTCGCCGTTGCGGCCTGCGCCCCCACCATCCGTCTGGAGGTCGCGCCGATCCAGATCTACGCCAAGCTGGACGCCGACGTGCGCGTCCGCCTGGACCAGGAGCTGCAGCAACTGCTGCAGCAGAACCCCAATCTCTTCTGATCGCCGTTTTTTCTTGAAAGGACAGGCTGACATGACCTTCCGCAAACTCTTCGTCGTCGGCGCCGCCCTGGCCGCCCTCGGTTTCGCCGGCGCCGCCGTCGCCCAGACCGGCGCCCAGAAGGCCCAGATCGATCAGGCCAAGGCCGCCGGCGTCGTCGGTGAACAGGCCGACGGCTATCTGGGTTTCCGCACCTCGACCTCGGATGCGGGTCTGCGCGCCGCCGTCGACGCCACAAACGCCGGCCGCCGCGCCGCCTATGCCCGCAGCGCCGCCGACGCCGGCACCTCGGCGGATGTCGCCGGCGCCCGGATGTTCGAGGCCCAGCTTCTGCCCCGCATCTCTTCGGGCCAATGGTATCGCAACGCCCAGGGTCAGTGGGTCCAACGGTGATCGGCGGGGCGTCCGGCGCCCGTCAACGATCGAGACGACCTTGAGCCGGCGGTCGGATCAGGCCGCCGCTCTTCGCCCCGTCAAGGCGGGCAGCAGCAACCCGTCGGTCAGGGCGCGCACCACCGGCACGGCGACCGCATCGCCCATCAGCTTCAGCGCCGCGCTTTCGCTGGTCGGCAGGCGATAGGCGTCCGGCACCCCCATCAGCCGCGCCGCCTCGCGCCCGGTCAGCCGCCGCACCCTGACCCGCCCGCGGTCGCACACCACGACGTATTGACGCGACGACCCGCCGGCCGGGGTCCGCAGACAGCCGGCCAGTCCGTCGAAGCGGATTTCCAGACGCTGGACCTTTTGACCGTTCTCGACCCGGACCCGGCGATAGGCTGCGCCCACGGTGCGAACGCCAGACGCCACGGCCGCCGCGATCCGCGCCCGGTGCAGCGGCGCGGCCAGGGCCAGGATCGCCTCGGGATCGTCCAGCCAATCGACCGCGTCGTCCGGCTCCAACAGGGCCGCCAGATCCAGGTTGCGGCGCGGCGGCTGGGGCAGGGACCACCAGGCCCAGGCCGCCTTCACCGCCTCGGGCAGACGCGCCTGCGCCGCGATCAGACGCGGCGAATGAAACGGGCCGACCGGCCCGGCGGCGTGCGGCGCCTCGCCCTTGATGGCCGCCACGAACAGGCGCGGCCGCGACTGGGGCAGCCAGTGGGCCGCATCCATCTCCAGCGCCCCCACCGTATAGCCCGCCTCGGCCATGGCGGTGCAGACGGCGGCGAAATCCTTGCCCTGGCCGGAGGTCAGCAGGCCGATGACGTTCTCCAGCACGACGACGCGCGGCCCGCGCCCCTGGGCCTCCAGCCCCTGGACCAGCCGCCAGAACCCCCAGAAGGCGCCCGACCGCCCGGCCTCCAGTCCGCCCCGCGCGCCCGCCAGGCTGACGTCCTGACAGGGCGACGAGGCCCAGGCCAGATCGGGCCGCCCCGGCAGGTCGTCGGGCGTCAGGGCCCAGACGTCGCCTTGCCGAAACGGCGTCGTCGGATGGTTGGCCGCGAATGCGCGCGCCTTGGCCGGGTCCATGTCGTTGGCGAAGATCGTGTCGAGGCCGGCCATCCCCAGGCCGGCCAGGCCGCCCCCGGCGAAGAACTCGTATGCGGTCGGGCGAATCGACATGAGGCCACCATAACCCAGCGGCGCCCCTTGACCGAGGGCGTCGCGCGCCACACCTGCGACCACAACCCCAAGCGTCGCGCCGCTCGCCGAGGAGATCGTCATGCGTCCTGTCCCCTTCGCCGTCGGCCTGTGCGCCCTGTCCCTGTGCACCCTGTCTTTGGGCGCCTGCTACGACCGCAACGACGCCAAGCCCAAGTCCGCGCCGCAACCGCAGGCGACGGCGACCCTGGGCGGGGTCGATCTGGGCAAGCCGGTGCGCGCCCTGGGCACCGAACCCTTCTGGGGGGTGGAGATCACGCCCGACGCCCTGATCTACACCCGTGTCGATCAACCGACCCAGCGCGCGCCCAATCGCGGGGCGACGGTGCAGGGCACGGTGGCGACCTTCGCCAGTTCGACCGACCTCAATCAGGCGCTGAACGTCGTCCTGATCGCCACCGAATGTTCGGACGGCATGAGCGACCGCACCTATCCTCTGACCGCCCAGGTCGAGATCGGCGACGACACCCTGACGGGCTGCGCGGCCCCGGCGTCCATGCTGACGGCCCAGCCCGCCCCGTAACGGCTCACCACCAGTCGGCGTCGCGCAGCATCCGGGCGTAGCGACGGCTGACCGGCGCGGACAGACCGCCCTCCAGCGTCAGGGTCGCGCGGCCGTCGCCGCGTTCCACGCCCCGCACGGCGTCCTTGGCCACCCACCAGCTGCGGTGCGTCTGGGCGCCTTCCAGCCCTTCCAGCTCGTCCACCGCGTCCGACAGCCGCATCAGGATCAGGTCCGATCCCCGGTCGGTGTGGATCCGCAGATAATGGTCCTCGGCCTGGACGGCGCGGATCGTCGCCCCTCTGAGCTTCATCGGCAAACGGTCCAGAAACCGCACGGGCCGCACCGTCTCGGCGGCGGGGGCCGCATGGGTCTGGACCGGCCGTGCGCGTCCCAGGAAGACGTTCAGCGTCGTGACCGCCGCCGTCACGATCAGCACCGGCGCGATCAGCTGCGGCAGGGCGGCCAGCGGATACAGGCGATGGGCGAAGAACAGGCCGGTCGCCGCCCACACCAGCACGCTCAGCGGCCCGGTGATGATCGCCGTCATCGCCGCAATGTTCAGCCAGGGCCGCTCGTCCATGTCCAGGAACCGGCCGACCATCATGCCGCACAGATGCCCCCACAGTCCGCCCGCCACCATCACCAGCACCCAATAGGTCAGGCGCGGGCCGAACGGCGCGCCCGAGGTGCCGAACGCCCCGGTCACCGCCAGGAAGGCGCCGCCCGCGACGGCGACGATCAGGCCTCTCAGAAAGGTGCGGCGACGGTCGGCGGCAGGAGAGGGCATGGCGGGGTTTTCGGCGAAGGAGGACGCGCGCCTTGAGATCATGATTTCCCGTTCGGCGAAAGCGGGTGGGCGTTGGCGCATGGCGAATGGCCGTTGGCGCAAACCGGGCGGCGCCCCCACGCAGGCCGTGACAGGAGGGGCGAAAGGGAGACCGCCGATGATCCGCCAGACCCATCCGAACCGCCTGACCCGCCTCGCCCCCGGCGGCCTTGCGCTGTTGCTGCTGACCGTGCCCATCGTGGGATATCTGATGCGGGACGACGCCCGGCTGTTCGATATGGGGATGGGGCGGCTTCATGCCCCGCGATGGGGGCTCATGCTGGCGGCGCCGGGCGCCATCCAGGTCCACGTCGCGGCGGCGCTTTCGGCCCTGGCCATCGGCGTCGTCCTATTGGCGGGGGTGAAGGGCAGCCGGCTGCATCGGACCCTGGGCTGGGCCTGGGTGGCGGCCATGGGAACGACGGCGATCAGCTCCTTCTTCATCCACCAGATCAATCCGAACGGGCCGGGCGGCCTGTCCCTGATCCACCTGCTTAGCGGCTGGACCGTGGTGGGTCTGCCGATGGCGGTTCATGCGGCTCGGCGCCACCGGGTCGCGGCCCACCGACGGGCCATGACGGGAATGTTCGTCGGCGGCCTGGTCGTCGCCGGCCTGCTGACCTTTCTGCCGGGGCGGCTGATGTGGGCGATCTTCTTCGGCCCCGCCTGATCAGGCCTTTTGCGCCGACATCCCCACGACCGCACGAAAGCCGGCGGCGGCGAACCGGACCATATAGTCGCCCGCCGTCTCCAGATCGCCCGACCGCGCCCGCCCGTTCGACAGCCGGTCCAGCCGCCCCGTCTCGCCAAGGGTCAGGGTCAGGGCGCCCGACAGATTGTGATAGCCCCAGTACAGGTCCACCTCGCTGGCGCCCGGCAGCACCCTGGCGATCAGCTCGATCAGCCGATGGATGGCCGGGTCGAAATAGCGCGCCATCGTCTCGCCGCCGAAACTGGGGTTGGCGTTGGTCTGGGCCACCAGGGCGGCATAGTGTTTCCAGCCCGGCCCGCCCTTCAGCGACCATTCGAACGGCGGCCTCAGAAACGCCTCCAGCAGTCCTTCCAGCGTCATCGCCTCGCCCGCCGTCTCGGCATAGCGGTCGATGGCGTCCACCCGGTCCGTGTTCCACACCTCGGCCCGGCGCAGGAAGACGGCGTCGAACAGGTCGCGCTTGGCGCCGAAATAGTAATGGACGAGGGCCGTATCCACGCCCGCCTCACGCGCCACCTCCCGGATGGTGACGCCGTAGAAGCCGTGTTTGGAGAACAGGTCCTCGGCCGCATCCAGGATCAGATCGCGCGTCTCGCCGGCCGCCTCGGCTCGGGCCTTCGGCGGGCGGCCGCGCCGGGCGGGCGTCGCGCCTGCGGGCTTTCGCCGTGCGGCGGCGACGGGGCGGGCGGTCGAAGGGGCGGCGTCCGGCTTGCTCATGCGCCCAGGCTTAGTCGCGCCCTCGACCCCGTGCAACGGCGCCACGGCCGCGCCTTTTCCTGACGCGCGGGAAGCGGAGCGTTTGACAGCGGCGTGAAACCGGGTCAGTTTCCATGAAAATCATTGAACGCTGAATAAAAGCGTCAACGGGCTGGAAACGACAACAGGGGTTTTGAGATCATGAACCGTCATGTGAAGTGCGCGCTGCTGGCCGGCGCGGCGTGGGGCGTGCTTGCGGGGGCCTCGGTCGCCCAGGACGCGGAAGCGGCCGCCCAGGCGGCGAACAATCAGGCTGCCAACGCCAATCAGGACGCAGCGACCGTCGACGACATCGTCGTCACCGCGCGCCGTCGCGACGAACAGCTGAAGGACGTGCCGATCGCGGTGTCGGCCCTCAGCGCCGAACGTCTGGAACAGACCGGCGCCGTCAACATCACCGCGCTTCAACAGCAGACGCCCAACGCCACGGTCCAGATCGCGCGCGGCTCCAACTCCACCCTGATCAGCTTCATCCGCGGCGTGGGCCAGCAGGATCCGCTGTGGGGCTTCGAACCGGGCGTGGGCCTGTATATCGACGACGTCTATGTGGCCCGTCCGCAGGGCGCGGTGCTGGACATCTTCGACATCTCGCGCATCGAGGTGCTGCGCGGGCCGCAAGGGACGCTGTACGGCCGCAACACCATCGGCGGGGCGATCAAATACGTCACCAAACGCCTGGGCGCCGACCCCAGCCTTACGGCGCGCGCCGAGGTCGGGTCCTATAACGAGCACAACTTCCTGGTCTCGGGCTCCATTCCGGTGGGCGAAACCTTCGCCATCGGCGGCGCGGTGGCCACCTATCAGCACGACGGCTACGGCAAGAACCTGAACACCGGCCAGGACCAGTACGACAAGGACGTCACCGCCTATCGCGCCAGCGCCGAATGGACGCCGAACGACAATCTGTTCTTCCGTCTGGCCTGGGACCGGGTCGAGGACGATTCCAGCCCTCGCCACGGTCACCGCGAGGTCAACTCCACCGTCGGCGGCTTCACGCCGCCCGCCAGCAAATACGACACCTACGCCGGCATCACCGGCGAACAGAAGGTCGTGACCGACGGCGTGGCCCTGACCGGGGAATACCGCGTCAACGATATGCTGACGCTGAAGTCGATCACCGCCTATCGTTCGGGCGACACCTCCACCATCATCGACTTCGACCAGACGCCGGCCCCCACCCTGGACGTGCCGGCCATCTATTCGGACGATCAGTTCACCCAGGAACTGCAGGCCCTGTTCACCGGCGAGCGTTGGTCGGGCGTGGCGGGTCTGTTCTATCTGGACGGCACGTCTTCGGGCGCCTTCGACACCATCGCCGGCAATCTGGGCCTGTCGATCGCGGCCGCCGGTTCGGTGGACACCAAGTCCTTCTCGGTCTTCGGCGACTTCAGCTACGATCTGACGGAGCGGCTGCACGTCTCGCTGGGCGGTCGCTACACCCGCGACGAAAAGGACGCCTCGGTCCTGCGCCTCTTCTATCTGGGGGCGACCCGGTCGCCCTTCACCGGCGGCGTGGACCGGCCGATCTTTGCGACCCGCACCAACTACAAGGCGTCCGACACCTTCGAGAAGTTCACGCCCCGCGCCAGCATTTCGTATGATTTCTCCGACGAGATCACCGGCTATGCCTCGGTCGGTCAGGGCTTCAAGTCGGGCGGCTGGGATATGCGCGGCGACGCGGCCCTGGTGCCTCAGACGGTCAATGGCTACCAGCCCGAGACGGTCACCACCTATGAGGTGGGTCTGAAGGGGTCGGCCTTCGACCGGCGCATGAACTTCGCCTCGGCCGTCTTCTATTCCGACTACAAGGACCAGCAGATCACGACCCAGCAGGTGGCCACGCCCCCGGCGGTCGGCATCGCCTCGGTGGTCGACAACGCCGGCGCCTCGACCATCTACGGCTTCGAACTGGAAGGTTCGGCCTATCTGACCAGCGACATCACCGCCAACTTCTCGCTGGGCTATCTGAAGAACGAGTTTGACGAGTTCATCACCCTGGTCACGGGCGCACCGGTCGACATCTCCGACAGCCGCAAGCCGCAGAACTCGCCGGAATGGTCGGCCTATTACGGCATGACCTGGCGGGGCGACATCCTGGGCGGCGAAATCCGGGTGACCCCGTCGCTGTCTTATCGCTCCAGCTATCACCTGTTCGACGCGCCCGACCCCATCCTGGACCAGGACGGCTATGTGCTGGCCGACGCCAGCGTGGTCTGGACCGCGCCCAGCAAGCGTTGGGAACTGGGTCTGTTCGGCCGCAACCTGACCGACGTCCGCTACAAGGTCGGGGGCTACAGCTTCCCCGGCGCGACCTACAACAACGCGATCAGCGCCTTCTATGGCCCGCCGACCACCTATTCGGCGCGCCTGACCTATCGGTTCTGATCGGCACCGAAGACGCCTGAAAAGGGGCGGCGGCCCGACGGTCGCCGCCCTTATCGCTTGCGGCGGCCGGCTGTGCAGTTAGGCTCGCTTCCAACGATAAAAGACACGCCCAGGGAAAACGCCGATGACGACCGACGCGCCGACACACCCCCTGCCCGACGCCGCTGCGCCGCCGTCCGCGCCGCAGCGCCCCGGCTATCGCTTCTATGTTCTGGCGGTGCTGATCCTCATCTATATGCTGAACTTCCTGGATCGGCAGATCATCGGCATCCTGGCCGCGCCGCTGAAGGCCGAGTTCGGAATGTCCGACAGCCAGTTCGGCCTGTTGGGCGGCATCGCCTTCGCCTCCGTCTATTCGACCCTGGCCATTCCGCTGGCCTGGCTGGCGGATCGGTTCAGCCGGGTCTGGATCATGACCGGCGCCCTGGCCGTCTGGTCCGGCTTCACCGCCCTGTGCGGCATGGCCGGCTCGTTCGGGCAGCTGTTCCTGTGCCGGATGGGCGTGGGCATCGGCGAGGCGGGCGGCGTGGCCCCGGCCTATTCGCTGATCGCCGACTATTTCCCGCCGCATCAGCGCGCGCGCGCGATGGCCGCCTTCGCCTTCGGCATTCCTCTGGGCATGGCGGCGGGCACCCTGGTCGGCGGCCTGCTGGCGGCGACCTATGGCTGGCGCACAGCCTTCATCGTCGTGGGCCTGCTCGGCGTGCTGGTCGCGCCGCTGCTGCGTCTGACGGTGAAGGATCCCCAGCGCGGCGGAATGGATGCGATCAAGACCCAGGCCCAGGTCGCGGCCCCGACGCCGAACATGACCGCCGCCCCCGTCGGCACGGACCGGGCCGGCAAGATCGCCGCCCAGATCATGCTGGGCCTGGGGATCGGCCTGCTGATCCTTGCGGGCTTGAGCTGGCTGATGAGCGCGTCGCTGGGCAATCCGCTGGTGCTGGCCTTCGGCGGCCTGCTGGCGGTGGTGATCGGCATATCCCTGATGATCGCGCGGCGCACGGCCTCGGTGGTGATCAGGAAGCGCAGCTTCTGGCTGCTGGCCCTGGGCGCGGCCTCGTCGTCGGTGTGCGGCTATGGCGTCGCGGGTTGGCTGCCCCTGTTCTTCATGCGCAGCTTCGACCTGACCCTGAAACAGACCAGCATCTATTACTCCGGCATCGCCCTGATCGGCGGCATCCTGGGCATCTGGCTGGGCGGCATGATCGCCGACAAACTGTCGAAGAAGGGCAAGGGCGCCTATCCGCTGACGCCCGCCATCGCCTTTCTGATCTCCGCGCCGTGTTTCATCCTGGCGATGAATTCGCCTTGGCTGATCGGCCTGGTCCTGCCCGGCGGAGGCAGCCATGTGCAGCAGCTGACCCTGGCCTTCTTCATCTTCCTGTTGCCGACGGGGCTGAACCTGGCCTGGCTTGGGCCGATCACGGCGGCGGTCCAGCATCTGGTCCCGGCGGCGATGCGTTCGACGGCCTCCGCCCTGTTCCTGCTGCTGAACAATCTGCTCGGGATCGCAGTCGGCTTTTACTATTTCGGCTGGATGAGCGACCTCCTGGCGCCGCGCTTCGGCGAGGAAAGCCTGCGCTGGGCCATCTACACCGGCATGGGCTTCTATCTGCTGGCCGCCGTCCTGCTGATCGGCGCCTCGCGCACCCTCAAGAAGGACTGGGTCGACTGAAGTCGATCCGCTCGCACCTGCGAAGGCGAAGCGCTCAAGCAGGCCGAAGGCTGGTAGCGCAATGCAAAAGAGCGGCCTATAAGCCCCGCAACTCTCCCAGCAGCGGTTGCGACGGTCCCTCATGAACATCCACGAATATCAGGCCAAGCAGGTCCTCAAAGGTTTCGGCGCTCCGGTCGCCGAGGGCGTTCCCATCACCTCGGCGGATCAGGCGGAAGCCGCCGCCAAGCAACTGCCTGGACCGCTCTATGTCGTGAAATCGCAGATTCACGCCGGCGGCCGCGGCAAGGGCAAGTTCAAGGAATTGCCGGCCGACGCCAAGGGCGGCGTGCGCCTGGCCTTCTCGATCGAGGACGTGGTCAAGAACGCCAAGGAAATGCTGGGCAATACCCTGGTCACCGCCCAGACGGGCGACGCCGGCAAGCAGGTGAACCGCCTCTACATCGAGGACGGCGCCGACATCGACCGCGAACTGTACTGCTCGCTGCTGGTCGACCGTGAAGTCGGCCGCGTGGCCTTCGTCGTCTCGACCGAAGGCGGCATGGACATCGAGGCCGTCGCCCACGACACGCCCGAGAAGATCGTCACCATCGCCATCGACCCGGCCGCTGGTGTGACGGACGCCGACGTCGCCGCCATCAACGCCGCCTACGGCCTGACGGGCGACGCGGCCGAAGACGGCAAGTCGCTGTTCCCGGCGCTGTACAAGGCCTTCGTCGAGAAGGACATGGCGATGCTGGAGGTGAACCCCCTGATCGTCATGGAGAACGGCCATCTGCGCGTTCTGGACGCCAAGGTCAGCTTCGACGGCAACGCCCTGTTCCGCCACGAAGACATGAAGGAACTGCGCGACGAGACCGAAGAGGACGCCAAGGAGATCGAAGCGTCCAAGTGGGACCTGGCCTATGTCGCCCTGGACGGCAACATCGGCTGCATGGTCAACGGCGCGGGCCTGGCCATGGCGACGATGGACATCATCAAGCTGTACGGCAAGGAGCCGGCCAACTTCTGCGACGTCGGCGGCGGCGCCGGCAAGGACAAGGTCGCAGCCGCCTTCAAGATCATCACCGCCGATCCCAAGGTCGAAGGCATTCTGGTCAACATCTTCGGCGGCATCATGAAGTGCGACGTCATCGCCGAGGGCGTGGTCGCGGCCGTCAAGGAAGTGGGCCTGAAGGTGCCGCTGGTCGTGCGTCTGGAAGGCACCAACGCCGAACTGGGCAAGAAAATCCTGAACGAGTCGGGTCTGGCCATCACGGCGGCCGACGACCTCGACGACGCCGCCCAGAAGATCGTCGCGGCGGTCGGCTGAGGCTATCGCCTCACCGCCACCGCCCTGCTGACTGACACATTCCAGAGATCGATAGACCCATGTCCATCCTCGTCAACAAAGACACCAAGATCATCGTCCAGGGCCTGACCGGCAAGACCGGCGGCTTCCACACCGAACAGGCCCTGGCCTATCACGGCACCCAGATGGTCGCCGGCGTGCACCCGACCAAGGGCGGCACGAACTGGACGGGTTCGCACGGCGAAACCCTGCCCATCTACGCCTCGGTCGCCGAAGCCCGTGACGCCACGGGCGCCGACGCCTCGGTGATCTACGTCCCGCCGTCGGGCGCGGCCGCCGCCATCATCGAAGCCATCGACGCCGAAATCCCCTTCATCACCTGCATCACCGAAGGCATTCCGGTGCTGGACATGGTCAACGTCAAGCGCCGCCTGGAAGGCTCCAAGTCGCGCCTCTTGGGCCCGAACTGCCCGGGCATCCTGACGCCGGACGAGTGCAAGATCGGCATCATGCCGGGCAACATCTTCAAGAAGGGCTCGGTCGGCATCGTGTCGCGTTCGGGCACCCTGACCTATGAGGCCGTGTTCCAGACCACCAACGAAGGCCTGGGCCAGACCACGGCCGTCGGCATCGGCGGCGACCCGGTCAAGGGCACCGAGTTCATCGACGTGCTGGAGCTGTTCCTGGCCGACGAGGAAACCACCTCGATCATCATGATCGGTGAAATCGGCGGCGGCGCGGAAGAAGACGCCGCCCAATTCCTGATCGACGAAGCCAAGAAGGGCCGCAAGAAGCCGATGGCCGGCTTCATCGCCGGTCGCACGGCGCCCAAGGGCCGCACCATGGGCCACGCCGGCGCCGTCGTCTCGGGCGGCAAGGGCGATGCGGAATCCAAGATCGCGGCGATGGAAGCCGCCGGCATCCGTATGTCGGAATCGCCGGCCCGCCTGGGCAAGACCCTGGTGGAAGTGCTGAAGGGCTGATCCTCTTCGCGCTAGGCGGCGGCTCGCTTCTTGAGCCCCACGCATCAAAAATGCCGTTCGCGGCGGGATTGGACGCCCTCGGTTTCGACCGGGGGCGTTTTTCTTTGGACCTGCGACCAATTTCTCACCGAATTGCCCTGTTTCGGTCATGACCCATAAGGAAAGCGCGCCTATATGACGGGCGCGCCCCTCACGGAGATGTGTCCGAAGGGGTCCAGGGATTGCGAAACGATGGCGGACGATGCCGGTCGGCTGAACCAGGTCTTTGCCGAGACCTCTTTCCTCTACGGGTCCAATGCGGCCTATATCGAGGAGCTTCACGAGAAATGGGCCAATGATCCCGGCTCGGTCTCGGCGGAGTGGAAGGCCTTCTTCGACCAGCTTCGCGACAACGCCGCCAGCGTGAAGGCGTCCGCCGAAGCCGGCGCCTGGGGCCGCGATGCCGCAACCGAGCCCAGCGAGGCGACCGCCGTCTTCGACGGCCGTTGGCCCGACCCCAAGACTGGGTCCAAGCCCGACCCCAAGAAGCCTGGCGCTTCTGCGCCTGCCGCCGGCAAGGCCGCCCCCGCCGAGGTGTCCGCCGACGTCATCCGCGCCGCCGCCCACGATTCCATCCGCGCCCTGATGCTGATCCGCAGCTATCGGGTGCGCGGCCACCTTCAGGCCAAACTGGACCCGCTGGGCATCGAACAGCCGGTCGAGAACCCCGAGCTGACGCCCGAATTCTACGGCTTCAGCGGCGCCGACCTGGACCGCCCGATCTTCCTGGACGGCGTGCTGGGCCTTCAGACCGGCACCATCCGCGAAGTCCTGGACATCCTGAAACGCACCTATTGCGGCACGGTCGGCATCCAGTTCATGCACATCGCAGAACCGGAAGAGAAATCCTGGCTGCAACAGCGGTTCGAAGGCCCGGACAAGTTCGAGCAGAACGCCTTCTCCAAGGAAGGCAAGCTGGCCATCCTGTCCAAGCTGGTCGAGGCCGAGGGCTTCGAACGCTTCCTGCACAAACGCTTCCCCGGCACCAAGCGGTTCGGTCTGGACGGCGGCGAGGCCATGGTCCCGGCGCTGGAGCAGGTCATCAAGCGCGGCGGTTCTCTGGGCGTCGACGAGGTCGTGCTGGGCATGGCCCACCGTGGCCGTCTGAACGTGCTCGCCGCCGTGATGGGCAAGCCCTACAAGGTCATCTTCCACGAGTTCCAGGGCGGCTCGGCCGTGCCCAGTGACATCGAGGGTTCGGGCGACGTCAAATACCACATGGGCGCCTCGTCGAACCGGGAGTTCGACGGCAACCACGTCCACCTGTCGCTGACGGCCAATCCGTCGCACCTTGAAATCGTCAATCCGGTGGTGCTGGGCAAGTCGCGCGCCAAACAGGCGTTCGACATCCGTGAGGCCAACGCCGGCAAGCCCGAGGCCGAATGGGCGCTGGACCGGTCCAAGGTCGTGCCCCTGCTGATCCACGGCGACGCCGCCTTCGCCGGCCAGGGCGTGGTCGCGGAATGTTTCGCCCTGATGGGGCTGAAGGGCTACCGCACCGGCGGCACGCTTCACTTCGTCATCAACAACCAGATCGGCTTCACCACCAGCCCGCGCAACTCGCGCTCGTCGCCCTATCCGTCGGACGTGGCCCTGATGGTCCAGGCGCCGATCTTCCACGTCAACGGCGACGATCCCGAGGCGGTCGTCTTCGCCTCCAAGGTAGCCACGGAATACCGCCAGAAGTTCCACAAGGACGTGGTGGTGGATATGTTCTGCTACCGTCGTTTCGGTCACAACGAAGGCGACGACCCCACCTTCACCCAGCCCCTGATGTATTCGAAGATCCGCGCCCAGCCCTCGACACGCGAGCTGTATTCGCAGCGTCTGGTCGCCGAGGGCGTGATCTCCGAGGAAGAGGTCCAGGCCGAGGTTTCCCGCTTCGAAACCTTCCTCGACGAACAGTTCGAGGCCGGCAAGACCTGGTCCGCAGAGAAGGCCGACTGGCTGGACGGCCAGTGGCAGGGCTTTGCGGCGCCCAAGGACGAGCTGCGCGGCGACACCGCCGTTCCGCTGGCCAAGCTGACCGACCTGGGCCACCGCCTGACGACCATTCCCAACAGCGTCGATATGCACAAGACGCTGAAGCGGGTGATCGACGGTCGTCGCGAAGCCGTCACCTCGGGCCAGGGTCTGGACTGGGCCACGGCCGAAAGCCTGGCCTTCGCCTCCCTGGTGGACGAAGGCTTCCCGATCCGTCTGTCGGGTCAGGATTCGGTGCGCGGCACCTTCTCCCAGCGTCACTCCGGTATCATCGATCAGACGACCGAAGAGCGTTACATCCCGCTGAACAACCTGCGCGAAGGCCAGGCGAACTTCGAGGTGATCGACTCGGCCCTGTCGGAAGAGGCGGTGCTGGGCTTCGAGTATGGCTATTCGCTGGCCGACCCCAATACCCTGGTCATGTGGGAAGCCCAGTTCGGCGACTTCGTGAACGGCGCCCAGGTGGTGATCGACCAGTTCATCAGTTCGGGCGAACGCAAATGGCTGCGGATGAGCGGCCTGACCATGCTGCTGCCGCACGGCTATGAAGGCCAGGGACCGGAACACTCCTCGGCCCGCCTGGAGCGGTTCCTGCAGCAGTGCGCCGAAGACAATATGCAGGTCGCCAACTGCACCACCCCGGCCAACTATTTCCACATCCTGCGTCGCCAGATGCACCGGCCGTTCCGCAAGCCGCTGATCCTGATGACGCCCAAGTCGCTGCTGCGTCACAAGAAGGCGGTGTCTTCGATGGCGGACCTGGCGGAGGGTTCGGCCTTCCACCGCGTCCTGCACGACGACGCCCAGACGCGGCCCGAGATCGCCGGGATCACCATCAAGGCGGACAAGGACATCCGTCGCGTCATCCTGTGCTCGGGCAAGGTCTATTACGACCTGCTGGACGCGCGCGAGAAGAAGGCCAAGGACGGCCAGGCCGTGGACGACGTCTACATCCTGCGCCTGGAGCAGTTCTATCCGTGGCCGATCCAGTCCCTTCGCAAGGAACTGGCGCGCTTCCCGAAGGCCGAGGTCGTCTGGTGCCAGGAAGAGCCCAAGAACATGGGCGGCTGGACCTTCGTCGATCCGTGGCTGGAACTGACGCTGGACAAGCTGGACGTCGCCTCCAAGCGCGCCCGCTACGTCGGACGGCCGGGCTCCGCCTCGACCGCCGCCGGTTTGATGAGCCGCCATCTGAAGGAACTGGAAGCCTTCACCACCGAAGCCTTCGCCTGATACACGTATAAAAGACCGAACTAGAGACGAGCTGGACCTGACATGGCCGACATCCTGACCCCCGCCCTCGGTGAATCCGTCACCGAAGCCACCATCGCGAAGTGGACCAAGAAGGTCGGCGACCCGGTCAAGAAGGACGAACTGCTGGTCGAGCTGGAAACCGACAAGGTCTCGCTGGAAGTCGTCTCCCCGGCGGACGGCGTGCTGGGCGACATCAAGGCGGCCGAGGGCGACAACGTCGTTCCCGGCACGGTCCTGGGTTCGGTGACGGAAGGCGCATCGGCCGCGGCCGCCCCGGCCGTCGCCCCCGCCAAGGCCGCCAAGGCCGAAACCAAGGCGGCGCCCGCCGCTCCGGCGCCTGCCGCTGAAACCGCCATCGACATCACCGTGCCGGTGATGGGCGAAAGCGTCGCCGAAGGCTCGATGGGCAAGTGGGTCAAGAAGAACGGCGATGCGGTCAAGAAGGACGAACTGCTGGTCGAGATCGAGACCGACAAGGTCGCGGTCGAAGTGTCCGCCCCGGCCGACGGCGTCCTGACCATCGCCGCCGACGAAGGCGCGACCGTCACCCCAGGCCAGAAGATCGGCTCGGTCTCGGGATCGGGTTCGACCGCCGCCGCCGCGCCTGCCGCTGCTCCGGCGCCCGCCGCTGCGCCCGCCAACACCGGCTCGGCCCAGATGTCCAAGAGCGACGCCCTGTCGCCCGCCGTCCAGCGCGTGGTCGCCGAAAACAACCTGGACCCCAAGGCCATCACGGCCAAGGGTCCGAAGGGCAACATCACCAAGGGCGACGCCATCGCCGCCATCGGTCAGGCCTCGGCGCCGGCTCCTGCCCCCGCCGCTGCGCCCGCCGCCCCGCGCGCCGACCAGCCGCGCGAAGAACGGGTGAAGATGACGCGCCTGCGTCAGACCATCGCCCGTCGCCTGAAGGAATCGCAGAACACCGCCGCCCAGCTGACCACCTTCAACGAGGTGGACATGACCAACGTCATGGCCCTGCGCGCCCAATACAAAGAGGTGTTCGAAAAGCGCCACGGCGTGAAGCTGGGCTTCATGTCCTTCTTCACCAAGGCGGTGGTCGCGGCCCTGCATGAAATCCCGGCCGTCAACGCCGAGATCGACGGCACGGACATCATCTACAAGAACCACTATGACATCGGCGTCGCCGTCGGCACCGAAAAGGGTCTGGTGGTTCCGGTCCTGCGCGACGCCGACACCCTGTCGCTCGCCGGCATCGAGAAGGGCATCGGCGCCCTGGGCAGGGCCGCCCGCGACGGCGCCCTGACCATGGATCAGATGCAGGGCGGCACCTTCACCATCACCAACGGCGGCACCTACGGCTCGCTGATGTCCACGCCGATCCTGAACGCCCCGCAATCGGGCATTCTGGGGATGCACAACATCGTCCAGCGTCCGATGGCCATCAACGGCGAGGTCAAGATTCGCCCGATGATGTACCTGGCCCTCAGCTACGATCACCGCATCGTCGACGGCAAGGAGGCGGTGACCTTCCTGGTTCGGATCAAGGAACTGCTGGAAGACCCGCAACGGGCGCTTCTGGACCTGTAAAGTCACGAAGGGGCGGCCGGTTCGGTCGCCCCTTTTTCGTTTCGACAGAAAGGCCTCGCCGATGCTGACCCTCTACACCTCGCCCGGCTCGTGCAGTCGCGCCAGCCATATCGCGCTGGAGGAGGCGGGGCTGGATTATCAGCCGCACTTCGTCGATTTCGCCAAGGCCGATCAGACCCGGCCCGACTTTCTGGCCCTCAATCCCAAGGGCCGGGTGCCCGCGCTCGTCACCGACCGCGGCGTCCTGACCGAGGGACCGGCCATCCTGGCCTATGTGGCAGCCCTGGCGCCGCAAGCCGCGCTGGCGCCCGCCGATCCGTTCGACTTCGCCCGGATGCAGGCCTTCAACCTCTATCTGGCCTCGACCATCCACGTCGCCCACGCCCACGGCCGCCGCGCCGCCCGCTGGAGCGACGATCCCGCCGCCCAGGCCAGCATGGCCGCCAAGGTGGCCCAGAACATGGGCGCCGGTTTCGAATTGATCGAGGCGGGTCTGACCGGCGACTGGGTCATGGGCGACGCCTATTCGGTCGCGGACCCCTATCTGTTCGTCTTTTCGGGCTGGCTGGAGGGCGACGGGGTCGACATCGCCCGCTTCCCCCGCGTCGCCGCCCACTTCCAGCGGATGTTTCAGCGCCCTGCCGTCCAACGCGTTCTGGCCTGGGAAGCTGAGCGGGCGCGCTGAGATACCAACGGTTGTGTCTTTGCGGCTGCGGTCGCCGTCGATCGTTGCGGCCTGTTGATTTAACGCATTTCGGACCGCGCGATTTCATGGCCTTATTCTCGCCATGGAGTGGGCAGCGCGCGCGATCGGGGTGTTTTACGTCTTGGGCGGACTGATGCTTCTGTATCAGGCCTGGCTCAACTGGCGGCTCCAGCAGGCCTTGTCGGGACTGGTGTCCACATCGCTCAACGAGCATCTGGCGGACGGGGTGATCGCCCTGGGCGGGCTGCTGGTCCTGGCCTCGGGCCTGGCCCTGGCCGCGCTCAGCGCCTGGGCGGTCATCGCCTTCCTGGCAGGCTGGACGATCCAGGCGGCCTATCTGCTGTGGGCCAACCGGTCCTATCCGAACGACCCGGCCGCCGCCGGTCGACGACGCGCGGTCCATGCCTTCGCGGCCTATACCGCCGCCACCGCCCTGGTGCTGACGATGCCGCTGATGGGCGTGCTGGGCTGACGGATCAGCCGAACTCGGCTTCCAGATCGGCCAGTCGCGCCGCCTGATCCTCGGCGATCAGGGCGTTCAGCATCGGGTCCAGATCGCCTTCCAGAATCTGCGGCAGGCTGTGCAGGGTCAGGCCGATCCGGTGATCGGTCACCCGCCCCTGGGGGAAGTTGTAGGTGCGGATCCGTTCCGAACGGTCGCCCGACCCGACCTGGGACTTGCGCGAATCCGCCCGCGCCAGATCCTTGGCCTGGCGCTGCATATCGTACAGCCGCACGCGCAGGTTCTTCATCGCCTTTTCGCGGTTCACGTGCTGCGACTTTTCCGAACTGGTCGCCACGATTCCGGTGGGCAGGTGGGTGATCCGCACGGCGGAATCGGTCTTGTTGACGTGCTGGCCGCCCGAGCCCGACGCGCGGAAGGTGTCGATGCGGATGTCCTTGTCCTGAATCTCGATCTCCACGTCCTCGACCTCGGGCAGGACGGCGACGGTGGCGGCCGAGGTGTGGATGCGCCCGCCCGCCTCGGTCGTCGGCACCCGCTGCACCCGGTGCACGCCGCTCTCGAACTTCAGCCGGCCGAACACGCCCTCGCCGGTGACGGTGGCGATGATTTCCTTGAAGCCGCCGGCGTCGCCCTCGGTCGCGGAATCCAGTTCGACCCGCCAGCCACGCGTGGAGGCGTATCGCGAATACATCCGAAACAGGTCGCCGGCGAACAGGGCCGCCTCGTCTCCGCCCGTGCCGGCCCGCACTTCCAGCACGGCCGAGGCGTTTTCGTCGGCGTCGCGCGGCGCCAGCAGCAGGGCCACGTCCCGCTCCAGCCCCGGCAGGCTGTCGTTCAACGCCTGCAGCTCTTCCTGGGCCATCGCCGCCATCTCCGGGTCGGCGGTCATGGCCTCCAGATCGGCCATTTCCGCGCGGACGCGGGCCAGCCCCTGAACGGCGTCGGCGACCGGCTTCAACTCGGCGTGTTCCTTGGACAGGCGCACGATCTCCGCCCCATCGGAAGCCGCGCCCATCCGCGCCTCCACCTGGTGGAAACGGTCGAGCACCTGATCGAGCCGGGCCTGGGGCAGTCGCAAGGCGTCTGTGTCCTGTAGGAAACGAAGGGGCCGTCCTTACCCGCCGGGGGCGATCCTGTCGATTGCAAGCGATGCGCGGATCGGCGCCGCCTTTGTGAATGGGGATAACGATGGCGTCAGTCGTGGTTACGAACGGCGGCCAGACCGCTTAGCTGGGTGTTGAACCGTCGTCGCAGGAGACCGCCCTTGTTCGACCGACCGCCCGCGTCCAAACCCGATCCCGCCGCCGCCGACAGCGTCGAACGCCTGTGCCGTCTGTACGACAGCCGTCTGAGCGAAACAGGCGGAACCCTGTCGCCGGACGACGCGCGGGAGCTGAACGCCATGGCCGCCATCTACGATCTGGATACGGACCGCGCGCCCGCAGAGGTCTGGAAGGATCTGCGCGCGGTCGTCATCCGACAGGCCCCGGCCGCCGATCCCGACGCCGTGCCGCCCGTCTCCGCCTCGCCCCTGACACTGCTGGTGGTGGAAGACGACGCCGACGCCGCCGCCTCCCTGACCGAAATCCTGACCGAGGCGGGTCACAGCGTCGTCGGACCGTTCCACGACGCCGCCGCCGCCGAGGCCGCCGCCGCGCTTCATGCCATCGACGCGGCCCTGCTGGACATCAATCTGTCGGGGGCCATGACCGGGGTGGAACTGGCCCGGGTGCTGACCACGCGCTGGGACGTGGGGGTGATCTTCATCTCGGGCGACGTCGCGGCGGCCGCCCGGCACGCCGACATGGCCGAGGCCCTGGTGCTGAAACCCTATAATGGCGCGCAGATCCTTGAGGCGGTGGCCCGGCTGGGTCGGGCGGCGTGACGACGCTGCGGTCGCGCCGGGACGTCTTGCGTCCCCGACCGCAGCGCGCGATCACAGACCATGCTGTCGAACCGGTCCCGCTATGCGCTGCGCGCCATGATCCATCTGGCCGGCCTTCCCGGCGGCGGACCGGCGACGATCGCCGACATCGCCGATGCGGCGGCGGCCCCGCGCAAGTTTCTGGAGGCCATCCTGCTGGATCTGCGGCGTCAGCATCTGCTGGTCTCCAAACGCGGTCGGGCGGGGGGCTATATGCTGGCGGCGCCGGCTGGCGCCATCAGCTTCGCCGACGTCATCCGCGCGCTGGAAGGGCCGCTGGCCCTGGCGCCCTGCGCGTCGCGCACCGCCTACGGCCCCTGCGAGACCTGCCCCGACGTGGAGACCTGTCCGCTCCAGCCGGTGCTGCGCGACGGCCGCGACGCCCTGGCCTCGGTGTTCGAGGCGCGAACGCTTCTGCAAGCGGCCGCCACATCTTCTCCTATTGACCCGCTAGGGAAATAAATCGCACCGTCAGCGCGTCTCAGAGGCCGCCCATGCAAGATTTCCTCCTCTTCCTCGCCGTCGGATTTCTGGCGCAGATCGTCGATGGCGCTCTGGGCATGGCCTATGGGGTGATCTCCTCCACTGTCCTGCTGTCGTTCGGGGTGCCGCCCGCGACGGCCTCGGCCAGCGTCCATGCCGCCGAAGTGTTCACCACCGCCGCCTCGGCGGGGTCGCACACGGTCAACAAGAACGTGAACTGGAAGCTGTTCGTCCCCCTGGCCCTGGGCGGTGTGGTCGGGGGCGGCGTGGGTGCCTTCGTCCTGACCAGTATCGACGGCGACGTCCTGCGGCCTTGGATCACCAGCTATCTGGCCATCATGGGTCTGGTGATCATCTGGCGCGCCACCCGCCAGACGCGCGAACGGGTGTTTCCACGCAAGTTCGCCGGGCCTCTGGGCCTGGTCGGCGGCTTCTTCGACGCCATCGGCGGCGGCGGCTGGGGCCCCACGGTCACCACCACCCTGGTCGGCACGGGCCAGGATCCCCGCGCCTCGATCGGCACCACCAACACGGCCGAATTCTTCGTCACCTCGGCCATTTCCGCGACCTTCCTGGTCGCGCTGCTGACGGGCCACTGGCAGCAGGCCGAGGGCATCTCCAGCCACGCCATGGCCGTGCTGGGTCTGGTCGTCGGCGGTCTGATCGCCGCCCCGCTGGCCGGCGTCATCGCCCGCATCGCCCCGCGCCGCGTCCTGACCTACGGCGTCGGGGCCGTGGTCCTGCTGTCCGCCGGCTACCAGGCCCTGCGCCTGTTCAAGGTGATCTGAAGACGTCGCAAGGTTGCACGCAGCGCATTTCAGGATATGTTCGCCCAGCGCAGTTTCGCGCATGGGGCTTGTTATGAAAATTCAATATGTTGGCGTAGCTCTCGCTGCGCTTTGCGTCAGCGGCTGCGTGTCGTCCGGCAGCGGTGACACCATCCTGGCCATGCCGCGAGAGCAGGCGGCCATGATGTCTGTGGGGCAGATCGTCTTGACCGGCCATCCCGAGAACGTCTCGGAAGGTTTCGAACAGGTGTTCGCGACCCAGGTCCGCCAGGAAATGGACCGCTGCGCCAAGGGAACGACCCCTCTTCGACTGGAGGTGCGCGTGACGGAGTTCCAGCGCGCCAACCCCGCCATGACCTTCTTGGTCGGCGATTCCAACGTCATCAAGGGTCAGGCCGTTCTGATCGATCCTGCCACGGGCGACAAGGTCGCCGACTTCGACATCGCCCGCTCGGTGGGCGGGGGTGGTTTGATCGCCGCCGCCGGCATGAGCCAGGCCGAAGAGCAGATGACCGAAGCCTTCGGCAAGGAAATCTGCAAGCGCGCCTTCGGCGCCTAGGCCTTCGACGGGACGCGCGACTGGTGCGTGTCCCGTCCTCTTTCGGCTCTATCGTGTCAGGGCGGCGACGAAGGCCGGGTCGCCCATCAGTTCCTTGAGAGCGAGGCTCAGGGCCTGCGACAGCGTCGTGGCGGCATTGCCGCCATTGGCTAGCTGCACGGTGCGCTCGGCCTGCCCGGCGATGGCGCGGCGATAGACTTCCGAGCCTGCCGCATTGGTCACGGTGACGGTCAGGCCGACGTCGGCCTTGGACTTGCCAGCCAGCATTCCTACTGAAAAGTCGTTGTAAAAGGTCGTCACCTCGGCGTTCACGCGCGCGCCGGTGTCGCCGACCTGATAACCGCGCTGGCGCAGTTCTGCGGCGATGGCGTCGCGGACGATGTCCGTAACCTCGACCTGGGAACGGATCGCGGCCATTTCCATGCCATAGCCATTGATCTGGGCGCCGATGCGCGCGCGGTTTTCAGTACGAGCGTCGCTCGACGCCACGGTGACGCGGATGCTCTGCGCGCCTGGCGTTGCCGTCGCCGTGCTGACGGCATAGGGCACCGGCACGATGTCTTCGGATGTCGCGCAGGCGCTCAGGCCCACAAGGCCGGCCAATGCCAAACCCGCGAAGATGTTCGCTTTCATTATGATTTCCCCCCAAGGAAAGAACGAGAATCGGCCGAACGCCGATCTGCATCTCTAGCGCGGGGACTGTGAAGCGCGCTACCCGACGCTGCGGAGGAATGTCCTATTCCGCTGCTTCCAACGCCGCCCGCGCCGCGTCCAGTTCGGCGGCCTTTTGTTCGACCAGTTCGACGATGTGGTCGATCATGCCGTCGTTGGCCTGTTTGTGGGCGATCTTGCCGTTCAGATAGATCATGCCCGCGCCCTTGCCGCCGCCGGTGAAGCCGATGTCGGTATAGAGGGCCTCGCCCGGTCCGTTCACGACGCAGCCGATCACCGACAGGCTCATGGGCGTGGCGATATGGGCCAGTTTCTCTTCCAGCACCGCCACCGTCTCGATGACGTTGAACCCCTGACGCGCGCACGACGGGCAGGCGATGATGTTGACCCCCCGGTGGCGCAGGCCCAGCGATTTCAGGATGTCGAACCCGACCTTGATTTCCTCGACCGGATCGGCCGCCAGGGACACGCGGATGGTGTCGCCGATGCCCGACCACAGCATCGAGCCCATGCCGATGGCCGACTTGATCGTGCCGGTCCTGAGCGGCCCCGCCTCGGTCACGCCCAGGTGCAGGGGGCAGTCGATGGCCTCGGCCAACTGCTGATAGGCGGCGACGGTCAGGAAGGGGTCGGACGCCTTCACCGAGATCTTGAACTCGTGGAAGTCGTGATCCTGCAGGATGCGGGCGTGGTTCAGGGCGCTCTCGACCATGGCGTCGGGGCAGGGCTCGCCGTACTTCTCCAGCAACTCCTTTTCCAGCGAGCCGGCGTTGACGCCGATCCGCATCGAACAGCCGTGGTCCTTGGCCGCCTGGATCACGTCGCGGACGCGGTCGGGCGAACCGATGTTGCCGGGATTGATCCGCAGGCAGGCGGCGCCCGCCTGGGCCGCCTCGATGCCGCGCTTGTAGTGGAAATGGATGTCGGCGACCAAGGGGACCTTGGCCTCGCGCGCGATGGTCTTGAAGGCCTCGGTCGACTCCACGTCGGGGCAGGAGACGCGCACGATGTCGGCCCCGGCTTCTTCCAGCTGGCGGATCTGGTCCAAGGTCGCCGCCGCGTCGGACGTCGGCGTATTGGTCATGGACTGGACGCTGATCGGGGCGTCGCCGCCGACCAGCACGGAGCCGACGCGGATCTGGCGGCTCTTGCGACGCTCGATATGGCGCCAGGGTCGGATGTGAGAGTGATCGCTCATGGAAAGGTCATATAGGCCGATGATGACGGCGGGACCACGGCCGACCGATCAGTTCGGCGCAGCGGGCGTCGCGGCGGGGGCCGGTTGCGGAACCGGCGGCTGAGGCTGCGTTTGCGCGCGAAGCGCCTGGGCCTGACTCTGGGCATGGGCCTGAGCCTGCGCCTGGGCGCGGGCCTGGGCCTGGGCCAGCTGTTTGGCGGCCTGATCGGCGCGGCTGTTTAACTGGGCCAGGGGCGTCAGCACCCCCGCCAGCGGCCCGCCGTATTCCCCGTTCAGATAGACGTCGAAGGCGGCCGGATCCGACACGTCCACGGTGGCGGAGCCGCCGATCGGCGCGCGCCACGCCTCGCCCGGCGCCATCTGGCGCGCGAACAGGGCCTGTCCGTCGCCCAGCCGCACCACCAGGGCGCCGGCCGTGCGGGCCTGGATCACCACCATCGAGGCGTTGGCCGGCGCGCCATAGACGGCGCCGCGCGGATTGAAGGCCTTCTGCACAGGCTCGGGATTGGCGGCGACGGCGGCGGGATCGGCCGGATCGACGCCGGTCAGCTCAGCCTCCAGCCCGCGCGTGATGTAGAGGGCGGGGGTCGTCTGGTCGGGCGGTGCGGCCATGGGCGCGCTGAGGGCGAACTGCGGGTCGCTGGCGTCGCCGCTGGCCCAGCTCTTGGGGGCCACGGCGATGTCGGAGGGATGGGCGGTCTGGCGCAGGCTGACGCGCTGGAACACGTTCCAGCCGATCACGGCGATGGCGACTGCCGCGACCCCGGCGACGATGCGGGGCGAATGGCGTCTGACGTCCTCGAAGGCGATGCCGATCGGCGCCTTCAGCGGCACCGAGGTGTCCGGGCTCTCGCGCTTGAACCGTTCGACCGCCAGCTGTTCGTCCAGCCCCAGGGCCGAGGCATAGGCGCGCACATAGCCCAGGGCGAACACGCGTGAGGGCAGGGACGACCAGTCGCTCTGTTCCAGCGCGGTCAGGAACCGACGATGCACCTTGGTCTCGGCGGCCAGTTCGGCCATCGCCTTGCCCGATCGGTCGCGCGCCTGGCGCAGGCCGTCGCCCAGGGTGGCGGCGTCGGCGAAGTCGGCGCTCGGGTCGTGCCCGTCCGCTGGGGTCTTCAACGCATCGGGGGCGATCCCCGCATTCGACGCCATCAGGCCTTAACCCCTGTCCGGGAGGGACCGCCTCGAGGCGGTCGTGCAACAGCCGCCGAGATAGACGATTGCGCCATCGCCAGCAACGTCGCCGATCGGCCCCAGGCCGGGTTTAGACCGCCACGTTCAGCTTGCGCGCCAGGGATTCGATCTCGTTCCTGACCGATCCGGTGGACAGGTTCAGCAGATTGGCCATGCCGCGCCGCGCCGCCGACAGGTCCGCCGACAGGATCATCCGCTTGACCGGGCCGACGCCGCCCGCCGGGGCCGACAGGCGGGTGAAGCCCAGGGTGATCAGCGCAAAGGCTTCCAGCGGCCGCCCGGCCAGTTCGCCGCAGATCGAGACCGGCGTCCCCGTGTCGGCGCAGGCCTTCTGAATGGTCTGAAGCGCCCGCAGGGTCGGCGGCGACAGCGGATCGTAACGGTCCGACACCAGCGGATTGGTCCGGTCGGCGGCGTACATATACTGGAACAGGTCGTTGGTGCCGATGGAGACGAAATCCGTCAGCGGCAACAGGGCGTCCAGGTGCCACAGCAGCGACGGGCATTCGACCATCGCCCCGACCCGCAGCAGGGCCGGCAGCGCCCGCCCGCGACGCCTGGCCCAGGCGCATTCGATGTCGACCAGTTCGCGTGCGGCCCGGAACTCGTCCACCGTGGCGATCATCGGGAACATGACGCGCAACTCGCGTCCGGCGCCGGCCGCCAGCAGGGCGCGCAGCTGCATCCGCAACAGCGACGGCCGGTCCAGGCCCAGGCGGATGGCGCGACGCCCCAGGGCCGGGTTCTCCTCGCGCTCGGCCTCCAGATAGGGCAGCACCTTGTCGCCGCCGATGTCCAGGGTGCGGAAGGTGACGGGCCGGTCGCCGGCGGCGTCCAGCACCAGCTTGTACAGCGCCGTCTGGGCGTTCAGGCGCGGCAGTTCGTCGGACACCATGAACTGGAACTCGGTGCGGAACAGGCCGATGCCCTCGGCGCCCGTCTCGTTCAGATTCTCCAGATCCACGGCCAGGCCCGCATTGGTCAGCAGGCTGATGCGCTGGCCGTCCAGGGTCACGGCGGGGGTGTCGCGC
Source organism: uncultured Brevundimonas sp. (assembly GCA_963515305.1). Classification (GTDB taxonomy): domain Bacteria; phylum Pseudomonadota; class Alphaproteobacteria; order Caulobacterales; family Caulobacteraceae; genus Brevundimonas. Next base: position 50,666 of record CAUPWX010000006.1, read on the forward strand.
AACTGGGCGAACTCGGCCCGGCGCTGGTCGCGCACGGCCATGCGCGACTGGACCGCCTCGATCATGTCGGGTCGGGGCCGCAGATAGGCCTCGCCGGTCTCGCCGTCGGCGATGACGATGTCGCCCTCCGACAGCCGGTCGCGCAGGCCCATCAGGCGGCCGACGCAGGGGATCTGCAGCGCGCGAGCCACGATGGCGGCGTGGCTGGCGGCCGAGCCTTCTTCCAGCAACAGGCCCTTCAGCTTGTCGCGCGGATATTCCAGCAGGTCGGCCGGACCCAGGTTGCGCGCCACCAGGATGGCGTCGTCGGGCAGGGCGCGCTCGCCCGGCTTGTCGCCCGCCAGCACCCGCAGCAGCCGGTTGGCCAGATCCTCGAAGTCGTGCAGCCGTTCGCGGATATAGGGGTCGCGGGCCTGGGCGAAGCGGGCGCGGTGCTCGTTCCGAACCCGGTCCACGGCCGCCTCGGCGGTCAGGCCGTTTCGCACCGCCTCCTCCAGCGACCGGTTCCAGCCCCGGTCGTCGGCGAACATCCGATAGGTTTCCAAGACCTCGAACGACGGCCCGGCCAGGCCCTGGCCCTTGTCCAGCATGACGTCCAGGCCGGTCTTCAGCGTGGCCAGGGCCAGCTTCAGCCGCGCCTCCTCCATCGCCGGGTCTTCGGCCAGCAGCTTTTCGGGGGGCAGGGGGGCTTCGTGCAGCACCACCTGGCCGAACGCCAGGCCGTCGCCGAACTTCTGACCCTTCAGCCGCTCGGGCCGGTGGGGCGCCAGTTCGACGTCGCGCAGTTCGTCCTGGTCCAGCAGTTCGCCCGACGACACGGTTTCGGCCAGGACCATGGCGATGGTCTGGATGTCCTCGACCTCTTCCTCGTCGTAGCGCCGCTCGGTGCGGTTCTGGACGACCAGGACGCCGATGGCCCGCCCGCCGCGCAGCACGGGCGCGCCCAGGAAGGCGTGATAGGGGTCTTCGCCCGTCTCGGGGCGATAGGAGAAGGCGGGGTGCGACGGCGCGTCCGACAGGCTGATCGGCTGGGCCATGCGCGCCACCTCGCCCACCAGGCCCTCGCCAGGCCGCAGGCGGGTGTTGTGCACGGCGTCGGGGTTCAGACCCTCGGTGGCGAACAGCTCAAGCTCGCCCGAGGCGCGGCGCAGATAGATGGAGCAGACTTCGGCGACCATCGACCGGGCGATGATCCTGACGACCATGTTCAGCCGATCCTGCGCCGGCGTCGCACCCGCGCCGGCCCCGCCCAGAGCCTCGCGGATCTGGCGCAGGAGGATTCTGGGTCCTCGTGTCATTGCGCCGCCTGCCGGCATCAAGCTGTCGCTCCTAAAGTCGAACGCCGAACCGGGCGGCGATCAGAATCGTCACACCATAAAGACCCACGGTGAGCGCGCATCCTGCGCCCAGCGCCGGCCAGAAATGAACCCCTCGCCGCAGCAAAGCCGGCACCAGCAGGAACATGGGCAAGGACGGCAACACATACCAGAAGGTCGCCTCCGCATGGTCCGCCAGCCGGTTGGCGTCGCCGGTGTCGCGCCACAACCAGATCATGCCCAGTACGGACACCACCGGCAAGGAAGCGAACAGAGCCCCCAGCGCCGCATTGCGCCGCGCCGTCTCGGAAATCAGCGCCACCAGGACGCCGGAAATCAGAGCCTTTGCGGCGGCGTAAAGCATGGTCAGACCGCGTCGAGACCGTAGGCCGAATGCAGGGCGCGCACGGCCAGTTCGGCGTAGGCGGCGTCGATCAGCACGCTGATCTTGATCTCGGAGGTCGAGATCGCCTGGAACTTGACCCCCTTGTCGGCCAGGGCCTTGAACATGGTCTGGGCGACGCCCGCATGGCTTCTCATGCCCACGCCCACGACCGACACCTTGGCCACGTCCTCGTCGACGCGGATTTCCTCGATGCCGATCTCGGCCTGGGCCGCCTTCATCAGGTCGGCGGCGCGCACGGCGTCGCGGCGGCCCGTGGTGAAGGTCAGATTGACCGCCCCGGCCGTGCGCGACTGGCTCTGGACGATCATGTCCACATTGACGCTGGCCTCGGCCAGGCGGGTGAAGACGTCGGCGGGGGCGTCCACCCGGTCGGACAGACCCAGCAGGGTGATGCGGGCCTCGTCGCGGCTCATGGTCACGCCGGACACGATGCGTTTTTCCACGATCTCCTCCTCGTCGCAGATCAGGGTGCCGGCCTCGTGGGGCAGGGCGCCGTTTTCGTCAGGTTCGATAAAGCTGGACAGCACGCGCACGGGCACCTGTTTGGCCATGGCGAGCTCGACCGAGCGGGTTTGCAGCACCTTGGCCCCCAGGGAGGCCATCTCCAGCATCTCTTCGAAGGAGACGCGGTTCAGCCGGCGTGCGCGGCTCTCGATGCGCGGGTCGGTCGTATAGACGCCGTCCACGTCGGTATAGATGTCGCACGGGCATTCCAGCGCCGCCGCCACCGCCACCGCCGAGGTGTCGGATCCGCCACGGCCCAGGGTGGTGATCTTGCCGTCGGACGTCACGCCCTGGAAGCCGGGCACGATGGCGATCTCGCCGCCATCGACGGCGGCGCCCAGCGTCTCGCCGGGAATGTCGACGATGCGGGCGCGGCCGTGGGCGTCGTCGGTGACGATCGGCACCTGCCAGCCCATCCAAGAGCGCGCGTTGTGGCCCATGTTGCGAAGCGTCATGGCCAGAAGACCGGCCGTCACCTGTTCGCCCGAGGCCACGACCACGTCATATTCGTCGTCGGACAGCGGCAGGCCCGCGCCGGCCGGCCCGGCCCCGTCGGTCCAGGCGACCAGTTCGTTGGTCTTGCCCGCCATGGCCGAAACGACCACGGCGACCTTCTTGCCGGCGGCGACTTCGGCCGCGACGATCCGCGCCGCGCGACGGATGCGTTCGAGGTCGCCCATCGAGGTGCCGCCGAACTTCATCACCAGTCGTGTTGTCGCAGATCGTGAAGAATCAGGCCGCGTCATCGTGGCGTTTCGCCCCCTGCTTGCGTGAAAGGCCGCAAAGGTTCATCCCTCGCGTCATGACCGCTTCTAACGGCGCCGCCTCGCCTCGCCTACCCCGTTCGGGGCAGGGTTTTTCGCAAATTTCGTCCGAGGGCGCTTTCGGCGCATCGATCGACCCCGCCGATGTGGCCCGCTTCTCGGCCCAGGCGGCCGAGTGGTGGGACGCCAAGGGGCCGTTCGCGCCCCTGCATCGGTTCAACCCGGCGCGGCTGAAACTGATCCGCGAACAGCTGTGCGCGCGCCTGGGGCGCGATGTGAACGCCATTCGACCGTTCGAGGGCCTGACCCTGCTGGACGTGGGCTGCGGCGGCGGGCTGATCGCCGAGCCGATGCGACGGATGGGTTTCGACGTTTCGGCCATCGACGCCTCCAGCGAAAACATCGGCACCGCCCGCGCCCATGCCGACATGGTGGGGCTGGACATCGCCTATCGCGCCGCCACCGTCGAACAGATCGAGGCCGAGGGCGCTGGGCCCTTCGATGTGGTCCTGACGATGGAGGTGATCGAACACGTCGCCGACCCGCAAGCCTTCGTGCGCGCCTGTTCGCGTCTGGTTCGGCCCGGCGGGATTATGATGGTCGCCACCCTGAACCGCACCCTCAAATCCCTGGCCCTGGGCAAGGTGGCGGCCGAATACATCCTGCGCTGGGTGCCCGCCGGCACCCACGACTGGCGCCAGTTCCTGAAGCCCGACGAGATCCGGTCGATGCTGGTGCAGGAGCCGGTGACGGTCGAAGGCCCCTACGGTCTGAACTACGACCCGCTGAACGACCGCTGGAGCCAGAGCGACGACGCCGGCATCAACTATATGATGGTCGCCACGCGCGCCGCATGACGGGCGTCGTCATCACGGGTGGGCCAGGCTCGGGCAAGACCAGCTTGATCGACGCCCTGGCGCAGGCGGGATATGCGGTCGAGCCCGAGGCCGGGCGCGCCATCATCCGCGAGGAACAGGGGGGCGACGGCGAGGCTCTGCCGTGGCGGGATCGCGCCCTGTTCGCCCGCAAAATGTTGGATCACGACAGCGCCGCCCACGGCCGCAGCCAGCAAGGCGCGAGGCTGACCTTTCATGATCGCGGCGTGCCGGATGTGGTCGGCTATCTGACCCTGTGCGGGCTGCCGATCCCCGACGACGTGGACCAGGCCGCGCGCACCCTGCGCTATCATCGCAGGGTCTTCATCGCCCCGCCCTGGCTCGAAATCTTCGGTCAGGACGCGGAACGACGGCAGGACTTCGCCGAGGCGGAACGGACCTTCGCCGCCATGGCCGCCGTCTATCCGACCTACGGATACGATCTCGTAGAATTGCCGAAGGCGACCATCGTGGAGCGGGTCGCCTTCGTTCTGGATCAGCTTGGCTTGGGTCGACCCTAGACCTTCGCCGCCCGGCTCTTCGTCCAGGCGTAGAGGCCGAACACCGCCGCCGCAAAGCTCACGATCCCCGCCAGCATGGCCGGCCAGGCCGAACCGGCCGGCAGCATGGCGAACGGCGCGTCGTCCCGCGTCGCCACGATCACCCCGGCGGTGAAGACGCCGAACAGGCTTTCGCCGACGATCAGGCCGGACGCCAAGAGGACGCCCATCCGGCGGGCCACATCGGCGTAGCGGGTGCTGGAGACGGCCTTGTCGTAGATCCAGCCCGCGACGGCGCCGATGACCAGCATGGTGGTGACGGCGGCCGGCAGATAGAAGCCGATGCCCACCGCCAGCGGCGGCAGTTTGATCTTGCCGTTCGTCGCCCTGGACACGACGGCGTCCAGCACGATGATGACCGCGCCGATCACCGCCCCCAGGCCGATCAGATCCCAGCGCAGATCGCCGCCGATGACGCCGCGCGCCAGGGCCGAGATCAGGGTGGCCTGGGGCGCCGCCAGGGTCTGGGCGCCCTCGACGATGGCCGGCGGCCCGCCCTCGAAGCCGAAGGCTTGGTTCAAGAGGTTCAGGATGAAGGGGATCACCAGGGCCCCGGCGCCGACGCCCACGATCAGGGCGATCTGCTGGCGCCACGGCGTGGCCTCGACCAGCTGACCGGTCTTCAGGTCCTGAAGGTTGTCGTTGGCGATGACGGCGACGGCGAAGACCACCGCCGTCACGATCAGGGCGAAGGCGATGATCGACGGATCGGCCGGCACGCCGGCGATGGCCATGACCCCCAGCATCAGCAGCGAGGCGATGACGATGGCCAGGATGCCGACGCCCGAAACCGGGCTGTTCGACGAGCCGATCAGGCCGGCCATGTATCCGCAGATGGCGGCGACGGCGAAACCGACCAGCACCACATAGACCAGACCGCCGATCACCAGCAGCGGGGTCGAGGACGCCAGGGCCGGGGCGCTCTGGGCGAACCAGGCCAACAGGCCGGCGATGCCGACCAGGCAGGCGACCGACACCGCGCCGACCAGCTTGATCGGCAAATCCTGTTCGGTGCGCTCCAGCACCTCGCCGTGCGCGCGTTTGGCGTTGGCGGCCAGGGCCGAGGTCAGGCCGCCGATCAGCGGCCCGGCCAGTTTGATCAAGGTCCAGATGGCCGCGACGCCGATCACGCCCGCGCCCATGAAGCGGACCTCGCGCGCCCAGACGGTGGTGGCCAGCTCTTCGGCCGGCGCCCCGACGGGCAGGGTCGCGGCGATGGACGGGATGCCGTGCGCCGTCAGCCAGGCCACGGTGTCCGGGCTGGTCAGGATCGGCACGGCGATGGCCCAGGCCAGCACCAGGCCGAACAGCTGCGCCAGACCCACGGTCAGGCCGATCAGGTGCCCCGCGCCCAGCAACGCGAACTGCATCCCGAAGCCCATGCCGGTCGCGCCGCCGCCCAGGGCTGCGGGCAGTTTGAAGAACCGCGCGGCCTCGCCGGCGAACACCCGGCCCGCCACCAGCAGGGCGTAACCGGCCGAGACGACGGCCCCGGCGACCACGACCCACAGGCCGGACTTGTTCTCGCGCACCGCGCTTTCGGTCTGTTCGGCCCCGCGCGAGCCCACCTTCAGCACCTCGGCGGCGGCGACGCCTTCGGGGTAGGGCAGGCCGCCGTTGACCACCAGGGCCCGGCGCAGCGGGATCGAGAAGGTCACCCCCAGCACCCCGCCCAGGATGCAGATCGCCACCGACTGCCAGAACGGAAACTCCAGCCACCAGCCGATCATCACCAGACCGGGCAGGACGAAGATGATCGAGCTCATGGCCCCGCCGACCGAGGCCACGGTCTGGACGGTCATGTTCTCCCAGATGGTCGAGGTGCGGAAGGCCCGCAGCACCGCCATCGAGATCACCGCCGCCGGAATGGCCGAGGCGAAGGTCAGGCCCACCAGCAGGCCCAGATAGGTGTTGGCGGCGGTGAAGATCACCGCCAGCAAACAGCCCAGCACCAGGGCGCGGAGCGTCAGTTCGAGCCGACCTTTCGGGGCGGCGGAGGCGTCTGTCATCGAAGATTTCCCACGTTCGGCGGGACCGTAAGCGCATTATGTCGCAGGCGGCAACACGTCTCAGGCCGGCGCCCGCGTCGCGGCCCCCGTCACGGCTCGCATGACGGGCGTCTTGGCCTGGCCGCGCGGGCAGGCTACGACCCGCCTCATGCCCGAACTTCCCGAGGTCGAAACCGTCCGACGCGGCCTGACGCCGGTGCTGCAAGGCGCGCGGCTGGCGCGGATCAGGATCAACCGGCCCGACCTGCGGTTTCCCTTCCCCGAACGGTTCGTCGAGCGTCTGGAGGGGGCGACGGTGCTGCGGATCGACCGGCGGGCCAAATATCTTCTGGCGCCGCTATCGACGGGCGAAACCTGGATCACCCACCTGGGCATGACCGGCCGCTTCACCCTGGACGGGACGCAGTTGGGCGAGTTCGAGGAGGCGGCGCCCATCGCCGGCAAGCACGAACATTTCAGCGCCTGCGCGATCCGCGATGGCTCCGCGACCCGCATCGGATACGCCGACGCGCGCCGGTTCGGCTTCATGGGCCTGATCGCGACCGACCGGGTCGAGGCCCATCCCTGGTTGGCCGGCCTGGGCCCCGAACCGCTGGGCAACGGCTTTTCCGGCGCGCATCTGATCCAGGCCTTCGCCGGCAAGAAACAGAACGTCAAGGTCAGTCTGCTGGACCAGCGCATCGTCGCCGGCCTGGGCAACATCTATGTGTGCGAGGCGCTGTACCGCGCCCGCATCTCGCCCCTGGTCGCGGCCGGATCGGTGTCGAAGGCCCGGCTGGAACGGCTGGCGAGCGAGGTCCGCAACGTCCTGAACGACGCCATTGCGGCCGGCGGCTCGACCCTGCGCGACTTCGCCAATGCGGAAGGCGGCCAGGGCTATTTCCAGCACCGGTTCGACGTCTATGGCCGCGAGGGCGAGCCGTGTCGCGGGGACAAATGCACCGGCGTCGTCGCCCGCATCGTCCAGGGCGGGCGCTCCACCTTCTACTGCCCCTCCTGCCAGAAGGCCTGAATTTCGATGCGAAAAATCCATCTGTGGATCAGTCTGACGGTCGGCGTCCTGGTCTGGGGCGCCTATTTCGTCCACTTCGTCCAGGGCCTGCGCGCGGGCGACCTGGGCGGTCTGGTCTGGTGGTTCGTCGCCGCCCTGGTCGTCGCCGCCGTGGCCGAGGCCGCCGCCACCGGCCTGATCGCCCGGCTGTTGCGCCGTCGCGCCCGCGTGCTGGACGACGGTCCCACCCTGCAGGCGGCGCTGAAGGCGGGGCACGTCGCCCTGATGCTGCTGGTCGGGCTGGTCCTGATCTCGGCCCTGGTCCTGGCCCTGTCGTCCGTCTTCGGCTGGACCCTGGACCTGTGGGGCGCGCGGGGGCAGGTGATCGCCGCCAATCTGCTGCTGGGCATGGTGGTCGTCGCCGAACTGGTGCGGGCCGCCCTGACCCTGGCCCTGATGCCGCGCCGCTAGATCGTCCGGCGCTGCGCCTGTATGACCGCCGTCAGAGGAGAACGCCCATGTCCGACGCCTATTCCAACCTGCTGATCGAACGCCACGCCGACGGCTATGCGGTGGTGACGCTGAACCGGCCCGAGGCGCTGAACGCCCTGAACGCTGCCCTGTTCAAGGATCTGGCCGACTTCCTCGACAGCGTCGAGCATGACGACGGCGTGCGCTGCCTGATCCTGACCGGCTCGGGCGAAAAGGCCTTCGCCGCCGGCGCCGACATCAAGGAGATGGCGGACCAGACCTACGCCCAGATGTACGCAGGCAACTATTTCGCCCTCGGTCATGACCGCATCACCCGTTTCAGGAAGCCGATCATCGCCGCCGTCAACGGCTTTGCTTTGGGCGGCGGTTGCGAACTGGCCATGCTGTGCGACTTCATCGTGGCCTCGGAGAAGGCGAAGTTCGGCCAGCCCGAGATCAATCTGGGCGTCGCCCCCGGCATCGGCGGCTCCCAGCGTCTGACCCGTCTGGTGGGCAAGTCCAAGGCGATGGACATGGTCCTGACCGCCCGCATGATGGATGCGACCGAGGCGGAACGCGCCGGCCTGGCCTCGCGCGTCTTCCCGCACGAGACCCTGATGGACGAGGCCCGCAAGATCGCCGCCCGGATCGCCGCCCAAAGCCCGCTGGCGGTCATGGCCAACAAGGAGATGGTCAACGCCGCCCTGGAGACGACCCTGACGCAGGGCGTCCAGTTCGAACGCCGCCTGTTCCACTCCCTGTTCGCGTTCGAGGATCAGAAGGAAGGGATGTCCGCCTTCGTCGAAAAGCGCAAACCCGCGTTCAAGGGACGCTGAGCCGCCGCATCGTCGCGCCCGGTCAACCGATCGCCGTGATCGGGCGTTAGGGACGGATCATGTTTCGTCTCTTCGTTCTAATGTTGGCGGCCCCGTTTGCGGCCGTCGCGCTGATGGCCGCACCCGCGCCCGCTATGGCCCAGACCCCGGTTCCGGCCTTCGCCTCCGACCGCATCATCGTCGAGACGCGGGGGACCGGCCCGGACGTGATCTTCATTCCGGGGCTGGGATCGACGGGCTCGGCCTGGCGTTCGACGGCGGATCGGCTGGACAGCCGCTACCGCGTGCATCTGGTCACCCTGCGCGGCTTCGGCGGCACCGACATCGACGGCAACGCCAACGGCGGGCTGGCCGGGCCGGCGGCGGCCGAGATCGAACGCTATATCCGCGAACAGGGTCTGCGGCGCCCGGCCCTGATCGGCCATTCCCTGGGCGGCCAGATCGCCCTGCGGATCGCCGCCGACATGGGCCAGCAGGTGGGGCGGGTGATGGTGGTCGATTCCTCGCCCTTCTTCCCGTCCCTGGTCGATGCGCGCGCCACCTCGGACCAGGTCGAGCCCCTGGCCCGACTGGGCTACCAGGCCCTGTTGCTGTTCGGCGATCAGGCGCTGAAAAGCCAGGTGGCCAACCTGGGCCTCGACCTCGGCCTGGCCGGCGACATGGTGTTTCAGGGCTTGGGACTTCAGGGCGGGGATCGCCGCGTCCTGGCCCAGGGTCTGTACGAGGCGCTGACGGTGGACCTGCGGCCGCGCCTGGCCCAGATCACCGCCCCGGTGACGGTGGTCTATGGCTGGACCCGCGATCCCGACAGTCCGCGCAACCGGCTGGAAGGCCTCTATCGCTACGGCTTCCAGGGTCTGGCGCAGACCGCCCGGTTCGAACGGATCGAGGGCGCGGGCCACCAGGTCATGATCGAACAGCCGGCTCGGTTCCTGGCGGCGGTTCAGCGGTTCCTCGGCTAGCGGCTTAAGGGCTTAAGGGCTTAAAGGTTCAGGACCCGGGCGTCGCGTGGGCCAGGGCGTCGATGACAACCCCCTCGGTCAGCAGTTGCGGCAGGATTTCCGGCTCGGTCCGCCCCGGACGATACATCAGATAGAGCGGCACGCCCGAACGGCCGTGCGCCTGCAGTTCGCGGGTGATGGCGTCGTCGCGGCGCGTCCAGTCCCCGACCAGATAGGCGGCGTTCGCCTGGCTCATCGCCTGGGCCACGCGTGGCGACGACAGGGCCGCCCGCTCGTTGATCTTGCACGTCACGCACCAGTCGGCCGTCAGATTGACCAGCACCGGCCGTCCCGCCGCCGTCGCCTGGGCGACCGCCGCCGCCGACCACGGCTGGGACGCCAGGGGGCCGCCGTCCTGGGTCTGAACGGCGTCGGCGTTCCGCGCCGCGCCGGCCGCCACGCCCGCCAGCCCCAGGGTCATGACGCCGGCCACCGTGGCGCAGATCACGGTCAGCACCGGCCGTTCGTCGCGCTGGCGCGCTGCCTGGGCCAGCCCCATCAGCCAGGCGGCGAAGGCCAGCAGCAGCGCCGCCGTCAGCAGCAGGCCCAGGGCGTCGACCCCGCCTTGCCTGGTGAACACCCAAACCAGCCACAGCGCCGCCCCATACATCGGAAAGGCCAGCAGACCCTTCAGCCGCGCCATCCATACGCCCGGTCGCGGCAGGCGCGACAGCAGGGCGGGCGACAGGCTGATGGCCAGATAGGGCAGGGCCAGTCCCAGCCCCAGCATGGCGAACACCGCCAGCGCCATCGGCCAGGGCAGGATCAGGGCCGCGCCCAGGGCCGCCGCCATGAAGGGCGCGGTGCAGGGCGCGGCGACGACCACGGCCAGAACCCCGGTGAAGAACGCGCCCGCCGCCCCGGGCAGGCGTGACAGCCGCCCTGACCCTGCGTTCTGCAGGCCCGCGCCGACATGGAACACGCCCGACAGGTTCAGTCCGACCAGCAGCATGATCAGGGCTAGGGCCGCGACCACGCCCGGCGACTGAAGCTGGAAGCCCCAGCCGATGGCCTGACCGGCGCCTTTCAGCGCCAGAAGCACGCCCGCCAGAACCAGGAAGCTGACCAGCACCCCGGCGGTGAAGGCCGCGCCGTCGCGTCGGGCGCGGCCGGGCTCGTGGGCGGCGGCGCTCAGCGCGGCGGCCTTCATCGCCAGAACGGGAAAGACGCAGGGCATCAGGTTCAGCACCAGTCCGCCCAGCAGCGCCAGGCCCAGGGCCTGGAGAAAGGCCATCCCGCCTGCGCGCCCGTCCGTCACCGACGTTTCGGCCAGCGGTTTCAGATCGCCTCGCCCCTCGGCGCCCGCCAGCGGCGGACCCGCCAGGGCCGTGATCTCCCATGCCCCCTTGTCGGTCGCCAGCACCCCCGACAGCGGCGTCGTCCCGGCGTCGCGGCCGGGCGTCAGGATCAGGGTGACGCCGCCCTGGCCGACGCGCCCCGGCTGAACCGCCGCATGGTCGATCCGCCCCCCCTCATAGGGATAGAAATAGGCCTGACCGACGTCCGCCCCGGCCAGCGGCCCGCCGGTCGCGGTCAAGATCAGCCGCCCGTCCTGCGGGCTCAGACGCGCCTCGATCCCGGCCGGGCGCGGGGCCGTCTCGACCAGGCTTTCGATCTCGGCGCCCCAGGGCGTGGCCAGCGGCGCGGCGCCCTCGCGCACCGGCAGGGCCAGCGACAGGGTCAGCGGCTCGGGCACGCACATCCGGTCGCTGCACACCAGAAACAGGGCGTCGGCCGTCAGGGTCAGAACCTCGCCCGGCCGTGCGGACGCCGGCACATGGATCGGCACGGGCAGCAGGACCTGGCCCGAATAGCCGTAGTTCATCAGGCTCATCAGCCTTTGTCGGCTGGGCAGGGGCCACAGGATGGGGTCGGCCGTCACGCCGGGGGGCAGGGTCCAGGCCAGGCTGGTGGCGCCGCCGCTGTCGCCGGGATTGCGCCAATAGGTGTGCCAGCCCGGCGCGATGGTCTGGCGCACCGCCACGACCGTCGTCGATCCCGGCGCGACCCACTGCGACAGAGGAACCAGCTCCGCCTGGATCCGCTCGGTCCGCTGCACGCCGAAGGCGACCTGGCCCGTGGCCACGGCGGGCGCCGGCTGGGCCTGGACCGTCGCGAACGACGCCAGGCTGAACAGCAGACCAAGAAGAAGAGCGAAAGAACGCAAGGGCGCAGGTTCCGGCGGCGGAGGGGACGGCCCTACCTAGCCCCTCGTCCGCCCCTGCGCCATCGCCCGATCAGCGCGGCGCGGCCTCGATGATGACTTCGGCCCGGCGCCGCAGCACTTCGTCGGCGCCCGACGGGGTCACCGCGCCGGCGTCGCCGACCGCGTTCAGTTCGAACGCCGGGGCGGGCATCCCCGCGCGGGCCAGGGCGTCCGCGACGGCGCGGGCACGGCGCTGCGACAGGTTCAGATTGGCCTCCGGCGTGCCGGTGGCGTCCGCCAGGCCGACCACGCGCACGCGCTGGACCCGGCATTCCTTGGCCTTGTCGGCGGCGGTGTTCAGCAACAGGGTCGCTGCGTCGGTCAGCCGCGCCTGGTTTTCGACGAAATAGACGTCGAACCGGCCGGACGTGCAGACGGATTCGCCCACCACCAGGTCCGTCCGCTTGGGCATGGGCGCACAGGCGGCCAGCACAGCGAACGCCATCCCCGTCGCTATCAGGCCCGACTTGCCCATCCGATTTTTGGATCCCTCGACCATCGTCATCTCAGCCCTCCCGCCGGCGAACCGGCCCTTTACGCAAAAGAGGCGGCCTGTCCGTGGACAAGCCGCCTCTTCAACCTAGCGCCGGTCTGCGAGTTCCGCGACCGGCAAGTTTTTCAGCCGATCAATAACGACGCTGACCGTTGTCCCAGTAGCACTCGTCCTGGCGGTTGTCGTAGCAGTAGTAGTAGCGGCCCTGGCTGTCGCGGTAACGCTGCTGGTTGTTGCGGTCCTGGTTGGAGCCGCGGATCGCGCCGGCCGTGCCGCCCAGGGCGCCGCCGATCAGGGCGCCGGTCGCGGCGTTGCCGCCGCCGACGTTGTTGCCGATGATGGCGCCGGCGACGGCGCCCAGGCCGGCGCCGCTCGCGCCCTGACGAACCGTCTGGTTCGGACCGCTGTTGCTGTACGGGTCGCTGGCGCAGGCCGAAGCCAGAAGGCCGGCGCCTGCAATCGCGATGATCGCCTTGTTCATGGTGTAATCCTTTGTGCCTGGGTTTCGCCCCTGCAGCCCAAACGTGGCGTCACGGCTTCGGTTCCGCCACGAAGCGCAAATATGGCAACGCTTGTTCGGAACGGGCGGCGCGGCCGGGCGTTCGGCGGGGATGACCGATGTTACGACACCCCCACCGGCCGCCGCAGACGCGCGCGTGCTGACCCCTCATGCGGCGCTGAAGCGGGCCGTCATCCTGGTCAATCCCCTTTCGGGCAGCGTGGGACCACGCGCCGCCGCAGAGGTGGAAGCCATCCTGGCCGACTACGACCTGGACGCCGAGGTCGTGACGCTTGAGGCCGGCGGTTTCGATCAGGCCATAGCCGACGCCTTCGCCGCCAAGCCCGACGTGATCTTCGTCCTGGCCGGCGACGGCACCGCGCGGTCGGTGGCGTCCAAGGCGCGGCCCGACGGCCCGATGATCGCCCCCCTGCCGGGCGGCACGATGAATATGCTGCCCAAGGCGCTTTACGGCACGGCCGACTGGAAGCTGGCCCTCAAACGCGCGCTGGAGGAGGGGGAGCCCCAGCCCGTTTCGGGCGGCGAGGTTCAGGGGGAATATTTCTACTGCGCGGCCATTCTGGGCTCGCCCGCCCTGTGGGCGCCGGCGCGCGAGGCGATGCGGACGGGCAAGATCAAGCTGGCCTGGCAATACGGCCGACGCGCGCTGAAGCGGGCCTTTTCCGGCCGGCTGCGCTTCACCCTGGACGGCGGCGAGAAACGCCGCACCGAGGCTCTGGTGCTGATCAGTCCGATGATCTCCAAGGCGATGGAGGACCCCATCGGTCTGGAAGCCGCCGCCATGGACCCGTCGGACGCCACCCAGGCCTTCCGCCTGGCGGCCAACGCCCTGTTCAGCGACTGGCGCCACGACCCCGCCGTCTCGACTCGCCCCGCCAAGCTGATCGAGGTCCGCGCCCGTTCGAAGATCCCGGCCGTGATCGACGGCGAGCCTCTGCTGCTCAAGCCCGACGCCGTGATCCGCTTCGTGCCCAAGGCCTTCAAGGCCCTGGCGCCAAGGCCGCCCTCGGCCGAGGACAGCCTGTAATGGGGCGTATCCTCCAGTTTTCCGACGTCCATTTCGGATGCGAGCACAAGGACGCCTGCGCGGCGGCCCTGGACTACGCGCACGCCACGCCCAACGACCTGGTGCTGATCACCGGCGACATCACCCAGAAGGGGTTCCCGGACGAGTTCAAGGCCGCCGGCGCCTGGATGCGCGCCATGCCCGAGCCGCGCTTCGTCATCGTGGGCAATCACGACGTGCCCTATTGGGACGCGGTGGCGCGGGTGTTTCATCCGTGGCGCGCCTTCGAGACGGAAACGGGCTTTCCCGCCCATGACGGCCAGTTCCTGAGCGATGCGGTCATGGTGCGCGGCGTCGTCACCGCGCGGGGCTGGCAGGCGCGGCCCAACTGGTCCAAGGGCGTCATCGACCTGGACCAGACGCGGCGCGCGGCCGAGGCCCTGCGTCAGGCGCCCATCGGGGCCCTGCGGATTCTGGCCTGTCACCACCCGCTGATCGAAATGATCGGCACGCCGATGACCGGCGACGTCAAACGTGGCGACGAGGCGGCCCTGATCTTCGCCGAGGCCGGGGTCGATCTGATCATGACGGGCCATGTCCATGTGCCCTTCGCCATGCCGATCCCACTGGCGGACCGCTGCTCCTATGCGGTCGGATGCGGGACGCTGTCGCACCGCGAGCGCGGCTCGCCGCCTGGCTTCAACCAGATCGACTGGGACGCCAAGACCATCACGGTCACGGCCCTGGCCTGGGACGGCCAGAGCTACAGCTCCCACCAGATCTGGCGCCTGCCGCGCCGCCAGGACACCCGCAAGGCCGCCACCGCCCCCAGCCCGGTCGAGCCGGGCGCGCTGGAGAAGGCGGCGGTTTAGCTCTCTCGGTCGATTCGCAATCTATATCATCGTCATCCTCGCCCTTGTGGCGAGGATCCATAGACTCGGGCGTCAGTCGCAATTCTCGGCGTCCAGTTCAGGCGACCGCGTAAAGTCGTTTGAAACCGGGAGTATGGATCCTCGCCACAAGGGCGAGGATGACGAAGTGAGGTTGGTGGTCGTGGTCTTCGGACGCGGCCCGAAGACCCTCACATTTCTTAACGGAAAGGCGGCTCGTCGAAGGCACGCAGTTTGCGCGAATGCAGGCGCGGGCCTTCGCGCCGCATCAGGTCCACCGCCTGGATGCCGATCTGCAGGTGTTCCGAGATCGAGCCTTCGTAGAAGCGGTTGGCCTGGCCCGGCAGTTTGATCTCGCCGTGCAGCGGCTTGTCCGACACGCACAGCAGCGTCCCATAGGGCACGCGGAACCGATACCCTTGCGCGGCGATGGTGGCGCTTTCCATGTCGATGGCGACGGCTCGACTCTGGTTGAAGCGCAGGGCCGATTTCGAATAGCGCAGCTCCCAGTTCCGGTCGTCGGTGGTGACGACCGTGCCGGTGCGCAGCCGCAGCTTGACCTCGTCACCCGGCATTCCGCTGACCGACTTGGTGGCGTCATAGAGGGCGCGCTGCACCTCGGCGATCGACGGGATCGGGATGTCGGGCGGCAGCACCGCGTCCAGCACGTGATCGTCGCGCAGATAGGCGTGGGCCAGAACATAGTCGCCGATGGTCTGGCTGGCGCGCAGGCCGCCACAGTGACCGATCATCAGCCAGACGTGGGGACGGGTGACGGCCAGGTGGTCGGTGATGGTCTTGGCGTTCGACGGCCCCACGCCGATGTTGACCAGGGTCACGCCCTTATGACCGGGCGCGGTCAGGTGATAGGCCGGCATCTGGTGCTTCTTCCAGGCCGTGTCGCTGATCGCCGCCTCGGGGTTGGGCGTATCGCGGGTGATGATGACGCCGCCCGCGCACGACAGGGTCTCGTACGGCGAGCCGGGCGTCTGAAGCTGTTCGATGGCCCAGCGCACGAACTCATCGACATAGCGATTGTAGTTGGTGAACAGCACATAGGACTGAACGTCGTCGACCGGCGTGCCGGTGTAGTGCTTCAGCCGCGCCAGAGAGAAGTCGGTCCGCAGGCCGTCGAAGTGCGACAGGGGGAAGTCGCCGCCCATCTCGAACAAGCCGTCTGCGATCTCGTCGCCGATATGGGCCAGGTCGGTGGTCGGGAACCAGCGGGCCAGGGCGGCCGTCATCGACCGGTCCAGCGCGACTTCCAGCCCGTCGGTCACATAGGGGAAGGGGATTTCCTGGCGCGACACCCCGACCTCGAAGGTCGCGTTGTATTCCTGCTCCAGCAGGCCCAGCTGTTCGGTCAGATAGGGGCGGAACAGGTCCGGCCGGGTGACGGTGGTCGAATAGCTGCCCTGTTTCGACAGCCGGGCATAGGCGCGCGGCTCCAGGTCCTGGGGGCGATCCCCATCCCAGCGGATGCGAAGTTCGGGATAGGCGAACACCCCTTCGGCGCGTTTCAGCGGATCGGGCCGCTCGCCGGTGGTGACGAAATCCCGCACGGCGTCGCGCAGGTTGGTCACGGATTGGGTGTAGAGGGTTTCGAGGCGGTCCAGCGCCGCCTGTGCTGTCATCTGTTCTGTCATGACTTCCTCTAGCGAAGCTTCTTGGCTTTGGCGAGGCGCCGGCTCTTCAAACCCGATTTCGCTGCCCCGACTTCGCTGCATTGCAGCAATTTATGACAAGGCTGCGGTTGCGCTCGGTTTCGTGACGGCGCATCTGGCCCGGATGTCCTCTTCGCCCGCGTCAGCCCCCGCCAAGAAGGAACTCGGCTTCGTCGAGTTCGTCTGCCTGATCGCCCTGATGATGGCGCTGAACGCCCTGGCCATCGATTCCATGCTGCCGGCCCTGCCGCACATCGGGGCCGATCTGAACGTCCAGTCCGCCAACGACCGCCAGTGGGTGGTCACCGCCTATCTGCTGGGCTTCGGCGGGGCGCAGCTGTTCTACGGGCCGCTGGCCGACCGGTTCGGACGAAAACCGGTCCTGCTGTTCGGGGTGGGCGTCTATGTGCTGTTCAGCCTGCTGGCGACCCTGGCCCCGACGTTCGAGACCCTGATCATGGCGCGCGTGGGCCAGGGGCTGGGCAGCGCCTGCACCCGCGTCCTGGCCGTCTCCATCGTGCGCGACCGCTACGAGGGGCGCACCATGGCGCGCGTCATGTCGTTCAGCTTCCTGGTCTTCCTGGGCGTGCCCATCCTGGCGCCGTCCATCGGCCAGATGATCATGCTGGTCGGGCCGTGGCGCTGGATCTTCGCCGGCCTGGGCCTGATCGGGGTGGGCCTGATCGTCTGGGCGTCCCTGCGTCTGCCCGAGACGCTGAAGCCGCAGGACCGGCTGCCGATACAGGTCAAACGCCTGGCCTCGGCCTACAAGGTCGCCGTCACCGACCGGACCGCCGTGGGCTATACCCTGGCCATGACGGCCATCACCGGCGCCCTGTTCGGCTTCATCAACTCGTCCCAGCAGATCTTCGCCGACGTGTTCGACGCCGAGGCGGCCTTCCCGGCCATCTTCGCCCTGATCGCGGGCGGCATCGCCGTGGCCTCCATCGTCAATGCGCGGCTGGTGGTCAAACTGGGGTCGCGCAAGATCTCCCACACCGCCCTGATCGGCTTCACCGCCATTTCCGCCGTGCACGCCGCCGTGGCCATCAGCGGCCATGAATCGATCTGGACCTTCGCCGTGCTCCAGACCCTGACCATGTTCTGCTTTGGTTTGATCGCCGGCAACTTCGGCGCCATGGCGATGGAGACGATGGGCCATATCGCCGGCACCGCCGCCTCGATCCAGGGGTTCGTCTCCACCATCGTCGGCTCGCTGCTGGGCTTTGCGGTGGGCCAGCAGTTCAACGGGACGACGATCCCGATGTCGGTGGGCTTCACCGTCTTCGGCCTGATCGCCCTGGCCTGGGTGCTGTTCGCCGAGCGGGGCCGGCTGTTCCGGTCGCACCACCTGCCGCCCGTCAGGACGGCCTGACCAAAAACGACCTGGGCCTGAGCGGGCGCAGGCTTCGGCGAGACTTGATCTTTTCGGCGTTTCCGCGCGTTGTCCGGCCAATCTGATTGGTCAGCCCAGGAATGTCTCGATGAAGCGCAAAGCGCTCGGCCTCGTCTCCGCCCTCGCCCTCGCCGCGGCGATGGGGCTTTCGGCCTGCTCCACCACGACGGGCGGCGCCGCCCTGACCCCGCCCGCCATCGCCCCCGCGCCGGGGCCCGAGGCGGTCGACACCCATACCTACGCCCGGCCCGAGATCGCCCGCGTGGTCGATGTGGCCCTGGACCTGAAGGCCGATTTCGACGCCAAGACCCTGTCGGGCACGGCGACCCTGGACATCCTGGCCGCGCCCGGCGCCAACGAGGTGATCCTGGACATCAAGAACCTGGACATCCAGGACGTGCGCGACGCCGCCGGACAGCCGCTGCGCTTCGTCGTGGGCGACAACGACGCCATCAAGGGCCAGCCGCTGACGGTCTATTTCCCCGCCTTCGCCGCCAATGAACGGCGCAAGATCGTGGTCCGCTACGCCACCCGTCCCGACGCCTCGGCCCTGCAATGGCTGAACCCCAGCCAGACCGCCGGCGGCCAGAAGCCCTATCTGTTCAGCCAGGGCCAGGCCATCCTGACCCGCACCTGGGTGCCCACCCAGGACAGCCCCGGCATCCGCCAGACCTATTCGGCCCGCATCGTCGCCCGTGACGACCTGACCGTGGTGATGAGCGCCGATCACCTGACCCCGAACGGCGAGGCGGCCGGCCCCGGCATGAAGGCCTGGCGCTTCCGGATGAACAATCCGATCCCGCCCTATCTGATCGCCATCGGCGTGGGCGACATCGCCTTTGCGCCCTTCGACCGCCGCACCGGCGTCTGGACCGAGCCCGGCCGCCTGGCCGCCGCCCAGTGGGAGCTGGAGCCGACCGCCCAGATGGTCGATGCGGCCGAGAAGCTTTACGGCCCCTATCGCTGGGGCCGCTACGACTTGCTGGTGCTGCCGCCCTCCTTCCCGTTCGGCGGGATGGAAAACCCCAAACTGACGTTCGCCACCCCCACCATCATCGCCGGCGACCGGTCGCTGGTGTCGCTGGTGGCGCACGAACTGGCCCACTCCTGGTCGGGCAATCTGGTGACCAACGCCACCTGGAACGACTTCTGGCTGAATGAGGGCTTCACCACCTATTTCGAAAACCGGATCATGGAATCGATCTACGGCCATGACCGTGCGGTTCAGGAACAGGTGCTCAGCTGGGACGGGCTTCAGGACGAGCTGAAGACCCTGGCCGCGCCCGACACCCGCCTGCATCTGGACCTGCAGGGCCGCGATCCCGACGACGGCATGAACACCATCGCCTACGACAAGGGTTCGGCCTTCCTGCGGACCATCGAACGCATCGTGGGCCGGGCCAGGTTCGACGCCTGGCTGCGCGGCTATTTCGACCGCAACGCCTATCGTCCGATGACCACGGCCATGTTCCTGGACGACATCCGCGCCAATCTGGTCAAGGGCGACGCCCGCCTGGAATCCGAACTGCAGCTGGACGCCTGGGTCTATCAGCCCGGCCTGCCGTCCAATGCGGTCGCGCCGGTGTCGGACGCCTTCGTGCCCGTCGACGCCGCCGCCGTCGCCTTCTTCAAGGACAAGGGACCGGCCTCGGCCATTCCCTGGGGCGACTGGAACACCCAGCAGCGCCAGCGTTTCCTGGGCTGGCGGCCCGAGGGGCTGCGCGCCAACGCCGACTGGCTGACCGGCGCCCAGCTGACCGATCTGGAGCGGACGCTGAACCTGGCCAACGAAGGCAACAGCGAACTGACCTTCGCCTGGCTGCAGATCGCCCTGGCGCATCGCTACCAGCCCGCCGTCCCCACGGCCGAAAAGTTCCTGACCAGCCAGGGTCGGCGCAAGTTCGTCCTGCCCCTGTTCCAGACCCTGTGGAACGAGGGCGACTGGGGCCGCCCCATCGCGCGTCGCATCTACGCCGAGGCCCGTCCGCTGTATCACCCGGTGACCAGCGGCTCGGTCGATCAACTGGTCGGTCGGCCGTAGGGGCAAAGCTGGCGTCTCTTCCCCACAGTGTGGGGAGGAGACGAACGTTCCAGCCATCGCAATGACGCTGGTTCATTTCTCGCGATTTCAGTCACTTGCCGATTTATGTCCCCCTTCTCCCATACCCCCTCCGAAACGCGCGTATCATAAGCCCGTCTCGTCGCATCGGAGGGCTCGCTTGGCCTGCGACCTTGCGGCGGCGAGAGCGGAGGGAACGGGAGCAGCGGTGAAACCCGCTGTGCCGACATCGACTCATGAAGCGGTGTCGGAGGGTCGAGGGGGATACTCGATCGCACTCGGGACGGGGTTCGCAGACCCCGCCGACCCGTCGCAGGCTTATGGGGTTAGGCGATAAGACCGCCACCGCTCGACGCCCCGAGCTTGCAGGCCAACCCACCGCGCGGAGCGTCCATCCTTCGTCGAAACGGTACTTACAAACTCACACTCCGGGCGAAGGCCCGGCGCTCCGCCCAGCCCTCCTAGAGGGGCCCTCCACCAACCTCGCAGCAAAAGCGCGAGGCCGAAGACGCGTGCTGGCTTCCAACGAATCCGCCCTGTGCGTTGCAGCGCGGCGCCCCATCGTCTATTGCGCCGACACGGATTTCGACTGGAGTTTTCTCATGGCTGACCTGGCCCCTGGCGTGGTGACCCTGTTCGGCGGCTCGGGCTTCATCGGGTCGCAGGCGGTGCGCGCCCTGGCGCGGCGCGGCTGGCGTATTCGCATCGCCGTTCGCAACCCCGTCTTGGCCATCGAGATCCAGCCGCTGGGCGATCCGGGCCAGATCCAGTTCATGCGCTGCGACATCACCGACGCGGCCGATGTCGCCGCCGCCGTGCGCGGCGCGGACGCCGTGGTCAATCTGGTCGGCGTGTTGCACGACGCGGGCGGCAAGCGCGGCTTCGACGCGGTGCACGCCCAGGCGGCCAGAACCATCGCCGAGGCGGCCAAGGCGGCCGGCGTCCAGCGTCTGGTGCAGATGTCGGCCATCGGCGCCGACGCCGCCAGCCCCTCCGCCTATGGCCGCACCAAGGCCCAGGCCGAAGCGGCCGTCCGCGCCGTCTATCCCGATGCGGTGATCCTGCGTCCGTCGCTGGTGTTCGGCGCCGGGGACGGCTTCCTGAACCGGTTTGCGTCCATGGCGACGATGTCGCCCTTCCTGCCGCTGATCGGCGGCGGCGAAACCCGCTTCCAGCCGGTCTATGTCGGCGACGTCGCCGAGGCGATCGCCCGCGCCGTGGTGCGCGCCGATGCGGCCGGCCGCACCTTCGAACTGGGCGGCCCGCGCGTCTACACCTTCCGCGAGGTTCTGGAACTGGTCCGTCGCGAGACGGGTCGCGACCGCCTGCTGATCCCCGTGCCCTTTGTCGTGGCCAAGCCGCTGGGGTCGCTGCTGCAGTTCAGCCGCTTCGTCGGCGTCACCCCGCCGTTGACGCGCGATCAGGTCCTGATGCTGGAGCGCGACAATGTCGTGGCCCCCGACGCCCTGGGCCTGGATGCGTTGGGCGTGGATCACGCCACGGGCATGGCCGCCATCGCCCCCTCCTATCTGTGGCGCTACCGCGTCGGCGGCCAGTTCGCCGAGGCCCCGGCGCACTGAGCCGGCGGATTAATCCCCATCCGATGGGACCGCAGGCCGCCTTTCGCAGTCTGCGGGCCTTCGCTTGCGGGAACAAAAAGTGCACAGTTTAAGGATGCCGGCCACGCAGCCCCAATTCTCTCCGACCGATACGCTTGACCTGAACGACGCCCGCGCCCTGCTGTCGCGCGTCTGGGGCCACGCCGATTTCCGGGGGCTGCAGGGGCAGGTGGTCGAACGGATCCTGTCGGGCGGCGACGTCCTGGCCGTGCTTCCCACCGGCGGCGGCAAGAGCGTCTGCTACCAGATCCCCGCCATCCTGCGGCCGGGCCTGGGGCTGGTCGTCTCGCCTTTGATCGCCCTGATGACCGATCAGGTCGAGGCCTTGAAACAGCAGGGCGTCGCGGCTGCGCGTCTCGATTCCGGCGTGTCGCTGGACGAGCGGTCGGCCATCTGGGCCGCGGCCCGGGCCGGCGAACTGGACCTGCTCTATGTCTCGCCCGAAGGCTTGGCGGCGGGGGCCATGCTGGACCGTCTGGCCGAACTGCCCCTCAGCCTGATCGCCATCGATGAAGCCCACTGCGTCAGTCAGTGGGGCCACGATTTCCGCCCCGACTATCGCAACCTGGGCCTGCTGGCCGAGCGTTTTCCCGATACGCCCCGTATCGCCGTGACCGCGACCGCCGACGCCCGTACCCGCGACGACATCCTGCGCTCGCTGCGGCTGGAGGATGCGACGGTCTTCGTCGACAGTTTCGCGCGGCCGAACCTGCAACTGTCGGCCGAGCGCAAGGAGAGCGCCTCGCGCGCCAAGACCGACGCCCGGGTCATCGAACTGGTGCGCGAACGGCGGGGCAAGTCGGGCGTCGTCTATTGCGGCAGCCGCGACGGCTGCGACCGGGTGGCCCAGGCCCTGCGCGATGCCGGAACCAACGCCATCGCCTATCACGCCGGCATGGATACGCGCGAGCGCGACCGGCGGCTGGAGCGGTTCCTGGCCGAGGAGGGCGCCGTCATGGTGGCGACCATCGCCTTCGGCATGGGGGTGGACAAGGCCGACGTGCGCTTCGTCATCCACGCCGATCCGCCCGGTTCGCTGGAGGCCTATTGGCAGGAGATCGGCCGGGGCGGGCGCGACGGCGAACCGGCCGAGGGCATCACCCTGTACGGCCCGTCCGACATCGCCTGGTCGCTGCGTCGGCTGGACAGCCGACCGATGGCCGAGGAGGTCAAATCGGTCCAGGTGCGAAAGACCCGCCAGCTGTTCGCCATGCTGGACGGCGCCGTCTGCCGCGCCCAGGCGGTGCGCCGCTATTTCGGCGAGACGGACGCCCAGCCCTGCGGCGTCTGCGACATCTGCGGCGACCCGCCCCAGCTCTATGACGCCACGGTTCCGGCCCAGAAGGCCCTGGCGGCGGTCCAGCGTCTGGGCGGGCGGTTCGGGCGCAACCGGGTCGTCGACCACCTGACCGGCAGGACCAAGGACGTCCAGCCGTGGGAGCAATCGCTGTCCACCTGGGGCATCGGGCGCGAAATTTCCCTGACCAGCTGGCGCGAGATCGTCGATCACCTGCTGTTCGAGGGCCTGCTGGTCGAGGATCCCAATGACGGCAAGCCCCTGGTCGGCCTGGGCGACGCCGAGGCGGTGCGCGCCGTCTACAAGTCCGAACGTCAGATCGAGGTGCGCCGCGCGCCGCTGCGCGCCGACACGGGGCCGCGCCGCCGCGACCGCACGGGCGAGGGGCGCAACGCCGCGCTTGAGACGATGGACGCCGACGTCCGCGTCCGGTTCGAGGCCTTGCGCGTCTGGCGTCGCGACCGGGCGGCCGAACAGCACGTGCCGCCCTATGTCATCTTCCAGGACAAGACCCTGCTGGAGATCGCCCATGCGGAGCCGGGCGACCTGAACAGCCTGGGCGCCGTCTCCGGCGTCGGCCAGTCGAAACTGGATCGCTACGGAAAGGGGGTGCTGGAGACGCTGTCCAGACTATAGGGCGCCGACCGCCGGATCAGACTTCCGGCTTGGGCGGGGCGGTGATGACCTCGACATTGTCGTTCAGCAGGTAGGACAGTTCCGACAGGGCCACGGCGCGTTCCGCCGGATTGGCGGCGGCCTGCACGGCGGCGACCTTCTTTGGAATGTCCTCGGAAATGCCGCGCAGGATGCACTTCAGGTCGCCGTCGGTGCCGCGTTCCTTCAGGATCAGGTGACCCTGCATATCCAGGGCGGCCAACTGCTCGCTCTGGGCCTTGAAGCCGGTGAAGGCCTGGCCGGTGAAGAAGGCGGCGTCGTCGGCGGCCTTGGCGGCGGCCCAGCCGTCCACCATCGCCTTCAGGCTGGTCGAGCGCGAGACGATGTCGGCGAACAGAGGCTCGCTCGCCACCGAGATCGGCGCGCCGGGCACGGCCGCCGGCTGTTCGGCCGCCAGGGCGACGGCGGGATTGGACATCGCCAGGGCGATTGTGAGAGCAAGGCCGCAGGACATTGAGGTGACTTCCTGTTTCAGCGTCGGCTGGGACGTTGAACCTGAATACGCCCCAGCCGTAAACGAGTGTTTACCCTGTCATCCGCCCGATGGAGCCGCCCGATGAAGCCGAAGATGAGCCGAGACGCCGCCTGGACCGCCTTCGACCAGACCGCATCGGCCGCCGCTGCGACCCGGATCGTGGATCAGTTCGCCGCCGATCCCGACCGGCTGGCGCGGATGTCGGTCGAGGCGGCGGGGCTTTATCTGGACCTGTCGAAACAAAGCTGGACCCGCGAGGGCTTCGACGCCTGTCTGGACCTGGCGCGCGCCTCCGATGTCGAAGAGCGCCGCGCGGCCCTGTTCGCCGGCGAGGCGGTCAATCTGACCGAGGGGCGCGCCGTGCTGCACCCCGCACTGCGCGCCGGCCCGGGCGCCGATTTCAAGGCCCTGGGCCAGCCGGTCTCGGCCGAGGTGGACGCCGTGCGGGCCGATATGAAGACCTATGCCGACGCCGTTCGCTCGGGCGCCGAAGTCGGGGCGACGGGCAAGCCGTTCCAGGCCATCGTCCATGTCGGCATCGGGGGTTCGGACCTGGGGCCGCGCCTGGTCTGGGACGCGCTGCGCCCGCTGGACCCCGCCATCGACCTGCGGTTCGTGGCCAATATCGACCCGCGCGACATGGCCGAGGCCCTGACGGGGCTGGAGCCCGAGACGACCTTGGTCGTGGTCGTGTCCAAGACCTTCACCACCCAGGAAACCCTGGCCAACGCCGAGGCGGCCAAGGCCTGGCTGGCCGCCGCCCTGCCGGCCGAGGGAATGACGAAACACTTCATCGGCGTGACGGCGGCGCCGGACAAGGCGGGGGCGTTCGGCTGCGGCCGGACCTTTGCGTTCCGCGACTGGGTCGGGGGGCGCTATTCCCTGTGGTCGGCGGTCAGCCTGTCGTGCGCCATCGCCCTGGGGTGGGACGCGTTCGAGGGGCTGCTGGCCGGCGCGGCGGCGATGGACGACCATTTCGCATCCGCCCCGCTGGAACAGAACGCTCCGGTCCTTCTGGCCCTGGCCCAGGTGTTCAACGTCGATGGTCTGAACCGGCCGGCGCGGACGGTGGCGCCCTATGCCCATGCGCTGCGCCGACTGCCGAGCTTCCTGCAGCAGCTGGAGATGGAGTCGAACGGCAAACGGGTGCATCGCGACGGCACGCCTGTGACGCGCCAGACCTGCCCTGTCGTGTTCGGCGAACCGGGCACCAACGGCCAGCACGCCTTCTTCCAGCAGATCCATCAGGGGCCGCAGGTTTTCCCGGCCGAGTTCGTGATCGTCTCCAAGACGCATGAAGATGCGCCCGAATCGCCCCTCTGGTCCAACGCTCTGGCGCAAGGGCAGGCCCTGATGTTGGGCAAGACGACCGAGGCCGCCCGGGCTGAAGGTCTGGCTCAAGGCCTGTCGGAAGACGAAGCGACCCGTCTGGCGCCCCACCGCACCTTCACCGGAAACCGGCCCTCGACGGCCATCGTCATGGACCGTCTGACGCCCGCGACCCTGGGCGCCCTGATCGCCCTCTACGAGCACAAGACCTTCGTCGAGGGCGTGCTGTGGGACATCAACAGCTTCGACCAATGGGGCGTCGAACTGGGCAAGGTGCTGGCCAAGGCGATCCTCAAGGACATGGACGCCGGCGGCCCTTCGGCCGATCTCGATCCGTCCACGGCGGCCTTGATGACCCGGCTGACCGGCTGACGAAAAAAGGCCCGGCCTGGCGGCCGGGCCTTTCAATGCCTGTCAGACGGCGACGCCCTTACCAGCGGCGATCGTAGCGATAGTCGCGGCGGTCGTCCCGGCGGTCGTAACGCGAATCGTAGCGGCGACCGTCGTAGCGATAGTCATAGCCCGAACGGCTGCGGTCGATGCCGTGCTCGCGTTCCCAGTGGCCCTGGTTCCGGTAGCACTGGCCGCCGCGATAATATTCGCAGCCCGAACCGCGGTTCGAAGACGAGGCCACCGCGCCGATGGCCGCGCCGCCCAGGGCGCCGCCGGCGATGTAGCGACCGTCGCCGTTGCCGTAGATGGCGCCGGCCAGACCGCCGACAGCGGCGCCGATCAGGGCGTTGCGGCCGGTGTTGTCGCGATCACGGGATTGGGCCGAGGCGGGCGCCGCCATCAGGCTCATGGCCACGACGGGGGCGGCGACGGCGGCGGTGATCTTCAGCAGCTTGGACATATCCGTCTCCTTTGTTTCGGGGTCGAGACGTTGAAAGCGCATCGACGTTGAGACGGTTCTATCGCTCTCAGCTTGAACGACCCCGGAGGTCGTCATTCATCTTCGGTTCATGCGCGCGTCGCGTTGTCGCGGAAGTTTCGCAGCCGATTAACCGCCCCACCGCTTGACGATGACCCGCCGTCTGCCTAACTCCCGCTCGCGTTGGCACTCTCGCCGGTCGGCTGCCAAAACGGCGATCGCGAGAGGGTCCGCTCACCGTTTCAGAACGCCCCGTTCCGGGGGTTTTACAGGGAGAAGTCCGATGGCGTTCCGTCCGCTCGGCGACCGCGTGCTGGTCAAGCGCGTTGAAGAAGAATCCAAGACCAAGGGTGGGATCATCATCCCCGACACCGCCAAGGAAAAGCCGCAGGAAGGCGAAGTCGTCTCCGTCGGCCCCGGCGTCCGTGACGAAGCCGGCAAGGTCAACGCGCTGGAGCTGAAGGCCGGCGACCGCATCCTGTTCGGCAAGTGGTCGGGCACGGAAGTGAAGATCGACGGCGACGACCTGATCATCATGAAAGAGTCGGACGTCCTGGGCGTCCTGAGCTGAGTCTGGCCGGGTGAAAAGTGAGCGAAGTGCTGGTGAGCGAACATCGCCGCCAGTCCACGCTCATCGCCGCTCACCCCTTGCTCACTAGCACTATTCACTCATTCAAGGAGCAGCCCGCATGGCCGCTAAAATCGTACAGTTCAACACCGACGCGCGCGACAAGATGCTGCGCGGCGTCAACGTGCTCGCCAACGCCGTCAAGGTGACCCTGGGCCCCAAGGGCCGCAACGTCGTGATCCAGAAGTCCTTCGGCGCCCCGCGCTCGACCAAGGACGGCGTGTCGGTCGCCAAAGAGATCGAGCTGGAAGACGCCTTCGAGAACATGGGCGCCCAGATGATCCGCGAAGTCGCGTCGAAGACGAACGACAAGGCGGGTGACGGCACCACCACCGCGACTGTTCTGGCCCAGGCCATCGTGCAAGAGGGCCTGAAGGCCGTCGCCGCCGGCATGAACCCGATGGATCTGAAGCGCGGCATCGACAAGGCCGTCGGTCTGGTCATCGAAGAGATCAAGACCAACTCCAAGCCGGTCTCGAACAACTCGGAAATCGCTCAGGTCGGCACCATCTCGGCCAACGGCGACAGCGAAATCGGCGAGCTGATCGCCCAGGCCATGGCCAAGGTCGGCAACGAAGGCGTCATCACCGTCGAAGAAGCCAAGACCGCCGACACCACCGTCGACGTCGTCGAGGGGATGCAGTTCGACCGCGGTTACCTGTCGCCCTACTTCATCACCAACGCCGACAAGATGGAGGCCGTTCTTGAAGAGCCGCTGATCCTGCTGTTCGAGAAGAAGCTGACCTCGCTGCAAGCCATGCTGCCGATCCTGGAAGCCGTGGTGCAGTCGGGCCGTCCGTTGCTGATCATCGCCGAGGACATCGAAGGCGAAGCCCTGGCGACCCTGGTCGTCAACAAGCTGCGCGGCGGCCTGCGCGTCGCCGCCGTCAAGGCTCCGGGCTTCGGCGACCGCCGCAAGGCCATGCTGGAAGACATCGCCATCCTGACGGGCGGCCAGGTCATTTCGGAAGACCTGGGCATCAAGCTTGAGACCGTCACCCTGGATATGCTGGGCAAGGCCAAGAAGGTCTCGATCACCAAGGACGACACCACCATCGTCGAAGGCGTCGGCGGCAAGGAAGAGATCGAAGCCCGCGTGGCCCAGATCAAGCGCCAGATCGAAGACACCACCTCCGATTACGACAAGGAAAAGCTGCAGGAACGTCTGGCCAAGCTGGCCGGCGGCGTCGCGGTTCTGCGCGTCGGCGGTTCGACCGAAGTCGAAGTGAAGGAAAAGAAGGACCGCGTCGACGACGCCCTGAACGCCACGCGCGCCGCGGCTGACGAAGGCATCGTTCCCGGCGGCGGCATCGCTCTCTTGAAGGCCTCCAAGATCCTGGCCGACGTCAAGGGCGCCAACGCCGACCAGAACGCCGGCATCGCCATCATCCGTCGCGCCCTGCAGGCTCCGATCCGTCAGATCGCCGAAAACTCCGGCGTCGAAGGTTCGATCGTGGTCGGCAAGGTGCTGGAAAACGGCGACGCTTCGTTCGGCTTCAACGCTCAGACCGAAGAGTACGGCGATCTGGTGCAGATGGGCGTCATCGACCCCGCCAAGGTCGTTCGCACGGCCCTGCAAGACGCCGCTTCGGTGGCCGGCATCCTGATCACGACGGAAGCCGCCGTCGCCGACGCGCCCAAGAAGTCGGGCGGCGCCGCGGCTCCCGACATGGGTGGCATGGGCGGCATGGGCGGCATGGACTTCTAAGTCCAAGCCAACCGTTGCTGAAATGCAGAAGGGCGGGACCGCAAGGTCCCGCCCTTTCGTTTTGTCCTTCTCCCCTTGAGGGAGAAGGTGGGCCCGAAGGGCTCGGATGAGGGGTTGCTCGCTCTGGATCGGATCGAGCGGTCGGCCATCGACAAACCCCTCATCCGACTTCGCTTCGCTCAACCACCTTCTCCCGCAAGGGGAGAAGGAAGATCTGTCAGAACTCCGAAATCGCGCCCGGTTTCCGCGAGCGGGTCTTGAGCCACATCACGCCCAGCAGGTCGGAGACGGAGGCGCGCAGTCGCCCCCAGTTGGTGTATTTCGACTGGCCCGTCTCGCGGTGGCGGTGATCCACGTCCAGATACCGGTTCTGATACCCTTCGCGGATCATCAGGGCTGGCAGATAGCGGTGGATGTGATCGAAGTACGGCAGGCGCAGGAAGACGTCGCGGCGGAAGGCCTTCAGCCCGCAGCCGGTGTCGTCGGCGTCGTCGCCCAGAAGCTTGCGGCGGATGCGGTTGGCCCACAGCGAGGCCTGACGCTTGGCCTGGGTATCCTGGCGCTTGGCGCGACGGCCGCCGACCAGGGCCACGTCAGACGGGGCGGCGATCAGGGCGTCGACCAAGCGGGGCGCGTCGGCGGGCGGGTTCTGGCCGTCGCCGTCCATCGTCACCACGACCGGGGCGCGGGCGGCCAGGACGCCGGTGCGGACCGCACGGCTCTGACCGGCGTTCGCGCCGTGCGCCAGGACGCGCAGGGTCGGCAGGTCGGTCATTGCGGCCTTCAGTTCGGCCAGGGTCGTATCCCTGGACGCATCGTCCACGAAGATCATCTCGTACGAGCGGCCGGCGAAGGCCGCGGCGATCTCGCGCGCCAGGGGCACGGCGGCGCCCGCCTCGTCATGGACGGGAACGACGACGGAGATTTCGGGATTTTCGACGGTCATCGCCGCTCCATAGAGGATAACGACGGCTTAGGGGAGACGGCTGACGACGGCGCCGTGCGCGTGTAAGGATCGTCGGATGAAGACTTTCGATCTGGATGGCCGCATCGCCGGCTGGCGCGGCCCGGTCCTTGCGGCCCTGCTGACGCTGATCGCCGGCCTGCCCGGCCTGCTGCTGATGCCGCCGCTGGACCGCGACGAAAGCCGGTTCGCCCAGGCCACGTCCCAGATGCTGGAAAGCGGCGACTATGTCGACATCCGCTATCAGGACGAACCGCGCTGGAAGAAGCCGGTCGGCATCTACTGGATGCAGGCGGTCGCCGTCGGCCTGACCTCGGACGTCGAGGATCGGGAAATTGCGCCCTATCGCATCCCGTCCCTGCTGGGGGCCATGCTGGCGGCCTGGGCCGTGGCCTGGGCCGGCTCGGCCATGTTGGGCAGCCGCGTCGGCTTCTTCGGCGGGGCGATCATGGGGGCGACCTTCCTCTTGTCCACTGAGGCGGGCATCGCCAAGACCGACGCCATGCTGTGCGGGGCGACGACCCTGGCCATGGCGGCGCTGGCGCGGATCTATATGGCGACGCGAGCGGGCGAACGGCCTGTGCGGCTGCACAAGTTCCTGTTCTGGCTGGGCCTCGGCCTGTCGATCCTGATCAAGGGGCCGATCGGGTTTCTGGTCATCGCCCTGGCGGTGATCGCCCTGTCGATCTGGGACCGGAATGTCAGATGGCTGTACCGACTGGGCTGGGGCTGGGGGCTGCCGCTGGTCGCCCTGATGGTGGGGCCGTGGGCCATCGCCATCACCATCGCCACCGACGGCGGCTTCTGGCGCGAAGCCATCGGCGGGGACCTGGCGCCCAAGATTGCTGGTGCGCACGAAAGCCATTCGGGCTTCCCGGGAATGTATCTGCTGCTGGCGCCCTTGCTGTTCTTCCCCTCGACGCTGCTGCTGCCCGCCGCCGTCTCGACCGGGTGGAGCCGGCGCGCTGAGCCGGCGATCCGGTTCCTGGTCTGCTGGGTGCTGCCGGGCTGGCTGATGTTCGAACTGGCCCCGACCAAGCTGTGGCACTACACCCTGCCGACCTTCGGCGGCCTGGCCCTGTTGGCCGCCGCCGCCCTGGCCCGGCCCATCGGCAAGGTGTCGCGCATCACCGGGGCGGCCCTGGCGGTGTTCGCGGCGGTGCTGATCATCGGCATCACGGTCTATGGGCTGACGGTCTATGGCACCTCGACGGCCCAGACCTGGGCGGCGCTGACGGTGGTGACGGCCCTGGCGGCGGGCGCGATGGGGGGCTTTCTGTTGCTCAACCGCGCGCCGGTCGCGGCCCTGGTCGCCTCTCTGGCCTTCGGCATTGTGGCGCACGCGGCCCTGGCGGGGACCATTCGGCAGCTGCGCCCCCTGGCCGTCGCGCCCCAGTTGGAGAAGGCGCTGGAGGCGGCCGATCTGCATCCGCGTCAGGGGCGCACGCCGGGGCCGGTGGCGATCACCGGCTTCCACGAGCCCAGCTTCGTCTTCCTGACCGGACGCGACACCGACCTGACCGACGCCCAAGGCGCGGCCCAAGCCCTGGCCGAGGGACGACCGGCCATCGTAGAGGGCCGCGACGCCGACGCCTTCCGCGCCGCCGCCGCGCGCCTGGGCGTGTCGGGTCGCGCGGTCGGGGTGGTCAACGGCTACAACTATTCCGCCGGGGACGAGGTCAGTCTGACGGTCTATGCGCCGCCGCCCCGAAACGGGAATGGGAACGGGAATGGAAACGGCTCTGCGTCGGACGATGCGGACGGGGCGTCCTGATGGGCCGTTTCATCCAGATCGTCGAGGTCGGGCCGCGCGACGGCCTGCAGAACGAGAAGGCGGTGCTGGACCCCGCCGTCCGCGCCGATCTGGTGCGGCGGCTGGAGGCTGCAGGCGCCCAGCGCATCGAGGCCGTCTCCTTCGTCCATCCCAAATATGTGCCTCAGATGGCCGGCGCCGAGGATGTCATGGCCGCCCTGCCGCACCAGGCGGGGCGCAGCCGCATCGGCCTGGTTCTGAACGGCAAGGGCTATGATCGCGCGCTGACGACCGGGGTGGACGAGGTCAATGTCTCGGTCGCGGCGACCGACGGCTTCGGGCTGAAGAACCAGGGGCTGGCGGTCAGGGACCAACTGGCCATGCTGAGCGACATCGTCTCGCGGCGACATAATGCCCAGGCCTCCGAGGGCGCGCCCTCCCTGTCGGCTATGATCTCTTGCGTCTGGGGTTGCCCGTTCGACGGCGAGGTTTCGGTCGGTCAGGTCACGGACATGGTCGGCGCCATCGCAGCCATGGGTGTCACGGAGATCGGCCTGGCCGACACCATCGGGGTCGCCGACCCTTGGGCCGTGACGCAGAAGGTCGAGGCGGCGCGGGCGGTCGCGTCCGACGCGACCCTGCGCCTGCATTTCCACGACACCCGCAACACCGGTCTGGCCAATGCCTATGCCGGCGTTCAGGCCGGGATCGACGTTCTGGACGCCTCGGTCGGGGGCATCGGCGGCTGTCCGTTCGCGCCCGGAGCCACCGGCAATATCGCCACCGAGGATCTGGTCTATATGCTGGAGCGCGGCGGGTTCCAGACCGGCTACGATCTGGATGCCTTGATCGAGACGGCGCGCTGGATCGGCGAGGCCATCGGCCGGCCGTCGCCGTCGGCGCTCAGCCGGGCAGGCGGCTTCCCCCGCCCCTGAACGGGCTTAGGTGTGGCGGCGGGCCCAGTGGCGGCCCCCCTGTGGCGGCCCCCTGTGGCGGCGTGTCGCAAACCCGGCTATTCATGATGAATGGACGCGAAGGCCCTGGGGCGGCTCGCGTAGAGGACCGACCATGCTGATCGCCATTCCGCTGCTGCTGATCCCGGTGGTCCTTTACAATATCGTGGTGCTGTTCGGCGGGTCGGGCGATGCGGGCGTGATGCAGGCCGACGTTCTGCTGCGCGACCCCCTGTTCGCCGTGACGATGACGTCGGGCGCGCAATGGACCATCGGCTCGGGCGATCTGATCCTGTTTTTGGGGCTGATCCTGCTGTTCTTCGAGCTGCTGAAATCGACGTCGAGCCAGCGGGTGGCTATCGTCAATCACGCCCTGTCGATGATCCTGTTCATCGCCGTGCTGATCGAGTTCCTGCTGCTGCCGGGCTTCGCCACATCGACCTTCTTCCTGATCGTGGTGATGATCCTGCTGGACGTGCTGGCCGGTTTCATCGTGACCATCGTCGCCTCGCGCAAGGATTTCGATTTCGGCGGGGCGTAGCGGCGTCGGCCGAAGACCGACAGGCCCTAGGAAAACACCGTGAAGATCAGGGCCACGACGGCGACGTCGAAGACCTTGACGGCGAGGTTGAGGGCGGCGGGCATGGGCGAATCCGACAAGAACGACTGACGCCGCTCCAGCAAGCCGCGTGCCGCCGCGTCAGATGTCGGTCTTGGCCGTCTTGCCTCGGGTCGGGCGGCGTTCGGCCGCGCCGGAATATTCAGCGCCCAGATAGGCCGAGCGGGCCGCGTCCAGCACGGGCGGGCCGCCGCGCAGGCCGCGTTTCTGACCGGTCTGACCCATCTGCTGGGCGACGAAGGCGGCCGCGCCCGGCTCGGCCGCCGGCGCCACGGCAGCTCTTGCCGGGCGGTCGGCGGACTTGGCCTGGGTTTCGGGCGTCTCCACCGCGACCAGGGCGCGCGAAGGGGGGCGGGCGCGCCGCTCGCGTTCGCGACGTTCGCCCTCGCGGCGATCCACCCGCTCGGGTCCGCCGATCGGCGCGATCCGGTCGGTCATTTGGGCTTGTCGCCGGCCAGTCGGTCGATCTGGCGGCGCATCTCGTCCATCTGGCGGCGCATTTCGTCCAGGGCGTCGGGCGCCTCCTGGCCCGCGGGGGCGCACGCGGGCTCGGGCCTGGCCTCGGTCGGCGTGGGTTCGGCGCGGGCATAGCCGAAGCCGGGGAACATCTGCATGGCGCGTTCGAACATGGCGATGTTGGCCCGTGCGGCGTCCTCCATCAGACTGGCCCCGGCGCCGGTTCCGAAGGCGCGGCTCATCTGGCTGGCGAACTGTTCCTGCTGCTTGCCGAAATTGGCCAGCGACATCTCCAGATAGGAGGGCAGCACCCCCTGCATCTGACCGCCGTAGAAGCCGATCAGCTGGCGCAGGAACTGCACCGGCAACAGGGCCTCGCCGCGGCTTTCCTCCTCGAAGATGATCTGGGTCAGGATCTGCCGCGTCAGGTCGTCGTTGGTCTTGGCGTCATAGACGACGAAATCGACGCCCTCTCGCACCATCGTCGCCAGGTCCTCCAGCGTCACATAGGCGCTGGTCCGGGTGTTGTAGAGCCGGCGGTTCGCATACTTCTTGATGACCACCGCATCGGTCTGGTTCTTGTTTCCGCCCTTGGGTTTATCGTCAGCCACGCTTGTTCTCGCGATGTTGCAACGCATCACTATCCCCCCTTGCGCGCCCAAGCGCCAGAGGGGGCGACAATGCGCCGGGGACGGAGCGTCGGCTCAGTGCGTCAGGGCCGGGGCCAGGACCACGCCGACCAGCACCGCCGTCCAGTGTACGGTTGCGCCCGTGACGACGAACCCGTGCCAGATCGCGCGCCGGAAACGCACGCGCGGGCTGATGAAGACGAACACCCCGGCGGTGTAAATCAGGCCGCCGATCACCAGCAGGGCCAGGGCGATGGGGTGCACCGTCTCGACCATCGGCTTCAGCGCCGCGACGGCCAGCCAGCCGAACACGACATAGACGCCGCTCCAGAACTTGTCCGAGATGCGCGGGGCGAACAGCTTCACCCCGGCGCCCAGGAAGGCCAGGGTCCAGATCAGGGTGGTGAAACCCGCCGCCCACAACCCTTCGAACCGCTGGGTGGTGAAGGGGGTGTAGCTGCCGGCGATCATCAGGAAGATGGCCGCCTCGTCCAATCGGCGCAGCACGGGCCGCGCGGCGCACGGATTGGTCCAGTTGTAGATGGTCGAGGCCGTCAGCATCCCGACCAGGCACAGGGCATAGATGGCCGTCGCCAGCACGCCGCCGATGCCGGTATAGACGCCGGCCAGGCCCGCCAGGATGACCCCGCCTACCGCCGCCAGCATCAGGCCGACGACATGGACCCATAGATCCGCCAGCTTCTCCGCCCGGGTCGGATAATGGTCAATCATGTCCAGTTCGTCCGGGGTGCAGACGTGGGCGACAAGACGTTTCAACGTGCGCAGCATGGCCAATCCAATTCCAGATCGTCCTTATCGTTCCGCCACAATGGGCCGACAGGATGACGATTGGTTGAATCCCGCCGGGTTCACGTCGTCGCAGGTGACGAAGCCGTCGCGATGCGGCAAAACGGCCACGCATCTATATTCCGCAGAGAGTGAAATCCCATGACCGAGGTCGTCATCGTCTCCGCCGCCCGCACCCCCGTCGGCGCCTTCATGGGCGGGCTGGCGGCGCTGCCCGCGTCCAAGCTGGGCGAGATCGCCATCAAGGCGGCGCTGGAGCGCGCAAACGTGTCGGGCGACGACGTCGACGAGGTGATCCTGGGTCACGTGCTTCAGGCCGCCGCGGGGCAGGGGCCGGCGCGTCAGGCCGCCGTCGGCGCGGGCGTCAGAAAGGAAGCCGCCGCCTGGAGCCTGAACCAGATCTGCGGCTCGGGCCTGCGCGCCGTGGCCATCGCCGCCCAGCAGATCGCTCTGGGCGACGCCAGGATCGTCGTCGCCGGCGGACAGGAAAGCATGAGCCAGGCGCCGCACGCCCAGCAACTGCGCGCCGGTCACAAGATGGGCGACGTCGCCTTCGTCGACACCATGATCAAGGACGGACTGTGGGACGCCTTCAATGGCTATCACATGGGCCAGACGGCCGAGAACATCGCCGAGAAATGGGCGATCAGCCGCGAGGCCCAGGACGAATTCGCCCTGGCCAGCCAAAACAAGGCCGCCGCCGCCCAGGACGCGGGCCGGTTCGACGCCGAGATCGTTCCCGTCGTCATCCCCGGCAAGAAGGCCGACGTGACGATCGACAGGGACGAATACATCCGTCACGGCGCGACCATCGAGGCCATGCAGAAGCTGCGCCCGGCCTTCGCCAAGGACGGCAGCGTCACCGCCGCCAACGCGTCCGGCCTGAACGACGGCGCCGCCGCCCTGGTGCTGATGAGCGCGGACGAGGCCAAGGCGCGTGGGCTGGAGCCGCTGGCCCGCATCGCCTCCTACGCCACCGCCGGGGTCGATCCGTCGATCATGGGCACGGGGCCGATCCCCGCGTCGAAGAAGGCGCTGGAGAAGGCGGGCTGGACCGTCGCCGATCTGGATCTGGTGGAATCCAACGAGGCCTTCGCGGCCCAGAGTCTGTGCGTGGTCAAGGAGCTGGGCCTCGACCCGGCCAAGGTCAACGTCAACGGCGGCGCCATCGCCATCGGCCACCCCATCGGCGCCTCGGGCGCGCGCATCCTGACGACCCTGCTGTTCGAGATGAAGCGGTCGGGCGCGAAGAAGGGCTTGGCCACCCTGTGCATCGGCGGCGGCATGGGCGTGGCCCTGTGCGTCGAGCGGGGGTGACTTTATGCGCCCTTCTCCCATTGGGAGAAGGTGGCCGGGCGGAGCCCGGTCGGATGAGGGTCGGATGGTGGGCCAGATCGCACCACCGAACCCTCACCCTTTCGCACAGGGACGACGGCTGCGCCGTCGTGTGCTCAAGCCCTCTCCCAATGGGAGAGGGAGGCAATATCAGTCCGCCGCCGGATATTCGAACGGATCGCTCGGTGTCGGCTGGGTCGGCAGCGGCATCCGGGGCAGGGGTTCGTCGCGGTTGGCGGCGTTCAGCAGGAAGCTGGCCAGGATGACGGCCGCCTGACGGAGGTCGTCGGCCTTCAGGTGATCGTAGCTGTCGATGCTGGTGTGGTGCAGGCGGCTGGAATAGTCGAGCGGGTCCTGGATGAACTGATAGCCCGGCACGCCCACGGTTTGCATATAGACGTGGTCGGTTCCGCCCGAGTTGCGCAGCGACACGGTCGTCGCCCCCATGCTGGCGAAGGGCGCCAGCCATTCCTGGAAGATCGGGGCGGCGGCGACATTGCCCTCGGCGTTGATGCCGCGGATCTTGCCCGAACCGTTGTCCAGGTTGAAATAGGCGACCAGGTCGCGATACCCGGCGCGCGGTTCGATGGGCCAGCGGCTGCGCCAGGTGCGGTTGTTCGCCAGACCCGCCAGCGCCGGATCGTTCGACGCCGCCCGCGTCGCCAGATGCCGGTCCACATAGGCCAGCGAGCCCAGGATGCCCTGTTCCTCGCCGTTCCACAGCGCAAAGCGGATGGTGCGTTTGGGGCGAACGTTCATCGCCTTCAGAATGCGCGCCGCCTCCATGACCACGGCGCTGCCCGCAGCATTGTCCACCGCGCCGTCCGAGGCGACCCAGCTGTCCAGGTGGGCGCCGGCCATGACGTATTCCGTCCCGCGCGCCGTGCCGGGAATGTCGGCCAGGATGTTGTAGGCGTTGACGTCCTCGTCGTGGAACCGGACCTCGCTGTTCAGCTCCAGCGTCGGCGGCGCATCGGTCAGGGCCAGACGCGCCAGGCGCCGGTAATCCTCGGCCGCCAACTCCATGCCCGCCAGCTTGGGCGTGGCCCCAACCTGATAGGTATAGCCCGTGCCATGCAGCAGGCCGCCGTCGCGCTGGGAGATGCGGACCCAGGCCAGGGCGCCCTGTTCGACCAGGAAGGCGTCCATCTTGGCGGCGAAGTCGGCGGTTTCCAGCGACTTGCGGATGGCGGCGGGCGAATACTGCGGCTGGTTATAGGTGTTGCGTTCGGCCAGTTCGGCGCTGGTCCAGCGGCGGAAGGCCGGCTCGGTCGGTTCCGACCCCGTGCCGGGCTGCGAGATCATGACGATCTTGCCCGACAGCTTGCCGCGCCATTTGTCGAAGTCCTCGACCTTGGAGATCGGGGCCACGATCACGCCGGCGCTGATCACGCCATTGGTCGAAGGCGTCCAGGCCACCGGAATGGCGCGCAGGTCCAGCGGTCGGGGCGCGGTCATCCGCGCGCTGGAGCGGACGATGGACCAGCCGCGTCCGAACTCGAACCCTTCGGCGCGCACGTCGGACAGGCCGTAGTCGCGGAACTGCTGCTGCGCCCAGCGTTCGGCCTCGCGCATCTGGGGCGAGTTGGTCATTCGTCCGCCGATCCGG
Organism: uncultured Brevundimonas sp.; assembly: GCA_963515305.1. Taxonomy (GTDB): domain Bacteria; phylum Pseudomonadota; class Alphaproteobacteria; order Caulobacterales; family Caulobacteraceae; genus Brevundimonas. The sequence continues at coordinate 88,360 of CAUPWX010000006.1, forward strand.
TCGGTCAGATAGGCGGCGGTCTGCATCACCTGGCTGTGGTTCAGCCCTTGGTCGATGATGCCGTTGACGGCGACCCGGTCCACCGACTGGGCGGCGACGGGCGTGGCGAGAAGGGCGGCGGCGGATACGAAGGCGAGCAGACGCGACATGGGTTCCCCTGAACTGAACAGGGGCGCATCTGAGGCGATCTGACGACGGAGTGCAAATCGCAAACGTCGCCGGGGCCGCGACGATCAGCCCCAGGGGCCGCGCGGTTCCGTTGGCGTGGCGGGCACGCCGGTGGTCGAGGCGGGCAGGCCGGCGGCGGGGCGAGGCTGAGCCAGGTCCGGCGTTCGCGGGCGCGGCTGCATCCCCATCTTCGCGCCCAACTCCATCAGCGCCTTGATGCGATTGACCGTCGCCGGATGGGTCGAGAAAAGATTGTCCGCCCCACGTCCCGCAAGGGGATTGATGATGAACATCTGGCCCGAGGCCGGATTGCGCTCGGCCGTGGGGTTGTGAATGCGTTTGGCGTAGGCTTCGATTTTCTGCAGGGCGCTGGCCAAGGCGTGGGGATCGCCGGCGATCTCGGCCCCGACACGGTCGGCCTCGTATTCCCGGCCCCGGCTTATGGCCATCTGCACCAAGCCCGCCGCCATCGGCGCCAGCAGCATCAGCGCGAGGGTTCCGATGATCCCGCCCGGCCGCTCGCGGTCGTTGCCGCCGAAGAACAGGGCGAAATTGGCCAGGGCCGCGATGGCCCCGGCGATGGTCGCGGTCACCGTCATAATCAGGGTGTCGCGGTTCTTCACATGGGCCAGTTCGTGCGCCATCACCCCACGCACTTCTTCGCGCGTCAGCATATCCAGCAGGCCGGTGGTGGCGCAGACGGCGGCGTTCTCGGGGTTGCGGCCGGTGGCGAAGGCGTTGGGCTGGTCGTTGGGAATGATGGCGACCTGGGGTTGGGGCAGGCCGGCGTCGCGGGCCATCTGGCGCACGTCGGCGACATAGTTCCTGACCACGGCGTTGGGGTGCTGTTCGTCGACCGGCTGGGCGCGATACATCTTCAGCACGATCTTGTCGGCGTTCCAGTAGCTGAACAGATTCAGTCCGCCCGCGAACAGCAGGGCGATCGCCATGCCGGTCGCGCCGCCGATCAGATAACCCACGCCCATGAACAGAGCGGTCATCGCGGCCAGCAGAATGAAGGTCTTCAGATGGTTCATCGCGGTTCCGTGCCCGATCGCGCCGCTGTCTCTGGCGTCACGGGTGTGATCGTCTATTTGAGAGAAGGCGCGCCAAGCCTCAAGGGAGCCGCCCTGTGACCGAACATCCCACCCCCGCCGGCCAAGCCGACGCTATCGCCGCCGATCCGGCCGAGCATGCACCCGTCTTCAACGCCGATGTGCCCCATGCGACGCCCCAGCGGCCCTTGAGCGACGCGGCCCGGCGCGCCCTGCAGGAAGCGGCGGATCGGCGGGCGCATCAGGCGGCCGCAGCGACGGATCCCGAACACGGCGGACCCAAGGGACCGGAGCCGACCCGCTACGGGGATTGGGAGAAGAAGGGCATCGCGGTCGATTTCTGACGCAGGGTCGCCAAAGGTCGCCAGAGGTCGCATTAACCTTCGCTTAAGAAACAGGCGCCGGATTTGCCAGTCACGGGACAACTCAGAGGAGTCTGTCCCGTGACGATACAGTCGATGATCACCGCCGCGTCGGCGGCCCTGCTGCTCTCGGCGGCGCCCGCTCTTGCCGGAGGCCCCGGTGGCCACGGCGGCGGCTATGGAGGCGGCCAGCCCGGCGGCTGCGGCGGCGGTTGCGGAGGCGGCGGCGGCCATTATGGCGGCGGGAACTACAACGCCAATCACAACGTCAATGTGAACGTGAACGGCGGGGCGAACGCCTATTCCAACGCCTACGCCAACGCCGGCGCCTATGCGGGGGCCCGGGGCTATTCGGCCATCAACGCCCGGTCCTATTCCAGTTCGTCCAGCTTCCAGCGTGGCTATGTCGGCGGCGGCACGACCTATGTCGGGTCGGGCGGCTATTCGGACGGCTATTACGGCGGTGGATACGGCGGCGGCTATGTGACCTCGGCCCCGGTGCTGGTCGGGCGTCCCCCGGTCAGCGCGCCGGTCGGCTATCCGGTCTATGGCTTCGGCCGCGACTATATCGGCTGGCGTCCGTATCAGCAGGGCCGTCCGGCCGACTGCGACTGCCGTCCGCCCGTTCGCCCGCCCGTCCGCTATGAACAGCGTTACGAGCAACGCTATGTCGAACAGGCCCCGGTCTATGTTCAGGCCCCGCCGGTGCAGGTCGCGCCCCAGCGCATCTACGTCGCGCCGTCGCAGGTCAATCTGGCCCCGCCCCAGATCGAGATGGGCCCGCCCACCTATATCGAACAGCCGCCCATCTATGTGCAGGCGCCGCCGGTCAACATCGGGCCGCAGCGGGTGCAGGTCGCGCCCGCCCAGGTGAACCTGGCCCCGGCCCAGGTCGAGGTCGGACCGCCCGTCTATGTCGATCAGGCCCCGATCTACGCCCAGGCCGCCCCGGTCAACATCGGGCCGCAGCGGGTGCAGGTCGCGCCCGCCCAGGTGAACGTCGCCCCGGCCCAGGTCGAGGTCGGCGGCCCGGTCTATGTCGATCAGTCGCCGGTCTATGTGCAGTCGGCCCCGGTCAACGTCGCTCCGGCCCAGGTCTATGTGGCCCCGCCCGAGGTGAACCAGGCTCCTCCCCCGCCGCCGTCGGGCTATTACGGCGACCTGCCGCCGCCGGAAGCCCCCGCGCCCCAGGCCCCGCCGCGCCACCACGGCTATGCCCAGGAGCCCGGCGAACGCGGCTGATCGCCGCCGCCGATCTTGAAGAGATGTTTCGCCCCGGTCTGTCTCAGATCGGGGCGATGTCCTGTGCGATGGCGCACGCCGCCGCACGAGGATCGGCCGCGGCCGTGATCGGACGCCCGATCACCAGATGGGTCGCGCCCGCCTGAAGCGCCGCCGACGGCGTCGCCGCCCGCGCCTGATCGTCCAGCGACGACCCGACCGGTCGCACGCCCGGCGTCACGATCAGGAAGTCCGGCCGTCCCGCCGCCTGGGCCAGGGCGCGGACACGGGCCGCCTCCTGCGGGCTGGACACCACGCCGTCGATCCCGGCCTCCAGCGCCTGACGCACGCGCAGTTCGACCAGTTCGGCGGGCGACAGGCTGTGATCGTCCGCCGACAGATCGTCGGCCGTCAGGCTGGTCAGCACGGTGACGCCCAGCACCTTCAGGCCCGATCCGGCCGCGCCGCGCTGCGCCGCCGCCATTACCTGCGGCCGCGCATGGACCGTCAGCAGATCGCAACCGGCTCCGGCCAGGTTGGCGGTCGCCTTCTCCACCGTCGCGCCGATGTCGTGCAGCTTCCAGTCCAGAAAGATCTGGCGACCCTGCGCTTTCAGATCGCGCGCCAGCTCCATGCCGCCCACGGCGAACAGCTGCAGTCCGATCTTGTAGAAATCGACCGCATCGCCGATCCGCGCGACCAGGGCGGCGGCCTCGGTCGTCGTCGGCAGGTCCAGCGCGCAGATGATGCGCGGATCGGCGCCCGATCCCTGGGGCGTCGCCGCGTTGTTGGTCTGGGTCATCGACGGACTCGCGCTTAGCGGCTATGCCGGACACTCGAGGGGCGCGTCGGCAAGCGGCGTGGACGGATTGAAGGCGAGGGCAGGCGATGAACGCAGTCGATTTGGGTGTCAACCTGTTCGTGACCCTGTTCGCCCTGCTGGACCCCATCGGCAATCTGCCGATCTTCGCCGCCGCCACCGCCGGGGCGACGCTGCGTCAGCGGATTTCGGTGTCGGCCCTGATCTGCGCCTTCGCGGCGATCTTCCTGGCCTTCTTCCTGTTCACGGGTCTGGGTCTGCTGCAGTTCTTCGGCATTTCGCTGGCCGCATTCCGCATCGCGGGCGGCATCCTGCTGCTGTTTTTGGGTCTGGACATGGCGCGGGGCGACTTCCTGGCCATGTTCGCGGACAAGGACGCCCTGGCCGATTCCAAGGATGTGCGCGGCTATGCGCGCCGACGGTTCCAGCGTCTGGTCGTGCCCTTCGCTATTCCCCTGATGATCGGCCCCGGCGCCATTTCCGCCGTGATCATCCAGGCGGGCGAGGCGGCCAAGCTGGGTTACGCCGGAACGATGGGCTCCCTGGTGGCCATCGCGGCGGCCTGCGCCGTCTCCTTCGTCTGTTTTGCCCTGACCGGGTCGCTCAGCCGCTTGCTGGGCGAGGTGGGCATGGCCATCATCGTCAAGGTGCTGGGCCTGATCCTGTGCGCGCTTGCGATCCAGTTCATCCTGCTGGGCCTGGGCGAGGCCATTCCCGGCATGATCTCGGGCGCGGTGACGACTCCCTATCCGGCGACGAAATAGCCGGTCTTTAGTCCGCGTCGTCCTCGATGGCGTGGATGTCGTCGTCGCTCAGCCCCAGGTGATGGCCGATCTCGTGGATCAGGACGTGGGCGATCAGGTCGTCGATGCCCACGTCGCCGCGCTCGCACCATTCGTCCAGGATCGGGCGGCGATACAGAAAGACCCGCGACGGCTCGGCCGCCGGACCCAGGCTGTCGCGCCGGCCGATGTCCACGCCGTGATACAGGCCCGTCAGTTCGAACGGATCCTCGATCTCCATCTCCGCCAGGGTCGCCTCGTCGGCGAAGTCGTCGATGCGGATGACCACCTCGCCCGCCGCCTGACGAAACGGCGCGGGCAGGGCGTCGAAGGCCGCGCGCGCCAGACGGGCGAAATCGTCCAGAGAAGGGGCCAGGGCAGGGAAGGCGGCGGCGTCGGTCATGGGGTCGATATCGCCGCCCGAGACGGGGTTCGCAACGGGGCGCGATGACGCGATCACGAGACTGCCGCATTTTCGCGTGCTTGGAGTATGGTTAGCGAATCGGGGCTGAAACTCTCCAGGGACACGAATGGCCGAGGCCGACATCGCCTATGTCGCCACAGCGGGCGCAGCTGGACTGGCCATGGCCGTCAGCGCCTGGGCCTTGCTGATGCGCGGACGGCTGAACGACACGGCCGCCGAGGCCGAGCGCGAGCGTATCGAGGCCCTGGCCAGCCTGGGACGGCACGACGCCATGCTGCGCGCCTTCGACGACGTCAGCCTGGCCCTGACGCCCAACGGTCGGGCGGCCGGCGCCCCCATCGGCTCGGCCGAACTGGTCGCGCGCCTGGCGGAAGACGGCGACGACGCCGGCGATGCGGTGCTGGAGCGTCTGAGGCAGAGCCACGGCGCCCTGATCGACGCCCTGGTGCAATCCGGCCAGGCGTTCGAAGGGTTGACCGCCCTGGACGCGGTCGAGCCCTGGCGGATCGAGGGGCGGGTCGCGGGCGGAACGGCCTGGCTTCGCCTGTCGCCGGCCTCGCGCTTCACCCTGACCGGCGCCGATGCGACCGAGAGCGGCCTGGCCATGCTGGGCGACGCCTCGCCCACCCCGACGTGGGTGGTGGACGGCACGGGCAAACTGGCCTGGGCCAACCGCGCTTGGCTGAACGAGATCAACGCCGAGACGCTGGACGTCGCCATAGAAAAAGGCCTGTCGTTCGATCGGGGCGCCGACGCCCTTGTCGCCGAGGCGGCGCGGCTGGGCGTGCGCCAGGAAGGCTTCCGCTGGACCACTGGCGGGGGGGCGCGGCGCGCCTGGCGCATCATCGCCGAACCGGCCGGCGGCGGCGCCGTCACCGCCTTCGCCATCGAGGTGACCGAGGCGGAAGAGACGCGCGACACCCTGCGCCGCCATGTCGAGGCGCATGACGAGACGCTGAACCACCTGGCCGACGCCGTGGCCATCTTCGGTCCGCAGAAACGGCTGGCCTTCCACAACACCGCCTTTCAGACCCTGTTCGACATCGACGCAGCCTGGCTGGACGAACGCCCGACCCACGCCGAACTGCTGGACCGCCTGCGTCAGCGCCGCAGCCTGCCCGAGGTCGTCGACTACGCCGGCTGGAAGGCGCGAGAGCTGGACTTCTACGGCGCGTCCGAGGCTTCGCCAGACGACAGCTGGTCCCTGCCGGATGGGCGCACCCTGCGGGTCGTGCGCCAGCCGCACCCGCTGGGCGGCATTCTGCTGATCTTTTCCGACATCACCGACGAGCTGAAGCTGCGAAGCCGGTTCAACGCCCAGATTCAGGTCCAGCGCGCGACCCTGGACAAGCTGAACGACGCTGTCGCCGTGTTCGGCTCGGACGGCCGGCTGCGTCTGCACAACGAGGCGTTCGAAACTTTCTGGAGCCTGCCGGGCGAGCGGATCGCCGCGGCCGCCGATTTCGACGCCCTGGCCGAACTGTGCAAGGTCGTCCTGCCCGATCCCGCCCTGTGGCTGGGTTTGAAGGCGCGGGTCGCCGATCCCGATCCCGAAAGCCGCGTGGCCATTTCTGGCGAGGGGCGCACCGTCGATGGACGCGTCGCCGCCTGGCAGACCCGCCCCCTGCCGGACGGCGCGACCCTGGTCGCCTTTTCCGACGTGACCGCCCGGCGCGGCCTGGAGCAGGCCCTGGTTCAGCGCGAACAGGCCCTGGCCGAAAGTCAGGCCCTGAAACGCGAGTTCGTCGGCAGCGTCTCCTATGAACTGCGAACGCCGCTGACGACCATCGTCGGCTATTCGGAACTGCTGGAGACGATGGGCGATCTGCCCGAACGCAGCCGCCAGCACGCGGGCGCCATCCGCGTCGCCGCCAGCCAGCTGGCCCGGTCCATCGACGACGTGCTGGACATGGCCCAGATCGACGCGGGCGAGATGGAGCTGTCGCTGGGCGATCTGCGTGTCTGCGATCTGTTGAGCCAGGCCGGCGAAAAAGTCCGCTCACGGATCGAGGGGCGCGGCGCCACCCTGACGATCAGCTGTCCGACCGATCTGAAGCCGATCCGCGCCGACGAGCACCGGATCGGCCAGGCGCTGGATCATCTGCTGGAAAACGCCGCACGCGCGGTGTCGGACGGCGGGGCGGTGGCGCTGAAGGCCGAGACGGGGCCGTCCGAAGTGCGCCTGACGGTGTCCGACACCGGGCGGGGCATTCCCTATCATCTGCAGGCCCACGTCTTCGACCGCTTCGTGCGACGCGAGCGGGGCGGCCCCGGCGTGGGTCTGGCCCTGGTCAAGGCGCTGGTGGAGTTGCATGGCGGCTGGGCCGAGGTCGAGAGCGAGCCCGGCAAGGGCGCGGCCTTCATCCTGCACCTGCCGCTGGGCGCCGCGACCACCGCCGCCGCGCCCGAGCTTCAGCTGGAACTCTAGCGCCGCGAGGCCTTGGACGTATCCCGCGCCGGGCCGAACTCGGCGCCCGCATTCCATTCCGGCCATTGGTCGTCGTCGGCCAGTTCGCGTCCGACGGCGTAGATCAGGGCGACGTCGGCGGCGGCGGCGTCCATTTTCCAGGTCGCATCCCATTCGTCCGTCGGCTGATGATAGCGGTTCTGGACGTAGTCGCGGCTGGCCGCACTGGCGCCGGTGAAGCCCGCCGCCGGGAACAGGGCCGGCACGCCGCGCAGGGCCAGGGGGAAATGGTCGGAGCGATAGAAGGCCCCGGCCTGAGGCGCGGGGTCGGCGATCAGGGTGCGCCCAGCTTCCGTGGCGTGGCGGGCCAGGACGTCGTCCAGCTGGTTCTTGCCCTTGCCGATGACAACGACGTTGGGGTCGATCTCGGTCCCCGGCAGCAGGCTGTCGACGTTGATGTTGGCGACCGTCGTCTCCAGCGGCCAGACCGGATTGGCGGCGTAATAGGTCGAGCCCAACAGGCCCGCCTCCTCGCCCGACCAGGCGGCGAAGACGACCGACCGTTTCGGGCGCGGCCCTTCGGCGAAGGCGTGGGCCAGTTCCAGCAGGGCGGCGACCCCGGTCGCATTGTCCACGGCGGCGTTATAGATCTTGTCGCCCTGGGCGTTCGGCGTGCCGACGCCGTACCCGTCCCAGTGGGCGCCGTACATGACGGTTTCGTTCGGGCGTTCCGAACCCGGAATGCGGGCCAGGACGTTCTTGGTCTCCACCTTGTCGGCGATCTGGCCGAAGTCGACGCTGAGGGTCAGGCCGGGCAGGGTGACCGGCTTGAAGTCGGCGCTGCGGGCGCTGGCCTTCAGGGCGGCGAAGTCCAGGCCAGCGGCGCTGAACAGCTCCTCCGCCTTGGCGCGCTGGATCCAGCCCTGGAAGGGGGCGCGTTCGGCGTCCGGGTCGGCGCGCACGATGTCGAACTTGGGCGCCGCCGACGAGTTCTGCAGCACGGACCAGCCATAGCCGGCGCCCGCCGTTTCGTGCACCACCAGCACGCCAGCCGCCCCGCGACGCCCCGCCTCCTGGAACTTGTAGGTCCAGCGGCCATAGAAGGTCATGGCCTGGCCGTCGAACTGACCGGCGACCGGGTCGCCCTCGGCCGCTTCGAAGTCGGGATCGTTGACCAGGACGACGATGACCTTGCCGCGCACGTCCACGTCCTTGAAGTCGTCCCACTGACGCTCGGGCGCTGTCGCGCCATAGCCGACGAAGACCACGGGCGCGTTGGTCACGGTGATGTGGTTCACGGGGCGGTCGCTGGATACCAGCACGTCCGGCCCGCGCTCCAGGCTGATCGTCCTGGCGCCGACGGTCGCGGCGATGCTGGCCGGGCCGTCCTGGCGGGTGCGCGACAGGTGGGCGACCTGAACGAACGATCCGTCCGGGCCGCCGCCCTCGGCGCCGGCGGCGCGGAACTGTTCGACCAGCCAGGCGACGGTCTTCTCCTCGCCCGGCGAGGCGGGGGCGCGTCCTTCGAAGGCGTCCGACGCCAGAACGCGCACCGCCTCGTTCATCCGCGCGGCGTCGATGTCGGGCGCCTGCTGGGCCAGCACGGGCGAGCCGGCCATTATCAGGGCCCCCGCCAAGGCAAGGGCGGAAACGGCGGGCAGGGCGTGACGCATGGAAGGCTCCTTATCGAACGCCCCGACCCTGCCCGCCTCAGTCGCGACTGTCGAGCCAGTCGATCACGCCTTGCGCCGCCGCGACCCCCGAGGCGAAACAGGCCTGAAGCAGATAGCCGCCGGTCGGCGCCTCCCAGTCCAGCATCTCTCCGGCGACGAAAACGCCCGGTCTGTCCCGCAGCATCATCGCCCGATCCACGGCGTCCAGCCGCACCCCGCCGGCCGACGATATGGCGCGCTCCAACCCCTGCACGCCCGTCAGCGTCAGCGGCAGCGCCTTGATCCGTTCGGCCAGGGCGCGTGGCGATGTCGGCAAGGGACCGGCCTCGTGCAACAGGGCGACCGCCACAGGCTCCAGCCCGGCGGCCTTTCGCAGATGATTGGACAGGCTGGTCTTGCCGCGCGGCCGCGTCAGCCGCTCGGTCAATCGCCCGAGAGCGACGTCAGGCTTCAGGTCGATCTCAAGCGCCGCTGCGCCGTCCGCCTGGATCGCGTCGCGCAACGCCGCCGACAGGGCGTAGATCGCCCCGCCCTCGACGCCGTAACGGGCGATCATCACCTCGCCCCGAACCGTTCGGCCCGCCTGGGTCAGGGCGATCCCTTTCAGCGGCCGGCCGGCGAACCGATCGCGAAACAGGGCTGACCAGGCGACGTCGAAGCCGACATTGGCGGGGCGAAAGGGCGTCGTCGGCGCGTCCAGCCAGGCGGTCCAGGCGCCGTCCGAACCCAGACGCGGCCAGCTGGCGCCCCCCAGGGCCAAAACCACGGCGTCGGGCGTTTCCAGCCGCTCGCCTTCGGCCGTGTCGAACGCCAGGGAGCCGTCGCGCCAGCCGGTCCAGCGCGACCGGGTACGGATTTGCACGCCCAACTCCTCCAGCCGCGCCAGCCAGGCCCGCAGCAGGGGCGAGGCCTTCATCGCCCTGGGAAAGACGCGCCCGCTGGAGCCCACGAACGTCGGCTGTCCCAGGCCCTCGACCCAGGCGATCATTTCCGCGGGCGTGAACCGGTCGATCCAGGCCTGAACGTCGGGCCGCGCGGCGCCATAGCGCGCGGCGAATGCGTCCTCGGCCTCCGAATGGGTCAGGTTCAGCCCGCCGCGACCGGCCATCAGGAACTTGCGCGCCACCGACGGCATCCGGTCGTGCACCATGACGCGAAGGCCCGCCGCAGCCAGACGTTCGGCCGCCATCAGCCCGGCGGGACCGGCTCCGATCACGCTCACTTGGGGGGCGTCGTGGTTCATCGCCCCGCTTTGCCCGCTCGCGCCGCGTCTGGCTATAGGCGCGGGCGTCGCTATGTTCCGTGTCATGAGCGTTGCATTCACCCGAGAAGAAGACCTGGAGGCCACCGCCGCCGACCTGGCGGACCGCCCGATTTCGCCCCATCCCAATCTGGTCACGCCGCAGGGCCTGGTCATGATCGAGGCGGAACTGGCCTCGGCCCGCGCCGCCTATACCGCCGCCCAGGTGCAGGGATCGATCGAAAGCGACCGCACCGCCATGGCGCGCGCGACGCGTGATCTCCGTTACTGGTCGGCGCGGCGCGCCTCGGCCCAGCTGGTCGAACCGGGCCAGGACGACGGCGCGGTGCGCTTCGGCGGCTCCGTCACCATCGAGCGCGACGACGGCCGAACTCAGACCTGGCGTATCGTCGGCGAGGATGAGGCCGATCCCGCCGCCGGTTCGGTCAGCCACGTCTCGCCCCTGGCCCGCGCGGTCGTGGGCCGACGCGTCGGCGACGAGGTCAAGATCGCGGGTCAGTCCGCGGAGATCGTCGCCGTCGGCTGAGCCGGTTTCAACGCGGCTTGTCGCCGCCCTCGCCCAGCATTTCGCGCATCATGTCCAGGATCAGCTTCTGGCTGCGGGCCGGCAGGCGCGGCGCCAGGCGGCCGATCTCCAGGCTGTTCTTGGTGGGGCGATGTTCGTGATCGAAAGCGGGGGCCTCGTCTTCCGCCACACCGGGCTGGGCGCCCTTGAAGCCCTCGAAGAAGAAGGGAATGCCGACCTGCATGAAGTCGGCCATTTCGAACAGTTTGGAGGCCGAAACGCGGTTCGTGCCCTTTTCGTATTTTTGCACCTGCTGAAAGCTGACGCCCACGGCCTTGGCCAGGGCGGTCTGGGTCAGGCCCAGGTCCAGCCGTTTTTCCTGGACGCGCCGGCCCACATGACGGTCGACGGGATGCGGCTCCTCGTCCTGCTCACGCGCCATGGTCTTCCCCCCGCTTCAGATGGCCGATCGCGGGCTTCGAACCCTGGATCGCAAAAACACCGGCCACAAGGATAGGACGAGCGTGGCCATTAACGCCAGTGCGAAAGGCCAGTCCCCAAACCGGCCATAGGGGGTGATGGCGGTCGGCCGGGGCAGGGGGGCGTCGATCACCCCCATGACGCCGGGTTCCAGCCGCTGTCCCTCGACGATACGGCCCCAGGGATCGATCATGGCCGAGATGCCCGTCGGGGTGGCGCGCGCGATGGGCAGGCCGGTCTCGATGGCGCGGTAGCTGGCCAGGTTCAGATGCTGACGCGGGCCGGATGTGGCGCCGAACCAGGCGTCGTTCGACGCATTGACGATCCAGTCCGGTCGGCCCGCTGCGCCGGGCGTAAAGCCGGGATACAGGCTCTCGTAGCAGATCAACACCTGGGCCGGGGGCGCGCCGGGGATATGTATCGGCGCCGGGATCGGGCCGGCAGAAAAGTCGCTGGGCATATGCACCAAGCTTCTCAGGCCGATGGACGTCATGATCGACCCCAGCGGCAGATATTCGCCGAACGGCACCAGCCGGTGCTTGTCATAGACGGCGGCGACCCGCAGGCCCGCGCCCCCTTCGTCCGCCAGGGCGAACAGGCTGTTGTAATAGCGCGCGCCGTCCGGCGCGGTCGGATCGGCCTCGCCCCGGGCCAGCCCCATCAGCAGGGTCTGGCCGGGCCGCAGGGCGCCGGCGATGGCGGCGGCGTCGGTCGAGGCGAAGACGTCGTTGGCAGAAGCGGGCAGGGCGCCTTCTGGCCAGACCACGACATTGGGCGTGCGCGCCGCCGCCTGGTTTGTCAGGCTGACATAGCGATCGACGATGGAGCGGTAAGCTTCGGGCGACCATTTCGTCTCCTGTTTCACGTCGGCCTGAACCAGCCGCACGACCGTATCGGTGAACTGCAGGTCCGACTGCGCCAGTCTGACGGCGCCGAACGTTCCGACGGTGAACAGCGTCAGCGCCCCCAGGCCCGCCGAGATCAGGCGGCTGCGTTTCGCGCCGGGGCCGATCAGCGGCGCGAAGGCGGCGACGGTGGCGACCGTCACCAGGCTCAGCCCATAGACCCCGACCACCGAGGCGAACTGCGACATGGCTCCGCCCGCCCGCCAGGTCGCGCCGGCCGGATTCCACGGAAAGCCGGTCAGAACATGGCCGCGCAGCCATTCCGCCGCGCAGAACAGCCCTGCGAACAACAGCACCCGCACCGCGCCCAGCGGCGCCCAGCGACGATAGAGCGCCGTCGCTGTTCCCCAGAACAGGCCAAGGCCCGCAGGCAGCAGGCTGGACGCGAAGGGCGCCATCCACGCCTGTTCGGGATTGACGAAAAAGGCCTCGGCCACCCACCAGCAGCCGACGAAGAAATAGGCGAACCCCGCCAGCCACCCCATCCAGAAGGCGCCGCGCACCGTGTCGGACCGCTCCGACAGGATCATGAGAAGCGGATAACCCAGCAGACCGACCAGAACCCCGAACGGCGGATGGGCGAAGGCCGTGCCCGCGCCCGCCAGCAGGGCCAGGGCGATGCGGATCAGCCGCCAGGTCAGGGCGCGTTTCTTGTCGGGCAGGGTGCGGATCGGGGCGGCGAAACGATCCAGAACGGCGTCGATCATCATGTCAGTCGGCGCTTTCGGCATCGGCGGCATAGGGGTCGGGGATGCCGATCCGGGCCAGGATTTCGCGCTCCTCGGCCTCCATCTCCTCGGCCTCGTCGTCGTCCTCGTGGTCGCGGCCCAAAAGGTGCAGCACCCCATGGACGATCAGATGGCTCAGATGATCGGCCAGGGTCTTGCCCTGGGCCTCAGCCTCCGCGGCGCAGACGCCGTAGGCCAGGACGATGTCGCCCAGATGCGGCGCCGCGCTTTCGGGCGCGGGAAAGGACAGCACATTGGTCGGCCTGTCCTTGTCGCGGAACCGCGCGTTGAGGTCGCGCACCGCATCATCGTCGGTCAGCAGGACCACGACGTCGCCCGTCACCGTTCCCAGGGCGGCGCTCGCGGCGCGTTCGACCAAGGCCTCGGTTTGCGGCAAGGCGCCGGTCCAGGCGTCGGCCTCGATCTCTATCTCGATCATGCGGGATCTTCGAGGTCCGGTGCGGGTCTTCCCTTGGCCGCGTCGGCGTCATAGGCGCGCACGATCCGCTCGACCATGGCGTGGCGCACCACGTCCGAGGCCTCGAACTTCAGCACGCCGACGCCCTGAACCCCGTCCAGAATCCGCAGCGCATGGGCCAGGCCGGAATCGCGCGGGTTCAACAGGTCGATCTGCGACGGGTCGCCTGTGACCACCATCCGCGCGCCCTCGCCCAGGCGCGTCAGCACCATCTTCATCTGCAGGCGCGAGGTGTTTTGCGCCTCGTCCACGATGACGAAGGCGTGGCTCAGGGTGCGGCCGCGCATGAAGGCAATGGGCGCGGCTTCGATCTCGCCCTTGTCGCGGCGGCGCTGCACGTCCTCAGGCCCCAGAATGTCGTTCAGTGCCTCCCAGATCGGGGCCAGGTAGGGATCGACCTTCTCGTTCAGGTCGCCGGGCAGGAAGCCCAGCTTCTCCCCCGCCTCGACCGCCGGGCGGGTGATGACCAGCCGGTCCACCTGTCCGCGCCGGAGCAGCGACGCGCCATAGGCCGCCGCCAGGAAGGTCTTGCCGGTGCCGGCCGGGCCGACCCCGAAACTGAGTTCGCACCGGCCCAGCATATCCAGATAGGCCGCCTGGGCCTTGGTCTTGGGCACGATGGCGCCGCGCTTGCCGCCCGGCAGGGACACGCCCGCCGCCGCCATGCCGGGCGTGCCGCGCCCGCCGCGCGCCTGGCCCAGGGCCGCGCGCACATCGGCCTCGGTGACCTCGGCGCCCAGGGCGGCGCGTTTGGCCAGATCTTCGATGACGCGTCGGGCGTCGGACCGGTCGCGCGTGCCGCCATTGACGGACACCCCGCCACCCGGCGCCTCGACCAGCACCTTGAAGGCGTCTTCGATCAGGGCGACGTGCCGGCTGTTCGGCCCGATCACCGCACGCAGTTCGGCGTCGTTCAGGGGGACGAACTCGGACTCTCTCGCCATCAAGCGGCCTTTTCTTGCTGGGCTATCGCCTCGCGCGTTGCGCTCGGCTGCTTGAGCCCATTCGGGATTAATCGGCCCATCAGACTGTTCTGCTGGCCCGCAACGATCTCGACCGGAACGATCTGGCCGATCAGATGATCCGCATCGTCGACGTGGACCGATTGCAGATATGGGGATCGCCCTATCGCTTGGCGACGGTGGCCGTGACGACCTAGCTTGTCGAACAGCACGTTCAGCGTCCGACCCGCCTGGGCGGCGTTGAAGGCGGTCTGCTGTTCGCTCAGCAGGGCGATCAGACGGTGCAGCCGTTCCTTGGCCACCTCCGGCTCGACCTGCTTGCCCATGCCCGCCGCCGGCGTGCCGGGGCGCGGCGAATAGGCGAAGGCGAAGGCCCCGGCGTAGTTCACCCTCCGGGCCAGATCCAGCGTGTCCTCGAACTCGCGATCCGTCTCGCCGGGGAAGCCCACGATGAAATCGCCGGCCAGGGCCATGTCGGGCCGGGCCTGACGAATGCGGTCGATCAGGTCGAAATATTTCTGACGTCCGTGCTTTCGGTTCATCATCCGCAGGATGCGATCCGAACCCGCCTGAACGGGCAGATGCAGATAGGGCATCAGGGCGTCCAGATCGCCGTGGGCCGCGATCAGGTCGTCCGACATATCGTTGGGGTGGCTGGTGGTGTAGCGGATGCGGTCCAGACCGGGGATTTCCGCCAAGGCGTAGGCCAGTTCCGCCAGCGTCGCCTTTCTACCGTCCGCGCGTTCGCCGTCGTAGGCGTTGACGTTCTGGCCCAGCAGGGTGACCTCGCGCACGCCGCGCCCGGCCAGGGACCGCGCCTCTTCCAGCACCGCCGCCAGCGGCCGCGACCATTCGGCGCCGCGCGTATAGGGCACGACACAGAAGGTGCAGAACTTGTCGCAGCCTTCCTGCACGGTCAGGAAGGCGGTCGGCCCTTCGGTGAAACGGGCGGCCGGCAGGGCGTCGAACTTGTCGTCGGGGGCAAAGTCGGCGCCGATCCGCTCGCCTCGCGCCCGCGCCGTGCGGGTCAGCAGTTCGGGCAGTTGATGATAGGCCTGAGGACCGACCACGATGTCGACCGCCGGCTGGCGTCTGATGATCTCTTCGCCCTCGGCCTGGGCGACGCAACCGGCGACGGCGATGGTCAGGTCGCCGCCCGTCTCGCGCCGGACGTCGCGCATCTCGCGCAGCTTGCCCAGCTCGGAATAGATCTTCTCGGCCGCCTTTTCGCGGATGTGGCAGGTGTTCAGGATGACGAAATCGGCGGCCTTCACGTCCTCGGTGACGGCATAGCCCAGCGGGCGCAGAACATCGGCCATCCGCTCCGAATCATAGACGTTCATCTGACAGCCGTAGGTCTTGATGAACAGACGCTTTTCGGGCGTCGTCTCGGCCATCGGCTTGGCGGGCGGAACCAGGGTCTCGGTCATCGGGGGCTTATGATCGCCCATACATCCGACGACAAGCCGCGCCCGGACAAGACGGGCCTTCAGCCCGCATCCGCGTCGGCGGGATCGACCCGCGCGGCGTGGCGGGTGAAGATCAGACCCTCGCGCTTGGACGGTTCGGCGCCCTCGATGGCGACGCCGTAAAGCTCAAGCTTGTGGCCGATCAGCTGGAAGCCCAGCCGTTCCGCGATCTCGGACTTCAGACGCTCGATCTCGGCGTCGAAGAATTCGATCACCTCGCCCGACTTGGTGTCGATCAGGTGGTCGTGGTGATCGTCGCCTGCCTCTTCATAGCGGCTGCGACCGTCGCCGAAGTCGTGCTTCTCGACCACGCCCGCCTCTTCGAACAGGCGCACGGTGCGATAGACGGTGGCGATGGAGATGTGCGGGTCGATGGCCGACGCCCGGCGATACAGCTCCTCGACATCGGGGTGGTCCCCGGCGTTCGACAGCACCCGGGCGATCACCCGACGCTGTTCGGTCATCCGCATTCCGCGGTCGGCGCAAAGTTTTTCGATCCGGTCCATGACCCTAGAATAGGGGCTCTGATCGCATCAGGGAAGCGTCAGCTTGCGCTCGGCGCCCGACAGATCACGGCTCATGACCAGGGCGTCGGCGCGCCCCCCGTCCGGTCGGGCGTAATAGGCTTTTCGCCGGCCGATCAAGGCGAAGCCCGCGCGGTCGTAAAGGGTGCGGGCGGCGGCGTTGTCCTCGGCGACCTCCAGAAACAGGCGCGTCGATCCCGCCTGGGCGGCGGCGGCGCTGGCCCGTTCGACCAGACGCCGGCCCAGGCCGCGACGGCGTGCGGCCGGGGCGACCGCCAGGGTCAGGATTTCCGCCTCGTCCAGCACCACGCGCACCAGGACGAACCCGTCCGGCTCCAGCCCCAAGAGGACGCCCGGCTGGGCCAGCAGGTCCGCGAACTCGGCCGCGCTCCACGGCGCCGCAAAGGCCTGGGCGTGTAGGGCCGCCAGCGCCGTCGCGGCCTGGGCCGGATCGCTCACGGCGCAGGCTGGCGCGGCTGGCCTGGCAGGCGGCTGGGCGGCGTGGCGTCTGGTGCGCGCAGATAGAGCGGCCGGGGTGGGGCGGCTGCGGGATCGGCGGCCGCGCTCAGCCGGGCCAGGGCCTGGGGCGTCGGGGCGATGCGGTCGTCGCGCCGCGCGAGCGCCAGGTCCGGGCAGGCGTCGATCAACACCGCCGCCCCATTGCCGACCAGGGCGACCTCAGGCCCGAGTTGGGCGATGCGTTGCGCCGCCGCCTCGATCGACAGGGCCTGATCCGTGACGACGACCGTGTCGCCCCGGCTGATCCGCACATAAAGCTGGCCGCGCCGCGCATCGATCAGGGCGGCGACCGCCAGCGCCGGATCGTCTAGGCCGGCCGACAGGGCCGCCAGGGTCGACACTCCCACGACCGGCCGATCCAGGGCCGCGCCCAGCCCCTGAGCGAAGGCCAGGCCGACCCGCAGCCCGGTGAACGAGCCCGGCCCCACGGTGACGCCGATCCGGTCCAGACTGTCGAACGGAACCCCCGCCTCGGCCATCACGTCGCGGACCAGGCCGCCCAGCCGTTCCTGATGGCCCTTGGTCATCGGCTCGAAGCGAACGGCCAGGACGCGGTCGTCGTCGAACACCGCCGCGGTGCAGGCGCCCAGCGCCGTATCGATCACCAGAAGTCTCATGGCGGCCTTTTAGGCGGCGCGCGGCCGCACCGCTACTGGCTGGGTCAGAGCGTCTGCTCGACCCGCGTCACCTCGGGCACATAGTGGCGCATCATCTGTTCGACCCCGGCCTTCAGCGTGGCCGAAGACGAGGGGCAGCCGGCGCAGGCGCCGCGCATACGCAAGGCCAGCACCCCGGTCGCCTCATCAAAGGAATCGAACAGGATGTCGCCGCCGTCCTGCGCCACGGCAGGGCGGATGCGGCTGTCCAGCAGGGCCTTGATCTCGGCGACGATTTCGCTGTCGTCCTCGGCGTGGCCGTCGGCCTCGGCGCTGGCGCCGCGCGTCAGCGGCTGGCCCGACACGAAATGATCCATGACGACGCCCAGGATCGGCGCCTTCATCTCCGACCATTCCGGTCCCTGGGGCTTGCGGGTCACAGACACATAGTCGGCGCCGAAGAAAACGCCGTCCACGCCCTCCAGCTCGAACAGGGCTTCGGCCAGGGGGGAGGCCGTCGCCTCGTCGATGGTGCGGTATTCCAGCGTGGCGGCCGGCGACACGTCGCGGCCGGGCAGGAACTTCAGCACATTCGGATTGGGCGTGGGTTCGGTCTGGATGAACATGGGCGGGAGATGCGCTCGCCCCCGCCCCGTTGCAAGGCCTAGCGTTTTTTCAACCCGCCCAGGATGCCGCGCATCAGTTCGCGCGTCAGGGTCGATCCGGCGGTGCGAAGCACCGACTTGGTCAGGGCCTCGACCGGCGTCTCGCGCGTGGAGCGACGCGCGGGCGCCGCAGCGGCGCGTGACGCCCGCGCTTCGGCCTGAGCCTCGGCCTTCGCGCGAGCCTCGGCCGTCTTCTGATCGGCCTTGGCCTGAACCGCAGCGGCCTTGTCGGCCTCAGCCTGCGCCTTTGCCTGAGCTTGGGCCTGAGCCTCGGCCTGATCGGCCGCACTGTGGCGATTGGCCAGGATTTCGGCGGCGGACTCGCGGTTCAGCACCTGATCGTACAGACCCCGCACCGGGCTGGCGGCCATGACGGCGGCGCGTTCGGCGTCGGTCGCCGGCCCCAGGCGCGAGGCGGGCGGACGGATCTTGGTGCGGGCCACGATCGTTGGCGCGCCCTTTTCGTCCAGCACCGACACCAGGGCCTCGCCCACGCCCAGCGCCTGGATCGCCTCGGCCGTGTCGAAGGCCGTATTGGTGCGGAAGCTCTGGGAGGCGGCCTTCAGCCCCTTCTGCTCGGACGGCGTATAGGCGCGCAGGGCGTGCTGGATGCGGTTGCCCAGCTGCGCCAGGACCGTATCGGGGATGTCCGCCGGATTCTGGGTCACGAAATAGACGCCCACCCCCTTGGACCGGATCAGGCGCACCACCTGCTCCACCTTTTCCAGCAGGGCGCGCGGCGCATCGTTGAACAGCAGGTGCGCCTCGTCGAAGAAGAAGACCATGCGCGGCTTGTCCGGGTCGCCGACCTCCGGCAGTTGTTCGAACAGTTCGGACAGCAGCCACAGCAGGAAGGCCGCATACAGGCGCGGGTTGTTCATCAGGCGCGTCGAATCCAGCACATTGACCTGGCCTCGGCCGTCCAGACCGACGCGGATCATGTCTTCCAACTTCAACGCCGGTTCGCCGAAGAAGGCGTCGCCGCCCTGTTGCTCGACCTGCAACAAGGATCGCTGGATGGCGGCGATGGAGGCCGGGGCCACATTGCCCACCTCGCGCCCGATCCGCTCGGCGTTCTCGCCCACATAGACCAGCAGGCTGCGCAGATCGTCGAGGTCCAGCAGCAGCAGGCCCTCCTTGTCCGCGACGTGGAAGACGACGGTCAGCACGCCTTCCTGCACCTCGTTCAGGTTCAGCATCCGCGCCATCAGCACCGGACCGATCTCCGACACGGTTGTGCGGATCGGGTGCCCCTTCTGGCCATACAGATCCCAGAAGACGACCGGCGCGGCGCGCGGCGTCAGGGTCAGACCCATTTCGGCTGCACGCGCGATCAGTTTGTCGTTCGGCGCGCCGACCTGCGAAATGCCCGACAGGTCGCCCTTCACATCGGCGCAGAAGACCGGCACGCCCGCATCGGAAAAGCCTTGGGCCATGATCTGCAGCGTCACCGTCTTGCCGGTGCCGGTGGCCCCGGCGACCACGCCGTGGCGGTTGGCGCGGTTGAACAGCAGGTTTTCCGGCTGGGCGGTGTCGGACTGGCCGAGAAACAGGCCGGGCAGGGTGTCGGACATGAAGGGTCTCCGATGGGCGTCTCAAGCCAAGCCTTAGCGCGTTACAAACGCCGCCGGAACAGCGATTGACGCCCGCGCTGCGTGGTTCGACAAGACGATTATGAAAACGCCCGTCGCCGTGACCACGTCCGCCGTGTCCCGAAACGCCGTGACCCTGATCGCCACCGTTGCGGCGGGGGCGGCGGTTTACTGGCTGCGGGACATTCTGACCCCGCTGGCGATGGCCCTGTTCCTGCTGATCATGATCGATGGGGTGAAGCGTTCGGTCGAGGCGCGCACGCCGCTGAACCACCGCTGGGCCGGGATCGCGGCCCTGCTTCTGGTGGTGCTGGCCTTCTTCATCTCCATCGCCATCATGGTGAACGGGGCGGCCGGCTTCTTCGGCGAGGCCTCGGGCGTGTCCCAGAACATCGGCCCGCGCATCGATCAGATCATTCGCGACGTCTATGGGCTGGTGCGGCTGAACAATCCGCCGACGGCCCAGGACCTGATCAACGGAGTGGACGTGCGCGGCTGGCTGACGTCGATGGCCTTCCAGGTCCAGGGCATCGCCTCGGGCGCCTTTTTCGTCCTGGTCTATCTGGGCTTTCTGCTGGCGTCGCAGGCCGGGTTCGGGCGCAAGATCGTGGCCATGTTCCCGCTGAAAGGACAGCGCGACGAGGCCGTGGCGGTGTTCCAGCGCGTGCGCGGCGGGGTCGAGGGCTATATCTGGGTCCAGTCGGTGACGGGGGCGATGATCTGCGTCGTGGCCTGGATCCTGATGCGGGCCGTGGGGCTTCAGAACGCCGAGTTCTGGACCTTCGTCATCTTCATCGTCGGCTTCATTCCGGTGCTGGGCGGGGCCGTGGCGGGTCTGGCGCCGCCGCTGTTCGCCCTGGCGCAGTTCGAAAGCTACTGGCCCGCGGCCATCCTGCTGGTGGGGTTGCAGGTCATCCTGTTCGTGGTCGGCAACTTCATCCAGCCCCGGATGCAGGGCGACAACCAGAACATCGACCCGGTGGTCGTGCTGCTGGCCCTGGCCTTCTGGGGCAAGATGTGGGGCGTGGTTGGGATGTTCCTGTCCACGCCGCTGGCGGTCATGGCCATGGCGATCCTGGCCGAGTTCAAGGGATCGCGCTGGCTGGCCGTGCTGCTGTCCGGCGACGGCGAACCCTATGCGGATGAAGAAAAGAAGACGCCCAAGCCCAAACTAGGCCGCCGCAAGCCCAAGACCGAACCCGCGCCTGAGGCCTGATCAGGGCTGCCAGCCGCTGGTCTGATCCACATCGCTTTCGCCGGCCAGGGCGCCGCGCGTCTTCTTGACCTCGGCCCAGGCGGCGCGCAGCAGGGCGGGCACGCCTTCACCCGACACGCCCGACACCAGCATGGGCCGGCGGCCGGCGACGGCTTCCAGTTCGGCGGCCTTTTCCTCGCGCGCTTCGGGTGTCAGGGCGTCGATCTTGTTCAGCGCCAGGATCTCGGCCTTGTCGGCCAGGCCTTCGCCATAGGCTTCCAGTTCGCCGCGGATGATGCGGTAGGCCTCGACCACGTCGTCCTGCGTCCCGTCGATCAGGTGGATTAGGCTGGCCGAGCGTTCGACGTGACCCAAGAAGCGGGTGCCCAGGCCGGCCCCCTCGCTGGCGCCCTCGATCAGGCCGGGGATGTCGGCGATGACGAACCGCTCGGACGGCGACAGGTCCACCATCCCCAGGTTCGGGGCCAGGGTGGTGAAGGGGTAGTCGGCGATCTTGGGCTTGGCGGCGCTGGCGGCCGACAGGAAGGTCGACTTGCCCGCATTGGGCAGGCCCGCCAGGCCGATGTCGGCGATCAGCTTCAGCCGCAGCCAGATCCAGCGTTCCTGACCGTCCTGGCCCGGATTGGCGTAGGTGGGGGCCTGGTTGGTCGGCCCCTTGAACCGCACATTGCCCCAGCCGCCGTTGCCGCCTTTCAGCAGCATCTCGACCTTGCCGGCCACATCCATGTCCAGCAGGACCGTTTCCTTGTCCTCGTCCAGGACCTGGGTGCCGACCGGCACCTTCAGATGCACGTCCTCGCCCTTGCCGCCGTGCATCTGGCGGCCTTGGCCGTGGTGGCCGGTCTGGGCCTTGAAATGCTGCTGATAGCGATAGTCGATCAGGGTGTTCAGCCCTTCGACCGCCTCGATCCAGACATCGCCGCCCTTGCCGCCGTCCCCGCCGTCGGGGCCGCCGTTGGGAATGAACTTCTCACGTCGGAACGACACGGAGCCCGCGCCGCCGTTGCCGGAGCGGATATAGATCTTAGCCTGGTCGAGGAATTTCATCGCGGGCTTATGCCGCAGAAGCGCGGCGAATTACAGGCCCGGCCGCACCGCGCTATTTCAGCGCCAGCGTCACCGTCTTGATGTCCACATATTCGTCGATGCCGTGGATCGAGCCTTCGCGGCCATAGCCCGATTGTTTGACCCCGCCGAACGGCGCGACGGCCGTGGAGATCAGGCCGGTGTTGACCCCGCACATCCCCGCCTCGATCCGGCGGGAAAAGCGCATGGCCCGGTCCAGGTCGCGGGTGAACAGATACGACGCCAGGCCGTAGTCGCTGGCGTTGGCCTTCTCCAGCGCTTCGTCCTCGGTGTCGAAGGCGAAGACGGGGATCATCGGGCCGAACGTCTCCTCCTCGCGGAACAGGGCGTCGTCGCCGCCCAGGGTCACGGTCGGCTGGAAGAAGCGCCCGCCCAGTTCATGGCGCGATCCGCCGGTCAGGACGCGCCCGCCGTCGGCCTTGACTGCCGCGACGTGCTTTTCGACCTTGTCGAGGGCCTTGTTCTCGATCAGCGGTCCGACCTTGACCCCGTCGTCGAAGGCGTTCCCGACCACGATCTTGGCCACCTCTGCGGCCAGCTTTTCGGCATAGGTCTCGGCGACCGACCGTTCCACATAGACCCGGTTGGGACAGACGCAGGTCTGGCCCGAGTTCCTGAACTTGCCCTTGATGGTCTCGTCCACCGCAAGGTCCAGATCGGCGTCCGCGAACACGATCAGCGGCGCCGCGCCGCCCAGCTCCATCGACACCCGTTTCAAGGTCGGCGCGCACTGTTCCGCCAGCTTGCGGCCCACCCCGGTCGAGCCGGTGAAGGACAGTTTTCGGATGTCGGGGCTGTCCGTCAGCACCTTGCCGATGGTCGCCGCATCGCCCGTGACAATGGACAGGGCGCCCTTGGGCAATCCAGCCTGATAGGCCAGTTCGGCCAGGGCGATGGCGGTGAAGGGGGTCTGGCTGGCGGGCTTGACCACGGCGGTGCACCCCGCCGCAAAGGCCGGGCCCAGCTTGCGCGTCAACATGGCGGCGGGGAAGTTCCAGGGCGTGATCAGGGCGCATGGCCCGACCGCCTCGCGATAGGTCAGGATCAGATGGCCCAGCGGGCTATCCTGGGTTTCGCCGATCAGCCGCTCGGCCTGGCCGGCGAACCATTTCAGGAAACCGTTGGCGTAGGCGACCTCGCCCTTGGCCTCCTCGAACGGCTTGCCGTTCTCCAGCGCCATCAAGGCGCCCAGCCCCTCGGTGTTCTCGTCGATCAGGGCGGCCCAGGCCCGCAGGAAGGCCGCCCGTTGATGCGGATCGCTGCGCGACCAGGATCGGAAGGTCTCGCTGGCCGCCGCGATCGCCTGTTGCGTTTCCGCCGCCCCCAGGTCGGGCACATGGCCGATGATCTCGCCGGTCGCCGGATCGTCGACCGCGATGCCGGCGCCATCCGCCGCAACGGCCTTGCCGGCGATCAGGGCGTGCTGGCGAAGCAGCGCCAGCCCGGCGGCGCGCGCGGAAGGGGCGGACGATGGGGCGGACGGGTTCATGGCGACCTCGCGACGGACAGTTGGCGTGACGGCAGGGGCAGGGCTGAAACGAACAAGGCCCCGACGATGCGGGGCCTTGCAAGTCTGTTGTCGATGCAGCCGGAGCTGCGTCGAAATCAGTTCTTGGCGTCTTGGGCGGCGCCGGTCACGGCTTGGCCGGCGGCCTGGGTGTCGCGACCCACGCCTTCGACGGTGTTGCAGGCGGCGGTGGTCAGGGCGGCGGCGGCGGCGACCAGAACGAAAATCTTGCGCATGGAATGAAGCTCCGAAAGTTAGCCGGGGTGAAACTCCGCCGGTCTTGCCGGATCAACGCGACCCAACGGCTCCGGTTCCTTTGGCGGTCGAAGACTTGTCCGCCGGATCGACCGGCGCCAAGGCCTCGGGCGTGGCGAAGGTCATGCGGGCGATGGCCCCGCCGCCCGGCGCCACCAGGAACTCTGTCTCGCCCCGCAACTGTTTGGCGAAGGCGCTCATCAGGGTGCGGCCCACGCCGACCTCCGCGCCGGCCGGGGCGCCGGGACCATTGTCCTGAACCTCCAGAACCGAGGTGTCGCCGTTCACGCGGAAACGCACCTTCAGCTCGCCCCCGCTGCCGACGAAGGCGTGCTTCTGGGCGTTGGTCACCGCCTCAACCAGCCACAGGGCCAGGGGCGCCAGCTTGTCGGGATCGACGTGCAGCGAATCGGCGTCCACCGAACTGATGACCACCGGCCCGCGCCCCGCTTCGCTGGCCACCAGCTGCCCGACCAGTTCGGTCAGGAACTCGCGCGCGTCCGCATGGCGGATGTCGGCGCTCTGGTAGAGGGTGCGGTAGATCAGGGCCAGGGCCGAGATGCGCTGGCGCGTATCGCCCAGGGCCGCCTTGGCCGGGGCGTCGGTCAGGGCGCGTTGCTGCATCGACAACAGCGACGAGATGATCTGCAGATTGTTCTTCACCCGGTGATGGATCTCGCGCATCAGCGCGTCCTTCTCGGCCAGGGCGTCGGTCAGTTCGCGGTCGCGCACGGTGATGGCCTCGGCCATTTCGTCCAGGGTGCGGGCCATGGTGCGGATTTCGGCCGGGGCGTTCATGGCCTGCAGCGGGCGCACGGAAAACCGCCCGCGCGCATAGATGGCCGCCACCCGCTCCAGATAATCCAGCCAGCGGATGAAGATGCGTTCGGACAGCAGCATCACCGCCGCAAACGCCGTCAACCAGGCGCCCAACGGCAACAGCAGCGTGCCGATCGGGTTCAGCCGCGCCCACGACAACAGGCCCTGCGACGGCGCCGACAGCAGGGCGTACAGATCGCCTCCGGCCAGGGCCGCCCCGGCGTAGTCGCGACGGTCCCCATGGGCGTCGCGCGCCTCGAACGCCGCCGAGCCTTCGTCGCGCGCCCGCGACACCCAGCCGGCGATGTCGTTTCCGCCCGACAGGCGGAAGGCTTCGGTATCGCTGGCTGTCAGGATGCGGCCCGAACCGTCCGTCAGGGCGGCCTGGGCGCCTTGCGGCAGGGCGGGATCGTCGATGTCAGGTTGCAGGGCGGACAGGGGAATGACCGCAACCATGGCGCCGTCGAACCGGCCCATCGGGCGCTCGGCTCGTGTGGCCACGATCAGCGCCGCGCGATAGCCGGCGTCGTCCGGCGCCCGCATCACCACCATCTCTTCGCCGTTGCGAAGGCGTTGGAACCAGTGCGACTGGGCCGCGGGCGCCACGCCGGATCTCAAACCATCTGGCCGGCCCGAGGCGCAGACGGCGTCGCCGGTCGCGCTGATGCGATAAAGCCCCTCATATCCCTCCAATCGACCGACCAGGGCGGTCAGTCGCGACGCGCAATAGGGGCCCATCGCGTCGGGGCTGAGGGCGCGCAGCAGAACCTGGGCGCTGTCCAGCTGGGCCTTGGCGCTGGACGCGCTACGTTCGGCCGCCAGTTGCAGATCGACCTGACGATCCTCGGCCTGACGGCGGAAATCCGCCTGGGTCTGAATCAGGCTCAGCACGAAGATCGGCAGCAGGGCCATCGCCATCGCGGCGCCCAGCCGGAAGCGAATGCCCTGAAACCGGTCCGAACTCCAACTCCGTCCCAGGCGCGGACTCGTGGCTCTGGTCGGCGCAGTCACCGCCGATCAGCTCCGGGCGCCGGCCAGCCTGTCGGCCTCGCCCAGGATCGAGCGCATGGCGTCGCCCGCCGCCTTGCCGTCACGGCCATAACCGCCCTTTTCCAGCGTGGCCTGCAGGGCGCGGCGGGCGCGGCTGACGCGGCTCTTGACCGTGCCGACCGCGCAGCCGCAGATCTCGGCCGCCTCTTCGTAGGCGAAGCCGCCGGCGCCCACCAGGATCAGCGCCTCGCGCTGTTCTTCGGGCAGGGTCTTCAGGGCCTGACGCAGTTCGTCCAGGGCGACGGGCGCCTCGGGATCGTCGACGGCGACCAGGGTCCGCTCGGCGGCTTCCTGATCCAGCTGCGACTGGCGCCACGAGCGGCGCTTCTCGGAATAGAATTGGTTGCGCAGGATCATGAAGGTCCAGGCCTTCATGTTCGTGCCCATCTGATAGCTGGCGCGGGCGTCCCAGGCCTTCATCATGGCGTCCTGCGCCAAGTCGTCGGCAGCGGTCGGGTCGCCGGTCAGGGTGCGGGCGAAGGCGCGCAGATGCGGGATAAGCAGCACCAGTTCGCGCTTGAAGCCCTCATCGTCGGCCGAGGCGGGTTTGGGGGCGGCCCCCAGGCGTGAGGTGCTCATGCAGCGCCATCCGCCGCCTTGGCGTCGGCGCGTTTCAGAATGTCCAGGAACTCGTCGGGCACCGGCTCGTTGACGACCTCGTCAAACATATGGCGCAGTTTGACGCCGATCGCTTGCTGGCGAAGCCGAGCTTCCTCAAGCCCCGCCTCCCCTTTCTTGTCCGCGCCGATGGCGCGCGAGGAGTCGGAAGAATCAATCATAGACAGAACAAGGCCCACCCAACGTTCATCGCGGAGATGCCCGCCGATAACGTCGCGGAAGCCGGCCGGTTCCTGGCGATCGTCGATTTTAAGCTCAAGCTTGATCATGTCGGCGGAACCGTGACGGCCATGATACGTTTAGACCCGCTGTAACGCTTTCCCTTGCCGGGACCGCGGAGATTTGTCGGGGACTATCTGAATGAGCCTTCTGGCTAGACTTGCGCCGCATCTGCCTTACGTGCGCCGCTACGCCCGTGCGTTGACCGGTGATCAAGCGACCGGCGACAACTATGTTCGCGTCGCCCTGGAGGCCTTGGCCGCCGGCGAGCAACAGCTTTCCGCCGACATGACGCCGCGGGTGGCGCTGTATCACGTCTTCCACGCCATCTGGTCCTCGACTGGCGCCCAGCTGGAAACCGGCACGCTGGAAACGACCGGCTCCGACGCCTCCCAGCGGCTGCTGCGGATCGCGCCGCGTTCGCGTCAGGCCTTCCTGCTGACGGCCCTGGAGGGTTTCACCCCTTCGGAAGCCGCACAGATCCTGTCGGCCGATCCGCGCGACGTCGAGCGTCTGATCGCCGACGCCCAGGCCGACATCGACGCCGAACTGGCCACTGACGTCCTGGTGATCGAGGACGAGGCCATCATCTCGGCCGATATCCAGAGCCTGGTCAAGGAACTGGGTCACCGCGTCACCGGCACGGCGACGACGCACGATGAGGCCATCGACGCCGTGGCGCGTCACAAGCCCGGCCTCGTTCTGGCCGACATCCAGCTGGCCGACGGTTCGTCGGGTATCGACGCGGTCAAGGACATCCTCAAGACCCTGGATGTGCCGGTCATCTTCATCACCGCCTTCCCGGAGCGTCTGCTGACCGGCGAGCGGCCCGAGCCGACCTTCCTGATCACCAAGCCGTTCCAGCCGGAAACGGTCAAGGCGGCAATCAGCCAGGCGCTGTTCTTCCATCCGTCGCGTCAGAAGCAGGCGGCCTAAGATACATCGTCTCCCCGACGCAGGCCCCGTTCGCTTTGGCGGCGGGGCCTTTGTCATGACCGCAACGGGTCTGGATCGGGCGACGCGAACAAAAGCGTCGACGGTCGGGAACCGGTGTTCGGATCTGTCGTTATGGCCATGCGGAGGCGGCGACGCCCCCCGACTTGATCGGCGAAAGCCGATCTGCCGCCTCCGCGCCTCATTCTCGATGATGCCACTTCAAGGCGGTCCGCAAGGGCCGCTTTTTTCTTGGGCGTCGGCGACGATCCGGCTCGACCCCGCGCGACGTCGGGGGCAGGATGGTGGCTAAAGAAAACCGACAGGAGAGACGCGCATGGCTTCGACGACCGGCAGGACGAACCGTCAGTGGGTTTTGCGCCAGCGGCCCAAGGGCCTGATTCAGCCCGGTGATCTGGAACTTGTGGAAACGCCCGTGCCCGACCTGTCGGACAATGAGGTGCTGGTCCGCACCGTCTATCTGTCGCTGGACCCGACCAACCGCACCTGGATGAACGACAGCGAAGGCTATCTGCCGCCCGTGGGCCTGGGCGAAGTCATGCGCGGTCTGACCCTGGGCGTGGTCGAAGACAGCCGCTCGGAACGCTTCAAGACGGGCGACGTGGTCATGCCGCTCTCCAGCGGCTGGGCGGACTACGCCGTCGTGTCCGAGGCTGGTCTGCGTCCC
The DNA here is from genome assembly GCA_963515305.1 of uncultured Brevundimonas sp. Lineage (GTDB taxonomy): Bacteria > Pseudomonadota > Alphaproteobacteria > Caulobacterales > Caulobacteraceae > Brevundimonas. The sequence goes on from CAUPWX010000006.1 coordinate 116,347, forward strand.
GTGCACCGCGCGCCCGGTCTGCCGCTGACCGCCAATATGTCGGTCCTGGGCATGACGGGTCTGACCGCCTATTTCGGCGTCACCGACGTGCTCAAGGCCAAGGCGGGCGAGACGATCGTGATTTCGGCGGCGGCCGGGGCGGTGGGCTCCATCGCCGGCCAGATCGCCAAACAGCGCGGCTGCCGCGTCATCGGCATCGCCGGCGGCCCGCAGAAATGCGCCTGGCTGACCGACGAGCTCGGCTTCGATGCGGCCATCGACTACAAGAACGAGGATGTGGGCGAGGCGCTGGACCGGCTGGCCCCGGACGGGATCGACCTGAACTTCGAGAACGTCGGCGGCGACATCATGATCGCCGTCTTCAACCGACTGAAGGTGCACGGCCGCATGGCGGTCTGCGGCCTGGTGTCGTCCTACAACGCCACCAAGGCGCCGCCGTCGCCCAACTTCGCCCGCATCATCACCCATCGCCTGAACGTCCAGGGTTTCCTGGTGCTGGACTACGCCGCGCGGGCCAAGGAGATGGTCGCGGAAATGGGGCCGTGGCTGGCGGACGGACGGATCAAGTGGAAGGCCCACGTCGACGACGGGCTGGAAGGGGCGGTGGATTCGCTGAACCGCTTGTTCACCGGCGATCACGACGGCAAGCTGCTGGTTCGGGTTTCCGAAGAGCCCGCCTGACCCCTCACAAAAGGCCCGCGCATGAGCGATCCGCTGCACGTCCATTTCGAAGACCTGGAAGTGGGCCAGGTCGTGCCCCTGGGCGCCTGCGCCGTCGACCAGTCGGCGCTGGACGTCTTCGTCGAACGGTTCGCGCCGGGCTGGGACGTGGCCTACGGCGCGCCCGACGCCATGGTCTATGTGCTGTGGAGCCGGCTGGCGGCCGACAAGTCGGGCGGCTGGGCCCAGACCAAGGTCCTGGCCGTCGACGGCCTGCGCTATATGCGAAACCCGCCGGCGGGCGAGCTGCTGCGCGGGCGGATGACGGTGATGGGCAAGGATCCGGTCGGCGACGAAAAAGGCATCGTCATCGCCTCGCACGACCTGCTGGACGAAGCGGGGCGGTTGATCTTCTCTTGCCTGACGCGGGCGGTGTTCTCGCGGCGCTGAAACGCGAAACGCCCCGACGGCGCGAACCGTCGGGGCGTCTTTTTCGGTCTGACCGTGGCTCTTAGTTGACGGTCGTCGGCTGGGCCTGACGCAGGAAGGCCAGGGCGATCAGGCGGTCCCAGCCCAACAGCGACACCAGATGGGCGTAGATCTGGCCCAGGGCGCCGTTGTCGCGCAGTTCGGCCAGCTTCTCGGCCGGCAGGGCGCGCAGCTTGTCTTCCGACACGGCGTAATATTCGGCCAGCTTCTGAGGCTCGCCCGGCGTGCCGTCGGGGTTGCGCGGCGTGAAGACAGCGTCGCGCGTGTCCAGCAGGTCCAGATCGTTGATCAGCTGGACGAAGCTTTCGGTGCGAAGGCGCTCCTGCTCGAAGTTGTTGCAGAACTCCATCGCCATATTGGTGTAGTCGCTGGGCTGGCCGTCGACGAACAGCGGGTTCTGGCCGCCCTCGGCGACAATGGCCGCGCCGCGGTCGATGCACAGGATCAGGCGCTGGTTCTGCTTGTCGTCGGCGAAGACGAACGGATAGCGGCGCACATAGGCCGGCACGTAGGCGTCGCTGCGGAATTCGCCGTCCTCGGCGACATACAGGTTCTCGCCCTGGCGCAGGCCCATCACCGCGACCGGCTGGCGGTTCTCGCCGGTGAAGATGATCGGATAGGACAGGGCGGCGGCGGCGAACTCTGTGACCGTCAGCGGCACGATATTGGTCTGGGCCACGAAGGCGTAGGGCTTGTCGGCCGGATTGACGCCCAGCGTGCCGTGAACGCTCTGATCCAGCGGCTCGGGGTTCACATAGAAGAGGACATTGCCTTCGAGCGGCGAGTTGGTCGTGTCGGTCATGAAGCGAGGACGCTCTGGATAATGAAGATATGAGGCGCGCCTTCTAACCCAAGCCCGCCTCAGCGGCAAACGCGCGATGCGCCGGATGCGGCGCGTCGGTTGCAGCGCGCCGTTCCAGCCATTAGCTGTGGGCCATGAGTTCCGCCTGCGACCACGATCACGACCATTCCGGCCTGACGGGCGGGGCGCTGGATCGCGCCTTGGCGGCGGCCGAGGCGCGCGCGGTCAAGGACGGCGAACGCATGACCCCCCAGCGCCGCCGCGTTCTGGCCCTGCTGCTGGAGGCCGGAGAGCCGGTCAAGGCCTATGACCTGATCGCCCGCTTCGGCGCGGACGGCCAGGCCGCCAAGCCGCCCACCGTCTATCGCGCGCTGGAGTTTCTGGAACGACTGGGCATGGCCCACCGCATCGCCTCCATCAGCGCCTATGTCGCCTGCAGCAGCGAGGGCGACGACGCGGTCCATGCCGCCGCCTTCCTGATCTGCGACTGCTGCGGCGCGACGCGCGAGGTCGCCGGCCCGGATCAGGGGGCCATGAGCGCCGCCGCCTCGGCCGCCGGCTACGCCATCGCCCGCACCACGATCGAGGCGCACGGCCGCTGCTCCGCGTGCCGAGAGGCCGCATGATCATGGATGCGGCCCTGATGTCCCCGCCGCGTCGCCTGACCGTGCCCATCGACAATCGGTGGGGCGCCGGCGAGATGGCGGTGCTGGATTTCGGCGATCCGAACCGGCCGGTCGATCTGATCTTCAGCCACGCCAACGGCTTCAACGCCGCTACCTATCGCAGCCTGCTGTCGCCGCTGTCGGCCTCCCTGCGGATCTGGGCGCCGGATCTGCGCGGGCACGGCCGTTCGACCCTGCCGGTCTTCACCCGTTCCAAGACCAGCTGGCTGGATCACCGCGACGACCTTCTGGCCCTGCTTCAGGCCAACGACGGCCCGCCCGTGGTGATGGCCGGCCATTCGATGGGCGGGACTGCTTCGTTGCTGGCGGCGGCGGAACGGCCGGACCGGGTTTCCAGCCTGGTGCTGTTCGATCCGGTGATCTGGAAACGGTCTGCGGTCCTGGCCTTCAATCTGCCGTTCGCCCATCGGCTGATGGCCGGCATCCCCATCGCCCGCTCCACCCTGCGGCGTCGCAGCCGGTTCGACAGCCGCGAACAGGCGATGGCCGCCTATCGCGGGCGCGGCGCCTTCAAGGGCTGGCCCGACATGGTGCTGGCCGACTATCTGTCCGAGGGGCTGACCCAGCCCGACGGCGAAGGGCAGGGGGACTTCGCCCTGACCGCCGACCCGGCATGGGAGGCCGCCAACTACGCCGCCCAGGCGCATGATCCCTGGCGGGCGCTGCGCCGCTATCGCGGCCCGGTGCGGATCCTCAAGGCCGAGCACGGCGCCCTGACCCATGTGCCCGTCGCGCCGCGCGGCCTGCCGAATGTGTCGGTCGAGGTCGTCTCCGGCGGCGGACACCTGTTTCCCATGACCCATGCCGACGTCGCCCGCGACGCCCTGTTCGACGCCGCCGTCTGAAACGATTTCTGTAGGCGGAGCAAACGCCCGCGCTATAAGGGCGCCGCTGAGCAAAACTCCCCGCCGCCCGAGACGCCGCTTGTCCTTTTTCCACGCCGGTCCCGCGCCCAAAGGCGCCGGCCCCCGATCCGGGGCGCTGCGCGACGGGCTGAGCCTGGCGCCGGGCATGAAGGTCGGGCTGTTCGGCGGCTCCTTCAATCCCGCCCACGACGGCCACGGCCATGTGGCGGAAACCGCCATGCGGCGCCTGGGCCTGGACCGCGTCGTCTGGCTGGTCTCACCCCAGAATCCGTTGAAGGACGCACGCGACAGCGCCCCTCTAAACACGCGCATGGCCTCGGCCCGCGCCCATGCGCGTGGCCCGTCGATGATCGTGTCGGATTTCGAGAGCCGCGCGGGCACGGCCTGGACCGTGGACACCCTGCGTCTGCTGGTCGCGCGACATCCCGGCGTGCACTTCGTCTGGCTGATGGGGTCCGACAATCTGGCCAGCTTCCATCGCTGGCGGGGCTGGACCGACATCATGCGGCTGATGCCCGTCGCCGTCATCGCCCGACCGGGCTCCCTGCTGGACAGCCGCACCGCCCCGGCCGCCGCCCGCTTCGCCGGCTTCCGCGTGCCGGATCGCGAGGCGGGGCTCTTGCCGACCCTGGCCGCCCCGGCATGGACCTATCTGACGGCGCCCCTCAATCCCCTGTCCTCGACCGCCATCCGCACCGCCGAGACAGGCCGCGCCCCCGCCTGATCGCCGTCTGATCGCGGCGCCGGTTCACGTTTCGGCCCATCCGTGCTAGAGGGCGTCTTTAGTCAACGCTCCCGGAGCCCTCCGCTGACCCCCTCGCCCGCGTACGATACGCAAGACGCCGCCGTTTCGAATACGGCGCACGAGATGGACGCTATCGAACCTCTCCATTCCGAAGACGGATCCGATTTCGACGCCGCCCCGCGCGGCTTCGACGATTCCGCGCCCCGCCCGGTCGGCTCCACGCCGCTGGAAGAAGCCCTGCTGAGCCGCCTCGACGAGGACAAGGCCCAGGATCTGGTCCTGATCGACCTGAAGGGCAAAAGCGCCATGGCCGACACCATGATCGTGGCCTCGGGCCGGTCGCACCGCCACGTCGGCGCCATCGCCGACCACCTGCTTCGCACCCTGAAGGAACAGGGCCTGGGCAAGGCCAAGGTCGAGGGCCTGCCGCACTGCGACTGGGTTCTGATCGACGCCGGCGACGTGATCGTGCACCTGTTCCGCCCCGAGGTCCGCACCTTCTACAATATCGAGAAGATCTGGGCCGTCGATTCCGCCCACCGCATGGTTCGCGACTGACAAGATGAAGCTGAGCATCGTCGCCATCGGCCGGCCGGGCCGGGGGCCCGAGGCGACGCTCGCCGACGACTACGCCAGGCGCGCCACCCTGTCGGGACGCGCGCTTGGCCTCGGTCCCCTCGACCTGATCGATCTGGAAGCCCGAAAGCCCGGCAAGGCGGCCGAGGCCGAGCTGATCCTGGCGGCCGCCGAAGGCGCGCATCTGATCGCCTGCGACGAACGGGGCAAGACCTATTCTTCGCGCGCCTTCGCCGATCACTTGGCCAGGCTGCGGGACCAGGGCGAGCGCCGTCTGGTCTTCGCCATCGGCGGGGCGGACGGGCTGGACGACAGCGTGCGCGCGGCGGCCTCCTCGACCCTGGCCTTCGGGCCGCAGACCTGGCCCCATGCCCTGGCGCGCGCCATGCTGGCCGAACAGCTTTATCGGGCCGTGACCATCTTGGCCGGATCGCCGTATCATCGCGACTGAGATGCGTCGCGCCCTTCCCCTATCGCTAGCCCTGCTGACGGGTTTGGTCTGCGCCGCCCCGGCTGTCGGCCGTCAGGCGCCGGAAAGCGAACTGGCGCGCATCCAGGCCGAATATCGCGACGAGGCCGTGCGTGCGCGGCGTCTGCGCGCCGACGCCGACGCCGCCAAGGCCGAACTGACCCAGCTTGAGCGGCGTCTGGCCGTGCTGCGGACGGACGAGCGCGCCGACGACCGTCAGATAGACGATCAGCGCGCCCGCCTGCAGCAATTCAGCGAGCGCGAGGCCGAACTGGTCGCCAGCCTGGCGCGCGAACGCGGCGCCCAGAGCCGCCTGCTCAGCGCCCTGCAGATGATGAGCCGCAGCCCGCCGCCGCCGCTGCTGGTCCCGGCGGACAAGGCCGTCGACACGGTGCGCGCCTCCATCCTGCTCAAGGCCATGACGCCCGACCTGGAAATGCGCGCCCAGGCCTTGGCCGCGCGTCAGGCCGAGATCATGCGGATCCGCCGCCTGGCCGTCCTGTCGTCCGAACGCCTGCTGACGACCGAGAGCGCGCAGGGCGATCGACGCGCCGAGATCGAGGGGCTGACGGCGCGCAAGACCGCCCTGACCGCCGTGCTGAACGCCGAGGCGCGGGCCGCCGAACGCGCCGCCGACGTGCTGGAGCGACGCATCCGCGACCTGGGCGGCGCCGTGCCTCAGGCCCAGGCTGTGGAGACGCCGACCGCCCGCCTGCCCGCCAACCGCGCCCGTCTCAGCCCGCCTGTCGGCGGCGCCCCCAGCCAGACCTGGGGCGAGGGGACGTCCGGTTGGCGCTGGCGCGCAGACCGCGCGGCGATCAAGGCCCCGGCCGACGCCAAGGTCGCCTACGCCGGGCCGCTGACCGGCTGGGGGCAGGTGGTGGTCCTGGACCTGGGCCCAGGCTGGCGCGCGGTGATCGCCGGGCTGGAAAGCGTCGATGTGCAAGGCGACGCCCGGGTGTCCGACGGCCAGACCCTGGGTCGCAGCGGCCCGGACGGCGACGTCTATTTCGAACTGCGCCGCGACGAACGGCCCATCGATCCGGGGCCGTGGCTGCGATGAATCCGCAATAGGCCTTTGCTTTCCGGCCGGACGCTGATTTTATCGACCCGACGCCGCGTCGCCACGATTTGGTCGTGTCTGCGGGGCCTTACCTTCCAACGGGCGCCTTGAATGATCGGCCCGACCGAAAGAGACCGAATGCGTAAACTGCTCCTCGTCGGCTGCGCCGCACTGGTGCTCGGCGGATCCGCCGCGGCTGTGTCCAGCCAGACCCCCCGCAACGAGACCTTCCGTATGCTGGAGCTGTTCGGCGACGTGGTCGGCATTGTCGAACAGGCCTACGTCGTTCCGGTCGACAACAAGAAGCTGATCGAGGCGGCCCTGGCCGGCATGATGACGGCGCTGGACCCGCACTCCAACTATCTGCCGCCGTCCAACTACGACGAACTGCGCGAACGCACCGAGGGGCAGTATTCGGGCGTCGGCCTGACCATCAGCGCCGACGGCGGCATGGTGAAGGTCATCTCGCCGATGGACGACAGCCCCGCCGCCAAGGCCGGGGTCCAGGCGGGCGACGTCATCTCCTCCATCGAGGGTCAGAACGCGGCGGGCCTGACGGTCAGCCAGGTGTCCGAGAAACTGCGCGGCGCCGTGGGCACCAGCGTCAAGGTCACCTTCCTGCGCGACGGCTCCGATCCGCTGGAAGTCACGCTGACGCGCGAGGTCATCAAGGTCCAGTCGGTCACCGGCCGGGTCGAGGGCGACTTCGGCTATCTGCGCGTCTCGACCTTCAACGAGAACACCGGCCGCGAGCTGAACGAGGCCATCGCCAAGATCAAGACCGAGAAGCCCGGCGTGAAGGGCTTCGTCCTGGATCTGCGCAACAATGGCGGCGGCCTGCTGAACGCCGCCATCGACGTGTCCGACGCCTTCTTGGAACGCGGCGAGATCGTCAGCCAGCGCGGCAGGAAGCCCGAACAGATCCAGCGCTATTCCGCCAAGCCGGGCGACCTGACCGGCGGTTTGCCGCTGGTGGTGCTGATCAATTACGGCTCGGCCTCGGCCTCGGAAATCGTCGCCGGCGCGCTGAAGGATCATCAGCGCGCGACCGTCGTGGGCCTGACCAGCTTCGGCAAGGGTTCGGTCCAGACCGTGATCCCCCTGCGCCAGGGTCAGGACGGCGCCCTGTCGATCACGACCGCGCGCTACTACACCCCCTCGGGCGCCTCGATCCAGAAGATCGGCATCGAGCCGGACCTGGAGGTCGCCCGTTCGGAAGCCGAGGCCCGCATCGTCTCGCGCTCCAGCTTCATCTATTCCGAGGCCGCCTACGCCACGGCGCTGGACGCCTCCATCGGTGCCGAGCGCAAGGGCGCCCACACGCCGCGTGAGGCGCCGGGCGAAGGGTTCGACAAGGACAAGGACTATCAGCTGGAACGGGCGCTCGACGTGCTGCGCGCCGGCGGCGATCTGTCGAAACTGTCCAAGGCGCCGGAAGGGATCGTCGTCACCGAACCCGGCGCGACGCCCAAGCCTGACGCCGAGCCGGCGGCGGACGAACCGAAAGAAGAATAAGACGGGGAAGGGCGGCGCGAGCCGCCCTTTTTCTTGCGTCTACGACAGGCGGTCGCGGAAGGCCGAATAGTCGAAGTCGCGCACCGTCTTCAATGCATCGGTGTCCGAGTTCCACAGCACGATGGACGGCAGGGGCACGCCGTTGAAGGTGTTGGTCTTGACCATCGAATAATGGGCCTGGTCCAGAAACGCGATCCGCGTTCCGGGCGCAGGCCGTTCGGCGAAGACGTAGTCGCCGATGATGTCCCCGGCCAGGCACGACGGCCCGCCCAGCCGCACCGTCACCCCCTGATCGGCTTCGCCCAGCAGGGCCGGGCGATAGGGCGCCTCGATCACATCGGGCATATGGCAGGTGGCGGAGATGTCGGCGATGCCGATGGGCATGGCGTTGTCGAACACGTCCAGCACCTCGCCGATCAGGATGCCGGCGTCCAGGGCCACCGCCTCGCCCGGTTCCAGATAGACCTGCACCCCGTGACGCGTCTGCAGATCGCGCACGAAGGCGATCAGCTCGTCGCGCTGATAGTCGGCGCGGGTCACGTGGTGGCCCCCGCCCAGGTTCAGCCATTTGATCCCGCCCAGCAGCGGCGCCAGTTTCGGCTCGACCGCCGCCCAGATGCGAGAAAGGGGTTTGAAATCCTGCTCGCACAGGGCGTGGATATGCAGGCCATCCACCCCGATCAGATGTTCGGGCGTCAACTGCGATACGGGGAAGCCCAGACGCGAACAGGGCTGGGCCGGATCGTATTTGGCGACCTCGCCCTCGGAATGTTCGGGGTTCAGCCGCAGGCCGATCTCGAACACCTCGCCTTCGGCGCGCGCCGTGGCGATCAGGTCGACGAACCGGGCGATCTGGGCCGGGTTGTTGAAGATCACATGGTCCGACAGCCGCAGAATCTCGGGCAGATCCTGCGCCGTATAGGCCGGCGAATAGGTGGTCAGCTCGCCCTTGTAGAACTCGCGCGCCAGCCGCGCCTCCCACAGACCCGAGGCGCAGACGCCGTCGAGGTATTCGCCCACCACATCGGCCAGCGACCACATCGAAAACGCCTTCAGCGCCAGCAGAACGCGCGCGTCCGCCCCGTCGCGTACGGTCTTCAGCACCGACAGATTGCGACGGATGGCCGCCTCGTCCACCACGAAGGCGGGCGAGGCGACGCGGTTCAGGTCGAAATGCGCAAAGGCGCCCGGATCGCCGGCCTGGGTTTGCATTCAGTTCTTCCGATCAGAAGGCCAGCGGGGCGTCCAGATCCTGAACCTTCCACGGCAGGCCGTGCTGGTTCAGCATCGCCATGAAGGGATCGGGATCCATCTGCTCCATGTTGAACACGCCGTCGCCCTTCCACTGGCCGGTCAGCATCATGGCCGCGCCGATCATGGCGGGCACGCCGGTGGTGTAGCTGACGGCCTGGTTGCCGGTCTCGGCATAGGCTTCTTCGTGGTCGCAGATGTTGTTGACGTAGACCGTCTTCTTGACCCCGTCCTTCAGGCCGGTGGCGATGACGCCGATGTTGGTCTTGCCCTTGGTGATCGGCCCCAGCGACGCCGGTTCCGGCAGCAAGGCCTTCAGGAACTCGATCGGGATGATCTCGCGGCCCTGGAACTGCATCGGCTCGATTGAGGTCATGCCGATGTTCTCCAGCACCTCCAGATGCTTCAGATAGCTGTCGCCGAACGTCATCCAGAAGCGGATGCGCTTGATCTCGGGATAGAATTTCGCCAGCGATTCCAGCTCCTCATGATACATGAGGTACATATTCTTCTCGCCCACGCCCTCGAAGTCGAAGACCTGTTTGTGGCTCAGCGCCGGGCCTTCGACCCACTGGCCGTTCTCCCAGTGACGCGAGTTGGCGGTCACTTCACGCAGATTGATCTCGGGGTTGAAGTTGGTGGCGAAGGGCAGGCCGGTGTCGCCGCCGTTGCAGTCCAGGATGTCCAGCGTCTCGATGGAATCCAGCAGATGCTTCTTGACGTAGGTGGCGAAGACCGAGGTCACGCCGGGATCGAAGCCCGAGCCCAGCAGCGCCATCAGACCCGCATCCTTGAACCGGTCCTGATAGGCCCACTGCCACTTGTATTCGAACTTGGCCTCGTCGCGCGGTTCGTAGTTGGCGGTGTCGAGATAGTTCACGCCGGCGGCCAAGCAGGCGTCCATGATCGACAGGTCCTGATAGGGCAGGGCCAGGTTAACGACCAGCGCCGGCTGGACCTTCTGGATCAGGGCCGTGGTCGCCGCCACGTCGTCGGCGTCGATGGCCGCCGTGTCGATGCTAACGCCGAAGCGCGTCTTGACCGATTCCGCGATGGCGTCGCACTTGGACTTGGTGCGGCTGGCCAGGGTGATATGCGAGAAGATGTCCGTATTCATCGCCATCTTGTGGACGGCCACCGAACTGACGCCGCCCGCGCCGATAACCAGCACCTTGCTCATCTGTGCTTCTCCCGAAGTCAAAAACCCTGGCGACGACGCCGCCCCTATAAAGGGCGCGGCTCTTAGCACGATGATGACAATCCGCTAAATCCCTGCGCCGATATTGGGTCTTATAGCGTGACTGACTCGCTCCGGTTGCCTTTGTTCGGGTTTTCCGCCATAAGCCGCCGCTTCCGACGCAAGTGAACCTCGCGTCTCCACCCACACGACAGCTCTCGAAGGAGAGAACGAGGTGGGCGAGAACCCTCCGCCGACGTGATCGTCGCCGGGGGCCGTTGTCGTATGGAGCCGTTTCACCCGTCGCCACGAGGTAGTGAATGTTCGAGGCTCTGAACGAGCGGCTGACAGGCGTCTTCGACCGGATCACCGGCCGCGGCGCCCTGTCCGAAAAGGATGTCGCCGAGGCTATGCGCGAAGTGCGCGTGGCCCTACTCGAGGCCGACGTCGCCCTGCCGGTCGTCAAGGAATTCATCGCCTTCGCCACCGAGCGCGCGACCGGCGAAGAGGTCATCCGTTCGGTCAAACCGGCCGACCAGGTGGTCAAGATCGTCTATGACGGCCTGATCGAGATGCTGGGTGGCGAAGAGCCGGTTCCGCTGAACACCAACGCCAATCCGCCCGCCGTGGTGCTGATGGCCGGCTTGCAGGGCTCCGGCAAGACCACGACCTCGGCCAAGCTGGCGCTGCGCCTGACCCGGTTCGACCGCAAGAAGGTCATGATGGCCTCGCTCGATACGCGCCGTCCGGCCGCGATGGAGCAACTGGCCACCCTGGGCAAGCAGATCGAGGTCGCGACCCTGCCCATCGTGGCGGGCGAGAGCGCGGTCCAGATCACCCGCCGGGCGCTGCAGTCGGCCAAGCTCCAGGGCTTCGACGTCCTGATCCTGGACACCGCCGGCCGCATCACCCTGGACGAAGGGCTGATGAACGAGGTGGCCGAGGTCGCCGACATCGCCAAGCCCGTCGAGACCCTGCTGGTTGCCGACAGCCTGACCGGTCAGGACGCGGTCCGCACTGCTAAGGCCTTCCACGAGCGCCTGCCCCTGACGGGCCTGGTCCTGACCCGCGCCGACGGCGACGGGCGCGGCGGCGCCATGCTGTCGATGCGGGCCGTCACCGGCCTGCCGATCAAATATCTGGGCGCTGGCGAAAAGGTCGACGCCCTGGACGTGTTCGACGCCCGCCGCGTCGCCGGCCGCATCCTGGGGCAAGGTGACATTGTCGCGTTGGTCGAAAAGGCCAGCCAGGACCTGGACCAGGCCAAGGCCGAGAAGATGGCCCGCAAACTGGCCAAGGGCCAGTTCGACCTGGACGATCTGGCCGGCCAGCTTCAGCAGATGAAGCGGATGGGCGGCCTTCAGGGCATCATGGGCATGCTGCCCGGCGTGGCCAAGATGAAGGGTCAGATGGCCGAGAGCGGCATCGACGACCGCATGATCCTGCGCCAGGAAGCCATCATCTCCTCGATGACCAAGGCCGAGCGCAAGAAGCCCGACCTCTTGAACGCCAGCCGCAAGAAGCGCATCGCCGCCGGCGCCGGCGTCGACGTGCAGGACGTGAACCGGGTTCTGAAACAGCACCGCCAGATGGCCGATGTCGTCAAGTCGATGGCGCGCGGCGGGCCCAAGAAGATGCAGCAGATGGCCGCCATGCTGGGCGGCCTCGGCGGCGGCGGCGTCCCCGGCATGGGGGGCGGCCCCGACATGGCCCGCCTCAAGGCTCTGGGCGGCGGCAAGATGGCCGAACCCTCGGCCGACGACATGAAAGCCATTCAGGACCGCCTCGCGGGTCTTGGAAACCCCCTCGGGGGCGGCGGACAACTTCCGGGAGGCCTTCCGGGCCTTCCGGGCTTCCCTCCCAAGAAATAACGACTTCCTAGAAAGAGATTTGAAATGCTGAAGATTCGTCTGGCCCGCGGCGGCGCCAAGAAGCGCCCCTACTACCACATCGTCGTCGCCGACTCGCACGCGCCCCGCGACGGCAAGTTCATCGAGAAGGTCGGCAGCTACAACCCGATGCTGCCCAAGGACAGCGCCACGCCGCGCGTCGCCCTAAAGGTCGAGCGTATCGCCGAATGGCTCGGCAAGGGCGCCCAGCCGACCGACCGCGTCGCCCGCTTCCTGTCGCAGGACGAGACCCTGGGCCAGAAGGTCAAGTGGACGCAAGGCTCCAACCCGAACAAGGCCCAGCCGGGCAAGAAGGCGCAAGAGCGCGCCGCCGAGCGCGCCCAGCGCGAAGCCGACCGCCTGGAAGCCGAAGCCGCCGCCAAGGCCGAGGCCGCTGAAGCCGCCGCCGCCGCCAAGGCTGAAGCCGAAGCCGCCGCCGCCGCCCCGGCCGCTGAAGAAGCTCCGGCTGCCGAAGCCGCCGCCGAAGACGCCCCGGCCGCCGAAGCAGCGACTGAGGAAAAGGCCGAAGGCTAAGCCTTTCGGTTTCGGACACGATCAAGGCGGCGTCTTTCGGCGCCGCCTTTTTCATGCGCTAAGGATCGATATGACCCAGGACAGCAGACTCATCCTCGTCGGCCAGGTCGGCGGCGGTTTCGGGGTGCGGGGCGAGGTGCGGGTGACCGCCTTCACCGCCGACCCGCTGGCCCTGACCGCCTATGGGCCGCTGCTGCGCGCCGACGGCACGGTCGCCCTGACCCTGACCTCGACCCGGCCCGACAAGGCCGGCGTCGTCGGCCGGGCCAAGGAGATCGAGACCAAGGAACAGGCCGACGCCCTGCGCGGCCTGAAGCTGCACGTCCCCCGCGACCGTTTCCCGGAGCCGGAGGAGGATGAATTCTATCTCGCCGACCTGCTGGGCGTTCAGGTCCGCGATCCGGCCGGCGTCGTCCTGGGCGTGGTCAAGTCGGTCCAGAACTTCGGCGCCGACGATATGCTGGAAATCACCCCGGCGACGGGCGGCCAGACCTGGTATCTGCCCTTCACCAAGGCGGCGACGCCCGAACTGCACCTGGCCGACGGCTGGCTGGTCGCCGTGCCGCCGACCGAGGTTGGCGAGCGCGAACCCGACTAGGGTTCGGCGGCTGAGTTGGAGCGGCCGACTTGTCAGCGCAGTTCAAACTCAAAGGGTCATCACAGCGGTCACACCGATGCCGCAGCTCGATCGCCGCTTTGGACGCGGAACGAGGAGCCGATGCGCGCTCGGTCCTGTCGTGGTCTTGGTGAAATCGTCGTGCCCGTTGTGATGGAAAAAAGTCTTTCAGGCGCGCATCGGCTCCGGCGGCGATTGCTGTAGGGGCGTTGCTCCCTATGCGTCTTCGACGGGCGCGTCGCCGACGTGTTTCTTGATCGATTCGATCGCCCGCTTGGCGCCCGACTTGTCGGAATAGCCTTCGGTCGAGAAGATGATCTCGGCGTTGTATTTGAAGCGGACGCGGTATTCGCCGGCCTTGTCCTGATAGACTTCGAACTTGTGCGCCATTGCGCCTCTCCCTGTCTGCGACCCGTGCGTGGTCACGGCCAAGCTGGCATCGTCGAAGGTGCGGTTCCAGACACAAGCCCGCGATCAAATCCGCGCCCGTGACCGTTGCCAAACGGCCGGGGCCTTCCGACATGAAGGGTTCAACCGCCAGAGACGCCATCCATGTCCGACCTGTCCGCCTTTCCCATCACGACCCGCTGGCCGGCCCAGCACCCCGACCGCATCCAGCTCTATTCCCTGCCCACGCCCAACGGGGTGAAGGTGTCGATCATGTTGGAAGAGGTCGGACTGGCCTATGAGCCGCACCTGATCGACATCATGGCCAACGAAACCTGGGGGGCGGAGTTTCTGTCCCTGAACCCCAATGGCAAGATCCCCGCCATCCTCGATCCCAATGGCCCGGGCGGCCAGCCGCTGGCCCTGTTCGAATCCGGCGCCATCCTGATCTATCTGGCGGAAAAGACCGGCCAACTGCTGTCGCCCGATCCGGCGACCCGCTACCAGACGATCCAGTGGTTGATGTTCCAGATGGGCGCGGTCGGCCCGATGTTCGGCCAACTCGGCTTCTTCCACCGCTTCGCCGGCAAGGACTATGAGGACAAGCGGCCGCGCGACCGCTACGTCGCCGAAAGCCGCCGCCTGCTGGGTGTTCTCGAGACGCAGCTGGATGGCCGGGACTGGATCGTAGGTGAAGATGGGGGCGACTATTCCATCGCCGACGTCGCCACCCTGGGCTGGGTCCGCAATCTGATCGGCTTCTACGAGGCGGGCGAGATCGTCGGCTTCAAGGACTTCCCCCGCGTCGCCGCCTGGTTGGAGCGCGGCCTGGCCCGCCCCGCCGTCCAGCGCGGACTGGAGATCCCCGCCAGGGACTGAGGCGAGGCGCGACCGCGTCACTGAACCGTTGCGGCTGGCAGGCATTATCCGTGGGCATCAACAGGAGCACGAGCCCATGGGTATCTTCTCTTCGATCTGGAACAAGATCACGGGCCACAAGCCCAAGCCTGCCCCGCAACAGACGCCGGCGCCCGGCACGGCCCCGGCCCCTGGCGCGGCCCCGGCCCCGACCGCCGCGACGCCCGCCCTGCCGCCCGTCGACGTCGAGGCGGTGCTCAGCGATCTGGCGGCGTCCAAGGGCGGCGGCGGCAACTGGCGCACCTCCATTGTCGACCTGCTGAAGCTGCTGGACCTGGATTCCAGCCTGGCGGCGCGCAAGGAACTGGCCGAAGAGCTGAACGTCCACGCCGGCGAGCACGGCTCGGCCGAACAGAACATCGCCCTGTCCAAGGCGGTGTGGAAGAAGCTGGCCGAGAACGGCGGTCAGGTGCCGGCTTCGCTGCGCGACTGATCCGGCATCGATCAGCGCGAAGCGCGGTAGGTTAAGCAAACAACTAAAGCGGGATCAGGCCTTGGGCCTGATTCCGTGCAACGCCGCCAGGGCGGCGAACCCGACGACCAGACCCCAGAAGGCCGATCCGACGCCGAACAGGGCGATCCCCGATCCGGTGGCAACGAAGGTCAGCACCGCCGCCTCTCTGGACGTCGGCTCCGCCAGCATCGCCCCCAAGGCGCCGGTCAGGGGCGCGATCAGGGCCAGGCCGGTGATGATGGCCAGCACGGCTGGCGGCATGGCGATGAACAGCCCCGCCAACGGCGCGGCGAACAGGGCCACGATCAGATAGAAACCGCCATAGACGACGCCGACGATCCAGCGGCGTCCGGCGTCGGGGTGCGCCTCTGGTCCCGTGCACAGGGCTGCGGTGATGGCGGCAAGATTGACGCCGTGCGCGCCGAACGGGGCGGCGACCAGGCTGGCGGCGCCGGTCGCTAGGATCAGACGCCCGGCCGGCGGCGCGTAGCCTGCAGCCCGCAGCACCACCAGGCCCGGCAGGTTCTGCGACGCCAGGGTGACCAGAAACAGCGGCAGGCCCAGACTGACCGCCGCTTTCCAGTCGAAGGCCGGCGTCACCGGCGACAGGGTTCCGAACAGGCTCGCACCCGCCGCCAGCCCGAACTGTCCGCGCAGCATCAGCACGATGAAGGCCGCCGCCAGAACGGCCGGCAGGGCCCAGGCCGGCCACAGCCGACGCGCCACGATGAACACGATCAGAAGGCCGATCCCCAGCGCCATTTCTCGGGGCATGACCGTGAACAGCCGCAGCACGAACGGCAGCAGAACGCCCGCCAGCATGGCCGAGGCGACAGCGGCCGGGATTCGCTGCGCCAGTCGGCCCAGCGCCGGCAACAGCCCTGTCAGAACCATCAACGCCGCCGCGATCACGAAGGCCCCGACCGCACTGGCCCACCCCAGCCCCAGCGTCGAGGCGGCCAGCAGCGCCGCGCCTGGCGTGGACCAGGCCAGCACGACCGGCATCCGCAGCCGCCAGCTCAGCACCATCCCCGGCAGGCCGATGCCCAGACACAGGGCGGTGACCATGGAGACGATCTGCACCGGCGCGGCGCCCAGGGCCTGGCCCGCCTGAACCACCAGGGCGACCGTCCCGCCGAACCCCACCACGGTCGCGACCGCAGCGGACGAAAACACCGAGGCGGGCAGGGCGCGCAAGGAAAAGGCCGGAGCAGTCATGCCCCGGCCTTAAACCGTCAGCTTGAGCGGCGAAAGCGCAGCCTCAGCCCTCGATGTCTTCCGGCAGGCCCACGGCGTGGAAGCCGGCGTCGACGTGCACGACCTCCCCCGTGGTCGAGCGCCCCAGGTCCGAGCACAGCCACAGTGCGGCCCCGGCGACGCCTTCCATCGACGTCTCTTCCTTGATCAGGGAGAACTGGGCCGATTTGGAATGCAGGCCGCGCCCGCCCGAAATGCCGGCCAGCGACAGGGTCCGCATGGCCCCCGCCGAGATGGCGTTGACGCGGATGTTCTTGGGGCCCAGGTCGCGCGCGATATAGCGGGTCGCGGCCTCCAGCGCCGCCTTGGCCACGCCCATGGTGTTGTAGTTCGGAATGACCCGCTCGGACCCCAGATAGGTCAGGGTGATCATCGAGCCGCCGTTGGGCATCAGCTTGGCCGAACGCTTGGCCACGTCCACGAAGCTGTAGGCCGAGATGTTCAGGGCCAACAGGAAGCTGTCGCGCGTGGTGTTGTCGACGAACGACCCCTTCAGCTCGTCCTTGTTGGCGAAGGCCACCGAATGGACGACGAAATCGATCGTGCCGAACTCTTTCTCCAGCTCTGCGAAGGCCGTGTCCATCGAGGCGTCGTCGGTGACGTCGGCCTGGATCAGCAGCTTGGCGCCGACGCTTTCGGCCAGCGGGCGCACGCGGCGCTCCAGGCTTTCGCCCAGATAGGTGAAGGCCAGTTCGGCGCCCTGGGCGGCCAGTTGCGAGGCGATGCCCCAGGCGATCGAGGAAGAGTTCGCGACCCCCATGATCAGGCCCTTCTTGCCCTTCATGAGGTCGCCGGTTGGCATATCCCAGCCTTCGGAAGTCGCCATGGTTTGTCTCCTGATGATTTGCGCGGAGGGTTAGCAGGGGCGGGCTTAAACCGGAACCCCCGCCGCCTTCCCCTGCGTCATGGCCGGTTCAGAGCAGGGCCGAAATCGCAGCCCGTGCGGCCTCGCCCAGATCGGCGCGCTTCAGCGCCAGGGCCACATTGGCGCGCAGCAGGCCGATCTTGTCGCCGCAGTCGTGGGTGACGCCGGCGTATTCGACGGCGGTGAAGGCCTGGGTCTCCATCAGCCGGGCCATGGCGTCGGTCAGCTGAATCTCGTTGCCGGCGCCGCGCTCCTGCGTGGCCAGCAGGTCGAAGATCTCGGGCTGGAGGATGTAGCGACCGGCGATGGACAGGTTGGACGGCGCCGTGCCGGGGGCGGGCTTTTCGACCATCCCCTTCATGGTGATGCGATTGCCGTTGCGGTCGGCCGGATCGACGATGCCGTATTTGTGGGCCTGTTCGATATCGACCGATTCCACCCCGATCAGATTGCCGCCGGTCTGGGCATAGACCTCGACCAACTGCTTCAGGGCGCCGGGCTGACCATCGACGATGACGTCGGGCAGGATGACGGCGAACGGTTCCGGCCCGATGATGTCGCGCGCGCACCAGACGGCGTGGCCCAGGCCCTTGGGCTGCATCTGGCGGGTGAAGCTCATTTCGCCTGGGCGGGCCAGTTCGGCGTTCATCGTCGCCAGAATCTCGGTCTTGCCCTTGGCTTCGAGCTGGGCCTCCAACTCGATCTGGTGGTCGAAATAGTCCTCGATCGCCGCCTTGGATCGGCCGGTGACGAAGACGATGTGCTCGATCCCCGCCTCGCGCGCCTCTTCGACGATGTAGGACAGGATCGGACGGTCGACGACGTTCAGCAGTTCCTTGGGCGTCGTCTTGGTGCCGGGAAGGACGCGGGTGCCGAGGCCCGCGACGGGCAGTACGGCCTTGCGCAGGCGCGCGGGCGTGGAGGTCATCAATATATCCTGACAGCTATCCCGCCCCTTCTACCCGGTGCGGACCGGCGAAAGAAGGGGCGGTAAGGCCGTCGGGTTCCGCGCTTATTTCGCCGGGCGCGCCATCGGGGTCATGGCGGCGATGACAGCGCGCTGAGCCAGCAGCTGGTCTTCCGGCAGCGGGATCAGACCGCGGTCGGCCAGATAGCCGCCCCTGCCCGCCGATCCTTCTGACAGGAACTCCTGCACGAACTGCTGCAGGCCCGGGATCACGCCGATATGGGCCTTCTTCACATAGATGTAGAGGCTGCGCGACAGCGGATATTCGCCGCTGGCGATGGTGTCGGCGGTCGGCGAAACGCCGTCGATCGTCTCGGCCTTCACCGTGTCCAGGTTCTGTTCGAGGAAGGAATAGCCGAACACGCCCAGCGAGCCCGGCGTGCGGGTCAGGGTCTGGACGATGGCGTTGTCGTTTTCACCCGAGTCGATCCAGGCGCCGTCTTCGCGCAGGGTGTGGGCGATGCCCTCGAACCGATCCTTGTCGCCCTCGATAGCCTTCACCGCCGGCACCAGCTTGGCGCCCGGGGTCATGCCCAGCTCCAGGAAGGCGTCGCGCGTGCCCGAGGTGGGCGGCGGGCCATAGACCTGGATGCGCTGGTTCGGAAGGCCGGCGTTGACCTGGTTCCAGGTCTTGGTCGGGTTGGCGACGAAGGTTCCGTTGGGGCCGGGGACTTCCTTGGCCAGGCCTTCGTACAGGTCGTTCAGTTCGAAGTTGAAGCCGTTGCCGTTGCGGGCCGTGGCGATGACGATGCCGTCGAAGCCGATCTTGATCTCGACGATGTCGGTCACGCCGTTCTTGGCGCACAGATCGAACTCGGACTGTTTCATCTGGCGCGAGGCGTTGGCGATGTCGGGCGTGGTCGGGCCGACGCCCTGGCAGAAGGCCTGGATGCCGCCGCCGGTGCCCAGGCTCTCGACGCGGGGCGCGGCGCCGCCTGCGGTGCGGGCGAAGGTTTCGGCCACGCGCGTGGCGAACGGGAAGACGGTGGACGATCCCGCCGCCCAGATGCCGGACCGCGCGCCCGAGGGCGAGCCGCCCGCGCCGCCGTCGCCGCAGGCCGCCAGCGCCAAGAGGGCGGTCGCTGCAACGGCGTATTTCAGTGAACGGATCATCATTCGCTCTCCCTGAGCCTCGATTTCACGACGCTTAGACCAGAGGTTTGTGACGGTTTTTGCCTCCGTTCAGCGCGCCGTCACAGCAGGCGGCGACGCATGACCTGCGACAGGGTGTCGATCAGGGTCACGGCGACGACGACGACGATCACGATGGCCGAAACGGCGCGGAAATCGAAGGCGTTCATGCTGTCGAACAGCACCTGGCCGATGCCGCCCGCGCCGATCAGGCCCAGCACGGTCGCGGACCGGCTGTTGGATTCGAAACGATAAAGGGCGAACGACGTCCACAGCGGCGCCACCTGCGGCAGCACGCCCCAGACGATCTCGTGCAGCTTGCCGGCGCCGGTGGCGCGCACGCCCTCGACCGGGCCCTTGTCGATGGATTCCACCGCTTCCGAGAACAGTTTGGCCAAGACGCCGGCCGTGTTCAGGGTGATGGCCAGAACCCCCGCCAGCGGCCCCAGGCCCACGGCGGTCACGAACAGCAGGCCGATCACCAGATCGGGCACCGAACGCAGCAGGTTCATGATCCAGCGCACCGGGGTCACGACCCAGGCGGGGGCGATGTTGCGCGCTGCCGCCAGACCCAGCGGAATGCCCAGGATCACGGCCAGGAAGGTGCCCCACAGGGCGATCTGCACCGTCTCCCACATCTTGGCGACGAACATCTTCCAGTCGGAGAAGTCAGGCCGCAGCAGGTCGTGGACGAACAGTTTGGTGCTGTCGTTGCCCGCGAACAGGCGCGAGATGTTGCCCAGATCGACCGCGTCGATGCTGTAAAGCAGGACGGCCGCGACGCCGCCCCAGACCAGGATGTCCGCGACCCAGGCCAGGGTCGATTTCTTGGGCGCCGCCGGAATGGCCAGGGCGGGTGACGCAGTCGCGGTCAAGGCCGGACCTCGCGCAGGCTGCGAAGGCGTTGCAGTTCCCGTTCGGCGGCGGCGACGCCGGCCGTGTCGCCCTTGGCGCGGGCCTCGCCCAGCTTCTGGTCGGCGATCATCTCGCGGATCGGGTCCAGATAGCTGTCGTCGGCGGCGGCGAAGCGCGAATATTCCAGGTCCGCCAAGACCTTGCGCTGGCGGTCGGCCTCGGCGCCCTCGCCCTGGCCATAGGTCAGGAAGAAGCTGCGGATTTTTTCCTTCAGCGCCGGGTCCAGATCCTCGCGCACGACGATGCCGCTCTCGGGGATGGGGGGCGAGGTCCAGATGTCCTCGATCTGGGCGGCCAGCTGCGGATTTTCCTTACGCATGAACAGGGTGTTGACGCTGTTGGAGGTCGCCACGTCGATCACGCCGGTCGCCACGCCGAAGGCGTTGGCCTGGTGGTTGGCCGAGCGCACGGTCTTGAAGCACTGGGCCGGCACGATGCCGCGCGGATTGAACAGGAAGGTCAGCGGGGCCAGGGTGCCTGAGGTCGACTGGGCGTCGCCGATGCCGAAGTTGTATTGCTTGCCGCACGCCAGAACCTTGTCCAGCGTGATTCCCGAACCCTTTTTGACGATCAGGGTCGACTGATAGCTGTCCAGCCCCTCGCGGTTGACGGTGCGGGCGATGACCTCGGCCTTGGCGCGGTCGATGGCCTCGACCTCGGGCTTGGCCGAGAACCAGCCCACCTGGGTGTGGTTGCCGCGCATGGCCTCGACCAGAACCGTGTAGTTCGAGCCGAAATAGGGTTTCACCGGCACGCCGATGGCCTTGGACATATCGTCCAGCAGCGGTTGCCACAGCGGCCCGGCCGACGCCTGACCTTCCGCCGACAGGATGGAGAAGGTGATGTCGCTGGGCGCGCCGCCGGCGGCCTTCTTGTCCTCGCCGCCGCCGCAGGCGGCCAGGCCCAGGACCATCGCGGCCGCGCCTGCGGCTGCGATCCAACGGCGGGTGGCGGAAATACGGGACAGGCTCATGCCTTGGTCTCCCAGAACGCGTCCTCGAATTCGGGACCGTAGATTTCGATCAGGCGCTTTTGGTCCAGCGCCGTGGAGGGGCCGTCATAGACGATCTTGCCGCCCTGCAGGGCGATGACGCGGTCGCAATAGCGGATGGCGTAATCGACCTGGTGCAGGGTCACGATCACGCCCATGCCGTCGCGCTTGTTCAACTCGACCAGCAGCTCCATCACCTTGCGCGCCGACACCGGGTCCAGCGAGGCGACGGGTTCGTCGGCCAGGATGGCCTTGGCGCCCTGAACGATGGCGCGCGCGATGGCCCCGCGCTGCTGCTGGCCGCCCGACAGGGTGTTGGCGCGCTGGGCGGCGTAGTCGCTGACCCCGACGCGGTGCAGGGCCGCCATGGCCTTGTCCTTGTCCGCCTTGGGCCATGCGCCCAGCAGGCCCTGCCACGACGGCAGGCGACCCAGGGCGCCCAGCATGACGTTGGAGAACAGGCTCAGCCGGCCGACCAGATTGAACTGCTGGAAGATCATGCCCAGCTTGCCGCGCGCCTTGCGGACGGCGCCGGTGACGCGCCCGTCCTTCTGCACGGTCTCGCCGAAGACCTGGATGGTCCCCTTGCCCGCATCGATGGACTGAAGCCCGGTGATGGAGCGCAGCAAAGTGGACTTGCCCGACCCGGACGGCCCGATTAGGGCGACCATCTCGCCCGAGGCGACCGAGATCGAGACGCCGTCCAGCGCCTTTCGCGATCCGAAGGTCTTCGACACGTCACGCGCCAGGACTAGCCCGGGGGCGACGGCGGCTGCGGATGAACTCATGAACTCGCTAGGAGGCTGTGGCGAAGGGGCGCCGCATGACGCGATGGAGGCGTTTGGGCAAGTCCTAATCGCACGTCGGGCGCAATCTCGTCCAGACCCGACCCGTTCAGGCCGTCGTCGCGCCCCGCAGCGCGGCGGCCTCGACCCGGTTGACGTCGGCGGCGATGGGCAGGGCCTGGCGCGATCGCTCCAACGCCTCGCGCGACAGGACGCTCGCCGCCGGGGCCAGCGACGGCGTGGTGGCCAGGGCCGTCAGCGCCTTCTGCAGCCAGACCGACACGGCTACGTCCCCCGCGCCATAGCGGGCCACCGGGCCGAACAGATCGTCCAGCAAGGCGTCTTGCGCGATGGGCGGCATCAGCAGTCGGTCGCGCGCCGGGGCGGCCCTGTCCGCATCGGGCTCGGCCGACCAGGCGTCGAAAAGACGCACGCCGGTCGTGACCACCTGGATCGCCGTTCCGGGATCGTTGACGCCGGGCGACAGAGCCTTGGCGGCGATCTCGCCCAGAACGATCAGGCCGAACCGCGGATCCTGATCATAGGAGCGCGAATCCCCGATGGCGAAGGCCGAGCGGAAGGCGTCCTGGGCGTCTTGGTCGCACGCCGGCAGGCTGATGCGCGCCACCTGATCGCCGCGCCGCACGAAGGCGCCGGGCGGGGCGACCACCTCGATCTGACAGTCGCGCGCCTCGGCCATGGCTTGCAGCCGGTCGGGATCGACGTTCTGGACATAGCCGGTCAGGTGCGCCGTCACCGCGGCGCCGCTGTCCAGCCGCCCTTCGCGACCGCCCAGCAGGGGGCTGTCGCGGCATTGCTCCAGCGCCTCCAGCGCATGGCGTTCGACCAGATCGATCATATGGCCCACGCGCGCCAGGCTGGACAGGCGGTTGATCCAGGCCAGCAGGCGGAACGCTACCAGCCCCACCATCGCCAGGCTGAACAGGAACAGGATCGCCCGGCCGTTCTGGCCATAGTAGTGGGCGTTGATCGCCGTGACCCCGACGATGGCGTAGAGGAAGGCGCCGACGAAGGTGGCCAGGGACTTCTGCGTCTCCTCGTCGCTGGTCACCAGGGCGGCGACGCGCGGACTGGCCGCCGACGACACCGACGTATAGGCCGTGACCATGGCGCCGACGGAAAAGGTCGCCACGCCCAGCAGACTGGACGCCAGAATCGTCAGGATGGATTCCACCGACTGGCCGCCCAGCCGCTCGGCCATTTCGGCGGGCACCCACGGCGCCAGAAACACCGCCGCCAGCGCAGCCGCCACCCCCACCCCGGCATAGGCGGTGGCGCGCACCCACAGTTGGCGCTTCAGCTTGCGCCACAGAAATTTCCAGCGATTCATTCACGCCTCCCGCCGCCTCAACGGCAGGGAACGGCCAAGGTTGCGGTCCCTATGCGCCTTTCATGCCGCGCACGGACATTTGTGACAGTCGCCCGCTGGTCAAACCCAGGCCGCGCCACAAAAAAACCCCTTTACATGACAGTTCGAAGTCCCCATATCGCGCCTTCCGGCGGACCCCGTGGTCTAACCGTTAAGCGCTGCTAACGCCGGTCTGGGTTAACAATTAGCAGGGGGTTACGTGAATTGCGCACGTACCAACTTCCCCTGGACCTGGTCCGTGAGCGGTCCCCTGAGCGTCCCGTCGCCCTCGTGCGACCGCGTTCGGTTTCCGTAGCGGCGCGCTGGTTCCAGGACAATCTAAAGGCTGACGTCTTCTACGCTGTGAAGGCGAACCCGTCGCGTTGGGTCGTCGAGACCCTGATCGAGGCCGGCGTTCGCGGCTTCGACGTGGCCTCCATCGCCGAGATCGAACTGGTCCGCTCGGTCAGCCACGACGTGCGCCTGGCCTTCATGCATCCGGTCAAGAGCCGGTCTGCGATCACCAAGGCCTATTTCGATCACGGCGTCCGCACCTTCTCGCTGGACTGCGTGGACGAGCTGAACAAGATCCTCGACGCCACCGGCGGCGCCGACGATCTGAACCTGATCGTTCGCATGGCCGTCTCGGCCGATGGCGCGGCCTATACGCTGTCGGGCAAGTTCGGCGTGTCGTCGGACCAGGCTCCGGCCCTGCTGCTGGCCACGCGCCAGGCCGTCAAGGACGGCCTGATGGGCGTCTCGTTCCACGTCGGTTCGCAATGTATGCGGCCTACCGCTTATCAAGCCGCTATGGCCCAGGTCGGCCGTTCGATCAGCCGCGCGGGCGTGATCGTGGACATCGTCGATGTCGGCGGCGGCTTCCCCTCGGTCTATCCGGGCATGGTCCCGCCGGACATGAGCGAATACGCCGACGCCATCCATCGCGGCTTCAACGAGATGCCGGTGTCGGAAACCACCGAACTGTGGTGCGAGCCCGGCCGGGCGCTGGTCGCCGAATCCTCGTCGATCCTGGCCCGCGTCGACCTGCGCAAGGGCGACGCCCTCTATCTGAACGACGGCTCCTATGGGTCGCTGTTCGACGCGACCCACTCGCGCTGGCCCTTCCCGACCAAGCTGGTTCGTGACGGCGACAGCTCGACCGAGTTGAAGGCCTTCCAGTTCTACGGCCCGACCTGCGATTCCATCGACCATATGCCGGGCCCGTTCTGGCTGCCGGCCGATGTGCGCGAAGGCGACTTCATCGAAATCGGGATGCTGGGCGCCTATGGCGTGGCCATGTCGACCGGCTTCAACGGCTATGGCGAACACGACATCGCCGCAGTCGAGGACGCCCCGATGGCCTCCCTCTACGGCCTGGCCCCGCGCTCCATCCCCACGGTCCGCACCACGGCCGAGGAGAACGCCCGCAAGGTCGTCCGCCTGTCGCGTCCCAAGGGCAAGGCCGGCCAGCGCAAGTCGCGCCGGAAGTAGGTATCCCTATCCGTCATCCTCGGGCTCGACCCGAGGATCGGGCCGTCCGCGACTCCCTTGCGGGAAGTTCGCGACGGCGTCTGGCCCTCGGATCAAGTCCGAGGGTGACGGGTTGAGGCTGGGAGTCTATCGGTCACGTCGGTCGCTCCGTCCCGGCATGTCTGTGTGTTCGACGGGCGCTCAAATCACAGGGAAACCGCCGAAATGAACGCACCCGCCTCGTCCAACCAGAAGGCCCAGCTGCTGCAGAACGTGGTCGAGCACGTCGACATCACGTCGTTCGACGCCCGACCGATTATCGATTCGATGCGCAAGATGAGCTTCTCGTCGCGCGACACCGCCCGCGCCGCCGACATCTTCTCGATGGCCATAGAGGACGCGGACTGCTCGCCCTGGCTGATCCTGGCCGGTTCGACCTCGGCGGGCGGCTGCATGGACGTGTATCGGGACATGGTGAAGTTCGGCATGGTCGACGCCGTGGTCGCCACCGGCGCCTCCATCGTCGACATGGATTTCTTCGAGGCTCTGGGCTTCAGACACTATCAGGCCGCCGGTCAGGTGGACGACAACGTCCTGCGCGACAACTACATCGACCGGATCTACGACACCTATATCGACGAGGAAGAGCTCCAGGCCTGCGACCACATGATCCTGGAGATCGCCAATCGCCTTGAGCCTCGCGGCTATTCCAGTCGCGAGTTCATCTGGGAGATGGGCAAATGGCTGTCCGAGGGCAATGCGAAAAAGCCCGGTTCCCTGATCCAGACCGCCTATGAAGAGGGCGTGCCTATCTTCTGCCCGGCCTTCGTCGATAGCTCCGCCGGTTTCGGCCTGGTCAAACACCAGAAGGAGCGGGCCGCTGCGGGCCAGCCCTATCTGATGCTGGACGCTATCGCCGACTTCCGCGAACTGACCGACATCAAGATCGCGGCGGGCGTCACCGGCCTGTTCATGGTCGGCGGCGGCGTACCCAAGAACTTCGCTCAGGACACGGTCGTCTGCGCCGAAATCCTGGGCGTCGAGGCCGAGATGCACCGCTATGCGGTCCAGATCACGGTCGCCGACGTCCGTGACGGCGCCTGCTCTTCCTCGACGCTGAAAGAGGCGGCGTCGTGGGGCAAGGTCCAGACCACCCACGAACAGATGGTCTTCGCCGAAGCCACCACCGTCGTCCCCCTGATCGGCTCCGACGCCTACCACCGCGGCGCCTGGAAGGCCCGCGACAAGCGCCGCTGGAACAAGCTGTTCGAGAAGTAAGGTCTACTCTTTTGGTTCCTTCTCCCCTGAGGGGGGAAGGATCAAGAAGGTTAGGCCGCGCAGCCTTCGAACCCAGCCTTCAATGCCGCCTCGTCCAGATCGCGGCCGATGAAGACGGCGCGGCTCCAGCGGCGTTCGGCGACGCCCCATTCGCGTTGCAGGTCGCCTTCCAGGATCATGTGCACGGCCTGGAAGACCAGGCGGCGGTCCTCGCCCTTGACGTCGATGATGCCCTTGGCGCGCAGGATGTTCTGACCCTGCTCGCCCAGCAGCCTGTCCAGCCAGGCGGTGAACTTGGCGCCGTCCAGCGGGCGATCCAGCGACAGGGAGATGCCCTTGATGTCGTCCTGGTGCGCATGACCGCGCGCGCCATGGCTGTGATCGTGGTGATGATCGTGCCCGTGATCATGGTCGTGATGCCCATGATCGTGACCGCAGGCCTCGTCGTGCACATGGCCGTCCGCGCCGTGCGGCGGGTTCACGAAGTCCGGCTTGACCTCCAAAATGCGATCCAGGTCGAAGGCGTGCAGACCCAGCACCTGATCCAGCGGCACGTTAGAGCGTTCGGCTCGCACTATGGGCGCCAGCGGGTTCAGCGCGCGCAGACGGGCCTCGACCGCGTCCAGTTCGTCCGCCGTCGCCAGATCGACCTTGTTCAGGATGATGCGGTCGGCGAAGGCCACCTGTTCGCGGGCCTCCTTCGAGTCGTCCAGGCGCGCCATCACGTGTTTTGCGTCGACCAGGGTGGTGACGCTGTCCAACTGGGTCTTGGCCTTGACGTCCTCATCGACGAAGAAGGTCTGGGCCACCGGGCCGGGATCGGCCAGGCCGGTCGTTTCCACGATGATGGCGTCGAAGGCGGGCTTGCCGGGACGCTGGCGTTTCATCAGGCCGGCGACCACACGGATCAGGTCGCCGCGCACGGTGCAGCAGACGCAGCCGTTGTTCATCTCGAATACGTCCTCGTCGGCGCCGACCACCAGGTCGTTGTCGATGCCGATCTCGCCGAACTCGTTGACGATGACGGCGTAACGCTTGCCGTGATCCTCGGTCAGGATGCGATTTAGCAGCGTCGTCTTGCCCGCGCCGAGATAGCCGGTCAGCACGGTGACGGGGATCTTGCCAGTGGTTGCGGTCGAGGCGGGGGCGGCGAGGGTGTCGGTCATAGGCCGCTAGATGGCGGCTGCATCGTCCGTTGAAAAGGGGCCAATGATAAGGGAATCAGGCCTTCTTCACGAACTCGACGCGCAGGACCAGGCCGCGCACCTTGTCGACATTGGCCTCGATCTCGTCGGGATCGCCGGTCAGGCGGATGTTCTTGACCATCGTGCCGCGCTTCAGCGTCACCCCGCCCGATCCCTTGACCTTCAGGTCCTTGATCAGGGTCACGCTGTCGCCATCGGCCAGAATGTTGCCGTTGGAGTCTTTGGTCACGTCTTCGGTCATGGCCAAGCTTCTAGCGCCCCGCTCGCCGAATATCCATACACAGACTGTGGGATTTCGCCGTCAGGTGTCCGGTACGTTCGCGTCCAGCTCATCCAGCCACACGCGCGCATTGCCGTCCGACGGCGCGCGCCAGTCGCCGCGCGGCGACAGCGACCCGCCGGTGACCACCTTGGGGCCGTTCGGCAGGGCCGAGCGTTTGAACTGCGCCGTCTGGAAGAAGCGCACCAGGAACTTCTTCAGCCATCCCTTGATGGTCGCCAGATCGTATTCGACCTTTTCGTCCTCGGGCGTGTTCGCCGGCCATTCGCCCGCGCCCGCATCGCCCCAGGCCTGGTGCGCCAGGAAGGCGACCTTGGACGGCTTCAGCCCGAACCGGCTGATGTAGAACAGGAAGAAGTCGTTCAGCGCATAGGGGCCGACCGTCCCCTCGGTCGACTGAATCACCCCGTCCTTGGCGGGCACCAGTTCGGGCGAGATTTCGGTGTCCAGAATGGCGTGCAGGGTCGCGGCGGCCTCGCTGCTGGCCAGATCGCCGGCCGCCACCCAGCGGATCAGATGGCGGATCAGGGTCTTCGCCACCCCGCCGTTGACGTTGTAGTGGCTCATATGGTCGCCGACGCCATAGGTGGCCCAGCCCAGCGCCAGTTCCGACAGGTCGCCGGTCCCCAGAACGAAGGCCTTGTTCTGGTTCGCCAGCCGGAACAGATAGTCGGTCCTCAGCCCCGCCTGCACGTTCTCGAAGGTGATGTCGTGCACCGGCTCCCCGTCCGCGAACGGATGGCGGATGTCCTTGAACATCTGTTCGGCCGCCGGGCGAATGTCGATCTCGGCGCCCGTGACGCCCAAGGCCTTCATCAGCGCCCAGGCGTTCGACTTGGTCCCGTCCGAGGTCGCGAACCCCGGCATCGTATAGGCCAGTATGCCCGTTCTCGGCAGCTTCAGCCGGTCAAAGGCGCGGCACGCCACCAGCAGGGCCTGGGTCGAATCCAGCCCACCCGACACCCCGATCACCAGCGACCTGGCGCCCGTCGCCGTCATGCGGCGCATTAACCCCTGCACCTGGATGTTGAAGGCCTCGTAGCAGTCCTGGTCCAGCCGCCCGGCGTCGTCGGGCACAAAGGGGAACCGGTCCAGCGGCCGGATCAGTTCGCTCTCGACCGCGTCCTCGCGCGCCACGAAGGGCACGACCGTCGCCGCCTCGCCCTCGTTCCTCGCACATTCGCTGAAGGTGCCGTTCCGCAAACGATCCAGACCGATCCGGTCCACGTCCACGTCCGCGATCGTCAGATGGCTTTCCAGGGCGAACCGCTCGCCTTCCGCCAGCTTGGACCCCAGCTCATGGATCGTCGCCTGACCGTCCCAGGCCAGGTCGGTGGTGCTCTCGCCCCAGCCCGAGGCGGCGAAGACATAGGCCGACAGGGTCCGCGCCGAATGGCTGGCGCTCAGCATCGCGCGCTCGTCCGCCTTGCCGATCACGATGTTGGACGCCGACAGGTTCAGCAGGATGCGCGCGCCCGCCAGCGCCGCCCGCGTCGAGGGCGGCAGCGGGGCCCAATAATCCTCGCAGATCTCGACTCCGAACACGAACCCTGGCCGGTTGACCGCCTCGAAGATCAGGCCCGGCGCGAAATCCACCGTCTCGCCGTTCAGCAGCACCGTGTCCTCGGTCCGCGCCGTCGCCGGAGCGAACCAGCGTTTCTCGTAATATTCGCGGTAGTTGGGCAGATAGGTCTTGGGCACGACGGCCAGAACCTCGCCCGCCCCCATCACCACGGCGCAGTTGAACAGGGCGTCGCCGCTGCGGATCGGCGCCCCGACCACCGCCACCACGTCCGCCTCGGCCGTCGCCTCGGCCACCACGGCAATCTGGCGCTCGACCGCCTCCAGCAGGGCCGCCTGCATATGCAGGTCGTCGATGGCGTAGGCCGACAGCGACAGTTCGGGAAAGACCATCAGGTCCACCCCCTGCTCGCCCGCCTGCCGGATCAGGGCGACGTGTTCTTCCGCATTCGCTCTGGGATCGCCGACATGGACCACCGGCGTCGCCGCCGCCACGCGCACGAACCCATGCGTCCTGGGCGAGAAGAAGGA
This sequence comes from uncultured Brevundimonas sp., assembly GCA_963515305.1. Lineage (GTDB taxonomy): Bacteria > Pseudomonadota > Alphaproteobacteria > Caulobacterales > Caulobacteraceae > Brevundimonas. Next base: position 146,009 of record CAUPWX010000006.1, read on the forward strand.
AGAAGCATCAGCCATCGGATCGTCCTTTGCCCGGCCGCGCCGGTCTTCGACCTCTCATATAGGCGCGAAAGATGAAGGGACGGAATGGTTCGCGCCCTGCGCTCGCCCCTGTCATCATGGCGTCGAGCGGCTCGACACCCGCGTCAACCAGCACAATGTCGCTGATGCAAGCGCAACGATTCCAATGGCCTGAGGATTTCCAGAGCCTTTTCGCCATCCCCCGTCCGGGCCGCCCTTATAATCGTTCGGGTGCGCCCGGCGCGGACAAGGAGGCGCGGACTTCAGACGAATTAGACGAATTAGACGGTGTTTTTGGCCCCCGCCGTCTGAACACGACCTGTCCGTCTTCGCGAATGCGGATGACGTTCGCCTTCGCCCCCGCTAAAGCCATCTGATGAACGACACGCCGAAAAAGGGCTGGTTCCAGCGCCTGTCCGCTGGGCTCTCGCGCTCCTCCAAACAGATGACCGATCAGGTCGTCGCCACCTTCGTCAAGGAACCCCTGTCCGAGGCGTCGCTGGAGCAGTTGGAAGAGCATCTGCTGGAAAGCGATCTCGGCCCGGCCGCCTCGGCCCGGATCGTCGAACGCTTCCGCGGGCTGAAGTTCGGCAAGGACGCCCAGGAGCGCGAGGTCAAGGAGGCGCTGGCCGAGGCCGTCGCCGCCGAACTGTCGCCGCGCCAGGCGACCTTCGATCCGCTGAACGGCCCCAAACCCTATGTCGTCCTGTTCGTCGGGGTGAACGGCTCGGGCAAGACTACCACCCTGGGCAAGATCGCCGCCGATCTGACCGGCAAGGGCGCCAAGGTGATGATCGTCGCCGGCGACACCTTCCGCGCCGCCGCCCGCGAACAGCTCAAGGTCTGGGCCGAACGGGCCGGCGCCCATTTCGAAAGCCGCCGCGACGGCGCCGATGCCGCGGGTCTGGCCTTCGACGCCTATCAGAAGGCCAAGGCCGAAAGCTTCGACGTCGTCCTGATCGACACCGCCGGCCGGCTGCAGAACAAGTCCGCCCTGATGGACGAACTGCTCAAGATCGTCCGCGTCCTGAAAAAGATCGATCCCGAGGCGCCGCACGACACGCTTCTGGTGCTGGACGCCACGGTAGGCCGCAACGCCCTGGCCCAGGAACAGATCTTCGGCCGCACCGCCTTCGTCACCGGCGTCGTCATGACCAAGCTGGACGGCACGGCGCGCGGCGGGGTGCTGGTGCCGGTGGCCCAGGCGTCCGACGCCCCCCTGATGCTGATCGGCGTGGGCGAGGGGGTGGAGGATCTGCAACCGTTCGACGCCCGCGCCTTCTCGCGCTCTCTGGTGGGACTGGAAGACTGACATGACCGACCAGACCCCTGTTCCGAACCCGCACAAGGGCGGTCAGTGGATCCGCCAGGCCGTCGATTTCGGCGCTCTGGCCGCCTTCATGATCAGCTATTTCGTCACCCGCGACATGATCCTGGCGACCTGGGTGCTGGTGGGCGCCTCGGCCTTGGCCCTGGTCGTGGGCTATGCGGTAGAACGGCGGTTCGCGCCCCTGCCGCTGATCACCGGCCTGTTCGCCCTGGTGTTCGGTCTGCTCACCATCTTCACCCACGACGACCTGTTCGTGAAGCTGAAGCTGACGGTGCAGAACGGCCTATTGGCGGCGGTTCTGCTGGGGTCGATCCCGCTGAAGAAATATCCGTTCAAGGCCCTGCTGGGGTCGGCCATCCGGGTCAACGACGCCGCCTGGCGCACGCTGACCCTGCGCTATGGCCTTTATTTCCTGACCGTCGCCATCCTGAACGAGGTCTTCCGCAGTCCTCAGGCCGTGACCGCCCTCTGGCACGCCCTGGGCCGCGACACGCCCAATCCCAACGACGTCTGGACCGGCTTCCGCGGCGTGCTGTGGATCGCCGCCTCCGTCTTCGGCCTGTCTCAGGTGCCGCTGATCATGCGGAACATGATCAAGGACGAGGAACCCGGTCCGGTCTCGCCCGATCCCGGCCTGTAGAACCGCAAGCGGAACTGTCACGGAACCGACGCGCTTTTCCCGTCAAATCGTAAAGCATGGCTGATACGTGTTCGGACGAAACTTAAGGGGAGCGGGTCAATGGTGAAGGCGGGAAAAGCGACGCGGAAGGTCGGGCCTCTGGGCACGTCGCCCAGCCACCTGATGCACCGCGCCCTGCAACTGGCGCTGGACATCTATGCCGAGGAAACCGGCGCAGAAGGCCTGACCCAGCGCCAGTTCGCCGTGCTGGAGGCCGTCTCGCTCAAGGCCGGTCTGACCCAGACCGAACTGGTCCGCATGACCGGCATCGACCGTTCGACCCTGGCCGATCTGGTCACGCGGATGACGGCCAAGGGCCTGCTCGAGCGCGAACGCTCCACCCTGGACGCCCGCGCCAAGGCGGTTCGTCTGTCCACGGACGGCGCCGCCCGGCTTGAGGCGTCTCGTCCCCTGGTCGAGGCCGCCGACAAGCGGATCATGGCCCTGCTGCCCAAGGGGCAGCGCGACGCCTTCCTCAGCCAGTTGGCCGAACTGGCCGCCGCCGCCGACGCCGCCCCCGACGCCGCCAAGGCCGAGGCCAAGGCCGCCAAGAAGGCGCTGAAGGCGGCCGAAAAGGAAGCCAAGAAGGCCGAAAAGGCCGCCCGCAAGGCCGACCGCCCGGCCAAGCCCCCTAAGGTCAAGAAGCCCAAGCTGAAGGTGGTGGAAACGGCCTGAGGTCTGTCGCCCGCTAGCGCTTCTCGCGCAGCCGTTTCGCATTGGCGGTCGCGGTCTTGTGAATGGGGGCCATCGCCTCGGCCTGGGCCTTCAGTAGTTCGCCGTTCAGGGTCAGGGCCTGGGCCGCCGCCCGGCTCCACCAGCCCATCGCATAGCTGAACTGCGCCTCGGCCGCCTGGGCCGGGGTGCGGGCCTGGGTCACCGCCGCCGCCGCCCTCAGGGCATGGGCGCCCTCGTCCATCGCCACGCGCCCCAGCCGCTGGCCGATGGCCCCGGCGCTGGCGGTCACGGCGCCGGCGGATGCGGACAGGGCCTCGGCCTTCTCCGAACTCATCAGCGACAGTTCCTTGAGGTCCTGACCCTTGGCGCTGGTCAGGCCCTGCGCCATCAGGCCGGTGCGGGCTGCGATCACCTCGGCCGATGCGGCCAGGATCTGGGCGCCGACGACGGCGGCGTCGGCGACGGTGGGGGGCTTGGCGCTCAGGGCTCGACCCCCGGTTGGGTCTCGGCGGCGAAGGCCGCGACGTCGCTCAACAGGGCCGGTATCGCCGCGTCGATGATCTGTTGGCCCTTCTCCGGACTGGCCTGGGCCGGGTCCGAGCCGATCCGGCCGTCGGGGAAGCGGGCGCGATAGTCCAGGGCGTCGCGGATCGGGCCGCTGGGCGCGATCCGGGGGCTGTAGTCGGCGGTCTTGATCCGGTCGGGATAGGCGGCTTGCGTGACCGCGATTTCGGACGGGGTGGCGTGCATCCCGTGGCCGGTCGGGAACAGGCGGTTGCACAGGCCGTGGACGCCGGGCAGGTCCCACCAGTTCTTCAGCTTCAGCACGAAGGGCGGTTGATCCTCGACGAAGCTCCACTCGGCATAGATTTCCGAGATGGTCGCCTCGATGGTGGCGACGTTCCCGCCGTGGCCGTTCAGGAAGTAGATTCGCTCGAACCCGTGCCGGCTCAGCGACGAAACCCAGTCCGTGATCGCGGCCATGAAGGTCGAGGGGCGCAGGGAGATGGTGCCGGCGAAGGCCAGATGGTGCTGGGCCATGCCGATGTTGAAGGTGGGCGCCACGATCAGGTTCGCGTCGGTCTTTTCGGCCGCATGGGCGATGATCTCGGGGCACAGCCAGTCGGTGCCCAGAAGGCCGGTCGGCCCGTGCTGCTCGTTTGAGCCGATGGGCACGATCACCGTCCTGGACAGCGGCCCGCCGTCGTTGAGGCGGGCGTCGATCTCGGGCCAGGAGGACAGGTGGATCAGCATGGGCGGGCTTTCACTCTACAGGACGGCCAAGGTCTAGCGCGGCCGGCTCAGAAAGTCTTCGGCGCTGAAGACGATGGGGCCGGCGCATGGGCGACGACGAAGATGCGGGCCGCCTCCCTGGCGCGGGCGGCGCGCTTGTCAGGCGCCAGTTGCGGCACGTCCAGCATGGCGCGCAGATGGCCGTGGCCCAGCACCAGGCCCGAGAACATCTCGGCCGCCTGTTCGGGGTCGGCGACCGTCAACCGGCCCTGGCGCGTCTGTTCAGCCAGCCACAGGGCCATTTCGTGCAGGCTGCGTTTCGGTCCGGCCTCGTAGATGGCGTGGGCGATCTCGGGCGCCTCGGTCGAGATCAGGGCGACCCCGCGCATCGACCCGACCTTGTCGGCGCTGCACACCCGGTTAAGCAGCGTCAGGGCCAGGCTTTCCAGCACCGTCTGCGGATCGCCAGCGGTCCGCAGCGGCGCCACGATGTCCTCGACCCGTTTGGCGGCCAGGGCCTGGGCGATCTCCATCTTGGAGGCGAAGCGGTTGTAGACCGTCTGTTTGGACACCCCCGCCAGTTTGGCGATCTCGTCCATCTTGGCCTGCAGCCCCTTGTCGGCGAACAGGGACGCCGCGGCGTCCAGGATGGCCTCGCTCTTGCGTTCGTCGACCTGACCGCGACGGCGCGCCATCAGTGGGCGTCCGACGGCGGCGCGCCGGCCTGGGCGCGGACAGGCTGCGCCATCAGGGTCACGAAGGCCGCCCCGGCGCACAGAATGCCCAACAGCGCGAAGGCGTCGCCGAACGCCATCGTCGTCGCCTGTTTCTGCAACAGCCCATAGATGGCCTTCATGGCCGAGGCGGCGGGGTCGATGGTGCCGGAGAACCTCTGCGCCATGCCCGCCATCATCTGACGCACCGCCTGATCGCCCTGGCCGATGGCGCTGGTCAGTTCGACCATGTGCAGGGCGGTGTTTGAGGTCAGACTGGTGTTCAGGATCGCCAGGCCGAAGGCGCCGCCGACGTTTCTGGCCAGGTTCACCAGACCCGAGGCGTTCTTGACCATGTGCGGCGGCAGGGTGGCCATCGTCACCTGCTGGGAGGCGATCATGGCCAGCATGACGCCGACGCCGCGGAAGGCCTGAACCGAGGCGAACTCCCAGAAGCCCCAGTTCTCGGTGACCAGACGCGCCTCCCACATCCCCCAGGCGCACATCATGAAGCCGCCGAACATCAGCACGCGCGCATCCAGCTTTCGCACCAGCCGCCCGGCGAAGGGGCCGGTGGCGAACATGGCCAGGCCCGACACGACCATGGTGGTGCCCACCTCGGCCGACGAATAGCCCAGCACCCGCCCCAGGAAGAGCGGCAGCAGGAAGGTGCCGCCGAACAGGGCGAAACCGACGATGAAGGTCATGATGAAACCGACCAGGAAGTTACGGTTTCCAAAGGCGCGCAGTTCCACGATCGGCTGGCGATAGGTCAGGGACCGCCACACGAAGATCGGCCCGGCGACGGCGGCAACCACCGACAGCAGCAGGATGTGGGTGTCGTCGAACCAGTCGTTCTTGGCCCCTTCCTCCAGAACGAACTGCATCGACATCAAAAAGGCGGCCATGAAGCCCAGGCCCCACCAGTCGAACCCCTTGGCCAGGGACGGATCGCCCTTGTCGAAGTTTCCGTAGCGCCCGACCAGGAACAGCACGATCAGCCCCGGTCCCACGTTGATGAAGAACAGCCAGCGCCAGCTCAGCCACTCGGTCAGATGCCCGCCCAGCGTCGGGCCGACGGTCGGGGCCAGGGTGACGATCAGTCCCATGACCACGCTGGCCGTGACGCGCTTGTCCGGCGGGAAGGCGGTGAAGGCCACGGCGAAGACGGTCGGGATCATGGCCCCGCCGACGAAGCCCTGGATGGCCCGGAACAGGATCATCATGTCGATGGACGACGACAGGCCGGTGGCGATGCTCATCAGCACGAAGCCGGCGCACGAGGCCAGGAACAGCCGCTGTGTGCCCCACAGTCGCGACAGGAAGCCCGACAGGGGGATCATGACAACTTCGGGGATCAGATAGGCGGTCTGGATCCAGCTGATCTCGTCGGCCGAGGCGCCGACCCCGGCCTGAATCTGGGGCAGGGAGGCGGCGACGATCTGGATGTCCAGGATGGCCATGAACTGGCCCACCACCATGCCGGCGAAGCCCAGCAGCAGCATGGTCCAGTTGATCTCGGGATGGCCGGCGACGGGGCCCTTCGAAGCTGTGGGGCCCCCACCGGTTGCGGTGGGGTTGGCGGCGGTCACTGGCCTGCGGCTCCGGTCGAGACTTCGGCGAAGCTCTGGCCGCCCTGGCTCTTCAGGTCGATCTTGACGTCGACCGACAGGCCGGGCCGCAGGGCCAGGTTGCGATCCGAGCCGCTGACCACGATCCGTACCGGCACCCGCTGGGTGATCTTGGTGAAGTTGCCGGTGGCGTTCTCGACCGGGATCAGGGCGAACTCGGACCCGGTAGCCGGGGCGAAACTGTCGACGCGGCCCTGGATCTTGCGGCCCGGGAAGGCGTCGGCGGAAATCTCGACGGCCTGGCCCAGGCGCACCTTGTCCAGCTGCGTCTCCTTGAAGTTGGCGACGATATAGGTGTGGGTCAGCGGAACGATGGACAGAAGCTGCGTGCCGGCGTTGACGTATTGGCCCGAGCGCACGCTGCGGGCGCCGACCACGCCGGCGACGGGCGCGCGGATCACCGTGCGTTCCAGGGCGATGCGGGCCTGATCGACCACGGCGCGGGCCTGTTCGACGGCGGCGACGCTCTGCTGGCGGGTCGAGCCCAGAACGCCGGCGGTGCGTTGTTCGGCGACCAGGGCGGCCTGAGCCTGTTCGACGCTGGCGTTGGCGGTCGCGGCGCTGGCGCGTTCGGTCTGGATGCGTTGCTGCGAGACCCAGCCCTGTTCGGCCAGCTTGCCGTAACGATCGACCTCGGCGCGGGCCAGGCCGGCCTGGGCGTGGGCCTGGCTGACGGCGGCGGCGCGGGCCGCGATGGAGGCCTGTTCCTGTTCGGCCTGGGCGTCGACGTGGCCCACGGCGGCGACGGCGGCGGCCAGATTGGCCTCGGCCTGAGCCAGTTCGGCCTTCTGGTCGGAATCGTCCAGCTTGACCAGGATCTGGCCCGCCTCGACCCGCTGGTTGTCGCCCACCAGAACCTCGGTCACGCGGCCCGACAGCTGCGGGCTGACCAGGGTGGTGTCGGCCTGGACGAAGGCGTTGTCGGTGCTTTCCCAGCGTTGGCCGTTCACCCACCAGATCACGCCGCCGACGATCAGCAGCACCGCGACGATCCCCGCGATGATCAGCGGCAGGCGTTTCTTGAGTTCAGGCGACATGGGGGAGGGTCCGACAAGGGGTGCGGCGTTTTGAAGCGGCGCTAAAATGGACCCCGCCGTCCAAAAATCAATGACCCATCGTGTGAATGTTTTCCGGCGCGCTATTTTGGTGTCCGCCGCGACGGCCTTTCGGTATCGTCGGCGGCGCATGACCGACTTGCCCAAGGCCTCCAATCCCCTGCCGTCCCAGGTCGACGTGGTCGTGGTCGGCGCCGGGGCCGCCGGGATCGCCGCCGCGCGGCGGCTGATGCGGCCGGGCCTGTCGATGATCGTGCTGGAGGCGCGCGGCCGGATCGGCGGCCGCGCCTTCACCCAGAGCTTCGAAGGCCAGGGTCTGGACATGGGGTGCGGCTGGCTTCACTCGGCCGACGACAACGTCCTGGCCGCGCAGGTCGAGGCGCAAGGCCTGACGCTGGACCAGACGCCGCCGCCCTGGCGCACCCAGGCCTTCGACCACGAGATGACGCCGGCGGACCAGGCCGCCTTCGGCCAGGCCTTCGCCGATTTCGACCAGCGCGTGAGCGAGGCGGCCGCCCTTTTCCGCGCGGGCCAGGGAAAGGACCGCCCGGCCTCGGACTTCTTCGACCTAGACAGCCGTTGGAATGCGCGGATGGACGCCATCTCCGGCGCTCTGAACGGGGCACGCTTCGCGGAGGTGTCCAGCCTGGATTACGACGCCTATGGCGATACTGGCGTGAACTGGCGGGTGCGCGAGGGGTACGGCCGGCTGATCGCCCGGCTGGGCCAGGCGGTATCGTCGGTCACGGTGACGGACTGCGCCGTGCGCCGCATCGACCGGTCGGGACCGTTGCTGCGGCTGGAGACCAACCGGGGTGAATTGACCGCGCGGATCGTCGTCCTGACCACGCCCAACAGTCTGATCGCCAGCGAGGCCGTCCGCATCGATCCGCCGGTTCCCGCCCTGCTGGAGGCGACGGCCGGCGTGCCGTTGGGCCTGGCGTCCAAGGTGCATATGACGGTGCGGGGCGCGGGCGATTTCCAACCCGACACCCAACTGTGGACCCGCATAGATACGGCCCAGACCGGCGGCTATCACCTGCGGCCGTTCGGCCGACCGATGATCGAGGCCTATTTCGGCGCCGATCTGGCCTGGGGGCTGGAGGCGCAAGGCCCCGACGCCCTGTTCGACTTCGCCGTCTCCGAACTGGTTTCGGCCCTAGGGTCCGAGATGCGGCGTCGGCTGGAGCCCGCCGCCGTCAGCGGCTGGGGCGTCGATCCCTGGTCGCGGGGCGCCTACTCCCATGCCCTGCCGGGCCATGCGGCGGATCGGGCGACGCTGCGTGTCGCGGTCGAGGACCGGATTTTCCTGGCCGGCGAGGCGACGGCGCCGGTCTATTACGGCACGGCCCACGGCGCCTGGATGGAGGGCGAGCGCGCCGCCGCCTCGGCCCTGGCCGCTCTGGGCTTCGCGCCCGACCGCGACGTTGACGAGCGTGCGTCGTGAAACCGGCCAAGCCCCGAAAACCCGCCGCCAAGGTCGGCGCCAAACGTCCCTCGATCATGACCGGCGCCGCCATCCCCGTGCTGCGCTGGCCCCCGGACGAGGATCGGGTCGAGGCGATCTTCGAACGGTTGGCCGGGGTCATGCCCGATCCCAAGACGGAACTGACCTTTTCGGATCCCTATACGCTGGTGGTCGCCGTCGCCCTGTCGGCCCAGGCCACCGACGTCTCGGTCAACAAGGCGACCGATCGCCTGTTCAAGGTCGCCGACACGCCGCAGAAGATGCTGGCCTTGGGTGAGGAAGGCCTGATCCCCTATATCGCCTCCATCGGCCTGTATCGCGGCAAGGCCAGGAACGTCATCGCCCTGAGCCGCATCGTCGTGGAGCATCACAGCGGCCAGGTTCCGCTGAACCGCGCCGATCTTCAGGCCCTGCCGGGCGTGGGGCGCAAGACGGCCTCGGTGGTGCTGAACGAACTGGGAATCGAGGCGGCCATCGCCGTGGACACCCACGTCTTCCGCGTCTCGCACCGGCTGGGCCTGGCCAACGCCGCAACGCCCGACAAGGTGGAGGCGCAACTGTTCAAGGTCGTGCCGGAAGACTGGTTGCCCAAGGCGCATCACTGGCTGATCCTGCACGGCCGCTACACCTGCACGGCGCGAAAGCCCAAATGCCTGTCGTGCCTGATCGCCGACCTGTGCCCCTCGCGCGCCGGGCTTATCGCTCTGGGCGAGGCCGCGTCTCCGGCCTGAAGGCGTCCGGTCCCTTCACCAGCTTGTCGGACAGGACGGTCAGCACCCGCAGGGCGGCGGCCATGTCCGCCTCGGACACCTCCTGGAACATTCGCTGACGCATGGCGGCGGCGTGGATGTCGAAGGCCTGCACCGCCTCGCGGCCCGCCGGCTCCATCACGATCAGCCACGACCGCCCGTCGCCGACCATGCGGCGCCGGCTGACCATGCCATCGCGCTCCAGCCGCTGAACGAGACGGGTCAGGGAGGCGCCCGACAGCTCCATCCGCTCGGACAGTTCCGACAGGGTCAGGCCCTTGGGGTGGTCCGCCAGAAAATACAGCACCACCGTCGGCGCGCCCGTGTGGCCGTGATCGCGAAACAGATCGGCGACCCGCAGCTTCCACCGCTTGGCCGTCACCATCACCTGCATCGCGACCTGCAGTTGAAGCGTCTCTCGCGCGCTGGCGGTCAAGCCGGACCTCATGGAACCAGGGAAGGATAAGTCAGTTATGCACGGCTCGCGCGTCGGCGAAAACGCCAAGGTTGAGCGTTAGCTTGCTAACCAGGGCCGCACGGATTCTAAACCGCCGCCGTGCCATTCGTGTTCCTGATTTTGTGTTGAAAGTCCTGTAGATGCGCCTGTTTCGAAAACGCCCGCAGGACGGCGAACTGCTGGATCTGCGCGGCATGGCCGCCGCCATCGACCGGTCGCAGGCGGTGATCCAATTCGATCTGGACGGCACGATCCGGCACGCGAACGCCAACTTCCTGACGGTGGTCGGCTATGCGCTGGACGAGATCGCGGGCCATCACCACCGGATGTTTGTCGATCCGACCGAGGCGCAAGGGCCGGCCTATGCGGACTTCTGGCGGCGGTTGAGCGCCGGCGAGATGTTCGCCGACAAGTTCGTCCGTTATGGCCGCGACGGTCGACGCGTGGTGATCGAGGCCAGCTACAATCCTGTCTTCGACGCCGAAGGCCGGGTGTCCAAGATCGTCAAATTCGCCACAGACATCACCGCGGTCGAGGACGAACGCGACCGGCGTCTGGAGGCCGAACGCCAGGCGGCGGCGGTTCAGGCCGCCGTGGTCCAGGGCACGGCGCGCGGTCTGGCGGCCATGGCGGCGGGCGATCTGGCTTACAGGATCGAGGATGATTTTCCCGGCGACTACGCCGTGCTGCGTGACGACTTCAACGCCGCCATGACCGCGCTGGATCAGGCGATCGGCGTGATCGGCGTCAACGCGGGCGCGATCCAGTCTGGCGCGCACGAGATCGGGGCCGCCGCCGACGATCTGTCGCGCCGCACCGAACATCAGGCGGCCAGCCTGGAACAGACCGCCGCCGCTCTGGACCAGATCACCGCCACCGTCGCCAGGACCGCAGAGAACGCCCTGGCCGCCGATCAGGTGGTGGGGCAGGGGCGCGATCAGGCGGCGGCCGGCGATGTCGTGGTCCAGCGCACCGTCGCCGCCATGGGCGAGATCGAACGGTCTTCCAACCAGATCGGCCAGATCATCGGCGTGATCGACGAGATCGCCTTCCAGACCAACCTTCTGGCCCTGAACGCGGGTGTCGAGGCGGCGCGGGCCGGGGACGCCGGTCGCGGCTTCGCCGTCGTCGCATCCGAGGTCCGCGCCCTGGCTCAGCGGTCGGCCCAGGCCGCCAAGGAGATCAAAACCCTGATCTCCACCAGCGGCGCCCAGGTCAAGGACGGGGTCGATCTGGTGCGTCAATCCGGCCAGGCGCTGGACGGCATCGCGGGGCGGATCGGCGAGATTTCCACCCTGATGGCCGAAATCCGCGCCTCGACCCAAGAGCAGGCCATCGGCCTGGGCGAGGTCAATACCGCGGTCAATGCGATGGACCAGGTCACCCAGCAGAATGCGGCGATGGTCGAACAATCGACCGCCGCCAGTCTCAATCTGACGCGCGAGGCGGGTGAACTGGCGGCCCTGGTCGGTCGGTTCACCGTCAGCGCGCCGGTCGCGCCCGCCCGATCCGACGCTCAACCACCGATCAAACGCGCCCAGGCGCGGATCGAAGCCTTCGCCCGCAATCCTTCGGCGCCGGCGCGGCCCCGTCTGGCGGTGGCTGGCGCGGGAGACTGGGACGCCTTCTGACGCGCGTCGTTCAGCCGTTCAGGCGGGCGCCTATGGCGGCGGCGAAACCGGCCCCGTTTGCGGGATCGTGGTCCAGATAAAAGTCCGGCTCGATCAGTTCCGCCTCCATCAGCACCCAGCGCCCGTCGTCGTCGCGGGCCAGATCGATGCGGGCGTAGAGCAGGGGTTCGGCGATGGCGGCCAGCACCTGATGCGCCAGGGCCAGCGCCTCGGCGTCCGGCGTCACGGTGCGATAAAGGCCGCCGAACTGCATCTGGATGCGGAAGTCGCCGGGCACGGGCCGTTTGTTGACCGCGTGGCTGAAACGGCCGCCGAAGAACAGCAGCGAGGTTTCACCCTCCGTCTCGATGGACTTCAGATAGGGCTGGATCATCGCCGGCCCCTCGGGCGCGTCGCTCAAGGGCTGGCCCGGCGACAGGCGCAGGGTGCGAAACGCGCCGGCAGAAACGGTAGGCTTCAAGATCAGGACCGGAGCGCCAGTCTGATCGAAGGCGGCGTCCACCTGATCCTGGGTCGCCTGATCGGTCCACAGCGTCGGCGGGATGGGAACGCCCTGTTGCGCCAGACGTCCCAGATAGGTCTTGTCCGAGTTCCAGCGCAGGACCTCGGCCGGATTGGCGACCGGAAGGCGCGCCGCCGTCCAGGTCGCGCACGCCCTCAGCCAGCGGTCATGATCGCGGTGGTACCCCCAGGCGATGACCGGCAGGATCAGGTCGTAGCGGTCCAGGCCTGACGCATCCTCGACATGATCGGTCCAGGGCGTCGCCGTCACGGCCGCACCTGTGCGTTCCAGGGTCGCCTTCAACCGCTCCAACACCTCGGGCCAGCGCCCGATATAGGAGCGGTCGGACGGATCGGGGGTCAGGACGGCGATCTGGGTCATGGTCGCTTCTTATCGAATCACCGCCGGGCATATAAGGGCTTCCTTATATGATTTCGGATGACGGGCGGGCGTGGAGCGGCTAAGGCGCGAGCATGACCCAGAACACCGCCCAATATGACGTCTGCGCTGTCGGCAACGCCATCGTCGACGTGCTCAGCCCCTGCGACGCCGCCTTCCTGACCGCCCAGGACCTGGCCCCCAACTCGATGCAGCTGGTCGACGCCGAACGCAGCGCGGCCCTGTACGACGCCATGGCGCCGGGCGTGGAGGCCTCGGGCGGTTCGGCCGGCAACACCGTGGCGGGCGTCGGCTCGTTCGGCGGCCGCGCAGCCTATATCGGCAAGGTGGCCGACGATACGCTGGGCCAGGTCTTCACCCACGACATCCGCGCGGCGGGCGTGCATTTCGACACCCCGGTCTTGACGGGCGGCGCCGACAAGGGCTTCGGCACCGGCCGTTGCCTGATCAACGTCCTGTCCGACGGCGCGCGCACCATGGCCACCTTCCTGGGCGCCGCGAACCAGCTCTATGCCGACGACATCGACGAGGCCCTGATCGCCTCCAGCCAGATCGTCTATCTGGAGGGTTATCTGTTCGACCCGGCCCCGGCCCGCGCCGCCTTCGAACGCGCCGCCGCCGCCGCGCACAAGGCGGGCCGCAAGGTCGCCATCACCCTGTCCGACACCTTCGTGGTGGCCCGCTGGCGCGCCGAGCTGCTCGATTTCATCGCCCAGTCCGCCGACATCGTCCTGGCCAACGAGGCCGAACTGGGCGCCCTGTTCGAAACCGACGACTTCGACGCCGCCGCCGCTCAACTGGCCGCCATCGTCGAGATCGCCGCCGTGACGCGCGGCGAGCACGGCTCGGTCGTGATCAAGGGGCAAGAGCGGATCGCCGTCGCCGCCTATCCGGTCGCCAAGGTGATCGACACCACGGGCGCCGGCGATCAGTACGCCGCCGGCTTCCTGCTGGGTCTGGCCCGCGATCTGCCGCTGGACCACGCCGCCAAGCTGGGCTCGCTGGCCGCCTCCGAGGTCATCGCTCACTGGGGCCCCCGCCCGATGGTCAAACTGGCCGATCTGGCCCGCGAGAACGGGCTGGCGATCTAAACCGGCGCGCTTGGCCGGCAAGCGGGCGGGCCAGGGTTCGAATCTCGCTTCGTCCTGTCCCTGACCCGCTGTAAGACTGTCGCCATGAGCGACAGCGACACGAATCTGGACGGCCCGCCCTGGGATGAGGACGAGGCCGCGCCGCGCGACGAGAACACCGACGATATGTTCGGCGCGCCCGTAGCGGCGCCCGAGCCCGTGTCAGTCGCGCCTCCGGCTTCCGCGACCGAGGTCGTCGCGTCGCCGCGCGCCGAGGTGGAAACGCCTGTCGAGGATGCCGGCGCCTATCAGGTGCTGGCGCGCAAATATCGACCTCGGACTTTCGAGGATCTGATCGGGCAGGAGGCGATGGTCCGCACCCTGACCAACGCCTTCGCCACCGGCCGGATCGCCCACGCCTTCATGCTGACCGGGGTGAGGGGCGTCGGTAAGACCACGACCGCCCGCCTGCTGGCGCGCGCCCTGAACAACGAGACCGATGTCATCGACAAGCCGTCGCTGACCCTGACCGCCCACGGCCGGCACGACGCCGCCATCATGGCCGGACAGCATATGGATGTGATGGAGATGGACGCGGCGTCGCACACCGGCGTCAACGACATCCGCGACATCCTGGAAAGCGTCCGCTATGCGCCCGTCGAGGCGCGTTACAAGGTCTATGTGCTGGACGAGGTGCATATGCTGTCGACGCAGGCGTTCAACGCCCTGCTGAAGACGCTGGAAGAGCCGCCGCCACACGCCAAATTCATCTTCGCCACCACCGAGATCCGCAAGGTGCCGGTGACGATCCTGTCGCGTTGCCAGCGGTTCGATCTGCGCCGGGTCGAGCCGGAAATCCTGGTCGAGCATCTGGGCCGGATCGCCGACCGCGAGGGCATGAAGATCGAGGCCGACGCCCTGGCCTTGATCTCGCGCGCGGCCGAGGGGTCGGTGCGCGACGGCCTGTCCCTGCTGGATCAGGCCCTGGTCCAGGCCGAGCGCGGCGAGACGGTCAAGACCGACACGGTGCGCGATATGCTGGGCCTGGCCGACCGGACCCAGACCATCGCCCTGTTCGAAAGCGTCATGGCCGGCCGCACGCCCGAGGCGCTGGAAAGCTTCCGCACGCTGTACGGCTTCGGCGCCGATCCGGTGCAGGTGACCAATGACCTGTTGGAGCATTGCCACGCGGCCTCGGTCGCCAAGATGCTTGGGCCGAACGCGACCCGCCTGCCCAACGATCAGGCCCAGAAGCTGGCGGCCCTGGGCGCGGCCATTCCGGCGGCGACCCTGTCGCGGACCTGGCAGATGCTGCTGAAGGCTCTGGACGAGGTGCGGCGCGCGCCCAATCCGGCCGATGCGGTCGAGATGGCCATCGTGCGCCTGGCCTATGCCGCCGATCTGCCGGGACCGGAAGAGGCGCTGAAGCGGCTGCAGTCCGGCGAGCCGCTAGGCGGCGGATCGACGCCTCGGGGGAGCGGCGGCGGTGGCGGAGGCGGCGGCGGAACGTCGGCGCAGCTGGCCGCGCGGCCGGTCATGGCCCCGGCCCTGCCCGATCCGCAAAGTTTCGAACAGGTGGTCGCTCTGATCGGGCAGAAGCGCGAGGTCGGGTTGCAGATGGACGTCGAGCGGTTCGTCAAACCGGTCTCGTTCAAGCCCGGCGCCATCGTCTATGAGAGCGTTCAGGGCGCGCCGATGGATCTGGCGCGCAAGCTGTCGGCGCGGCTGAAGGAATGGACCGGACGCACCTGGCTGATCGCCGCCAACGGCCAGGGCGGCGCCGAGACGGTGATCGAACTTCAGAAAAAGGCGCGCGCCGTCGAGCGCGCCGAGGTCGAGGCTAATCCCTTCGTTCAGGCCGTGCTGCTGGCCTTTCCCGGCGCCAAGCTGGGCGAGATCAAGACCATCGCCCCGACCGTGGTTACGCCCGAAATCCCCGATGCATCCGAAGACGACGACGAGGACTGAAACGGGTTATCGCGGCGCGCGCTTGGCCAGGATGCGTTGCAGCGTGCGGCGGTGCATCCCCAGGCGGCGCGCGGTTTCCGAGACATTGTGGTCGCACAGCTCATAGACACGCTGGATATGTTCCCACCGGACGCGGTCGGCGCTCATGGGGTTT
The DNA here is from genome assembly GCA_963515305.1 of uncultured Brevundimonas sp. Classification (GTDB taxonomy): domain Bacteria; phylum Pseudomonadota; class Alphaproteobacteria; order Caulobacterales; family Caulobacteraceae; genus Brevundimonas. The sequence goes on from CAUPWX010000006.1 coordinate 161,741, forward strand.
TCGGGCGGCTCGGGCGAATCGCCGGTGGCCAGAAGGGCCTTGACCACGTCGTCGGCGTCGGCGGGCTTGGACAGATAGTCGACGGCGCCGGCCTTGACCGCCGCGACCGCCGTGGCGATGGCGCCATAGCCGGTCAGCATGACGATGCGGGCGTCCTCGCGCTTTTCACGAACCGCCTCGACGATCTTGAGCCCGTTGCCGTCTTCCAGACGCATATCCAGCACGGCGAAGGCCGGGGCCTTGTCGCGCAGCAGCTGGGTCGCCTCGGCGACGGATTCGGCGGTGGTCACCTGAAAGCCGCGCGCCTCCAGCGCACGCCCCATGCGGGTCCGCAGCGCCTGATCGTCGTCCAGCAGCAGCAGGGACTTGTCGGGCAGGGCGGCGATGCGGGTTTCCAGTTCGGACATTTTCATTCTCTCCTGCCGCCTCAAGTCGGGACGGGTAGCGCGCGGGTCAAGGCCAAGGTTCCCCCTGCGACGCTTCGACCCAACCCGATCATGCCGCGACCTCCAGCGCCGGACGCGCCCAACGCACCGCCACGCGGGCGCCGCGCGGAACCGTCTTGGCCTCCGGCGTGGCGCCCGGCTGGGGCAGGCCCTGGCCGACGCTGACCGACCCGCCGGTCCGTTCCAGCAGGGTGCGGGCGATGAAGAAGCCCAGGCCCATGCCGCCTTGGCTGGGGGCGATGGGCGCCTCTGCGGTCGCACGGCGTTTGGACGGACGAGCGGCGGCGGCGATCTGGGCGGCCAGGGCCTGGCGCGCCTTGCCCTGGGGGCGGCTGGTCACATAGGGCTCGCCCAGGCGCGGCAGGATGTCGTTCGCAAAGCCTGGGCCGTCGTCCAGAATGTCGATCTCGATCCAGCCGGCGTCGACGATGGCCTGGACCCGCACGGTGGCGGCGGCGAAATCGGCGGCGTTCTCGACCAGGGTGGACAGGCCGTGCACCACCTCGGGCATCCGCCGCACGCGCGGGGCGGGCTGGCCCGCCGGCGTCTTGACCAATACCTCGAACGCCAGATCGAAGCCACGGTGGGGTTCGACCACCTCTTCCAGCAGGGCCTTCAGCGATACATCGGCATAGAGGGCGTCGTCGCCCTCGGGTTGTTGCGAGAGCTGGGTCAGGATGCCCCGGCAGCGTTCGGCCTGTTGCAGGATCAGGGCGGCGTCCTCGGCCGCGTCGCTGTCGGGGCTTGAGGCGCGTTGCAACTCCTTGGCCACGACCTGGATGGTCGCCAGCGGCGTGCCCAGTTCGTGCGCCGCCGCCGCCGCCAGACCGCCCAGGGCCGCCAGCCGCTGTTCGCGTTGCAGCACGTCCTGGGTGGTGGCCAGGGCCAGTTCCAGCTTTTCGGCGTCCGCCGCCACCCGCCAGGCGTATCCGGCGGTGAAGACCACCCCCGTCACCAGGGCCATGGCCATGCCCAGCCGATAAAGCGTCGGCAGGTGGAAGTCCTCATAGGGGCGCCAAGGCAGCGGTTCGGACCAGAAGAACAGCACGCCCACCGCGATCAGGGCCAGAACCCCCAGCATCAGGGCCTGGCGGGCCGGCAGGGCCGCCGCCGCGATGGTGACGGGCGCCACCAGCAACAGGCAGAAGGGATTTTCCAGCCCCCCGGTCAGGGCCAGCAAAACGCCCAGTTGAAAGATGTCGAAGCCCAGGTGGATGGCGGTCTGGCGCCCGTCGGGCAGGCTGGCCTCCAGCCGTCGCACCCGCGCCATGGCCCCCACGTTCACCGCCGCGCTGATGGCGATCACGATCAGGCACGGCCACAGCGGCAGGGGGAAGTGCAAAAGCTGATGCGCCGTCAGGATCGCCGCGCTCTGACCGATGATCGTCAGCCAGCGCAGCACGATCAGCGTCCGCAGCGAGAAGCCTCGTCCCCGGCGTGGCGCATCGCGCCAGCCGTCCAGGGGATCGGCGGACAAGGCGGCGGTCGATGGCGCGCCCTGCGGCGCGATGCGGGCTTCTGTCCAGGTCACGCGACTTCTATAAACCCATCAAAGCCGTTACGTGAGAGGTCGTCATGCCGCGTCGTTCCATCCTGCTGTTCGCGGGCGCCTGCATCGCCGTGGCGGTCGCCCTGTCCATCATCACCGTTGTCGTCGTGGGCGGTCGCAACGCCCCCTCGAACGGCGCCGAGATCGCCTCGACCGGCCAGCCGCTGGTTGGCGGCGACTTCCAACTGGTCGACCAGAACGGTCGCACGATCGATCAGACGATGCTGAACGGCAAGTGGAGCCTGGTCTTCTTCGGCTTCACCTACTGCCCCGACTTCTGCCCTACGACCCTGGCCGAACTGGCGGCGGTGCAGCAGCGGCTGGGCGACAAGGCCAGGGATCTGCAGATCGTCTTCATCACCGTCGATCCCCAGCGCGACACGCCCCAGATGCTGAAGGACTATCTGTCCTCGGACGGCTTTCCCAAGGGAACCATCGGCCTGACGGGCACGCCCGAACAGGTGGCCCAGGCGGCCAAGGCCTATCGCGCCTTCTATCAGAAGGTCGGGGAGGGCGAGACCTATACGATGAACCACAGCCTGACCGTCTATCTGATGGGCCCGGATGGCCGGTTCAGGACGGCGGTGGTGGAAAGCCTGGGGCCGGACAAGACCACCACCATCATCGAACAGGCCATGGCGCGGGGCTGATCGCGACCCCATAATCCTTTTGCAGGATGCGGCGTTCTATGTTGCCCTGCACAAACGGCGCCCGGCCGTAACGGATCGTCATGCTCTACGCCTTTCACGAACTCGCCTATCAGTCGGCCCTGCCGTTCCGCGTCGGCGCCCAGATGGCGCGCAGTTTCTGGACCTCGCCGTTCAACCCGGCGTCGGACACCGCCATCGGCCGTACGGCCTACGCCTCGGCCGAACTGTTCGAGAGCGTGACGCGCCGATACGGCAAGCCGGCGTGGAAGCTGGACACGCTGGAGATCGACGGCAAGACCGTCCGCACCACCGAACAGGTCATCTGGCAAAGCCCCTGGTGCCGCCTGGTCCGGTTCGCCCGCAACATCGGCGATCTGAAACGGGCGAAAAAACCCGCATCGGGTCCGGCGGTGCTGATCGTGGCGCCGCTGTCGGGCCACTACGCCACCCTGTTGCGCGGCACGGTCGAGGCGTTTCTGCAGGACCACGACGTCTATGTGACCGACTGGCTCAACGCCCGTCAGGTGTCGATGCTTGAGGGGCGGTTCGACTTCTTCGACTACATCGACCATGTCCGAATGATGCTGGGCGAGATCGGCGGCCGCGCCCATGTCGTCGGCGTGTGCCAGCCCGGCCCGCCCGTGCTGGCGGCTGCCGCCGTGATGGCCGAGGACGGTGACGAGAACCGCCCCCTGTCCATGACCTTCATGGGCTCGCCCATCGACGCGCGCCTGTCGCCGACCGTGACCAACCAGTTGGCGGAGGAAAAGCCCTTCACCTGGTTCAAGTCCAACATGATCCACACCGTGCCCCTGCCCTATGCCGGGTTCGGGCGGCGCGTCTATCCGGGCTTCGTCCAGCTCTACAGCTTCATGTCGATGAACGAGGCGCGACACCGCGACGCCCACTGGGACTATTTCAACAGCCTGATCGACGGCGACGGCGACGGGGTCGAGAAGCACGAGGAATTCTACGACGAATATCTGTCGGTGCTGGACCTGACCGAGGAATTCTACCTCCAGACCATCGACATCGTCTTCCAACAGCATCTGTTGGCGCGCGGTCTGCTGGAGCATCGCGGGCGCAAGGTCGATCTGACGCGGATCACCGACATCGGCCTGATGACGGTCGAGGGCGAGAAGGACGACATTTCCGGCGTCGGCCAGACCCAGGCGGCGCACGGCCTGTGTTCCAGCATCCCCGAGGATCGCCGCGTGCTGTACGTCCAGCCCAGCGTGGGCCACTACGGCGTGTTCAACGGTCGTCGCTTCCGTGACGAAATCTATCCCCGCGTCCGCGATTTCATCGCCAAGAACGAGGCCTTGCTTGGCGTATCGGAACGGTCAGCGTCTGCCGCTTGACGAAGGGGGCGGGAACTCACGTTCCGGCCCGACCCTGAGACTGTCCGTCAATCCCCGCGCCCGACGCCTGTCGGTGCGGATCGACGCGCGCGCGGGCGAGGCGGTGGTGATCGCTCCCACCGAACGCGGCCTGACCCAGGCCGTCGCCTTCGCCCGCACCAAGGCCGTCTGGATCAGCGAACGACTGGCGGTGCGACCCAAGGGTCGACCGCTGGAGCCGGGACAGGTCATTTCGCTTCGCGGTCGGCCCGTTCGGCTGGAGGCAACGCCCGGCGCCGGCGCGGCGCGCCTGGTCGAAGATGGGACGGTGATCCGCTCGGGCGGGGAGGGCGAGGCCTATGCCCGCCGGGTCGAGAACCTGCTGAAGCGGCAGGCGCGCGAAACCCTGATCGAGCGCACTGAACACCATCTGCGGACCCTGGGGCAGAAGCCGGTGACGGTGTCGATCGCCGACACCCGGTCGCGCTGGGGCTCGTGCAGCCCGCACAACCGCACCATCCGCTACTCCTGGCGGGTGATCATGGCCCCGCCCCCGGTGATCGATTACCTGGCCGCCCACGAGGTCGGCCATCTGGTTCACGCCGACCACAGCCCGGCCTATTGGTCCGTGGTCGAACGGCTGGTCGGCGATCACAGGCCATGGCGCAAATGGCTGAGGGACCACGGCGGCGCCCTGCACGCCGTGGGGCGCTGAGGCTTTCTTCAGAAGAACAGGGCGTCGCCCTTGCGCTCAGGCTGCGGGCGGCCCTCGGGTTGCTGGACGGGCGGCGGCGCGACGGGGCGGGCCGGTTGCGGGGCCGTCGGCTGTCTTTGCGGCATCGGCTGAACCGTCACGCCCGGCTGATCCACATAGGGTTCGCCCTGGTTCGGATCGACCGGCTCCACCAAAGCGCCGCCCTGATCCAGGCCGCTCATCAGATCGCCGACGGGATCGGGCGCGACCCAGCCCTCGGGCATGGCGGGGCCGTTGGGGATGGCGGGGGCGTTCAGGCGCGGCAGGGCCGCCTCCATGAAGCCCTTCCAGATGGCCGCGGGCGAAGAGCCGCCCGTCACGCCGCGCATGGCGGTGTTGTCGTCCTTGCCCACCCAGACGGCGGCGACGAAGCCGCCGGTATAGCCGACGAACCAGGCGTCCTTGTAATCCGAGGTCGTGCCCGACTTGCCGGCCAGGTCGCGGCCCGGAATGGCGACGCTGCGCCCCGTGCCGGAGGTGACCACGCCGCGCAGCATCTGGTTCATGTAGTAGAGGGGCGGATTGTTGATCGCCTGGCCGCTCTGACCGCTTTCGCGCTGATAGATGACGCGGCCCTGGGGCGTGCGGATGCGGCTGATGCCATAGGCCTCCACGCGGCGTCCGCCGTTGGCGAAGGCGTCATAGGCGGTGGCCATCTCCAGCGGCGAAACCTCGACCGCGCCCAGCGCCATGGCCGGCTCCAGCCCGATGCGGCTTTCGATGCCAAGGCGGCGGGCGGCGCGCGCCACGCTGTCGCGCCCCACCTGATCGGCGACATAGGCGGCGACCGTATTGGTCGACTGCGCCACGGCCTGGGCCAAGGTCATGTTTCCGCTAAACGTGCCGGAATAGTTCTTGGGCGACCAGTTGCCGATCGTGAGGGGCTGATCGACCACAGGGGTCTGGGGCGTATAGCCAGCCTCGACCGCCGCCAGATAGACGAACGGCTTCCACGACGAGCCTGCCTGGCGGCGCGCATCGACGGCGCGGTTGAACTGGCTGTCGGCGTAGGAGGCGCCGCCGATCATGGCCCGCACCCGGCCGTCGCCGTCCAGGGCGACCAGGGCCGCCTGCTGCACGCCCTTGCCGGCGTCGCGGTCCAGGATGCGGCGCACCGAACGTTCGGCGGCGGTCTGCAAGGTCAGGTCCAGGGTCGTCTCGACCACCATGTCCTCGGTCGGTTCGCCGACCAGGCTGCGGATCGACTTGTCCAGCCAGTCGATGAAATACTGGGCGTGCTGGGTCGCCAGGGTGCGCGAAACGATGACCGGCTGGGTCACGGCCTGTTCGCGCTGGGCGGCGGTGATGACGCCCGCCTCTTCCATTTCATTGAGGACTACGGTGGCGCGGGCGGCGGCGCGCTCGCTCTCGGACACCGGCGAATAGCGCGACGGCGCCTTCAGCAGGCCCGCCAGAAGCGCGGCCTCTCCGACTGTCAGATCCTTGGCCGACTTGTCGAAATAACGTTGCGAGGCCGCCTCGATCCCATAGGCGCCGGCGCCGAAATAGACCCGGTTCAGATAGAGGGCCAGGATTTCCTTCTTGGAGAATTTCATCTCCAGCCAGACGGCCAGCATCAGCTCCTGCACCTTGCGGCGCATATTCTGGTCGGGCGTCAGGAACAGGTTCTTGGCCAGCTGCTGCGTCAGGGTCGAGCCGCCCTGAACCACCCGCCCGGCGCGCATATTGGTGGCCATCGCCCGCATCATGCCTATGGGGTCAAAACCGGGGTGATGATAGAAGCGCCGGTCCTCGATGGCGATGAAGGCCGCCGGCACATAGTCGGGCAGGCTGTCCAGATCGGCAGGCGGCGCCATCTGGGTGCCCCGTGTCGCGATCAGGGCCCCGTTGCGATCCAGGTAGGTGATCGAGGGCTGGCGATCGACCTGATACAGGCTGGAGGTGTCGGGCAGGCCGCGTGCGAACACGGCGAAGAAGACGACCAGGAAGATCAGCCCCCAGACCGCCAGGACCGCGCTCCAATACAGCAGCCGTTGCAGCGCGGACCGGCGAGGCTTGCCCTGGGCCTGTTGTCCGCCCGCGTTCACTGGTCCCGCCATGTCCGTCCTTCAGATGCCGCGCTGGGCGGGTTCTCGTTCATCGGCTGTGTATCGCGTATGAACGCCCGCCGAAACGGCCCCGCCGACTTCACGGGATCGTGAGCGGCCATTTCGCCTAAAGAATGGCGCGCCGGGCTAACCAGACGCCCGTTTCCGCCCCATCACCCTCGACGGTCAAACCCGCGTCTGTCAGCAGGGCGCGATAGGCCTCGGGGTCCAGGCTGGCGTGATACAAGGGCTCGCCCCGCCAGGCGCCGATGGTTTCGCCATGGGCATGGCCGGAGGTGAACATCAGTCGCCCGCCGTCCGCGACGCGCGACGTCATTTCCGGCAGCAGCCGCTGCTGATCTTCGGGGCTGAGGTGAAACAGGCTGTGCCAGGCCAGAACGCCGTCAAACGACCCGCTCGGCAGGGATCGGCGGATATCGCCGACCGTCCAGCGTCCGGTCGGAAGGCTCGCAGTCGCATGGGCGATCAGGCCGGGCGAGGCGTCCATGCCCCGCACCTCAAATCCCCGCGCGATCAGGGCCGCGCCCATCGGCCAACCCGATCCGCACCCCACGTCCAGAATCCGGCCGCCCGCCGCCAGACCGTCGACGAAACGACCGATCCAGGCGGCTTCGTCCAGACCGCCGTCGCCGGGATGCAGCGCAGCGCCCCGATCGACGATCCAGTCTTCGGCCCTGTCGCTGTACAGGCCCACGATGTGTTCGGCGGACGGATGGGTCATCGCGCCAGGAAGGCGTCCAGCGCGTCGCGGAAGACCTGGGGCTGGTCGAACATGACGAAATGGGCGCTGTCGTCGATCCGCTTCAGCGTCACGCCGCTCAGTCCGGCGTAGGACGCCTGATAGATGGCGTCGGTGACCTGCGGCGTCATGCGGGCGTCGTTGAACTTGACGTAGAGCACCTCGGTCGGGGCGGTGATCCGGGGTAGTTCGGGGCGCAGGTCGGTGGCGACCAGTTCACGGAAGGCGGCGGCCGAGACCTTCTGGTCGCTGTCGCGCATATCCTGCAGCGCCTCCTCGCGGCGGCTTTCGGTGTTGATCATGCCCGTGATGGAGGCCGTCGCCTGGGCCACATAGGCGTCGCGCGGACTGTTGGCCTGAGCCGTCCATATCTGGTCCGCGACCGGGGCGACGGTCTGGGCGGTGGCGCCGGGCGCCGCAAACATGGCCCCCATGAAGGGGATCATGTCCACCACCATCAGCCGCCCGACTTGATCAGGGTGACGCGCGGCCAGCATCAGACCGATGGTCCCGCCCATCGAATGGCCCACGACGGCCGGCTTGATCAGCCCCTGTTCGCGAATGTAGCGGGCGATTTCCTCGGCGACCGGCGCGGCGACGGCCGTGGGGGTCGCGCCGGTTTGGGCGTCAGACTGGGCGTTGGCCTGGGGCGGTGTTCCGGCGAACCCGTCGACCTGGATGCGATGCACGCGCCAGCCCACGCCGTCCTGCGCGACCAGATGATCCACCGTCTCCTGCCAGATATCGGGCGAGGAACTGAGGCCCGGGATCAGGATGATGTCGCGTCCGTCCCGATCGCCATCGACACGGACCTGGATACGGTCGGACTGGAAGGCTGTAGGCGCCGGGCCGTGTCCACCATGTCCGTCCTGGGCGAAGGCTGCGGGGGCGACGCACAGGGCGACGGCGAAGGCGAGGGTGCGGAACATGGCGAGACTTCCCTTTAGACGACCTGATCGGCGTTCTTCGACCCATCCATACCGCCAGCCTGCGGTTTGGGAAACGGCGGCAAGTCATTGGACAAACCGTCCCGCTCGACGGCGCGGCAGGGCCTATGGCTGTGCGGCCGGCGCTGTTAAACAGAAGACATGACCGCCGAACCCGTCTCGCCCGCCCCCGCTCCCCCCGCGGCCGACGCCGCCCCGTCGAAGTCCGGCGTGCAGCCGTTCGGCAAGGGGTTCGTGACCGACGCCTGGTATTTCGTGGCCCTGGGCCGCGACGTCGCCCCCGCCAGTCTGAAACGCTACGAGATCATGGGCGAGCCGGTGCTGGTCGGCCGCACGCGCTCGGGTCAGGTCTATGCCATGCGCGACATCTGCCCTCACCGCGCCGCACCCCTGTCGGCCGGCCGGCTGGTGGACAAGCCCGGCGAGGGCGAGACGATCGAATGCCCGTATCACGGCTGGCGCTTCCGCCCCGACGGCGTCTGCGCCAAGATTCCCTCACTGGTCGAGGATCAGGCCTTCGAGGCCGAGCGCATCCGCGTGCGGTCCTATCCGGTGCGCGAAAGCCAGGGGATCGTCTTCGTCTGGATGGCGTCGGACGCCCGCAATCCGATGGAGCCCGATCACGAGCCGCCGGTCTTCCCCGGCGTGGTCGGCGGCGAGGCCAAACTGGTCGAGGCGATGGATTTCGACAACCACATCGACCATGCCGTCGTCGGCCTGATGGACCCGGCCCACGGCCCCTATGTCCACCAGCAATGGTGGTGGCGGTCCGAGCATTCGATGCACGAAAAGGCCAAGGCCTTCGCCCCCGTCGAGTTCGGCTGGGCCATGGTGCGCCATGCCCCGTCGTCGAACAGCCGTCTCTACAAGATCCTGGGCGGCGCGCCCGCGACCGAGATCACCTTCCGTCTGCCGGGCTTCCGCTGGGAACATATCCAGGTCGGCGAAAAACAGGTCCTGGCCCTGACCTGCCTGACCCCGATCACCGAGACCAAGACCCGCATCACCCAGATCTTCTGGTCCGATCACTGGGTGTTCGACATCGCCAAACCCTTCCTGCGGATGGGGGTGGTCGCCTTCCTGAAACAGGACGGCGGCATGGTGAACCTGCAGAACGAGGGCCTGCGCTACGACCCCGCCCTGATCTGGATCGACGACGCCGACAAACAGGCCAAATGGTATCAGCAGCTCAAACGCGAATGGGCGAAAAGCCGCGCCGAGGACCGGGCGTTCAAGAACCCGATCCAGCCGACCACACTGCGCTGGAAGAGCTGATTTGAAGGACGCGCTCAAGCAGCCAACAACCGCGTCGCGAGCGATAGCGCAAACACGCGCTCAAGCAGCGCGCGACCGCGTCGCGAGCGATAGCGCAAACACGCGCTCAAGCAGCGCGCGACCGCGTCG
>CAUPWX010000007.1:0-162649 GCA_963515305.1 uncultured Brevundimonas sp.
GGGCCAGGCGGGCCAGGGGCAGGGTGCGGCTGACGGGGACCGGCACGGGGGCGGGCGCGGGCGTAAGGCGCGCGCCGACCGGCGGCTTGCCCGGCCAGGACAGATAGCGCAGACCCGCGCCATTGACGGGCGTAGAGGGGGCAGCGGATTGGGCCGCAGCGGTCCCCGCCAGGGCGGCGGCGGCGGTCAGGACGGTCGTGAGAACGAGGGCGCGGCGCAAGGCGGCTCTCCGGCTGCGGATTCTTCAGCCGACAGATTAGGCGCTACGGCTTAATCCCGCGCTAACGCCACGGCGAAGCCTGGCCGTGACGACCACCGGCGCGTGTCAGCCGCGTCCGGGCAGATAGTTGTCGGTGAATGCGTCGCGCCAGTTCAGCCCGGCGTCATAGACCCCCGCCTTGCTGGCCACCTCGAAGAAGGCCTGCCACCGCTCCACCGTCAGGGCGCCCAGGCCGTAAAGCGCCGCATCCCCGCCATCGACCACGGCGGCCTCGCGCAGCCGGTCGCGGGCCTGGTCCAGAACGGCCTGGGTCATGTCGGGATTGTCCTTGCGGATCAGGGCGTCGCCCGGCGCCGCATCGCCCCGGATATAGTCGCGCCATCCCTCTGCCGAGGCGGCGATGAAGCTGCGAAGGGCGGCTGCATTGTCCCGCGCGAAGGCGTTGGGGGCCAGGACCAGACCGCCGTAGGAAGGATAGCCCTCGTCCGCCATCAGGAAGACGCGGGGCTCGAAATCGGCCTGTTGGGCCACGGCGTAGGGATCGCTGGTCAACAGCCCCTGCTGCACCGCGCGCGCATTGGCGATGAAGGGGGCGGGGTCGTAGGCATAGGGACGAAGCTGGGCGTCGGTGAAGCCATAGGTCGCCTTCAGCCAGACCCAGAAGGTCTCGATCCCCGCCTGGGACAAGAGGAAGGGCCGGCCGTCCAGATCGGCGATGCCGTCCAGCGCCGCATCGGGATGGGTCATCAGGACCTGCGGATCCTTCTGGAAGAAGGCCGCGACCGCCCGGACCGGCGCGCCCGACGCCACCAGGTTCATGGCCACGAAACTGTTGGAGCCCAGCCCCAGTTCGACCGCGCCCGAGGCCAGCAGCTGCGGCACGTTCACCGCCGGGCCGCCCTGGACGATCTGGACGTTCAGGCCGCGCTTTTCATAGGCCCCGGTGGCCAGAGCCTGATAGAAGCCGCCATGCTCGGCCTGGGCGCGCCAGTCGGTGGCGAAGCGCAGGCGCACCCGACCCTGTTCGTCCACCGGCGCCTCGACCCGCCCGCACGCGCGCAGGCCCACGCCCGCCGCGCCCACGGCCGCAGCCCCCGCGATCAGGGCGCGACGACGGGTCAGGAACCGATTCCCCAGAATGGTCATGCGCCTGATTTACGGGGCGATAGGGGCGTTGGGAAGGCGCGGCGTCCGCCGGCGGCGATGTCTGCGCCCCGCGGCGATGTTCGGGCCCCAATTGAGCGAGGGGACGAAGCGTGCGGGCGAACCCGTGCTCTTCGTCCCCTCGCCAAGTCCGGGTTGGACTTGGCCGTTCGGGTCAGGGCCTTGGCGTCGGCGTCGTCGCGGGCGAACCCGAAAGGACGGTCGGCTGTATCCTGTCGCGCTCCTGGTCCCGGGCGTTCTGCGGCATTGCGACCGCATCGTCCCTGGATCCCGATCCGGTTCCCCGGTCCTGTGCGATCCGAAGACCGTTCAGGGCCGAAGCCTGGATCCCGCCTGTCGCACGTTACGATCCGAAGACCGCCCGAAGCGCCGGGTCGGAGAGCCGGGCCGGTTCGCTTGATGTCCGGGGTCTCCCCTGGATTTCCGCGCCGCCGTGTCCCTTGGCCTGTTGACGTTCCGACGAAACCGGCTATGAGGCAAGCGCCCGAACTCGCCCCGATGTGCACGAACGGCCCGGCGGCGGTGGACAAACCTGTTAACATCTGTGGACGGATCGAATTCGCCGTGGCGGATCAGCAGTTTGCCTTGTCCACAGAAACTCAAGGCCAAGGCGTTAAAGCCGCGCGTCCATCCAGACGCGGATGGCGCGGCGTGCGCCGCGGGCGGCGGGGCCGCCGAAATGCAGGAAGCCGTGCGGGGTTTCGGGCACGCGGATCAGGTCGGCCTCCGACGCCTCGCCCCAGCGGGTCGCCATCAAGAGGCTGTCCTCGAACAGGGGGTCGTCCTCGCCGGCCAGGAACAGGGCGGGCGGAAGGCCGGTGAGATCGGCATAGAGGGGCGAGACGTCGGGCTGGCGCAGGCCCGCCTCGTCACGGTCGGGGGCCAGGCGGGCTAGGTCGGCCTGCATGGTCGGGCCGTTGAACAGCAGGGTCTGCGGCCCGGCGGAGCGCACGCTTTCGGTGCCCGACAGGTCGAAGACGCCATAGGTGAAGACGCAACCGCGCACCAGGTCGATCAGCCCCTGATCGCGCAGGGCGACGGCGGTCAGGGCCGCCAGATGGCCCCCGGCGGACTCGCCCGCGATGAAGAGGGTCGAGGCGCCCAGCCGGTCGACATTGGTCACGGTCCAGTAGGCGGCGGCCAGACAATCGGCGATGGCGGCGTCGATATAGACCTGGCGACGTTCGGACAGCAGGCGATAGTCGACCGAGACGACGCAGAAGCCGTGGTGCGCCAGATGGGCGTTCAGCCGGTCGTTCAGACCCGCGCTGCCCAGAACCCAGCCGCCGCCGTGGATGTCCAGGATGACGGCGCGGGGCGTGCCCGTGGGGTGCAGGATGCGCAAGGGAACGGGGTGATCGCCGTCGGTCTGGACGATCTCGACCGTGACGCCGCGCTTCTTCAGGCGGGGGGTGGTGACGCGCCCGGCCGCCGCGTCCAGCCACACCGACAGCCGCTGACCCGCGTCGATCCGCCATCCGTCGGTGCGAAGGCGCGGGGCGCGGGCCAGGGCGGCGTTGATGCGCCGCACCGCCGCCTGCTGGGGCGGGGCGAAGTCGACGGTGTGGGAGCGCAGGGTCATGAAGCTTGAGTGTGCGACGGAGGGTTTGGTTTCAAGCGAGGCCTATCCATTGGCTGTCGCCATTCTTGGGCCTTGTGCCCAGGATCCATATGCCCGGTGTTCGACGGGGTGCGTCGCGTCTTCCACGGAGTCTATGGATCCTCGCCACAAGGGCGAGGATGACGAAAGGGGTGCGTCAGCCCGCCAGCGCGGCCTTCTTCTCTTCCAGCTCAAGCCATTCCATCTCGGCGGATTCCAGGTCGGCGCGGGCCTTGTCGGCGGCCTTCATGGCGGCGTCGAAGGCCTTGGGGTCGCGGGCGTAGAGGATGGGGTCGGCCAGGGTCGCGTCGTGTTTGGCGATGGTCGCAGGCAGGGTTTCGACCAGGCCCTCCAGCTCTTTCAGGCGATGGGCGTCCTTGAAGGAGAGTTTGGCGGTCTTCTTGGGGGCGACGGCGGGCGGCGGCGCCTCGGCGGCGCGCTGGGCGGCGGCCTTGTCCTGAGGGCGCGGGTTCGAGCCGGGCTGGAGGAAGCCGGGGTTCTGGCGGATGAAGTCGGTCCAGCCGCCGGGCGTCTCCACGATGTCGCCGCGCCCGTTCAGGGCCAGGGTCGAGGTGGACAGCCGGTCGATGAAGTCGCGGTCGTGCGACACCAGGATCAGGGTGCCGTCATAGTTTTCCAGCAGCTCTTCCAGCTTGTCCAACGTGTCCATGTCCAGGTCGTTGGTCGGTTCGTCGAGGACCAGCAGATTGGCCGGTTTGGCGAGGGCGCGGGCCAGCAGCAGGCGGTTGCGCTCGCCGCCCGACAGGGTCGAGATCGGCTGGCGAAGCTGGGCCTCTGAGAACAGGAAGTCCTTGGCGTAGGCGGCGACGTGTTTGGACACGCCGCGCACCAGGATGGAGTCGCCGCCGCCGGGCGTCAGGGCGTCCCACAGGGTCATGTCGGACTTCAGCCCCTCGCGCGACTGGTCCAGATAGACGGCTTCCAGATTGGCGCCCATGCGGACCGTGCCCTCGTCGGGGGCCAGTTCGCCCAGCAGGGTCTTGACCAGGGTGGTCTTGCCCGCGCCGTTGGGGCCCACGATGCCGAGGCGGTCGCCGCGGATGATGCGGGTGGTCAGGTCCGAGAAAAGGGTGCGGCCGGCGAAGCCCTTGGAGACGCCCTTGATCTCGGCGACCAGCTTGCCGGACGTGGCGCCGGAATCGACGCCCAGATAGAGTTCGCGCGGAACGTCCTTCATCTTCTCGGCGCGTTCGGCGCGCAGCGCCTGGAGCGAGCGGGCGCGGCCCTCGTTGCGGCTGCGTCGGGCGGTGATCGAGGAGTAGAAGGTGGCGGTCTCGCGCTCGATGGTCTTGGTCAGGCGGCGCAGGGCCTCGGCCTCTTCCTCCAGCACCTTGGAAGACCATTCGTCGAACTCGACGAAGCCCTTGTTCAGGGTGCGGACGCGGCGGCCTTCCAGCCAGTGGACGGTGTTGGTGACGCGGTTCAGGAAGGCGCGGTCGTGGCTGACGACCAGCAGGGCGAACCGGGCCTGGATCAGCTCGTTCTCCAGCAGTTCGATGGCCAGGATGTCGAGGTGGTTGGTCGGCTCGTCCAGCAGCAGCAGGTCGGGCTCTTCAGCGAAGGCCTTGGCCAGGGCTGCGCGGCGGGTCTCGCCGCCGGACAGGCCTTGGGTTGATTTGGCGGGGTTCAGGCCGAAGGTTTCGAGCCAGGATTCGGCGGTCCAACTCTCGGCCTCGCCGGACGAGGCGTAGTCCAGCAATGTGTCGCCGGTGATGATCGGCTCCTGCGGCACATAGGCGAAGCGGGTGGCGGACTGGACCGAGCGGTCGCCGCTGTCGGGCTCGATCAGGCCCATGACCACCTTCATCAGGGTGGACTTGCCGGCGCCGTTGCGCCCGACCAGGGCCGCACGGCTGCGGGGCTCGACTGCGAGGTCGACGCCGTCGAAGAGGGGGCGCTGGCCGTCCTGGAGGCGGACGTCCTTGAGCGCGACGAGAGGGGGTCTGGCTGCCATGGGCGGCCATATAGAGGAGGGGGCGACGATCCGCCATCGGCGTTGACGCCCGACCACCGACTGGATGTAGTGCAGGCATGACCCTGATCACCTGGGCGGCCCTGCTGGGCGCCATCGCGCTGGAAGTGGCGGGCACGACCCTGCTGCAGGCCTCGCAGCAGTTCAGCCGGCCCTGGCCAACGGCGGGAATGGCGGTCTGCTACGGCCTGGCCTTCTATCTGCTGTCCATCGCCCTGCGGCAGATGCCGGTTGGGATCGCCTATGCGATCTGGAGCGGGTTGGGGGTGGTGCTGATCTCCATCATCGGCACGGTCGCCTTCCGCCAGCGTCTGGATTTGCCGGCCATCGCGGGGCTGGCGATGATCGTGGGCGGAGTGGTGGTGATCAACCTGTTCTCCAAGACCGTGGGGCATTGATTAAATCCTCCCCTGCGGAGCGGGGGAGGGGGACCGCGAAGCGGTGGAGGGGGCGAAGGCGCGCGCCGCATCGACCCTTTTCACACCCAGCCCGTTTTCGCCCTCTCCACCACGCTACGCGCGGTCCCCCTCCCCCGTAAACGGGGAGGATCTACAGGGACAGGATGTATTCGGCGACGGCGTCTGGGTCGGCGAGGACAGAGAGGGCGGCGATGCGGATGGTGCGAACGCCTCTTTCGGCAAGATAGGCGTCGCGGCGGTTGTCGTAGGCAAGGTCGTGCTGCTGGCCGTCGATCTCGATGCAGAGCCGGTCCCTGGCGAGGTAGAAGTCCAGGATGAAGGCGCCGAAGGGGTGCTGGCGGCGAAAACCGTGATCCCGAATTCTTTGCCAGATCAGGACTTCAGGCAAAGACATCGTGCGGCGGAGACTTCTGGCGCGTTTTTGGGTAAGGACCGGCGCTCTCATGGAGTGCATCACCATCACAAGCTGCGTCTTTGGCAAGGGGATGCGTCGCGCGTCGTGCGGCGTTCGCCCCCTCCACCCCTTTGGGGTCCCCCTCCCCCGCAGGCGGGGGAGGACCTGATGACGCCCTACTGGGAAACCAAGACCCTGGACGAGATGTCGCCTTCCGAGTGGGAGGGGCTGTGCGACGGGTGCGGGCTGTGCTGCGTGATCCGGTTCGAGGACGAGGACACGGGCGAGGTCATTCCGACGCGGGTGCACTGCAAACTGTTCGATTCCCAGGCGTGCGCCTGTTCGGACTATGCGAACCGCAAGGCGCAGGTGCCGGACTGCATCAAGCTGACGCCTGGCAATATCGAGGCGCTGGCGTGGATGCCGAAGTCCTGCGCCTATCGCCGGCTGCACGAAGGGCGGACGCTGGCGACATGGCATCACCTGGTGTCGGGCAGTCGCGAGACGGTGCATACGGCCGGGGTCTCGGTGCGGGGGCAGACGATTTCGGAGCTGTCGCTGGCCGAGCCGGAGGATGCGCTGGACTTCGAGGCGCCCGAATGGGCCGTCGAACGCGGCCGCGAGCGATAGGTCGACGGCCTCAGCCAGCGCAATGACGCTGGTTGAAAACGAGATAAAACAAAGTGTTGTCGAATTATGTGGGCGTTCTTCCGGCCTGAGGACGCTGGTGCGCTATGGTTCGGACATGGCGGGAAATCGGGATGACGGAGAGGGCGGCTGCGGCGGCGCTCGCGGAACGGCTGCGTCCTGCGCCGGGTGGCTGGAGCCGCTGTTCCTGAAGTTCAAGGCCAAGATCGAAGAAGCGGCCGAGAGCGTCTGCGAGACGGACGTCTCAGAGCCGGCGACGGCGGAAAAGGTCGCGCGCCAGATCGGCGTGATCGCGCGCGCGGCCAAGACGGTCGAGGCGATGCGGCTGCTGTGCCTGAGCGACAACGAAGAGGACGAGATGGGTGGACGAACCTACGACCCCGCAGACGACGAGCGAATCCGAGGAGAACTGCTCGTCGAATACGAGCGGCTCGACCGGATCATGGAAGAAAAACAGGCCGAAGCCGACGAACGGGCAAGAGCTAAGGCTGCATCGCAATCACGTTCGGTTGCTGAAGCACCAGATCAAGCCTGTTGATCTCGACCTTCGCACCTGGCTGCTGCTGGGTGGTCGCGGGTCGGGCAAGACTTTCGCCGGGTCTGTGTGGATCGACAAGATGGCGCGCAACAAGGCGGGCATCACCCTGGCCCTGGTCGGCCCCGCCCTGCACGACGTGCGCGAGGTGATGGTGGAGGGGGCGTCGGGGATCAAGGCGCTGGCCGAACCCGGCGACCGGCCGCGCTGGGAGGCCGGGCGGCGTCGGCTGGTGTGGGACAATCAATCGGCCGCCTATGCGTTTTCGGCGGAAGATCCCGACAGTCTGAGGGGGCCGCAGTTTCATGCCGCCTGGGCCGATGAGTTCTGCGCCTGGCGACGGCCCGATCTGGTGCTGTCGAACCTGAGGTTCGGTCTGCGGCTGGGCGAGGCGCCGCTGCTGGCGGTGACGACGACGCCCCGGCCGATCCCGGCGCTGCGAAAGCTGATGGCCGAGGCCGGGACGGTGACGGAACGGGCGGCGACGACGCTGAACGCGCACAATCTGTCGCCGGGGTTCCTGGCGCATCTGAACGACGTTTATGGCGGCACGCGGCTGGCGGCGCAGGAGCTCGAGGGGCTGGTGGTCGAGGGCGAGGGCGCCCTGTTCTGCATCGCGGATCTGAAACGGGCCAGGGGCGCGCGGCCGCCCGAGTTGGAGCGTGTAGTGGTGGCGGTCGATCCGCCGGCGACGGCACACGGCGACGCCTGCGGCGTGGTGGTCGTGGGGCGAAAGGAGGGGCGGGCCTTCGTCCTGGCCGACCGGACGGTGCGGGGACGCGCCCCCGGCAGCTGGGCCAAGGTGGTGGGCGAGGCGGCGCGGGAGTTCGGCGCGCATGAGGTGGTCGCCGAGGGCAATCAGGGCGGCGACATGGTGCGTGCGGTCCTGGGGACCGCCGGCTGTCCGGCCCGGATCGAGATCGTCCACGCCACACGGTCCAAGGCGGCGCGGGCCGAGCCGGTGGCCCTGCTGTACGAACAGGGACGGGTGATCCACTGCGAGGCCTTTCCGGCCCTGGAGGAGGAGATGCTGGCCCTGGGGTCCGAAGGCGGACCCAGCCCCGACCGGGCCGACGCCTTGGTGTGGGGGATCACGCGGCTGATGCTGGGGCCGCAGTCGGCGGGGCCGAGGATCAGCCGGCTCTAGAGCCGAAGACAGACTAGAAAAACAGGAGAGACGATATGCCGGCCATTCCAGAGCGGGACGGATTGCTGACGCATGGGCGCGAGGCGGCGGGGCCGGCCCGGCGGGCGGCGGCGGCGACGCCCAGCGACACGGTCGATCTGACGACCTACGCCAAGGCGCTTTATGTCGGGGCGGCGGGCAATGTGCGGGTGCTGACGGTCGGGGCGGAGGACGGGGAGGCCGTGACCTTCGCCAACCATCCGATCGGCTGGTTACCGGTGCAGGTGCGCCGCGTGCTGGCGACCGGGACGACGGCCAGCCAGATCGTGGCGGCCTTCGACTGATGCCGGGGGTCGAGGTCGGGGCGGGTTCGACGGCGCCGGGCGGCGTGTTGAGCCGGGCGCGGTTTTCCGTGCCCGACCTGCCGGCGTGGTCGGCGGCGGTCAGGACCATGCAGGCGGGCGGGCGCGAGGCGCGGCTGCTGTGCATCGGCGACAGCGTGACGCAAGGGTTCGGCGCCGTGTCGGGCGGCTGGACGCCCAACGGGCGGGGCGGGGCCTGGCCCGAGCGGCTGGCGGCGCTGATGAACGGTCGGGGCCTGCCGGCCTCGGCGGCGTCGGTGGCGGGGGCCGGGGCGGCGGATGGGGCCAGCGGCGGCTATTCGGCCTATGATCCGCGTGTCGTCCTGGGCGCCGGGTGGGGCGTCAATGCGCTGACGGGGATGGGCGGCAAGCTGTTCTCCGGCGCGGCGTCGTCCAGCGGCGCGTGGAGTTTTCAGCCCGACGGGCCGGTCGATCGGTTCGACCTGTGGGCCGTGACCAATACGGCGCTGGGGGTGATGACGGTCGAGACGGACGGGGCAGTGCGGGCCACGGTCAATACGACCAAGGCGGCGTCGATGGAGATCGCGACCATCGCCTTTCCCGAGACGAGCGGGCCGGTGAGCGTGCGCTGGGCCTCGGGCGGGGCGGTGTTCATCGCCGGCGGGGTCACGTGGCGGTCAGAGGTCAAGCGGGCGCGGGTGATCAACGCCGGATGGGGCGGGGCCAGGATCGCGGACTGGATCACGACGGACCAACCGTACCGGGCCTATGGGTCGATCCCGGCGGCGGCGCCGGATCTGTCGGTCGTCTGTTTGACGATCAACGACTGGAACGCGGGGACGGCGGTCGCGACCTACAAGGCCGGGTTGGGGACGTTGGTGGACCGGTGCCTGACGACGGGGGACGTGCTGCTGATGACGGGCTGTCCGTCGGATCCGGCCCAGGGCAAGGCCAGCTACGCCACGCAAGCGGATTTGAGGGATGCGGTGTTCGAGGTGGCGGCGGCCAAAGGGCTGGCGACGCCCATCGACGGGACGGCGCTGTTCGGCGGCGGCTTCGCCGGCGGCCTGATGTACGACGCCGTCCATCCGAATGCGGCGGGCCAGGCGCGGATCGCCGAGGCGGTGCGGGCGCGTGTGATGATCTGAGGTTGTTTCCGTCTCGCGCGCGGTGTTAACCGTGGCGGATGGGGGAGAGGTTTTACGGGGTGCAGGCGCTGCGGTTCGCGGCGGCGACGGCGGTGGTGGTCGCCCATGCGCTGGACCTGGCGGGGACGCGGCTGGGGCTGGAGACCGGGCTGGCCAACGGGACGCTGGAGAATTTCGGCGCTGTGGGCGTTGATGTATTCTTCGTCATTAGCGGCTTCATCATCGCCACGACGACGCGCGGGCAGGCGGGCGTCGGCGCGGCCGGTGAGTTTCTGTGGCGGCGGTTTCGGCGGGTGGCGCCGATCTACTGGATGTTGTCGCTGCCGATCCTGATCGGGATGGCGCGGGGCGGGACATTGAGCCCGGAGGTGGCGACGGCGACGTTTCTGTTCTGGCCGTTCAGCGGGTTGGAGATGACGTTTCCGGCCCTGGGGCCGGGGTGGACCCTGTGTTTCGAGATGCTGTTTTACGCCGGGTTCGGACTGGCGATGGCGGGCGGGAAGCGCGTCGGCTGGGGGCTGATCGCAGCCTATGGGGCGATGCTGGCGGCCGGTTTGATTGTGGCGACGCCGGTGCTGAGGTTCTGGGGCGCGCCGATCGTGCTGGAGTTTCTGCTGGGCGTCGGGATCGCCAGCGCGTGGCGACGGGCGCCGCGATGGTTCGGGGCGTGGGCGATCGGGTTGGCGCTGGTCGGGTTCGGACTGGGCCTGGTGGTCGGCTATGGCGGGATCGACGACGTGCGGGCGCTGAATGATCCGTGGAACGGATTGCAGCGGGTCGCGGTCTGGGGCCTGCCCAGCGCCCTGCTGGTGTTTGGCGTCGTTCGGATGGAGCGGACGGACCGGGCGCCGCGACGGGTGGCGCGGGCGGCGGCCTTTATGGGGGATGCGTCCTATTCGATCTATCTGGCCCATGTGCTGGTCATCCGGGCGCTGGGGCGGCTGTTCGAGAGCGGGATGGTCGCCCTGCCGGGGGATGCGGTTGTTGTGTTGACCGTGCTCGCGAGTTTGGCCGCAGGGGTTGCGGTGCATCTGTGGGTGGAGCGGCCGGTGTTGAAAGTCATGCGACCCTCTCCCGGTGGGAGAGGGCTTGAGCGTCCGAGAGCGTAGCGATCGGTCAACGCGAAAGGGTGAGGGGAAGGTGGTGCGAACTGGCCCGCTGGACGACCCTCATCCGGCTCTTCGAGCCACCTTCTCCCAGTGGGAGAAGGGAAGAAATTCTGAGGAGATTGCGATGGTTTCGATCCGGTGGCCGTTTGGCCGGTCGGCGCAAGCGGCTGCGCCCGAGGCGAAGGAAAGCCGGGCGGGCGGGGTGATCGCCCTGTCGGGCGTGGGGCGGCCCCGGTGGACGCCGAACGACTACGCCAGCCTGGCGCGCGAGGGGTATCAGAAGAACGCGGTGGCCTATCGCTGCATCCGCATGATCGCGGAAGCCGCAGCGTCTGCGCCGTTTGCGGTGTTCGTGGACGGTGTGCGCGACGATAAGCATCCGCTGGCCAGGCTGATCCGCCGGCCCAATCCCGAACAGTCGGGGGCGGAGCTGATGGAGGCGGTCTATGGGGCGTTACAGGTGTCGGGCAACGCCTATCTGGAGGCGACCGGCGATGCGGACGGGGACGGGGCGCCGGACGAGCTGTGGGCGCTGCGATCCGACCGGGTGAAGGTGGTTCCCGGCCGGTCGGGCTGGCCCGAGGCGTGGGAGTATTCGGTCGACGGGCGCGCGGTGCGGATCGGGCGGGCGGCGGACGGCTGGGCGCCGGTGATGCACCTGAAACTGTGGCATCCGCTGGACGACTGGTACGGGCTGTCGCCGCTGGAGGCCGCCGCGCAAGGGGTGGACGCCCACAATGCGGCCGGCGCCTGGAACAAGGCCCTGCTGGACAATGCGGCGCGGCCGTCGGGGGCGTTGGTCTATGGGGCGCGCAACGGCGAGCGGCTGACGGACGGGCAGTTCGAGGCGCTGAAGGACCAGCTGTCGAACGTCTATGCCGGGGCGACGAACGCGGGGCGGCCGATCCTGCTGGAGGGCGGGATGGACTGGAAGCCGTTGAGCCTGACGCCGGCGGAGATGGATTTCACGGCCGGCAAACACGCCGCCGCGCGCGAGATCGCCCTGGCGTTCGGGGCGCCGCCGCAACTGCTGGGGATACCCGGCGACGCGACCTACGCCAACTATCGCGAGGCCAATGCGGCCTTCTGGCGTCAGACGGTGATCCCGCTGGTTCGAAAGGCGGCGGGGGCGATGACGGGCTGGCTGGGCGAGCGGTTCGCGGGGTGCGAGGTGCGCGCGGACCTGGACGCCGTGTCGGCCCTGCAGCCCGAGCGGGACGTCCTGTGGGCGCGGTTGGAGGCGGCGAGCTTCCTGACGGAAGAGGAACGCAGGCGGATGGCGGGGTTGGAAGGATGACCGAACATCAAATCCGGCGCGTGCCGACGGCGCTGCTGATCGCGGTGGCGGTGCAGACGGTGGGCGGCCTGGTCTGGGCTGGAGGGGCGGCGGCGCGGATCGCGACGCTGGAGCAGCGTGTTGGGGAACAAAGGCTGGTCGCCGAACGGCTGGCGCGGCTGGAGGTCCAGGGCGAGGAGACGGCGGCGGCGGTAGAGAGGATCGAACGGCGGTTGGAGGGGGCGAGATGAGTGGCGAGTGGCTATGGGTGAAAAGTGCTGGTGAGCAAGAGGTGAGCTTCGCGCATCGAGGGCGGCAAAGTCCCGCTCACTCCTCGCTCACTAGCACGGCTCACTTTTCTCCACTGTTCATCCAAGGCTACGCCTCCCTATGGGGCGTGGCGGATCTGAACGGGGACGTGGTGCAGGCGGGGGCGTTCGCGGACAGTCTGGCCAAGACGGGCGCCGAGGGCGTGCGGATGCTGAACCAGCACGATGCGCGGGCGCCGGTCGGGGTCTGGGAGCAGATCGTCGAGGACGCGCGCGGCCTGTTCGTGCGCGGCCGGGTCAAGGACTGGTCGGCCGAGGCGCGGTTCGCCGGCGCCCTGAGCCGGGCGGGGGCGATGGACGGGCTGTCGATCGGATACCGCACGGCGCGGGCGCGGCGTCAGGGCCGGTTGCGGGTGCTGAGCGCGGTGGAGCTGTGGGAGGTGTCGCTGGTGACGTTCCCGATGTTGCCGGGGGCGCGGTTCAGTTTGGTTTGAGGGGCGGTCGAAGCCTCTGGGAAGAGGACGACAGGAGGCGCGCCCGTCGTCTCTCCGCAATGCTGGCCTGGCACGACACGCACAGCGACGGCGCGTCCGGTGTAGGATCGTGAAAGAATAATCCAAAGACTCAAGCCTCCCCTTCTCATCTTGAGTTGGGAAGTCGGGGCCACAAGGGTCTGTCGATTTCAGTTCGGCTTTAGGGCCTGAAAGGCGCCGTTGCGGTCGAGGTGTTCGGCAAGGGCGGCCATCTGGGCGCGGCCCTTCTTGCCGTGGATATAGCGTATGGCCCAGCCGGCCAGCACCAGGCCGAAGATCCAGCCGATCTGCAGGACGATATGGGCGAAAACGACGAACACGACCGCCAGCGCATAGGCGCCGAGATAGACCAGGGCCAGCTGACCGCCGCGCGATCTCGTGGGGTTGGACAGGCCGGCGATGATCTCGGCCAGGCCCGGCGAGGCGGAGGACGGCAGGGCGTGATCGGCGGTCTTGGAGGCAGGCTGGGGCGCGGACTGGGGCGCGGGTTTGGGTTGAGCTTTTGGCGTGGCTTGGGCGGCAGGGGCAGCGGCCGGTCGGGCGGCGGGTCTGGGGCGGGAAACGGCCGTGTCGGGTGCGCGCCAGACCGGGCGATAGGGGATGGAGCGGCCGCTTTCGTCGACGGTGAAGACGTCGTCGAACGCGACGTCGGCGAAGTCGATGGCGCGGGTGTCCTGACCATAGCTCTGGCCATGCAGGGCCATCAGGCGTCCCTGGCGCAGCTCGATCTGGAAGCCGACGGGGTCGGGCAGGTCCGCGACCATGACATGGACCGTGCCGAACAGACCGGTGGCGTCCGGGTTTGCGGCGGTGCGGTTCGCATCGACGACGATGCGGGAATAGAGGCCCGCCCCGGTGTTGCGGCGCAGGCCCGGCGAACTGGCGGCGACCTGGGCCGCCAGATCGGGCACGCTGTCGCCCATCTGCCAGACCATGGCGTCCATGACGGCGTTTTCGAGAGGCGTGAGGTGGGACATCAAGCGGAGTGTCAGAGGGCAGGGAAGGGGCGACGACCCGAAGCTTTCGCCTCAGCGACGTAGTGATCGTTCATCTTGCGCAGCTGTGCTCGAAGAAAAAGCAGCAAGGACAGTACAAACAGGGTCGTGAAGACAGGCCAATACGGGATGGTCGGTATCCCGAAGTGGCGGCTCAGGAAACCCAGCGGGTCACGCAAACCCGCCACCGCGCAGAACATGATCCATACGAAAATGGAAACCGCGTCGATGAGGTTGTCGGTCCTTTTGGTAGGCGGAGTTCCCCATAGCGCGATCATCGCCTGAATGGCGCGTGGCACGGTTTCGATAGGCGGTTTTTGGGTGACGAGCAGGAACTCGCCCAAAGGAACAGGATCGAGTTCGTGCGATGTCTGAAGACGCTGTAGCGGCGACAGGCGACGCGCAAGAGCGCGCCGCTTGCGACGTGTGATGAAGGCGAGGCCATACTGAACCCCCAAGGCGCCGAGTATGGCCAGTACAGGCAGTGCATAGACGATTTCGGGAACCGACCCTTCGTAGTGGTTCAGGATGGCGATGGCCGTCAGCGGTACGAACGGCGCCCATATCCAGACGAGCTTGAGCAGCCAAGAGCGCTGCAGGCCGTCCAATAATTTCGAGGTCGTGTTGGTCACGTCTCGACCCTAACCGCAACGCGCGGTTCTTCAACCGGAGAGATCATGAAAGAGACCAAACAGGCGTCGGGGCAACCCGAGGCGCGCGATGTCGTGCGCGAGATGATGACGGCGTTCGAGGCGTTCAAAGGGGCGAACGACGTCCGGCTGGACGAGATCGAGAAGAAGGCGGCGGCCGATGTGCTGCTGGAGGAGAAGGTGGCGCGGATCGACCAGGCGGTGGCGGCGGCCCAGGCCAGGCTGGATCGGGTGATGAGCCAGAACCGGCGTCCGTCCATCGGCGGTGAGCCGGCCGAGCCCGTGTCGGCGCCCGAGGCCAAGGCGGCGTGGGACGGCTATCTGAAGACGGGCCAGTCGGGTCAGTTGGAGATCAAGGCGGGTTTGTCCGGCGGCGCGACCTCGGGCGGCTATGTCGTGCCCTATGAGACAGAGCGCGCCATCGAGCGGCGTCTGATGGCGGCCAGCCCGATGCGCGAGATCGCCACGGTTCGCACGGTGGCGGCGGGCGTGTTCAGAAAGCCGGTGTCGACGGCGGGCGTGGCCTCGGGCTGGGTGGCGGAGACGGCGGCGCGGCCTGAGACGGACCCGGCGACCCTGGCCCTGCTGGAGTTCCCGTCGGCCGATCTGTACGCCAATCCGGCGGCGACCCAAGCCCTGCTGGACGACGCCATGATCGACCTGGATGAATGGCTGGCCGCCGAGGTCGAGGATGCCTTCGCCGCCCAGGAGACGGCGGCCTTCGTCAACGGCGACGGGGTGAACAAGCCGCGCGGCTTGCTGGCCTATCCGACCGTGGCGGATGCGGGTCAGACCTGGGGTCAGATCGGTTCTGTCGCCTCGGGCGCGGCCGGCGGGTTCGCCGCCAGCAATCCGGCGGACCGGCTGATCGACTTGATCTATGCACCCAAGGCCCAGTATCGGCCGAACGGGCGATTCGTGATGAACCGAAAGACCGTCTCGGCCGTGCGCAAGTTCAAGGACGCGGACGGCAACTACATATGGCAGCCGGCGACGCGTCTGGGCGAGACGGCCAGCCTGCTGGGCTATCCGATCACCGAGATCGAGACGATGCCCGATGTGGCCGCCAACAGCCTGTCGATCGCGTTCGGCGACTTCCAGCGCGGCTATCTGATCGTGGATCGGGCGGGTGTGCGGGTGCTGCGCGATCCCTATTCGGCCAAGCCCTATGTGCTGTTCTACACGACCAAGCGCGTGGGCGGCGGGGTGCAGAACTTCGACGCGATCAAGGTGATGAAGTTCGCGGCCGCCTGACGGCGTAGTGAAGAGTGCTGGTGAGCAAGGGGTGAGCGAGAAGGGGGCGGTCGGCGCCTGCGCTCACGTCTACGCTCACTCGCACTTTTCACCTTTCCAGACATGGAGGTGACAAATGGCGCAACCGGTGACGGCGGCGGAGGCGAAGCTGTTTCTGCGGGTCGAGCACGCGGCCGAGGACGATCTGATCCAGACGTTGATCGCGGCGGCGACGGCGCGGGTGGAGGCGGATGTGGGGTTGAGCCTGACGTCCACCTCGCCGGCGCCGTTGCGGCTGGCGATCCTGATGCTGGTGCTGCGGGCCTATGAGCGGGGCGATCCCGAGATGGCGGTCGAGCCGGTCGAGGGCTGGATCGCGCCCTATCGCGTGGTGCGGTTGTGAGGGTGCTGGCGGGGCTGTTCCAGCCGGTGGAGGCCGAGACGCCCTATGGCGGGCGGAGCGTGACGTTCGAGGCGGTCGGTTCGGCCTGGCTGCGGTGCGGGACGCGACGACGGGTCGAGCGCGGCGAGGGCGATCAGAGGCGTGCGGCCGAGACGATGCGGGCCGAGGCGCGGGCCGATCCGCGTCTGACGGCGGGGCGGGTGCTGCGCTTCGGCGGGGCGGACTGGACGGTGCGTCTGGTCACGGACCAGCGGCCGGGACGGGTCGAACTGGAGCTGGAGCGGACGCGATGAGAGATCACGAAAGCGCGCTGCAGAAGGCGATGGTCGCGGCCTTGAAGGCGGATCCGACCCTGTCGGCCCTGGTGCAGGGGCGGGTGTTCGATCAGCCGGGACCGGATGCGACCTGCCCCTATCTGACGCTGGGACGGTGCGAGAGCCGGCCCCTGGCGGCGGACGGGGGCGGGGTGGAGCAGCGGCTGACGCTGACCGGCGTGTCGCGGTTCGCGGGGTCCGAGGAGGCAAAGGCGATGGCGGCGGCGGTGCGGGCGTGTCTGCACGAGACGACGCTGGCGGCGGACGGGGTGCGGACATCGACCCTGAGGGCGACCTTCGCCGATGTGTTCCCGGCCGGCGACGGGCGGCGGACCTATGCAGTGGTGCGGCTGAGGGCGGTGACGGAAGAGATTTGAGGCGCGAGTGGGCGGTGAGCGAGGCGTGCTAGTGAGCAAGGGGTGAGCAAGAAGCGTGGCGACCGACGCCTGCGCTCACTTCTTGCTCACTAGCACCAGCACTCGGATCCCCGGCTCACGACCATGACGTGTTGAGAGAGGACTGAGAAATGACCGCACAGGCGGGCAAGGACATCTTGCTGAAGATCGAGGGCGCGCCTGGCGTGTTCACGACGGTGGCGGGGTTGAGGGCGCGGACGATTTCGCTGAACGCCAAGACGGTCGATGCGACGGACGGCGACAGCGCCGGGCGGTGGCGCGAGCTGCTGGCGGGGGCGGGCGTCAAGTCGGCGGCGGTGTCGGGGCAGGGGATTTTCCGCGACGCGGCCTCGGATGCGCTGGTGCGCGAGGCCTTCTTCGATCAGGCGGCGAAGCGGTGGCGGCTGATCGTGCCGGACTTCGGCGTGCTGGAAGGGCCGTTCCTGGTCGCGGCGCTGGAATATGCCGGCGAGCACGAGGGAGAGGCGACCTTCGCGCTGAGCCTGGCCAGCGCGGGGGCGATCGGGTTCAGCGCGATATGAACGGCGTGGCAAGTGGTGAGCGAGGCGTGCTGGTGAGTAGTGCTAGTGAGCGAGAGGTGAGCGAGGTGGTGACTGAGCTGGCTCACCTCTTGCTCACTAGCACTTTTCACTCAAAGCCCCGCAAACTTGGGAGAAAGAGATGAACGGCGCGCGGGGCGAGGTCGGGGTGATGCTGGGCGGCGAGCGGCGGAGGGTCTGTCTGACGCTGGGGGCGCTGGCGGAGATCGAGACGGGGCTGGGCGTCGATGGGATGGCGGCCGTGGCGGAGCGGATGAAATCGCTGTCGGCGCGGGACCTGATGGTGGTGCTGGCGGCGGTGTTGCGCGGGGGCGGGGAGGTCGAGCCGGATGTCGGGGGCGTCGAGCCGCGCGAGGCGGCGGTCGCGGTGGCGCAGGCGTTCGCGGCCGCAGCACGATGACGCCGTGGGGCGAGATGATGCGGTTGGCCAGCGGCCTGGGCGTGGCGCCGGAGGCCTTCTGGCGGTTGTCGTTGAAGGAATGGCGGATGCTGACGCAAACGCCGCACGGGTCGGCGCCTTTGGGGCGCGAGGGACTGACGCGATTGATGGAGTGTTGGCCGGATGGCGGATGAGTTCGGGCGCGACGGGATCGATCAGGTCGCGCTGAGAGCGGCGGAGGCCGGGGCGGCGCTGGAGGCGCTGAAAGGACCGGCTCAGGAGGCGGCCAGCGCCATCGAAGCGGCGTTCGGGCGGGCGGGAAACAGCCTGACCCGGTCGCTGGCGCGGGCGGCGGCGGACGGGGAGGTGTCGCTGGCCGAACTGGCGCGGGCGGTGCTGAATGCAGTGAACGCGGCGGCGGGTTCGCAAGGCGGGCTGAGCGGCGCCATCCAGGCGGCGATGTCCGGTTTTGGCGGGGCGCGAGCCGATGGCGGGCCGGTGCTGGGAGGCGGCGCCTATCTGGTCGGAGAGCGCGGGCCGGAGGTGTTCCGGCCGGCGATGGGCGGCGAGATCGGGCCTGTTTCCACGGGCGGGGTGACGGTCAATGTGACGGTGGACGGCGGGGCGCCGGCCCTGTTGCGGTCCGAGGCGCAGATCGCCCAGATGCTGGCGCGGGCGGTCAATCTGGGCGCGCGGCGGATGTAGTTGTCGGCTGTAGGGTGAAAAGTGAGCAAAGGGTGAGCAGGAGGTGAGCGAGAAAGACGCGTGTGAAAGCACTCACGCCGCTCACTTCTCGCTCACTTTTCACTGCTTATCCGACGTAAGCGCCGATCACTCGCCCTTGGGGTTGGGGCCGAAGCGGTTTTCGCCCTTCTGGCTGTCGACCAGGCCGATCCACAGCAGGAAGGCCAGGGGCACGATGACGGAGCCGATGAAGGCGCCGATGCCGGGGCCCATCAGGGCCAGGGCGGCGGCGGGATTGTTCTCGTAATAGTCAGCGCCCGCGCCGCTGGTGACGGCGGCCGCGCCGACCATGACGAAGCCGACGATGATCAGGACCGTCGAAGCGACCCAGGGAATGGCGATCAGCCAGCCGGTCTTGCCCATGTCGTGCAGGCGTTTCACCGAAATGGCCAGGTTGGGCCAGATCAGGACCAGGCTGAACAGGTTGACGATGGGGATCCAGCCGATGACCACGTTCACGCCCAGCAGGATCAGCCAGCCGATCCAGAAATGGGTGCGGCGGATGCGGCCCTCGAACGACAGGAACAGCTTCTGCCAGTCGAAGCCGGCGACGGTGGTCGAGGTGGAGCTGGCGTAACCGCCGGCGACGCCGGTGGTGGTCGCGGCGCCCGCCAGGATCAGGATCTGGGTGGCGGTCGCGCCTTCGGGCACGAAATCGACGCGGACGCCCGCGGCGGGCACGGCCGGCGACTGAAGCGCGGCCGAAACGAAATCGTAGCGCACGCCGTCGTCGCCGCTGATCAGGCCCGTTCCGGCCGTGGTGTCGTAGCTGAGAATCTCGCCGCGCAAACTGGTCGCTCCCTTAGGCGTTCGGCCGAGGCTGGCCGTGGGCGACCATGAACGACCGGCGATCCATGAACAAGTGAAACAGGAGACAGGTTCGCATGGCCTTCGACGAGGTGCGCCTGCCGGCGCGGCTGGCCTTCGGTTCGACCGGCGGGGTGGAGCGCAGGACCGAGATCGCGACCCTGGCCTCGGGGTTCGAGCGGCGATCCACGCCCTGGGCGCTGGGGCGCAGACGTTATCTGATCGGGGCCAATCTAAGGTCGCTGGACGACATGGCGGAACTGACCGCCTTCTTCGAAGCGCGGCGCGGGCGGCTGTACGGGTTCCGATTCAAGGATTTCGCCGACTTCAAGTCGTGCGCGCCGGGCGGCACGATCGCGGCGACGGATCAGGCCCTGGGTCTGGGCGACGGGGCGCGGACGGCGTTCGACCTGGCCAAGACCTATGGCGACGTCGTGCGGCCCATCGCCAAGCCGGTCGCGGGGTCTGTGCGCGTGGCCTTGGATGGGGTGGAGACGACGGGTTTTTCCCTGGATGCGACGACGGGGCGGGTGACGCTGGCCGTCGCGCCGGGGCCGGGCGCAGCGGTGACGGCGGGGTTCGCCTTCGACACGCCGGTGCGGTTCGACACCGACCGGATCGAGACGACGCTGGAAAGCTTCGACGCCGGGCGGATGGCGGCGGTTCCGCTGATCGAGGTGCGGATCTGAAAGGCGGCGCGAACGGGGAGTGAAAATTGAGCAAAGACGTGAGCAAGCGACAAGCCGCCGCCTGGACGAGGCGTCAGCATCCGCTCACGGCTCGCTCACTTTTCACGTCCCGCTCACCCGCAGTTTAACAGGGCGAGAGCATGAGACACATACCGGACGACATGGCCGCCCGCATCGAGAGCGGGGCGGCGACGCTGTGTCATGTCTGGCGGCTGGAACGGGCCGACGGGACGGTGATGGGATTCACCGATCACGACCGGGATCTGACGGTGGACGGCGTGGCCTGTCGGGGCGCGAGCGGCTGGACGGCTGGGGCGGCGGAGAGCGCCGTGGGTCTGGCGGCAGGATCGGTCTCGGCGGCGGGGGCGCTGGATGACGATGCGATCAGTGAAGCGGCGGTGGCGGCGGGCCTGTTCGATGCGTCGACAGTCGAGTTGTGGCGCGTGGACTGGACGCGGCCGGATCTGAAGGTGCGGCTGTGGTCGGGGACGGTGGCGCGGATTCGGCGTGAAGGCTCTTTGTCGCTCTATCGCCCTTCGGGCTCCACAGGCGGGTTCGTCGCCGAGCTGGAGGGGCCGCTGGCCAAGCTGGAGCGGGTGGTCGGGCGGACCTATGGGCGGATGTGCGATGCACGGCTGGGCGACGCCCGGTGCGGGGTCGCGGAGACGGTGGGCCGGGTCTGCGACAAGCGGTGGGAGACCTGCGTCGAGACGTTCGGGAATGGGGTGAACTTTCGCGGGTTCCCGGATGTGCCGGGCGACTACTTCCTGACGGCGTATCCGGCGGGGAGCGCGCGCAACGACGGCGGGAGCCGGCGGTGAGGGACGACAAAGTGGTGATCGTCGCCCGGTCCTGGCTCGGAACGCCCTATCGGCATCAGGCCAGTGTGAAGGGCGTGGGCGCGGATTGTCTGGGGCTGGTGCGCGGGGTGTGGCGTGCGGTGGTGGGCGAGGAGCCTGAGGGGCTGCCGCCCTATTCGGCGGACTGGGCCGAGACGGGCGGGCGCGAGACGTTGCTGGAGGCGGCAGGGCGGTGGATGCGGCCGGTCGCGGTCGAGGCGATGCGGCCGGGGGATGTGCTGCTGTTTCGGATGTCGCCGGGCGCGGCGGTCAAACACTGCGCCATTCTGAGCGCGGACGACGGGCCCGAGCCGA
This sequence comes from uncultured Brevundimonas sp., assembly GCA_963515305.1. GTDB lineage: Bacteria > Pseudomonadota > Alphaproteobacteria > Caulobacterales > Caulobacteraceae > Brevundimonas. The sequence goes on from CAUPWX010000007.1 coordinate 21,081, forward strand.
AGATGATCCACGCCTATTGGGGGCGGGCGGTGGTCGAAAGCTGGATGGGCGCGTGGTGGCGCAGGCGACTGGTCGCCGTGTTTCGATTTCCCGAGGAGGGTTGAATGGCGCAGGTGGTTCTGAGCGCGGTCGGGCAGTCGGTCGGGGGCGGGATCGGGCGGATCGTCGGTGCGACCCTGGGGCGGGCGATTGACAATCGGGTGGTCGCCTCGCTGGGACCGGCCCGTCAGATCGGGCCGCGTCTGGAGACGCTGAAGGTGCAGGGCACGGCGGAAGGCGCGCCGATGGTCTGCGTCTTCGGTCGGGCGCGGGTGACGGGTCAGGTGATCTGGGCCGCGCGGTTCCTGGAAGGCAAGACCAAGGGGCGGGCGGGCAAGGGTGGGCCGAAGACGGTCGATTACACCTATTCGTTGAGCTTCGCGGTGGCCCTGTGCGAGGGCGAGATCGACGGCGTGGGCCGGGTCTGGGCCGACGGGCGGGCGATGGACATGAGCGGCGTCACGATGCGGGTGCATCGCGGGGACGAGGATCAGACGCCGGATCCTCTGATCGAAGCAGTCGAAGGGGCGGCGCCCGCCTATCGCGGTACGGCCTATGTGGTGTTCGAAGATCTACCGCTGGGGCCGTTCGGGGACCGGGTTCCGCAGCTGAGTTTCGAGGTGTTCCGGCGGCCGAGGGGGCAGGCGGCGCGATTGGAGGATCTGCTGGAGGGGGTGTGTCTGATCCCCGGCGCGGGCGAGTTCGCCCTGGCGACCGAAGCCGTCTTGCGGCGCGACGGGCTGACGCGGACGACGGCGGAGAATGTGCACAATGGCGAGGGGCGGGCGGACCTGCTGGTTTCGCTGGATCAGCTTCAGGCGCAACTGCCGAACCTGAAGCGGGTCAGCCTGGTGGTCGGCTGGTTCGGCGGCGACCTGAGGGCCGGGGAATGCCGCGTGCGGCCGGGCGTGGAGCGGCGTGACAAGCCGACCGAACCGTTCGCCTGGTCGGTCGCGGGGGTGGCGCGCGACGACGCCTATGTCGTCAGCCAGGTGGATGGGGCGCCGGCCTATGGCGGGACGCCTGCGGACGACAGCGTGCGTCAGGCGATTCGCGAACTGAAGGCGCGGGGGCTGGCGGTGACCCTGTATCCGTTCGTCTTCATGGACTGCCCCGGCTATCCGTGGCGGGGGCGTGTGGCGGGCGTGGACGGGGCGGGGGCGACGGCCGAGATCGCGGCCCTGTTCGGGACGGCGGATGGTTGGGGCCTGCGGCGCATGGCGCTGCACTATGCCCGGATCGCGGCCGATGAGGGCGCCGACGGGATGCTGATCGGGTCGGAGATGCGGGGCGTGACCTGGACGCGGGACGCGGATGGGGGCTTTCCGGCGGTGGACCAATTCCGGGCCTTGGCGGCGGAATGCCGGGCGGTGGTCGGGCCGGCCGTCACGCTGTCCTATGCGGCGGACTGGAGCGAATATTTCGGGTGGCAGGCGGGCGGAGAGGTGGTGTTTCACCTCGATCCGCTGTGGGCCGATCCGAACATCGATCATGTGTCCATCGACTGGTATCCGCCGCTGAGCGACTGGCGCGAAGGGGACCTGATCGCGGCGGTGCTGGCGCGGGGCGGGTTGAGCCCGGACGAGATGAGCGTGGAAGGCGTCGAGGGGGCGGCGGCGGGATATGTCATCGATCGACCGATGCGGACGCGCGATGCGCTGGAGCCGTTGCTGGCCGCCTTCGACGTCGTGGCGGCCGAGCGGGATGGGCGGGTCGCGGTTCGGGGCCGGGTCGCGGTCGAAGACGAACTGGCTCTAGCGGCCCTGGCCCTGCCTGAACGGGGCGCATCGGCAGCGGCGGTGCGAACGCTGGAGGACCGACCGACCGTCGCGCGCGTGCGCTTCATCGACGAGACGGCGGATTATCAGACCGGGGCGGTGGTGGTGCGGTCGGACGACGCGCGGGCGCAGGGCGGCGGGGTCGATCTGGACCTGCCGGTGGTGTGCGGCGGCGGTCTGGCGCGAGCGGCGGCGCTGGACGTGCTGGCGGGATCTGGGATGGAGGCGGCGACCGTGGCCTTGGGGCCGTTGGAGGCGCTGAAGCTGGAGCCGGCGGACGTCGTGCGGCTGGAAGGGCGAAGCGGGGATTGGCGCGTGATGCGGCTGACGGCGGACGAGACGCCCTCGGCCGTGCTGGAGCCGGTGATATCGCGCGGACGCCATGAAGACGCCGGCGCGTGGCGCGGGGGCGAGGCGCCGGCAGTCGTCGGGGCGCCGTTCGTGAAGATCCTGGATCTGCCGCCCTTGATCGGCGCGGAGGAGGACGCGCGGCCGGTCATCGCGGCGGCGGCGGACCCGTGGCGGACGATGCGGCTGCACGCGGGGCCGCAGGCGCAGACGCTGACGCCGCGCGGGGATGTGGAGACGCCGGCGACGGTCGGGGTCTTGATCCAGCCCCTGGGGCCGGGGGTGCGCCACCGCTGGGACGCCGTGAACGCCTTGGTGATGCGGGTCGAGGGCAGGGCGCCGGAAAGCGCGATCGAGACGGCGGTGCTGGGCGGGGCCAATGCCGTTGCGGTCGAGACGGGCGAGGGCTGGGAGGTGATCCAGTATCGCGCGGCCACACTGGTCGCGCCGGGGACATGGCGGCTGAGCGGCCTGTTGCGCGGACAGCAGGGAACGGAAGAGGAGATGCGGGCCGGGGCGCCCGTCGGGGCGAAGGCGGTGTTTCTGGACGAGCGTCTGGCGCGCGCCGAAATCGGACGCGGCGAGCGGGGACTGCCGTTGATCTGTCGTGCGGGACCGGCGGGGGCGCCGCCCGGCGGGACGGGTTTCACCGAGGTCGGCTTCACCCTGGCGGGGCGTCACGCGCGACCGTGGTCGCCCTGCGGCCTGTTGGTCAGCGGGGGCGCGGCGGGTTGGACGATCCGCTGGACGCCGCGCGTGCGGCTGTATGGCGACGGCTGGGACGGGGAACCGGCGCCAGTCGATCCCTTGCGGTTCCGGGTCAGGGTGCTGATCGGAGACGCCGTGGTGCGAACCGATGAGGTGGAGGGTGTCGAGCAGATCTATCCGGCCGAAACGGTTGCGACGGACTTCGCCAGGGGTGCGTCGGCTCCGGTCAGGATCGCCGTGGCGCAATGGGGTGAAGGCTTCGGCTGGGGCGTCGAGGCCGTGACGGCGGTCGAGATCGGGACGGAAATCGGCGCGGTCTGACGAAATATGACGGACCCGGCCCTTTGCGGGGACGGGGGCATGGCTTAACTGACGGCCCATCGGTTTTCAGTTGGAGCGACAACGGACGTGGCAGGCGACCCCTACAAGGAACTGGGCGTTTCGAAGGGCGCGAGCGCGGACGAGGTCAAGAAGGCGTACCGCAAGCTCGCCAAGGAACTGCACCCGGACAAGAACCCCGGCGACAAGATCACCGAGGACAAGTTCAAGCGCGTGACCGCCGCCTTCGACATTCTGGGCGACAAGGAAAAGCGCGCCAAATACGACGCGGGCCAGATCGACGGCGACGGCAACGAACAGTATCGCGGCTTTGGTGGCGGCGGACGCGCGGGCGGCAGTCCATTCGGCCAGGGGGGCAATCCCTTCGGTCAGGGCGGCGGGCCGGGCGGGCCGGGCGGCCGGGCCAACTTCGAAGGCGTCGATCTGGACGACCTGTTCGGAATGTTCGGGGGCGCAGGGCGCCAGCGCGGGGCGCGCGATTTCACTGCGCGGGGCCAGGACGTCAAGGCGACGCTGGACATCAGCCTGGAAGACGCCATCGCCGGGGCGACGCGGCGCATCCAGTTCTCGGACGGCCGCACGCTGGACGTGACCATTCCCAAGGGAGCGTCGGACGGCCAGACGATCCGTCTGCGCGGCCAGGGGGCGCCGGGGCGGGGCGCGGACAACGGCGACGCCCTGATCGAACTGCGAATCGAGACGCATCCGATCTATCGCCGTGAAGGCGCGGATCTGACGATGGACCTGCCGATCTCGGTCCCCGACGCGGTGCTGGGGGCCAAGGTGCGGGTGCCCACGCCCGAGGGAGCGGTGCAGATGACGGTGCCGGCGGGCTCCAACTCGGGCAAGGTTCTGCGGCTGAAGGGACGCGGTGCTTTCGACGCCGGGCGTCGCGGCGACCTGCTGGCGCGGCTGATGGTGACGCTGCCGGACACGCTGGACGCCGAACTGGTCGCCTTCGCCGAGGACTGGCGGGCCAAGCGACCCTATACACCGGGGCGTTGAGATGACGATATCAAAGCCTGATGTGAAGCCGGAGCGGCCGTGGTTTTCGGCGGGGCCGACGGCGAAACGGCCGGGTTACAGTTTGGCGGGATTGCCGACCGGCCTTCTGGGGCGCGGCATCCGTGCGCCCGAGGTGGTGGAGCGGTTCGCCCACGGCCTGCGTCTGACGCGCGAGGTGCTGGAAGTGCCGGACAGCCATGTGATGCTCTATACGCCCGGCTCGGACACCGGCGCGGTCGAGGCGGCGTTGTGGGGTATGCTGGGCGCGCGGCCGGTGCAGGTGGTCGCCTATGAGAATTTCGGCCTGACCTGGCTGGCGGACGTGAAGGATCATCTGGGGCTGGAGCCCGAGGCCCTGACGGCGCCGTGGGGCGAACTGCCGGATCTGAGCCAGGCGGACTGGTCCAAGGACGTGGTCTTCCCGTGGAACGGCACGACCTCGGGCGTGCGTGTGCCGGACGCCGACTGGATCGCCGACGATCGCGAGGGACTGGCGATCTGCGACGCGACCTCGGCGGCCTTCGCCATGCCCCTGCCGTTCGACAAGCTGGATGTCGTGACCTTCAGCTTCCAGAAGGCGCTGGGCGGCGAGGCGGGCATCGGGGTGATGGTGCTGTCGCCGCGCGCGGTCGAGCGGCTGGATACGTATCGACCGGATCGGCCGGTGCCCAAGGTGCTGCGGATCACCGACGGCAAGGGTCGGTTCGACCGGGGGCTGGCCGACGGGGTAGCGATCAACACCTTCTCGACCCTGACCATAGAGGACTGGATCGACGCCCTGGACTGGGCGAAGGATGTCGGCGGGTTGGCGGAGCTGATCCGTCGCACGGACGCCAACTCTGCAGCGCTGGCGGCGTGGGTGGAGAAGACCGACTGGATCGACTTCCTGCCCGAACGGCCGGAGATTCGGTCGACGACCTCGGTCTGTCTGAAGTTTGTCGATCCGCGCGTGACGGGGCTGGACGAGAAGGGCCAGAAGGCCTTCGTCACCCGGTTCAAGGCCCTGCTGGAAGGCGAGGCGGCGGTATTCGACATGGAGCCGCACCGCAATGCGCCGCCGGGACTGCGCCTGTGGTGCGGCTGCACCGTCGAGACGGCCGACGTGGTCGCCGCGACGCCGTGGCTGGAATGGGCGTTCGAGACGGCGGTTAGCGAAGTCGGATAAATCCGTCTGACGGGACGACACCGGACGATTCCCTCGCTATAGGCTGCGCCCGCATTCAAGTGCGGAGAGACGGCTTTGGCGAACGTAGCGGTGGTCGGCGCCCAGTGGGGCGACGAGGGCAAGGGCAAGATCGTGGACTGGCTGTCCAACCGCGCCGACATGGTCGTGCGGTTCCAGGGCGGTCACAACGCGGGCCATACGCTGGTCGTGGACGGCAAGGTCTACAAGCTGGCTCTGCTGCCCAGCGGCGTGGTGCAGGGCAAGCCCTCGATCATCGGCAATGGCGTGGTCGTCGATCCCTGGCATCTGGTGGGCGAGATCGAGAAGATCGCGGCGCAGGGCGTCGTGATCAGCCCCGACATCCTGACCATCGCCGACAACGCCTGCCTGATCCTGCCCATCCACCCCGCGCTGGACGTGGCGCGCGAGGCGGCGGCGAGCGCGCCGGGCGCCAAGATCGGCACGACCGGACGCGGCATCGGTCCGGCCTATGAGGACAAGGTGGGACGTCGCGCGATCCGCGTGTGCGACCTGGCCAATGAAGACGACCTGAAGGTCAAGATCGACCGCCTGCGCTCGCACCACGATCCGCTGCGCGCCGGTCTGGGGCTGGAGCCGATCGATCCCGACGCGCTGCTGGCGCAGTTGCTGGAGATCGCGCCGAAGATCCTGCCCTATGTGAAGCCGGCCTGGCGGGTGCTGGACCAGGCGCAGAAGGACGGCAAGCGGGTGCTGTTCGAGGGGGCGCAGGGCGCGTTCCTGGACGTGGATCACGGCACCTATCCCTATGTCACCAGCTCGAACACCGTGGCGGGTCAGGCGGCGGCCGGGTCGGGCATCGGTCCGCGCGGCGTCGGCTATGTGCTGGGGATCGTGAAGGCCTATACGACCCGCGTCGGCGAAGGCCCATTTGCCTGCGAGCTGGACGACGAAGTCGGTCAGCATCTGGCGACCGTGGGCCGCGAAGTCGGCGTGAACACGGGCCGGGCGCGTCGCTGCGGCTGGTTCGACGCCGTCTTGGTGCGCCAGTCGGTGGCGATCAACGGCATCGACGGCATCGCCCTGACCAAGCTGGACGTGCTGGACGGGCTGAAGACGCTGAAGATCTGCGTCGGCTACAAGGTCGACGGCGAGGTGCTGGATTATCTGCCCAGCAGCCTGAAGGCCCAGGCGGCCGCCGAGCCGGTGTTCGAGGAGCTGAAAGGCTGGAGCGAAAGCACCGCCGGCGTTCGCAGCTTCAAGGACATCAACGCCAATGCGATCAAATATGTGCGCCGGATCGAGGAGCTGATCGGCGCCCCGGTGGCCCTGCTGTCGACCAGCCCGGAGCGGGACGACACCATCCTGATGCGCGACCCCTTCCAGGGTTGAACTACGCAATTGTGCTTATTCAAAAGGTTTTAACCAGCGCGCGGTAAGGATAACGGCTCCAAGAGGGAGTCGAGCCGTGTTCGCCGCCAACGCCAGAACCCTGAGCCGCATCGAACCCGCCGTACGGCGGGTGGTCATCATCGACCCCAACCTGTCCTCCACGCGTCTGCTGACGGACATCATGAAGGGGATGGGCGCGCGCGAGGTCTATAGCGAGAGCGACGAGGAACGGGCGCTGGAGCTGCTGCGCGACGTCGAACCCGGCGTGATCTTCACCGAACGGTCGGGCGAGACGCTGAACGGCGAAACCCTGGCGCGGCGCGTGCGACGGTCCAGTATGTCGTGCCGGATGTCGCCGATCATCATGGTGACGGGCGAGGCGACGGCGGCCGCCATCAAGGGCGCGCGCGATTCCGGCGTGCACGAGTTTCTGAGAAAGCCCTTCACGACCGGCGACCTGTTCAAACGGGTCGAGAACGTCGCCCTGAAGCCCCGCCCGTGGATCGAGGCCGTCGGCTATGTCGGGCCGGATCGTCGTCGCTTCAACTCGGGCGAATACACCGGGGCCAAGAAACGCCGCAGCGACGGCGCCGCAGGCGGCGTGGCGGAAATGCGCGACCAGGCGACGCGCATCCTGATCTCGGCCGTGTCGCAGTTCGAGCAGGACCCGTCGCAAGCCACGCGCGCCATTCGTCAGCAGGCCGAGACGCTGAACACCCTGGCGACCAAGACCGCCGACGCCAAACTGGCGATGGTGGTGGCGACGCTGCAGGCCTATCTGGCGACCGGACAGGTGACGAAGGCCGGGTTGGTCCAGCCCGTCAACGCCGTGGTCGGATCCGCCCGCGCAGCCGACATAGCGAGCGCGCCGCTGGCCCAGGCGTCCTAACCTGCAAGAACCAGCGGCGAGACGCGTCGATCAGGCGTCGACTAGATTGCGCTCCTCGGCGGCGGCGCGCATGGCTTTCTGCAGCTTCTCGAAGGCGCGGACCTCGATCTGACGCACGCGTTCGCGCGACACGCCGTATTGGCCGGCCAGTTCTTCCAGGGTCACCGGATCATCCTTGAGGCGGCGTTCCGTGAGGATGTGCTTCTCGCGGTCGGTCAGCTCTTCCATGGCCTCTTGAAGCAGGCTCATGCGGATGCCCTTTTCCTCGTCGTCGGCGAGCTGGGTTTCCTGAGAGACGGCCGTGTCGTCGGCCAGCCAGTCCTGCCATTCGCTTTCGCCATCGGCGCGCAGGGGCGCGTTCAGCGAGGCGTCGCCGCCGAGGCGACGGTTCATGTTGGTGACCTCTTCCTCGCTGACGCCCAGCTTTGTGGCGATGGCGGCGAGGTGTTCGGGATGCAGGTCGCCCTCCTCGAAGGCCGAGATCTGACTCTTGGCCTTGCGAAGATTGAAGAACAGCTTCTTCTGGGCGGCGGTGGTGCCCATCTTCACCAGCGACCAGCTGCGAAGGATGTATTCCTGGATCGAGGCGCGTATCCACCACATGGCGTAGGTCGCCAGGCGAAAGCCCTTGTCGGGATCGAATTTCTTGACGGCCTGCATCAGGCCCACGTTGCCCTCGGAAATCACTTCGCCGATCGGCAGGCCATAGCCGCGATACCCCATGGCGATCTTGGCCACGAGACGAAGGTGCGAGGTGACGAGACGGTGGGCCGCCTCAGGATCCTGGTGCTCGGACCAACGTTTGGCGAGCATGAACTCCTCGTCCTTGGTCAGCATCGGAAACTTGCGGATTTCCGTCAGATAACGCGACAGGCCTTGTTCAGGCGACATCACCGCGAGCGTACTATTGGCAGCCATTAGGTCCCTCCGACCGTCTGAAACGAGCGGGCGCTTCGGCATCGGCCACGGTCTGTGCGCCGACGTCTCACCCCTCAACCGGTCAAGTGGCGATGGGTTGCCGCCTTTTTTAGGGGCGGATCGTCACACGAAAGCGTGACCGTGGCCCAGGCGCCACTCGCGCCGACCGAGATCGCATATGGGGTCGGGTCCGTTTCTATTCAAGACCCGCTCGTGATGGCTGAGGTGTCAGATGCCCAGGATGCCGCGATAGGTCGGGTGCACCGCCTCAGCGTGCTCAGGGTGTTTCTGAAGATAGGCCGAAAAGAACGGACAGACCGGCAGGACCAGCAGGTCGCGCGCCTTGGCGTCGGCCAGCACATGGCGGGCCAGCCGGCTGGCGATGCCCTGACCTTCCAGCCGTTCCGGCACCAGGGTTTCGGTGATCATCAGATTGGGCGGCGACAGATTGTAGGTGACGACCGCCACCTCGCCGTCGACCGGCAGTTCGTAGCGTTTCAGTTCGGCGTTGTCGTGAATGTCGGGATCGAGCATGGCGGACCTCAGAGTTCGCGAAGCAGGGCTTCCAACGCCAGCATATCAGCGGGCGGAGCGGTTTCGAAGCGCAGCCTTTCGCCATTGGTCGGATGGACGAAGCCGAGAACGGCGGCGTGCAGAGCCTGACGCGTCAGACCCGCCTTGGCGATGGCCTCGCGCACCGGAATGGCCGGACTGCCCGAGCCGTAGGTGGCGTCGCCCAATATGGGCGCGCCTTTGGACGACAGATGAACCCGGATCTGGTGGGTGCGGCCGGTGTGCAGGGTGCAGGCGACGCGGCCGGCCATGGGGGCGCCGCCCGCCCTGGCCGAGGCGCCGAAGGTCGCCTGGACGACATAGTCGGTGATCGCCTCGCGTCCGCCTGCCTTCAACACGGCCATCTTCTTGCGATCCCCGGTCGAGCGGCCGATGCGGGTGTGGATACGGCCGCTGGATGGGGTGGGCGCGCCGCGCGTCAGGGCGATGTAGGTGCGTTCGATGTCATGGGTCGCGAACAGGGCGGACAGGCCTTGGTGGGCGCGGTCGGTCTTGGCGGCGACCATGACGCCGGAGGTGTTTTTGTCCAGACGGTGGACGATGCCGGGGCGGGCGACGCCGCCGATGCCCGACAGGCTGTCGCCACAGTGGGCCAGTAGGGCGTTGACCAGGGTGCCGTCGGGCGTTCCGGGGGCGGGATGGGCGGCCATTCCGGCGGGCTTGTCGATGACGATCAGATCGGCGTCCTCATAGAGGACGGTCAGGGGCAGGGCCTGAGGCTGGGGCGTGGCGGGCGCGATCGGAGGCAGGGCCACCGTGTAGAGGCCGGGCTGGGCCTTGGTCGAACCACCGGTCAGGAGGGCGCCGTCGCGGCGGACCGCGCCCTCGGCCAGCAAGGCCTGGAGACGGGCGCGGGACAAGGACGGGAAGGCGAGGGACAGGGCCTTGTCCAGCCGGACGCCGGGCGCGTCGATCCGCGCCTCCAGCCTTTCAGCAGGCGCGGCGTCGGCAGGCAGGTCTTCGTCATCGATCAGATCAGGGTCGGACACGCGCCGTGTCTAGCACGAGGAAAGGCGGCTTGCGCGAGGGCGTGCGGTCGTTCGATAGTCAAGCTTGGGGGCGTAGGGGTTCGACAATGTTGCGAATGACGATAGCGGCGGGCGCGCTCGCCGGGGCGGCGCTGCTGGCCGGCTGCACGACCATGAGCAAGGACCAGTGTCTGGCGGGCGCCTGGGGCGAAAAAGGCTATGCCGACGGTACGGCCGGCTATCCGATTAGTCGCCTGGACGATCACGCCAAGGCCTGCGCCAAATATCAGGTCGCGCCCAATCCGACGGCCTATGGATCGGCGCGGGAGGACGGACTGCAATCCTATTGCACCTTCGAGAAGGGCTGGGTCGAGGGGCGGGCGGGCAATACCTATTACGGCGTCTGCCGGCCGGAGGAGGAGGCGGCCTTCCTTCCGGCCTATCACGACGGGCTGCGATTGCACGCTGTCGAGGATGCGGTCGAGACGGCGGAAGGGGCGTTGAGCAGCGCCGAGGCCCGGATCGCGGATCGCGAGGACAAGCTGGAGGCCAAGCAGCACGAACTGAACGGCGAGGATCTGACGGACGAGGAGCGGCGGCGCGTGCGCGACCGGATCGAGGAGGTCCGGGGCGAAATCCGTCAGGCGCGCCGCAACGCTCGTGAGGCGCGCGACGCGCTGGACAGCGCCGAATGGGACCTTCGCCGGGTGCGGCGCGAACTGAGCGGCCGCTACCCGGTCTAGGCGTCGGCTTAGGCGGCCTTGACGGTCGCGCCGCGGAAGGACGGATCCAGGTCGCCCGAGGTGTAGCGTTTGGCCATCTGGGCTGTGGAGAGGGGGCGGATCTTCGACGCCTGGCCTTCGCAGCCGAACTGAACGTAACGCTCCATGCAGAGCTTCTTCATCGCCTCCTTGGCGGGCTTCAGATAGTAGCGCGGGTCGAACTCGCCCGGCTTCTCGATCAGGGCCTTACGGATGGCGCCGGTGATGGCCATGCGGTTGTCGGTGTCGATGTTGACCTTACGCACGCCGTGCTTGATGCCGCGCTGGATTTCCTCGACCGGCACGCCCCAGGTCTGGGGCATCTGGCCGCCATAGGCGTTGATGATGTCCTGCAGGTCCTGCGGCACCGACGACGAGCCGTGCATCACCAGGTGGGTGTTGGGCAAGCGACGGTGGATTTCCTCGATCACATTCATGGCCAGGACGTCGCCGTCCGGCTTGCGCGTGAACTTGTAGGCGCCGTGCGAGGTGCCCATGGCGATGGCCAGGGCGTCGACCTTGGTGGCGGCGACGAAATCGACGGCCTGGTCCGGATCAGTCAGCAGTTGCGAATGATCCAGCTTGCCCTCGAAGCCGTGACCGTCTTCGGCCTCGCCCATGCCGGTTTCCAGCGAACCCAGAACGCCCAGTTCGCCCTCGACCGAGACGCCGCAAGCGTGGGCCATTTCGGTGACGCGACGGGTGACGTCGACATTGTATTCGTAGGAGGCGGGGGTCTTGGCGTCCTCTTCCAACGAGCCGTCCATCATGACGCTGGTGAAGCCGTACTGAATGGCGGTGGCGCAGGTCGCCGGGCCGTTGCCGTGGTCCTGGTGCATACAGACCGGGATATGCGGATAAAGCTCGGCCAGGGCGTCGATCAGCTTGGCCAGGACGATGTCGTTGGCGTAGTTCCGGGCGCCGCGCGAGGCCTGGATGATCACGGGAGCATTGACCTCGTGGGCCGCCTCCATGATCGCCAGACCCTGTTCCATGTTGTTGATATTATAGGCCGGCAGGCCGTAGTCGTTCTCTGCCGCGTGGTCGAGCAGCTGTCGCAGCGTGATGCGCGCCATGATGATAGTCTCCTGAGCCGAATAGTCTTTTTTGATTGGGCGAGAGACTAGCCGTCAGGCGTGACGAAGTCACGCCGCGTTACAGCCGCATTCGCGGCGGTGCGGACGACAGGTCGCCGGTGTGATCCGCCAGCATCGCCCGTTCAGATGCGAAGGGCCTCGACGCCGGGCAGGGGCTTGCCCTCCATCCATTCCAGGAAGGCGCCGCCGGCGGTGGAGACGAAGGTCAGGTCGGCTGTCACGCCCGCGTGGGCGACCGCCGCGACGGTGTCGCCGCCGCCGGCCACCGCGATCAGGGCGTCGGCCCGGGTGCGTTCGGCGACGTGTTTGGCGGCGGCGACCGTGGCGGCGTCGAAGGGCGGGACCTCGAACACGCCCAGCGGGCCGTTCCAGATCAGGGTCTTGGACGCGTCGATGGCGGCGTTCAGGCGGGCGACGGTGTCGGGACCGGCGTCCAGAATCTTGTCGTCGGCGGCCAGGGGTTGGCCGGTCTTCAGGGTCTTGAAGGCGGCGCCCGGCTTGACCTCGACGGCGACGATGACGTCGACCGGCAGCAGCAGTTCGCAGCCCTGGGCCTGGGCCTCCGCCATGATCTCGCGGGCGGTGCCGGCCATGTCTTTTTCGGCCAGCGAGCCGCCGATATCGACGCCTTGCGCATAGAGGAAGGTGTTGGCCATGCCGCCGCCGATGGCGAGCGTGTCCAGCTTGCCGACCAGGTTCTTCAGCAGGTCCAGCTTGGTCGATACCTTGGAGCCGCCGACGATGCCGACCACCGGCTTTTGCGGCTTGCCCAGGGCGGCGTCCAGGGCGTCCAGTTCGCGACGCATGGATTCGCCGGCATAGGCGGGGATGTGGTGGGCGATCCCTTCCGTTGAGGCGTGGGCGCGGTGGGCGGCCGAGAAGGCGTCGTTGACATAGAGGTCGCCCAGGTCGGCCAGCTTCTGGGCGAAGACGGGGTCATTGGCCTCTTCCGCCGCATGGAAGCGCACGTTTTCCAGCAGGACCACGCCGCCGGCGTCCAGGTCGCGGATGGCATCGACGGCGGGGGCGCCGATGCAGTCGTCGGCGAAGCGGACGGGCGCGCCGAGCAGTTCTTCCAGCGGCTGGACGACCGGCTTCAGGCTCATCGCCGGCACACGCTGGCCCTTGGGACGGTCGAAGTGGGCCAGAAGCGCCACCTTGGCGCCGGCGTCGCGCAGGCGCTGGATCGTCGGCAGGGCGACCCGCAGCCGGGTGTCGTCCGTGACCTTGCCGCCCTCCATCGGGACGTTGAAGTCCACGCGGACCAGAGCCGTCTTGCCGGCGAGATCCTTGGCGTCGTCGAGAGTGCGGAAGGTCATAAACTTATCCCGAAACAGTTTTGATGGCGCTGAAAAGACCCAGCCCCGAGGCCGCCACGATCAAGAACGCCAATATCGGAATGCTGGCGACCGGTCTTCGAACGGGCGCGCCGTCCAAAAGTGAGACAAATCCGAAGCGGGCTTTGTTGAACCAAAGAAACGCAAGCACAAGCCACCAGGACATGAGCGCGGCAGTCCAGGCTGCTGCGGTGATCCAGCTTCCACCGAATTTCAACAAAAGAAGATGCTTGGCGGCCTCTAGCATGAGGCCGCCTGAAAGCGGCGCCGCGACGGCTGTCAATAGCATCAGGATGCAGCCTGATCCTGCGTTTCTGACAGCCGCGCGTCGCCACGTTTTCAAGTTAAAGGAACTTCGCCATCACCAAGGCCGTGTCGCTCATCCGGGTCGCGAAGCCCCATTCGTTGTCGTACCAGCTCAGCACGCGGGCCAGCTTGCCGTCGACGACCTGGGTCTGGGGCAGGGCGGCGGTGGAGGAGGCGGCGATGTGGTTCAGGTCGTGCGACACCAGCGGGTCGGTCGTCGTGAACAGGACGCCGTTCATCGTGCCGTCGGCGGCGGCCTGAAGCGCGGCGTTGATCTCTTCCGCCGTCACGTCGCGGGCGGCGACGACCTTCAGGTCGACGACCGAGACGTTCGGGGTCGGGACGCGGATCGACGAGCCGTCCAGCTTGCCCTTCAGTTCCGGCAGGACCAGGCCCAAGGCCTTGGCGGCGCCGGTCGAGGTCGGGATCATCGACAGGGCGGCGGCGCGGGCGCGGTACAGGTCCTTGTGCATCGTATCCAGCGTCGGCTGGTCGCCGGTGTAGGAGTGGATGGTGGTCATATAGCCGCGCTCGATGCCGAACAGGTCGTTCAGCACCTTGGCGACGGGCGCCAGGGCGTTGGTGGTGCACGAGCCGTTGGAGACGACGATGTCGTCGGCGGTCAGGGTCTCGTGGTTGACCTTGAAGACGATGGTCTTGTCGGCGCCGTCAGCCGGGGCCGAAACCAGGACGCGCTTGGCGCCGGCCTTCAGGTGGGCCGAGGCCTTTTCCTTGGAGGTGAAGATGCCGGTGCATTCGAAGGCGATGTCCACCTTTAGTTCGGCATGAGGCAGGTTGGCCGGATCACGCTCGGCCGTGACCTTGATCTTGCCCGTGCCGACGTCGATCCAGTCCTCGCCAGATGTCACCGTGCCGGGGAAGCGGCCGTGGACGGAGTCATAGCGGAACAGGTGGGCGTTGGTCTCGACGGGGCCCAGGTCGTTGATCGCCACCACTTCGATGTCCTTGCGACCATGCTCGATGATCGAGCGAAGGACGAGACGGCCGATGCGGCCGAAGCCGTTGATGGCGACGCGGACGGTCATGGGGAAGGCTCCTCTGAACGGGACGGGGATGACGGTTATATAGGTGGGCGTCTCAATGGAGCGGTCGCGGGCGCGTTGCAACCCTGCGCCTGTAACATGATGTGATGAACGGTTACGCTTCCACACCGCGCCCTGTCAGATTCGGGTAAGAAACACCCCTTTGGGTGATGAATGTCGCGCATTTGGCAAAATTTTTGCGACAGGGCTTGTGCGGTTCGGGCGGCTATGGTTTCTTGCCGTCAGAACAGGGAGCCGCCCGTGGCCACGATGACGCGCGACATGACGAAGGGACGGACCGCCAGCGCGGTTGCGACCATTCGCGCGCCCATTGGCGTGGAAGCCCCGATTTTCCTGACCCTTCTCGTACTTCTCGGCCTGCTTACTCAAGCGGCGTGGATGCCTGCGACCTGACCTAGACACACTCAGGATCGCCTCGCACCACCCCGCTCCCGAAAGGAAGCGGGGTTTTTCGTGCTTGGCGGTTCAAAAAGAACCGGACCGATGACGCAAGATTCTACCTCACAGCCCAGAAAGCCCAATGCGCGCAGCGCGGCGGTGACGGCTGGCCCCAACCGGGCCGCCGCCCGGTCGTATCTGCGCGCCGCCGGAATGCAGGACGCCGATTTCGACAAGCCGATGATCGGCATCGTCAACACCTGGTCGACCGTCACGCCGTGCAATATGCACCTGGACCGCCTGGCCAAGGACGTGCGCGCCGGCATCGTCGCGGCGGGCGGCTATCCGGTCGATTTCAACACCATCGTCGTCACCGACGGCATCTCGATGGGCACGGCGGGGATGAAGGCCTCGCTGATCAGCCGCGAGGTCGTCGCCGACAGCATCGAGCTGGCCATCGAGGGCCACCAACTGGACGGCGTGGTCTGCATCGTCGGCTGTGACAAGACGATCCCGGCGGCGGCCATGGCCCTGGCGCGGATGGATATCCCCGGCCTGGTCTATTACGGCGGCACCATCATGCCGGGCGTGATCGGGACCAAGGAGGTTTCGGTCCAGGAAGTCTTCGAGGCCATCGGCGCCCATTCGGTTGGCGCCCTGGACGATGCCGGTCTGAAGGCGGTCGAAAGCGCGGTCTGCCCCGGCGCGGGCGCCTGCGGCGGCCAGTTCACCGCCAACACCATGGCCATGGCCCTGTCGGTCATGGGCATCAGCCCGATGGGCGCCAACGACGTGCCCGCCGTCGATCCGAACAAGGGCGCGGAAGGCGAACGTTGCGGCCGGATCATCGTCGAACGCGTCTTCGCCGGCGACACGGCGCGCAAATACATCACCCGCGCCAGCCTGAAGAACGCCGCCGTCGCGGTGTCCGCCTCGGGCGGGTCGACCAATGCGGTCATGCACCTGACGGCCATCGCCGCCGAGGCGAGCGTCGATTTCGGCGTCGAGGACTGCCACCAGGCCTGCGTCGAGGCGCCGGTCATCTGCGACCTGAAGCCGGGCGGTCGCTTCCTGGCCTCGCACCTGTTTGCGGCTGGCGGCACGCGTCTGGTCACCCAACGCATGGCCGAGGCGGGCAAGATCGTGAACACCCCGACCGTCAGCGGCCGCAGCCTGTTCGCCGAGGCGGCCGAGGCCGAGGAGACGCCGGGCCAGGTGGTCGTCACCAGCTTCGACGCCCCCGTCATGGCGCGCGGCAGCTATGCCGTCATCTATGGCGACGTGGCCCCGGAAGGCGCGGTCATCAAGCTGACGGGCCACAAGGTCGACAAGTTCGAAGGTCCTGCCTGCGTCTTCGACAGTGAGGAGGATGCCTTCCACGCCGTTCAGGACGGTTCGGTCGGCGAGGGGGACGTCATCATCATCCGCTACGAAGGGCCCAAGGGCGGCCCGGGCATGCGCGAGATGCTGCAGGTCACCGCCGCCCTGAAGGGCCGCAAGATCGACAACGTCGCCCTGCTGACCGACGGCCGGTTCTCGGGCGCCAGCTACGGCTTCGTCGCCGGACACGTCTCGCCGGAAGCCGCCGTGGGCGGGCCGATCGCTCTCATTCGCGATGGTGACCGCATCACCATCGACGTCACCAACCGCCGGATCGACGTCAACGTCGACCTGGCGACGCGCCGGGCGGGCTTTACGCCCCACGTAGTCCGCCCGGCGCGAGGCGTCTTCGCCAAATACCGCGCCTCGGTCGCCTCGGCCGCCCAAGGCGCCGTCACCATTCCCAACCCGCCGCCGGCTCAAGTTCCGGCGTCTCACAAGACAACCGCTGCTCAGGACGCCTGAACCATGGCCATCACCATCTACACCAACGAAGACATCCGCCCCGGCGCCATCGCCGGCCAGCGCATCGCCATCATCGGCTATGGCTCGCAAGGTCGCGCCCATGCCCAGAACCTGAAGGACAGCGGCCATGACGTGGTCGCCGGCGTTCGTCACGGCGGCACGGGCTGGAAACACGCCACCGAGGACGGCGTGCCGACCGCCGAGCCGGCCGAGGCCGTCAAGGGCGCCGACATCATCGCCATCCTGACGCCGGACATGGTCCAGGGCGAGGTCTATCGCGACATCATCGAGCCGAACGCCAAGGAGGGCTCGGCCCTGCTGTTCGCACACGGCTTCTCGATCATCTACGAGCGGATCACGCCGCGCGCCGACATGGACGTGATCCTGGTCGCGCCGAAGGGACCGGGCGATCTGGTCCGCCGCGAGTTCCAGCGCGGACGCGGCGTGCCCTCGCTGTTCGCTATCGAGAAGGACGTGACCGGCAAGGCCCGCGACCGGGCCATGGGCTACGCCAAGGGCAATGGCGGTGCGACCGGCGGCCTACTGGAAACCACCTTCCGTGAAGAGACCGAGACCGATCTGTTCGGCGAACAGGCCGTCCTGTGCGGCGGGGCCAAGGAGCTGGTCATCCAGGGCTTCAACACCCTGGTCGAGGCCGGCTACCAGCCCGAGATCGCCTATTTCGAATGCCTGCACGAGCTGAAGCTGATCGTGGACCTGTTCTACGAGGGCGGCATTTCGAAGATGCACCACTTCATCTCGGAAACGGCCAAATACGGCGCCGTCGCCAGCGGACCCCGCGTCGTGACCGAAGAGACCAAGGCCCGCATGAAGACCATTCTGGACGAAATCCAGGACGGCACCTTCGCGCGCAACTGGATCGCCGAGAACGAGGCCGGCAAGCCGCAGTACGAAGCCTGGCTGAAGGCGGACCGCGAGAGCCAGATCGAACAGGTCGGCGCCCGTCTGCGCGAGCGGATGGCCTGGCTGAACACGCCCAAGGCCGAAGCGGCCTGATCGCCGCCTGAAAGACCGGATGACCCTGATGACCGCCGCCGCCTTCAAACCCTCAGCCGAGGCCGCTCCCCAGTCGGGTGCGCGCCTGCTGGTCTCCACCCTGGAGCGGCTGGGGGTGGAGGTGGTGTTCGGCTATCCGGGCGGCGCCATCATGCCGGTCTATGACGCCCTGGCCGGATCCAAGCTGAAGCACATCCTGGTCCGCCACGAGCAGGGCGCGGCCTTCGCCGCCGACGCCTATGCCAGGAAGAGCGGCCGGGTCGGGGTGTGCATGGCCACCTCCGGTCCGGGCGCGACCAATCTGGTCACCGGCATCGCCAATGCGATGATGGATTCGGTACCGATGGTCTGCATCACCGGCAATGTCGCCCAGGGCCTGATGGGCACCGACGCCTTCCAGGAGATCGACATCCTGGGCGTCACCCTGCCGATCGTGAAACACTCGATCCTGGTCCGTGACGCCGCCGAGGTTCCGGCGGCGATCGAGGAAGCCTTCCATATCGCCGCCTCGGGCCGTCCGGGTCCGGTCCTGGTCGATCTGCCCAAGGATGTGCAGTTCGCAACGACCGGCGACGACTACGGCTTTTCCATTCCCAACGAGACGGCCCGTGTCGATCACGACGCCGTCGCCGCCGCTGATGCCGCGATCCGGGCGGCGAAGAAGCCACTGGTCTATATCGGCGGCGGGGTGAAGATCGGCGACGCGACCGAGGCGTTGCGCGCCTTCGCCGAGGCGACCGGCATTCCTCAAGTTTCCACCCTGAACGCCCTGGGAACCATTCCGACCGATGCGCCGGGAATGCTGGGGATGCTGGGGATGCACGGCACGCGTGCGGCCAACCATGCGGTGCAGGACAGCGACCTGCTGATCGTCGTCGGCGCCCGGTTCGACGACCGCGCCACCGGCAAGCTGGCCGAGTTCGCGCCGAACGCCCGCATCGTCCATTTCGATATCGACGCCTCGGAAGTCGGCAAGCTGCGCGCGGCCAATGTCGCCGTCGTCGGCGAACTGCGCGAAGGGGTCGAGGCCCTGACGGTGCGGATGCGTGCGGGCGCGGATCTGGACATTCAGGCCTGGGCCGACGATTGCGCCGAGGCGGCTCGCACTGGCGCACACCGCTATGACGCGCCGGGCGAGGGGGTCTATGCGCCCGCCCTGCTGAAAGAAATCTCTGAAGCGGCCGGCGATGATTTCGTGGCGGCCTGCGACGTGGGCCAGCACCAGATGTGGGCGGCCATGCATTGCCGTTTCGCCAAGCCCGAGGCGCACATCACCTCGGGCGGCCTGGGGGCGATGGGTTTCGGCCTGCCCGCCGGCATCGGCGCCAAGCTGGCCGACCCGTCGGCGACGGTGGTGACCATCGCCGGCGACGGCGGTTTCATGATGAATATCCAGGAGCTGGCGACGCTGAAGCGTTACGGCATCCCGCTGAAGATCGTGCTGATCGACAACTCCAGCCTGGGCCTGGTGCGCCAGTGGCAGGAGCTGTTCTTCGCCGAGAACTATTCCGAGATCGATCTGTCCGACAACCCGGACTTCGTGAAGGTCGCCGAAGCCTTCGGCATCGAGGCCTTCCGTATCGATCGCCGCGATCAGGTGTCGGACGGCATTCAACGCCTGCTGGCCGCCGACGGCCCCTGCCTGGCCCATGTGGTCATCGATCCCCGAGACAATGTCTGGCCGCTGGTTCCGCCGGGCAAGAGCAATGCTGAAATGATGGAGGGCTCCTGAGATGAGCGATACGATCCACATCCAGATCGACCGTGCGGACGGTTCGCTTCAGCGTCTCATCGGGCTGGTGGAGCGCCGGGGCTTCCACATCGATGGCATGGCCCTGGCTGACGAAGGGGCGTTCCGCCGCATCGCCCTGACCGTGCGCGGTCGCGACGCCGGCCGCTGCATGGACAATCTGGGCCGCCAGATCGACCGCCTGTTCGGCGTTCGGCGAATTTGTAACGACATTATTCAATCCGAGGCCGCGTAATGACTTCCCCCTCCCAAGACAGTCATGGGGACGACCGAGTATCGGGCGTATCGCGCACCGAACAGATCGTCGCCGACGATCCCAACCGCGTCATCATCTTCGATACGACGATGCGGGATGGGGAACAGGCGCCCGGCTTCTCAATGTCCGCCCAGGCCAAGGTAAAGATGGCCCAGGTCCTGCGGGACCTGGGCGTCGACGTTATCGAGGCCGGCTTCGCCGCCGCCTCGCCGGGCGACGAGGACTGCATCCGCCGTGTGGCGGGCGAGGTCGAGGGGCCGGTCTTCTGCTCCCTGTCGCGGTCCAATGAAAAGGACATCGACGCCAGCTTCCGCGCCCTGCAGCCGGCGCCCCGATCGCATCGGCGTTGCCACGTCTTCATCGGCACAAGCCCCATCCATCGCTCGGCCAAGCTGAAGATGTCGACCAACGAGGTGCTGTCGACGGCCGTGCGTTCGGTGGAATACGCGGCGTCCATGTTCGACGATGTCGAGTTCTCGGCCGAGGACGCCTTCCGCACCGAGCCGGAGTTCCTGGCCGATGTTCTGGAGGCCGCCGCCGACGCAGGCGCGCGGACGCTGAACGTGCCGGACACGGTTGGCTATGCGACCCCGCAAGAGGTGCGCGAGCGTTTCGCCGCCCTGGCCGCCCGTATTCACAAGCGCCATCCGCAGGTGATCTTCTCCACCCACTGCCACGACGATCTGGGCATGGCGGTCGCCAACTCCCTGGCCGCGGTGCAGGGCGGGGCGCGCCAGGTGGAAGGGGCGATCAACGGCATTGGCGAACGGGCCGGCAACTGCTCGATCGAAGAAGTCATCATGGCGCTGAAGGTGCGCGAGGACCTGTACGGCGTCACCACCGGCGCCGACAGCCGCCATCTGGTGCGCGCCTCCAAGATTCTGTGCGAGATCACCGAGACGGTCATCGCCCGCAACAAGTCGGTGGTGGGCATCAACGCCTTCGCCCATGAGGCGGGCATTCACCAGCATGGGATGCTGGCCGACAGCCGAACCTATGAGATCATGCGGCCTCAGGACGTGGGCTTCGAGGGCAGCTGGTTCGTGCTGGGCAAACACTCGGGCCGTCACGCCATCGCCAAGCGCGCCGAAACCATCGGCCGCCCTATCGAGGGTGAGCGTCTGGCCGCCGTGGTCGCCGGGTTCAAGTCGCGCGCGGATCAGATCGGCGAGATCAACGATGCGGAACTGATCGCCATCATCGACCGCGTGGACGGGATTTCCGAGGTCGTGGCCCAGTATGCCTGACCCCAGGACACTGTTCGACAAGGTGTGGGACGCCCACGTCGTGCGGTCGGAAACGGCCGACACGCCGGGGGTACTGTATATCGACCTGCATCTGGTGCACGAAGTCACCAGCCCCCAGGCCTTCAGCGAGATCGAGGCGCGCGGGTTGAAGGTCCGACGCCCCGACCGGACCTATGCGACGCTGGACCATTCGACCCCGACCCTGCCGGCGGGGCTGAACGGTCTGAAACCCTATGTCACGCCGCAGGCTGAGGCCCAGGTCCACACGTTGGAGCGGAACTGCGCCGCCCACGGCGTGCCTCTGGCGGGCTGGGGGTCCGACGACCGTGGCGTCGTTCACGTCATGGGGCCGGAACTGGGCCTGACCCAGCCGGGCATGACCGTGGTTTGCGGCGACAGCCACACGGCGACCCACGGCGCTTTCGGGGCTCTGGCCTTCGGCATCGGCACCTCCGAGGTCGGCCATGTGCTGGCGACCCAATGCCTGCTGCAACGCAAGGCCAAGGCCATGCGGGTGACGGTGGACGGAGTGCTACAGCCCGGCGTGTCGGGCAAGGATGTGGCTTTAGCCGTCATCGCCGCCATCGGCTTCGGCGGCGGCACCGGCTATGTCATCGAATATGCCGGCGAGGCGGTGCGGTCGCTGGACATGGAAGGGCGGATGACCCTGTGCAATATGTCCATCGAGGCGGGGGCGCGCGCGGGCATGATCGCGCCGGACCAGACGACCATCGACTGGCTGCGCGGTCGCAAGCACGTCCCTGCCGACTATGAGACGGCGACGGCCGAATGGCTGAAACTGTCCAGTGATCCGGGCGCGGTCTTCGACAAGGAGGTCGTGATCGACGGCGCCGCCATCCGCCCGATGGCGACCTGGGGCACGACCCCCGACGCCGGCGCGCCCATCGGTTCGCCGGTGCCTCAGCCCCAGTCGGACTCAGACCGCAAGGCCATCGCCTATATGGGCTTCACGGCCGGCGAGGCGACGACCAGCCAGCCGGTGGACGTGGTCTTCATCGGTTCCTGCACCAACGGCCGCCTGCCCGATCTGCGCGCCGCCGCCGAGGTTCTGCGCGGCCGCAAGGTCAAGCCGGGTCTGCGGATGCTGGTGGTGCCGGGATCCGAGGCCGTGCGTCGCGACGCCGAGGCGGAAGGGTTGGATCAGGTCTTCATCGCCGCCGGGGCCGAATGGCGCATTCCCGGCTGTTCAATGTGCATCGCCATGAACGGCGATTTCGTCTCGCCGGGGCAACTGGCCGTGTCCACCTCGAACCGCAACTTCGAGGGTCGTCAGGGCAAGAACGCCCGCACCATTCTGGCCAGTCCGGCGACGGCGGCCGCGACGGCGGTGGCCGGGGTGCTGACCGATCCGCGTGTCTATCTGAGGGAGGCTGTGAATGTCTGAACCGTTCAACACCCTGACCTCAAAGACGGTGACGCTGAGCCAGGCGAACATCGACACCGACCAGATCATCCCCGCGCGGTTTCTGACCACAACGACGCGCGAAGGTTTGGGCAAGGCCGCCTTCTATGATTGGCGCTACGAGACGGACGGAACGGAAAAGCCCGAGGCCATCCTGAACCGGATCGACCCGGCTGAGCACCGCATCCTGCTGGCCGGCAAGAACTTCGCCTGCGGCTCGTCGCGCGAGCACGCACCCTGGGCCTTGCTGGATTATGGGTTCAAGGCGGTGATCTCGACGGAAATCGCTGACATTTTTACATCGAACGCGTTGAAAAACGGCCTGTTGCCGATCGTCGTCAGCCAGGCCGTCTGGGACGATCTGGCCTCCCAGCCGGACCAGCCGGTCACGATCGACCTCCAGGCCGAGCAGATCCAGCGCGGCAATGCCGTGCCGGTGCCGTTCGGGGTCGAATCCTTCGCCCGCCAATGCCTGTTGGACGGGGTGGACACCCTGGGCTGGCTGCAATCAAACATGACCGAAATCGAAGCCTACGAGCGATCGAGAGAGACCGCCTGATGACCACCGCCGCCCCCAAGACCCACAACATCGTCGTCCTGCCCGGCGACGGCGTCGGACCCGAAGTCGCCGGCGCCGCACGCCAGGTGCTGTCGGTGATCGCCGACTTCTACGGCCACCATTTCGCATTCACCGAGCACCTGATCGGCGGCGCGGCCATCGACGCCACGGGCGAGGCCTTGCCTCAGGCGACCCAGGACGCCTGCATCGCCGCCGACGCCGTGCTGCTGGGCGCAGTCGGCGGACCCAAGTGGGACGGCGGCAAGGTACGGCCGGAACAGGGTCTGCTGGCCATTCGAAAGGTGATGGGCCTGTTCGCCAATCTGCGCCCGTTGCAGGTGTCGCCGGTGCTGGCGCACCGTTCGCCGCTGAAGAAGGAGATCGTCGAGGGCGTCGATCTGATCGTCTTCCGCGAACTGACCGGCGGCGTCTATTTCGGCAAGAAGACGCGCGACGAAAAGGGCGCGACCGACCTGTGCGAATATACGGTGGTCGAGATCGAGCGCATCGCCCGCGCCGCCTTCCAGACCGCCCGCCAGCGGCGCGGCAAGGTGACCTCGGTCGACAAGGCCAATGTGATGGAAACCAGCCGCCTGTGGCGCGAGGTCGTGACCCGCATCCACGCCGAGGAATTCCCCGAGATCGAGCTGGAGCACGCCTTGGTCGATTCCATGGCCATGCACCTGATCAGGAAGCCGCGCGACTATGACGTCATCCTGACCGAGAATATGTTCGGCGACATCCTGTCGGATGAGATCTCGGTGCTGGGCGGCTCCATCGGCCTGTTGCCGTCGGCTTCGCTGGGCACGCACGGACCGGGCCTCTTCGAGCCGATCCACGGCTCGGCGCCGGACATCGCCGGACAGGATCTGGCCAATCCGGTCGGCGCCATCCTGTCGGCCGCCCTGCTGCTGCGCCACAGCCTGAAAATGGAAGACGAGGCGGACTCCATCGAGGCCGCCGTGGCCGCCGTCTTGGCTGCCGGCGCCGTGACCGCCGATCTGGGCGGTGAATTGGGCACGCGCGCCGCGACCGAGGCCGTCATCGACGCCATTCGCGCCATCCACTGGGCGGCGGCCCATCGGGTGCAGATGCACTGGGCCTGACGGGCCGACGGCGACCGAAAATCATGCCGCCAACCTTGGCGGTAAAGGCAATACATTTGCGGGTTAAGACGTCAAGATCGAACGATCTTGCCGTCTTAACTTTTTATGACCGAACCGTTGCAAGAAAAGTGCGCTGTTTCGCGCTCGCCCCCTTGCGCATGACGCAAATGCAGTAAAACCTTCGCAACTGCGAGATTGCATAGGGGGTACTAATTCATGTCGCAGGTCGGAAAACGACTTCTCGGGGCCGCCGGCCTCGTTCTTCCCACACTCTGTCTGATGGCCGCAGGCGCGGCGCAGGCTCAGGCCGCCGCACCGGCGCTTCTGGGCCACCAGGCGGCGCTGGAGCTGGATAGCGCGGGCGCGTCCTGGCTCGGTACGTCAACCGCCCTGGTGCTGCTGATGACCCTCCCCGGTCTGGCGCTGTTCTACGGCGGCATGGTGCGAAAGAAGAACGTCATCGCCACCATCACCCAGTCGGTCGGCGTCTTCGCCGTGGTGTCGCTGGTGTGGTTCATCGCCGGCTACAGCCTGGCCTTCGGCGCCAACGGCAATGCGGGCCTTCAGCCCTATATCGGCAGCCTGGATATGCTGTTCCTGAACGGTGTGTCGCTCCAGACCGCCAACGCCCTGCTGCCGGGAATCCCCGAGTTCCTGTTCATCTCGTTCCAGATGACCTTCGCCATCATCACGCCGGCCCTGGTCACCGGCGCCTTCGCCGAGCGGATGAAATATTCGGCGCTTCTGCTGTTCACCGCCCTGTGGTCGCTCCTGGTATATGCGCCGATCTGCCACTGGGTCTGGGGCGGCGGCTTCCTGGGTTCGGCCGGCGTGCTGGACTTCGCGGGCGGCGCCGTCGTTCACGTCAACTCTGGCGTCGCGGGTCTGGTCTGCGCCATCGTTCTTGGCCGTCGCAAGGGTTATGGCGTCGAGCCGATCCTGGCGCACAATCCGGTCCTGACCATGATCGGCGCCAGCCTGCTGCTGGTGGGCTGGATCGGCTTCAACGCCGGCTCGGCCGGGGCGGCCAACGATCTGATGGGCGTGGCCCTGCTGAACACCATCCTGGCCGCCGCCGCCGGCGCCCTGACCTGGAAGCTGGTCGAGTTCATCGAGAAGAAGAAGGTGTCGCTGGTCGGTATGCTGTCGGGCGTGGTCGCCGGTCTGGTCGCCATCACGCCGGCGGCCGGTTTCGTCGATCCCAAGGGTGCGGTGATCATCGGTCTGATCGCCGGCCCGGTCTGCTACGCCTCGTCGGTGTGGATCAAGAAACTGCTGCGCTATGACGACAGTCTGGACGCCTTCGGCATCCACGGCGCCGGCGGCCTGATCGGCGCCCTGTTGACCGGCGTGTTCGCCACCACCGCAATCAACAGCCTGTCGGAAGGCGCCAATGTCGGCGCCCAGGCGCTGGGTCTGCTGTGGACCATCGTCTACAGCGCCATCGGCACCCTGATCATCCTGATGATCTGCAAGTTCACCACGGGCCTGCGGGTCAGCGAGGCGGAAGAGGCCGCCGGCCTGGACACCTCCCTGCACGGCGAGGCGCTGGAACACTGATCCGGCGACCGGGCGCGGCTCCATCCCCGCGCCCGGTCCTGGCTTTCGACTTCAAGATCAAGAACAACAAGGGGATACTGAGAATGACCAAGAACCTGTTTCGCTGCGTGGCCGGCGCAGCCGCAGCCGCCGCTCTGATCGGCCTGTCCACGCCCGCCTCGGCCCAGAGCGACGTTGATGTCGCCTTCAACGTCGGCGTCGTCAGCGACTACATCTTCCGCGGCTTCAGCCAGACCGGCGAGGATCCGGCCATCCAGGGCGGCGTCGACCTGACCGCCGGCAAATTCTACGCCGGCGCCTGGGCCTCGAACGTCGATTTCGGCGACGACACCGACGCCGAGGTCGACCTGTACGGCGGCTATCGGACCGAGGCGGCCGGGTTCGCCCTGGACTTCGGCGTCATCGCCTATCTCTACGCCGGAGAGCCGGACGGCGCGGGCTATAACTACAACGAGTTCAAGGTCGCGGCCTCGCGCGCGGTCGGCCCGGCCACCTTCGGCGCCGCCGTCTATTATTCGCCCGACTTCTTCGGCGTGGACAAGGAGGCGACCTATGGCGAGATCAACGCCGCCTTCGCCCCCGCTCCGAAATGGACCGTATCGGGCGCGCTCGGCAAACAATGGCTGAACGTCAGCGACGACTACACCACCTGGAACCTGGGCGTCGGCTATGCCCTGACGGATAAGCTAGGCGTGGACGTGCGCTATTACGACACCGACGTCGATGGCGTGCCCGGCGCCGAGGACCGGGTTGTCGGGGCCGTCAAACTGGCCTTCTGATCCGCGTCAAAATCGAGAGAAAAGGCCCCGGAGATCGCTCTCCGGGGCCTTTTTGCTTATCGGACGTAACGGTCGTGAACGGGATCGTAGCTGTCCCAAACCTTGCCGTCGGCCAGCGACCGAAGCAGTTTCAGATACTCCGCGTGGGTCCAGGCCAGGGGCGTCGCCGAATCCGTGTTCTGACCCAGCGCATAGTCCTTGGCTGTCGGATCGCCCACGCCGTCCCAGACCTGTTCGGCCAGCATCAGCCCATCATTGGCGAACCGTTCCATGCCGCGCACATAGGTCTGGCGGATGGCGGCGATGTCGGCTGCGGACGGCGTGCCGTTCACGCTGGCGCGGGCCAGTTCGTAATGGCCGCGTTCGCCGGTGAAGAAGGGCCAGACCCGCCCGCGCTGACCGGGGCTCATCTCGCCGCCCACGCCATAGTTGGCGCCCGTCAGATGATCCTCGCCATAGCCGTCGACGCCGTAACGGCGCCAGCCCGGCGTCTTGTCGCCTTCCGGTCCGAAGTCGTAGCGCACGCGATAAAGCGGCTCCAGCGACGCGTCGTCATAGACGGGCAGGGTGGCCAGGATGTGCGGATCGTCGGCCTTGCGTACGCCGTAGCGGACCAACTCCAGGAAGCCGCCGTCCACGACGCGATCCTCGGCCGGGGCGATCTGGCCGTTGGCGGCGCCGATCGGGGCCTTGTCGTTGGGGTTCTCGTTCTGGGTGATGCGGATGAAATAGCGACCGTCGCCGAAGTTGCCTTTGGTCGTGAACATCCGCTCTTCGATCTTGGAGGCGTAGCTGTCGGCCGCCATCTGATAGCGGGTCGCGCCCGCCGCATCGCCCGAGGCGCGCGCCATTTCGGCGGCGACGGTCAGGCCCGCGACGACGGCGGCGGTCGAGGACGGCGAATAGCCCTGCTGCTCCTCCCAGCGTTCCTGCTGGGTGAAGGGCGGCTTGATTTCGGCGTCGTTCCACAACAGGCCGACCTTGCCGCCGTCGACCAGGAAGTCGGCCGCCGGCTTCAGCATGGACCGATAGTGGTTGGTCATCTGGGCGTCGGACAACCAGCCCATCTTCCAAAGACGATAGCCCAGCATGATCGGCATGGCCGTCTGGTCCAACTGAACCGCGACCCATTCCAGTTCGCCGTCGACGTGGGTCTTCTGCAGGAACCAGCCGCCGACGCCGGTGTTGCCGGGCGTGTTCGAACCGACCTGCACCTGGGGCAGATAGTTGAAGGCCGCCAGCGGCGTCTCCTTGTCGCCCAGCGCCGCCAGGGCCATCGCTACCTGATAGAAGTCACGCGGCCAGACAGCCTTGTAGCCGGTCGAGGATTTCGACGCGTCCACCGTATCGCCCCAGGGGTTCGAGAGGGACGCGATCAATGCGCCGGCATGGGTGCGATCCTCCTGCACCTTCAGCATCAGGGCCGAGGCGTACGCCAGCTTGCCGCCATCGGTCGCCTGTTCGGCGATGCGGGGCAATTCGGTCAGGGAGGCGACATAGTCCTCCCAGCCCACGCGCTCGCCCTCACCGTTGAACCGGGCCAGCACTTCGTCCAGGCCGGTAGCGAAGGCGCCGTCCGCCGCCGCCTGGGCCGCCGCCTCGCTGTCGCCGAAGCCGATGACGAAGTCCCGCTTTACGCTCTGGCCCATACGCAGGGTCGGCAGGGCGCCGGTCATCATCGTGTTGCCGGCCGTCTCGCCGGTCGAGGCGTAGGTCCAGTCCAGCTTGCCGTCCTTAAGATCCGTCAGACCGTCGGAGACGCCCACGAAGCCGACGCTGGCCTGGCCAAAGGGCGCACTGGGTTTCAACACCAGATGGGTGTCGCCCTCCCAGGCGTGGAAGCCGTCTGCCGTGACGGCTCCGCGGTCGTCGACGCCGGTGTTGGCGATGTGCGGTTCCAGCAGCAGATAGGGGGTGGCCTGGCCGCTCAAGGCCGTGATGGTGACGCGCAGCACCAGGGCGTTTCGGTCAGGGTCGGTGAAGATGTGCTTTTCGATCTCGAACCGGCCAGCCTTGTCGCGTGTCGTGATCTTGTAGGCCGGCGACAGCGGGCGACCCTGGGCGTCGGTGTGCAGATATTCTGTGCGTTCTGTGGTGTCGGCGCCCTCGACGGCCAGGCCCTCGGGCGTGACGATGGCGAAGCGCAGGGCCTTGATCTGGGCCTCGTGGATCAGCCCGTACATGGTTTCTGTCAGGACGCCGTCGGCGATGGAGAACCAGACCTTGGATACCGCGCCCGTTGGGCCGCCGTCGCGATACTGGCCGTCGACATAGGCTTCATAAGATGCGCCCGCGCCGGTCTTGGCCGCGCTGGACCAGACGGGGGCAGCGCCGGGCGCGCCCGGAGCGACGCCGGATTGAGCCGAGGCGGCGGAGGCGAGGGCCAGGCCGGCGACGCCGGCAAGGCAGAAGGTTTGAAAGCGACGCATGAAGATCCTCACGGATTGGCGTGGGGGGAAGCGAGCGGTTGCTCACGGACGAACAGCGCGCTGATCGCAGCCAGCACGAAGGAAACGGCGCCCAACACCAAGGCCCAGATGGCCTGGCCGTCGAAAAGCGACTTCAGGATCAGGCCCAGGACGGTCGCGGCCAGCAGTTGCGGCACCACGATGAAGATGTTGAAGACGCCCATATAGACGCCCATCTTCCGGTCCGGCACCGCCGCCGACAAGATGGCGTAGGGCATCGAGACGATCGAGGCCCAAGCGAAGCCGACGCCGATCATCGGCAACCACAGCAGGTCCGGCTCGCGGATGGCGAAGACGCCGAACAGGCCCGCGGCGCCCAGCAGCAACATCACGGCGTGGGTGGCCTTGCGCCCGATCTGCTTGGCAATGACCGGCAGGGTGAAGGCCGCCAGGGCCGCCACGCCATTATAGACGCCGAACAACACCCCCACCCAGTCCGCCCCGGCCGCATAGGCGGCGGAGGTGGTGTCGGTCGCGCCGTAATGGACGCGGGTCACTGCGGCCGTGGTGTAGATCCACATGGCGAACAGGGCGAACCAGCTGAAGAACTGAACCACCGCCAGGCCGCGCATCGTCTGGGGCATACGGAAGATGTCGTTCAGGATCTCGGTCGCGGCGTTGACTATGCCGCGCCGCTGCATCATGCCGACGGCGATCATCAACAGGCCGAACCCGACCAGGAATCCGCCCAGGATCAACAGTTCCTTCTCAAGGTTCAGAAGCGTGATCAGGACGAGCGCCAGCAAGCCGACGACGCCGCAGGCCAGGCCCGAGCCCAGCCAGCCTTGAACCGATTTGGCCGGCGGTTCCGGCGTGTCGTCGGCGACGACGGCGCCGGTCTTGGCGCGTTCGAAGGCCGCGATCTGTTCGGGGCTGTATTCCTTGGTCGAAAGCACGGTCCACAGCACGGCCGAGAACAGGCCGGCCGCGCCGACGTAGAAGGCGATCTTGACCGACAGGGGCGCCACTCCCGCCTCCGCCGTCGAAACGACGCCGAAGACATTGGAAAGCAGCCACGGCAGCACCGAGGCGAAGACCGCGCCCGCGCCGATGAAGAAGCTCTGCATCGCATAGCCGGCGGTGCGCTGTTCCTCCGGCAGATTGTCGCCGACGAAGGCCCGGAACGGCTCCATCGTGATGTTGATCGAGGCGTCCATGATCCACAGCATGGCCGCGGCGAACCACAGGCTGGGGCTGTTGGGCATGGCGATCAGGGCCAGGGTGGTCAGAATGGCCCCGACCAGGAAGTAGGGACGGCGACGCCCGAACCGGGTCCAGGTGCGGTCGCTGAAATGGCCAATGATCGGCTGGACCAAGAGGCCCGTCAGCGGCGCGGCGATCCACAGGATGGCCAGCGTATCGACCTCGGCGCCCAGGGTCTGGAAGATGCGGCTGGTGTTGGCGTTCTGCAGGCCGAAGCCGATCTGAATGCCGAAAAAGCCGACGCACATAT
Source organism: uncultured Brevundimonas sp. (assembly GCA_963515305.1). GTDB lineage: Bacteria > Pseudomonadota > Alphaproteobacteria > Caulobacterales > Caulobacteraceae > Brevundimonas. Next base: position 51,588 of record CAUPWX010000007.1, read on the forward strand.
TCCAGATTGCCAGCGCCGAGAGACGCGGGCGGTGGGCGTGGATGGGTTCAGGCGTCGTATTGCTCATCGACGCGCGCGTCCGATGGGCACGAAGCGGATGGCCTGACCGCCGCCGGGGGCCAGGGCCAGGGTCAGGACGTCGGCCGAGGTCACGTCGCGCTGCTCGATGACGATGTCCTCGCGCTTGTCGGTGAAGTTGGCGTCCGGGCCGTCGCGGTAGATCTCGGCCCTGTAGCGGCGGCCGGCGTCGAGGAAGTCGAGGCGGGCGGTCAGGACGCGCGGGTTCTCGTCGGTCACGGCGCCCAGGGCCCAGACATCCGACGCCCGGTCCTTCCTCGCGATCACGACATAGTCGCCCAACTCGGCGGCCAGGGTGCGGCTCTCGGCCCAGTCGCAGGGCACGTCCTTGATGAACTGGAACGGGCCGGGATTGGCTTCGTAGTTGACCAGCAGGTCCGCCGCCATCTGGATCGGGCTGTAGATGACGACATAGAGGGCCAACTGCTTCGCCCAGGTCGTCTGCACGCCGCCGGGGCTGCGCGTCTCCATGCCGAAGATGCCCGGCGTATAGTCCATCGGCCCGGCCAACAGGCGGGTGAAGACCAGGTTCGGCTCGTGCTCGGGCGGATTGCCGGGATTGCCCCAGGCCGAATATTCCATGCCCCGCTGGCCTTCGCGGCTGATCATATTGGGATAGGTGCGACGCAGGCCGGTGTCCTTGAACGGCTCGTGGGCGTTGACGGCGACCTTGTGCCGGGCGCCCGCCTCGATGACCCGCATATGGTGCTGGGCCATCGCCTGGCTCTCGTGCCAGGCCATGACCATCTGGCCGTCCGGTCCGGCGACACGGGCGCCCTGGGCGTCCGCGACATAGCCGGTCTTGACCGAGTGGACGCCGAGACGCTCATAAAGCGCCATCGCCGGCTCCAGCTGCTGCTCGTAGTGGAAGGCGTTGCCGCCGGTTTCGTGGTGGCCGATCAGCTGCACGCCCTTGGACCGCGCATGGGCGCAGACCGCTTCGATGTCGAAGTCGGGATAGGCCTCGGTGAAGCTGAAGTCCGAACCATTGGCGAACCACTGGCCGTCCCAGCCCTTGTTCCAGCCTTCGACCAGCACGCCGCCGAAGCCATTCTTGGCCGCGAAGTCGATGTGTTTGATCGCATTTTCGGTGGTGGCTCCGTGCTTGGGGCCGGAGTTCCAGCTCTTCAGCTCCAGGTGCATCTCCCACCAGACGCCGACGTATTTCATCGGCTTGAACCAGCTGACGTCGCCCAGCGTGTTGGGCTCGTTCAGGTTCAGGATCAGGCTGGAATCGATCAGGCCTGCGCCATTGTCGGCGATCTGCAGGGTGCGCCACGGGGTGTTGAACGGCGCCTCGCGCACGACGGCGGCATTGGTCAGGCCGGGCGTCAGCTGGGCGCGGAAGCGGGTGCCTTCTGAACGGCGCAGGTTCATGCCGGCGTAGTCGATGCAGGCGGCTTCGTGGATCGAGACGTGCAGGCCCGACTGACCCTTGATCGTCATCGGGGTCTGTGCGCTGCCGACGGCGTCGATAGGGGTGCGGTCGTAAAGGTATTCCTCGCGGTTCCACTCCCAGGCCGGGCACCACAGGGCTTCGCCGTTTTCGGCCAGGTTGAACTCGGTGATCTCCGACCCGATGCGGACGGTCTTCAGCGCGGGTTGATCCGGGAATTCGTAGCGGAAGCCCAGGCCGTCGTCGTACAGGCGGAAGACCACGTCCACGCGGCGCTGCAGGCCCCCCGTCTCGGCATAGGCCACGCGCCATTCGTTGTAGTGGTTGCGGATGAAGCGCCGTTCGCCCCACGGCTGCTCCCAGGTGTCGTCCACCGTGACCGGTTGGCCCGCCGTCAGGGTCAGACCACGCTCGATCGCTGGGGCGTCGGTCAGCAGGAAGCCCAGCTTGGACGGCGCCACCACGACCCGGCCCTGACGCAGCACCGAATACATCGGCCGGCCGTCGTTGTCGGTGAAGGCCTCGACCGTCAGGACGCCGCCGGGCGAGCTGGCGCGGGCATGGGCGGGCGTGGTCTGGGCGCGGGCTCCGCTCGCGCCGAAGGCCAGAAGGGATACCCCGCCGAGGGCCAGGAAGGATCTGCGCTGCATCATGGGAACTCCGTTACGCCGCCTCTTGCCAACCGCCGCGAACGGTGGCTGAAATATTTGCAGAAAATTTTGCAGCGTCGCCATGCTGCTGTGAGGGCCCGCGACCTTGAGCCGCAAGACCACCCGTCTGGAAGACATCGCGCGGCTGGCCGGCGTGTCCATCGCCACCGCCTCGCGCGCGCTGAACGACAGCCCCGCCGTCAACGACCGCACCAAACAGACGATCTGGAAGCTGGCCAAGGAACACGACTATCCGTTCCGCCGCCATATGCCGGCCGGGCCGATCGGCGCCCAGGGCACCATCGCCCTGGTCGTGCCGCGTCCTCAGGGACGAGAGGGCCGTCTCAGCGATCCCTTCTTTCTGGAACTGCTGGCCGGGGTGGGCGAGGCGGCGCGCGAACGCGGTTGCGACCTGCTGATGAGCCATATCTCGCCCGCCAACTATGACGAACTGTCGGCGGCGCTGAACACCAGCCGGGCGGACGGGGTGATCTTCCTGGGTCAGTCCAGCCTGCATTCGGCGTTCAACCGTCTGGTGGACGCCGACCATCGCTTCGTCGTCTGGGGCGCCGAACTGCCGGACCAGGATTACTGCTCGATCGGTTCGGACAATATCTCCGGCGGACGCCGCGCGACGCTGCATCTGGCGCGGCTGGGGCGCAAGCGGATCGTGTTCCTGGGCGATCTTGATCCGCCCGAAGCCATGCAGCGGCATCGCGGCTATCTGGACGCCCTGACCCAGGCGGGGCTGGAAGCGAACGCCGAGCGGATCGTGCCTGCCCATTTCGAGGTCGAATCGGCCGAGGCCGCGGTGGACGCCCTGATCCGGCGCGGCGTGGCGTTCGACGGCGTGGTCGCCGCGTCGGACCAGATCGCCCTGGGCGCCGTGCGCGCCCTGTTGCACGCCGGCGTCGACGTCCCGGGCCAGGTGTCGGTGATCGGCTTCGACAATGTGCCGTTCAGCCGTTATTCGCGCCCCGCCCTGAGCACCATCGCCCAGGACACGATGAAGGCCGGCCGGTTGATGGTGTCCAAACTGCTGGATCACGGCGGCGCCGCAGCAGGCCGATCCGAGCGCGTTCCGACTGAACTGATCGTTCGCGAGACCTGCGGCGGCTGACCCCGTCATCCGGCTTCGGCGAAGATCAGGCCGGCCAGCGGCTTCAGGACCGCGCCGTCCGCCTCGGTCCAGTTCACTGCCGCGATGCGGCGCGCGCCGGTCGGCGCGGACCAGTCCACGGCCTCGAAACCCAGGTTGAACACGCACAGCAGACGCTCGCCGCCCTCTGTCCGGTCGAAACGGCGGAAGACCAGAAGATCGTCCGCCTGCTCGATCTCCAGGCCGCCGATCCGCAGCGCCGGATGGGCGTGGCGCAGGGCGATGATCCGCCGCGCGGCGTGCAGGACCGAGGTCGGGTCCGCCTCCTGCGCATCCACGGCCAGGGCCAGGTGACGCGGATCGACCGGCAGCCACGGCTCCACGGTGGAGAAGCCGGCGTTGGGCGCGGACGCAACCCAGGGGATCGGGGTGCGGGCGCCGTCGCGGCCCAGGGTCTGGGGCCAGTTGGCGATGGCCTCGGGATCGACCAGCCGGTCGAACGGCACCACGGCCTGCGGCAGGCCCAGCTCCTCGCCCTGATAGACGAAGACATTGCCGCGCAGGCTGATCAGCAGCAGCAGCGCCATCTCCGAGAACGCCTTCTCGTCGCGCCCCTTGGCCCAGCGCGACACCGCGCGGGGCGCATCGTGGTTGGAGAAGGTCCAAGACGGCCAGCCCTCGCCCTGCTGGTCGGGCCACATGGCGTCGCCCTGTCCGACCAGATCGCTCTTCAGCGTGTCGGCATAAAGATAGAGGAAGCCGTAGGCCGAGTGCAGTCGGTCGTCGCCGGCGGTGAATTCCTTCATTTCGCGGTCGGCGTGATCGCCGCCGACCTCCGCCACCGTGAACCGGGCGTCATAGCTGTCGGTCAGCGCGCGGATGCGGTTCAGGAAGCCGATGATGTCGGGATGGGACTGATTGTAGATCTTGTCCTGGAAGTCGAACGGACGGGTGCGCTTCTTGCCGTCCTGGATCGGCGGATTGTCCCGCAGCGACGGATCGTGGATGGCGAAGTTGATCGCGTCCAGGCGGAATCCGTCCACGCCCCGATCCAGCCAGAACCGCGCCGCCGCGATCAGGGCGTCCTGCACTGCCGGGTTCCTGACGTTCAGCTGCGGCTGCGAGGCCAGGAAGTTGTGCATATAATACTGGCCGCGTCGCGCGTCCCAGGTCCAGGCCGGGCCGCCGAACACCGACTGCCAGTTCGAGGGTGGCGAACCGTCCGGCTTGGCGTCGGCCCAGACATACCAGTCGGCGTGTTCGCCGTTGCGGCTGGCGCGGCTGTCGACGAACCACGGATGTTCGTCGGAGGTGTGCGAAAACACCTGGTCGATGACGACCTTCAGGCCCAGGGCATGGGCGCGGGCGGCCAGAGCGTCGAAATCGGCCAACGTCCCGAAGATCGGATCGACGTCGCAATAGTCCGAAACGTCATAGCCGAAGTCCTTCATCGGCGAGGTGAAGAAGGGCGACAGCCAGATTCCATCCACGCCCAGCGAGGCGACGTGGTCCAGATGAGCGGTGATCCCCTGCAGGTCGCCCACCCCATCGTCGTTCGCATCGGCGAAGCTGCGCGGATAGATCTGGTACAACACCGCGCCCCGCCACCAGTCGTGGGCGAGCGCGGGGGCAGGGGCGACGGCCGCCTGGGAAAGGTCGATAGGCTGGGCGGTCACGGCACGCTCTTGCAGACGAGATAATCGAGGGGAGGGACGCGGACGGCGACGCTGGCGGGCGCCGACGAACGGGCGGCGCAGTCGCCGCGCAAAGCTTGCCACCGAAGCGAGCCCGGCTCCACTTCCACATTGGCGGCGACCGGCGCGGTCGAACTGTTGAACAGGATCAGGATTTCACGCCCGTCCTCTCCGATGCGCGAAATGGCGAACAGTCCGGGCTTGTCGCCATAGGCGCGCACGACCTGACGACCGCGTCGCAGGGCCGGTTCGGCCGCGCGGATGCGGGCCATTTCCGCGATGGCGCGATAGAGCGGCGCATCGGTGGAATAGGCGGGCTGACGACCGCCGACGGGCGTCTCATTGGCATAGACGGGCGTCTGGCTGGCCCACATATCCTGGCGCGAGGCGCCGTAACCGCCCGCGCCGGCGAAACCCTGCTCGTCGCCGTAATAGAGGGTCGGCACGCCCCGGCTGAACATCATCAGCGCATGGGCCAGTTCCGTGCGCGCCAACACCTCGGCGTCGTCGGCGTTCGGATTGGCCTGTTTCACGAAGAAGCCGATCCGGCCCATGTCGTGATTGCCCAGGAAGGTCGGCAGGATGGCGGCCGTTTCCACCCCCTGTGCATAGAGGGCGTCGGCGTCGAACAGCTTGGCCAGGGCGTCGGTCCCCGCCTTGCCCGCCGCGATGTCGGTCGCGGTCTTCTGGAATGGGAAGTCCAGCACGGCCGGATAGGCGTCGACCCGCGTGAACCGCGCCGTCACCGCCGGATCGGGATCGTAGACTTCGCCGAAGATATGGAAGTTCGCGATGCCCTTGGCTTGGGCGCGCGCCCTCATGGCGGGGATGAAGGCCTGCCAAAACGCCGGATTCACATGGCGGGCCGTGTCGATGCGATAGCCGTCGATGCCGTATTTATCGATCCAACCGCCGAAGATGTCGATCATGCCCTGAACGACGACCGGATCCTCGGTCAGCAGGTCGTCCAGACCGGCAAAGTCGCCGTCCAGGCTGCTTTCACCCGAAAACGTGCTCTCGCCCCGGTTATGATAGTGGATCGGGTCGTTCAGCCAGGCCGGAACCTTGGCGTTCTCCTCGCCGGCAGGAACGTAGGGGGTGTAGGCGTAGTCCGGCCGGGTCAGACGCGAGAAGTCATGTCCGTCGAACCCGGCGTTGATCGGCGCCCCGTCGATCCCGCCTTGGCGAGTGTAGGGATAGTCGGCGCGGCTGCGATAGGGGCAGGGTCGGTCGGGGCATTTGCGATAGCGGATCACGTCCGCCGTGTGGTTGGCCACAATGTCCAGATAGACCTTCATGCCCCGTGCATGGACGGCATCGACCAAGGCGCGCATGGTCGCTTCGTCGCCGAAATGGGGATCGACCGCCGTGAAGTCGGTGATCCAGTAGCCGTGGTGGGCCGCGCCGGTATAGTCGCCGTGCGTCTGCACCGGCTTGTTCTTGAAGATCGGCGCGAGCCAGACGGCGGTCGCGCCCAGCCCCTGAATATAGTCGAGCCGTTGGATCACCCCGGCCAGATCGCCGCCGTGGTAGAAGTCGGTGTCGGTCGGGTCGAAGCCGCTGACCAGTCGCTGGGGCGCATAGCCGCCGTGATCGTTCGCGATGTCGCCGTTGGCGAACCGGTCCGGCAGCAGGAAATAGATCACCTCGTCCTGCGGCGGCCGCTGGCGCAGCGCCTCAAGGGCGGCAGGCGAGGGCGGAGCGACCTGGGCCCAGGCTGATCCGCCGACGGCGGACATCAGCACGGCTGCGGCGGCCAGCGTGCGCCACCGGGTCCATCCTGCCGAGGTCTTGGTCATCCGTCGCTCCCACACACGTCTGGCCGATGCAAAGCCTTCCAGATCAGTTTGCAAGATTTTGCAGCAATGGCCCGGCCTGTCAACGCGGGTTGTTTTTGCTGCATTGCAAACGACACGCGCCTTTTCAGGCGGTGAGGACAGCGTGAGCCTGCAAAAATTCCGCGTCTTTGAGGGCGCTACAGCGGAGGCAACATTAACTGCTTGCAAGGTTCGCGAAGATTTGCATATTTTTGCGACGGCTTAGGGTCGCGACGTTCAGAAACGCGACCAGCCCCAGGGAGGATGATCATGTTCCAACGTCTCAACCGACGCGCGCGCCTGCTGTCCGGCGTCGCCTTCGGCGCTGCCGCCGCGATGGCGGTCGGCTCGGCCCACGCCCAGACCGCAACGCCCCCGGCGCAGTCCGACGATCAGGCGACAGAGGTCGGCGAAATCGTCGTCACCGGCATCCGCCGCTCGATCGAGGCGTCGATCTCGGCCAAGGCCAACAACACCTCGATCGTCGAGGTCATCTCCTCCGAGGACATCGGCAAGCTGCCGGACGTGTCCATCGCCGAGTCCCTGGCGCGCCTGCCGGGCGTGACCATGCAGCGCCTGGACGGCCGCAGCCAGGCGATCTCGATCCGAGGCCTGGGCCCGGACTTCACCACCGCCCTGCTGAACGGCCGCGAACTGGTGACCACCGGCGACAACCGCGGCGTCGAGTTTGACCAGTTTCCCGCCGAATTGCTGTCCAGCGTCGTCGTCTACAAGACGCCGGATTCGGCTCTGATCGGTCAGGGTCTGGGCGGCACCGTCGATCTGCGGACCGTTCGCCCGCTGGCCTATGGCCGTCAGGCCATCGCCCTGAACTATCGCCACGAGTGGAACGACATCGGCGCCCTGAACTCGGGCACCACCGACAACGGCGACCGCTACACCGTCTCCTATGTCGACCAGTTCCTGGACGGCACTCTGGGCGTGGCCCTGGGCTATGCCCACATGAGTTCGCCCTATCAGTCCGAGCGGTTCAACGCCTGGGGCTATCCCAACTACACCGACGGCAATCTGCTGACGGGCGGCGTCAAGCCGTATGTCATGTCGTCGGAGCTGGAGCGCGACGGTTATATGGGCGTGCTGGAATGGCGCCCCAACGACCGCATCCACTCCACGATCGACGCCTTCTATTCCGAGTTCAAGAACACCCAAGTCCTGCGCGGCATCGAGTTCCCGCTGGCCTGGGGTGGTCTGGCTGAAAACCCCAACCGCAGCGACACTGTTCTGGGTGGTTGCCAAATCACCAACAATGTCGCGACTCCCAATGTCTGCCGTCCGGCGCCTGCGCTGCGGCCCGGCTATACGGTCGAGGACGGTCTGATCGTCGCCGGCACGTGGGACAACATCAAGGGCGTGGTCCGCAACGACCTGAACAAGCGCGACAGCAACATCACGGCCCTGGGCTGGAACACCGAGTTCGTCCTGAACGACGACTGGTCGGCGAACCTGGACCTCAGCTATTCGAAGGTCGAGCGCAACGACATCATCCTGGAAACCAACGCCGGCACCGGCCGCAACATCAACGGCGCGCTGGACACCCTGGGCTTCCAGCTGACGGGCGATGGCGTGACGCGGTTCACCAGCCGTCTGAACTATGCCGATCCGGCTCTGATCAAGATCACCAGCCCGCAAGGCTGGGGCGGCGACGTGATCCCGGAAGGTCAGGCCGGCTATTTGAACACCCCCTCCATCGACGACGAGCTGAAGGCGGCCCGTTTCTCGGTCACGCGGCAGCTTCACCAGAGCCCGTTCAAGTCGATGGATTTCGGCTTCAACTACACCGAACGCCAGAAGACCTTCGTCAACGACCAGTTCTATCTCGGCGTGCCCGGCGGCGGCGATCTGACCGTGCCGACGGCCTTCCTGCTGGACCCGACCGATCTGGGCTATCTCGGCATCTCGCAGGTGCTGAGCTACGACGCCCTGGGCCTGGTCAACAGCGGCGCGCTGAACCGTATCCGCAACCCGAACGCCGACGTCATATCGGGCAACTGGGAAGTGACGGAAAAGGTCTCGACCGCCTACGTTCGCGCCAATATCGACCACAACCTGTTCGGTATGCCTTTGACCGGCAACGTCGGGATGCAGTTCGTCTATACGGACCAGAGCTCCACCGGCTTCTCGGCGCGCCAGGCTGGCCTTGGCGTTTCGGAGACGGTCGCCGTCTCGGGCGGCAAGGATTATCTGGAAATCCTGCCCAGTTCGAACTTCATCCTGCAGGTCGCGGACGACAGCTTTGTGCGTTTCGCGGCGGCCCGCACCCTGGCCCGCGCCCGCATGGACGATATGCGCGCCTCGCGGAACTATTCGTTCGACAACGGCAAGAACAACGCCAATGCCTCGGCCGATCAGAACTCGCCTTGGAGCGCCTCGGGCGGCAATCCGCTGCTGACGCCCTACATCGCGGACGTGGCCGACATTTCGTTCGAGAAGTATTTCGCCAACCGCAAGGGTTACGTCTCGCTGGCCGCCTTCTACAAGCATCTGGAAAGCTACGTTTACAATCACGACCAGATCTTCGATTTCACCGGCTATCCGACCGGCGGCCTGACGCCCGTCATCAACTTCGGCAAGTCGTCGGCTCCCGACAACGGCGAAGGCGGCTGGATCAAGGGTCTGGAGCTGTCGATCTCGGCGCCGTTCGAAATCTTCCACCCGGCGCTGGAAGGCTTCGGCGCCCAGTTCAGCGCCTCCACCACCGACAGCGAGGTCCAGCCCGATCCGACCCAGCCGGCCACGGCCCTGCCGGGTCTGTCGGAAAACGTGATCAACGGCTCGCTCTATTACGAGCGGTACGGCTTCCAGTCGCGAATCTCGGCCCGCTACCGGTCGGATTATCTGGGCGAGGTCGCCGGCTTCGGCAACGGCCGCACCCTGCGTTCGGTGGCGGCGGAAACCGTGGTCGACGCCCAGATCGGTTATGAGTTCCAGTCCGGCGCGCTGGAGGGTCTGTCCATCCTGGCCCAGGTCAACAATCTGACCGACGAACCGTTCAAGACCTTCCAGAACGGCGACGAGCGTCAGACCATCGACTACCAGCACTATGGTCGGACCTTCGCGGTGGGCATGAACTACAAGTTCTGATCCCTTCCTCCTCTCTTCTGAGCAGACTTGGGCCGCCTCGTTCGCGAGGCGGCCCTTTTTTTCGCCTTCGACGCGGCGGATCGGAAAAGTTTCGTTACAGGGCGTGCTTTTCGGCTGGACGCACGGCGCGCGATGTCGGAACCACGTCAGCCTGAGAACCGCGCGACCACAGCGCGGCCGCTTCGACATTCATTGGGGGATCGATCCATGACCACGCCGGATACCGGAAAACGCCAGGGCGCGGGGCTGGCCTTCGCCTATGTCACCACCCTGTTCTTCGCCTGGGGCTTCGCGACCTCGCTGATCGATCCGCTGATCGCGGCGGTGAAGCGGGTGTTCGACCTGAACAACGCCGAAGCCTTCCTGACCACCTTCGCCTGGTTCATCGCCTATGGGCTGATGTCGCTGCCGGCCGCTTCGGTGTTGAGCAAGCTGGGCTACAGCCGGTCCATCATCGGCGCCCTGATCGTTATGGTGGCGGGCTGTCTGATCGTGCCGGCCGCGACGGCCGCCGACTGGTATCCCGGCGTGCTGATCGCCCTGTTCGTCATCGCCTCGGGCGTGACCCTGCTGCAGGTCGCCGCCAACCCGCTGGTCGCCGAACTGGGCAGCCGCAAGGGCGCGTCCAGCCGTCTGAACCTGTCGCAGGCCTTCAACTCTCTGGGCACCACGGTCGGACCGTGGCTGGGGTCGCACGTTCTGCTCACGGGCGGCGTGTTCGCGGCCGGCGCGGTCGTCACCGCCGCCACCCGCACCCAGTCGCTGCGGAGCATCGACATGGCCTTCTTGGGCATGGGCTCCTTCTTCGCCCTGGTCGCCGTTTTCATCTTCACCGCCCGCAAGAAGATCAACGCCGCCGCTCCGGCCTCGACCGAGGCGGTGTCGCCGCTGAAAGCCCTGTCCTCGCCCTGGGCGGTGTTCGGCGCCCTGGCCATCTTCCTCTACGTCGGATCGGAAGTGGCCATCGGGGGAATGCTGACCAACTTCCTGGAAAGCCCCGAAATCCTGAACGCCCCCATCGAGACGGCGGGCAAGATGGTGGCCCTGTACTGGGGCGGCGCCATGATCGGCCGCTTCATCGGCTCGGCCGTGCTGACCCGCGTGCGTCCGGGGATCGTGCTGGCCTTCTGCACCGTGGCCGCCGCCATCCTGTGCCTGACCGTCAGCCAGCTGGGCGGACCCACGGCGGCCTATGCCGTTCTGTCCATCGGCCTTTTCAACTCCATCATGTTCCCCACCATCTTCACCCTGACGCTGGAGCGGTCGACGGCGCCGACCTCGGCGACCTCGGGCCTGCTGGTGTTCGGCATCATTGGCGGCGCGCTTCTGCCCCAGATCGCGGCGCACATCGCCGATGCCGCCGGCAGCCTGCAACCGGCCTTCATCGTGCCGACGCTGGGCTATGTGGGTCTGACCGTCTTCGCCATCGCCTGCATCCGCACCAAGGCGCGGGCCGAGGTGACGACTACCGCCGCGCACTGAGGGCCGGTCTTCGGACAAGACAAAGGGCGCGGCGGTCACCCTCCGCGCCCTTTTTGTTTGCCGCCGATTTCAGCCGTCGATCAGGGCCTGCAGAATGGGCGCCAGCCGGTCGCGCATCTCTTCGCACTGCGCCGGTTCGATGTTGAAACTGCCGCCGCCCAACTCGCGACTGACCGACATTCCCATGATGAAGCCCGCCAGCAGCCGGGCCCGGACCGTGGCGTCGGGGCCGCTCAGCCACTCTTCCAACGGGCCGAAGAAGCGCGCGGTGCAGGTCGTCTGCACCATCTCCGCCGCCTTGGACGAGCCGATGGAGCGCAGCATGATCGACATCCCCTTCAGCTTTTCGGCCTTCTTGGGTTCGAAGACGATCTCGTGCGCCACGCGGCGACCGAAGTCGGCCTTTTCGCCCGACATCAGTTCGCTGCCGTCGCCGCAGCTGTCCAGCGCGGCCAGGAACAGATCGTCCTTGGAGCCGAAATAGCGGCTGATCAGGGCCGCATCGACGCCGACGTCGCGGGCGATGTCGCGCATTCCGACGTCGTCATAGCTATCGGCCGCGAACCGTTCGCGCGCAGCATCGAGAATGGCCGTGCGCGTGGCGGCGGCGTTTCTCGGGCGTGGGCCGGGGCATAACAAGACGATGACACTCCACAGGAACAATAACCGTAAACCCCATATGGCTTTGTCAACGCGTGTTGACAAGCGTGGCGTCCCCGACCATTAAGTCACCACGCGTTGGCAAGGCCGACTCCCCATCGGCCTATGTCCGCACGACTGGGATTTACCTCCGACAGGGAGAATGCGCAGATGCGCGGGCTGAAGATTGCGGCGGCGTCCGTCATGGTGACGGGTGCGCTTTATGGTTGTTCGCCGAAGGCGGAAGCGCCCGCGCAGGGCGCGCCTCCGGTGACGGTGGCTACGCCCCTGCAGCAGCAGGTGCGCGACTGGGACGAGTTCACCGGTCGGTTCGAGGCGGTCGAGAGCGTGGACGTGCGCGCCCGCGTCGGCGGCTATATTCAGGCGGTCCATTTCCGCGACGGACAGATGGTCCAGCGCGGCCAGCTGCTGTTCACCCTGGACCCGCGTCCGGCCCAGGCCGCCCTGGCCCAGGCCCAGGCCCAGGTCGCCCAGATGCAGTCGCAACTGACCCTGGCGCGCGCCAACCTGGCCCGCAGCGAGACGCTGCTGGCGTCTCAGGCGGTGTCCAAGGCCGAATATGATTCCAACAAGGCCGCCGTTGATGCGGCCCAGGCCAATCTGACCGCCGCCAACGCCGCGGTTCGCAACGCCCGCCTGAACCTGGACTACACCCGCGTCACCGCCCCCACTTCGGGCCGGGTGTCCGACCGTCGGGTCGATCCGGGCAACGTCATCGCCGGCGGTTCGTCGGCCGGGGACGTGCTGACCACCATCATCTCGGGCGGGCCGATCCATTTCGTGTTCGACGGCTCGGAAGCGGTGCTGCTGAAATATCTGCGTGAAGGCGGCGCCAATCAGGGGGCCGTGGTCAATGTGCGTCTGCAGGATGAAAGCACCTACAAGCACACTGGCCGTCTCGACTTCTCGGACAACGCCGTGGACACCGCCTCGGGCGTGATCCGTCTGCGCGCCATCCTGCCCAACGCCGACGGCTTCCTGCGTCCCGGAATGTTCGGCAGCGCCCAGGTCGCCGGCGCCGGCGCCTACAACGCCCTGCTCGTGCCGGATTCGGCCATCGGCACCGACCAGACCCGCCGCACCGTCGCCGTGGTCAACGCCGACGGCACCGTGACGAACAAGGCGGTTCAACTGGGACCGATCGTCCAGGGTCTGCGCGTCGTCCGTTCGGGCCTGGTGCCCACGGACCGCGTCATCATCGCTGGCCTGCAACGCGCCGCCCAGCCGGGCTCCAAGGTCACGCCCAAGAACGGCAAGATCGAGCCCGTCGCCGACGCGACGAACGCGGCGCCGACCACCCAGGCGGCTCCGGCCTCCAGCGCGTCGTTCGCCAACGCCCTTTCCACTGGCGGTTAAGCCATGAACATCTCTCGTTTCTTCATCGATCGGCCGATCTTCGCGGCCGTGATCGCGGTGGTGATCTCGATCATCGGCATTGCGGCCTATCCGCTGCTGCCGCTGTCGCAGTACCCGGAGATCGCGCCGCCCACGATCACCATCAACGCCGCCTATCCTGGCGCCTCGGCCGAGACACTGGCCGAAACCGTCGCCGCCCCCATCGAGCAGGAGGTCAACGGCGTCGAGAAGATGCTCTACATCTCCTCCTCGTCGACATCGGACGGGGCGGTGGCCATCACCGTGACCTTCCAGCCGGGAACCGATCTGGATGCCGCACAGGTGCTGGTCCAGAACCGGGTCGCCCTGGCCGAACCGCGTCTGCCCGACGCCGTCCGTCAGACCGGCGTGGTCGTCAACAAGGCCGAAAGCGGCTTCCTGATGATCCTGGGCCTGACCTCGCCCGACGGTTCGCTGGATAACGACTATGTCGGCAACTACGCCAACTCGACCCTGCGCGACCGCCTGCTGCGTATCGAAGGCGTCGGCGCCGTCAACGTCCTCGGCGGCGGCAACTATTCGATGCGCGTCTGGATCGACCCGGCCAAGGCCGCCGAGCGTGGTCTGACCGGGCCCGACATCGTCGCCGCCCTGCGCGCCCAGAACGTCCAGGCCGCCGCCGGCTCCATCGGCCAGCCGCCGTTCGCCACCAACGCCGCCGCCTTCCAGCTGCCGGTTCAGGTGCAGGGCCGTCTGAACGACCCCGACGAGTTCTCCAACGTCGTCCTGAAGACCGACGACCAGGGTCGCGTGACCCGTCTGCGCGACGTGGCCCGCATCGAACTGGGCGCCCAGGATTATGGCATCCGCGGCTTCTTCGACGGCCAGCGCGGCGTCGGCGTCGCCATCGTGCAGCAGCCGGGGGCCAACGCCCTGGGCACCGCCGAACGCGTCCAGGCCGAGGTCGAGGCTTTGAAGGGCGAACTGCCCGCCGGCATGAACATCTCGGTGCCCTACAACCCGACGGAGTTCGTCGCCGCCTCGGTCGAGTCGGTCGAACACACCCTGGTGGAAGCGGTCATCCTCGTCGTCATCGTGATCATGGTCTTCCTGCAGACCTGGCGCGCGGCCATCATTCCGATCATCGCCATTCCCGTCGCCCTGGTCGGCACCTTCGCGGTGCAGCTGGCGCTGGGTTATTCGATCAACTCCCTGTCGCTGTTCGCCCTGGTTCTGGCGGTCGGCATCGTGGTCGACGACGCCATCGTCGTGGTCGAGAACGTCGAGCGCGCCATCAGCGAAGGCCTCAGTCCGAAGGAGGCCGCCTATCGCTCGATGCAGGAGGTGTCCGGCGCGCTGATCGCCATCGGCCTGGTGCTGATCTCGGTGTTCATCCCGACCATGTTCGTGCCCGGCATCCCCGGCATCTTCTACCGCCAGTTCGCGGTGGTGATCGCCTCGGCCTCGGTCATTTCGCTGTTCGTGTCCCTGACCCTGTCGCCGGCCATGGCCGCCCTGCTGCTCAAGCCGCACAAGGATCACGAGGAACACGGCCGCAAGCCGGGCGTCTGGGGCACGGTCGTCTATTACGGCGGCTGGGCCGGACGTAAGTTCAACGAGGGCTTCGACTGGCTGTCGGACCGTTACGGCCGCCTGACCGCGCGTCTGGTCCGCACGGTGGGTCTGGTGCTGATCGTCTATGTCGGTCTTCTGGGTCTGACGGCCTGGCGTCTGATCGACACGCCGTCGGGCTTCATTCCCGAGCAGGATCAGGGCTTCCTGATCGGCGTCATCCAGCTTCCGGCCGGTTCGTCTCTGGACCGCACCGAGGCGGTGATGCAGCGCGCCCGCACCATCATCCAGGGCACCGACGGCGTCGATGGAACCGTGGCCTTTGCCGGTCTTGACGGATCCAGCTTCTCCTTCGGCTCCAACGCCGCCACCATCTTCGTGCGTCTGAGCCCGTTCGAGGACCGCACCAAGCAAGAGGCCGCCACCGCCCTGGCCGGCGCCATCACCCAGGCGACCGGACAGATCGAGGACGCGCAGATCTTCGTCATCGCCCCGCCGGCGGTGCAGGGTCTGGGCACCGGCAACGGCTTCTCGATGATGATCCAGGATCGCGAGGGCGCAGGCTATCGTCCGCTGGAAGGCGCGACCTTCGCCATGATGGGCGCCGCCGCCCAGGCGCCGACCGAGGTCAGCCAGGTCTTCTCGACCTACAACACCGCTTCGCCGCGCGTGACGGCCGACGTCGATCGCAGCAAGGCCCTGATGCTGGGCGTCCAGCCCAGCGCGGTGTTCGATACGCTGGGCGTCTATCTGGGTTCGTCCTACGTCAACGACTTCAATATGCTGGGGCGCACCTTCCGGGTGACGGCCCAGGCGGAGCCGACGGCGCGCGACGACATCGCCGACATCGCCAATCTGAAGACCCGCTCGTCTTCCGGGGCGATGGTGCCGATCGGATCGGTGGCCAATCTGACCAACGATTCCGGCCCGGCGCGGATCGTGCGCTACAACCTCTTCCCGGCGGCCGAGCTTCAGGGCAACGCCGCGGCGGGTGTGTCGTCCGGCGAGGCGCTGCAGATCATGGAGAACATGGCCGCCCAGACGCTGCCGCAGGGCTTCTCCTACGAATGGACGGGTCTGGCCTATCAGCAGAAGGCGGCGGGTTCCGGCGCGACGGTCATCTTCCTGATGGCGGTGGTGTTCGTCTTCCTGGTTCTGGCGGCCCAGTACGAGGCGTTCACGCTTCCGCTGGCCGTGATCCTGATCGTGCCCATGTGTCTGCTGGCCGCGATCGTCGGGGTGAACCTGCGCGGTCTGGACAACAACATCCTGGTCCAGATCGGGCTGGTGGTGCTGATCGCCCTGGCGGCCAAGAACGCCATTCTGATCGTGGAGTTCGCCAAACAGGCCGAGGAAGAGCAGGGCATGAACCGGTTCGACGCGGCGGTCGCCGCCGCCAAGACCCGTCTGCGCCCGATCCTGATGACCTCGTTCGCCTTCATCCTCGGCGTCGTGCCGCTGATGCTGGCCTCGGGTCCGGGCGCCGAGATGCGTCAATCGCTGGGCACCTCCGTCTTCTCGGGGATGCTGGGCGTGACCTTCTTCGGTCTGATCTTCACCCCGGTCTTCTATGTGGTCTGCCGCTGGCTGTCGTCCAAACTGCCGCAGGGCCACAAGCCCGAACCCAAGCCGACCTCGACGCCTGATCGGATCGAGCGTTACGACGAAACCAGCGACCTGACCGATCCGAACGCGCCTGCGCCCGCGACCGGCCGGGGAGGGGACATCTGATGACCCGCAAACAAACCCTCAGCCTCCTGACCGCTGCGGCGTTCAGCGCCCTGCTGGCCGCCTGCGCGGTGGGCCCCAAGGCGCCGATCGCGGACCTGCCGCCCGCAGGGACCGGCGCTTTCGTCGGCTCGACCAGCCCCACCGTCTCGACCGCCGCGGCGCGCGACGACTGGTGGCGGCTGTACGCGGATCCGACGCTGGACGCCCTGATCCAGCAGGCCTTCGCCGAGAACAACCAGCTGGAGGCCGCCTTCGCCAATCTGCGCGCCGTTCAGGCGTCGTTGTCGGAGGCCCGCGTCGGCCGCTTCCCGTCCACGACCACCAGCGCCCAGGCCCAGCGCAGCCGCGCCTCGGCCGCTACGGTCCAGGGCCTGCCCGCCGGCCAAAAGGCGCCCGAGATCGACACTTACGACGTCGGCGTTCAGGCGGCTTATGAGATCGATCTGTTCGGCCGGGTGGAGTCCACCATCCGCGCCGCGCGCGCAGACGCCCGCGCCGCCGCCGCCGCCCTGGCCACGGTTCAGGTGACGGTCGCGGCCGAGACGACCCGCGCCTATGCCGACACCTGTTCGGCCAACGCCCAGATCGCGGTGGCCGAACGGACGCTGGAGCTGCAGCGCAACACCGCCAACCTGACCCAGACCCTGCTGGACGGCGGAGCGGGCACCGGGCTTGACGTGGCCAGCGCCCGCGCGGCCCTGGCCCAGACGGCGGCGACCCTGCCGACCCTGCGCGC
This sequence comes from uncultured Brevundimonas sp., assembly GCA_963515305.1. Classification (GTDB taxonomy): domain Bacteria; phylum Pseudomonadota; class Alphaproteobacteria; order Caulobacterales; family Caulobacteraceae; genus Brevundimonas. The sequence goes on from CAUPWX010000007.1 coordinate 68,940, forward strand.
CGCCCGGAACGAGGCGCTGTTCCGTCTGGCCACCCTGACCGGCGTCACGCCGTCCGAGGCCAGCCAGGCCGCCGCCGCCTGCGTGCGTCCGCCACAGCTCAGTCAGCCGATCCCGGTCGGCGATGGCGCGACCCTGTTGGCGCGTCGCCCCGACGTGCGTCAGGCCGAGGCCGAACTGGCCGCCGCCGCCGCGCGCGTCAATGTGGCCACCGCCAATCTGTTTCCGCAGATCAGCCTGGGCGGTTCCTACGGTTCGACCGCCCTCGATTCGAACGGCCTGGGCGACGACCAGAACTTCCGCTTCAGCTTCGGCCCGCTGATCAGCTGGTCCTTCCCCAACGTCTTCGCCGCCCGCGCCCAGATCAAGGCCGCCGGCGCCCGTTCGGACGCGGCGCTTGCTGCGTTCGACCAGACAGTGCTGACAGCCCTGCAGGAGACGGAGACGGCGCTCAGCAACTACGCCAACGAGCTGGACCGCCGCGCGGCCCTGACCGAGGCGCGCGATCAGGCGGCGCGCGCCGCCGAACTGTCGCGACTGCGCTTCAACGCCGGCGCCGACAGCTTCCTCCTGGTGCTGGACGCCGAACGCACCCAGGCGGCGGCCGATGCGGCCCTGGCTCAGTCCGACGCCCTGGTCACCACCTATCAGATCGCCCTGTTCCGGGCCCTGGCCGGCGGCTGGCAAGCCGACAGCTGAGGTCGAACTGATCCTGAAGACGGCGAAGGGCCGGGCGACGCATCGCCCGGCCCTTTTTCGTTCGTCCACAGGTCGGCGCCGCGTTCGGTGTTCCGCATTTGTTCCGTTCGTGGTTTAACCGACAGCGGCGGTCGGCGGCGCGATGGAGAATCCGATGAACGATACAATCCTGGCCGATATGATGGCCGAGCTGGACGCTGAACTGGCGCGGGCCGAGGCGTCCCTGCCGGCCCATCCCGAACACACCCGCCAGACCGAGGTCATGCGCGCCCTGGCGCTGGGCCTGGGCAACTTCGAACGCATGAGGGCGCATGACGTGCACCTGCTGGCGGCCAGTCTGTCGCCGCGCCGCGCCGCCTAGGGTTTGCGCTTGAAGGTGTCGCCAATGACCGAAGCGTCCGGGCCATCTGGCCCCGCGCTCTTCTGCTCGGCCTGACCGACACGCTTCACCGCCCTGTCAGAGGTGGCGCCGTCCGGCTTGCCGGCGGGGTCGGCGCCGTTCTTTTCACGACCTTCGGTCTGTTCGCGATCCATGATCGTCTCCAGTGTCTGACGAAGAGGGAGCGCGGGGCGGACAAACCTGTTCCTCGGACCCTCGGGATCAGCCCGCCGTATTCACCTTGACCACGACCGACATTCCCGGCGCCAGGCGTTGCAGGGCCTCCTGGTCGGGGTCCAGGCGGATGCGGACGGGAATGCGCTGGGCGACCTTGGTGAAGTTGCCGGTGGCGTTGTCGGGGCGGATGACGCTGAACTCCGACCCTGCGGCGGGCGCAATGCGCTCGACGAGGCCCGTCAGGCTCTGGCCGCCCAGGGCGTCGACGGTGACGGTGACGGGCTGGCCGACGCGGATGTTCTTCATCTGCGTCTCCTTCATGTTGGCGGTCACCCAGACGACGTTGGGCACCAGGCCCATCAGCTGGGTGCCGGCGGTGACGTACTGGCCCTGACGCACCCCGACCTCGCCCAGACGCCCGGGGCGCGGCGCGACGATGCGGGTGTTGGCCAGGTCGATCTGGGCCAGGCGCACGGCGGCGCGCGCGTTTTCGACTGCGGCGGCCAGGCTGTCGCGGCCGACGACGGCCGAGGTCACGCCGGTCTGGGCGATGCCTTCGGCGGCGCGGGCCTGGGCGACCTGGGCCTGGGCGCTGCGCAGGGCGGCTTCGGCGATGTCGACATTGGCCTGGGCCACCCAACCGCCGGCCTTCAGGGTGCGGGCGCGATTGGCGTCGGCCTGGGCGCGGGTCAGGGTCGCCTCGGCGGCGGCGATGGAGGCGCGCTGCTGGGCCACCGATCCACGCGCCGAGGCCTGGGTCTGGGTCGAGTTGGACAGGGCCGCCTCGGCCGCGTGCAGGCTGGCCTCGGCCTGTTCCAGACGCTGGCGATAGATGCGGTCGTCGACCTGCGCCAGCAGCTGGTCCTGCTGCACCATCTGGAAATCCTGCACCGGCACCTGGGTGACATATCCGCTGACCTGCGGGCTGATCAGCGTCACCTGGCCGCGCACATAGGCGTTGTCGGTGCGCTGGATATGGCCCGTGAACGGCGGCAACTGCCAGGCGTAGAGGATAAGTCCCACGGCCAGCAGGGCCACGCAGCCGGCGATCACGGCCCACAGGACGCGCTTCTTCGGCTCGGGCGCGGCGGGCGCGGGCGCAGGGGCGGGCGGGGACTGTGGCGCGGGGCCTGCGGGGACGGTGGTGTCGGTCATCGGGGGTGGCTTTCGGGGGTCAGTCGACGGCGGCGGCCGCGGCGGCTTGATTTGAGGCGGTCTGGGCGTCCAGACGCGCCTGTCGGCGCGCCTTGAACCGCGGCCGCAGATGGATGGCGGTCACCCAGGCGCAGCCCAGGGCGGCGATCACGGCGATGATCAGGAAGACGTCGTTATAGGCCAGGATATTGGCCTGCTGCGTCACCTGGCGGCTCAACAGCGCCACGCCCTCCGCCTTCAGCAGGGCCGGATCGGTGATGACGTGGGAATAGGCGCCCGACAGCTGGGCCAGGCGCTGGCTGACCAGGGGGTCGATCGTGCTGATGCCGGCCGCCAGCGCGTTGGAATGAAACTTCTCGCGCACGATCTGGACCGTGCCGACCAGGGCCGATCCCGCCAGACCGCCCACGTTCTGCAACACGCTGAACATGACGATGAAGCTGATCAGATTGCGCGGACTGGTCTGCAGCACCCGCCCCACCCCGATCAGCAAAGCCGGACCGACGAACATGGCCGAGGCGAAGGCGATCAGGACCTGGCTGAAATACAGCTGGGTCGGGCGGGTCAGGACGGTGGCGTGGCTGTCGATGAAGGCGCCGATGGCGATCAGGCCCAGGGCGATGGCTATGGGCTTGTGCAGCTTGGTCATGTTCAGCGTCAGGGCGCTGACCGCCGTGCCGGCCATCATCGCCACCAGGATCAACAGGAACAGCCCGTGCAACTGGTCCTGGCCCAGGCCGACCACCGTCAGGAAGCCGACGGCGCCCGACGTCTGTTCCGACAGGGTCACGCGGATCAGGATGACCGCGCCGAACAGGCCCAGCACGTCGCGGCCGGTCAGCCAGCGGGTGTTGATCAGCGGGTTCTTGCGATTGTGCTCGATCACCAGGGCGGTGGTCAAAAGGGTGATTGACCCGATCAGGGCCCAGCCGATCCAGGCTGCCTCGGTCCACCAGACGATCCGCCCCAGGCCCAGCGCCGCCGCCAGCAGGGCGACGCCGGGCGCGAACAGGGCGAAGGTCAGGAAATCCAGCGGCTCGAACAGCTTCAGCCGCTCGGACGGCGGCAGGCGCAGCACCTGAACCGCAGCCCAGGCCAGCAGCGCCATGCCCAGCTCGAACGTATAGAAGGCCTTCCAGTCGTTCAGTTGCAGCAGCGTCGGCATGACCAGGCGCGCCACGGGCACGGCGAAACTGGACAGGCCGATGCCGATCACCAGCCCCTTCAGCCGGTGCTGGGCCGGAAACGCCTGGATCATATAGAGGAAGCCCAGGCTGCTCAGCCCCGCCGCCGCCATGCCGGCCGCCGCACGAACGACCAGGGTCGATTCATAGTTGTCGACCAGCAGGTGGGCCGCGCAGGTGGCCACAAAGGCGCCCAGACAGATCTGGGTGAACAGGCGCAGCCCATATTGCTGGCGGAACTTGAGCAGGATCAGGTTCATGCAGGCGTTGGTCATCACGAACACGACCGGCAGCCACGCCGCCTCGGTCAGGGTGATGCCCAGCGAGCCTTGCAGGCTGGTGATGTTGGCGGTGATGGCGGCGTTGCCCAGGGCGCCGACCATGGCGACCAGCACCCCGGTCAGGGCGTATTGCACCCTCAGGGCAGGCGAATGGTCCGGCGTGGCGGGCGAGCCGGGCAGGGTGGGCAGTTCGTGGGGCTTCAGCGTGGCGACATACTGGTCCCACGGCAGATGCCAGTGACGATCGGCGCGGGCCATCAGACGGCCTCGGTCCGGGGGCGCAGCCCGTCCAGAATGATGGCGCGCGTCCGCAGCGACACGGCCTGACGCTCGGCCGCGTCGGCGCCCTGGAAACCGGCGCCCAGCAGTGTGGCGATCAGACGGATGTCCATCGGCCGCAAATCCCCTCGCACCAGGCCGGCGGCCTGGGCCCGCTTCAGCGGCGCGGCGCCCGCCCGCATCAAGCTCTGCCGCAGGGGGGTAAGCGCGTCGGGCGAGCGCACGTTCCGCACCACCCCCGCCAGACCGGCGTTGCGGACCATGTCCTGCGCCAGCTGGTCCACGAACCAGAAGAAGACGGCCGGATCGTCGCCCTGTTCGACCGTGCGACGGCCCAGGTCCGCGACATCGGCTTCCAGCACCGCCAGGGCCAGTTCGGTACGGTCCGCAAAATGGCGATAAAGCGTGCCGCGCCCGACCCCGGCCTTTTCGGCGATCAGGTCCAGCGGCGCGTCCAACCCCTGTTCGGACAGCACCGCCCGCGCCGCCTCCAGCAGGGCGGCGCGATTGTGAACGGCATCCTTTCGGACAGGCTTGAGGGCAGGGCGCGACATGATGACGCGCTTAAATGGACAGTCGTGTCCGTTTTGCAAGAGGGAAAGGTTTCTGTCCCCTCTTTCACGCACATAAGGGTCGGTTCAGATCGCCTTTTCCAAAACCACGAACGCCAGTTCCGGCCGGGGCGGATCGACGGGAAACGGGCGGGTCTCGCCGGTCGCGACATAGCCGCGCCGCTGGTACCAGGCGATCAGCTCGGCGCGGCGACGGATGACGGTCATCTCCATGCGCCGCGCGCCGAAGCGGGCGACGGCCTCTGTCTCGGCGGCGGCCAGAAGGCGGCGCCCCAGGCCGGACGCCTGCAGCGCCGGCTCGACCGTCAGCATCCCCAGATAGGCCAGATCCTGGCCCGCGCGGGCGACCTGCACGCAGCCGATCAACGCCCCGCCGCGATGGGCCAGCAGGATCACGCGGTCGGCGTCGGCGATAAGGCCCGCCAGTTCCTCGACGCTGGTGCGGGCGCCGGACAGCAGGTCGGCCTCGTGGGTCCAGCCGGCCTTGGCCGCCTCGCCGCGATAGGCGCGCTCGATCAGCGGATGCAGGGCGGCGACATCGTCCGGCTTCGCTGTGCGAAAGACGACGTCGCTCAACGCCGCACGCCCAGCTCCGCCAGCAGATGATCCATCCCATAGACGTCGCGCAGGGCCGTGGTCACCGCCTGGGTGGTCACGATTACGCTGCGGTTGACCGCCCGGTCGTAGCCATAGGCGTTGCGCTGGGTCAGGACGGTGGAATCGAAGTTGGCGCCGATGATCTCGCCCCTGGCGTTGACGGCGGGCGAGCCAGACGAACCGCCGATGGTGTCGGTGGACACGGCCATGTCCATGACGGCGTTCGGGTCGATCCGGTCCTTGGCGGCCATCAGCTTGGGCGCGACCTTGAACGGTTCGGCTCCGGTGGCGCGGTCCCACAGGCCGGCGAAGGTGGTGAAGGCGGAAAACCGCTGGCCCGGCACGTCGGAGCCTTCGACCTGGCCATAGGTCAGGCGCAGGGTGCCGGTGGCGTCTGGATAGACCGCATCGCCATAGGCGGCGAAGCGGGCGGCGGCCAACTGTTCGGAGGCGCGGTCGGTCGGGGCCTTGACCTTGTTTTCCCACTCGGCGCGAACCGCGCGGGCGTCGGCGTCGATCGACAGCACATACTGGATCATCGGGTCGTCCGACGCCTGCACCGCCGCCAGGCCGCCGGTCCACAGGGCGCGGCGAACGGCCGGGTCGGCCAGCTTGGTGCCGGCGACGACGCGGGCCGACAGGCCTTCGGGGCTTTCACGCCCCAGCAGGGTGCGGACGTGCGGGCTGTCGACCGTCAGCCATTCGCGGGTCTTGGACAGCCACCATTCCAGCCGGATCTGCTCCAGCTCGGGATAGACGGGGCGTTCGGCGAACAGGCCCGATTCGACGCCGGGCAGGCGGCTGTCGGAGTATTCGGCCAGACGCTGGTCCGACGGCTTGGCCCGCTCCTGCGCGCCGCGCACGATGGCCTTGGCCCACTGGAACAGTTGCGACCCGCCCGCGACCGAGGTTGTGCCCAGGGCCGTGCCGCCTTCCAAGAGGGCGGTCGGGGCATAGAGTTCGCGGGCGATGGGCTGAACGGCCTCCAGCGCGCCCCAAGGATCGGGGCCGTTTCCGTTGGCGGCGGCGTAACGTTGCATGAAGTCGGCTTCGGCGGCGGCCTTGGTCGTCATGAAGCCGGCGTCGGTAAGGGCGCGCATCCGGCCCAGGCCACGCTTGTAGGTGTTTTCCACGCCCACGATGGGATCCATGGCGATGAAGGCCTGCTCCTCGCCCTGCTCGGAATAGCGGATCAGCCGCCCGCGCAGTTCGGAGGCGATCAGCTGGTCGAGCGGCAGGACCACGTCGCGGATCGTCGCCAGTTGATCCATCGTCAGCAGCCGCTGCGTCGCGCCGGGATTTCCGGTGATGAAGACGGCCTCGCCCTCGGTCGGCTTGTCGGCGTTCCAGACGAAGTGTGTCGGGGTCTCGACCGGCTTGCCGTCCTCGTACAGCCGGATGAAGGCCGCATCGATGGCGAAGCGCGGGAAGGAGAAGTTGTCCAGATCGCCGCCGAAGGTCGCGGCCCGGTCCTCGGGGGCCCAGGCCAGGCGGACGTCGGTGTATTTGCGGTATTTGTAGAGTTTGAACTGGCCGCCTCGGTACAGGCTGACCACCTGGCAACGGATCTTGGGATCGGCGCCGCAGGCCTCGGTTTCGATCCGGCCCGCTTCGGCCTCACGCGCCTGGGTGAAGGCCTGGCCTTCTAGCCCCTCGCCGGCCTTGTGCATCCGCTCGGTCACGTCGGAGATGTCGGTCAGGATTTCGGCCGTGGCGCCGGGGCATTTGCGCTCTTCCTCGCGCGTCTTGGGCGTGAAGCCCGTCTCGCCATATTGCTGTTGCGGCGTCGATAGGTTGGCGACGCAGGTGGCGACGCAGTGGTTGTTGGTCATCACCAGGCCCTGGCCCGACACCACCCCCGCCGAACAGCCGCCGAACTTCACCGACGACAGCCGCACCCGGTCCAGGAAGCCCTGGTCGATGTTGGTCCCCAGCGTCTGGTTGGCGCGAGCGATGGGGAAGTTGTCGTAGGTCCACATCCCTTCCTCCGCGCTGGCCGAAGAGGCGGCGGCGAAGGCGATGACGGCGGCGGAGGCGAGGAGAATAGGGCGCATGGAAAACTCCTGATCCTTCTCCCCTCGGGGGAGAAGGTGGGCCCGAAGGGCTCGGATGAGGGGGCTCTGTCCGCATTCAAAATGGAAAAAGGGGGCCTGGGTCAACCAGCCCCCTCATCCGTCTCGCTTGCGCGAGCCACCTTCTCCCCCGGAGGGGAGAAGGATTTTCGTCTTAGCGACGCACACCCAGTTCGCGCAGCAGGCGCGGCTGGTTGTAGACGTTGCGCAGGGCCTCGGTGATGGCGGCGGTCGAGACCGTCACCGTGCGGTTCAGTTCGGGGTCGTAACCGAAGCTGCCGCCCAGCGAGTGGATGTTGCCGTCGAAGGCGGCGCCGATCACTTCGCCCTTGGCGTTGATCACGGGCGAGCCCGAGTTGCCGCCGATGATGTCGTTGGTCGAGACGAAGTCATAGACGGTCGACTTGTTGACCTTGTCCTCGGCCGCCAGCCAGTCGGTCGCCGCGTTGAACGGCTCGGCGCCGGTGTTGCGCTGATAAAGGCCGCCGATCTCGGTGAAGGGCTCCACCGTCACGCCACGATAGGTCCAGCCCTTCACCTGGCCGTAGGACAGGCGCAGGCTGAAGGTCGCGTCGGGGTACAGGTTGGTTCCGTAAACCGCGAAACGAGCCTGGGCGATCTTTTCGCCGGCGCGGCTGGTCGGGCCGGACACGGCCGATTCCCACTGGGTGCGAACGGCCTGGGCCGCATCGTCATTGGCCAGGACGAAGGCGATCAGCGGATCGCCCGAGGCGGCCAGTTGCTCCGGCGTCATGGCCAGAGCCTGGGCGCGGAAGGCCGGATCGGCCAGACGCGTGCCGTCGATCAGGCGCGCGGCGACCTGTTCGGGGCTTTCCTTGCCCAGCAGCGCCTTCACATTGGCGTTGTCGACGGTCAGGTATTCGCGCGTTTTGGACAGCCAGAAGTCCAGAAAGATTTTCTCCAGATCGGTCGAGATCGGCGTTTCGGTCGCCAGGCGACGGCCCAGCGAGGCGATGTCGGCGTCCGAATAACCGGCGCGGCGTTCGGCGACCGGCTTGGCCCGTTCCTTGGACGCGCGGACGATGGACTTGGCGTAGCTATAAAGCTGCGAACGCTGGCCCGCCGCCGATTCCAGCTGGCGATAAGGCAGGTAGAGGTCGCGCTGGGCGGTCGAGACGCGCTCCAGATCGGCCCAGGGATCGCCGATGCGCTGGGCCAGGGCCGGGTCGGCGGCGACGCGCTGGCGCAGCTCCTGCTCTTCCGAACGCTTCGTCGCCATGAAGGCTGGATCGGTCAGGGCGCCCTGCTGGCCGTAATAGACCTTGAAGCTGTTCTCCAGGCCGAACAGCGGATCGACGGTGACGCGCTTGGCTTCTTCGCCGGTGGTCGAATACTCCAGCAGGCGGCCGCGCAGTTCCGACGACTGGATCAGCGTCAGCGGCATCTGCTGATCGCGCAGCGCCTCCAGCTGGGCCATGGTCAGCAGGCGCGAGGTCGAGCCAGGGTTGCCGGCGACGAAGGTGACGTCGCCTTCCTTGGGCGCGTTGGGGTTCCAGGTCAGGTGGTTCGGCGTCGCGACCGGCTTGCCGTCTTCGTAGATCCGCAGGAAGCCGGCATCCAGGGCGTAGCGCGGGAAGTTGAAGTTGTCCGGGTCGCCGCCGAAGAAGGCCGCCTGGAACTCGGGCGCGAAGACCAGGCGCACGTCGTCGTATTTGCGGAACTTGTACAGCTTGTACTGGCCGCCGCGATAGAAGCTGATGACCTGGCACGTCAGCTTGCGATCGTCGCCGCAGGTTTCTTTCTGGATCTTGTCGATCTCGGCCGCGCGGGCCTGGACGAAGGCGGCGCCTTCAAGCCCGGCGCCGGCGCCGACCACGCGGTCGGTCACGTCGGTGATGTCGGTCAGGATCTCGGCCGTCTGGCCGGGGCATTTCTTCTCTTCCTCGCGCGAGCCGGGCATCCAGCCGTTCTTGACGTAGTCGTTCTGGGCGGTGGACAGATCCTGCACGCACGAGACGACGCAGTGGTGGTTGGTCAGGACCAGGCCTTCGTTCGACACCAGCGAGGCCGAGCAGCCCTGAAGTCGGACGGCGGCGTTGCGCACCCGGTCCAGCCAGGCCTGGTCGATGTTCGTGCCGTATTTCTCGTTCACCGTCGCGATGGGGAAGTTGTCGAAGGTCCACATCCCCTCGTCGGCCTTGGCCGGGGCGGCGGGCGCCGACAGGACGGCGGTCGCGGCGCCCAAGGCGGCGAGCGAGGCGGTGAAACGAAGCGAAGGCAGCGACATGGACGATAACTCCCGGAGCGCGGGACGGCCTGTCCCGACTGTTATGTTGTAACTAGCGCCGACGCGGGGTCGGCGCCAATAGCCTTTGGCCGCCTTAGTCCGCCGCGGCGCCAGGCGCAAACTGAACCTGACGCCAGCCTTACTGCGATTTAACTTGGCGGTGAGAAGGCTCCCGCTCAGATAGGCGGACGTACCGGGGGTTTATCGACGATCATGTCGCTTGCGCTATCTACGCTGCTGTTCGAGTGGCGCCGCTATATGGCGGCCGTCATGGCCCTGGCCCTGTCCGGCCTGCTGGTTCTGGCGATGACCGGCGTCTTCATCGGCATCGGCAAGGGGTTCACGGCGACCATCGAACGCTCGAACGCCGACATCTTCATCATGCAGCCGGGCGCCAAGAGCCTGATCGGCGGCCCGTCGGGCGTGCCGCGTCGCTTCATCCCCCTGGCCTACAACCACCCCGAGGTGGTCGAGGTCATGCCGCTGGACGGCGCCGGCGGCACGTTCCAGAACATCAAGAACGTCGATCCGACCAAGAGCCAGGCCGACAACGCCTCCAAGGGCGCGCCGCGCCAGAAGTTCGTTCAGGCCAGTATCATCGACACCCGCCCCGGCTCGGTGACGATCCCGACCGACTATTCTCAGGAACTGGTCGACGCCCTGCGCCAGCCTTACACCGTCGCGGTCGACGAGACGGCCCTGACGACCCTGGGCGTCAAGCTTGGCGACAAGGCGCTGTACAACGGCCAGACCGTCACCGTGGTCGGCGTGACGCGCGGCTATCCCAACATGATGCAGCCTGGAGTGGTCATGTCGCGCGACACACTGCGGATGCTGGGTCAGGCGGACACGGGCGCGCGCGTCGGGCCGTTGATGGTCAAGCTGCGCGATCCGTCGCGCGCCCCCATCGTGGTGGCCCAGCTGAACCAGATGGGCAATGGTCAGTGGAAGGCCTGGACCAAGCAGCAGCTGGCAGACGCCAACGCCGGCGCCATGTTCGAGGAAGGCATTCTGGTCATCATCATCGGCGGCTGCGTCGTGCTGGGGATCATCATCGGCGTGGCCATCACCTGGCAGACGCTGCGCGGCGCCATCATGGCCAATATCAAGGAGTTCGCCTCTCTCAGGGCGCTGGGCGTGGGCATGGGGTCGTTGCGTCGGATCGTGGTCGAACTCAGCTTCTGGGTCGGCGTGGTGGGGGTGATCGCCGCCGTCGTCCTGACGTGGCTGGTGTCGCTGCTCGCCAAGATGGGCGCGGTGATCATCGCCCTGCCGCTGTCGCTGCTGATCGTGGTGGGGGCTGGGCTGATCGCCATCGCTATGGTGTCGGGCCTGCTGTCGCTGGGCATCCTGAAGAACAGCCAACCGGCGGACCTGCTGCGATGAACGACATGAGTTTTGGGCACACGAAAGTCCACGGTCGACACGGCGACTTCGCCATCGAGGCCAACGGCCTGGTCAAGCGGTTCAAGTCCGGCAAGGCCTGGGTCGAGGTGCTGAAAGGCGTCGATTTCGATGCACGCCACGGCGACCTGACCATGGTCATGGGGCCGTCCGGCTCGGGCAAGTCCACCCTGATCGCGGCCCTGTCCGGCCTGCTGAAGCCCGAAGAGGGCCGGGTGGACGTGCTGGACATCGACGACCTGTGGAAGCTGTCCACCGGGCGGATCGACAAGTTCCGGCTGGATAACTGCGGCTTCATCTTCCAGGGCTTCAACCTGTTCCCCGCCCTGACGGCGCTGCAGCAGGTCGAGACGGTGCTGAAGTTCCAGGGGTTGACCGCCGGCCAGGCGAAGAAGCGCGCCACCATCGCCCTGGAAGAGGTCGGGCTGGGCCATCGCCTGAACCAGCGGCCTGCGGCCCTGTCCGGCGGCGAGAAGCAGCGCGTCGCCATCGCCCGCGCCCTGGCCAAGGATCCCAAGATTCTGTTCGCCGACGAACCGACCTCGGCCCTGGACGGCGAGAACGGTCAGGTGGTGATCAAGCTGCTGCGTCGGGCGGCCACCGAACACGGCGCCGCCGTCATATGCGTGACCCACGACCCGCGCCTGGAGGCCTGGGCCGACCGCGTCATCCATATCGAGGACGGCAAGATCCTGGACGATCAGCGCCGCATTCCCGATCCCAACGCCATCCTGGCGTCTCACTGAACACAACGACGACACCCCTTAGGACGACACCTTCATGCCCGGCTTCCTGAAGAAAAAACGCACCTGGCTCGGCCTGCTTCTGGTCATCGTTCTGGTGGTCGGCTTCATGCTGTTCCAGTCGGCCGCCAAGACCAAGAAGGCCGAACAGGCCAAGCAGGAGGCCGCCAAGGTCGAAAGCCCCTATGCCGCCATCGCCAACGGCAAGGTGGACGTGGAGGGCGGCATCATCCAGATCGCGGCCCGCCGCGGCGGCATCGTGCGCGAGGTGCTGGTGCAGGAAGGCGACCGCGTCGCCGCCGGCCAGATCCTGGCGCGCCAGGAAGACGACGAGGCCCGCCTGGCGGTCCAGAGCGCGCAAGCCGCCGTGGCCCAGGCGGAAAGCCAGTTGGCCCAGATCCGCGTCGACATCTCCACCGCCCAGCGCGAGCGCGATCGCCTTCAACGGCTGGTGGCCACCAACTTCGTCGCCGCCCAGCGCATGGATCAGGCCCAGGACGCCATCGCCTCGGCCCAGGCCCGACTGGGTTCGCAGACCGCCGCCGTCCAGACTGCTCGCGCCCAGCTGAACCAGGCCCGTTATGATCAGGAATTGACGGTCATCCGCGCGCCCAGCGCCGGTCGCATCGTGCGCCGCTACGCCAACCCCGGCGCCGGCGCCTCGACCCTGAACGTCTCGACCATGTTCGATCTGGAGCCGGATGCGCCCCGCATCGTCCGCGCCGAGGTGGTCGAGAGCGACCTGCCCAATCTGCGCGACGGCCAGGCGGTCGAGATCAGCCCCGAGGGCGACGCCTCCAAGGTCTATATCGGCGCCGTGATGCGTCGAGCGGCCGTGTTCGGCGCGCGCAAACTGGCGTCCGACGATCCCTCGCAACGCACCGACGAACGCGTGGTCGAGGTCGTGGCCTCGGCCGGCGACGCGCCCCTGCTGATCGGTCAGCGGGTGCTGGTCAAGTTCATGAAGCCGGGCGAGACGGCCGGCGCCAAACGCCCCGTCGTCGCCGGCGTCGGACCCAATCAGGCGATGAAGGCGCAGTAAGACGCGCGATCAGTTTCCGTTGAAAGCTCCCGGCCGCTTTTCCAGCACGGCGGCGACGCCCTCCTGATGGTCGTCGGTCAGGTGGGCCAGGGCCTGCATGGCGGCCGACATCTCCAGCATCTGGTCGAAGTTCATGTCGCGGCCCTGGCGCAGCAGGGCCTTGGCCATCCGCAGCGCCTGAGGCGGCTGGGCCGCGATCTGGGCGGCGGTGGTCAGGGCCTCGTCCATCAGGTTGTCATGGGCGACCACGCGGTTGACCAGGCCCCAGCGTTCGGCCGTCTCGGCGTCGATGGACCGGGCGGTGAACAGCATTTCCGCCGCGCGGGCGTAACCGACATTGCGCGGCAGCAGCCACGATCCACCGTCGCCGGGAATGATGCCCAGCTTCAGGAAGGGCACGCCGAAGCTTGCGCGATCCGAGGCGATGCGAACGTCGCCCAGGCCCGCGATGTCGCAGCCCAGCCCCATCGCCGGCCCATTGACGGCGGCGATCAGCGGAACTTCCAGCCCATACAGCGACCGTATGATCCGGTGCACCACCCGGCGATAGCGTTCGCGGATGGCCGCGCCCGATCCCTCGAACAGATCGCGTCTGTCGCGCATGGCCGTCAGGTCGCCGCCGGCCGAAAAGGCGCGCCCGGCCCCCGTCAGCACCACGCAGCGGATCGACGGGTCGGCGTTGACCCGCTCGCAGGCCGCCGCCATCTCGTCCCCGTCGCCCAGATCGGGCAGGGCGTTCAGCCGCGCCTCGCGGTCCAGCGTCCAGATCAGGATGGCGCCCCGGCGCTCCTCGGCGATCAGACCCATGCGTATCTCCCCTTGATCATCGGCTTCTCATCGACCGGGAACGTCGCGTCAGGCAAGACCGGAATTGAAAAAGCCCCGGCGACGCCAGGGCTCTCTCGGGGGGCTTAGAGCGGTCTGCGCGCCCTCAGCGTTTCTTGATCGTATAGGGTACGAAGTTGGACGGATGGCTGACCACCCGGCCCGAGTTCGACGGCATCTGCCGACTGTTGACCAGCATCCCGCCCCAAAGGGCGAAGGACATCATGGCGTGTTGGAGGTTACGCTCCTTATCGTTCATCTTGGCGTCTCCTTTCGCAGAACGATGAAAAGAGACGCGTCGTACCAATGGAATTCCACCGTCAGTCGTTTCGCGTCATCGGGCAATATAAGACGGTTTGATGAATTTGCAAATTTATTCGTCAGGAGTCGGAGTGATTTTCGTTCGTGTGTCACAATGAGCGCGCCGCCGTCCCCACGGCCCGGGCCGCCCAAGGCCATCGCCACCCCCTGCGTCATGGTCTGCGCGGTGGATGGCGAGAGCGGTCTGTGTCTGGGCTGTTTCCGCACCTTGAAGGAGATCGCCGGCTGGCGCGCGCTGAGCGACGACGAGCGGGCGGCGGTGATGGCCGACCTGCCGGGGCGGCGCGACCGGATCGACCCGTTCAAGCTGGCCTAGGGGGTTCGCGGCTTAAGGTTTCGTCAGCCACGTCGTTTCACCGCATCCCAACGCGGAGGCGTTAGACCGGGGGCATGATCCGCATCGATTTCCAGTCCGTCATCGTATTCGGCGTCGCCCTGACGGCGTCCTTCGCCACGGCGATGACGATCCGGCATCTGGAAGGCGACGGGGCGGCCCAGGCGGCGACGGCGCCGGTTCCGGTCGTGGCCTCAGGCGCCGACTACGCCGGGGCGACCGGCGCGGCGGCCCAGGTGGTCAAGGGCGAGGACGGCCATTACTGGGCCCAGGCCCGGATCGACGGCCGGGCGGTGCGGGTGCTGGTGGACACCGGCGCCAGCGTCGTGGCCCTGACGCGCGCCGACGCAGTTCGCCTGGGCGTCGACCCGGAACCGCAGGCCTTCACCGGCCAGGTTCAGACCGCCTCGGGCGTCGTGCGCGCCGCGCCGGTGCGGTTGAACACCGTGTCGGTCGCCGGGGCGCGGGTCGATCAGGTTGAGGCCCTGGTGGTCGAGCAGGGGCTGGAATACTCCCTGTTGGGCATGAGCTATCTGGGGCGATTGTCGGCCTTCGAGGCGACGCCCGCGGGATTGACGCTGCGCCCCTAGAGATCACGCATCTGGCGCATGGCCTCGCGGAAATACTGCCAGCCGGTCCAGACGGTGATGATGGCGGCGAACCAGATCAGGAAGATGGCGAAGGTTTCGAAGGCCGGCTGCCAGGCCAGCGGCGATCCATCTTCGTTCTGCAGACCCAGGGCGCTCCACAACAGGGTCAGTTGAAGCGCGGCCAGGGCCACCATCTGCACCGTGGTCTTCCATTTGGCCGCCAGGGTGACGGGCAGTTCGATGCGCCCGGCCATCGTCTCGCGCAGCGCCGAAACGGCGAACTCGCGGAACAGGATCAGACCGCAGGGCAGGGCGATGCCCGGCAGCGAACCCGAGGCCAGCACGCCCAGGATGGCGCCCGTCACCAGCACCTTGTCCGCGATCGGATCCAGAATCGCGCCCCAGCGCGTCGTGGCGTTCCAGCGCCGGGCCAGGAAGCCGTCGACCCAGTCGGTCGAGGCGGCGATCACGAAGATCCAGAACGCCCAGATGCTGAACTTCCCTTGCGTTTCCGGCGACAGCCAGGCCTCCAGCGCGCCCGGCGCCGCCCCGGCCATCATGGCGAACATGACCACGCCCGCGGCCAGGCGCAGGCCGGTCAGGATGTTGGGAATGGGGTTGGCGCGATGGGCGGGGGTCATGGCAGGGTCTCCAGCAGGGACGCGAGCAGGGGGTGCGGCGTCTCCGCGAACGGATTGGCGACAGTCACGCCTCGATAGACGAAGCCGTCCTGCATGTCTTCGGAAAGCAGAAGCGCGCACCCCGCCTCGGCGGCGATGGTCAGGATCAATGCGTCCCAGATCTGAAGATTGAAAAAGGCTGCGCCTTCCAGTGCGGCGTTCATCGTGGCCGACGACGGCGCCGTCAGTCCGATCTCGGCGGCCCATTTGCGGACGATCTCCCGCGCGACCTTGGGTGGGTGCCCGCCTTTTCGCGTCAGAATGTTGTAAAGTTCGCCTGCAACCTGCGTGGGCAGAACCAACTCCTCATCCGCGATCCGACGCAGCAGTTCAAGCGCTTGCTCCCGACGGGCGGCGTCGTCGCCTATGCCTGCGGCATAGCCCAGGACATTGGTGTCGAGGGCCAGTTTCAAGCGTAGCCGTCTTCGCGCGTAATGCGGCTGGCCGCGACGAGGGGCAGGGCGGCGAGCGCGTCGATCAAGGCATGGCGCCGTGCGGTGCGATCGCCGTCGCGGTCGGTTCGGTCCGTCGCGGGCGTCATCCTCACCAAGGGCTGGCCGCGTGAGGTGACGACGTAGGACTCACCCGCTGCGACTTCCCGGAATACGCGAGAGAAGTCGCGATTGGCTTCCGTTGCGGTGATCGTGCGTTCCATGAAGGCAATAGTAGTGATTTCACTACTTCTTGCAAGTCAAGCTAACGGTTCGAACCGGGGCTTGTCGGTCATGGCGGTCAGGGCGCCTTCGGCGATGCCGAAATGCAGGCCGCTGAGGTGAAGCTCGCCCTTGGCTTCGCGCTCGGCGATCCAGGGGAAGGTGCGCAGGTTACGGATCGACAGGCGCACGATGGCTTCCTCCGCCGCGCGCTCCAGCTGCTCGGCCGGCACGGTTTCGGCGACGTGCTGGACGACCGGCGTGCCCTGGGCGATCCAGGGTGCAACGAAGTCGGCGACGATGTCGGGCGCGCCGTTGATCATCGCATTGACCCCGCCGCAATGGGCGTGGCCCATGACCACGATCCGCTTGACGCCCAGCACCTTGACCCCGAACTCCAGCGCGGCCGAAACGCCGTGCAGCTTGCCGTCCGGCTCATAGGGCGGGACCAGATTGGCGACGTTGCGCACCACGAAAAGTTCGCCCGGCTTGGCGTCGAAGATCAGGGCTGGATCGGCGCGGCTGTCGGAACAGGCGACGATCAATGTGTGCGGCTTCTGGCCCTTGGTCGCCAGGCTTTCGTATTCGGCGCGCGCGGTCGGCCAATGCTCGGCGCGGAACCGGCGATAGCCGGCGGTCAGTTCGTCGTCGGTGTCGGTCATGCTGCGCCTGTAGCGTTTTGAGGGGCGGCGATAAATGGTGTATACGCGTCTATACCAAGGAGGCCGTCATGCCCATCACCAGTCGAACCTTCCGTAGCGGCAACAGCGACGCCGTTCGCCTGCCCAAGGAGATTTCCTTCGGGCCGGGCGTCGAGGTCGAGATCGAGCGCAGGGGCGACGTCGTGACCATCTCGCCCAAGCGAAAGTCCGTGAAGGAGATGTTGGCGAAGCTCCGCAGCCTGCCCAAGCCCGACAGCGTCGGCGTCCGGCAAGAGGTCGAGATTCCCGAGCGCCCGGGCCTCTGAGGCGTGGCTTATATGCTGGATACGAACGTCGCCATTCACCTGAGGGATGGCGATGCGGTGGTCGATGAGCGCGTGGACGCCTTGAGCCCGCCGCTTCTGCTCTCCGTCGTCAGCAGGGTGGAGCTGGAGGCCGATCTGGGTCGTGTGGAGGCCGGCGCGGGCGATCGGCGAGCCCGTCTGGACGCCCTGCTGGACGCCGTGCCTGTGCTGCCCTTCGGCTCGGCTGAGGCTCAGACCTATCGCGGCATCGTCGAGGCCTGCGGCTTCTCGCGTCGCAAGGTGCTGGATCGCATGATCGCGGCGCAGGCGATCACCGCAGGCGCGACGCTGGTCACGCGCAACGGCGACGACTTTCGCGACATCCCCGGCCTGACGCTGCTGGAGTGGTGACACGCTCTCACGCCTTGTGGAAGAAGGCGTGGATGCGTTCGGCCAAGGGCTGGCTGACGCCGTCGACCTTGACCAGGTCGGCGACCGAGGCGCGGCTGACGCCCTTGGCCGAGCCGAAGGCGTGGAGCAGGGCCTTCTTGCGGCCGGGGCCGACGCCTTCGATCTCGTCCAGCGGGTTCTTCTTGATGTCCATCGAGCGGCGCTTGGCGTGGGCGCCGTTGGCGAAACGGTGGGCCTCGTCGCGCAGGCGCTGGAGGTAGTAGAGGGCCGGCGATTTCAGCGGCAGCATGAAGGGGGCCTTGCCCGGCATGAAGAACTTCTCCATCCCCGCATCCCGATCCGGTCCCTTGGCCACGCCGACGACCGTGATGTCGTCCAGACCGCCCAGATCGGCCATCACCGCCAGCACCTCGGCCAGCTGTCCCGCGCCGCCGTCGATCAGCAGCAGGTCCGGGCGGACGACGTCTTCGCCCTCTTCCTCGTCCTTGACCAGACGGGCGAAGCGGCGGCGCATCACCTCGCGCATCATGCCGTAGTCGTCGCCGGGGGTCAGATCCTCGCCCCGGATGTTGAACTTGCGATACTGGGACTTCTGGAAGCCCTCGGGACCGGCGACGACCATGCCGCCGACCGCATTGGTTCCTTGAATGTGAGCATTGTCGTAGATCTCGATCCGCTCTGGGCGGCTCTCCAGACCGAAGGCCTCGCAGACCTCGTCCAGGATCTTTCCTTGCGCCGAGCTTTCGGCCAGGCGGCGGCCCAGGGCCTCCTTCGCATTTGTCAGGGCGTGATCGACCAGGGCCAGTTTCTCGCCGCGCATCGGGCGCACGATCTCGATCTTGCGGTCCGCCTTCATCGAGAAGGCCTCTTCCAGCAGCTCCAACTCGTGCGGGCGGACGTTGGACAGGATCAGGCGCGGGATGGGCTTGTCCTCATAGAACTGGCCCAGGAAGGCGGCCAGGATTTCGGGGTCGGTGTCGGTCTTGTCCACGCGAGGGAAATAGGCGCGGCCGCCCCAGTTCTGGCCGGCGCGGTAGAAGAAGACCTGGACGCAGGCCTGGCCGCCGTCGGAATGCAGGGCGAAGACGTCGCCTTCCGCCACGCTGTCGGCGCTGACGGAGTTCTCCATCGATATGGCCGACAGGGCGCGGATACGGTCGCGGACGCGAGCGGCCTGTTCGAAGTCCATCGCGTCCGAGGCGGCCTGCATCTCGCCCGACAGGCGGCCGATGACGGCGCGGGACTTGCCGCGCAGGAACTGTTCCGCCTCGGTGACCAGTTCGCCGTAATCCTCCAGGCTGATCAGGCCGGTGCAGGGCGCCGAGCATCGCTTGATCTGGTGCAGCATACAGGGGCGGGTGCGCGTCTCGTAGACGCTGTCGGAACAGGAGCGCAGCAGGAAGGCCTTCTGCAGGGTGTTCAGCGTGCGGTTGACCGCCCAGGTCGAGGCGAAGGGGCCGAAGTAGTGTCCGGGAGTGGTGTGGGCGCCGCGATGTTTGCGAACCTGGGGCGCGCGGTGGTCGCTGCGGATCATCAGTTCGGCGAAGGACTTGTCGTCGCGCAGCAGGACGTTGAAGCGGGGCTTCAGCTTCTTGATGAAGTTGGATTCCAGCAGCAGGGCCTCGGTTTCCGAGGCGGTGACGACCAGCTCCATCGACCGGGTCTGGGCCACCATCAGGCCGATGCGCTGGGTGTGGAACCGACCCTGGGCGTATTGGACGATCCGCTTCTTCAGCGACTTGGCCTTGCCGACATAGAGGCACGATCCGTCCTCGCCATACATCCGATAGACGCCGGGCTTGTCGGGCGCGCGGCGCGCCTCGTCGGCGATCAGCGCGGCGGCGGTCAGTTTCGAATCGGGGGTCTCCGTGGTCATCGGGCCCGATATAGGATCACGAACGCCGGACCAGAAGGACGCCGGCGAGAACCAGACCGACCCCGGCGATCCGGCCGATGTTCAGCGGCTGGCGCGGCACGCCCAGGGCGCCGAAATGATCCAGCGCCAGGCTGAGCAGCAACTGGCCGCCGACCATCAGGGTGATGGTCATGGCCACGCCCAGGCGCGGCACGCCCCAGGCGGCGGCGACCACGAAACAGGCGCCGTAGGCCCCACCCAGCCACGCATACCAGGGCAGGGCGCGTGTCGCGGCCATGTCGGGCCGGGTGTGGAGAATGGCGGCCAGAACCCCCAGCACCGTCGTTCCCACCGCAAACGAGATGAAGGCGGCGTTGACCGGCGAGGCCACGGCCGTCGCCAGCTTGGCGTTGGTCGGCGCCTGAAGCGCGGTGGCGCCCCCGGCCAGGATGACGACGAGGATGGCGATCAGGGACGGGTTCATGGCCCCTGGCTAGCACGGGTTTCGCTGGATTCGGAGACGCCCTTTCGGCGATGGGCGCGGCGCAGGCGTCGACGCTCGGCCCGGTTGAGGTCCGCGCCGGGCGAGGCGGTGTCGGGTGGCGATAAAACAGGGTGCACTGTGTGCGCTTCGCGCGGTTTGGACCCGGCGTCGTCGGGGACGTGGCGAGCGGCGGGGGTGTCGTCGCGATCAGACGGTCGGCGCGAAAAATCAGGGTGCATTGGGTGCACATCGTCCGTCTGCGCCGGCGAGGCCTCGGCCGCCAGGGCGGACAGGGTTTCGAACACCCTCAGCCAGCGCTGGGCCTCGGTCGCCTCGCCGTCCATGAGGGCCAGTTGCAGACGACGACGCGCCGTGTCGGCCATGTCGGAAAAGGCGATGTCTTCGAGCGTCTCAAGCTCAAGGGCGGGATCGTAGAGGTCGGGATCGTCCTGATCCTCGCGCCGCCACTTGGCCTCGCGGGCGCGCACGCGAAACGCCGACAGGCCCAGGTCGTAGCGGCGGCACACGACCCGCGCAGGCTCGCCCGCCAGATAGTCCTTGCGCGCCATGTCCCAGATTTCGGGCGAGCGGACGCGATAGACGGGTGCGGCTTGGGTCATGGGTGGACGCTGGCACGGCGCTGCGTCAGATGCGGTCGTGCGGCGCACGCCGGACCTTCAGTCGGGCTTCACCAGTCGGGATCGACCGGGGCGTCGTCGAACATCTCGGCCAAGCGCGCGCGACAGCCCCGGTTGACGTCGGGGGGCAGGGCGGCGGGTGAAAACCAGCCCACCTCGGCGATCTCGCCGTCGCGGGCGTGCGGCCCCTGATCGAAGGCGTCGATGCGGAACACCGCCACATGGTCGCCGGGAAAGACGCGGTCGTTGGAATGGATCGACACCAGGCGCGGCGCGTCGCGCGCAATCAGGCCCGTCTCCTCGCGCAGTTCGCGCACCACGGCACGTTGCGTCGTCTCGCCCCGATCCACCCCGCCGCCCGGCAACCACCAGCCCTTGAGATAGGTGTGCCGCACCATCAGCACCCGCCCGTCCCCATCCACCGCCACCGCCCGCACCCCCAGCGTCTTGCCCCGCGTCAGCCGCGACCAGGCGAAGAAGAGGGGGCGCGTGAAGGGCTCGACGTGGATGCGCCAGGTCATGGTTCGAAAGACCTCCAAATCGCGTCCTAGGCTTTGATTGCGGAGAGCCAAGTCTTGCGCGTCGGACGAAGATGCATGATCTTGATCCTATGGCGAAGTCACCAGCACAAGATCCGAAGATCGCCCGTAACGCGTCGATCGGACGTTATGTGAGCATCGGCAGGACGTCGGACGGGGTCACGGTGCTGAAGTCGTCCAAACCGTCGAACCATTTCACCCTGCGTGAAGCCAGAGGCGCCATCGCGGCGCGTCTCGAAGCGGCGTCCCAAAAATAGTGGCGTCCTTCGCTCGGGACGTCTTCATAAACTGCCCGTTCGATCCCGCCTATCAGACCATGTTTCGGGCGATGGTGTTCGCGATCACCCGCTCTGGTTTCCGCGCGCGATGCGCGCTGGAGGTCGATGACGCGAGCCAGAACCGATGGGCCTCCATTTCGGACATCGTGGATCAATGCCGATACGGGGTTCACGACATCTCGCGCACGGAATCCGATGGTGATCCGCCCCTGCCACGATTCAATATGCCGCTCGAACTGGGCCTGTTCCTTGGTGCGAAACGGTTTGGCGACGAGGTGCAGAAACGTAAGCGCTGCCTTGTGATGGACACGGAACGATACCGATATCAACGGTTCATCTCCGACCTGGCCGGTCAGGACATCCATGCTCATGGCGACGACCCTGCCGCCTGCATCGAAGCGGTCGCCAGTTGGCTTAGAGATCAAAGCCGGTCCAAGACCGTGCCGGGCGGACGCGCGATGGCCCGTGATTTCGAACAGTTCGAGCTACAACTGCCGGCCTTGTGTCAGGGGCTTCAGCTGGAGGTTGACGAAATGACGTTCGGAGACCTGACCACCCTGATGTCGGAATATATCGCCGCCGTGCTGTAATGCGCCCGGCAAGCCCGCTTGAACCCCGCCCTCGTCCGCTCTAATCCAGAGGGACATTAGGAGAAGCATTCCATGCTGGCACTCGGCATCATCTTCGGCTTCGTCGCCGTCATCGCGGCGTTCAATGCGTTCGAGTTCGGTCGGGTTGACTGAGGCGGCGGCGTCCGAGCGCGGCGTCGCCCTGGTCACGGGCGGGGCGCGCAGGATCGGGCGGGCGATCTGTCTGACCCTGGCGCGGGCCGGGTTCGACGTGGCGATCCATCACCATGCCTCGGGCGAGGAGGCGCGCACGCTGGCCGATGAGATCGGCGGGCTGGGGCGACGCGCCTGTCTGCTGCAGGCGGACCTGGCGGACGAGGACAGGGTGCGGGGCCTGATCCCGGCGGCGGTCCGGGCGCTGGGGCCGGTGAAGGCTCTGGTCAACAACGCCTCGGTGTTTCAGGACGACCGGATCGGCGGGCTGACGCGCGAAAGCTGGGACACCCATATCGAGACCAATCTGAGGGCGCCCATCGTGCTGGCCGAGGCGTTCGCGGCGCAAGCTGTCGAGGGGGCCATCGTCAATCTGCTGGACCAGAAGGTGCTGAAGCCGGATCCGCGCTTCTTCTCCTACAGCCTGTCGAGGAACGGCCTGTGGTGGGCGACCCAGACCCTGGCCCAGGCGCTGGCGCCGCGCATCCGGGTCAATGGGGTGGGGCCGGGGCCGACCCTGCCGTCCATCCACCAGACGCCCGAGGAGTTCGCCGCCGAGGCGCGCGCGACCCTGCTGGAACGGCCGGGCAGTCCCGAGGCGGTGGCCGAGGCGGTGCTGTGGCTGATTGACGCCCGGCTGGTCACGGGCCAGATGATCGCCGTCGATGGGGGCCAGCACCTGGCCTGGCGCACCCCCGACATCCAGGAGTAGGCCGCGTGGTCCAGTCGTCACAGGTTTCGCCGTTCCCGGCGGACGATCGGTTGCGTTTCGAACGGTTGAGCGTCTTCGTGCGCGGGCTGGAGGTCGAGGCCGGGATCGGGGTCTATGACCACGAACAGGGACGGCTGCAGCGGCTGGTGATCGACGTGACGCTGGAGCTGGAGCCGCGCCCCATCGAGCGGCTGGGCGACACCATCAACTATGAGACCGTGGCCCAGGCGGCGCGCGCCATCGCCGAGGCGGGGCACGTGGGCCTGGTGGAGACGTTCGCCGAACGTCTGGCGCGCGCCTGTCTGGAGGACGCGCGCGTGCAGCGCGCGACGGTGCGGATCGAAAAGCCCGGCGCCCTGGCCGCCGTGATCGCGCCCGGCTGCGAGATCGTGCTGGCGCGCTGAGGCGCGAAAGCCCGGTTGCGTCCCGACGACCTCGCGGCCATTGTCGCGCGGTTGAGTCCAGCCGGACGTCCGGCGTGAGAGAAGCGTTTTCATGGCCGAACCCGGCGATCCCAAGACCCCTGCCGACGCGCAAGACGAGCACGACCACGACGCCGAGATCGGCTTCGTCTCGCCGGCTTCGCTGGCCGGGCGGGCGCGTGCGCCGGAGCCTGGACCGGAACCGGAAGACGAGCCTGACCTGTTCGATCCGCCCGCATTGCCGCCTGAAACCCGGTTGCCCGAACCGGGGCCGTTCGATCCCGCCGGCACGGTGCAGCCCGTGGCCCGGTTCGCCCCGCATTCTCCCAAAGCCCAATCGTCCCAACAGCAGTCGTCCCAACGCCAGGGGTCCGGGCCGCACGCCGATGTGCGCGCCCGGATGACGCAAGACGAGACTCCCCGCGCGCCGGCGCCTGCCGCGCCGATGCGGCTGTATGCGGTCTATGTGCTGATCCTGCTGGCGGTGCCGACGCTGGGGCTGTCGTGCCTGGTGGCCCTGCTGGCTGTGATGCGGCCCGAGCGGGGCGGCGACGCCCTGGCGGCCAGCCATGCCCTTTATCAGAAGCGCACCGTGTTCGGGGCGGTGGGGGCGGCCGTGGTCGGGGCGATCCTGGTGGTGGTCAACATCGGCGTGCTGGTGCTGTTCGCCGTGGCCATCTGGATTCTGGCGCGGGGCGCCTATGGGGTGTTGAAACTGAAGAGCGGCCAGGCCGTTCCCAACCCTCGCAGCTGGCTGTTCTGAGAGACTTCGCATGACCGACGCCCCCGAATTCACCGCCGGACGCGAGCCGGAGGGCAAGGTCGGCGCCCTGATCGCCTGGGCCCTGTTCATCCTGTCGATCCCCAGCGCGAACGTGCTGGTTCTGGTCGGCCTGGTCGTGTCCTACGTCACGCGGGGCACGGCGACGGGGGTGGCGCGCCAGCATATCGAGGCGCAGATCGCCCTGTTCTGGTCGGTGTTCTGGTGGACCATCGCCGCCTGGGTCGGCATCGCGATCAGCGCGGCGGCGTCGGTGATCCTGATCGGCATTCCGTTCCTGCTGCTGTTCCTGCTGATCTGGTTCCTGCTCAGCGTGTGGTTCACGGTCAAGAGCGTGCTGGGGCTGATC
Organism: uncultured Brevundimonas sp.; assembly: GCA_963515305.1. GTDB lineage: Bacteria > Pseudomonadota > Alphaproteobacteria > Caulobacterales > Caulobacteraceae > Brevundimonas. The sequence goes on from CAUPWX010000007.1 coordinate 93,370, forward strand.
AACCTGTTGGGCGACAAGCCAATCTAACGATCCAAGGCGCAGGGAACGCCCGCGTGGTCCCGGCGGTTGATCCTGAAAAGGAGAGACGCATGGGACAGTTCAGAGACGCCGCAGGCGAAAACCGTTTCGAGCAGACGTTCGACGATGACAAGGGCGCCGGCCTGGTGTGGGCCGACTATGCCGTGCGGGGTGATGCGCGCATGATCCTGCACGTCGAAGCCGAACGCAGCCTGCGCGGCACGGGCGCCGCGGGGCGGTTCATGCAGGCGATGGCCGAGCACGCGCGCGAGGCGGGGCTGAAGCTGTTTCCGCAATGCAGCTACGCCGTCGCCTGGCACAAGCGGCACCCGGATTATGACGACGTCCTGGCCTAGATCGACGGCCGCGCGGTCCTACCAGACGCCGATCTTCTCGGCCTCGGCGTGGGGGATGGGGTTGTGGGCCTTGGCGTGGTCTTCCTCGGCCAGGAAGCGGCTGGCCTCCAGCGCGGCCATACAGCCCATGCCGGCGGCGGTGACGGCCTGGCGGTAGACGTCGTCGGTCACGTCGCCTGCGGCCCAGACGCCCTCGATGGCCGTGGAGGCGGTGCCGGGCTGGACGCGGATATAGCCGCCGGCGTTGACCTCCAACTGGCCCTTGAACAGTTCGGACGACGGGGCGTGGCCGATGGCGATGAAGACGCCGTCGGCGGGGATTTCGGTGATCGAACCGTCCTGAACATTCTTGAGGCGGACGCTGGTGACGTTCCGGGCCATGCCGTCCACGACGCCGACGATCTCCTCGACCGCCACGTTCCAAATCACCTCGACCTTGGGATTGGCGAACAGGCGGTCCTGCAGGATTTTTTCGGCGCGGAACTCGCCCTTGCGGTGGATGACGGTGACCTTGGAGGCGAAGTTGGTCAGGAACAGCGCCTCTTCGACGGCGGTGTTGCCGCCGCCGACCACGACCACTTCCTTGCCGCGATAGAAGAAGCCGTCGCAGGTGGCGCAGGCCGAGACGCCGAAGCCCTGATAGGCGGCCTCCGAGTCCAGACCCAGCCATTTGGCCTGGGCGCCGGTGGAGATGATGACCGTTTCGGCCAGGATCTCGTCGCCGCCGTCCAGCTTGAGCCTGAACGGGCGTTGCGACAGGTCGGCGGAGACGACGATGTCGTGAATGACCTCGGTCCCGACGTGCAGGGCCTGGGCCTGCATCTGCTCCATCAGCCACGGACCCTGGATCGTCTCGGCGAAGCCGGGATAGTTCTCGACGTCCGTGGTGATGGTCAACTGGCCGCCGGGCTGGATGCCGGCGATGACGACGGGGTTCAGCGAAGCCCGGGCCGCATAGATGGCGGCGGTCCAGCCGGCGGGGCCGGATCCGATGATGGCGACGCGAACGGTACGAGCTTGGGTCATGGCCCCTATTTAGGGGCTGATTCCTCTTTGCGCGATGCTAGTCTCGCCTGAAGCGAAGGGAGACGGGGGTTGAAGGACAACAAGGCGGCCTTCCTGCCGATCGGCATGGGCGCGGGGATAGCGATCGGCGTGGCCCTGGGCTCGGCGATGGACAATCTGGCGATGGGGATTGCGCTGGGCGTGGCCATCGGTTCGGGCCTGGGCGTTGCAGGCATGGGTGCGGCCAACGCCAAGCCGAAAGATCCGAAAAAGGACGATGGACCGGTGGAGGGTGGCGGAGGCGATTGAGTTCCTCGATAATTTTTTGAGTGCACTTTAGTGCAGATTTTTGCGATTCATTCTTAAATACTTCCTGCCTATCGAGCGACCATAGGGCAGGCCTGCGTCAGGATCGGACGTGGTGCATGGCGAAGGCGCTTGAAGCCCTTTCTTTCGTCATCCTCCGACGAGCGCAGCGAGATCGGGGGACCCAGCGGCGCGCGAGAGCGCGAACCTGTCGTGGGCACGGACTTCAAACAAAGGATGTGGTCGATACATCGCCTTCGGCGCCGCTGGGTCCCCCCGGTCTGCGCCGCGAAGACGCGGCTTGCCGGAGGATGACGAAAGTGGGGGCGGGCGATTACCGCGCCCGCATCGCCTCAAGCACAGCCCGCGCCGCGCGGTCGGTCTCGGCCAGCGGCGCATAGGTCCAGGCGTCCAGCGTGCCGTCGAACGGGCGGGTCGCGCCGTGGGCGTGCAAATCCTCGTGCAGGCGGGCGAACTTGTCGCCGGATTTGAGCGGAACCATCGGCAGGACGTGGACGGGCTTGCCGGTCGAGGCGGCCTCGGCGGCCATGTTGGCGCTGTCCTCTGTGACCAGGATGTGGTCGGCGAAATGCAGGAAGCCGAACAGGGGGTTGTCGCCGGTTCCGTCCCAGATCCAGCCTGGCAGGTCCGACAGGCGCGCCGTCATCGCCGCCTTGGCCGCCTGCGGCGTGCGACGCGAATAGGTCAGCATCAACGCGCCGCCCGACGCCCGCACGGCGTCCGCGATGCGGTCGGCCAAGTCCGCGGCATGGGCGGGGGGCAGGTCGAAGGCCTTGGACCGGCCGCCGATCAACACGGCGACGCGGGGATGGGGGAGGGAGGCGATCCGGTCGGCAAAGGCGGGCGAGGCGGCCTCGATCCGTTCGGGCGTGATGCGATGGGGCGAACCGACGATCTCGAAGACGTTGTCGCCGGACAGCCGATCGTGCGCCGGGGCCACGATCATGTCGTAGCGCGCATTGGCGGAACGCGGATTCTGGGTCTGGACGACGAAGGTCTTGCCCCCGCTCCAGGCCTTGGCGCGTATCGACAGCGGCAGGGTCGCGCGGCCGGTGGCGATCCACAGATCGGGCCACGGACCCTGAAGGGCTTCGGAAGCCAACATGGCCGGGGTCTTCAGCGCCGATGGCAGGCGGTCGAACAGCGGCCGCCAGCGGATGTGTTTGATCGTGATTTCGGCCGGGGTCAGGCGCTGGACGGCCTCGGCCAAGCCCAGCGCCTGGTTCTCGATGCCGGCGCGGCCGTCCGAGACGACCCAGACGTTCAGGGGCGAGGGAGAGAGGGGACGCGCTGTGGCCGTCCCCGCCATCCGTCTTACTTCCACTCGACCTTGAGAATTTCGTAGGCCTTGACGCCGCCGGGGGTGTTGACCTCGACCACGTCGCCGACCTCCTTGGAGATCATGGCGCGCGCGATGGGCGAGGCGATGGAGATCTTGCCCTTCTTCACGTCGGCCTCATGCTCGCCGACGATCTGGTAGCGGGCCTCTTCCTCGGTGTCCTCGTCGACCACGGTGACCGTGGCGCCGAACTTGACCTGGTCGCCCGACAGTTTCGACACGTCGATGACCTGGGCGCGGCTGATCTTGTCCTCGATCTCGGCGATCTGGCCTTCGATCCAGCCCTGGCGCTCCTTGGCGGCGTGATATTCGGCGTTTTCAGACAGGTCGCCGTGCTCGCGGGCCTCTGAGATGGCCGCGATCACGCTGGGCCTTTCGACCGACTTCAATTGCTTCAGTTGATCGTCGAGGACGCGATAGCCCTCGCCCGTCATCGGCACTTTTTCCATTGGTGTCGTGATTTTTCTGGTTCGCCCGGAGACTGGAAAGACGCGGTATAGGCATACAAAAGGCCGCGGGGCGGGCGCGGCCGGGCATCGATACTAGGCTTTGTCGCTCAGGATTTCAAGAGCGCCCGCCCGCGTCGGTGGTGCGTCACGCGCGGGCCGGCGGCTCTGACTTTGTGTCGCGCCGCAGCACGCCCTTGATCAGACTGTAGGCCAGCCAGCCGATGACGGCCAGGCCGGCGAACATGAACAGCCCAGACAACAGGGCGGCCCCGGCGGCCATGAAGGCCAGGACGAACAGGACGGCCGCTGCTAATCCGGCCACGATCTGAATGGTGTGAAGGCGCATGAGACATTAACGTTCGCAAGCGCCAGGGGTTGCGAACGCCCGATCACGATCCGTTCACGCGTAGCTGTAGGCTCCGCCACGTTCCAGGGCCCGGCGATAGGCGGGGCGAGCGTGAATGCGCTCCAGGAAGGCCTTCAGCCGGGGCTTGGTCTCAGCATTGAAAGCGCGGTCGGCTCCGGCCTCGACCGGGAAACTCATCATGATGTCGGCGGCGGTGAACTGATCGCCGGCGAACCATTCAGAACGGCCCAGTTCGGCCTCCCAGAAATCGACGTGGGTGCGGATCTGGGGATCGATGAAGGTGGACTGGGCCTTGGCGGCGATGCTCTTGACCAGCGGCTTCATCAGACCCGGCGCGCGGCGGGGCAACATTCCGAACACCAGTTTCAGCAGCAGGGGCGGCATGGCCGACCCTTCGGCATAGTGCAGCCAATAGGTGAAGCGACGACCGTCCTCGGTTCCCGACGCCGGGCGAAGGCGGCCCTGGCCGTAGGTGTCCAGCAGATATTCGACGATGGCCCCCGTCTCGGCGACCTTGACGGCGCCGTCCTCGATCACCGGGGATTTGCCCAGGGGATGGATGGCCAAAAGCTCGGGCGGCGCCAGACGATTGCCGGCGTTGCGCTCGTAGCGGATGACCTCATAGTCCACCCCCAGCTCCTCCAGCAGCCACAGCACCCGTTGCGAGCGGCTGTCGTTCAGATGGTGGACTTTGATCATCGGTCGGCTCCGTGCGGCGAGCCGCGACTATTCGCATCCAAAGACTGGAAGTCGAGGACTATCGCGGACTGCGGCCGCTCCAGCGGGTGCGCGGCTGGGGGCGGGCCTGGTTTTGGGCCTGGTTTTGGGTCGGGGATGCGGCCTTGGGGCGTGCGCCCTCGCGGCGATTGCGCCAGACCTCATAGGCCAGGGTGGCCAGGGCCAGTTTTCCGGCGTGACGGCCCGCGACGCGGCGGCCGCCCTTCGACAACAGAAGGCCGCCCAGAAGGGGGACGAGTTTGTGCAGACGGGACATGGGCAAGGCTCCTTTGTCCAGCGTAACGCGCCGCCCGGCCCCGCGTTTCGTGCTGCGACGACATGATCTGACAGCGAACGACAGAAGGTTTGGCGCGCGCGTCGCGAAAAGGGGTGCTAGCTCTGGCCGATGCGCTCTTCCCGACTTGCCGCCTTCTTCACCTCCCTCAGCTTTTTCGTCATCGCCGCCCTGGTCGCGGGCGTGGTGGTCGGCGCGATGGCCCAGGGCGCCGATGCGCCGTGGCTGACCGGCGCTTTGGGCGTGGTCGAAAGCCTGGGTCAGGTCTGGCTGAATGCGCTGAGGATGACGGTCATCCCCCTGGTGTTCAGCCTGTTGGTGACGGGCATCGTCTCCATCGCCGACGCCGCAGCGACGGGGCGGATCGCGGCGCGGTCGCTGCTGGTGTTCGGCGTGCTGCTGGTCGGGGCGACGGTCTATGCGATCCTGGCGGGGCTGGGACTTCTGGCGCTTTGGCCCATCGACCCGGAGGCGGGGCGCGCCCTGCTGGCGGGCGTGCCGGCGGATTCGGCCGCCGTGGTGGGCGAGGCGGCGCGCACCGACGGCCTGCGCGCCTTCCTGGCCAGTCTGGCGCCGGCCAATGTGATCAAGGCGGCGGCGGACGACGGGGTTCTGGCGGTGGTGGTGTTCGCCGTCGCCTTCGGGTTCGCCGCGACGCGGATCAAGGCCGATCTGCGCCGTCCCCTGGCCGGCTTCTTCGAGGCGGTGGCCGAGACGATGGTCGTGATCGTGCACTGGGTGCTGCTGGCCGCGCCGTTCGGGGTTTTCGCCCTGGCGCTGGGCGTGGGTCTGCGCGCCGGTCTGGGTGTGGCGGGCACGCTGGCCCACTATGTCGCCATCGTCTGCCTGAGCCAGATCGGCCTGATCCTGATCGTCTATGTGGCGGCCGTGATCTGGGGGCGGATCCCGCTGGCCCGGTTCGCCCGCGCCGTGGCCCCGGCCCAGGTCGTCGCCGTCTCGACCCAGTCGTCTTTGGCCAGCCTGCCGGTGATGATCGAGCGGGCGCGTGACTGGCTGGGCGTGCCCCAGGCCTCGGCCGGCCTGGTGCTGCCGCTGGCGGTGGCGGTGTTTCGCATCACCAGCCCGGTCGCCAATCTGGCGGTCTGCCTCTATGTGGCGCAGTTGAACGGAATCGAGCTTGGCCTGGGGGTGCTGATCGCGGGCGGGCTGACGGCCATCGCCGTGTCCATCGCCTCGGTCGGCCTGCCGGGCCAGGTCAGTTTCTTCGCCGCCATCGGCCCCATCTGTCTGGCCATGGGGCTGCCGCTGGGGGTTCTGCCGCTGCTGCTGGCGGTCGAGGTCATCCCTGACATCTTCCGCACCGTCGGCAACGTCACCGCCGACCTGGCCGCGACGCGGATCGTGGCGGGCGAGGACGAGGCGGGTCAGGACGATCCGGTCACAGAATGATCCAGGCCGCGCCCGCCGCCAGCAGGATCAGGTGAAGGGCGACGGCGATGCCGAACTGCGTCCTGAACGGCTCCTTGCGCGTCTTGTGCCGAAAGACGTGCTGACCGATCCAGGCGCCCAGACCGCCGATAAGACCGCATAGCAGCAGCGTCGATTCCGGCGTGCGCCACACGCCCGCGCGCGCCCTTCGCTTGTCACTGGCGAAGGCCGCGAAGCCGCACAGTTCGGCGCACAGGATGGCGATAAGGCCCAGGTCGAGATTGGACATCCGCCTGCTTTACTCTGGGCGGGGCGGCGCCCAGTCGGAGTTCCTGAACACGCCGATATACTGGATGAAGGACGCCGCCGGGCGATCCGGCTGGTCGATCACGAAGCTCTGGCCGACCGATGTGCGGATGTCGGTGAAGTCGCCGCCCGAGGTAAAGGGCGTGCCCTGGGCGTCCAGGTCGAACAGGACGATGGCGTTGGGCGTGCTGGCCTCGCGCAGGGTGGCGGAGCCTTTCACCTTCACGAACGGGCCGTCGATGTTGAAGCTGTCCAGCCGCATCCGCTGCACCCCGGCGGGCGTCGGAGCCGGGATCTGCACAGCGCTGTCCAGCGACAGGATCGCCAGGCTGACGACCTTGTGGGCCGTCGGTAGGTCGGAATTCACGACGCGGGCGGCGAAGGGCTGGGCGTTGTTCACCCCGCCCTGGATGACGTGGAACAGGCCCCAGAGGCCGTAGGCCGGGCGCTCGCCCAGTTCGCCGCTGGTGACGGCCTTGGCGTAGGTGTCGAAGATTACGGCCTCGCGCCCGATGGCCTTGGACGTGCCGTCCAGCACGCCGCGCAGCCGGTCGGACAGGGGCGATTTCGGCACGGTCTGCAACCAGCCCAGCGCCACGGTCGCGCGCGCCGCATTGGTGGTCGCCGTGGCCAGAGCCGCCTCGTCGATCTGACCGCCCTGTTCCGTGACCCAGGCGGCCAGCAGCGGCCAGTCCTGCATGGCGTCGACGCCGACGAAATGGATGCGGCGTTCGGCCGGAAGCGTCTGGTTCAGGGCGCGAACGCCGCGCACCTTGGCCTCGAAGGCGGTGTTGCCCCACTGGGCGCCGCTCTTGGTCCAGTAGTCGAACACCCGGTCCAGCACGGCCTCGTCGCCGGTCTCCAGATACTGGTTCAGGCGGGCGCCCTGGATCGGATCGACCTCGGCGACATAGTCCCTCAGGCCGATGCGCGCATTCAGATGGGTCAGCAGCTCCAGGTCCAAAACCTGAGGCGCGGCGACGCCGTGGCTCTCGCCCAGCAGGAACAGTTTGTTGTCATAGAAGGAAGCGGGGAAGTCGAAACTCAGCCCGCCGGTGACGGGGCCGGACGCCACGACGTGCGCCTTCAGAAACGCGACCTTGGCCGCATCAGGCGCATCGACCAGCGCCTCGGCCGGGAGCGGCGAAGGCATCTGAGCGTGGGCCGCGCCGCACGCGAACACCATCGTCGCGCCGGCGAACAACGCCGCCAAACCGTATCGTCCAACCATTACATATCCCCGAAAACCCCTATGATCCATCAGCCCGCGAGGGCGACGGATCACAAGTGAAATCGTGGCAATGAAAGTCAGCCGTAGTCCTGAATCGGCCTCACATCCAGGTCGCCGGCCTTGATGGCGCCGATGGCCTGGGCCGCCGCCAGGGCGCCGGCGGTGGTGGTGTAGTAGGGCATCTTCATCATCAGGGCGGTGCGGCGCAGGGAGAAGCTGTCTTGCAGCGACTGCTTGCCCGAGGTGGTGTTGAAGACCAGCTGGACCTCGCCGTTCTTCATGGCGTCCACGATGTGCGGGCGGCCTTCCAGCACCTTCTTGACCAGCTTCACCTCCAGCCCCTGTTCGACCAGATAGGCGTGGGTGCCGCCGGTGGCCATCAGGCTGAAGCCCTCGGCCAGCAGGGTCTTGGCCGCATCGACGATGAAGGGCTTGTCCTCGTCCTTGACCGAGATGAAGGCGCAGCCCGAGGTGGGCAGGGTGGTGCCGCCGCCGATCTGGGACTTGGCGAAGGCGCGGGCGAAGGCGGGGGCCATGTCGGCCTCGCCTTCACGCTTCCAGTCCAGGCCCATGACCTCGCCGGTCGAGCGCATTTCCGGGCCCAGGATGGTGTCCACCCCGGCGAAGCGGGCGAAGGGGAAGACCGCTTCCTTGACCGCGATATGGTCGTAGGGCTTGTCGGTCAGGCCGAAGGATTTCAGCGGCACGCCGGCCATCACCTTGGCGGCGATGGCGGCGATGGGTTGGCCGATGGTCTTGGCCACGAAGGGCGCCGTGCGCGACGCGCGCGGGTTCACTTCCAGCACGAAGATGCGGGGTTCGGCGCTGTGCGGCTCTTCGATGGCGAACTGCACGTTCATCAGGCCGCGCACCTTCAGGGCCTTGGCCATTTCGGTGGTCTGGCGCTTCAGCTCGTCCACGATCTCGGGACGCAGGGAGAAGGGCGGCATGGAGCAGGCGCTGTCGCCCGAGTGGACGCCGGCTTCCTCGATATGCTCCAGCACGCCGGCGACGAAGACCGTCTCGTCGTCGCACAGGGCGTCCACGTCCACCTCGGTCGCGCGGTTCAGACAGTGGTCGATCAGCACGGGATCGTCGCCCGAGACGCGCATGGCCTCGTGGACGTAGCGATCCAGCTGCTCGCGGTCGTGGACGATCATCATGCCGCGTCCGCCCAAGACGTAGGACGGGCGCAGGACGACGGGATAGCCGACCTCCTCGGCCTTCTGCGCGGCTTCCTCTGCCGAGCGGGCCAGGCCGTTGGGCGGCTGGCGCAGGCCGATGCCCTCCAGCATCTGCTGGAAGCGTTCGCGGTCCTCGGCCAGGTCGATGGAGTCGACGCTGGTGCCCAGCACCGGAATGCCGTCGTCCTGAAGCGCATGGGCCAGCTTCAGCGGGGTTTGGCCGCCGAACTGGACGACGCAGCCGATCAGTTCGCCGTTGGAGCGTTCGACCTCGATCAGCTCCAGCACGTCCTCGGCCGTCAGCGGCTCGAAATACAGGCGGTCGGAGGTGTCGTAGTCGGTCGAGACGGTCTCGGGGTTGCAGTTGACCATGATGCTTTCGACGCCGATCTGGTCGAAGGCGAAGGCCGCGTGGCAGCAGCAGTAGTCGAACTCGATCCCCTGGCCGATCCGGTTCGGACCGCCGCCCAGGATGATGGCCTTCTTCTTGTCCGACGGCTCGGCCTCGCACTCGGGGACCTGGCCCAGGGCGCCGGTTTCATAGGTCGAATACATATAGGCGGTCGCCGACGCGAACTCGGCGGCGCAGGTGTCGATGCGTTTGAAGACCGGGCAGACGTTCAGGCCGCGACGGGCGGCGCGCACGGCCTTTTCGGTCGTGTTGGTCAGTTGGGCCAGGCGGGCGTCGGAGAAGCCCTTGGACTTCAGGCGACGGAACTCGGTCGGGTCGGCGGGCAGGCCCTTGACCCGGACGTGGCCTTCCTCGCGCACGATGTCGGCGATCTGGCGCAGGAACCACGGCTCATAGGCGCAGGCCGCATTGACCTCTTCCACCGACAGGCCGTGGCGGAAGGCCTGGGCGATGACGCGGATGCGGTCGGGGGTGGGGACGCCCAGCGCCCGCACCACGGCGCCACGCGCGGTGGCGTCGTCGTCAGCTCCGGCGACGCCGTCGATCTCGATCTCGTCGAAGCCGGACAGGCCGGTCTCCAGGCCGCGCAGGGCCTTCTGCATCGATTCCTGGAAGGTGCGGCCGATGGCCATGACCTCGCCGACCGACTTCATCGAGGTGCCCAGCAGGGGCTCCGAACCCGGATATTTCTCGAAGGCGAAGCGGGGGATCTTGGTGACGACATAGTCGATGGACGGCTCGAAACTGGCCGGCGTGACCTGGGTGATGTCGTTCTGCAGTTCGTCCAGAGTGTAGCCCACGGCCAGACGCGCGGCGACCTTGGCGATGGGGAAGCCGGTGGCCTTGGACGCCAGGGCCGACGAACGCGACACGCGCGGGTTCATCTCGATCACGACCATGCGGCCGTCAGCCGGATTGATCGCCCACTGGACGTTCGAACCGCCCGTCTCGACGCCGATCTCGCGCAGGACGTTGATCGAGCCGGTCCGCATCCGCTGGTATTCTTTATCCGTCAGCGTCAGGGCGGGGGCGACGGTGATGCTGTCGCCGGTATGGACGCCCATCGGATCGACGTTCTCGATCGAGCAGATGATGATGCAGTTGTCCGCCGTGTCGCGGACGACCTCCATCTCGTATTCCTTCCAGCCCAGAACGGATTCTTCGATCAGGACTTCGGTCGTCGGCGACAGGTCCAGGCCGCGCAGGACGATCTCCTCGAACTCCTCGCGGTTGAAGGCGATGCCGCCGCCGGTGCCGGCCAGGGTGAAGGACGGGCGGATCACGGCGGGCAGGCCGACGAACTCCAGACCCTCCAGCGCCTCGTCCATCGAATGGGCGGCCTTGGAGCGGGGGCTTTCCAGACCCAGCTTGTCCATGGCGTCGCGGAACTTCTGGCGGTCCTCGGCCTTGTCGATGACTTCGGCCTTGGCGCCGATCATCTCGACCCCGTGACGGGCCAGGGCGCCCGATTCATGCAGGGCCAGGGCCGTGTTCAGCGCGGTCTGGCCGCCCATGGTGGGCAAGAGGGCGTCGGGCTTTTCCTTGACGATGATCTTCTCGACCATCTCCGGCGTGATCGGCTCGATATAGGTGGCGTCGGCCACCTCCGGGTCGGTCATGATGGTGGCGGGGTTCGAGTTGACCAGGATGACCCGATACCCTTCCGCCTTCAGCGCCTTGCAGGCCTGAACGCCGGAATAGTCGAACTCGCACGCCTGGCCGATGACGATCGGGCCGGCGCCGATGATGAGGATGGATTGGATGTCTGTGCGCTTGGGCATCGCCAGCTCTTCTTCTTATTGAACGCTAATGGGTCACGACCGCGCATTCCCAGCCGTCGTAGTCCAGCTGGAAGGCCGCGGCCCAGGTCTGCATCATGGCGGAGGTGGCGGCGAAGGACGCCTCGTCCACCGCCATCGTCGTCTCCAACACCGTCATGTCGTCGGCGCCGCGCGTCAGGAAGCCGGCGCGCCGCGCCACCTCGTTCAGATCGCCGTGGTCGCCCTCGCCATAGAAGTAGAACAGCGTGTGGCGCGGGGTCACGCCGCTGTCGCCCTGCTCGGCCAGCGCCGCGCGCACCATGGCGTCGCGTTCGTCATGACGGATGTCAGAGGCGTCCACGGCCAGCGTCGTCCTTCGCTCTCAGCGCGCGCGAGAAGCCCCCGCACGGCTGGGCCATCCGGTGTTCGCGTCGGGTTGTCGGTTAAGCGGCCCGTTTAGAGAGGGAGAGGCGAGGGGGCAACTGGAAACATTAAAAGCGACCGCGTAACCCTTGCCCAGAAGGGCGTGGATATAACGACGTTGCGGGACGTACCGCGCCTCCAAAGAAAGACGCGCCAAATGCACTATTGTGTCGATAATGTTGCGGTCATGCCACGATCCGGGCTTGGATAAGGCGCGCGGGGGGCATTAGAGTAACAGCAAGCGAACGATAAAGTTCGCGTCCCCCAAACGGACGACGACTCATCTCCCCCCATCATCGTCGCCGTCTTGTATCGTGAGGTTTTATCGTGACGCATCGCCGTTCTCGTTTGCTCGCTGGCAGCGTTCTATCCATCATAGGCGTCGCCATGGCCGTGCCCGCCTGGGCTCAGGCGACCAGCGAGCCGACCTCCGAGCCGCAAGCCGCTACGCTTGACGAGATCGTCGTCACGGGGTCGCGCATCCGGGTTCAGGATTACGTCGCCGCGAATCCGGTGACCTCCATCACGTCGCAAACGTTGGTCAACTCTGGCCAAACCAACCTGACCGACTTCCTGACGGATGTGCCGGCCTTGTCGTCGTCGTTGACATTGCAGGACGGCGCCAGCACCTCCACGCCGGGCCTAGCGGGTCTGAACCTGCTCGACCTTCGCGGTCTGGGCACAGACCGGACTCTGGTGTTGGTCAACGGTCGCCGTCATGTCGCATCCAATCCCGGCACCTCTTCGGTGGACGTCAACTCGATCCCCGTCGCCCTCGTGGAGCGGACCGAAGTCCTGACCGGCGGCGCATCCGCCGTTTATGGCGCCGACGGCGTGTCTGGCGTGGTCAACTTTATTCTCAAGGACAATTTCGAGGGCTTGGACTTCCGCGCCCAGACCGGCTGGTCGGACGCGGGCGGCGGCGAGAACAACTTCGTCAGTCTGCTGCTTGGCGACAACTTCAGCGAAGGCCGCGGCAATGTGACCTTCGGCGTCGAATACAGCAAGGATGAGCCGCTCAAGTTCTCGGATCGCGAGTACACGCGCCGCGGCAATCGCTACATCTTCGTCAACAACCCCGACGATCCCGGCACCTTCGGCGGAGAGGACGATCCGAACCTGCCTGACCAGATACTGGTCAACAATGTGCGCTATATCGATACGTCTCGTGGCGGTTCCATCTATACCAATTTCAACACGGCTACGACGCTGTCCGGCGTCAGTTTCCTAGGCGACGGCACCCGCTTCCAGGATGGAATCAGCGCTGGCGGCTTTACGATGATCGGCGGCAGCGGCACGCCGCTGGATGATTTCAACGACGACCTGCTGCCTGGCCTGGAGCGCGGCACGGTCAGCCTGACCGGTCGTTACGACATCACGCCGCGCCTGCGCGCCTTTACAGAGCTGAAGTACACCAAGAGCAACACGCAGTTCTTCGCGCAGCCCAGCTATGTGTACGGTCTCTTCGTGCCGCTAGATAACCCCTACATCCCTGACGCTGCACGGGCCGACGCCTTGACCCCCGGCGGTCTGGGCTTGACGGACGGCGGCGTTCTTCTGGCGCGCGACAACTTTGACCTTGGCACCCAGAACTACGACATCGATCGCGAAACCTATCGCGGCGTCGTGGGGCTGAGCGGCGACATCACGGACAACATTCGTTTCGAGGCGTCCTACGTCTATGGTCGCGCCGATCAGGATCAAACGGCCAAGAACGTCATCATCAACGATCGCTTCTACGCCGCGACCGACGTCGTTCTGTCGAACGGTCAAGCCGTCTGCCGTTCCAACATCGATCCCACCGCCATTCCTGCTGGCGACTTGTTCGGGCAGTTCGCCTTCCCGGCCTCTGCCTTCGGCGCCACCTTCACGCCAGGAGCCAATTCGGGCTGCCAGCCGCTGAACCTGTTCGGCGAAGGCAAGAACAGCGCCGAGGCGATCGACTGGGTCATGGGCGAATACACCAGCACCGCGACGCTGGAGCAGCACGTCGTCAACGCCTTCATCTCGGGCGACACGACGGGAATATTCGAACTGCCCGCCGGCCCGATCGGATTCGTGTTTGGCGGCGAGTATCGCAAGGAAAGCAGCGATGCGCGTCCTTCGGATATCGAACTGCTGGCGGACTCTCTGGAATATCCGCTGACCGGCATCGGCCGCGCCTCTCGCACTCAAGGATCGTTCGAGGTCAAGGAAGCCTTCACTGAAATCTCGGTGCCGATCCTAAAGGATCTTCCATTCGCCAAATCGGTGGATCTGTCGGCCGCCTATCGCTATTCCGACTATTCGACCAGCGGTGGAACCGACACCTGGAACGTGAACGGCCGCTGGGCCCTCGACGACACCCTAGCGTTCCGGGGCACGATCGCCCGCGCCGTGCGCGCGCCGAACGTGGTCGACCTGTTCCAAGGCCGTCAGCAGACCTTCGGCACCTTCGCCGACCCCTGCTCGGTCGAGAATTTGGGTCTGGGCGAAAATCCGACGTTGCGCGCACAAAACTGCGCCATCGATCTGCGTGCCTTAGGCGTCGACCCGGCGACCTTTATCAATAACAGTTCGGAGTCCGTGGGCGGCTTCATCGAAGGCAACCCCAACCTGAAGCCTGAAACGGCCGACACCTATACACTGGGCTTCGTCGTCACACCTGCGGACATTCCGGGTCTTTCGTTCTCGCTGGATTACTACAATATCGAGATCGCCGACGCGATTCAGGCCTATACGTCTCAGACCATCGTCAATAACTGCTACGATCTTCCGCGTCCGAACCAGTTCTGCGATCTGATTTCGCGTGGAACGGTGGGTGGCAACGCTGGCCGTATCACGAGCTTCTCGCAAGTGCCGGGCAACCTCTCGACCTATGAAACCTCGGGTTGGGACTTTAACGCCCGCTACGCCCTCGATCCGGCCCGTTTCGGCGTCGAGCGCGATATCGGCACGTTCAACTTCTCGCTCGTGGCCAATCTTCTGGACACCCTGACCTTCACCCAAGTTTCTGGTGCGCAGCCAGTTAACTCCCAGGGTCTGCTGGGCGCGCCTGACTTCACAGCGTCCTTCGACATGACGTGGAACTGGCGCGCGCTGGCGGTCAACTATGGCTTCAGCTACCACAGCGAAACCAATCGCTTCAGCCGCGTCACACGCACCAGCGAGCCCGACATCGTGGCGCCGGAATATTTGAAATACCCGGCCCGTGAAGTGCATGACCTCCGCGTCGCCTACGATGTCAACGACGGCATCGGCCTCTATGCTGGCGTCAATAACTTCACTGACGAGAAGCCTGCGCCGGGATCGGAATCCTATCCGGTCAATGCACAAGGCCGCTATTTCTACGTTGGTGCGACCGCCAAACTGGGATCGCTGGGCAGCCTGATGTCCTGGCGCTAAGGCCACGGCGAAAATGACGGAAGGGGCGGCGCTTCTGGCGCCGCCCTTTTTCTATGCGTCGATGGTGGTGATCCAGTCGGGCAGTTCGCCGATGCGGGCCAGGGAGACGTAGCGCGGCTCGTTCTCAGGCGCGTCGGCCAGTTCGTGGGCCCAGGTGACGGCGTAGGGGATGTGGACGGCGAAGGCGCCGGCGGCGATGGCGGGCAGGACGTCGGACTTCATTGAGTTGCCGACCATCACGGCATGGGCCGGGCCGGTGCCGTGGCGGTTGAAGACCCGGTCGTAGGTCGAGCGATCCTTTTCCGACACGATCTCGACGGCGGCGAACCGTTCGCCCAGGCCCGAGGCGGCCAGTTTTCGCTCTTGGTCCAGAAGGTCGCCCTTGGTGATCAGGACCAGACGGTAGGTTTCGGACAGTTCGGCGACGACCTCGTCCACCCCGGGCAGGGTCTCGACTGGGTGGGCCAGCATCTCGCGCCCGGCGGCCAGGATTTCGCGCACGACGTGGGGCGGGGCGGTTCCGTCGGTCAACGCCATCGCCGTCTCGATCATCGACAGGGTGAAGCCCTTCACCCCATAGCCATAGAGGCGCAGATTGCGTTGTTCGGTTTCGGCCAGACGGGCCTCGATCAGGGCCTCGTCGCCATGATCGGCCAGAAGATCGACGAACCGCGCATGGGTCAGGCGGAAGATCGTCTCGTTGTGCCAGAGGGTGTCGTCGGCATCCAGGCCGACCGTGGTGATGATCATGCCGCGCCCCTATCATGGCGCGAACGACGAGGGGAGATGGGATGGGCGGATCGGCGGTGGTGATCGGGGCGACGGGCGGGGTGGGCCGCGCCCTGGTCCAGCGGATCGTCGGGGAGGGCGGGGCGGGCGGCGGGTTCGAGACGGTCTGGGCGGCGTCGCGGTCCGGCGCCCACCTTCCCGGCGCGCAAGGCCTGTCGGTGGATCTGGAAGACGAGGCCAGCCTGGTCCGCGCCGCCGAACGCATTGGCCAGGGACCGGCGCCGACATTGATCATCGTGGCGACCGGGGTGTTGCACGACGGACATCAACCCGAACGCAGCCTGCGTCAGATCGAGGCGGATCATCTGATACGCGACTATCGCATCAATGCGGTCGGGCCGGCCCTGGTCGCCAAACATCTCTTGCCGCTGACGCCGCGCGACCGGCGGGCGGTGTTCGCGGCCCTGTCGGCGCGGGTGGGGTCGATCGGCGACAATCGGCTGGGCGGATGGCACGCCTATCGCGCGTCGAAGGCCGGGCTGAACATGATCCTGAAGACCCTGGCCATCGAGATGGCGCGCACCCATCCGCTGGCCGTGATCGCGGGTCTGCACCCCGGGACAGTGGCCACCGATCTGAGCGCGCCGTTCCAGAAGGGCGTGACGCAGGGGCGACTGTTCACGCCAGACCAGGCCGCCGAGCAGTTGATGACGGTTTTGGAGACGTTGACGCCCCGGGACAGCGGAAGGGTGTTCGCGTGGGACGGCGCCCGCATCGCGGAATGACGCGCATTCGTGACTTGAGGGGTGGGGCGATGTCGCGTCAGATGGGGCCTATGCGCGCCACCGTTTCCGCCAGGATTTTCAGCCTGTTGCTGCTGGGTCTGCCGTTGAGCGATGCGGCTCATGCTTATGCTCAGGTTCAGGCCCAGGTTCAGGCAGAAGCGGCCGTGGCGGCGCCGGTCGCGCCGACGCGCGAGCGGGCGCGCCAGAACCAGCGGGTGTTCAACCGGGTGTGGAGCGAGGTTCGGCGCAGCTACTACGATCCTCGGCTTCATGGCGTGGACTGGGACGCGGCGCGGGTGCGGTTCCGGCCCCAGGCGCTGGCGGCGTCGGACGAGCGGGGGCTGTACCGTGTGATCAACACCATGCTGGACCTGCTGGACGACGGCCATGCCGCCGCCAGTCCGCCCGCCGCCGTGCGACGACAGGACGCCCAGTTCGCCCGCCGCGCGGTGATGGGCCTGACCCTGATGCGGGGCGAGACGCCCGACGACTGGAGCGTCGAACGCATCCGGCCGGGCTCGCCGGCCGAGGCGGCGGGCATCGAACTGGGCTGGGTGCTGAACGCGGTGGACGGACAGCCGTGGGGGCCGGACGTGGAGACGCCCGAGGGGCGGCCGCTGCAACTGCTGCTGACCGACGAAACGGGCCGGCGGCGCGAGGCGGTGCTGACGCCGCGCGTGATGGAGGCGGTCGAGCCGTTCAGCGCCGATACGTCGCGGCCCGGCGTTCTGGTGCTGCGGGTCGAGCAGTTCGACAAGGGGCTGGGGCCGTGGATGGGCAGCGCGCTGGAGGGGTTGCCCGCCGATGTCGATGTGGTGCTGGACCTGCGCGGCAATCCCGGCGGTCGGCTGTGGGAGGCGGAATCGGTGCTGACGTGCTTTCTGCCGCGCAACCAGGCCTGGGCCACGCGCACGGGGCGCAGCGGCCGCGCGGTGGTTCTGAGGGCGGCCGGCGATTGCGGCGACCGGCGCGATCCATCGGCCAATGCGGTCGCCGTTCTGGTGGATCAGGGCAGTCGCAGCGCCGCCGAACTGACGCCCGCGGCGATCCAGGAGGCGCGGCGCGGCATCGTTGTGGGCGAAAAAACGGGCGGATCGGTGCTGATCGCGCAGGAGACGAACCTGCCGGACGGGGGGCGGCTGACGCTGAGCCGGGCCGATTTCGTCACCTCGGGCGGGACGCGGCTGGAAAAACGCGGAGTGACGCCCGACATCGCCGCCCCCCGCAGCGTGGCCCAGCGTCGGGCCGGCGAAGACCCCGCGCTGGAGGCGGCGATCGCGGCGCTCAGGGCTGAAGGCCGGGCTGCCGCAGCGGACCGGCCCAACGGGCTTTAAGTCCGTTCTTCCATCCGCTCATCCCGACTTTCGCCGGGATGGGCGGAATATCTAAAGAGCAATCAGCAGCATTTGAAACCGCCCGCGCCGCCGAAGCGGCGTTGTTCGTGCAGGCGGAAGAAGGCGGTCTTGTCCAGCGGGGCCTGGTCGGGATGGGTCGCGGCCGCGTGGTCGACATAGGCCTGATAGTCGGGCTGGCCGATCATGGCGCCGGCCGTGCGCCTGACGCCGCGACCCCACCGCAGGGCGGCGTCGCGGCACAGGCACAGCAGATCCTCGTTCGAGGGGGCGGGCGCCGTCTCAGGCACGGGCGATGTCCGCCGCTTCGTCGGCCGCCGTCAGGTCGTGGCTTTCGGGATATTCGCGCACGGTCGGACGGTTGTTCAGATAGGCCTTGCGGCACGCCAGGACGCCATAGACGACCATGGTGACGACCACGAACAGGAAGCCCGCCGTCAGCGCCGAGTTGACGTAGTCGTTGACGATGATGCGGTGCATATCGCCCGCCGTCTTGGCCGGGGCGATCAGTTCGCCGGCGCCCAGGGCGTCCTGATACTTCCTGGCGTGGGCCAAAAAGCCGATGCGAACCTCGGGGTGGAACAGCTTCTGGAAGCCGGCCGTCAAGGTGCAGATCAGCAGCCAGGTCGCCGGGACGACCATGACCCAGGCGAACTTCTCGCGCTTCATCTTGAACAGGACGACCGTGCCCAGGATCAGGGCCACGGCGGCCAACATCTGGTTGGCGATGCCGAACAGGGGCCACAGGCTGTTGATGCCGCCCAGGGGGTCGACGACGCCGGTGTAGAGGAAATAGCCCCACAGGCCGACCGTCAGGGCCGTGGCCACGACATTGGCGCCCCAGGACTTGGTTTCGCGCATCTTGGGCACGGCGACGCCCAGCAGATCCTGGATCATGAAGCGGCAGACGCGGGTGCCGGCGTCGACCGTGGTCAGGATGAACAGGGCCTCGAACAGGATGGCGAAGTGATACCAGAAGGCCATCATGGCCTGGCCGCCGATGACGTTGGACAGGATGTGCGCCATGCCGACGGCCAGGGTCGGGGCGCCGCCCGCACGCGACAGGATCGAATGTTCGCCCACGTCGCGTGCCAGCTGCTCAAGCTCGCCGGGGGTAATGTGGAAGCCCCACTGGGCCACGGCGGCGGCGGCCGAGACGGCGTCGTTGCCGATGACGGCCGCCGGGCTGTTCATGGCGAAATAAACCGCCGGGTCCAGAACCGTGGCGGCGATCAGGGCCATGACGGCGACGAAGCTTTCGCACAGCATGGCGCCATAGCCGATCATCGGGATCTGGGCTTCGTTCTCAAGCAGTTTGGGCGTGGTGCCCGACGAGATCAGGGCGTGGAAGCCGGAGACGGCGCCACAGGCGATGGTGATGAACAGGAAGGGGAACAGGGCGCCGGCGAAGACCGGGCCGGTGCCGTCGATGAAGGGGGTGATGGCCGGCATCTGCAGGTGCGGACGCACGATCAGGATGCCGATGGCCAGGGCCACGATGGCGCCGATCTTCAGGAAGGTCGACAGATAGTCGCGCGGCGCCAGCAGCAGCCAGACCGGGATGACCGAGGCGATGAAGCCATAGACCATCATCAGAATGGCCAGGGTCGGGCCGGTCAGGGTGAAGGCCGGGCCCCAGAACGGATCGGCCGCGACATGACCACCGCCGATGATGGCCAGGATCAGCAGGACGACGCCGATCACCGACACCTCGCCCACGCGGCCGGGACGCAGGAAGCGGGTGTACAGGCCCATGAAGATGGCGATGGGGATGGTGGCGGCGACGGTGAACGTGCCCCACGGGCTTTCCGCCAGGGCCTTGACCACCACCAGGGCCAGCACGGCCAGGATGATGACCATGATCATCAGGACGCCGATCTGGGCGATGATGCCGGGGATGTTGCCCATCTCGGTGCGGATCATGTCGCCCAGGGACTTGCCGTCACGGCGGGTGGACATGAACAGGACCATCATGTCCTGCACCGCCCCCGCCAGCACCGCGCCGACCAGGATCCACAGCACGCCGGGAAGATAGCCCATCTGGGCGGCCAGAACCGGCCCGACCAGCGGCCCTGCGCCGGCGATGGCGGCGAAGTGGTGGCCGAACAGGACGTTCTTGGGCGTGGGCACATAGTCCAGCCCGTCGTTGCGCCGCATGGCCGGGGTCAGACGCGCGGGGTTCAGCTGCATGACCTTGTTGGCCAGGTAGCGGCTGTAGAACCGGTAGGCGATCGCGTATGTGCAGACCGCCGCGACCACCATCCAGACGGCGCTGATGCTCTCGCCCTGATGCAGGGCTATGATGGCCAGAGACACCGCCCCCAGAATGGCGATGGCGCCGAAGATTATGGGTGTGCTGAGTTTGCCCACGACAGATCCCTCCCGGCCGGCTGACTGCGGCCCTCAGCCCCCTGTGTGCACCACAAGTTTCCGCAAGGCCAATCGACTAAAGTCGTAGATCTGGTTCAGGTCGTCGTGATTGGCGCGCTATGGGGCGGCCGGTGGGTGAATAGTGCTAGTGAGCGAAGATGTGAGCGGGCATCGCATGGACTGCACCACATCGGCTCACCCCTTGCTCACTGGCGCTTCTCACTCAAAGCTCGTTCAGCCCCTGACGACCTTCACCCGCCCGGCGGCCTCGCGCGCGCGGTCGCGGGCCTGTTCGACATCGGCGCCGCGCGCGGTGGCGACGCCCATGCGGCGGCGCTCGTAGGCTTCGGGCTTGCCGAACAGGCGCAGGTCGGCGGTCGGGACGGACAGGGCGTCGGCCAGGCCTTCGAAAGCGACGCCCTGGGCTTCCAGACCGCCGTAGATGACGGCGCTGGCGGCGGGGTCGCGCTGGCTGACGTCGACCGGCAGGCCCAGGATGGCGCGGGCGTGCAGGGCGAACTCGCTCATGGTCTGGCTGGCCAGGGTGACTAGGCCGGTGTCGTGGGGGCGGGGCGAGACTTCCGAGAACCAGACCTGGTCGCCCTTTACAAACAGTTCGACGCCGAAGACCCCGAGACCGCCCAGGGCCTCGGTGACCTTGCCGGCGATGTCCTGGGCCGACTGCAGGGCGGCGGGCGTCATGGCCTGGGGCTGCCAGCTCTCGACATAGTCGCCCTTGACCTGACGGTGGCCGATGGGGGCGCAGAAGGCGGTGACGGTCGCGCCGTCTGCGTCGAGCGAGCGGACGGTCAGCAGGGTGATCTCGAAATCGAAGTCGATCCGACCCTCGACGATGACGCGGGCGCCGGCGACGCGGCCGCCTTCCTGGGCGTAGGTCCAGGCGTCGGCGATCTGGTCCGGGCTTTCGACAAAGGATTGCCCCTTGCCGGACGAGGACATGACCGGCTTGACGAAGGCGGGATAGCCGACCGTTTCGGCGCCGGCGGCCAGTTCCTCGGCCGAGCCGGCGAAGGCGTAGGGGCTGGTCGGCAGGCCCAGCTCCTCGGCAGCGAGACGGCGGATGCCCTCGCGGTTCATGGTCAGTTGCACGGCGCGGGCGGTGGGGACGACGCGGGCCATGCCGGCCTGTTCGATGGCGGCCAGGACGTCGGTGGCGATGGCCTCGATCTCTGGCACGATGATGTGCGGGGCCTCGGCCATGATCAGGCCGTTCAGCACCTGGGGATCTGTCATCGGGATGACGTGGCTGCGGTGGGCGACCTGCATGGCCGGGGCGTTGGGATAGCGGTCCACGGCGACGACCTCGACGCCCAGACGCTGAAGCTCGATGGCGACCTCCTTGCCCAGTTCGCCCGAACCCAGCAGCATGACGCGGACGGCGGTGTCGGAAAGCGGGGTGCCGAGGTTCATCGCGGTCAGGCTCCGGTAGCGGGTTCGATCAGGTCCCAGGCGTTGCCGTAGAGGTCTTCGAAGACCACCACCTTGCCATAGGCTTCATGTCGCGGGGTTTCACGGAAGACGACGCCGGCCGCAAGCCAGGCGGCATGATCGCGCATCAGGTCGTCGGTTTCGAGAAACAGCCAGACGCGGCCGCCGGCCTGGTCGCCGACCTGGGCCTTCTGGGCGTCGGTGGTGGCGCGGGCCAGCAGCAGGCCGGTCTCGCCGCCTTTGGGCGTGACGCGGACCCAACGTTTGCCGCCGCCCATGTCCGTGTCCTCGCTGAGGGCGAAGCCCAGCTTGCCGACATAGAAGGCGACGGCCTCGTCATAGTCGTGGACCAGCAGGCTGATCAGTCCGATGCGGCTCATTGGGCCGGGACCGCATAGAGCCGGCGGAAGGCGTCCAGGGCCGCGCCGTGGTAGATGGTGGCGTGGGTCTCGGTCGGGCGGGGCGTGAAGCTCCAGGTCACGCCCGGCATGGCGAAATCGCGCAGATTGGCCGTCAGCACGTCCATCGGCGCCTGCATCTCGGGGCCTTCGTCGCCCAGGGTCAGGATCAGGGTGCGTGGATCGTTCGACTGATCGCGCAGACGGGCGCCCGACTGACGCGCGAGGACGCCGCCGTCCCACCACAGGCTGGGGCTGACGGCGACATAGGCGTCGAACATCTGCGGCTCCTTCAGGAAGGTCTCGACGACGAACAGACCCGCGAGAGACTCGCCCATCAGGGCTGTCTCGCCGCTGGTGCGGAAGCGGTTTTCGATGAAGGGCTGGACCTCTTCGCGCAGGAAGAGGCGGAACCGCTCGGACTGGCCCTGGGTCGGGTAGCGGGCGATCAGGTCGGGATCGGTCGTGGGCAGGGCCAGTTCGTTGCGACGGTCGACCGAGGCGATCCCGACCACGATGACGTCGCGGGTCGTGCCGACGACGGTTCCCAGCTGGGCGATGCCGGAGATGTGGTGGAAGTCCTGATCCTGACCGCCGTCGAGGACATAGAGGACGGGATAGGTCTTGCCGCTGTCGGCATAGCCGGGCGGAAGCCAGACGTTGATCTCGCGCGTCGCGCCCATGACGGTCGAGGGCAGGGCGTAGGAGCGGCCGATGATGATGGGGGTTTCGACGGGGGCGGGCGTCTGAAGCGTGGTCTGGGCGTAGGCGGCGGGCGCCGTCAGGCCGAGCGCCAGAAGAAGACCGAGGAGAGCGGGTTTCATCGGGGGCTCCACCTGATCCTTCTCCCCTTGCGGGAGAAGGTGGCCCGAAGGGCCGGATGAGGGGTGTCTGGTGCTGAGCGACGGCCGGCGTGACCCCTCACCCGACTGCGCCAGGACGACGGCTGCGCCGCCGTGCGCGGTCTCCCTCTCCCGCAGGGGGAGAGGGAGAGGCGATCTTACAGACGCGCCTTGACCGCTGCGACGACGGCGTCGGTGGTGATGCCGAACTTCTCGTACAGGACCTCGGCCGGGGCCGAGGCGCCGAAGCCGGTCATGCCGACGAAGGCGCCGTCCTCGCCGATGAACCGCTCCCAGCCTTGCTTGATCGCGGCTTCCACGGCGACGCGGACCGTGCCGCGGCCGATGACCGAGGCCTGGTAGGCGGCGTCCTGCTGTTCGAACAGTTCGAACGACGGGACCGAGACGACGCGGGTCGCGACGCCTTCGGCTTCCAGGGTCTCGGCGGCCTTCAGGGCCAGGGCCAGTTCCGTGCCGGTGCCGAACAGGGTGACCTTGGCCTCGGCCGAAGCGGCCTTGATCTCGTAGGCGCCCTTGGCCGACAGGTTCTCGGAGGCTGCGACGGTGCGGACGGCCGGGGTCTTCTGGCGCGACAGGGCCATGGCCGAAGGGGTGGTCCTGGACTGGAGCGCGATCTGCCAGCATTCCATCGCCTCGATGGTGTCGGCGGGACGGAAGACGTTCAGGTTCGGGATGGCGCGCAGGGCGGCCAGATGCTCGACCGGCTGGTGGGTCGGGCCGTCCTCGCCCAGGCCGATCGAGTCGTGCGTCAGGACGTGGATGGCGCGGACCCCCATCAGGGCGCCCAGACGGATGGCCGGGCGGCTGTAGTCCGAGAAGACCATGAAGGTGCCGGCATAGGGGATGACGCCGCCGTGCAGGGCCAGGCCGTTCATGGCCGCGGCCATGCCGAACTCGCGGATGCCCCAGTTGACGTAACGGCCTTCATACGACGGCGCGTCCAGGATCGGGGTGCCGGCGACGAAGGTGTTGTTCGAGCCGGTCAGGTCGGCCGAGCCGCCGATCAGTTCGGGGATGGAGGCGAAGACCTGGTCCAGGGCGGCGCCCGAGGATTGACGCGTGGCCTGGGCGGGCTTGGTCTCGACCAGCTCGGCGATCTTGGCGTTCAGGGCGTCGAAGGCGCTCTCCGGCAGGTCGCCCTTCATGGCGCGGGTGAAGTCGGCGGCCTGAGCCGAGGCGGCCAGGCGGGCCTCCCACTTCTTGCGGTCCTTGGCGCCGCGACGACCGACCTTCTGCCAGGCTTCGGCGATGGTCTTGGGCATTTCGAAGGGTTCGTGATCCCAGGCCAGACCCAGACGGGTGGCGGCGATCTCGGCCGCGCCCAGGGCGGCGCCGTGGGTCTTGTGGCTGCCTTCCATGGTGGCGGCGCCCTTGCCGATCTTGGTCTTGCAGGCGATCAGGGTGGGCTTGTCCTGGCGGGTGGCCCACTGCATCGCGGACTTGATCGCCTTCATGTCGTGGCCGTCGACGGCCTTGACCGCCCAGCCGGCGGCCTTGAAGCGGGCCTTCTGGTCGGTGGCGTCGGACAGGGAGACCTTGCCGTCGATGGTGATCTCGTTGTCGTCCCACAGGACGTGCAGCTTGTTCAGCTTCAGACGGCCGGCCAGGGCGATGGCCTCCTGCGACACGCCTTCCATCAGGCAGCCGTCGCCGGCGATGACCCAGGTGCGGTGGTCGACCAGGTCGTCGCCGTATTTGGCGGCCAGGTGACGCTCGGCCATCGCAAAGCCGATGGAGGTCGCCAGGCCCTGGCCCAGCGGGCCCGTCGTGACCTCGACGCCCGGCATATGGCCGTATTCCGGGTGGCCGGCGGTCTTGGAGCCCCACTGACGGAAGTTGGACAGCTCTTGCTTCGTCGCAGCCTTGTAGCCGGTCAGGTGCAGCAGGGCGTAGATCAGCATCGAGCCGTGACCCGCCGACAGGATGAACCGGTCGCGGTCGGCCCAGTCGGGGCGGCTCGCATCGAACTTCAGGAACTTGGAAAACAGCACGGTGGCCACGTCCGCCATGCCCATCGGCATCCCCGGGTGGCCCGACTTGGCCTTTTCGACGCCGTCCATGGCGAGGACGCGAATGGCGTTGGCCATCTGCTCGGGCGTGGCCTTTGGTGCGGTTTTGGCGTCGGTCACTGTGGAGACCTCTGTTGGGAAGGCGGAAAAAGGGGGCGGGCCGCTTTACCCCGACGCGTCCTCGGGTTCTATACGCAATTTGAAGGAGCGACCGATGGCAGACGCCACCACGGCCGCGAGGGCGCGCATCGATCGCGCCCTGGCCGACCTGGAACGCAAGATTCTGGAGCTGAAGGCGCGCCCCGCCTCGGCGCCCGCCATCGCGGACGACGACCTGTTCGCGCCCCGACCGGCCGACGCGCGCGTCGTCGAGCTGGAGG
Source organism: uncultured Brevundimonas sp. (assembly GCA_963515305.1). GTDB lineage: Bacteria > Pseudomonadota > Alphaproteobacteria > Caulobacterales > Caulobacteraceae > Brevundimonas. The sequence continues at coordinate 118,667 of CAUPWX010000007.1, forward strand.
CGGCGGGCCGCGAAGCCTCCGAGGCCCTGGGCCGCGCGGCCCAGGCGGTGCGCGACGTGCTGGCCGAAGCGGACGACACGACCGAAAGCGAGGCCCGCTGATGGCGACGGTGACGGTGGAGGTGAACGGTCGCCCCTATGCGGTCGGGTGCGCCGACGGTCAGGAAGAGCGGGTCCGCATTCTGGCCAAACAGTTCGACAATCAGGTGCGGCAGGTGGCCGAGGACGTCGGCCAGGTAGGCGACCTGCGTCTGTTCCTGATGTCCGCCCTGATCCTGGCCGACGAACTGCACGAGGCGCGGCTGGGTGGAGGCCGTGGGGCGAAGGCTGGCGCGACGCCCGCTTCGGTCGCGACGGCCGTCTCGACCGACGGCGTCGCCGAGGCCCTGAACGCCGTCGCCGCGCGGATCGAAAAGATCGCGCAAAATATCTGAACGGGCGCCGCTGGCGTGCGGCGACACAAGGGCCTATCTTGTTCGACGGCGGGTCCTGCTGCGGCTCACGTCGAAGACAACATATCCTTCTGACCTTAATTCACTCTACGGGATCTGTCCCTGTCCGGGCTCGAGGGCCTGGGCATATGGAGCCCACCTGGCTACCCAGGTCGAGAGGATTTAAACGCTCTTCACGGTTCGTGCGGCGCCGCCACCTTCTTTCTCTCTCTTTTTGGGCGCTACCGCTCGCGCCGCGGGCGTGCGCTGCTTGAGCGCGTTTGGTGCGCTGACGCGGGCGCGCGTTGCCTGAGCGCGTGTCGTGAATGAACGCTCCTGATGGGCCTGAGAGCGGGTCGCGGCCTGGGCATGGCCGGTGTAAGACGGCGGCATGACGGACAAGCATGAACTGCGGTCGGCGGCGCGCCGTTTACGAAAACGTCTGGCCGAGACCGATCCGTCGGCTGCGGTGCGGGCGGCGGGTCATGTCGACGCCTTGCCGGCGGGCCTAACCGTGGCGCTGTATCAGGCGATGGGCTCCGAGCTGGACACCGACGCCCTGTCCGTGGCGCTGGAGGCGGCGGGTCGGCGACTGTGCCTGCCGGTGGTGTTGCAGCGGGATGCGCCCATGATCTTTCGCGCCTGGTCGCCCGGCGAGCCGCTGGAGTTGGACGTTGCGGGATGTCCCGCGCCCTTGCCGCTGGCGGACGCGGTCGAGCCGGACCTGATCCTGACGCCTCTGCTGGCCTTCGATGCGTTCGGCGGACGGCTGGGGCAGGGCGGCGGCTATTACGACCGCACCTTTTCGGAACGGCCACACGCGCTACGGATCGGCTTCGCCTATGCCGGCCAAGCGGTCGAGCGGCTGATACTGGACGCTCATGACATCCGGCTGCATGGCATTCTGACCGAGACGGGCTATACGGCTTTCGAATGAGACTTTGCGAATGAGACTGGCATTTTTCGGCGACGTCATCGGCAAGTCCGGCCGTGACGGGATCAGCGATCATCTTCCGGGCCTGAGGCGCGATCTGAAGCTGGATTTCGTGGTCGTCAACGCCGAGAACGCGGCGGGCGGGTTCGGCATCACCGAGAATACGGCGCGCGAACTGTTCATGGCGGGCGCCGACTGTCTGACGCTGGGCAACCATTCGTGGGACCAGCGTGAGGCCCTGACCTATATCGTGCGCGAGCCGCGCCTGATCCGGCCTGCCAACTATCCGCGCCTGATGGATGCGCCGGGCGCGGGCGCCAATCTGTTCGAGACGGACACGGGACGCACGGTTCTGGTCATGAACGTGCTGGGGCGGGTGCATATGGACCCGATGGACGATCCGTTCGGGGCGGTCGAGCGCGAGCTGGCCGCCGCGCCTCTGGGCGCCGTCGCCGATGCGGTGATCGTCGATATCCATTGCGAAGCGACCAGCGAGAAGATGGCGATGGGCCATTTCTGCGATGGGCGGGCGTCGTTGGTGGTGGGCACCCACACCCATGTCCCCACGGCCGATTGCCAGATCCTGCCCGGCGGGACGGCCTATCAGACCGACGCCGGCGGCTGCTGCGACTATGACAGCGTGATCGGCAACGAGAAGGAAGAACCGCTGCGGCGCTTCACCACCCGGATTTCGGGCGGACGATATACGCCGGCGTCGGGGCCAGCGACGGTGTGCGGCGTCTTCGTGGAGACGGACGACCGGACGGGGCTGGCGACGCGGGTCGAACCCATCCGCGTCGGCGGGCGGCTGAGCCAGGCGGTGCCGGTGGTCTGAGGCGTCAGGCGGCCGTCTGGCGGCGCTGCATCACGATCTGACGCACGGCGTGAAGATCGGCGGCGCGGCGTTGGGGCGTATGGGTCTGCAACACATAGGCCTGGCCGGCGCGGGCCAGGGCCAGACGTTCGGCAGGATCGCTTATTAAACGGTTCATCGCCGCCGCCAGGGTTCTGGGCGTCACGGCGTCGACATAGAGGGCGTGCGGGCCGCTGGCCTCGCGCAGGCCGCCGCGCCCGGAAGAGATCAGGGCGGCGCCCGCCGCATGGGCCTCGATCGCCGTCAGGCCGAACGGCTCGTCCCACACCGATGGCGTCAGGGCGATGGCGGCGGTTCGCATATGGGCGCGCACATCTGCCAGGGGGGCGGATTTCAGCACCCGCACCCGGGCGCCGAACCGATCCAGCGGGGCGACCAGCGGGCCGGCCCAGCGAGCGTGATCGTCCCAGTCGTTCAGCATCAGCACGGCCCGCCAGTCCGGGTGGGCGTCCAGAACGGCGGGCAGGGCGGCGCAAAGAACGTCGACGCCCTTCTCCGGCATGGCGCGGCCGGCGAAGGCGATGACCGGTTCGCGGTCCTCTGGCGCAGCCAGCCAGGGTTCGGCGTCGATGGGATTGGGCACGGCGAAGGCGCGGTCGTCCAGATGCGGAAAGGTGCGAACGAAAGCCGCGCGTTCCGCCGCACTGACGAAGATCAGCCCATCCAGGCGGTCGTAACGCGCCCGGTAGCGCCAGCGATCTATGCCGTGACGGGGCGGCCGCAGCGCGTTGTGGCGATAGAGCAGGTGGGCCGCCTGGGGCAGGGCCTTGTGGACGGCCAGCGCTTGTTTGACCTGCTGGTGATGCTCGATCACGTCGGGCCGAAAGGCCTGCAGCCGCTCGATCAGGGCCCGCATTCGCGCGCGCCCTCCAGGCAGGGCGTCTACGTTATCGACAGCATGATCGTCCGCGCCGCCGCAGCAGAAGAGGCGTGTTTGGCCGCACGGGTCGGCGCCCGCCATGGTCCGCACGACCGTCTCCATCGAGTTCGGCCGGGCGTTGGAAAACTGGCATCCCGGGGGGAGCAGAATAGCGGTGCGCAACACGGACCTGTCCGAGAGATGATCGTCATCCCCTATCGCCCATTCGTGGCGCCACGGCGACGCCTTTTCGGCGGGAGGAGGCGGTCCGAAAACCGGCCGTCCAAGCCTGTGTTCAGGCGGACCGTCGCGCCCGAAGCCGCAGCCGCATCGTGTCGCGGCTGCGTAGGGTGATTTGATGCACCGGGCGATGTTCGACGGCGGTCAGGGGTTCGATCTGGGCGGCGCGCAGGATGCCGGCCAGGGCGATCATCGCCTCCTGCATCGCAAAGGCGGCGCCGATGCAGACGCGCGGGCCGGCGCTGAAGGGGATGTAGGCGTAACGGTCGATGGACTTGCGATTTTCCGGCAGGAACCGTTCCGGCCGGAAGGCGTCGGGATCGTCCCACAACAGCGTGTGCCGCTGCAGAACCCAGGGCGAAATGATGACGGTGGCGCCCGCCTTGATCGCCTGGCCGCCGATCTCGTCGCCGGCCAGCGCCTTGCGGGCCATGGTCGGGGCGGGCGGAAACAGGCGCATCGTCTCTTCCAGCACGGCGCGGGTCCAGGGCAGGCCGTCCGCCCATTTCGGGTCGAAAACGTCGAAGGCGTCGGCCTCGGCCCGAAGGCGCGCCAGATATTCGGGCTGGCGCGACAGCAGATAGAGGGTCCAGCCCAGGGCGCGGGCCGTCGTCTCATGGCCCGCCAGGATGAAGGTCAGGATATTGGCGGCGACCTCTTCGTCGGACAAACCGGGACCGCCGTTGTCGTCGCGGGCCATAAGCAGGGCGCTGAGCAGGTCGTCCGGCGGCGCATCGCCGGCTTCGATCCGGCGGCGGCGGGCCTCCACCAGCCGGGTGACGCGGCGTTCGAAAAAGCGCGCCGACCGGGCGCTGGCCAGCCGGCCCAGGCGCGGGGCCCAGTCGGGCGCGCCGAGCACGTCCAGCGGATCGATGCGGGCGCCATTGGCCAGAAACTGGTTCAGGGCGCGCTCGAACCCGCGCGCCTCGCCACCCAGCTCATCGGAGAACATGGTCGCCGACAGGATGTCGAACGTCAGGCCCGACATCTCGGAATCGATATCCAGCACGCGGCCGTGCGCCGACAGAGACCAGGCGGCGACGCGGGCATGGCAGACCTCGGCCATGCGCGCATTCAGGGTGGCCATCTTGGCCGGGGTGAACAGGGGCGCCAGGATGCGTCGCGCGCGCCGCCAAGTGTCGCCCTCGGTCAGCAGCAATCCCTCGGCCAGCATCGGCCCCAGCACACGGCGTTGCAGGTCGCCTTTCACATAGTTGGCCGCGTTCTCGGTCAGGACGTGACGAACCCCAGCCGGATGGCTGACCACGATGATCTCGCCCAGCGCACTGTCGCCATGAAGCTGCGGCTCGGTGAAATGACGCTCCGACCACATACGGATCGGATCGCGCCAACTGATCCAGAGGAAGGGCAGCAAGGGCAGGGGACCGCCCGCGCGACGCGGCACGGCGGGGCGGAAGACGGTGTCTGCGGTCGTCGCGTCCATCAGACGCTCCCTGTGCAAATCGCCGGCTCAGCCGGGCGCATCGTCTCGGAAACGTTCGATCTGATGCATACGTTCATGCAGGATGGTCACGATACCGACGACGCCGTCCGACAATACGCGCCAATAGACGTAGTGGTGTTCGCAGCGGACGTAGAAGCCCTCTACGCCGAACTCAGCCGGGATGGCGCGCCATGCGACCCGGCGGGCCGCAATGTCTTCGAAACACGCAAACAGACGAAGGATATAGGTCTGCGCCTTCGCCTCGCCCCAAGTCTCGCGGCTGTAGGCATAGATGTCGTCGAGGCGACGACTGGCCTTTTCTTGGATACGAAAGTCGGCCACGTGGCTCAGCGTCGGGCGTTGCGAGCGAAAACCGCTTCAGCGTCGAGAGCCGTATAATCGGATTCAGGCGCGGCGAACGCCGCCGTCAGTTCGGTCTTGAGCCGGTCGAAACTCGCAGCCTCGACTCGCTCTCGGTCGCGTCTGATGAGATCGCGGACATATTCGCTGACGTTCTCATAGGCGCCGTCATTGCCCACGTTTTGTGAAACGAAGTCACTCAACGGCCCGGTGATGCGGACATTCAAGGTCATAGAGTTTGACACGACGCTCTCCTGGTTCCTCAATATGAGGGATATTAAGGACGCTGCAAGTGGCGTTTGTTTAAAGCCGTGACGTCAGCGAGCGCGTGACGATTGGCCGATAACACCCAGCAGTCGCGCCATGTCGTCAGCGGCCAAATCCTTCGCGCGTTGGCTCGAACGCGCGGGTTTTGAGACGGGGGCCGCCGCCTCTGGAGCCGTTTGAGCGGCTCTCTTTCTTTCGCGTCGCTCGAACAGAAAGCGTTGAAGACCCCAGACGAGGTGAGGTGTCCACGGCTGGCCGCAGGCGGTACTCTTTCCCGCCTTGTTCAAGAGGGAGGCGACCTCGTTGGGGCGGGTGAAGCCGCTCTTGAAACAGGCGCGGAGCAGAGGGTCGAGCTCATCCAGGAACGCTTCCCTGGAGCGATCGCGAAAGGCGAAATGCTTCAGTTCGTCCCTTGTGATCTGTGACGGTTTGGACGGCGTGCGCCCGACAGGCCGCCACGGCTTTTGCGTTCTGGAGCGTCCAGTGGGCGTCGCTCTCGCACGGGGGGATGCCGCGGGTTTTCCGCCGCCGGGAGAGGATCCCTTGGCCATGCTCAGTTCGCCGTGGCGGTCGTCGCCCAGGCCTTCATCTCGGCGATCTCGCGCGTCTGCGCGTCCACGACGCTCTGGGCCATGCGGCGGATTTCGGGATCGCGGCTGTCGCGCAGAGCGACTTCAGCCATGGCGACGGCGCCTTCGTGGTGGGCGATCATCTTGGCGACATAGGCCTGATCGACGGTCTGGCCGGATGCGGCGGCCATTTTGCGGTGCATCTCGGCTTCGGACGCGGCGAAGGCCCGATCGCCGGGGGTGGCGGCGGCCTTGTCGAGAGCCGCGTGGCGGACGGCCTGGGTCTCGGCCGTGGTGCGGGCCGCCGCTGCATGGTTGGCGGCAGAGGTGTCGCGCAGCGCCTGCTGCACCGGATCGCCGCCGCCGTCGCAGGCCGCCAATACGAAGAGCAGCGCGACAGACAGGGCGGCCCGGATCATGCGGCGTCGCCCAGCCAGCCCGGCATCCAGCCTTCGTGCCATTCGCGCAGATGGGCGACGGGAATGCTGAACAGGTCCATGGAGCCGAAGGCGTCGCCGCCCGCACGGCCGACGACCGAGGCGTGCAGGCCAGCCTCGCGCGCCTTGGCGATGATGGCGTCGGCGTCGGGCACGGCGACCAGGTAGCGGGCCTGGTCCTCTCCGAACAGGAAGATGTGGGCGTGGGCGGCGCTGGAGGCGTCCAGCGTCACGCCGACGTCGGAGGCCAGGACCAGGTCGGCGGCGGCGCCGATCAGGCCGCCGTCGGACAGGTCGTGGACCACGGTCAGCTCACCGGCCTCGATCAGGTCGCGGACGAAGTCGCCGGTCTTTTTTTCCAGCGTCAGATCGACGGGCGGCGGGGCGCCATCCTCGCGGCCCAGAACCTCGCGCAGATAGAGCGAGGCGCCCAGTTCGCCATGCGTCTGGCCGATCAGGACCAGGGCGTCGCCCTCGGCCATGGTCGAGAAGTTGGTGACGACGTCATAGTTGGGCAGCAGGCCCACGGCGCCGACGGTCGGGGTCGGCGGAATGGCGACGCCGTTCGTCTCATTATAGAGCGACACGTTTCCGCTCACGACCGGGAAGACCAGTTCGCGGCAGGCCTCGGCCATGCCGTCGATGGCGCGGACGATCTGGCCCATGATCTCGGGGCGCTGAGGGTTGCCGAAGTTCAGATTGTCGGTGATGGCGATGGGGCGCGAACCCACGGCGGTCAGGTTGCGCCAGGCCTCGGCCACGGCCTGTTTGCCGCCCTCGTAGGGGTCGTTCTGGACATAGCGCGGGGTGCAGTCCGAGGTGACAGCCAGACCCTTGTCGGTGCCATGGACGCGCACCACGCCGGCGTCGGCGCCGGTGGCCGAGTCCTGAAGCGTGTCGGCCATGACGTGACGGTCGTACTGTTCCCAGATCCAGCGCTTGGACGCCATGTCGGGGCAGGCGATCACCTTCATCACCGCATCGGCCCAGTTGGCGGGGGCGGGGATTTCGGCGTGGTTCAGCCTGGGCTGAAGCTCGGGCTGGACCCAGGGGCGGTCGTATAGCGGCGCATCGTCGAACAGGGGCGCAAGCGGCACGTCGCAGACGGTCTCGCCGTGATGCTTCAGCACCAGACGGCCGGTGTCGGTGGTCACGCCGATGACGGCGGCGTCCAGACCCCATTTCTGGAAGATGCGGTGACCGTCTTCCTCGCGGCCGGGCTTCAGGACGGCCAGCATCCGCTCCTGGCTTTCCGACAGCATCATCTCATAGGCGGTCATGCCCTCTTCGCGCTGGGGCACGGCGTCCATGTTCAGCTCGATGCCGACGCCGCCCTTGCCGGCCATCTCGACCGAGGAGGAGGTCAGGCCGGCCGCGCCCATGTCCTGGATGGCGGCGACGGCGCCCGAAGCCATCAGCTCCAGCGTCGCCTCGATCAGCAGCTTCTCGGCGAAGGGATCGCCGACCTGGACGGTGGGGCGTTTGGATTCCGACTCGTCGTCGAACTCGGCCGAGGACATGGTCGCGCCGTGGATGCCGTCGCGGCCGGTCTTGGACCCGAAATAGACCACCGACAGGCCCGCCGAAGGCGCGGCCGAGTAGAAGATGCTGTCCGACTTGGCCAGGCCCACGCACATGGCGTTGACCAGGATGTTGCCGTTGTAGCCCGAATGGAAGTTCGTCTCACCCGCCACCGTCGGCACGCCGACGCAGTTGCCATAACCGCCGATGCCAGAGACGACGCCCTTGACCAGACGCTTGGTCTTTTCGTGGGTCACGTCGCCGAAGCGCAGGGCGTTCAGCAGGGCCACCGGGCGGGCGCCCATGGTGAAGACGTCGCGCATGATGCCGCCCACGCCCGTCGCCGCGCCCTGATAGGGTTCGATGAAGCTGGGGTGGTTGTGGCTCTCCATCTTGAAGATGCAGGCGTCGCCGTCGTCGATGTCGATCACGCCCGCGTTCTCGCCCGGTCCGCAGATGACGCGATCGCCGGTGGTCGGGAACTTGCCCAGGTGGATCTTGGACGATTTGTAGGAGCAGTGCTCGGACCACATGACCGAGAAGACGCCCAGTTCGACATGGTTCGGCTCACGCCCCAGCCGGTCGAGAACGACCTGATATTCGTTGGGGGCCAAGCCGTATTCGGCGGCCAGATCGGCCATCGACTTTTCGGGAGTCTTTTGCGGAGCGCTCATGGGCGGCGCTTCTAGCCGCAGATGGGCCGAATGTCAGCCCGCACGGCGCAAGATCGGGGAACATCGATCATCGCCGACGGTTGGTCCTGCTGACAGTCACAGGAGCCGACCATGACCGACACGCCCATCGACCCTGCCGCAACACCCGAAGACGACGACCTGCCCGAGATCGCCGCCGACGACGCCGGCGCATCCGCCCTGGCCGAGCACGCGCAAAAAGAGGCTCAGGACGCCGGTGAGGAGGACGCGGGATGAGCAAGCCGCACACCGACCGGATTACGCCGGCCGAGGGTCAGCAGATGGACCGGTCAAACGATCCCGCCGCCACCGCCGAAATGAACGCCAAGGCGCCGCAGGCCGCCTTGGCCAGTCGTCAGGGCCTGACCGGGTCGGCGGTCGGAGTCGGCAGCGTCGAGTTCGACAGTTCCGGCGCGTTCGACGTGGGCGCCGACGACCATGATCCGCAGGACGACGCCGTCACCGACGATCCAGAACCTAAATCCTAGCGCGCGCGCTCGACGCCGGGACGCAGGCGGAAGGTCAGCAGCACGCCGCCGATCAGCACCAATATGGCGCCGGCCAGGGCCGTAAAGGCGACGGTCGGCTTTTCCGCCTGTTCCGCGACGAAGGCGCCCATCAGGCCCCAAGCGACGGGCAGGGGATAGGCCAGGGTCCGCAGCACCGCCGTCACGCCCAGGGCCACGGCGACGACCGCCACGATGGCGACGATGGCCCAGGCGCTGGGCGACAGGGCGGCGGGCAGGGCCTGGAAGGCCGTCAGGGTGGTGATCAGGTTCAAGGGCGCGGCGACCGTCAGCCAACCCGCCAGGGCCGCCAGGGGCCAGACCAGCAGCATCCGCTCCCGGTCCAGCAGCGGCAGGGCGCGAACGGCGCCCGACACGGCCAAAAGCGGAACCAGCAAGGCCAGCAGGGTTGCGAAGATGACGCCCACGCTGGCGGCCTTCAAGTTCATCGCCGCCACGACGATCCAGAAGCCGATGCCGAAGAAGGCCACCGCAGACGGCAGACCCATTCGCGTCAGCAGCGGGCTTTCGCCGGTCTGGGGCAGGGCCTGACGCACCGCATAGGCCAGTATGCCGGCGTAGATCAGTCCCCAGATCGAAAAGGCGTATCCGGCGACGCGCAGGGTGGTGTCGCCATCGGCAGCGAACTCGGCCTGGTTCAGACCCAGACCGGCCAGGTTCTGCACCAGGGGCACGATGACGGCGAAGACGGCGGCGGCCAGGACGATCAGGCGTCGGGTGCGCTGGCGCGGGGTGGGGCGGACAATGGAGGACATTCGGCTTTTTCCAGTACGGCGCGTGTCCGGCCCATACGCGCCGGCGGGACGGAGGTTCACCTCAAAGTCGGGAAAAGTGAAGCTTGCATCGCGCCCCTCTACGCCCTCTTCATGGACGCATGATCTGCAACCCGCGCCGCCCGCACCTCCTGTGTCCGATCCTGGCGGCGGTTTTTCTGGCGTCGAGCGGGCCGGTCCTGGCCCAGACGTCCGGCGCGCCAGGCTTGGCGGCGCCGATTCAGGAGGCCTGGATGCGGGTGCGCGCCGCCTTGACGCCCGAACAGCAGGCCAATGCGGTAAGGGGGTTCCTGTCGACGATCGCGGCGACGCAAGGGCGTGCAGCGATCCCAGCCCTGGATGCGCGCGACATCGCGTCTGGGCGCGCCGTGGCTCTGGACGATCCCGCCCTGTTGCAACGCCCGCAGGCGCTTGAGGTGACGGTCACGGTGGACGGACAGTTCCTGGTTTTCCGACCCCTGTCGCGCGCCAGTCTGGAGCCGTTCTTGCGGCGTTAGCCAGCCGGGTGAAGGAACGCGACGCCGGAACCGAAGCCGAGGACAGGCGATTGTTTGGCCGAACCCTGAAGCGAAGGACGACCCATGGCCGACCCCGACAACGAAGATCTGAACCTGACCGAAGAGGTCGAGGCCAATCTGGCCATCGAACAGGGGCTGGGCGTCGGCGCCCGCGAACTGGCGGCGCAGCGCGATCCGGGCGGCGTGCGGACGGCGGACGAAGAGCCCGAGCTGGAGAACGGCGTGTCGGTCGAGGCTGGCGACAAGGACCAGCTGGACGAAAACGTCAGCGTCCAGGGCGTGGACGACGAGGCCTAGAGCCTGATCCGTAGAGATGAAATCGCTTCGCGATTTCGTCGATGCGGTGAATCAGGCTCCAGATTTAAGCGAGAGCCTGATTCACGCTTCAGTCGAAACCGCAAAGCGGTTCCGTCTAAAACGATCAGGCTCTAGGCCGCCGCGTAGATGCTCTGGAACAGGACCGCGCCGTCGGCCGAGCCCAGTTCGGCCTCGAAGGCGCGGTCCGGGTGGGGCATCATGCCCAGCACATTGCCGCGCGCGTTCTGAATGCCGGCGATGGCGTTGACCGAACCATTGGGGTTGTCGACGTAACGGAAGACGACCTGCCCCTCGCCCTCGATCCGGGCCAGGGCTTCGGGCTCGGCGAAGAAGTTTCCGTCACCGTTGCCCTGTGTCATCGTGACCTCGGTCTGGCCTTGGTAACCGGCGGTGAAGCGGGTCTGGCCGTTGGCCACTGTCAGGGCGATGGGCTTGCAGACATATTTCAGGCCCTGGTTTCGCAACAAGGCGCCGGGCAGCATTCCAGCCTCGCACAGGATCTGGAAACCGTTGCAGATGCCGACCACGGCCACGCCATCGTCTGCGGCCTTCTTGACCGCCTGCATGACCGGCGACTGGGCCGCCATGGCGCCGCAGCGCAGATAGTCGCCGTAAGAGAAGCCGCCTGGAATGACGATCAGGTCCAGCCCCTTGGGCAGTTCCGTGTCGGCGTGCCAGACCATCGACACGGGTTCGCCCGTGGAGCGTTCGACGGCGACCTTGCAGTCGCGATCGCAGTTGGAACCGGGGAAGACGATGACGGCGGCGCTCATGGCGCGGGCCTTTAACACCGTTTTTCGCGAATGTCAGTGTGCGGGTTCGAGAAGACCGAGGCGTGTTTCGATCCGGCCAAGGCGAGCGTCCTGACGATCGACGATCTGATTAAGGTTGGAGACATCTTGGTTCAGGCCGTTGAGGTGCAGGCGCATGGCCTGAAGCTCGCCCTTCACATCGGCCATATTGCCGTCGATACGGTCCAGGCGCGTCTGCATGGACTTGAGCACTTCATAAAGCAGGTCATTCGTCACTTCGGCCATGGCTCACCCTAACAGAACGGCTGACGGTGTGAAACGCTCAGGTTGAGGTCTGCACGCGCTTTCGACCCGTCAGCCAGGCCACGACGAAGATGGCGAAGCCGCCCAGCGACAGGCCGACGCCGACCCAGGCGGTTGAGGTCCAGCCATAGCCGGCGGCGATGGCCATGCCGCCCAGCAGAGGGCCGATGGCGTTGGCGGTGTTGAAGGCCGAATGGTTCAGGGCGGCGGCCAGGGTCTGGGCCTCGCCGGCGACGTCCATCAGGCGGGTCTGCAGGATGGAGCCCAGGCCGCCGCCGCCGCCGATCAGGAAGACGACGATCATCACGCTCCACAAATTCGGCGCGGCCATCGGATAGAGGGCCAGGGCCGCAGCACTCCACAGCAGAAGGCCGCCCGCCGCCTTGAACCCAATGTGATCCGCAGCCCATGCGCCCAGCAGATTGCCCAGGAACATTCCGACGCCGAAGACGGCGAACACCCAGGGCATGACCTCTACGCCCGCGCCCGTGACGGCCTGAAGGGTCGAGGCCAGATAGGCGTAGACGGCGAACATCCCGCCGAAACCCACGGCCCCCACGCCCAGGGTCAGCCAGACCTGGCCGCGTTTCAGGGCGTTCAGTTCGCGCAGGGGGCTGGCGTCGGAATGGGCAGGATCGCGGGGGGCGAACAGGGCGACCAAGGCCATGGTGACGACGGCCAGAATGCCGACGATGGCGAAGGTCCAGCGCCAACCGTAGGCATGGCTGATCAGATTGACGACCGGCACGCCCAGCACTGTGCCTACCGTAAGCCCCATCAGGATGGTCGAGACGGCGCGTGTGCGGAAATGCAGCGGCACGACAGAGGCGGCGACCAGGGCCGCGACGCCGAAATAGGCGCCGTGAGGAAGACCGCTGAGGAAGCGGAACACCAGCATCCAGCCATAGGTGGGCGCCAGGGCGCTGGCCACGTTGCCGATGGCGAACAGGGCCATGAAGCCGATCAGCAGCGTCCATCGGGGCAGGCGCGCGCCCAGTACGGCCAGGATGGGCGCTCCAACCACCACCCCGGCGGCGTAGGCGCTGATGACATGGCCGGCGGTGGGCGCATCGACGCCCAGGCCTGCGGCGAAGTCTGGCAGAATGCTCATGGCCGCGAACTCGGTCACGCCGATGGCGAAACCACCCATGGCGAGCGCCAGGAGAACCAAAGCCACCCCGCCCTTGGAGAGCGTTGACGGGGCGGCGGTGTCGAGAGCGGCGTCTGTCATGTTGCGCTGCAACCTAATCAGCGTTCATGACGCCACAAGGGCGGCCCGGTGGATCAGCCGTGGTTTTCGTAGGTCGCGGTGATCGAGGCCTTGGCCAGGGTGTGGAAATACAGGTTGAAGCCGAACACGGCGCCCGAATTGTCGGCCGTGACGTCCAAGCTTTCCACATCGACGGCGAAAACGGTGAAGATGTAGCGATGCGGCCCGTGCCCGGGCGGCGGGGCGGCGCCGCCGAAACCGGCCTGGCCATAGTCGGTGCGGCCCTGAATGGCGCTGTGCGGCAGATGCCCGCCCGGCGAACCGGCGCCGGCCTCAAGCTCCGTCACATCGGCGGGAAGATTGGCCACGGTCCAGTGCCAGAAGCCCGAGCCGGTCGGGGCGTCAGGATCGTAGCAGGTGATCGCATAGCTCTTGGTCCCCTCGGGCGCGCCAGACCAGGCCAGCTGCGGAGACGTGTTGCCCTTGGCGGGAACCTGGGCGTCGGGCAGCACGCCGCCGTCCTGAAAGTCGGTGGAGGTGAGGGTGAAGGTCATGAGGAGAACTTTCGCAAACGCATGAAGATCAATCGTCGTCGGAGAGAAGGCGCGCTTTCATGCCTGCCCTATCCAATAGCCGAACCGCCTGAACGTCGAAGGTGACGAAGGTTTCCCCGCCAAGGCGTCGTCCGTCATGGGCGATAACGCCATCGGCGAAGTCTCCGCCCGCATCGAGAACGGCCAAGCCCGCTTCGACAGCGGGACGATCGACGGAAATGTTTCGCATATCCAACAGACGCCCGATTGCGAAGGCGATGTCGTCGCGCGAAGAACGATAGCCGCGCGCCAGAACCCAGGCGAACTCGCATAGTGATTGAGTACTGACCGCGACACGATCTGCGGCGTTGAGCGCCCGAACAGCCAGGTGTTGCTGATGATCGTCGTCGCCGACGACCGCTCTGAGCAGAACGTTGGTGTCGGCGGTGATATTCAAGGCTGCCCTGACGGCAGGCCAGCCTGGGCGATCAGGTCGTTGATCTCTTCGATCGACAGGCGGGCGCCGTTGGTGCGACCTTTCAACAGGCCCGAAACGTCCGACCAGGATCCCTTCATCCGTTCGGCGCTAAGCTCAGCGCGGCCGTCCGGCAGCAGATTCAACTCTATTTTTTGACCAGGCTGAAGGCCGAGATGCTGCAAGACCTCCTTGCGGAAGGTGACCTGGCCTCGGCTAGTGACGGTCAAAATGGTCATGGCCATAATGTAATGCAGGTCTGCATTACATTCAATGCGCCAGCTTAGGCCGCTTCGATGCGGTAGCCTTCGATCACCGTATTGGCGAGCAGTTGTTCGCACATCTTCTTGGCTTCGGCCTGAGGATCTTCGGCGCCGGCGAGGTCGAACTCGATCAGCTTGCCGACGCGGGCGTTGGAGACGCCCGACCAGCCCAGACCCTGCAGGGTGCCTTCGACGGCCTTGCCTTGGACGTCCAGGACGCCGGGCTTGAGGAAGACGTGAACCTTCACCTTAGCCATCAGTGCAGCCCTCCCTGGATCACTGTGGGCATACCCTTCATGATGCCCAGACGACGCGCGACCTCGGTGTAGCTTTCGATCACATTGCCCAGGTCGCGGCGGAAGCGGTCCTTGTCCAGCTTCTCGCCCGAGGCGGTGTCCCACAGGCGGCAGCTGTCGGGGCTGATCTCGTCGGCCAGCAGGACACGGCTGAAGTCGTTTTCCCAGACGCGGCCGAACTCGATCTTGAAATCGACCAGGGTGATGCCGACCGCGCTGAACATACCCGACAGATAGTCGTTCACCCGCACCGTCATGGCCAGCATATCGTCCAGCTCCTGGGTCGAGGCCCAGTTGAAGGCGGTGATGTGCTCCTCGGTGACCATCGGGTCGTTGAGCTCGTCCTTCTTGTAGTAGAATTCGATGATCGAGCGGGGCAGGGGCGTGCCTTCCTCGATGCCCAGGCGCTGGCTCATCGAACCGGCGACGATGTTGCGGCACACGACTTCCAGCGGAATGATCTCGACTTCGCGGATCAGCTGCTCGCGCAGGTTCAGGCGCTTGATGAAGTGGTTGGTCACGCCGATGCCGTTCAGGCGCGACATGATGAACTCGCTGATCTGATTGTTGACCACGCCCTTGCCTTCCAGCACGGCCTTCTTCTGCGCGTTGAAGGCGGTGGCGTCGTCCTTGAAATACTGGATCAGGGTGCCGGGCTCGGGTCCTTCGTAAAGGATCTTGGCCTTGCCTTCGTAGATTTTCTTGCGCTTGCTGTTCATGGTCCGGTCCCGCTTACGGGCGCCTTTCAGAAACAAAAATCGCGCGGCCATTGGTGGAGGGGAAGACCCGGTCCTGGCGGCGCGTTTCGGAATCGTTCGGGCAGTCAATCTCGTTTCGGCGTCTCCTTAGCCGAAGGCGGCCCCCGACACAAACGAGGATGCCGCCGCCCGTGTCGTCGATATGACGAATGGGGACAGTCCGTCCCATCCGACGCAAGTCTGGTTGCGTTCATGGCGGGGCGGTCTATAGACGGCCGTTGCCCCGACGTTAGCGGGGCGTACGGAGCTATGCTGAGCGAAATGACGACCTTCGACGATCGGGAAAAGGCCTTCGAGGCCAAGTTCGCCCTCGATCAGGAGCAGGAGTTCAAGGCCATCGCCCGGCGCAACCGGATGCTGGGCCTGTGGGCGGCCGAGAAGATGGGCCTGTCGGCCGAAAGCGCCGATCAATACGCCGCCGCCGTCGTGCGCGCCGATTTCGAGCAGCCGGGCGACGAGGATGTGTTCCGCAAGGTCGCCGGCGACTTCAAGGCCTCGGGCCTGTCGGTGTCGGAAGGCGAGATTCGCTCCAAGATCGACGAACTGGCCTCGATCGCGCGCGAAGGCATTCGCGCCGGGGAATAGGCGTTCGACCTGCAGGTGAATTGCTGAGAATTCGAAAGGGCCGCACCCGGGGGAAAGTGCGGCCCTTTCTTTTTGCCGGGGACGTTGGGGGATGTCTCACCCGGCGTACTGTGCGTCTCGCGCCCTTGGAGAACACGGGCGCGGGAATTTGGTTTCAGCGCCGAGGCGCCGAAACCAAATATTTTTTTACGGCATCAGAACCGTGTCCACGACGTGGACCATGCCGTTCGACTGGGCCACGTCCGCCTGGGTGATGGTGGACTTGCCGCCCTTGGCGTCTGTGATGACCCAGGTGTTGTTCGGGCCGGCCGAAACCTTCAGCTCTTCGCCCTGAACCGTCTTCAGGGTGGCGGTTCCGCCGTTGGCCTGGGCTTGGGCGGCGATGTCGGCGGCCGTCAGACGACCGGCGACCACGTGATAGGTCAGGATCTTGGTCAGGTCAGCCTTCATCGCCGGCTGCATCAGGCTGGTGCGGGTGGCCTCGGGGATCTTATCGAAGGCGGCGTTGTCAGGCGCGAACACGGTGAACGGGCCCGGTCCCTGCAGCGTGTCGACCAGGCCGGCGGCCTTCACGGCCGAAACCAGGGTGGTCAGGTTGGAGGCCTTGGAGGCGTTGGCGACGATGGTGTCGTTGGGGCTCATAGCCGCGCCGCCGACCATCGGATCAGTCGCCGGGGCCATCGCAGCGCCGTCGGCCGGGGCCATGGCGGCAGGTTCGGCCGGGGCGGTGGCGGCGGGCTCGTTGTTGTTGCAGGCGCCCAGCGCCATCAGCGCACCGCCCGAGACGGCGACGAGCATAAGATTGCGAAGATTGGTCATGGTGTTTCGTTCCCTTTGGGCCGCTCTTAAGGCGGTAACGGGAACGTTACGTTTGAAACGGGGGAAAGGATGCGTGTCGCGCGACAAGAAATCGCAGCTTCACCATTCAATCCCTACGTCCCGCGCTGCGTCAGGAACGCCGCACGCCGTCTGCGATCAACGTTTTATCGTCCAGATCAGCCGATGAATTTACTCAAGGAATTCCACGTTGCGGCCTTGGTCGCCAGGGCGATTGCATGGGCCGGGCTGGACGACGGCAGGTCGATCATGGCGACGTCGCCCAGGCCCGAAAGAATGCGCCGCCCCAGCCGCGCCGCCAGCCCGCCGTTGAAAGCGACGGCGCGAAGGCTGGGCAGGGCGTCGATCAGACCACGCAGATCGGCCGCTTCGGGCGAACGAATGGCCGCATCCAGACTGCCGGAGCGTTCGGCCGAGGCGATTACGTCCCACAGCCCCACGCCACGCGCCTTCAACCGCTCCAAGCGGGTCGGATAGGGCAGGGCGGCCAAGTCTTCGTCCAGCACCCTGCCGATCAGAGGCCAGAATCCATTGCGCGGATGGGCGTAATACTGGGCCGCCTTCAGCGAGGCGTCGCCGGGCAGGCTGCCCAGGATCAGGAGCCGCGTCGCGTCGTCGACGACGGGGGCGAAGGCGGCCTTCACTTGACCGGGGGGTCGTCGCGCAGCCAGCCGGTGATGGAGCGGCGGCGGCCCCCGGCGTAGGCGGCGACCGGGGCGACGGAATGCTGGCGCGGCGTCTTGAAAACGGTCCAGACGTTGAAGCCGGGTTTGAAGCCGCGCTCGATGTCGCCGTTTGCGTCGTGGAACATCAGCTGACCGCCCCAGTCCGGCCGCCAGTCGCGCGACAGGCCCAGCGTATAGGCGGCGCGCCGCTCGCCCACGCCGGTGTCGTCATGCTGGGTCAGGAAGTCGCCGGGCCGGAACCAGGTCGCCTGTGCGTCGATCTTGGTCACGCCCGCCTCGCCCGTCACCGCCTTGGCGAAGGTGGTGAAAGGGACGTCGTTGAAGAACTGCAGCAGCACGTGAGTGGCGTGACCGGGGTCCTGTCCGGTCATCAGGGTCGTGATGATCGGATAGGCCAGATAGACGAAGGAAAAGCCGTCACGCCCTTCGGCCAGGGCGTTCTGGACCTGGGCGCCGACAGCGTCGCGGCCCAGAGCCTGAATATCCTGCGGCGACAGCAGTTTGCCGCCGTCCGGCGTCTTCAACGACAGATGCCAGTTGGTGTCATGCTCGAGCGCCAGGTCCAGCCATTCGGCGCTGGCCTCGTCCAACAGGTCGGGCACCTGCACCATGCCGTCGCGCGCATAGGCCGCCGCATAGTCACGCGGATCGAGCCGGGGATTGAGCCGGATCGTGCGCTCGGCCATGCGATCAGTCTCCGAACACCCGCTTGAACACCACGTCTACGTTCTTGGTGTGATAGCCCAGATCGAACAGGGCTTCGAGCTGATCGTCGGGCAGGGTGACGCGGGCGTCGGCCTTCAGGAAGTCGATGAAGGCCCCTTCGCCGCGCCAGACCTTCATGGCGTTCTCTTGAACCGCCGCATAGGCGTCCTCGCGGCTGATGCCGGCCTGGGTCAGGGCCAGCATGACCCGTTGCGAGTGAACCAGACCGCCCAGGCGGTCGATGTTCTTCTGCATATTCTCGGGATAGACGTTCAGCCGTTCGACCACATTGGCCAGGCGGTGCAAGGCGAAGTCCAGGTGGATGGTGGCGTCCGGGCCGATGCCGCGCTCGACCGACGAATGGCTGATGTCGCGCTCATGCCACAGGGCGACGTTCTCCATCGCCGGGGTCACGGCCGAGCGGACCAGACGGGCCAGGCCGGTCAGGTTTTCAGTCAGGATCGGGTTGCGCTTGTGCGGCATGGCCGACGAGCCCTTCTGGCCCTTGTCGAAGAATTCCTCGGCTTCGAGGACTTCCGTGCGCTGCAGGTGACGGATTTCGACGGCCAGACGCTCGACCGACGAGGCGACGACGCCCAGGGCGGAGAAGAAGGCGGCGTGGCGGTCACGCGGGATGACCTGGGTCGAGACGGGTTCGACCTGCAGGCCCATCTTGTCGGCGACGTATTGTTCGACGGCGGGATCGACGTTGGCGAAGGTGCCGACGGCGCCGGAGATGGCGCAGGTGGCGATCTCTTCCTTGGCGGTGATCAGGCGGCGCTTGGCGCGCTGGAATTCGGCGTGATAGCCGGCCAGCTTGAGGCCGAAGGTCACCGGCTCGGCGTGGATGCCGTGCGAGCGGCCCACGGTCGGGGTGTATTTATGCTCCTTGGCGCGCGTCTCCAGCGCGGTCAGGACGCGGTCGACGCCCTCGATCAGCAGGTCCGAGGCGCGGGCCAGCTGAACCGCGAAACAGGTGTCCAGCACGTCCGACGAGGTCATGCCCTGGTGCAGGAAGCGGGCTTCCTCGCCCACGATTTCCGACACATGGGTCAGGAAGGCGATCACGTCGTGTTTGGTGGTGCGTTCGATCTCGTCGATGCGGTCGGCGTCGAAGGTCGCATCCTTGCCCTTGGCCCAGATGGCCTCGGCGGCCTCTCGGGGGATCACGCCCAGCTCGGCCATCTTGGTCGCGGCGTGAGCCTCGATCTCGAACCAGATCTTGTACTTGGTCTCTTGCGACCAGAGGGCGGCGGCGACGGGGCGGGAATAGCGCGTGATCATGGGCGGGTCGTGTCGGTCGCACCGGGCGCGGAGTCAAGGTTTCGCGCAGCTGCGGCGTTGACTTTGGCCGGTTCTGTCCCAGATTAGGCGCGCTTTCAGGAGGACGACCTCCCCCACATGGGATCAACGCCGGGACGACCCGGCGCCATGCAGGGAGATATGTCATGGCCTGGGTATTCCTTCTTTTCGCCGGCCTGCTTGAAGTCGTCTGGGCCTTTCTGATGAAGGCGTCGGCCGGCTTCACCAAGCCGTGGCCCACCGTCGGCATGATCGTGTTCATGGTCGGGTCGTTCGGCCTGTTGTCGATGGCGATGAAGGCCCTGCCGCTGGGCACGGCCTACGCCATCTGGACGGGGATCGGGGCGGTGGGCGCTTTCGCTGTCGGCGCCGTCTTTCTGGGCGAGCCGCTGACGCCGCTGAGGATTGCGGGCGTGACCCTGGTCGCGGCCGGGCTGGTCGTGCTCAAACTGGCGTCCAGTCACTGATCGCATGAAAGGGCGTCTGTCATGGAGTTGATCATCGGGCCGCGCGCCTATTCGACCTGGTCGCTGCGCGGCTGGCTGGTGATGCGGATGACGAGGGCCGACTTCGCCGTGATCGACGCCCGGTACGACACGGCCGACCACAAGGCGGCGCTGGAGGCCCTGTCGCCGTCGGGCTTCGTGCCGGCGCTGCGGGTCGGGGGCGAGGTGATCTGGGACACGCTGGCCATCGCCGAATGGGCGGCCGAAACCTATCCCGAGGCCGGGCTGTGGCCGACCGATCCGATGGCGCGCGCCCTGGCCCGGTCGGTCTCGGCGGAAATGCATTCGGGATTTTCGGCCCTGAGGACGCTCTGCGGAACCGGGCCGGATCACCCTATGGTCGGACTGGCCCGCGCCGCCACGCCGGTCGATCCGGCGCTGGATCGCGATCTGGCGCGTCTGGTCACGCTGTTTCGCCAGATGCGGGGGCGGTTCGGAGGAGATGGGCCGGGACTGTTCGGCGCGCGATCGGTCGCTGACGCCTTCTTCACGCCGGTCGCGGCGCGGGTGCGGCATTTCCAGATCGACCTGGGCGCCCATGGCGACGACGGGACGGCGAGCGCCTATCTGGCCGCGCTTCTGGACCATCGCGACTTCCGCCAATGGGAAATCGACGCCGGTCGTTAATCGCCGCGAACCATTCCGGCAGACGCCGCGTTAAGCCGACGCCGTTATTCAGACGGACGGCGACCTCCCTATTCGGACCTGTCAGATGACGCACCCGGCCTTGCCGACAAGCCAGCCCCAGACCGACGCGGCCGCCGCGCCGCGCGCCATGCATCCGGTCATGGGTTACGGTCTGGCGGCCCTGATCGGCGCCGCCTTCTGGGCCAGCCTGCTGGTCGCGATCTTCTGAAGGTCTATCGGGCGCCGGCGACGGCGGTCGCTTCGGCGATCAGGACCGGCTCGGGCTGAGGGGGCGGAGCGACATAGTCCAGGGCGATGGGCGCGCCGCGCGCGCCAGACGCCAGGGCGTCCAACGTCTTCAACGGGCCGCCGAACATCCGCTGATAGATCCAGTAGCTGGCCACGACCTTTTCGACATAGTCGCGCGCCTGAGGCACGTCGATCGTCTCGATCAGCAGCAGGGGGTCGGCGTCCGGTCCCAGTTTGCGAACCGCCGCCAGCATCGGCCCTGGGCCGGCGTTGTAGGAGGCCACCGCCCGCAGCAGATCGCCCTGGAAGGCGGGCAGGGCCAGCATCCGCGTGATATAGGCCTGGCCCAGACGCATATTCACCGCCGGGTCGAACAGGCGGGTCGGATCGCTGACGAAGCCGCGATCGCCGCTCAGTTCCGCCGCCGTCGTCGGCATCACCTGCATCAGCCCATAGGCGCCGACGCTGGAGCGCGCCGTGGCGTTGAAGTCGGTTTCCTTGCGCGCCAGGGCGTAGACCAGCGATTTCTCGATGACGAAGCCGCCCTCGGGCGTCAGATCGGGCGTCGGATAGCGGCTCGCGTCGATACGGGTCGCATCGGCGTTGCCGACCGGCAGGATGGCGCGCGCCAGGGCGGTCCACATCTTGGCGGCGTCGCCGACGGCGGTGCGAAGGTTGGAGCGCAGCTCTGTCTCGGCGTCGGCGCGGCGTCCGACCTCGTAGAAGGCGACGGTGCGCTTGGCGCGGGGATCAGCCTGGACGAAGGCCTCCAGCGCCGTGGGCTCGACGCTGGCGCTTTGCGGCACATAGGCGGCGCGGCGCAGGCGCGGCTCTGCCTCGTAGGGGCGCGGGCCCATGTTTTCGATGGCCGGTTCCTCGCCCAGCTGGCGCAGGGCGATCTGACCGTAGAAGGTGGCGGGCCACTGGCCGGCCAGACGCAGATAGTCGTTGACCCGATCCTGGCGCCCCGACTGGGCGGCGGCCCGGGCGGTCCAGAAGGCGGCCCCGGCGCGGACCCAGGGATCCTCGGTCGGATCGTTGGCGACCCGTTCGAAGGCGGAGAAGGATTCGTGGAACTGGCCCAGGCGCCATTCGGCCAGACCCACCGTCCACCAGTCGCCGATCTGACGCCCGATGGCGGAGGCGCCGGTCAGATCGTCGTTGTTGTAGGCGACGCGCGCCGCCTTCGCCGGATCGTCGACCCCGCCGCCCGAGACGGCCGTGACCAGGCTGTTCCAGGTGCGGCCGATCACGCCGCCGGGCCGCACCGGCTCGGGCGCGCCATCGGGGCGACGACGCAGCGCCAGTGTGTAGACGCGGTCCGCGCAGGGCAGGTCGGAATAGGTTTCCAGCCAGGCCGTCAGCTCTTCGTAGGTGGCGACATGGTCGGGGTGGAACAGGCTTTCGAACTCGACCTGACCCAGCAGCACCCGATCCTGGGCCTGGCGCGCCGAGGCGCGGGCGGTTTCGATGTCGCCGCGGCGCAGGGCGTCGAAGGCGGTGGTGTAGGACAGGCGGTCGGCGGAACTCAGGGCTGTGGGGCGACCGGAACCGGCGTTCGATTCGGCCGTTGAACCCGCATAGGGCGTTTCCGCAAGCGCCGCGCCGGACAAAGCGCAGACGGCGATAGCCAGCGTCGGCGCAAGGATCGCGCGGCGGAACAGATACATAAGCGGCGGCCCCCTCGTTGGCGACGCCCGCAATGTCGGTTCGACAAGGCGGCGTGTATGGCGATCGGTCGTCAGCGTGTCACAATGCCGTCGTTAGCCTTGTTCTTCAACCGAGTCCGTTTCAAGGCGAACTGCGAGAGAAAGCAGGTCGGCCCAGACCTGCCGCTTGGCCTGCGGTTGGCGCAGCAGAAAGGCGGGGTGAAGGGTCGGCAGGGCGGGGGCCGAAACCGCGCCCTCGGCCAGACGCCATTCCTTCCACTGACCACGCAGTTTCATGATGCCCTCTTCCGCCTGAAGCACGGACTTGGCCGAGGCGGCTCCCAGCAGCAGGACGGCCTTTGGCTTGAGCAGGGCGAAGGCGCGTTCCACGAAGGGGGCGCAGACGGCCTGTTCCTGCGGGGTCGGGCTGCGGTTGCCGGGTGGTCGCCAGAAGACGGTGTTGGTGATGAACACCTTGTCCGTCAGGCCAGCGGCGGCCAGCATCCGGTCCAGCAGTTGACCCGCCTTGCCCACGAAGGGCTGGCCGATCCGGTCTTCGTCCGCGCCGGGGCCTTCGCCGACGATCAGGACGGCGGCGTCGGGATTGCCGCGCCCGAACACCGACTGGGTCGCGCCCATGCCGCGCAAGGGACAGCCCTCGAAGGCCGCGACGGCGGCGGCCAGATCCTGAAGCGTCGCCGCCCCGGCGGCCAGACGCCGCGCCTCGGCGACCGCGTCCTGGGCGTTGGCGCCGACCAGCGGAGCGGCCACCGAGGCGGTGGCGCGCTGCACCGCCTTGACCGCGGGCGGCGGCGCGATGTGGGTGTGGTCGACGGGCGCGTCGCCATAGCAGGCGTCGACCCCTGCATCCCGCCAAAAGGCGAGCAGGCTTTCGACTGCAGCGATATCTTGGACTTGCGCGTTCATGTTCGGCATTACCGATAGGCCTTGACCGCCCTCGCGTCACCTTCCGATAAGCGGCATAACCACACGGACAACCGGGATTTCAGGGGAAGACATGGCCGAAGACGCCATCGAAGGCGGCGCGGAGAACGCCCGTCAGGAAGCCATCATCGACAATCTGGCGCCGCTGGAGGCGCTGGAGGGCGTCGAACGCGAGGTCATGGAATATGACGTCGTCATCGTCGGCGGCGGTCCCGCAGGCCTGTCTGCCGCGATCCGCCTGAAACAGCGCGCGGAGAAAGACGGCAAGGACATCAGCGTCGCCGTGCTGGAAAAGGCGGCCGAGGTCGGCGGGCATATCCTGTCGGGCGCGGTGATCGATCCCAAGGCGCTGAACGAGCTGTTCCCCGACTGGAAGGAACGCGGCGCGCCGCTTGAGACGCCGGTGACCAAGGATCGGTTCCTGCTGCTGGGGCCGCAAGGGTCGGCGCCCCTGCCCATGCCGTTGCTGCCGCCCTTCATGCACAACCACGGCTGCTACATCGCCTCGTTGGGTAATGTGACGCGCTGGCTGGGCGAGCAGGCCGAGGCGCTGGGCGTCGAGGTCTATCCCGGCATGGCCGCCAGTCATGTGGTCTGGGAAGAAGAGACGGGGCGGGTCAAGGGCGTCGTCGCCGGCGTGTTCGGCATCGACCGCGAGGGCAAGCCGACCGGCGACTTCCAGCCGGGGATCGAACTGCACGGCAAATATGTCTTCATCGCCGAAGGCGTGCGCGGCTCCCTGGCCAAGACCATCATCGCCAGGCACAAGCTGCAGGACGGCAAGTCGCCCCAGAAATACGGCATCGGCCTGAAGGAGCTGTGGCAGGTGCCGGCCGAACAGCACCAGCCCGGCCTGGCCCAGCACACGACCGGCTGGCCGCTGGATGAGCGCACGGGCGGCGGCAGCTTCCTCTATCACTTCGGCGACCGCTACGTGGCCGTCGGCTATGTGGTGCACCTGAGCTACAAGAACCCGTTCCTGTCGCCGTTCGACGAGTTCCAGCGGTTCAAGCATCACCCGGAGATCGCCAAACATCTGGAAGGCGGCACGCGCATCTCATACGGCGCGCGGGCCATCACCGAGGGCGGTCTGCAGTCGATTCCGAAGCTGAGCTTCCCTGGCGGCGCGCTGATCGGTTGTTCGGCGGGCTTCGTGAACGTGCCCCGCATCAAGGGCAGCCACAACGCCATGAAGACCGGGATGCTGGCTGCCGACGCCGCCTATGACGCGGTTCAGGCCGGACGCGCGGGCGACGAACTGATCGAATATCAGACGGCGTTCGAGAAGAGCTGGGTCTACAAGGAGCTGTCGGTCGTCAGGAACGCCAAGCCGCTGCTCAGCAAGTTCGGCACGACCCTGGGCGGGGCGTTCGGGATGTTCGATATGTGGTGCCGCACCCTGCTGGGCGGCTGGTCGCCGATCCCGACGCTGAGGCACGGCAAGACGGACGCGGCCTCGACCGAACTGGCGGCCGATCACAAGCCGATCGCCTATCCCAAGCCGGACGGAAAGCTGTCGTTCGACAAGCTGTCGTCGGTGTTCATCTCGAACACCAACCATGCCGAGGATCAGCCCGCGCACCTGAAGCTGCTGGACCCGTCCAAGCCGATCAAGGTCAATCTGCCCAAATACGGCGAGCCGGCGCGACTGTACTGCCCGGCGGGGGTCTATGAGGTCGTGTATGCGGACGAGGCCGCCAAGACCGATCCGCGCTTCGTCATCAACGCCCAGAACTGCGTCCACTGCAAAACCTGCGACATCAAGGATCCGTCGCAGAACATCGTCTGGACCACGCCTGAAGGCGGCGGCGGACCCAACTATCCGAATATGTGATGCGATGATCCGCGTCAGTCCGCTCGTCCCGGCGAAGGCCAGGATGAGCGGAATGGAGCGGCGAACATCTGACCTCTTGCGGGGGCGGGGGAAACCGTGAAGGGTCGAGGCATGATCGCCTCCCGTTCGCGCCTTTTCGCCGCCTCTCTGTCCGTTCTCGCTCTCTCCGCCGCCGGACAGGTCGGGGCGCAGGACACCACGCCCGCTGCGCCGGCGCCGAACGCGCATCCGCCCGCGATTATTCTGGAGCCGGGTCAGCCCGTGCCCGGTCAAGAGGCGAAGCCGGCGCAGGACGCCGCGCCCGATCCGCATATCATCATCACCGACACGCCCGTCGCGCCGGCCATTCCCGCCGTCTGGTCGCCCGTGCCGACGAACCCCGAGTGCCGCAGCGCCTACGGCCTCTATCTGGCGGGCAAGCTGGCGCTGATGCAGGGGGAGGGGGCGCAAGGCTCCGACTATCTGGCCCAGGCCGAACGGCTGGTTCCCGAACAGCCGCGCGTGCGCGAACAGGCCTTCACCTCGGCCCTGCTGACGGGCGATCTGGATGTGGCGGCGGCGCTGGCGCCAACGGACGCGACCGCTTCCCCCGCCTTCGTCGAGGGCGGGCGGTTGGTTCGGGTGGTGCAGGATTTCGTGCGCGGCGACGCGCGCGGCGCGAACGCGGCCCTGGCCGCCCAGCCGATCGGCGCGCCCCATGCGCGTGCGGGCCTGCTGGTTTCGCCCTGGATCGCCGCGGCGGCCGGCGACTGGACCCGGGCGCTGCAACCTGCGCCCGCCGGCGGCGATCCGCTGACCCTGGCCTTCGCCCACGTCAATCGCGCGGCCCTGCTGGAACGTCGCCGAGACTATGCCCAGGCCGAGATCGAGCTGAAGGCGGCGGCCGATGCGCCTACCATCGGCGCCCTGTTCAAACGCCCCTATGGCGAGTTCATGGAACGGCGGGGACGTCGCGACGACGCCATCGCCCTTTATCAGGCCGCCCTGGCGGTTCAGCCGGTGGATCCCGGCGTGGCGCCGGCCCTGGAACGCGCCCAGGCCGGCCAGCGTCCGCCCGCCCTGCCCGAACTGCGCGAGGGGGCTTCGCAGGCCCTGGTTACAGCCGCGGCCCAGGCTTCGGCCGAACGGGGCAACGAGTTCGCCGCCGTCTATCTGCGGCTGGCCCAGAACCTCTATCCCGACGACGAGACGGAATATCAGCTGGCCCAGGTGCTGGCGCGGGCGGGACTGAAGACAGCTGCGCGCGACGCCCTGTCTCGCGTGGGCGCTGCGGACGGCGACCTGTATGCCGCCGCGCGCGCCCAGATGGCCATCGGCCTGGAAGAGGAAGGCCGGTCGCAGGACGCGCTGGCCGAACTGCGCCGCGCCGCCGCCGCCGCGCCGGACGATCGGCGCATCGCCCTGGTCCTAGCCGGCCAACTGATGCAGATGAAGCAGCACGACGAGGCGCTGGCCCTACTGGACGGCCCCTTGTTGAACACTGCCGACCAGGGCGCCAGCGTGCACTTCCTGCGCGGCGCAGCCTATGAGGCGCTGAACCGCGTGACGGAAGCCGAGGCGGAACTGTGGGCCGCGCTTCAGGCCGCGCCCAACGACGCCGATATGTTGAACTATCTGGGCTATCTGTGGGTGGACAAGGGGCTGCGGGTCCAGGAGGGCGCCGCCATGATCGCCCGCGCCCATGCGCTGGAGCCCGACAACGGCAACATCCAGGACTCTCTGGGCTGGGCGCAGTTCAAACAGGGTCAGTTCGAAACCGCCGTCGATACCCTGGAACAGGCCGTCGATAAGGAGCCGTCCAACGCCGAGATCAACGATCACCTGGGCGACGCCTATTGGCGGGTCGGGCGCGAGCGCGAGGCCGTCTGGCTGTGGAACCGGGTGCTGGTCCTGAACCCTGACGACGAACGCCGCGCCGAGGTCGAACGCAAGATCGCCAACGGCTTGGATGCCGGCTCCACTCCCCAGGGCGTCGCGCAATAGGTCATGCCGACCCTGACCGCCCTGGCGCCGGCCAAGATCAATCTGTTTTTGCACGTCGGCCGGCTGGAGGCGGATGGCTATCACCCGTTGAGCAGTCTGGTCGCCTTCGCCGATGTGGGGGACCGGGTGTCGGTGGAGCCGGCGGATCGGCTGTCGTTGTCGGTGGACGGCCCCTATGGCGCGGCGCTGGGGGCGGAGGGCGACAATCTGATCCTGCGCGCGCTTCGCCGGCTGGGCGAGGCGACAGGCGGGGGCGAGCCGGGTTTGGCGGTCAGGTTGGACAAACGCCTGCCCATCGCGGCGGGTCTGGGCGGCGGGTCGTCCGACGCCGGCGCGGCGCTGAAACTGGCGCGCACGGCGCTGGGGCTTAAGATCGACGATGCAGATCTGGAGACGGTGGCGGGCGTGGTCGGCGCCGACGGCCCCATGTGTCTGAGGATGCGAACCGCCTGGGCCGAAGGGCGCGGGGACGTCCTGATCGACGAGCCGCGTCTGCCGTCTCTGTCCGCGGTGCTGTTCAATCCGGGCGTTCCGTCGCCGACCGGCGCCGTCTACCGGGCCTATGACGCCGGATCGGGGGCGGCGGCAGACCGACCCGATGCGCCCGGCAACTGGTCAACGACGGCGGTCATCGACTGGCTGTCGCGTCAGCGCAACGATCTGGAGGCGCCCGCCGTGGCACTGACCCCCGCCATCGCCGAGGCGTTGCACGCGGTTTCGGCGACGGCCGACGTCGCCTTGACGCGGATGTCGGGATCGGGGGCGACGGTATTCGGGCTCTATCCAACGGACGCGGCGGCCCAGACGGCGGCGGCGGCCCTGGCCGCCCGACACCCGAACGGCTGGGTCAGGTTTACGCGACTGTCGGGTCAGTAAAGCCTCAGTGTTGTGGCGAAATACCGGCGATATTGTCTGTTTCGCCCAGGGTTGGACAAGGTCCGGCCCAGATCATCACAAAAGTTACCGATTGTTTCAAATTGCAGGAACCGCATCGTCGTTTTCAGCTTTGAAGGGGCAGTTCCGATGACTGGAACGGATCGTCGCCTCCCTGCTGGCGATCCTCAAACAGAAAAGGGATATCGCCATGCTTCGTGCAAAACTGCTTGCCGCAACCGCCGTCGTTTCGCTGATGGCCGCGCCCGCCCTGGCTCAGGAAATGACGCCTCCGCAATCCGAGCCCGCCATGCCGGCCTCGACCGCGCAGGAGGCTGCGCCCGCCGCCACCGACGTCGCAGAGGCCGCGACGCCCGCAGCCGGTGAAACCGTCGTCGATGTGCTGAAGTCCAGCGGTCAGTTCACGACCCTGCTGGCCGCGCTTGACGCCGCCCAACTAACCGACACCCTGGCGACGCGTCCGGCCATTTCGATCTTTGCTCCGACGGATGCGGCCTTTGCCGCCCTGCCGGAAGCGGATCGCACGCGTCTGATGGACCCGGCCAACGCGGCTGAACTGCGCCAACTGCTGCTGTATCACGTCATCGTCGCCGATGTGACGCCCGATCAGATCCAGGGCAAGAAGGGCGGCGTGCCGACCGCGGCTGAAAGCCAGATCCTGCTGGACGGCACCGGCACGGCCATTAAGGCCGACGGCGCGACCGTGGTCAGCGCCGAACTGGACGCCGCCAACGGCGCCGTCTTCCCCATCGACCAGGTCCTGAACCCGGCGAACTCGATGGCCGCAATGGGCGATGAAGAAGCGGCGGCTCCGGCCGAAGCGGCTGCACCCGCCGAAGCCGCCGCGCCGGTCGAGGCTGCGCCGGCCGCCGAGCCGGTGACCGATCCGTCGGCCACGCCGCCGGTCCAGTCGGCCGATCCCGCCGCTGACGGCGGTGAGGAAGCCAATCCGACCCCGCAATAATAGGCGGTAACGGAATGCGCCCGCCCATTTGAGGGTGACAGCGTGTTGAAGCGAGAGGCGGCGGGCCCTATGGTCCGCCGTCTTTTTTTGCAGCCCCTCCCGCGAGCCCGATTTGACCACCCCGACTGAACCGCTCGCGTTTCAGGATTTGATCCTGACCCTTCACCGCTATTGGGGCGATCAGGGCTGCGCCATACTGCAGCCCTATGACATCGAGGTCGGGGCAGGGACCCTGCACCCCGCCACCGTCCTGCGCGCGTTGGGTCCCAAGCCGTGGAAGGCCGCCTATGTCCAGCCCAGCCGCCGCCCCGGCGACGGCCGCTATGGCGAGAACCCCAACCGGCTTCAACACTATTACCAATACCAGGTCATCCTGAAGCCGAACCCGGACAACCTCCAGGCGCTGTATCTGGGCTCGCTGGCCGCCATCGGCATCGATCCCAAGCTGCACGACATCCGCTTCGTCGAGGACGACTGGGAGAACCCGACCGTGGGCGCCTGGGGCCTGGGCTGGGAGGTCTGGTGCGACGGGATGGAGGTGACGCAGTTCACCTACTTCCAGGGCGTCGGCGGCATCGAGGTCGATGTGGTCTCAGGCGAGCTGACCTACGGGCTGGAGCGTCTGGCCATGTATGTCCAGGGCGTGGACAATGTCTATGATCTCAAGTTCACCAAGGAGGGCCTGACCTATGGCGAGGTCTTCCTGGAGAACGAGCGGCAGCAGTCGGAAGCCAACTTCCACGGCTATGACGTAGACGGGCTGAAGCGCCGGTTCGAGGATATGGTCGCCGAGGTCACGCGCCTGCTGGCCATGACCGGACCTCAGGGCCAGCCGCTGGTCCTGCCGGCCTATGACCAGGTGCTGAAGGCCAGCCACCTTTTCAACCTGATGGACGCCCGCGGCGCCATCGCCGTCGCGGAACGCCAGAGCTACATCGGCCGCATCCGCGAACTCTGCAAAGCCTGCGCCCTCGCCTACGTCGAACAAGAGCGGAAAACCGCCTGATGCCCCAGCTTCTCCTCGAAATCTTCTCCGAAGAAATCCCCGCACGGATGCAGCAGGGCGCAGCGCGCGACCTGGAGCGTCTGGTCTCCGACCGCCTGAAGGCCGCCGGCCTGACGTGGGAGGCGCTGACGACCTATGCCGGTCCGCGCCGCCTGACGCTGGTGATCGACGGTCTGCCCGTCGCCACGCCCGACCGCGAGGAAGAGGTCAAGGGACCGCGCGCCTCGGCTCCGGAACAGGCGCTGGACGGTTTCCTGCGCAAGACCGGCCTGACCCGCGAGCAACTGGTCGAGCGCGACGGCGTGCTGTTCGCCGTCCTGTCGTCCAAGGGCCGCGCCACCGCCGATCTGGTCGCCGAGACGGTGGATCAGGTCATCCGCGCCTTCCCCTGGCCCAAGTCGATGCGATGGGGGTCTGGAACCCTGCGCTGGGTGCGGCCGATCAAACGCATCCTGTGCGTCTTCGACGGGGCGGTGGTTCCGTTCGAGATCGACGGGATTGTGTCGGATGCGATCACCGAGGGACACCGCTTCATGGGGTCCGGCCAGCCGCTGAAGGTCAGCGACTTCGTCGATTGCCGTACCCAGTTGGAAAAGAACTACGTCCTGCTGGACGTGGCCGACCGCAAGCTGCGGATCCTGGAACAGGCCAAGGCCGCCTGCGCCGCAAAGGGACTGGTCCTGGTCGACGACGACGGCCTGCTGGACGAGGTGGCGGGTCTGGCCGAATGGCCGACGCCAATCCTGGGCGACATGGACCCGCAGTTCCTGGCCCTGCCGCCGGAAGTCGTGCGTCTGTCGATGAAGGTGCACCAGAAGTATTTCGCCGTCCGCGATCCGTCGAAGGAAGGCCTGGCGCCGAACTTCCTGGTCGTCGCAAACGTCGAGGCGACCGACGGCGGCAAGGCCCTGGCCGCCGGCAACAGCCGCGTGCTGAGCGCCCGCCTGAACGACGCCCGCTTCTTCTGGGACGAGGACCAGAAGGTCGGCTTCGACGCCTGGAACGCCAAACTGTCCGGCGTCACCTTCCACGCCAAACTGGGCACCCTGGCCGAGCGGGTGGAACGGATCGCGGCCCTGGCCCGCGAGATCGCGCCGCTGGTCGGCGCTGATCCGGTCGAGGCCGAGACCGCCGCGAAACTGTCCAAGGCCGATCTGCTGTCGGGCATGGTCAGCGAATTCCCTGAACTGCAGGGGATCATGGGCGGCTATTATGCGCGTCTGGCCGGCCATTCCGACGCCGTCGCCGACGCCGTCCGCGACCACTACAAGCCGCAGGGGCCGGGCGACACCGTCCCGACCGCGCCGGTTACGGTGGCCGTGGCCCTGGCCGACAAGCTGGACACATTGGTCGGCTTCTTCGCTATCGACGAAAAGCCGACCGGGTCGAAGGATCCGTTCGCGCTGCGGAGAGCGGCGCTGGGGGTGATCCGGCTGATGCTGGAGAATGGGGTGCGGGCCGAGTTCTCCGACCTCGTTCTGAAGGCCCTTGACGGCTTCCTGGTCGGATTTAACCAGCGGGCCGCTGTGCTGTCGTTCGAGGCGGGCGAAGCGCATCAGGCAAACTCTGTCGCGGACATCAATCTAACGACCTCGACGGGGTTCTGGATCATGCCCGGAAATGGCTCTTATGGCGGCGCCTATAGCGATGAAGGCTTAGCCGAGTTGGCCGCCATCCGGCTCGTTGAACTCGCCGGGGCTGGAGCGTTGCAAGACGGCGTGCTCGCCTTCTTCGCCGACCGCCTGACCGTTCTCCTCCGCGACCAGGGCCAGCGTCACGACCTCGTCGCCGCCGTCTTCGCCCTGGGCGACGACGATCTGGTCCGCATCGTGCGTCGGGTGGAGGCTCTGGCCGCCTTCCTGGCCACGGACGATGGGGCCAATCTGCTGGCCGGCTACAAGCGCGCCTCCAACATCCTGCGCGCCGAGGAAAAGAAGGGACCGGTCGCGACCGGCATGGTCCAGACCGGCCTGCCGAACCAGCCTGAGGCCGAGACGACCTTGGCCTTCGCCGTCGGCGCCGCCCGCACGGCGGTTGAGACGGCGCTGGAAACCGAGGACTTCGCCGCCGCCATGACGGCGCTGGCGCGGTTGCGTGCGCCGGTGGATCGGTTCTTCGAGGACGTGCTGGTCAACTCCGACATTCCCGCCGAGCGCGAGAACCGGCTGAAGCTGCTGGGTCAGGTGCGCGACGTGATGGGACAGGTCGCGGACTTCGGTCAGATCGCGGGCTGACCGCGAAGGCCCAGCCTGTGGGTCAGGCCGTCAGGTCAGGCCGTGTCTGACGGAATGCCGAACTCAGCGATGCCTCGCGCGATCCGGTCGGCGCCAAAGTCCATCGACCGGTCGGAGAGTCATTCCTGGGCCAAGCGAAGCGAAAAGCCCGAAATGCCGGCTATCCGAACGCCCCTTCTTTCTCTGAAAGAAGGGGCGCTGCGGGGCGGTCAGCCGTGGGTTTCGTCCCAATGGCGCACCGCGTCGGCGTCGCGGGCCGACAGGTCGGGATAGGCAGGGTCCGAGCCGACGTCGGGCACCCGGCGCCACGAGCGGGCGCATTTCGGATAGTCGGCCAGAGCCACATCGACCGAGACGGCGTCGCCGCCCTCGACCAGTTCGGCGCCCGAGGTGCGGAAGATTTCGGCCGCGTCCAGACCGTCGAATGGCGCAAAGGTGCCAGCCGGTGCGGTGACCGTGGGCCAGGCGTCCAGAGCGCCGCCGATCCGCTTGTCGCGGCGCGCGGCCTCCAACTGTTCGTTGACGACCTCAAGCACGGCGTTGATCGCCGCCCAGCGCGCAGCCTCGGCCGGGTTGTTCCATTCGGCCGGGGTTTGCGGGATCACGCGGGCGCAGTTCGAGCCTGCATCCGGGAAGCGGGTCGTCCAGGCCTCTTCCATCGTGAACGGCGTCAGGGGGGCCAGCCAGGCGGTGAGGCGGCTGAACACCTCGTCCATCACGGTGCGGGCGGCGCGACGGCGGATGCTGTCGGGACGGTCGCAGTACAGGGCGTCCTTCCTGACGTCGAAATAGAGGGCCGACAGGTCGTTGGAGCAGAACTCCAGCACCGGGCGGACGACGTCCTGGAAGCGGTATTCGGTGTAGGCGGCGCGGACCTGGGCGTCGAGTTCGTGCAGGCGGTGCAGGACGAACCGCTCCAGCGGGGGAATCTGGTCCAGCGGCAGGCGTTCGGCCTCGTCGAAGTCCGACAAGGCGCCCAGCAGATAGCGGACCGTGTTGCGCAGCTTGCGATAGGCGTCGACCGTGGTCTGCAGGATCTGTTTGCCGATCCGCTGGTCGTCCGAATAGTCGACCAGGGCCACCCACAGACGCAGGATGTCGGCGCCGCTTTCCTTGATGATGGTCAGGGGATCGGTGGTGTTGCCCTTGGACTTGGACATCTTCTCCCCCTTCTCGTCGAGGGTGAAGCCGTGGGTCAGGACCGCCTTGAACGGGGCGCGGCCGCGGGTGCCGCAGCCCTCCAGCAGGGACGACTGGAACCAACCGCGGTGCTGGTCGGAGCCTTCCAGATAGAGGTCGGCCGGCCAGTGGGCCGGGCGGTCGCCGACATAGCCGTTTTCCGGCAGGCGCGGGTCCAGGGTGAAGGCGTGGGTCGAGCCGCTGTCGAACCAGACATCCAGAATGTCCTCGACCTTTTCGTAGCGAGCCGGGTCGTGGGCGCCCAGGAAGTCGGTGTCAGGCGCGGTGAACCAGATGTCGGCGCCGTGTTCGGCGATGGCGGCGACGATGCGGGCGTCGACCTCGGCGTCATGCAGGGGTTGGCCGGTCTGTTTGTCGATGAACATGGCCAGGGGTGTGCCCCAGGCGCGCTGACGGCTGACCAGCCAGTCGGGACGGCCCTCGACCATCGAGCGGATGCGGTTCTTGCCCGCCGCCGGGTGGAAGGCGGTGTCGTCGATGGCCTGCAGGGCGGTTTCGCGCAGGGTGTCGCCCGAGGCCAGGGCCTGGTCCATACGGATGAACCCCAGATTTTTGGGAGAGAGTGGTTCATCCATGCGGATGAACCACTGGGGCGTATTTCGGAAGATGATCGGCGCCTTGGACCGCCAACTGTGCGGATAGGAGTGCTCCATCCGCCCGCGCGCCAAGAGATTACCGGCCTCGATCAGCTTCTCCATCACAGCGCCGTTGGCGGGGCCGAACTTGCCGGTCTTCTTGCCCTCGGTTTCCAGCACCTTGAGGCCGGCGAACAGGGGGACGGACGGGTAGTAGGCGCCGTCAGGATCGACGGTGTCGGGCACCTCATGATGACCGTGGGCCTTCCAGACCTCGAAGTCGTCGGCGCCGTGACCCGGGGCGGTGTGGACGAAGCCCGTGCCCGCGTCGTCGGTGACGTGGTCGCCGGCCAGCAGGGGCACGGAGAAGCCGTAACCGCTGTCCAGCGCGGCCAGGGGGTGGGCGGTTTCCAGGCCCGAGGGATCGATGTCGTAGACGCGGGTCCAGGCGGCGATCTTGGCGGCCTTGAACACGTCCTCGGCCAGTTTGTCGGCGACGATCAGGCGGTCGCCCGGCTTGGCCCAGGGGGCGAACTCAAGCCCCTCTTCCATGGCCGTGACCTCATACAGGCCATAGGCGATTTCGGGACCGTAGCTGATGGCGCGGTTGGCCGGGATGGTCCAGGGCGTAGTCGTCCAGATGACGATGGAGGGCGTGCCGGCCCGGAAGGACAGCAGGTCGTCGGGATGGTCGTCCGAGGCCGCGACGACCGGGAACTTGACCCAGATCGTGGGCGAAACGTGATCGTGGTATTCGATCTCGGCGTCGGCCAGGGCGGTGCGCTCGACCGGCGACCACATGACGGGCTTTGACCCGCGATAGAGCTGGCCCGAATTTTTGAACTTGTGGAATTCGGCGACGATGGCCGCCTCGGACGTGAAGTCCATGGTGGCGTAGCGGTTGGCGAAGTCGCCGGTGATGCCCAGGCGTTTGAACTGGTCGCGCTGCAGGTCGATGTATTTGCCGGCGTAGTCGCGACAGGCGCGACGGAACTCGTCCTTCGACACCTCGTCCTTGCGGCGGCCCTTGGCGCGGAACTGTTCCTCGATCTTCCACTCGATCGGCAGGCCGTGGCAGTCCCAGCCGGGGACGTAGTCGACGTCATAGCCCAGGAGGAAGCGGCTGCGGACCACGAAGTCCTTCAGCGTCTTGTTCAACGCATGGCCGATGTGGATGTCGCCGTTGGCGTAGGGCGGGCCGTCGTGCAGGACGTAGAGGGGGGCGTTCTGCGCCTGACGCTCGGCGCGCAGGGTTCCGTACAGGTCGCCCCACTGTTCCAGGATGACCGGCTCCTTCTGCGGCAGGCCGCCACGCATCGGGAAGGGCGTCTCGGGCAGGAAGACGGTGTCGCGATAGTCGCGGGCGGTAGTCTGGGGGGCGTCAGCCATGGATAGTCTCGGCGTCGAAGGGTGAGCGTTCGCTGTTTCATTCGCCCCGGAAGGGCGGTCGTCCCGGCGTGCACGGGGCCAGATGGCCCGGAAGCGCTACGCCGGGCGGCTAATCGAAATCGGGCGAAGGAAGACGCGGACGGTCATTGTGCGGGCGGTCTAGCAGACGGATGCGGCATTGCGCCATCCCGAAGCGCAAGGCGCATCAACGGAAACGAAAGGCTTTTACCGTCTTGTGACGGTTGGATCGCCCGAAATCCCGTTCGGCCGACACGATATTCGCTTGGGAGTTCCCGCCGATGCGGCTGCGGATCAAGAAATGGATGCTGGGTCTGGCGGCCGGGCTGGCCGTCTCGGCCGGCGCGGGCGCGGCGCTGGCGCAATGCAATGGCGGCTGCGAGCCGCCGCCTTGCACCTCGTGCCAACCGCCCCCGCCGCCCGAACCGCCCAATCCCTGTGGCGGCGGCGGTGGCGGATGCGTTCCCGGCGGCAACCAGTGGAACAACAACGTCAACACCAACGTCAATGTGAACGTGAACGTCGGCGCCAACGCCAATGCGAACGCCGGCGCCAACGCCAATGGATACGCCAACGCGGGCGCCCGTTCATATCTGAACGCCCGCGCCGGCGGGTTCTCCGGCGCCTATGGCGGCGGCGGGGGCGCGGCCTACATCAGCGTGGACCAACCCTATCCGACCACGATCCAGGGTCTGGCGGTCGAGGGCATGGTGGCCCAGACCGTGCGGACGCCCTACAGCGCATTCCGCAGCATGATGAAGCGCGTCGTCATCCAGGCGGTCTGCATCGACGACCGCCAGGTGCCGCACCCCGCATCGCAGGTGCGCCCGGATCGCGAGATCGCCGATGGGTTCGAGGGCGAAATCTATCGCTGCCTGGCCGGAACCTGGCTGCAGGCGACGTTGGCGGACTATGAGGGCGACGTGAACTTCGATCACGGCACGACACTGACCTGCCGCAAGCACGAAGCCCTGTGGTTCGGAAACGGCGGCAAGCTGGAGTGCCGGCCCGAGAAGCCGGAACGCGACTGCAACGAGCGTTCGCTGCTGCGTCGTTACGGCGCCGGGATCAAGATCCTGACGATGTATCGCGAAGAGGAATACACCGAATACCGCGAAGAACAGGTCGAGAGCGCCACCGTGCTGACGGGCGCCATCACCCTGGACGGCGGCGTCGGCGGCCGGGTGTTCTGAACGAAAAGCTGAGGACGCCGTTCAGCCGACGCTCAGGCGCCGGATGACAGGATCGAAAGCGTCGGCTCTCCGTCGACAACTTATAAGATGACTGGCCCCGGTCCGCGCGATGCGAGCCGGGGCCTTTTCGTCGGACCTACTGGGCGGCGTTTTGGGCCGTGACCGTGGCGCGCCAGGCGGCGTCGGGCTTCAGATATTCGCGGGCCAGGGCCTGAAGGTCGGCGGCGGTGACGGCTTCCAGGGTCGAGATCTGGTTGCGCGTCTGATCCAGACCCGCCGGATCGGACTGGGCCTGGGACAGTTGCGTCAGCCAATAGCCGTTGTCGGCCATGCTGCGGCGAATGCGCTCGACCGCCGGGCGACGGGCACGGTTGAGTTCGTCCTCGCTGACCGGATTGTCGCGCAGGTCGGCGGCGATGGCGTCCACCGTCTCGAACAGTTTGGGCAGGGCGGCCGGCGGGGTCTCGGCGGTCACGGCGATATAGCCGTAGCCCGGGAAGACGTTGGATGAGGTCGACCCGGCGCTGGGCGAATAGGCCAGACCCTGTTTCTCGCGGATCTCGTCGTTCAGCCGCAGTTGCAGCACGTCCGACAGAATCGACAGCTGGCGGGCGGTCTTGCGGTCATGCACCTGATCGGTGGTCGGCCAGGCCACGAAGCCCAGCGCCTGTTCGGCGGGACCGGTGTGGTGCAGTTCGACCGGCGTGGCCGTGGGCGCGGGGAATTTGCGCGCGGTCGAACCGGCGGGCGGGGCCGCGGCGCCGCCGCGGGCGGGCAGGGCGCCGAAGGTGGAGCCGACGGCGGCGATGACCGCGTCGATGTCCACGTCGCCGACGACCGTGATCTCGACCGGACCCTGAGCCAGGGCCGAACGGACGCCGTTTCGGACGTCGTCGATCTGAATCGCGGCGACCTGTTCGGCCGTGGGCGTCGTCTCGCGAACGTCGCCGCTGGCCAGCAGGCCGGAGGCGTCGCGCTGGAACACGCCGCGCGGCGTGGCGCCAAGCTGGGCCAGGATTTGCGGGAACAGGGCCTTGGTCTGTTCGAAGGGCGCGGCGCGCAGGCCGGGATCGGTCAGATAGGCGGCCAGAACCTGAAGCTCCAGCTGCAGATCGGCGGGCTTGGTGGCGCCCGAGAAGACATAGGCGTCGGTGGCCTGATTGACCGCTGCGCTATAGGTGCGGCCGCTGAGGACGCGGTTCATCTCGTCCAGGCTGAGCTTGCCCAGCCCGCCAGCCGTCATGATGGTGCTGGCCATCGACACGGGCGACAGTTGGTCGGCCGACAGGCCCAGCTCGCCCAGACCCGTGCGGGCGCTGACCAGCACCTGATCGGCGCGGAAGTCGGTCTTCTTGATGTTCAGCAGCGTGCCGTTCGGGAAGCGGACCAGGGTTGCGCCCAGGTCGGCGATTTCGCTGCGGGCGGCCGGTTGCGCCGGTGCGCCGAAGTTGTCGTAAGGCCATTTCAGCTCGGCCTCCGCGGCGCGAGCCTGGACCGGGGTGTTGCGCGAGGCTTCCAGGGCGGCGGTGACGGCGGCCTCGCCGCCCTCGACCGGAACCGGAGAGC
Organism: uncultured Brevundimonas sp.; assembly: GCA_963515305.1. Lineage (GTDB taxonomy): Bacteria > Pseudomonadota > Alphaproteobacteria > Caulobacterales > Caulobacteraceae > Brevundimonas. Next base: position 156,967 of record CAUPWX010000007.1, read on the forward strand.
TGAACAGGACTAGTGGACCCTGGCCTTCGAACACGGTGCGGGCGGCCTGGTCGACCTGGGCGACGGTCAGGCCGTCGACGGCCTTGTTGAACAGGTCCAGATTGGTCTGGGGCGCGCTGAAGACCTGATCCTCGTTCACCGCGTTCACCAGAGCCGAGGCCAGGGCGGGGGTGGAGCGGGTCGCCGCCGAGGCGACGGCGTTCTGGAGCGCGGTGCGGGTGTTGACGATCTCGCGCTGCAGTTCGGCCTCGGTCACGCCGTACTGGGCCAGGCGTCGGCTTTCCTGCTCGACCGTTTCCAGAGCGCGCTTCCAGCCGCCGGGATTGAAGGCGACCGACAGGGTGCCGGCGTCCACACTGTCGAACAGCGACTGATAGCCGGCGCCGGCGCCGATGAAGGGCGGGTTGTCGGCGCGGGCGATCTCGCCCAGGCGACGGTTCAGCACGGCCATGCCCAGGCCACGACGAATGTCGAGCGCGCGTTCCGCGACCGTGTCGGGGTTCAGGTCGGGGGCCTTGATCCAGTTGATCTGGATGGAGGACTGGATGCCCGGCTCGACGATGATGCTGGTCTGGGGCTGGCGTGCGGCGACGGCGCCCAGGTCCGGTTCGGGGCCGTCGGGCGCAGTGGGCGTCCAGTCGGCGAAGGCGGCGCGCACCTTGGCCTCCATCGCATCCACGTCGAAGTCGCCCACGGCGATGAAGGTGGCGCGCGAGGGGCGATAGTAGGCGTCGTAGAAATCGACGAACCGCTGACGCGGCGCCGTGCGGATGACCTCCAGATCGCCGATGGGCAGGCGTTGCGACAGGCGCTGGCCGGGCGCCAGCAGGCCCAGCTGGGTTTTCAGAACCCGATACTGCGGCGTGTCGCGGGTGCGTTCCTCGCCGACGATGACGCCGCGTTCGGAATCGATGGCGTCCGGCGCCATCAGGGCCGCAGACATCATCTCACGCAGGATGTGCAGGCTGGGATCGACCGTCTCGTCCTTGGTGTTGGGCAGCTCCAGCATATAGGCCGTCTGGTCGAAGCTGGTGAAGGCGTTGGTGTCGGCGCCGAAGGCCAGGCCCAGACGTTCCAGGATCCGCATCATCTCGTTCTCAGGCACATCCTTGGTGCCGTTGAAGGCCATGTGCTCCATGAAGTGGGCCAGGCCCTTCTGATCGTCGCGCTCCATCAACGAACCGGCGTCGATACGCAGGCGGAAAGAGGCCTGACCGGGCGGGGTGGCGTTCTTCAGCAGGGCGTAGCGCATCCCGTTCGGCAGCAGGCCGTAACGGACGGCGGGATCGGCGGGAATGTCACTGGCCGCCTGGGCCCAGGGATTGGACGGCGCGACCTGAGCGGTCGAGGCGGCTGCGGGCGCGGCGCCTTGCGCCAGAGCGGGGGCGGCGTACGCCCCGGTGGTCAGGGCCAGTCCAGAGACGGCGACGAGCAGCAGATGGCGCGCAGAACGCATGGGATCACTCCGAAACCGCAACCCCCGATGGCGCGGCGTCGGATGTGTAAAGCGACCTTGCCTTTCCAGCAAGACGGATCACTGAATCTTACAGACTTGTCATCTTGTATCAGCCGCCCGGCCGGCTGACGTAGAAGGTGGCGGTGTTGCCCACGGCGTTGGCGCCGACGACGGCGGTGCGGCCCGAGGCGACCGTGGCGTTGACGTTGGCCGTCACATTGCCGCTGTTGGTCTGGTTGTTGGTGATGTTGACGTCACCGCCGCACTGCGAACAGCTATAGCCTGTCACTGCATTGCCCACGGCGTCGGCGCCGACGTAGGCGTCATAGCCGTTGACGCCGACATAGGTGGCGGTCGCCTCGACGCCGCCGGTGTTCAGCTGGGTGTTGTCCAGCTTCAGATAGATGTCGTTGTTGCCGGCGACGGTTTCGTTGGCGACGCTGCGGGCGGCCAGAACCGTCTGGCCCTGCAGATTGGTCTGGACGCGGGCGTCGGACCGGACCCGGCCAGCGTTGGACTGATCCACGTCCACCAGCATGGAACCGCCGGCGTTGGTCATGATCGCCTGGTTGGCGCCGGCGTTGGCGCTGGCGGTCAGGTCCCAGGCGTTATCGACATAGACGTCGGTGCGCGCCTCTATGGTGGAGGGGGCGTTGGACTGGCGCACGGCCAGATCCTGGTGCGAGGCGCCGGTCGTGTTGGTCTGAACGACATTTGCCGTGGACTGGGCGGCGAAGACGGCCGGGGCAGGGATGTATTGAACGTCAGCAACCGTTTCGGAGAAGACGGTGGTCTGGGCCTGCTGGTCGATCACGCCGGTCAGGGACGAGGACGGACCGCCCATGGCCACGGTGTTGGCGGCGGCGACGCTGTTGGCGAAGCCGCCCTGAAGCATACGGCCGCCGGGGGCGCGCACGACTGTCTGGGCGCGGACCTGGTCGCCCGTCGTCGACTGGGCGGCGTCCACCGCGAAGGTCGCGCCATCCGTCGTCACGCCCAGATCGTTCCCGCGCGCCTGGGTGGTCACGCTGACCTGACCGTCCGCCTCGCCGTTCAAGGCGACGGTGCTGCCGGCGCGCGCCGATCCGGTCATGGTCTGGCGCGACACCAGACCGGCGGACGCATCGGTCACACCGCCAGCCAGGGCGTTGCCCTGGGCGCTGGTGCTGACGGTAAGCTGATCGACCGTCAGGTTCAGATCGACCTGGCCCGTGACGTCGCCGGACTGGGTCTGGCGGCTGAAACAGGCCTCGCCCAGCGCCGGATTGCAGGCCGGCGTCTGCTGGGCGTTCGCCTCAGTTGCGAGTACGGCGAACGTCGCCGTCGCGGCCATCATGCCAGCGAGACGGATCGGCGCGGGTTTGGCCATTGTTCGTCTCCTGCGTGGGATAGGCCGGATAATAGCCGCCGGTCGGACCGACGGTGGAATCGCCAAGCGGATCGTTGGCGGGATTGAGGCAGATCTCGGGGCCGGGCGCCCCGTAGAGGTTGGCCATGAACTCGACCGTCGCCCGTTCGACCAGGGCGCGGACCGCCAACTGGGTCGGCTCCATGCCGCCCGTGCCGGCGGAGATATCGAAGACGTTGCCGTTCAGGAAGTCGAACACGCCGGCCGAAATCTCGCGGCCGATGATCTGCTTCTGATACGAGACGACATCGACGACCTCCAGCGTGGTGGTCTGGACCAGACGCAGGTCCATGGCGATGTTCATCACATAGACGCGGTGGTTCAGCATGGTCGAACCGGGGCGGGCGGAATCGACCTCGCCCTGACCGATGTCGATACCGCCGGAACGGATGTTGTAGTTCACCTCGGTGATGCCGCCGACGACGTAGAAGTCCGAGCCCGGCACCTGACCGGCCAGGATGCGGCGGTACTGGGTGTCTTCGGGGCCCTTGGCGTCCGGGGCCTGATCGCCGATCAGCTTGTTGTTGGCGTAGCGCAGCTCAAGCTCGGACACCGAGGTGTCATAGCGTTCGACAATGCGGGCGCCGGCCTTGGCCAGGGCCGAGTTGGCCATCAGGGAGGCGCCGCCGGTGATCTGACGCCCGCCGTCCGAGGAAACGGTGCCGGTGTAGTCGCTGATCCGGCCCACCGCCATGCGCGGCGAGGGCAGGTTGTAGCGACGGGCGTAGTCGGCCAGGCAATACAGGGCTGCGGAATAGGGGGTGGGGTTGGCGGTCACCGGCGCATTGCCGATCGGCGTCGCATACTGACCCGACGGCCCGGCGACCGGACTGACGCAGCCCGCCAGCAGCAGGGCGACGGCCGAGGCGGCCGCGCCGCCCTTTATGAGATGACGGCGGCTCATGGCAGGTTGATGTTCCCGTTCAGGGCCGTGCCGGCGTGGATGTCACCGGTGTTGGTCTGGTTCGAATTGACGATCACGGTGTTGCGGTTGCCCTGCACTACCACGTTCAACTGGTTGCCGATGGCGGTGGAGCCGCCGATGGTCGTGCCGCCCGAGCCGGACGACCCTGCGCCCGCATAGGCCGAGGCGGCCCCGCCCGACTGGCTGGAATAGGACGATGCGCCCGACTGGATGATGCCGTTGACGATCAGGCGATTGCCGTTTGCGTCGCGCGTATAGCCGGTGGTCGCCGTGCTGGCGGCCTGGCGTGCGCCGCCATAGCCCTGCTGAAAGCGGGCCGCGCCGCCCGATCCGGTCGATTGCGCCCAGGCCGGAACGCTGGCCAGGCCAGCGACGGCCATGACGGCGGTGATGAATGACAGCCTCTTGACGGGCACGGATCAGTTTCCTCGCGCAGACGATAACGGACCTCCGTTCGGCGATCCGCAGCACACCCTTGCATTAAGGTTATTAAGAAGCGCTTGATGTCGCAGAATCCCTTGCGCATCTGTGGGCCATGTCAGACGCGCCCGGACGATTCGAACCCCCGAACCCCGCAAGGCCGCGCGAGCCGATGTTCAATGTGCCGGTGGCGGCGCTGCTGATCGCCGCCTCGATCCCCCTGTTCTATCTCTTCCAGCGCGATCTGCCGGACATGGGAATGAGCATGGCCTTTGTGCCCAGCGATCTGGAGCGGGGACGCTGGAGCGGGCTGCTGACCTCCATGTTGCTGCATGGCGGATGGACGCACGCCTGGATGAACGCCGTCGGCGCCCTGGCCTTCGGCGCGCCGGTCGCGCGGCTGCTGAGCTATCGGATGGGGCCGACGGTCTTTCTGCTCTTCTATGTGACGAGCGGCGTCTTGGCGGCTCTGGGGTATGGGCTGATCCATTGGGGATCCGATGCACCGATGGTGGGGGCGTCGGGGGCGGTGTTCGGCCTGATCGGCGCGGCGACGCGTCTGATGGGCGTGCCGCCGGGCGGCCGCCTGTTAAAACTGACCGACCGACGGGTCGTCACCGCCTCCATCGCCTGGATGGGCGTCAATGTGCTGACCGGGGTGATCGGCGTCATACCCGGCGTCGATGGAGCCGGCATCGCCTGGGAGGCGCACACCGTTGGCTTCGTGTTCGGCTTGCTGGCCATCGGCCCGCTGGCGCGTCTGGCGGGCAGGGGGCCGGCGTCGCATCGCATCGCAGACTGATCCAAACCCGATCGGGGTTGAGGGTTTGCGTCGCGGCCCCGGCTGAGCGATCATCACTTTGCGAGCGGCCCTGTCGCCATCCCGGCCCCGAGGTCGTCTCTAAGAGCCAGAGAAGGGGTTTGCGATGTTCGTCGCCGAAATCCTCAGGACCAAGGGAAGCGCCGTCTTTTCCATCCCGCCGGCGCTGACGCTGGGCCAGGCGTGCAAGACACTGGAGCAGAAACGGGTCGGCGCGCTGATCGTGTGTGACGGCGAACAGGTCGTCGGCGTCTTTTCGGAGCGCGACGTGGTCAGGGCCCTGGCCGCCGACGGTCGCGAGGCGCTCGAACGTCCCGTTGCCGTCTATATGACGGCCGAGGTGATCTTCGCCGATCCGCGCGAGGAGATGTCGGCGCTGATGAGCCGAATGACCGATCGCCGGATCCGCCACCTGCCCGTGATGGAGGACCGCCGCCTGATCGGGGTCGTCTCCATCGGCGACGTGGTCAAATGCCAGATCGCCGAACACGCCCATGAAGCCGAAAGCCTGCGGACCTACATCGCCAGCTGAAGCGGCGGGCCATATTCAGCGTGACAGTTTGACGACCGTTGTGTTGCCAGTTTTTTCGCCGGCCGATCAGATTCTGGTTGCGGTGAAAAAGGGTGGCCCGTATAGAGCCGCCTCGCTCGGAA
>CAUPWX010000008.1:0-136826 GCA_963515305.1 uncultured Brevundimonas sp.
CCGGTCGTCGAGGACTCGGCGTTGATGTCGTCGATGATGTGGTAGCCGGCGTCGATGGCGCCGTACCAACCATTGGGTTCCGCCGATGCGGCGCCAGCGGACAGGGCCAGGGCGGCCGCTGCGCTGGAGGCCAGCACGAAAGTCTTCATACGCATAGGGGGGTGCCCTCCGCCTCAGTTGAATGGGGGCGGATCAACCGCCTACGGCCGCTATTATCAGCCTTGCCATGGAAGGTCGAGGCGGAAACGTGACGGAAACGGTCGCTTGCATCGACACCGTGGCGTTTATGCTACAGATGAATTTCCGATTGTCTGCACCTTTCGTTAACTTCCGAACGTCCTGGCGCCACAATCTTCAACCGCGCCGACGCCTACTCTGGCGCGCAAAAATCAGTCATGATCGACGACGCCGGCCTCAGGGGCGAGCATTTGCATCCCAAGCCATTCGGCGATCAGCGCCGGCTTGCCGCCCCCCTCGATCTCCACCGTCAGTTCGTGTTTCAGCAACCAGCGCCCTGCGCCCTTGTCGTCGGCGGACAGCAGCCGAAAGCGCCCGCGAATGCGGGAGCCGGCCGGGACCGGCGCCAGGAACCGCACCTTGTCGAACCCGTAGTTGACCCCCATCACGACCCCGTGCAGGGGCGCCACGGCGTCATAGCTCATGGCCGAGGCCAGGCTCAGCGTCAGAAAGCCGTGCGCGATGGTTCCGCCGAAAGGCGTGGCTTTGGCGGCCTTTGGATCGACGTGGATGAACTGGTGATCCTCGGTGCAATCGGCGAAGGCGTCGATCCGGGACTGGGTGACGTCGAACCATTTCGACACCCCGACCTCCTGGCCGATCAAATCCTGAAGCTGCCGAGCCTGCGTCATCGTGTCCTCCCTCTGGCTTTTGGATCAGCTTGGCCGACCCGGCGTCCGCAGGAAAGCCTTCAGCCCGCGAACCGCCCTTCGATGATTTCGGCGAAGAGGCCCGGATCGACATTGCCGCCCGACAGGACGATGGCCGTCGTCAGGCCCTGAGCCTCGATCTTGCCCGTCAACAGCGCCGCCAGCGATACCGCGCCGCCGGGCTCGATCACCAGCTTCAGATGACGGAAGGCGAACCGCACGGCCTCGGCGACCTCGGCGTCGGACACCGTGATCGCGCCGGCCAGACGCCGGTTGATCGGCCAGGTCAGCACGCCGGGCATCGGGGCCATCAAGGCGTCGCAGATCGAGGGCGGCCCTTGCGGATGACCGAGCCGCTCGCCCGCCGCCAGCGAGCGCGCGGTGTCGTCAAAGGCCTCGGGCTCGACCACGAACACGGCGGTCGAGGGGCTGCGTTCGGCCATGACCAGATTGATCCCCGCCATCAGACCGCCGCCCGACGCCCCGCACAGCAACTGATCCAGCGGCGCGTCGGCCTGATCCAGAATCTCAAGCGCCGTCGTGCCCTGCCCCTCAATGACGAAGGGATCGTCGAACGGCGGCACCAGCACCGAACCACGCTCGGCCGCGATGGCGGCGCCGATCGCCTCGCGGCTCTCGGTCCAGCGATTGTACATTCGCACCTCGCCGCCGAAGGCTATGACGCCATCGACCTTCACCCGGGGCGAATCGGACGGCATGACGATCAGCGCCGGCGTCCCGATCAGGGCGGCGGCGGCGGCGACGCCTTGGGCGTGATTGCCCGACGAAAAGGCCACCACGCCCCGCGCCTTCTCCTCAGGCGTCAGTCGGCTGATCCGGTTGTAGGCGCCGCGGAACTTGAACGCCCCGGCGCGCTGCAGCGTCTCGGCCTTCATCAGCACCCGCCCGCCGACGACGGCGTTCAGGGCCGGACTTTCGATCAGGGGCGTGCGGACGGCGACGCCTTCGATCTGGCGCGCGGCGTCCAGAACGCCTTCATAGCTGGGCAGGTGCGTGGTCATATGCTCCCATAAACCGCAACGCCGACGTCGCCCAAGACGTCGCAGGGAGAAATCCATGAGCCTGATCCTCGCCATCGACCAGGGCACGACCTCGACACGCGCCATCGCCTTCGAGATCGCGCCCCAGACCAGCTCGGGCGAGGGCGGGAACCAGACCGGCGATCTGCGGCCCGTCGCCGTCAGCCAGATCGAACTGGCCCAGCACTTTCCTCGATCGGGTTGGGTCGAGCACGACGCGGCGGAAATCTGGACCGCGACGCTCCAGACCTGCCGCGAAGTCATTGGAAAGGCCGGCGGGGTGGCCCGGTTCGACGCCATCGGCATCACCAATCAGCGCGAGACGGCGGTGATCTGGGATGCAGCGACCGGCGAGCCGCTGCACCGCGCCATCGTCTGGCAGGATCGTCGCACGGCCGCCGTCACCGCCCGCCTGACCGACCAGGGCCACGAACCGCAGGTGCAGGCCAAAACAGGCCTGATCCTGGACCCCTATTTTTCGGCGACCAAGTTCGCCTGGCTTCTGGACGCCGTGCCCGGCGCGCGCGAGCGAGCGGAGCGGGGCGAGGTCAAGCTGGGGACCATCGACGCCTGGCTGATCTGGAAACTGACCGGCGGGCGGGTCCATGCGACCGACGCCACCAACGCCGCCCGCACCGCGCTGATGGATCTGGAGGCGGTCGCCTGGCGCGACGATCTGTGCGCCCTGTTCGACGTGCCGCGCGCCGCCCTGCCCGACATCGTGCCGTGTTCGGGCGAGATCGCCTTGAGCGACGCCGCTTTGTTCGGCCGCCCCCTGCCCATCGCGGGATCGGCGGGCGACCAGCAGGCGGCCCTGGTCGGTCATGGCGCATTGAGGCCGGGCGACGCCAAGATCACCTATGGCACCGGGGCCTTTCTGGTGGCCAACGTCGGCGACGCCCCCGTCGCCTCGACGCGACGCCTGCTGGGCACCCTGGCCTATCAGGCCGCAGGGCGCACCGCCTATGCGCTGGAAGGCTCCATCTTCTCGGCCGGCTCGGCCATCCAGTGGCTGAGGGACGGGGTGGGGATGATTTCGCAATCACGCCAGTCCGAAGCGATCGCCCAGGATCTGGCAGACAACGGCGGGGTCTATCTGGTGCCCGGCTTCACCGGCCTGGGCGCCCCGTGGTGGGAGCCCGAGGCGCGTGGAACCGTTGTAGGCCTGACGCGGGATTCCGGTCCGGCCCACTTCGTCCGGGCCGCGCTGGAGGCCCTGGCCTATCAGACCCGCGATCTGCTGGACGCCCTGGCCGAGGACGGGGCGCCGCCGCTGAAGACGCTGAAGGTCGACGGCGGCGTCACCGCCAACAGTTTCGCGATGCAGTTCGTCGCCGACATCTGCCAGGTCGAGGTCGAACGTCCCGCCTTTCAGGAAATGACCGCCTTGGGCGCGGCGCGACTGGCGGCGCTGGGCGTGGGTCGCATCACCGATCTGGAGGCGCGCCCGGCCGAGGCGCCGGCCCGCTGGACGCCGCGCATGGCGGACGAAGAGCGCGAGCGTCTGCTTTCCGGCTGGCGTCGTGCGGTGAAGGCCGCCATCATCGCCGCGCCGGATCGGGCCTGAGATCCGAACGGCGCAAGGAAACGCCACAAGACCTGACTGGGCCGCCCATGACCGACGCCTCCTCTCCCGACGCCGCCTTGCTGGACGCCCAAAGCGCCTTTTCCGGCACGCGCGAGGTGGACGCCCGCTATCGGCTGGACGAGGCGGCGTTGAACGCCTGGATGGCCGATCATGTCGCGGGCTACGCCGGCCCGCTGACGGTGCGCCAGTTCAAGGGCGGCCAATCCAATCCGACCTACCAGCTCGAAACCCCGGGCGCCGCCTATGTGCTGCGTCGCAAACCGCCCGGCGTGCTGTTGCCCAGCGCCCATGCCGTAGACCGGGAATATCATGTCATCTCGGCCTTGGCCGCCCAGGGCTTTCCAGTGGCCCAGCCCCATGCCCTGTGCCTGGACGAAGGGGTCATCGGCTCGATCTTTTATGTGATGGACAAGGTCGAAGGACGGATTTTCTGGGATCTGAAACTGCCCGGCCTGACGCCGCCCGAGCGCCGCGCCATCTATGAGGCTCAGACGGATACGCTGGCGCGTCTGCACGCCTTCGATCCCGCCGCCATCGGCCTGGCCAGCTATGGCAAGGCCGGCAACTATTTCGCGCGGCAGGTCGGCCGCTGGACCAAACAGTATCGCGCCTCCGAGACCGAGCCCGTCTCGGCCATGGACCGGCTGATCGACTTCCTGCCCGACAGCCTGCCGCCCGAGGGACCCAGCCGCATCGTCCACGGCGACTTTCGCCTCGACAACATGATCCTGGGACCGGCCAGCAACGAAAATGACGCCGAGGTCCGCGCCGTTCTGGACTGGGAGCTGTCGACCCTGGGCGATCCGATGGCCGACTTCTCCTATCTGCTGATCGCCTGGGCCATTCCCGCCAGCCTGAGAAACGGCCTGGCCGGGGCGAATCTGCAGGCGCTGGGCATTCCTTCGGTCGAGGAGACGGTCGAACGCTACGCCGCCGCCACCGGAATGCGACCGGCCAATCTGGACTGGCTCTACGCCTACAACCTGTTCCGGCTGGCGGCCATCTGTCAGGGCATCGCCGGACGGGTTCGCGACGGCACCGCCGCCAGCGCCCACGCCAGGACGATGGCCGCGCAAGTCGGCCCCCTCAGCGATGCCGCCTGGGGCTTCGCCAGAAAGGCCGGCGCCTGAGCCCGCGCCGCTCGCCCTTAATTCATTGTTTCAGACCCTGCCCCGGACCGTGATGACCCTGCCAAAGAAGACACGCCGCCCCTTTTTGACCCTGGCGGCGGTTCTGCTGCTGGGCGCCACGACCACGCCGGTCGCCAGCCAAACCGGCGCTCCCACAGCGCCGACCTCCATAACGGATGTCCACACCACGATACCGAGCGCCTTTCGCTGGCGGTCGTCGGGCCAGTTGATCGCCCCGCACGCGGGCGACGGCAATGGCTATTCGGCACTGAAGGATCCGTCGGTCGTCTATGTCGACGGCGAATATCATGTCTTCATGACCTCGGTCGGCGCCGAGGGGTGGCATCTGGCCTATACGCATTTCAAGGACTGGTCAGAGGCGTCCCAAGCCCCGATCCAGACCCTGGCTCATTCCGGCATCGGCCCCGGCTATCGCGCCGCACCCCAGGTCTTCTACTTCGCGCCGCAGAAGCTCTGGTACATGGTTTATCAGAGCGGGCCGCCGGTCTATTCGACCACGGCGACGATCGGCGATCCGGCGTCCTGGACTGCGCCGCGCCCCTTCTTCGACCAGACGCCCGACATCATGAAGGCGGCGACGGGCCAGGAAGCGTGGCTGGACTTCTGGGTCATCTGCGATGATGCCGCCTGTTATCTGTTCAACACCGACGACCACGGCAATCTGTTCCGGTCGCGCACCCCGTTGGCGCAGTTCCCACAAGGGTTCGGCGACACGACGCGCATCATGAGCGAGGCCGGCGACGATCTGTTCGAGGCCAGCAACCATTATCGCATCGCCGGGTCCGACACCTATCTGACCCTGGTCGAGGCCATCGGCCCGCAAGGCCGCTATTTCCGCGCCTGGACCAGCGACCGGCTGGATGGCGACTGGCGTCCCTTGCTGGACGGCGACGCACAGAACCGGACCGGGCCGATGGCCAATCTGTTCGCCGGATCGGACAATGTGGTCTTCGACGGTCCGGCCTGGTCACAGGGCGTGTCGCACGGCGAGATGATCCGCGACGGTCATGACCAGACCCTGACGATCAATCCGTGCCAGCCGCTGCGTTTTCTGTATCAGGGGCTTGAGCCTCATGCGCCCGACACGCCCTATATCGACCTGCCCTACCGCCTCGGTCTGCTGACGGCCGAGGGGTCGAACCCGATCGGCGCGCTCTGCCGCGCCGGCCGCTGACGCAGGCGATCAGTCCCGAACCGCCGCGCCCAGGATGCGGCGGTCGGTCTTGCCCTGGATCAGAACGGCGACGGCGTCGCCGGTTCGCGTCTGGGGCAGGGGGTAGAGCCCGGGGCGGCCGCGCCATTCGCCCAGACGCGTGACCGTGCGAACGACATTGACATGACGCACCTCGCGGCCCCGGTTTTCGCCGCGGGCGACCTCCACCGTCTGAACGCCGGGCGTATAGGTGACGGCGACGACGTCGGCGCCCCCGACCGGCGCACGGCCCGAACCCACGCCGACGTGGTCGCCGGTCTCGCGGAACTCGATCTCAGGCGGCCAGGTCTGACGGCCGGTTTCCTCGACGATGGCGCCTTCCAGCTCCAGACCGTGGGCGCCGGACACCTGGCGACGGCCGTCGATCACGACCTGGGGCGTGGAGACCCCGCGCTGGCGCAGGGCCGCGCGATAGGCCCGCTGGCGCTGAGAGAATTCGGGCCGGGCGAAGGTGTCGGACCAACCCAGATAGTCCCAGTAGTCGACGCCGTAAGTCAGGGCGATCACCCCTGGCTCTGCGGCCGCCCGCTCGACCACCGCATTGGCCTCGACGCAGCCGCCGCAGCCCTGGGCGGTGAACAGTTCGACCACCACCGGCGCGGCGGGACGGACGGCGGCGGGGCGCGCGCGCTCGGTCCGCGCCCCGGAAGCCGGCGCGCCGGCCGACTGGGCGGCCGAACTCACGGCCAGCAGGGCGCTGGCCGTCATGATTCCCGCAATCGCCCAAGCCCTGACGTTCATGGTCCGGTTCTTAATCCTCGCGCCGCCGACCCGCGCCTCATTTTCGCGTGAGGCCTCAATCCATCAACTGCTGGGCCAGATAGACATAGTGCCGGGCCCAGCGGCGGGCGTTGGCCACCGGATCGGCGTCGTTGGAGTGACCGCCGGCCGTATCCTCGTAATAGAGGTGGTCATGACCCTGATCGCCCAGGCGGGCGGCGAACTTGCGCGCATGGCCGGGATGGACCCGGTCGTCGCGGGTATTGGTGGTCAGATAGACGCGCGGATAGGTCACGTCGGGCCGCAGTTGCTGATAGGCTGAATATTTCGCGATCCAGGCGGCTTCTTCCGGGATGCGCGGGTCGCCGTATTCGCCGATCCAGGACGCGCCGGCCGGCAACTCATGATAGCGCAGCATATCCACCAGCGGGCTTTCGATCACCGCCGCATTGAACAGTTCGGGATGCTGGGTGATCGACACGCTGGTCAGCACGCCGCCGTTCGAGCGGCCATAGATGCCCAGGCGGCGTGGACTGGTGATCCCGCGCCGTTCCAGATCGCGAGCCACGGCGGCGAAGTCGTCGAAGGCTTTCTGGCGATTTCCGTCCAACGCCGCCTGGTGCCAGTCAGGCCCGAACTCGCCGCCGCCGCGGATGTTGGCCTGAACGAAGACGCCGCCCCGCTCCAGCCACAGCTTGCCCATCTCGGGTTTGTAGGCTGGGTTCAGGCTGACCTGGAAACCGCCGTAGCCCAGCATGACGGTCGGGTTCGACCCGTCCAGCTTCATGTCGCGCGGGCGGGTCACGAAATAGGGGATCTTGGTCCCGTCGGTCGAGGTCGCTTCGAACTGTTCGGTCACGTCGCGGGCGGCGTCGAACTTGGCCGGCGCCGACTTCAGCGTGGTCAGGGTCGCGGCGTCCGCATCGGCCAGGCTGAGGGTCGGCGGAACGAGAAAGCCCTGGGTCGAGACGAAGACTTCGCCGCGCGACTTGGAGCTATCGCCCAGGCCGACGGCCAGATTGTCGGGAACGGCGATGTCCTGACGGCCCCAGCCCCATTCGCCCCGGTTCTGGAACACGGCGGCGCGCCCCCGAACATTGTCCGTGTAGGAAACGACGACACGATCAGACAGCACACGAACATCAGACACCGCCTGACGCGCTTGCGGCGTAAAGATTACCTCTTCTGCATTCATTAGCGTGATTTCAAAGCCCGGTGCGCCGAGCTTGTTCAGATCGGTGGCCAGCAATGCGCCTGCAGGAAGTTCCTTTGCCTGCCAGGTCCAGGGTTGTTCCAGACCAACGACCAACTGCTGTCCGATCACGCCATATACCGACACGCGCTCGGGCAGAGCCAGTTTTGCAGTCGTTCCATCATGGGCAACTCCCCACGTCTCCGACCGGAAGGTGTCCAGCGGGCGGGTGATGATGACGGCCGTCACCTGGCCGGCCTTGTCGCGATAGACGGCAGGGCTGACGCCGTAGCCGCCGTCGCCCTGTTCGCCGCGATAGACCTCGGTCGCCTGGGCCAGGGTCTGGCCGCGCTTCAGCGTCTTGACGATGAAGGGATAGCCGGACTCGGTCAGGGTTCCGGCGCCGAAATCGGTGGCGACCAGAAGCGTGTCGCGGTCCAGCCATTCGATACGGTGCTTGCCCTCGGGCAGGGTGAAGCCGTCATCGACGAACCGCTTGGTCGTCAGGTCGAACTCGCGCACCACCACCGCGTCCTTGCCGCCGTCGGACAGATTGATCAGGCAGCGGGTCTCGTCCGGCGCCAGGCAGTCGGCGCCCTTGAACACCCAGTCCTGGCCCTCGGCCTTCGACAGGGCGTCGATGTCCAGCAGCGTCTCCCATTGGGGCGTCGCGGTGCCATAGCTCTCCAGCGTCGTGCGGCGCCAGACGCCCTTGGGATTGGTCGCGTCCTGCCAGAAGTTGCCGATGCCATCGCCCAGGAAGGACGGGCTGGGGATGCGGTCGGTCGCGGTCAGTATGGCCTGGGCCTCGGCGCGGAAGGTTTCGTAGCGCGGATCGCCGGTCAGGACGGCGAGAGACTTTCGGTTCTCCTCGGCGACGAAGGCCATCGCCTCGGCCCCGTCCACCTGCTCCAGCGCCAGATGATCGTCCGCCGCCGCAACGCCCGCCGGGGTCAGGTCGCGGGGGAAGTGGGGCGGGGGTCCGCGCTCGGCCGCCTGCTGAACCGGGCTTTCGGTCGCGGCGGGCGCCGTGGCGCAGGCGCCGAGCAGAAGCGCCGGAATGGCGGCGGACAGGATCAGGTGACGCATGGCTTGAACTCCGCAAATCTGATCCTCCCCCGCACCGCGGGGGAGGGGGACCGCCATCAGGCGGTGGAGGGGGCGGAACCAGAAATAGTGCGCGGGGTCGCCCCCTCCACCACTTCGTGGTCCCCCTCCCCCGATGGGGGAGGATCGGTCAAATCTATTCCTGCGCCGGCGTGTCCATCAGACGGCGCGACAGATAGGTGTATTCCAGCGCCAGGCGGCGCGCGGTCTCGCGCAGGTTCGCGCCGGCCGCATGGCCGCCGTCGGTGTTCTCGTAGAACAGCACCGGATAGCCCAGTTCCTCAAGCCGCGCCGCCGCCTTGCGGGCATGGCCGGGATGGACGCGGTCGTCCTTGGTCGAGGTGTGGATGAAGACTTCCGGGTAGGGCTGGCCAGCACGCAGGTTCTGATAGGGCGAATACCGCTCGATCCAGGCGCGCTGTTCGGGGATGTCCGGGTCTCCGTACTCGCCGATCCACGAGGCGCCCGCCAGCAGCTTGTGGAAACGCAGCATATCGAACAGCGGCACCTGGATGACGGCGGCGTTGATCAGGTCGGGCCTCTGGGTCAGCATCGCCCCCATGAACAGCCCGCCCTGCGAGCCGCCCATGATGCCCAGTTTGGGCTGGCTGGTAATGTTGCGTTGGGTCAGATCCAGGGCCACGGCCTGGAAATCCTCGTGCGCGCGCTGGCGGTTCTGCTGCAGGGCGGCTTCGTGCCACCGGGGACCGAACTCGCCGCCGCCGCGCGTGTTGGCGATGACATAGACGCCGCCCCGCTCCAGCCACAGCTTGCCGACCGTCGCCGAATAACCGGGCAGCAGCGAGCTTTCGAACCCGCCATAGCCATACAGCAGGGTCGGGTTCGACCCATCCAGCGGCATATCCGCCTTATGCACCACGAAATAGGGGATCATCGTGCCGTCGGCCGAGCGGGCCTCGTGCTGATCCACCGTCATGCCCGCCGCTTCGAACTTGGCCGGCATCGACTTGACCTGATCGACCGCGCCGGTCGCCGCATCGGCCAGCCACAGGCTGGACGGGTTCAAGTAGCCGGTGACGCTGACGAAGACCCTGTCGTCGGTTTCCGACGCCGAACCGACGCCGACCGACACGTTCTGCGGCAGATCCAGGGTCGTGTAGGACCAGTCGCCCTGATCGGCGGGCGAATAGACGCGCACCGAACCGCGCACATTGTCGTACAGGGCCACGACCAGGCGGTTGCGGGTGACGTTGACGCCCTCGATGGCCTGACGCTCGGTCGGGCGCAGCACCAACTGGGCCGGGGTCGCCTGGTCGGCCAGCCAGGCCTCCAGCGGCCAGGCGATCAGGTCGCCGGTCTTGAAGGGCTGCCCCGAAGGCGCGGTCCAGTCCTGTTTCAGCGACACCAGAAGCCGGCCGTCGACCAGGCCGCTGATGTCGGACTTGGCCGGCAGCTGCAGCTGGGTCAGGGCGCCGTCGTCGGTGACGCGCCAGGTCTCGGACGAATAGAAGTCCACCGACCGATTGATCAGGACCGCCTTCACCACGCCGTCGGCGTCGCGCAGCGTATAGCCGGAGACCGACACGTCGGTCGGCTGGCCGGTGAACAGGGTCTCGGCCTGATCCAGCGACTGGCCGCGCTTCATCCGCTTGACCACCATCGGATAGCCCGAGTTGGTCAGGGTGCCCGGCCCGAAGTCGCGCGACACCAGCAGGGTGTCCTTGTCGATCCACGACGCCCCGCCCTTGGATTCCGGCAGGACGATCCCGCCCTCGACGAAGGTCTTGGTCACGGCGTCGAACTCGCGCAGGGTCACCGCGTCCTTGCCGCCGTTCGACAGGCTGACCAGGCAGTGCCGCTCTTCGGGCGCCAGGCAGTTGACGCCCTTGTAGACCCAGTTGGCGTTCTCGGCCGCAGCCAGGGCGTCGATGTCGAGGATCGTCTCCCACTGCGGTTCGGCGGTGCGGAAACTGTCGACCGTGGTCTGACGCCAGACGCCGCGCACATGGTCTGCGTCCTGCCAGAAGTTGCTCAGGGTGCCGTCGCGGTTGAACCCGACGCCGGGAATGCGGTCGCGCGCCTGAACGATGTCCAGAGCCTGCTGATGCAGGGTGTCGTAGCGGGGATCGCCCTGCAGCACGGCGAAGGTGCGGGCGTTGTGGGCCTTGACCCATTCCATCGCCCGTTCGCCCTCTACCTCTTCCAGCCACAGATAGGGGTCGGTCGCGTCGCTGGTTGCGAACCCTGTGGCGGGAGACGAAGAAGACGAAGAAGCTGCGGGGGTCTGGGCCATGGCTACCGAGGTCAGGCTGGTGGAGGCGAGAAGGGCCGCGAGCACGGCGGCGGAAGAGCGGATCATGGACAGTCCCCGAAAGCGAAGCCGGCACCTTAACGGCGACGTGTGCGGCGGCAAGTCGCGCGACCTTACCGTTTTGTCACACCGCCCGCCGGCCGGACGCCTCATCCCTCGTCGGGAATGCACAGCAGATTGCCGCAGGCCTTGCAGTGGACCGCGTCCTGATCGTGGGTCTGCAGGCCGCAACGCTCGCACGGAAAGCGCACCTTGTGCGGCTTGATCAGGGCCTGGGCCAGACGCAGGAACAGGGTGATCCCCACCAGCATGACGGCGATGGACAACAGCCGCCCCCACGGCCCCGGCAGGGTCACGTCCCCGAAGCCCGTCGTGGTCAGGGTCGCCACGGTGAAATACAGCGCATCCACATAGCCCGAAATCCCGTCATGCCCCCGGAAGGTCGCATAGACGAAGCCGGTCGCCACGAACACGAAGGTGACCAGATTGGCCATGGCGCGGGCGATGGCCTCGACCCGCGTATCGTCGAACCGCCGCCCCACGGTGCGCCAGAAGAAGTCCGAGTTCAGCAGGGTCCACAGCCGCAGCATCCGCAGGAAGCCCAGGTTGAACAGCCAGGCCGGAAACAGCAGGGTGGCCAGAACGAACAGGTCCACCCAGACGATGGGCCGCTTCAGCCAGTCCTTGATGTCCGCATAGGCATAGGCCCGCGCCGCCAGATCCAGCGCCAGCACCGTCGCGATCAGATAATCCAGCGCATAGAAGGCCCAACCCATGTTCTTCAGGATCGGCGCGGCCAGAAAGAAGCCGATGATGATCAGATCGACCGCGATCACCGTCAGCCGGAACCGCACCGCCGGCGGTTGGGAGCCGTGATAGAGGTAGCGCAGCCGCGCGCGCAGGCGCAGGCCGTCTTCCTTTTCCGTCGGGGCCGCTTCAGCCGGTGTTCGGGACACGTTTCATTCCGTTCGCCCCGGCGAAGGCCGGGGTCCGTCAAGGGCCGCCAATCAACCGTTTACAGACCGGCCTGTCCAACGGTTCCCGCATCAAGGGCGAAAGAAGCGGGCGACCGCCGTTTCCCGACGCCGCCGCCTGTCCTATATCGCGGTCATGACCCGTCCCTTCGTCAAGATGAACGGCGCCGGCAACGACTTCGTCGTCGTCAACGCCCTGGAACAGCCGTTCACGCCCGACGCCGACCAGATTCGCGCCCTGGGCGACCGGGAGTCGGGCGAAGGTTTCGACCAGCTGATCTGCATCGAACCGTCCGCGACGGCCGACGCCTTCATGCGGGTGTGGAACGCCGACGGCTCGATGGTGGAGACCTGCGGCAACGCCCTGCGCTGCGTCGGTTGGCTGCTGATGCAGGCGAACGGCGCGGACCGCGTCCTCATCGACACGGCGGGCGGCCCCACGGTCGCGACGCGCGCAGGCGACCACAAGGTCACGGTGGATATGGGCCAGCCTCGCCTGGACTGGACCCAGGTGCCGCTCGCCGAGGCGATGGACACGCGCGGGATCGAGCTGCAGGTCGGACCGATCGACGCCCCGGTCCTGCACACGCCCGGCGCCGTTTCGATGGGCAATCCCCACGTGGTCTTCTTCACCGACCGTCAGGACGACGGCTTCGTCGCCGCCTCGGGTTCGCTGGTCGAGCATCACCCGCTGTTCCCGCAAGGGGTCAATGTCGGGTTCGCGAACGTCGTGGACCGCAATCATATCCGGCTGCGGGTGTGGGAACGGGGCGCGGGTCTGACGCGGGCCTGCGGCACCGGCGCCTGCGCCGCCTTGGTCGCCACCGCCCGGCGCGGCCTGACCGAACGCAGGGCGACCGTGGTGGTGGACGGCGGCGAACTGGTCATCGATTGGGACGCTGACAGCGATCACGTGATGATGACAGGGCCGGTCGAAATCGAGCGCACGGGCGTGCTGTCGATCTGAGCCCACCGGGCTTTGCGGAAATCCGCACGCGAGCCCGGACGCCGGTCACTTTTTTCGCACACCGCCCGCCCGCATCAAGGCGGCCTGTTCCGCCCGGTCCCGACAGGACGGGGCGGGGCGCGTTCGCCCCTGCGTGGTTGTCCCGTCCGGTCCCGCGCATTAGGAACGAGGGACCAATCAAAAACGACGCGCCCGGAAACGCCCAAAGTCATGCCCGATCAAACCGAAAAACAGACCTTCTCCGACCAGGAGGCCCTGGATTTCCACCGCATCCCGACGCCGGGCAAGATTTCGATGGCGCCGACCAAGCCGATGGCGACGCAGCGCGACCTGTCGCTGGCCTATTCGCCGGGCGTGGCCGTGCCGGTCCTGGCCATCGCCGAGGACGCGGACAAGGCCTATGACTATACGGCCAAGGGCAATCTGGTCGCCGTGATCTCGAACGGCACCGCCATCCTGGGCTTGGGCAATCTGGGCCATATGGCCTCCAAGCCGGTGATGGAAGGCAAGTCCGTCCTGTTCAAACGGTTCGCCGACGTCGACAGCTTCGACGTCGAGGTGAAGACCACCGACCCGGACGAGTTCATCACCGTGGTCAAGAACATCGGCGACACCTGGGGCGGCATCAATCTGGAGGACATCAAGTCCCCGGAATGTTTCGTCATCGAGAGCGAGCTGCAGGACCTGCTGGACATTCCTGTCTTCCACGACGACCAGCACGGCACGGCCATCATCTCGACCGCCGGCCTGATCAACGCCTGCCATGTTGCGGGCAAGAAGCTGGACGAGGTCAAAGTGGTGCTGGCCGGCGCCGGTGCGGCGGGCCTGTCATCCATCGCCCTGATGAAGGCGGCGGGCGTCAAGGCCGAGAACACCGTGATCTGCGACCGCGACGGCGTGGTCTACAAGGGTCGCGACCACGGCATGGACCAGTGGAAGGCCGCCCACGCCACCGACACGCCGCTGCGCACCCTGGCTGAGGCCATGGTCGGCGCCGACGTGGTGCTGGGCCTCAGCGCCAAGGGCGCGATCACCAAGGAGATGGTCGCCTCGATGGCGCCCAATCCGATCATCTTCGCCATGGCCAACCCCGATCCCGAGATCACGCCCGAGGACGTGCAGTCGGTGCGGTCGGACGCCATCATCGCCACCGGCCGTTCGGACTATGTGAACCAGGTCAACAACGTCCTGGCCTTCCCCTATCTGTTCCGGGGCGCGCTGGACGTGCGCGCCCGCCGCGTGAACCACGAGATGAAGGTCGCCTGCGCCCAGGCCCTGGCGGCGCTGGCGCGCGAGGACGTGCCGGACGAGGTCGCCGCCGCCTATCGCGGCCGCAAGCTGAAGTTCGGTCCCGACTACATCATCCCGACGCCGTTCGATCCGCGCCTGATCTGGTACATCCCCCCCTTCGTCGCCCAGGCGGCGATGGATACCGGCGTGGCCCGCGTCCAGATCGAGGACATGGACATCTATCGCAACGCCCTGCGCTCGCGCGTCGATCCGTCCGCCGCCCTGATGCAGAAGATCAGCTCGGCCGTGCGCGGCGGGCCGAACAAGCGCGTCGTCTTCGCCGAGGGCGAAGAGCCGGCCGTCATCCGCGCCGCCTGGGGTTTCAAACAGGCCGATCTAGGCACCCCGGTCCTGGTCGGGCGCGAGGATCTGATCCGTCAGAACGCCGCCGAGGCGGGGCTGAACTTCGACGATCTGGGCATCGAGATCATCAACGCCCGCGTTTCGGGCCACAATGTCGAGGACACCGACTGGCTGTACGAAAAGCTGCAGCGTCGGGGCTATCTGCGTCGCGACGTCCAGCGGATGATCAATCAGGACCGCAACTATTTCGCCGCCACCCTGGTCGCCAAGGGTCGGGCCGACGCCATGGTCGCGGGCGTGACCCGCAACTTCAATATGGCGCTGAAGGAGGTCCAGCGCGTGCTGGACGTCGAGGACACGCTGATCGGCCTGTCGATCCTGCTGGCCAAGGGGCGGACCCTGTTCGTCGCCGACACCACCATCCACGAACTGCCGAACGCCGAGGAACTGGCCGACATCGCCATCAAGGCGGCCGAGACGGTGCGTCGCCTGGGCCGCAATCCGCGCGTGGCCTTCCTGTCCTATTCGACCTTCGGCAACCCGCCTGGCGACCGCGCCGAAAAGGTGCGCGAGGCGATCCGAATCCTGGACAAGAAGGGCGTCGATTTCGAATACGAGGGCGAAATGCCGCCCGAGGTCGCCCTGGATCCCAAGGGGCATCCCGCCTACGCCTTCAACCGTCTGACCAAGCCGGCCAACGTCCTGGTCATGCCCGCCATCCATTCGGCCGCCATCTCGACCAAACTGGTTCAGGCCCTGGGCGGCGCGACGGTGATCGGCCCGCTGCTGGTCGGGCTGGAGAAGCCGGTGCAGATCGTGTCCCTGGGCGCCTCGGTCTCGGAGATCATCACCGCCGCCACCTTCGCCGCCTATGACGCCGGCCCCGCCTTCCAGGGGTCGGGCCTGACCTCGGCGCCGCGTCCGCCTGCGGCCGTGGTCGAGCGTTGAGCGAACCCTCGCCCTTTCCACCCGCCGCCCCGCCGCCCCGGCGGGTGGAGCCGGGCCTCTATCTGGTCGCCACCCCGATCGGGAACCTGCGCGACATGACGCTGCGCGCGCTGGACGTCTTGGCCGCCGCCGACCTGGTGCTGGCCGAGGACACGCGCGTCACCGCCAAGCTGCTTAGCGCCTATGGCCTTAAGGCGAAGCTGGAACGCTGCGACGACCATGCGTCGGGTGGGGCGGCCGAACAGGCGATCGAACGGCTGCGCGAGGGGCAGGTGGTCGCCCTGGTGTCGGATGCCGGCACGCCGCTGGTCAGCGATCCCGGCTTCGTCGTCGCCCGCGCCGTGATCGCCGAAGGCCTGCCGGTCCATCCGATCCCCGGCGCCTCCAGCCTGCTGGCCGCCCTGTGCATCGCCGGCCTGCCCGCCGACCGCGTGCTGTTCGCCGGCTTCCTGCCGCCCAAGACGGCGGGGCGCACCGCCGCGCTGGACGCGCTGAAAAGCCAGCGTCAGACCCTGGTCTTCTTCGAAAGCGGGCCGCGCCTTAAAGACAGTCTGACCGACATGGCCGCCGTGCTGGGGCCGCGCCCCGCCGCCGTCGCCCGCGAACTGACCAAACTGTACGAAGAGTGCGTGCGCGGGACGCTGGACGACTTGGCCGTCGATCCGCGCCTGGACGCGCCCAAGGGCGAGATCGTCGTGGTCGTGGGCCCCGGCGAAGCGGTTCAGGCGACCGAGGCCGATGCGGACGCCGCCCTGATCGACGCCTTGCAGACCTTGTCGACCGGCGATGCGGCCTCCGAGGTCGCCAAGGCCCTGGGGCTGAACCGCAAAACCCTTTATCGCCGCGCGCTGGAGCTGAAGGGCAAGTGAAACGCCTGCCGCGCCCCGCGCCGGTCCGCCGTCCCAAGGCGGCGTGGCGTCAGGCGGCGGGCGGGGCGGCGTTCCGGGCCGGTCACGCCGCCGAATGGGTCGCCGCCCTGTGGCTGATGCTGCGCGGCTATCGCATCCTGGGCTTCCGTTTGAAAAGCCGGGCCGGCGAGATCGACCTTCTGGCCTGTCGCGGGCGCGTTCTGGCCGTGGTCGAGGTCAAGCGCCGCAAGACGATGGCGGCGGCGATGCTGGCGCTGAAGCCGGCGCAGCACGACCGGCTGGTCGCCGCTGGCCAGGCCGTCCGCCGCAATCGCCCCGCGCTGCAACGACTGGACTTGAGAATTGATATGGTGGCGCTGGCCCCCTGGCGGTTTCCGCGTCATCTTCGCGGCGTGGAAAGGGGGGGTTGAAGGGATCGCATGACCCGCGAGGAGGCCGAGGCTGTCCTGACAGCGGCCGGACAGGCCGATGACGACGCCTTCCCCCTGCTGGAGGCGGCGATCGCCTGCGCCATTCACGACCACCCTTTGCGCGACGCCGAACCGGCGCGCGATCTGGCCCGGAACGCCTGCGAACGGCTGAAGGAACGCATCGGCGGTGAAAGCCCGGACGAGGCCTTGTCCGAAACCCTGTGCGGGGATCTGAGGCTGAACGGCGACCTGATCCACTATGACCACCCCGCCAACACCGACATCATCCAGGTCGCCGAGCGACGACGCGGCCTGTCGGCCGCGCTGGCGGTCTTCTATCTGCACGCGGCCAAGGCGGCCGGGGTCACGGCGGCGGGCGTGGATTTTCCCGGCCATTTCATGGTGCGCGTCGAGACGCCCGAAGGCCCGGTGGCGCTGGATCCGTTCAGCCAGGGACGGCTGATCCTGCCCAGCGAACTGACCCGCCGCGCCCTGCGTGCCGGGCTGATGCCGCACGTCGCGGATCGGCTGGACATTCTGATGGCGCCGGTCAGCGACCGTCAGGCCCTGATCCGGCTGCAGAACCTGCTGTTCGCCCGCGCCATTCGGGGCCGGGACTATGAGGCCGCCGAACGCTCGGCCCTGCGCCGCGCCCTGCTGGACCCCGAGGATCACCGGCCCTGGCTGGACGTCGCTTCGGCGCGGGAGAAACAGGGCGCCTTGGCCGGCTCGCTCCAAGCCCTCTCGCGCGCCCGCGGTCTGGACGGGGCGGAAGAAGCGCGGCGCTACACCACCTTCGAACGCGTGCGGCTGCAGCTAAACTAGACGACCGCCTCGCCGCGCAGCAGCCGGGGCAGATCGCCGGTGGCGCCGCCCGCCTCCTGCATGAAGGCCCGGCGCAGGGGACCGATGCGGTTGACCGCCGCCATGCCCAGGTCGCGCGCCAGGCGGATCGGCGCGATGTCGTTGGAGAACAGGCGCACGAAGGCGTCAAATCCGGCCGCCAGGGCCGCATTGTCGAACCGGCGCCAGCGGGCGTAGCGCTCCAGCACCGTCTCCGACCCGATGTCCTCGCCCAGACGCGCGGCCTCGGCCAGCACCTCGGCCAGGGCGGCGGCGTCCTTCAGCCCCATGTTCAACCCCTGGCCCGCCACCGGATGCACGCCGTGGGCCGCATCCCCGATCAGGGCGATGCGCGGCGCGACCAGTTTCTCGGCCAGGCTGAGCGACAGCGGATAGACGAAGCGCGGCCCCTCGACCGTCGCCCCGTCCAGAAACTCGCCGAACCGCCGCATCAGATGGGCGTGGAAGGCGGCGTCGGAGGCGTCGCGCAACGCCTCGCCGCGCCGCGTCGTCTCGGTCCAGACCAGGCTGGCGCGCTGATCGGTCAGGGGCAGGATGGCGAAGGGGCCGCTGGGCAGGAAATATTCGTGTGCGACATTGCCGTGGTCGCGGCCCAGCCGCACCGTGGCCACGACGCCGCTCTGGCCATAGCCCCAGCCCACCGTCTCGATCCCGGCGGCGCGGCGCACGGTCGAGCCGCGTCCCTCGGCGCCGACGACCAGAGGCGCTGTCAGGACCGAGCCGTCGGCCAGGGTCACGGTCGCCTTGCCCGCGTCTGTCGTCACTGCAGCCACCGAGGCCGGGGCGCGCACCGCGATCCCGGCCCTGGTCACGACCTCGGCCAGGGCGACGCGGATGCGCCGGTTCTCGACCATATAGCCTAGCGGCTCACCGCCCGTGCGGCCGCCGATCTCCTCGGCGTCGAAGCGCAGGAAGGCGGGGGAGGCGGCCCGGCTGGCCGCGCCGGGCCGCCGGCCGTCCGTCACCAGAATATGATCCATTCGGCAGGCGTGCGGCCGCAGGGCCTCGCCCACGCCCAGGGCGTCCAGCATTCGGAAGGTGGAGAAGGCGATGGCGGTCGAACGGCCGTCGAAGGTCGGCGCCATCTGGGCGTCGAACGGTTGAGGATCGACCATGACCACCCTCAGCCCGGCCTGCGCCGCCGCCAGGGCGAAGGCCGCCCCGGTCAGTCCCGCGCCGGCGATGACGATGTCGTAGCGTTCGATGTCGACCATGACAGGCTTGTCGCGCCCGCAGGCGCAAACGTCCAGCCCAGATCCTCCCCCGTTGCGCTGCGCTTCTCGGGGGAGGATTGGCGGCTGGTAAACAGCCCTTTAACCCTGTGGGTGCGACAAGGGCTGTCGAACGTCAGCCGCCCGGAAGGTTCGCCCCTTCATGTCCACCGCCCTCGTCATCGGCCGTCAGGCCTGGATCAGCGCCCGCATCCTGTGGGACGCGCCCTTCGTGGTGCGGTTCCGGGGGGTGTTGCAGGCGCTTTTGGCGATCCTGTTGGTGGTCGCCCTGATGTCCTGGAATCCGGCGGACGCCAGTCTGAATGCGGCGTCCAGCCGGCCTGCGACCAACTGGCTGGGCGCGAACGGCGCCCTGTTCGCCGACCTGTTCATGCAGTCGCTGGGCCTTGCCGCCTGGCCCGCCGCCCTGCTCGTGATCGCCTTCGGCCTGGCGCGCGCCGTGGGCGACGCCATCCAGCAGCGCCTGAAGCCCACGCCGCTGAAGGCCCTGGCCGCGACTGGCGGAACCCTGGCCCTGTCCGCCGCGCTGGCGGCCCTGGCGGCGCCGGCGGCCTGGCCTCTGGCGGCCGGCCTGGGCGGGCTGTGGGGCGACGGGGTGACGGGCCTGGCCGCGCAAGGCCTTGCCGCCCTGCACATTCCGGGCGGACGGATCATCGCCGGGCTTGTGTTTTTGGGGGTCGGACTGTGGCTGGTCGGATTCGCCATTGGCCTGAGGGCCGCCGACTTCCTGGACGCCCTGCATTGGGGCCGGTCGCTGCGCGCGCCCGCCGCCCCGCGCGCGCCCGAACCCAAGACGCCGCGCGCGCCCGCAGCGCGCAAGCCCCGCCCCGAGACCCGTCCCGAAAACCGCGTCGCGCCCCCGATGGACGACGCCCCCCTCGCCCCCGACGCGACGGACGACGCGCCCCCGACCGCCGCCGAAACCGCCTATGGCGACCTGCCGCCGTGGGAAGACGACGTCGCGGCGCCTGCCGCCTCGCCCGCCGCCCAGCGCGCGGCGTCTCAGCCGGCCGAACCCCGCGTCGCCGCGGTCAAGGCGCCCAAGGCCCGCAAGGACGACCTGGACCAGCAAGCCTTCGACTTCACCCGGCCCGAGGGCGATTTCGACCTGCCGCCGCTGGGCATACTGAGCAAGCCCGGCCAGCGCACCGCCTCGGTCGACGAGGAATCGCTGAAACAGAACGCCAAGATGCTGGAGGGCGTGCTGCAGGAATTCGGCGTGCGCGGCGTGATCGACCAGATCCGCCCCGGCCCGGTGGTGACCCTGTACGAACTGGTCCCGGCGCCTGGCGTGAAGCACGGCCGGGTGGTCGCCCTGGCCGATGACATCGCCCGCTCCATGTCCGCCCGCGCCTGCCGCATCAGCGTGGTTCAGGGCAGGAACGCCATCGGCATCGAACTGCCCAACGCCAAGCGCGAGACGGTCTATCTGCGCGACCTTCTGGCCAGCGCCGAATACGACAAGAAGGGGCACCTGCTGCCTCTGGCGCTGGGCGAGACCATCGGCGGCGAACCCTATGTCGCCGACCTGGCGCGGATGCCGCACCTGTTGATCGCGGGCACCACCGGTTCGGGCAAGTCGGTGGGGGTCAACGCCATGATCCTGTCGATCCTGTATCGCCATTCACCGGCCGAATGTCGCTTCATCATGATCGACCCCAAGATGCTGGAGCTGTCGGTCTATGACGGGATCCCGCACCTGTTGGCGCCGGTCGTGACCGATCCCAAGAAGGCCGTCGTCGCCCTGAAATGGACGGTGCGCGAGATGGAGGACCGCTATCGCCGGATGTCCAAACTGGGCGTTCGCAACATCGCCAGCTACAACGAACGCGCCCGCGAGGCCCAGGCCAAGGGCGAGCATTTCGAACGCACGGTTCAGACCGGTTTCGACGACCAGGGCCGCCCGGTTTACGAGTCAGAGAAGATCCGGCCCGAGCCCCTGCCCTTCCTGGTCGTGGTCATGGACGAAATGGCCGACCTGATGCTGGTCGCCGGCAAGGACGTCGAAGGCGCCGTCCAGCGCCTGGCCCAGATGGCCCGCGCGGCGGGCATCCACCTGATCATGGCCACGCAACGTCCGTCGGTCGACGTCATCACCGGCACCATCAAGGCCAACTTCCCGACCCGGATCAGCTTCCAGGTCACGTCCAAGATCGACAGCCGAACCATCCTGGGCGAACAGGGCGGCGAGCAGCTGCTGGGCCAGGGCGATATGCTCTATATGGCGGGCGGCGGACGCATCACCCGCCTGCACGGCCCCTTCGTCGACGACAAGGAGGTCGAGGACGTCTGCAAACACCTGAAGGCCCAGGCCGAGCCGGACTATCTGGATCTGATCACCGACGAGCCTGACGGCGACGGCGACGGCGCCCTGGACGAGGGCGGCGGCGGGGGCTCGGGCGACGACCTCTACGACCGCGCGGTCGCCGTCGTGACTCGCGACCGCAAGGCCTCGACCAGCTATGTGCAGCGCAGGCTCCAGATCGGCTACAACCGCGCCGCCTCCCTGATCGAGCGGATGGAACAGGAAGGCGTGGTCAGCCCCGCCAACCACGCCGGCAAGCGCGACGTCCTGGCCGGACCGCCGCCGATGGTGTGATCGCGGGCAAGGAACGGCTGCGGCTCAAAGCCGTTGTCTGACCCGCAATCTTTCCCAAGCTTCAGCATTTCGATGAACAGGGCTTCATCGCAGCGCCGGAATATGGTCAGGCTCGCGTCATTCCGACGCCAAGCCGACCGGGCAAGACGGCAGGATCGACAACCATCCCGAACGGGAGACGGACTTCATGACCTCGCGCGCCAGAACTCTTGCCTTGACCCCCGATCTGCACCGCCGCAGCCTGTTGCTGGGCGCAGGCCTGACGACCGGCCTGATCGCCCTGGGCGCCTTCGACGCCGCCCACGCCCAGTCCAATCTGTCGGCCGACGACCGAGCCGTGGTGCAACAGGCGCAGGGCTATCTGCAGGCCCTGACCTCGGCGCAGGGGACCTTCACCGAAACGGGCCCCAGCGGCCAGGCGCGCCAGGGCCGTTTCTATCTGCAGCGCCCTGGCAAGATGCGGTTCGAATACACCAACCCCGCCGGCCTGCTGGTGGTGTCGGACGGCTATAACGTCAAACGCTACGACCCGCGTCTGAACACCTTCCAGCAGGTGCCGCTGGGCCGCACGCCCCTGTCCACCTTTCTGGCGCGCAACGTCAGGCTTGATCAGGGCGTCCGCATCGAGCGGGTGACCCGCATGGCTTCCGGCGCCTTCGCCATCACCGCGCGCGACGCGGGTCGTCCTAATGATGGTCAAGTCATTCTAGCCTTCGCGGGCAACCCCATTCGCCTGCAGGAATGGACCATCACCGATCCGCAGGGCGCGCGTACACGCACCCAGCTGACGTCGCTGCAACCGGCGTCGAACCTGTCGGCGCGTCTGTTCCAGCTCAGCGATCCGACGCGCCGTCCCGGCCGCAACTGACCCGCCTACCGGGCTAGGGGCAGGATGGGTGACCATTCCTCAACCCCTGTTCCGTTAAGATGGCGGCCATGAGCGCGACTGCCCCGCCGACCGGCGTCCCATCGCTGAAATGGACCGCGGCCGTAGGCGTGGGCGCCTTCGCCCTGTTCCTGCTGGGCGCCCTGGTGGTGGAGCCCGCCCTCAATCGGCTGATCGAACCGGGCCGCCCCGCGCCGTCGCGGCGTCCGTCCGGCCAGGTCGAGATAGGCGAGGCGGTGGTCGCCGGCCGCTATGTGGCCAAGGGGTCGGGTCTGGTTCTGACGGCGGATGGCGGGTTGATCGTGACGCCTTCGGGTCGTTTGAACTCGGCGCCGCACCGGCTGGTGCAGGCCGATCAAAAGGCCAGCGTCTCGCACGCCTTCGCCCACATCATGACGACGCCGCCTCAGGCCCAGATCGAAATCCGCCGCGTGACGGCCGATCAGGACACACGCCTGTGCGACGGACACCCGGTCGGTTGGCTGGCCCTGGCGGTGCGACGTGACGGCTTCGTCCTGATGCCGGTGCGACAGGGGCCGCCGCCCGGCGCGGATCTTTCCGACGACCGGCTGTGCGCCGTGCTGGATCTGGGTCGATGATGCGGGCGCTGATCCTGGCCGCCGGCGCCGGCGCGGCCATCGCCCTCCTGACTTGGACCCGCCCCGGCGTGCTCGACCGAGCCCCGGCCGACAAGACGGTGATCGTTCGCGTGCTGGACAACGGTTTTCATACCGATCTGGTCGCGCCGCGCGCCGCCCTGATGCGACGCGGCGGTCCCCTGGCCCAGGCGGTCGCGGGCCTGGCGCCCGGCGACTGGATCGTGATCGGCTGGGGCGACGCCCGCTTCTATGTGGATCAAAGCCCCATCGCCGACCGGCTGCCCGATGGCGGTCGCGCCTTCTTCCACCCCGGCAACGCCTCCGTCGTGATGCTGGACCCCGAGACGGCCGATCCCGATGGGCGATACGCACAGGATGCGCGCGCCGCCGTGGCCCTGTCGCCGGCGGCCTTCGACCGTCTGGCCGGGCGGATCGAGGCGTCGCTGGATTTGTCGGGCGGCGGACCGCGTGTGGCGGCGGCCCGCCCCGGCGACGACGCGCGCTTCTTCGCCAGCCGCGAAACCTTCTCCATCCTGCATCTGTGCAATCACTGGACGGCTCAGGTGCTGAACGCCGGCGGCGTGACGATCCGACCCGTTCGCGCCATAGTGTCCAGCGAAGTCATGCGATCCGCCCGCGACGCGGACAAGGCGGCGAAACTGGACAGGACGCCTGCACGCGCCTAGACCGCCCGACTTTCGCCTTTCAGGCTGGGTCCGAGTCCCGGCAGGCGATGAAGAAGGAGCGGCCGATGGCCCACAAGCAACATACCCGCAACGCATCGGGCCCCAGCGGACCCAGCCAGCGCCAGCTGCGCGCTGGCGAACTGATCCGCCACGCCCTGGTGGACATCCTGCGCGAGGAAGACATCCACGACGAAGCCCTGGTCGGCGTGTCCGTCACGGTGACCGAGGTGCGCCTGTCGCCCGACCTGAAACACGCCACCTGTTTCGTCGAGCCGCTCGGCGCCGGGGTCGAAGCCGCCCCGACCAGCGGTCATGAGAGCGAGATCATCAAGGCGCTCAACGCCCACGCCAAATTCCTGCGCGGCCAGCTGGGCCGTCGGCTGGACATGAAGTTCACGCCCGACCTGCGTTTCCGCCACGACGAAAGCTTCGACGCCGCCAGCCACATGGACCGGCTGTTCGACGACCCCCGCGTCCGCGCCGACCTGGAACGCCGCGACGACGAGGGCGAATGAGCCGGGTCTCAGACCTGGAGGCCGAACTGTTCGACCAGCCAGTCGTAATAGGCGGGCATGACCTGGCGCAGGCGTTCGCGGGTGCGCGGCGGCCGCGCCGCTCGGCCCCACAGCACCGTCGAGGCCGTCATGGCGAAGAATTCCACGACGTTCGACAGCATGTAGGACCGGGCCGGAAAGGCGCCGGACGCCTTGGCTTGGTCGTAGAAGGCCAGGATCTCGGGATTGCGTCTGCGGTCCGGCATACGCTGGAAATGCCAGCCGTGCAGCAGCTCGTGCAGCAGCAACGGATTGTCGGCCGGCGTCTCGACATCCTTCAGGGCCAGACGCCCGTTGCGGAATTCGCCCGGTCCCCTGATCGACGGATCGACGACCAGAGGCACGCTGCGGAACCAGTCCAGAATATCGGCCCGGATCTTCAGGCTGTTCACCAGATCGATCTGGGCGCGCAGCGAGGCCAGCGTCGCGGCCCGCGTCGCCTCCGGCGCCAGACTCAGATCGATGGCGAAGCCGCCATAGCTCTCCTGTCCTGCCTGGAAGGCCGGGGTCATCAGGGCGAGCGGGGCGGCCAGGGCCGCGCGGCGACTGAGCGTTTTCATATCCATTCAACGGAGCAGGACTGATGGGCCGTCGCAAGAAGGGCGATATCGTCGATGGCTGGGTCTGCCTGGACAAGCCGTTCGAGATGGGATCGACCGAGGCGGTCAGCCGCGTACGCCGCCTGTTCAACGCGCAGAAGGCCGGTCACGCCGGGACGCTGGACCCGCTGGCCAGCGGCATCCTGCCCATCGCGCTGGGCGAGGCCACCAAGACCGTGCCGATGATGATGGAGGCGCAGAAGGTCTATCGCTTCACCGTCAACTGGGGCGTCTCGACCGACAGCGTGGACCGCGAGGGCGAGATCATCGGCCGGTCCGACGTGCGGCCGACGGTCCATCAGGTGAAGGCGGCCCTGCCCGCCTTCGTCGGCGAGATCGACCAGACCCCGCCCCGGTTCTCGGCCATCAAGGTGGACGGCGCCCGCGCCTATGACCTGGCGCGCGACGGGGTCGAGTTCGAGCTGCAGGCCCGCCGCGTGACCATCCATTCGGCCGAGGTCACCGACGCGCCCGACGCCGACCACGTCGAGATCCGCATCCTGACCGGCAAGGGCGTCTATGTCCGTTCTCTGGCCCGCGACCTGGCCCTGGCTCTGGGCGCGGAGGGTCATGTGTCGGCCCTGCGCCGCGAACGGGTCGGCCCGTTCAGCACGGAAAATGCGGTCACGCTGGATTCTCTGGAGGAAATAGTGCATAGGGGCGCCGCCTCGGAAGGCTTGCTTGCCGTTGCGACCGCTCTGGACGACATCCCGGAGCTGGCCGTGACGGACCAGGACGCCTTCTCGCTTCGGCAGGGACGCCCGATCGTTCTGCTCCCCCGTCAGGTGGAAACCCTCAAGGCCCGTCTTTCCGGCGGTTCGCGCACGGTTTCCGCCTTCCAGGGCCAGACCCTCGTCGCCCTCTGTCAGTTGCGGGCCGGCCGGTTAGAACCCGACCGCGTTTTCAACCTTTCCTGATCGCCTGATCAGGGGACTCCAACCCGGCCTCAAGTAGCGCGCAGCGCGGTAGGCCACCTAGGGAGACTTTCGATGTCGGTTACTGCTGAACGCAAGCACGAGATCATCGCCGATAACGCCCGCACCGCTGGCGACACCGGCTCGGCCGAGGTTCAGGTCGCGATCCTGTCGGAACGCATCGCCAACCTCACCGAACACTTCAAGACCCACAAGAAGGACAACCACTCGCGTCGTGGCCTTCTGAAGATGGTGTCGCAACGTCGCCGCCTGCTCGACCACCTGAACAAGGTCGACGCCGGTCGCTACCAGGCGATCATCGCCAAGCTGGGCCTGCGCCGCTAAGGCGCGGATCAGCACCGGACTGTATTTCGAGGCGCGGGCGGTCACGTCCGCGCCTCGTTGTGTACCTAGAGACTGTCACTCTGAACGACCTGGGCGCCGCAGGACTGCACGGCGCAGACGAGAGGACCAGGACGGTCCTCACCGGGTCTTCCGCGATGGCGCGGCGACCCTCGGATCACGGGACTGAACGCCCCGCGCTCCACCCAATGATGGGAACCCGCCGGGAATACGCCCTCCGGGATACGAAAGACGAGATATGTTCGACATCAAACGCAAGACGATCGACTGGGCCGGACGCCCGCTGACCCTGGAGACAGGCCGCATCGCCCGTCAGGCCGACGGCGCCGTGCTGGCGACCTATGGCGAGACCGTGGTTCTGGCCACCGTCGTCTATGGCCGCGCCCCCAAGCCCGGCCTGGATTTCTTCCCCCTGACCGTCAACTACCAGGAAAAGACCTTCGCCGCCGGCAAGATCCCCGGCGGTTACTTCAAGCGTGAAGGCCGTCCGACCGAGAAGGAAACCCTGGTTTCCCGCCTGATCGACCGTCCGATCCGCCCGCTGTTCGTCAAGGGCTTCAAGAACGAGACCCAGGTCGTCGTCACCGTGCTGCAGCACGACATGGAGAACGACCCCGACGTTCTGGGCATGGTCGCCGCCTCGGCCGCCCTGACCATCTCGGGCGTGCCCTTCATGGGCCCGATCGGCGCCGCGCGCGTCGGCCTGATCGACGGCGAGCTTGTGCTGAACCCGTCCATCGACCTGATCCCGACCTCGGACCTGGACCTGGTGGTCGCCGGCACCCAGGACGCGCTGATGATGGTCGAATCCGAAGCCAAGGAGCTGTCGGAAGAGAAGATGCTGGAAGCCCTGATGTTCGCGCATGCAGGGATGCAGCCGGTCATCGACGCCATCATCGAACTGGCCGAACACGCCGCCAAGGAGCCGTTCGACTTCCAGGCCGAAGATCATTCGGACGTGGTCGCCTCGATCAAGTCGCTGGTCGGCGAGGACATCAAGGCCGCCTACACCCACCCCGGCAAGTATGACCGCCGCTCGGGCGTCGATGCGGCCAAGAAGACCGCCGCCGCCAAGCTGGTGAAGACCGACGAGAACCCCGACGGCGTCGACGGCTCCAAGTTCTCGGCCGCCTTCAAGGAGTGCGAAGCCGAGGTCCTGCGTCGCGACATCATCGAGAACGCCCACCGCGTCGACGGGCGCGCGCTGGACAAGGTCCGCGCCATTGTGTCGGAAGTCGGCGTCCTGCCGCGCACCCACGGTTCGGCCCTGTTCACGCGTGGGGAAACCCAGGCCCTGGTCGTCGCCACCCTGGGCACCGGCGAGGACGAGCAGTACATCGACAGCCTGCAGGGCACCTACAAGGAAAGCTTCCTGCTGCACTACAACTTCCCCCCCTATTCGGTGGGTGAAGCGGGCCGCATGGGTTCGCCCGGCCGTCGCGAGATCGGTCACGGCAAGCTGGCCTGGCGCGCGATCCGTCCGATGCTGCCGACCAAGGAAGACTTCCCCTACACCATCCGTCTGGTGTCGGAGATCACCGAGTCGAACGGTTCGTCCTCGATGGCCACGGTCTGCGGTTCGTCGCTGGCCCTGATGGACGCGGGCGTGCCGCTGGTCCGTCCGGTGTCGGGCATCGCCATGGGTCTGATCCTGGAGCCGTCGGGCGAGTTCGCCATCCTGTCGGACATCCTGGGTGACGAAGATCACCTGGGCGACATGGACTTCAAGGTCGCCGGCACGTCGGAAGGCATCACCAGCCTTCAGATGGACATCAAGGTCGCCGGCATCACCAAGGAGATCATGGAACAGGCCTTGACGCAGGCCTCGGCCGGTCGCCTGCATATCCTGGATGAGATGTCCAAGGCCATGGACGCGCCGCGCACCGAACTGGGCGAACACGCGCCCAAGATCGAAACCATCAAGATCGCGGTCGACAAGATCCGTGAAGTGATCGGTTCGGGCGGCAAGGTGATCCGCGAGATCGTCGAGAAGACCGGCGCCAAGATCGACATCGGCGACGACGGCACCATCAAGGTCGCCGCCAACGACCAGGAAAAGATCGACGCCGCCAAGGCCTGGATCCAGTCCATCGCCTCGGAACCGGAAGTCGGCACGATCTACACCGGCAAGGTGGTCAAGGTCGTCGATTTCGGCGCCTTCGTGAACTTCTTCGGCGCCAAGGACGGCCTGGTCCATGTGTCCCAGATCGCTCTGGAACGCGTCGCCAACCCGGCCGACGTCCTGTCGGAGGGCCAGGAGGTCAAGGTCAAGTTCCTGGGCTTCGACGATCGCGGCAAGACCAAACTGTCGATGAAGGTCGTGGATCAGGAAACCGGCGAGGACATCACCGACAAGATCAACGCCGAACGCGCCGAGCGTGGCGAAGCCCCCCTGTCGGAAGACACCGGCGGCCGTCCCAAGCGTGAAGGCGGCGGTGATCGCGGTGGCGATCGCGGTCGTCGCCGTCGCGACTAAGCGACGTCGCAACCCAGACTGAACCAGGCCCGGCGGAGCGATCCGCCGGGCCTTTTTCATGAAAGGCCGCGCCGGACTGTCCGCGATTTCACTTGCCGCCCCGGCCCATGCGGGCTCCATTGCCGCATCCAATTCGCAGGGGCCGTGCCATGTTCGATCGTCGTCGTCTTCTTCAGTCCGCCGCACTGGGCGCCGGCCTCGTCGCCGTGGGCGGTCCAGCCTTGGCCCGACAGGCGTCCAGTGCTCAGGGCGACGCCGCCGCCCAGTTGAAGACCTTCATGGACGCCACGTTCGAGCAGACGCTGGACATGAGCCCCGAGGTCGTCACCATGTTCGGCCTGGACAAGGGCGACCGCGCCGCCGCCAAGTCGAAACTGACCGCCCCCACCCGTGCGGAGGAAGACCAGCAGCGCGCCTTCACCCGACGCCAGCGCGCCGAACTGAACCGCATCGACCGGTCCAGGCTGGATGCGCGCGACACCAACTATTACGACAGCCTGAGCCAGAGCCTGGATGCGGTGATCGCCACCTACGACATCCCCTATGGCCAGGGCGGCTGGCCCAATCCGTATCGGGTCAGCCAGCAGGGCGGCGCCTATCAGTCCACCCCCGACTTCCTGGCCAATCAGCACACCATCGAAACGGCGGCCGACGCCGACGCCTATGTCGCGCGGGTCGACGCCTTCGCCGACGTGCTGGCGGCCGAGACGGACCGGCTGAAGGAAGACTATGCGCTGGGCGTCATCCCGCCCGACTTCATCCTGGCCAAGGCCATTCGCCAGCAGGACGGCGTCCTGGCGACCTCGCCCGCCACCTCGCCCCTGATGCAGTCCATCGTGGACCGCACCCAGGCCAAGGGGTTGAGCGGCGACTGGGGCGCCCAGGTGCAGCGCCTGATCGAGACGCGCGTCTATCCGGCCCTGGCCGCACAGAACGCCGTGCTGAAGGCGGCCCAGCCCAAGGCCGTACACGACGCCTCGGTGCGCCGCCTGCCGCAGGGCGAGCAATATTACGCCAACAGCCTGCACTACATCACCACGACCCGGCTGACGGCGGACGAAATCCACCGCACCGGCGTCGAACAGATGGCCGAGCTGTCGGCGCGCGCCGACGGGCTGCTGAAGGCGCAAGGGTTGACGCAAGGCTCGGTCGCCGAACGGATCAAGGCCTTGGGGGACGATCCGAAATACGTCTACGCCAACACCGACGCGGGCAAGGCCGAGCTGATCGAGAAGCTGAACGCGCAGATGGCCGATATGCAGGCCCGACTGCCGAACGCCTTCGGCCGCCTGCCCAAGGCCAAGGTCGAGATCAAGCGCGTGCCGCCCGAGATCGAGGCCGGTGCGCCGATGGGCTATTACAACTCGCCCAGCCTGGATGGGACGCGGCCCGGCATCTATTGGATCAATCTGAAGGACACGGCGGAATGGCCGTCCTGGACCCTGCCGACACTGACCTATCACGAGGCGACGCCGGGCCACCATCTGCAGATCAGCCTGCAACAGGAGAGCCCATCCGCGCCGCTCCTGATGAATTTGCTGGGCTTCTCCAGCTATGTCGAGGGCTGGGGGCTTTACGCCGAACAACTGGCCGACGAACTGGGCGCCTATGAGAACGATCCGGTGGGCCAGATCGGCTATCTGCAGTCGCTGATGTTCCGCGCGGCGCGCCTGGTTGTGGACACCGGCATCCATTCCAAGGGCTGGAGCCGCGAACAGGGCATCCGCTACATGATGGAGGCTTACGGCGACCAGGAAGGGGCGGCGACGTCCGAGGTCGAACGCTATTGCGGCTGGCCAGGCCAGGCCTGCGCCTACAAGGTCGGGCACAACGAATGGGTCCGCCTGCGCGAAAAGGCAAAGACTAGCCTGGGGCCCAAGTTCGACATCAAGGGCTTCCACGACACGGCCCTGGCCGCCGGCGGCGTGCCGCTGTCGGTGCTGGAGCGGATCGTGGACGGCTGGGTCGCGACCCAGGCCTGACCTGCGCCTCGGTCGCGCCGGGCCGAACGTCGAAGACTGAACAGGGACCGCGTCGGCGCGGCGCGGTCCCGTCACCGAGAGTTCGCCGCATGATCGACCGTCGCCGCCTTCTGCAGACCGCCGCCGCCACGGTGGCGATCGCGCCGTCCCTGGCCCAGGCGCAAACGGCCTCGACCGATGCGGATGGGCGGTTGAACGGCCTGCTGGACGGCTGGTTTGAGGCCGACGTCGACGACAATCCCGAACGCGCCACCAGTCTGGGCCTGGACCGCGGCGCGCGGGCGGGCCTGTCGTCGCGGCTGGGCGAAGCCGGGCCGGACGCCATCCGAAAGGATCGGCGCAAGGCGACCGACCGCTGGACCCAGTTGCAGGGTTTCGATCAGACGGGCCTGTCGGCTGAGGGACGGCTGAATTACGCCATCGCCGCCTTCGGCGCGGAGACGGCGGCCCAGACGGCGCGCTTCGACTATGGCGCGGGACCGGGCCGGCCGTCCCCCTATGTCGTGACCCAGCTGTCGGGCGCCTATTTCAGCGTGCCCGACTTCCTGGACAACCAGCACCGGATCGAGGACGCAGCCGGGGCCGACGCCTTCCTGTCGCGTCTGGACGCTTTCTCGGGCGTGCTGGACGGCGAGACGGCCAAGATCCGGGACGACGCCGGTCTGGGCGTCATCCCGCCCGACTTCATCATCGACCGGATGCTGCCGCAGATCCGCGCCCTGCGCGAT
Source organism: uncultured Brevundimonas sp. (assembly GCA_963515305.1). Taxonomy (GTDB): domain Bacteria; phylum Pseudomonadota; class Alphaproteobacteria; order Caulobacterales; family Caulobacteraceae; genus Brevundimonas. The sequence goes on from CAUPWX010000008.1 coordinate 31,414, forward strand.
ACGCCCGGCGCCGACATGGCCATGCTGAGGTCTCTGGCGCGCAAGACCGGCGGGCTGAACCTGACCGGCTATGACGCCCGCGCCGCCGCCATCGTGGACCAGAAGATCAAGCCGGCCCTGGCCGCCCAGATCGCGGCGCTGGAGGCCTTGCGTCCCCGCGCGACCCATAACGCCGGGGTCTGGCGCCTGCCCGACGGCGAAGCCTTCTATGCGGCGGGCCTGAAGGCCAATACGACCACGACGCTGACCGCCCGTGAAATCCACGCCCTGGGCCGCGAGCAGGTCGCCGAGATCAGCGCCGAGATCGACGCCATCCTGAAGGCGCAGGGCTATACGCAGGGCACGGTCGGCGAACGCATCCAGGCCCTGAACAAAGACCCGGCGCAGCTGTTCGCCAATACCGATGCGGGCAAGGCCGAGCTGCTGGCCTGGCTGAACCAGCTGGTCGCCGATCTGGAGCCGAAACTGCCGCAGGTGTTTGGACGCCTGCCGAAATCCCACGTCGAGATTCGCCGCGTGCCGGTGTCGATCCAGTCGGGCGCGCCGGGCGGCTACTACCAGGGGCCGCCGCTGGATGGGTCGCGGCCGGGCGCCTATTACATCAACCTGCGCGACAGCGGGAACTGGCCGCGTTTCGCCCTGCCGACCCTGACCTATCACGAAGCCTCGCCCGGGCATCACCTGCAGGTGGCGTTGCAACGCGAGTCGGGCGACCTGCCCCAGTGGCGGCGCGCGGGCGGCTTCTCGGCCTATAACGAGGGCTGGGCCCTGTATGCCGAGGCGGTGGCGGCCAACGATCTGGACGTCTATGCGGCTGATCCGCTGGGCCGGGTCGGCTTCCTGATGTCCTATCTGTTCCGGGCCGTGCGTCTGGTGGTGGACACCGGCCTGCATTCCGAACGGTGGAGCCGCGAACAGGCGGTCGACTACATGGCCGCCTCGGGCGCCAAGCCGCTGGATGCGTCCAACAGCGAGATCAATCGCTACTGCGTCTGGCCTGGTCAGGCCTGCGCCTACAAGGTGGGCCATACCGTCATCGCCCGCTTGCGAAACCAGGCCGAGGCCAGGCCGGACTTCGACCTGCGGGCCTTCCACGACGCCGTGCTGGAAAACGGCTCCCTGCCGCTGGCGGTTCTGGAGGGGGTGATGGCCGGCCGGGGCGGAACCGCAGCCTAGTTTGCAGCGGTTACTCAGGGATCGTAAGGCCGTCGATCCGGCGCAAACGGTTGTGGATGTCGGTGGCGGCGACGGCGGCTTCTGCGGTCGCCACGGCGATCTGATTGAGGCCGCGCACCACGTCCCCCGCCGCATAGAGGCCCGGCACGCTGGTCGCCTGATGCAGATCGACGTCAAGCCGGCCGTCGGCGCTGAGGCGCGCGCCCAACTGCCTGGCCAGGTCGGCGTTCGGCGAAGTGCCGAGGGCGGAATAGACCAGATCGAAGGCCCGCGTTCGTCCGCCCCAGGTCAGGGCCGTGACGCGATCCTGCTCCAGCACCACGGCGTCCAGGTCGGCCAGCACGACTTCGATCCCCAACCGGTCCAGCGCCGCCCGACGCGTCAGGGCGTCCGGCGGGCCGATGTGGATCAGGGTCACCCGGTCGGAATAGGTCCGCATGAAGGCCGCCTCGCGCGCACCCTTGTCGCTGTGGCCGATCACCGCGACCGCCTTGTCCGTCGCCTCATAGCCGTCGCAGATCGGACAGATGCGGACCAGCGCACGCTGCACCGCGCGTTCGACGCCCGCCAGGTCCGGGTGATGGTCCACCACCCCCGTCGCCAGCAGGACGGCGCGCGCCCGCACCTGGCGGTCGCCGACCCGGGCGGTGAACCCTTCGCCATCGCGCGCCAGGGCCGTGACCCGGCCGGGCGCGACGATCGCCCCATATTCCCGGGCCTGGTCCTGCATCCGCTTCAGGATGTCGGGACCGGAAATGCCGGCGGGAAAGCCGGGCGTGTTGTGACTGAGCGGGATCCAGCAGGCGCGGGGCGCGCCGCCGTCCACGACCAGGGTCGAGCGTCGAAACCGCCCCAGATAGGTCGCCGCCGTCAGTCCCGCCGGCCCCGCCCCGATGACCAGAACCTCGGGGTCGATCACCGCGTGCGCCAGGCGACAGGCCAGAAGTCGGACGGCACGCCCGCGCATTCGCCCATCGTGCTTTCCTGCGTGAGGACGAACCGCTGGCCCGTCCAGGTCCAGGTCTGGAGCGAACCGCAATCGCCGATGCCACGGCCCTTGGCGAAGGCGGACAGGGTGCGCGAGCCGGGGTCGTACTGACCGTTTACGGTCGCATTGTCCTGCAGATAGGGATCGGCCCCCGGCCCTGCGGTTCCGACCAGTTCGGCGGGGCGGGGATCGCGGCCGCCGGGTCCGGTCAGATACCAGTTATGGGTGACGTTGTAGGCCCCCGATCCGCAGGGCACGGCCCACAGTTCGGTGCGGGCGTCCAGTCGAGCGGACATGACCTGATCGCTAACCGCCGGCATGGCCGATTCCTTCAGGCAGTTCCCGACCTCGGTACGGCTGCGAAGGGCGGCCGGCACGGTCTGATTCTGATCGCCAAAGCCGGTTTGGTCGACGGCAGGCGCTGCCGCCACCGTCGGCAGGGTCGGCGCGACGGGCACGGTGGCGGCCGGCTTCTGGCCCCGCCGCATCAGGGCCGTGGGCGTGTCGAGCCGGCCCTGTTTCTCGTCGATCCACAGCAGGGCGGCCGCCGCGCCGTGCAGCGAGATGTTCTGGGTCGAGACGCCGCGAATGGTCATGACCTTGCCCTGAGCCAGGGCGTCGATCACCGGGCGGGCGTCGCCGGTGATCTGGCCGATCGGGGCATCATCCTCACTGGCGTCGTTCAGGGCGGCGGCGAAGGCGCGGCCGTCGATAGTCAGGCCGATGCGGGTCGAAGCCTTTGTCTCGCTGTCGGGCCAATAGCCGAACACGACCTGAGGCCTGGCCTGCGGACCGGGGTCGAGCGCGATACGGACCCAGCCGCCGTTGGAGCCGGACGTGAAGCCGAAGGCCCAGCAGGTTCCGTCGTTGCCGCAGGTGGCGCTCCAGTCCCGGAACTGTTTGGTCTCGCTGGTGATCTGCAGAACCGGAGAGGCGGCGGGCGTTTGAACGGAAGCGGCGGCGCCCCTGGGTGCGCCCGCCGTCTTCGTCGCGTCCTTGTCGCCGCACGCGGCCAAAACGAGGGCGGACGCCGCGACCGCGACCATCACACGGGGCGGGATCATGCCTTCTTCAACTCCGACGGCTTGTGCGCGGCGCGGGCGCCGGTCTTGGCGCTTTCGACGATATATTCGGGATTGTCCGGCGAAGCGGCGACCTTGTGGCCCTTGATGTGGGTTTCAGAGGTGACCTTCTTGACCACCCTGCCGCTGGTCGTGCCCTGGCTGTGGTCCCATTTCACGCGATCGCCGGCCTTGAACGTCTTGTCTGACATGGAGGCGCTCCCTTCGGTCTAGCTTGGTGTTCAGCGATCAGCCGGCGCATCAGTTCCGCGTCGATCACGGCAGGCGCCTCGCAGAAGGTCAATATCCAACGCTCGACCAGGTCACGCTCTTCATCCGTCATTCCGTCGTCCGTCGCCGTTGGTGAGGGAAACAAAAGCCCCAAACCTCCATCCGGGTTCAGCGTGGCCGCAGACGGTTTTTTCCGGGCAGGGTTAACGCGGGGGCGGGTCGACGGACGCCGGGGTTTGCGTGGGCGCGCAGCCCCGCTATATCCCCGCCACGACATTCCTTCCCCACAGTCACAGGCGGACCGCACGCATGGCCAAGATCAAGGTCGAAAACCCCATCGTCGACATCGACGGCGACGAAATGACCCGCATCATCTGGCAGATGATCAAGGACAAGCTGGTCTTCCCGTTCCTGGATCTGGAGCTGGACTACTACGACCTGGGCATGGAGCACCGCGACGCCACCGACGACCAGGTGACGATCGATGCGGCCCATGCGATCCAGAAGCACGGCGTCGGCGTCAAATGCGCCACCATCACCCCTGACGAGGCGCGCGTCGCCGAGTTCGGCTTGAAGAAGATGTGGAAATCGCCGAACGGCACCATCCGCAACATCCTGGGCGGCGTGGTCTTCCGCGAGCCGATCATCTGCTCCAACGTACCGCGCCTGGTGCCCGGCTGGACCCAGCCGATCGTCGTCGGCCGTCATGCCTTTGGCGACCAGTACAAGGCCACCGACTTCCTGATGCCCGGCCCCGGCACCCTGACGATCAAGTTCGTCGGCGAAGACGGCGAAGTGATCGAACACGAGGTCTACAAGGCCCCCGGCGCCGGCGTGGCCATGGCCATGTACAATCAGGATGAGTCGATCAAGGAGTTCGCCCACGCCAGCTTCGCCTACGGCCTGCAGCGCAACTACCCGGTCTATCTGTCGACCAAGAACACGATCCTGAAAGCCTACGACGGCCGCTTCAAGGACCTGTTCCAGGAAGTGTTCGACGCCCACTACGCCGCCGAGTTCAAGGCGCGCGGCCTGACCTATGAGCACCGCCTGATCGACGACATGGTCGCGGCCGCAATGAAGTGGTCCGGCGGCTTCGTCTGGGCGTGCAAGAACTATGACGGCGACGTGCAGTCGGACGTGGTGGCGCAGGGCTTCGGCTCGCTGGGCCTGATGACCTCGGTCCTGATGACGCCGGACGGCAAGGTGCTGGAAACCGAAGCCGCTCACGGCACCGTGACCCGCCACTATCGCCAGCACCAGAAGGGCGAGGCCACCTCGACCAACTCGATCGCCTCGATCTTCGCCTGGACGCGCGGCTTCAAGCACCGCGCCAAGCTGGACGGCAACGAAGCCCTGGCGACCTTCGCCGACACGCTGGAGAAGGTGGTCGTCGACACCGTGGAAAGCGGCTCGATGACCAAGGACCTGGCGCTGTTGGTCGGTGACCAACAGGGCTGGCTGACCACCGAGGGCTTCCTCGACAAGGTCGCCGAGAACCTGAAGGCCGCCCTGCCGGACGTGGGCTGAATCTTCAAATCCTCCCCCATGACAATGGGGGAGGGGACCGCGAAGCGGTGGAGGGGGCGACCCGCGCGCCATCCTCTGACGTCGTGTTTAGCGACGCTGAAGAGACCGTGCGGCGGTCGCCCCCTCCACCACGCTGCGCGCGGTCCCCCTCCCCCGCTTCGCGGGGGAGGAATGCGAAGCGCGATAGGACCGCTTAAAGAATCCCAGCCCCGCCGGAGCGATCCGGCGGGGCTTTTCGTTGTGCGAACGGCCGGGGCGTGCATGATCGGCGATAATGAGGAAGCGTTCGTGAAGCGTCTGTTCGGAAACCTGGTGCTGGCGGGCCTGGCCATCGCGGTGTTGGCCTTCTTCGCCGCGCCGGCGGTCGGGTTCTTCGCCATTCGGTCGGCGGCCGAGGCGAACGACGTGGCGGGGCTGTCGCGGCTGATCGATTTCGGCGCCGTGCGGCAGTCGCTGAGACCGCAACTGGCCGGACGGCCCGAGGCCATGGCCCCGGCGCCGTCGTTCCTGGAAGATCCCATCGGCGCCTTCCGGCGTCAGCTGGATCAGCAGAACCCGCTGCAGCGCCAGCCTGACTCCAACGCCTATCTGACCCCCGCCGCCCTGTCCGCCCTGCTGAGGGGCGAAGGGCGCTACGCCAACCAGAGGACCCAGGCCCAGACACCGCCGGGGACGAAGGTTCGCAAGCCCTGGCCGCGCCCGGCCTATTGGAGCGTCAACCGGGTGCGGATGGCGGTGGCGGACCAGGGTGGATCGCGCACCCTGTTCACCTTCGAGCGGCGCGGGCCGTTCGAGTGGAAGCTGGTCCATATCGGCCTGCCCGAGGGCGTGTCGCCGCTGGGTTCGCCGAGCCAGACCGAGACCCGACCATGAGCCGCCGCATCGTCCGCTTATCCAAGGAGGGATCATGACCCGCAAGATCGTCGTCGGCGTCGTCATCGCCGGGATCGTCGCCCTGGCCGTCGCCCTGTTCGTGTCGCCCTTCCTGGCGGCCCAGGGGATCGTGCGGGCGGCGCGGGCAGGCGAGGCGGCGGCGCTGGAGCGGCAGGTCGATTTCCCGGCCTTTCGCGCCAGCCTGAAGAGCGAGCTGAACGCCCGCGCCGCGCTGGAAATCCGCGAGCGGACCAAGGGCGACCGGGGTCTGGCGGCTCTGGGGATGCTGCTGGCGCCGTCGCTGGTCGAGGGGGCGGTCGACAACTTCGTCACCCCGCAAGGGGTCGCGGCCCTGGTGCGGTCAGGCGAGACGCCCGAGCCGGAACGGCCTGTCCCCGCCGACGACACACCCGCCGCGCCCAAGGACAAGGTGCGCCAGTCCTGGGCCTATCGCGGGCTGAACCGGTTCGCCGTGACCCTGACGCGCGACGACAAGCCCGACGACGAACTGGTGCTGATCCTGGAACGGCGCGGACCGTTCAGCTGGAAGCTGGCCGGGGTGGACCTGACGCCCGACCCGATGATGTGAGACGGGCGGAAAGCAAAAACACCGTCTAAAGTGTCTAATTCGTCTGATCCGCCGGCATGGCGCCGATCAAAAAAATGGGTGCAATTGGTGCACTTTCGCGCTGGATGCGTGTCCTCCTTTGTGACCGGCGTCGATTATAGGCGCGGTTTGGAGGGCGTTCAGGAGGCGGACGCTGCGGCCGATCAAGCCGCTGAATATCAAGGCCTTTACGCGTGAAATAGAATGCCTTGCCCCCTTCCGCCGGGAGAGGGTTGGTCGGTGCGAACTGGCCCACCGGCCGACCCTCATCCGGCCCTGCGGGCCACCTTCTCCCACCGGGAGAAGGGCGTTCAACGACGGCGATCAGCCCGCCAGGGCGTTCCGAACCGCCGACAGACCGTCCTCGGCCTTGGAGCCGTCCGGGGCGCCGCCCTGGGCGAAGTCGGGCTTGCCGCCCGCGCCCTGGCCGCCCATGGCGATGACGGCGGCGCGGGCCAGGTCGGCGGCGTTGACCGTGGCGGTCAGGTCCGAGGTGACGGCGACGGTGACGGCGGCCTTGCCCTCGGTCACGCCGATCAGGGCGACGACGCCCGTGCCGACCTGTTTCCTGAAGTCTTCGGCGACGCCGCGCAGACCCTTGCCGTCCACGCCGTCCAGAACGCGGGCGATCAGTTTGACGCCGTTGATGTCCTCAGGCGCCGACGACGCGCCCGAGCCGCCGCCCAAAGACCCGGAAAGGGCGAGTTGCTTCTTCAGCTCGGCGACCTGTTTCTCCAGCGTCTTGACCGACCCCTGCAGGGCCTCGACCCGGCCGGGCACGTCCAGGGGCTGGATCTTGAAGTCGCGGGCCAGGCCGCGCGCGACCTTGGCCTGGGCTTCCAGATAGAGGCGGGCCGCCTCGCCGGTCAGGGCCTCGATCCGGCGAACGCCGGCGGCGACGCCGGTTTCCTGGATCACCTTGAACAGGCCGATGTCGCCGGTGCGGGCGACGTGGGTGCCGCCGCACAGTTCGACGGAATAGGGGGCGTTGTCGCTGACCAGCGAACGGCCGAGGGTCAGCACGCGCACCTCGTCGCCGTATTTCTCGCCGAACAGGGCGATGGCGCCGGCCTCGATGGCCTCTTGCGGGGCCATCAGCCTGGTTTCGGCCGGGACGTTCTGGCGGATCACGGCGTTGACCTCGGCCTCGATGGCGGCCAGCTCGTCCTCGGTGACCGGGGCGGAGTGGCTGAAGTCGAAGCGGGCGCGCTCGGCGTCGACCAGCTGGCCCTTCTGGGCCACCTGCGGGCCGAGCACGTTTTTCAGCGCCGTGTGCAGCAGGTGGGCGGCCGAGTGGTTGGCGCGGGTGGTCAGGCGTTGGTCGGCGTCCACGCTCTGCGCCACGCGGGCGCCGATCTGAAGCGTGCCGGCCGTGATCTGGGCCGACAGGACGTGCAAATCGCCGGCGTGTTTCTTGACGTCCAGCACCTCGGCCTCTCCGCCCGGCCATTCCAAGGTTCCCTGATCGCCGGTCTGGCCGCCGCTCTCGGCGTAGAAGGGGGTGCTGTCGAACAGGATTTCGACGATGTCGCCGGCCTCGGCCGTCTCGACGGGGGCGCCGCCGCTCATGATGGCCAGGACCTCGCCCGAGCCTTCGACCGCGTCATAGCCGGTGAAGACGGTCGGCCCCATCCGGTCGCGCACGGCCAGCCATTCACCGGCGTTGGCGGTCTGGCCCGAGCCCTTCCAGTTCTCGCGCGACCGCTGGCGCTGTTCGGCCATGGCGGTCTCGAAGCCGTCGACATTGACCGAGAAGCCGCGACGACGGGCTTCGTCCTGGGTCAGGTCCAGCGGGAAGCCATAGGTGTCGGACAGGGTGAAGGCCGTCTGGCCGTCCAGCATATCGCCGGGCTTGAAGCCCTGGACCGCCGTGTCGAACAGGGTCATGCCGCGTCCGAGCGTGGTGCGGAAGCGGATCTCTTCCTGCTTCAGCGTGTCCTCGATGAAGGGCTGGGCGCGGGCCAGTTCGGGATAGGCGTCGCCCATCTCGGCGACCAGGGTCGGGACCAGGCGGTGCATCAGCGGGTCCGAGGCGCCCAGCAGATGGGCGTGGCGCATGGCGCGGCGCATGATGCGGCGCAGGACATAGCCCCGGCCTTCGTTCGACGGGGTCACGCCATCGGCGATCAGGAAGGAGGACGAGCGCAGGTGGTCGGCGATGACCCGGTGGCTGGCGGCGCGTTCACCCTCGGACTTGGTCGAGGTGGCGTCTTCCGACGCGGCGATCAGGGTCTTGAACAGGTCGGTCTCGAAGACGGAATGCACGCCCTGGAGCACGGTGGTCATCCGCTCCAGACCCATGCCCGTGTCGACGCTGGGCTTGGGAAGGCTGCGAACGATCTGGTCATTCTCCTTCTCGAACTGCATGAAGACGTTGTTCCAGATTTCGACGTAGCGGTCGCCGTCCTCATCCGGCGAACCGGGAGGGCCGCCGGCGATCTTGTCGCCGTGATCCCAGAAGATTTCGGTGCAGGGGCCGCAGGGCCCTGAGTCGCCCATGGCCCAGAAATTGTCCGAGCCGGCGATGCGGATGATCTTGTCGTCGCCGAAACCGGTGATCTTCTTCCAGATCGCGGCGGCCTCGTCATCGTCGATATAGACGGTGACCAGCAGGCGTTTGGCGTCCAGGCCGAAGTCCTGCGTCACCAGGTTCCACGCCTTCTCGATGGCGTGTTCCTTAAAATAGTCGCCGAAGGAGAAGTTGCCCAGCATCTCGAAGAAGGTCAGGTGGCGGGCGGTATAGCCGACATTGTCCAGGTCGTTGTGCTTGCCCCCGGCACGGACGCATTTCTGAGAGCTGGTGGCGCGCGGATAGGGCGGCTTGGCGGCGCCGGTGAAATAGTCCTTGAACGGCACCATGCCCGCATTGACGAACAGCAGGGACGGATCGTTCTGCGGCACCAGCGGGGCGGAATGCACCTTCTCGTGACCGTCGGCCGCGAAGTAGTTCAGATAGGTGGCGCGGATCTCGTTCAGGCTGGGCATTTGGGCGTGTCTTCGGCTCGGCGGTCGCAAGGAACCGGCGTCATATAGGGTTTTGTCGGGGAACGCATCACCCGGGCGGGGCGGGGGTTCGGGCGACATAAGATCCTCTCCCGAGAAGCGCAGCGGAACGGGGGAGGATCTTTGGCTCAGGGACCGAAGCCGACTTCACACCCTCGGCGGCGGGCCGAACTTGCCGGACTGATAGTCCTGGATCGCCTGGATGATTTCGTCGCGGGTGTTCATGACGAAGGGGCCGTGGCTGAAGACCGGCTCGCCGATGGGTTCGGCGTGGCCCAGCAGGACGACGGCGTCGGAAGCGGCGGTGATTTCGACAGAGTCACCGTCGGACAGGGCCGCAAGGTTCCATTGCGGCGCCACGGTTCCGGCGACGGCGATCTCGCCCTTGACGACATAGAGGAAGACGTTGCGGCCGGGCGCGACCGGCGTCTCGAACCGGGCGCCGGCAGGCAGGCGGACGACGGCCAGATGGATGTCGATCAGCGACTGGATCGGCGCCTTGCCCCCCAGCCAATCGCCCGAGACCGGCTCGACGATGACGCCGCCCTCGGTGGTGAAGGCCGGGATGTCGGACTTCTGCAGGCCCACATAGTCCGGCTTGGTCATCTTCAGCCGCGACGGCAAGTTCACCCACAGCTGCAGGATCTCCATCGGCCCGCCGTCGCGCTTGAAGGCGGCAGGGGACAGTTCGGCGTGGATCAGACCCGAGCCGGCGGTCATCCACTGGATGCCGCCCGCCTTGATGATGCTCTCGCCGCCGCCGGAATCGTTGTGGGCCAGTTCGCCGTCGAGGATGAAGGTGACGGTCTCGAAGCCCCGGTGCGGGTGGGGGCCGAACGGCAGGCCGGCGTTGCCCGGCGCATAGGTCTGGGGGCCGTGGTGGTTCAGAAACAAGAAGGGATCCACCTGGTCCAGGCCCGGACCGGGCACGGGACGGCGCGTCGTCAGATCGCCGATGTCGTCGCGATGGGCGGGGTGCAGCCGCAGGACGGTGCGAGGCTTGAGATCGGTCATTCGTCACATATAGGGTGGCGAATGCAGGCTGACCAGTTTCGGCTTGGCCAGTTTCAGCCTGACCGGTTTCAACTTGGCCAGTTTCAGCTCGGGCGAGCGACGGCGACGGGGCGGGCGCGGCCGTTCTGAACCAGTTCGCCGGTCCAGCCCCGGGCCGCCGCGTGCAGGCGCAGTTCGCCGCCCGCCAGGGGCACCACGGCCGTCTGGCCGTCCGAAGACGCCGGTCCCGCCGCGCCGCCGGGCGTGGAGGCCGCGCGGTCGTCCAGCCGACGCCAGGCCCCCTCGACGCGACGGCCCTCGCCCCGGTCGGTCAGGGCGAACGACAGCAGGGGCCTGCCGTCCGGGGCGGCGACCCGCCAGCGACCGTCCAGCGGGCCGCTGCGTCGGTCGGCGTCGATCTCGGCCTGGGCCACGCCCTGGTCATAGGCGATCTCGGCGTCGCCGGGACTGACCTCATAGCTGCCGACATAGGCGTCGACGACGACCGGGGCGGTCAGGGCGGGCCGATGCCGCTCGCCCGCCGCGTCACCCTGAGCCTGGGTCTGGGCCTGGGCCTCTCGACCAAAGTCGGAGGGCGGCTCGAACGGTCGGACGACGGGCGCCTGATAGGTTTCCGGCGTGGCCTCCTGCCGGCTCATCGGGTCGTCGGCGGGCGCAGCGGCGACGAGGGCGGTCATCAAGGCGAACAGGATCATGGGCTTACCCTGCCAAATCCGACGCCCGGGCGCCTAGCCGGCGACGGCCAGTGCGCGAAAACGTGATTCGTCCCCCGCCAAGCCCTCGCAAAGCAACAATCCTCCAATGTTGGCCGCTGTGCGTTGACACCGGCCCCCCAGGGTCACAAAAGCCTTCGCAACCGCACACGGCGATTGAATTCATTCGCTTTTGAGAACCATTCGCATGACCCAGCCCAGCCCGAAACCGGGTGGCGCCTCTAGCGACCGGACCGGTCGTTTCGTCACCCAACCGAACGGCCACGCCACCCCGCTTTCGCCGCACATGAGCGTCTGGCGCTGGCACGTGACCATGGCCGCCTCCATCCTGTTCCGCGCGACGATCATCGCCGCGACCGTGGGGGTGCTGTTCGTGGTCGGATGGCTGGGCGCGATGGCGTTCGGGCCCGAGCATTACGACTGCTTCCTCAAGCTGGCGGGATCGCCGCTGGGTCTGTTCGTCGGCTTCGGCCTGACGGCGGTGCTGTTCTCCTTCATCCTGAACGGCGCGCGTCACACCTATAACGACACCGGCAACGGTCTGACGCTGGCGTCGGCCAATCTGCTGTCCAACATCGCCGTCTGGGCGCCGGTCCCGCTGGCGGTGCTGTTCTGGGTCGTCCTGTTCGCCGCCGGGAGGGTTTCGCTGTGAGCGGCGCCGCAAAGTTCAAGAACAACGTCAAGGTTTCCGAGCGGCACGGCGCGGGCGAATGGCTGACCGAGCGGGTGCTGCTGGTCGCGCTTCTGCCGCTGGGCCTGTGGATCGCCTCGACCGGCTTCACCCTGGCGGGGGCGGGCTATGACGGCGTCATGGCCTGGTTCGCCAATCCGCTGAACGCCACATTGATGGCGATCACGGCGGTGGTCTTCTTCGGCTATCTGAGCCTGTCCTGGAAGGTGATCCTGGAGGACTATGTGCCGAACGCGGGGACGCGCGGCCTGCTGGTCGCCCTGCTGAACATCGTCTTCCTCGTGCTGGCCGCCGCCAGCGTCTTCTTCATCGTGCGGCTGGCGCTGGGTTCTGCGCCGCTGCCCGCCGGCTTCGGAGCCTGATCCCGTAATGGCTGCTTACGAACTCATCGATCACGAATACGACGTCGTCGTCGTCGGCGCGGGCGGTTCGGGTCTGCGTGCCGCGCTCGGCGCCGCCCAGCAGGGGCTGAAGGTGGCCTGCGTCACCAAGGTCTTCCCGACCCGCTCCCACACCGTCGCGGCCCAGGGCGGCATCTCCGCCTCGCTCGGCAATATGGGCGAGGACAGCTGGCAATGGCATATGTACGACACCGTTAAGGGGTCGGACTGGCTGGGCGACCAGGACTCGATCGAATATCTGGTCCGCAACGCCCCCAAGGCGGTCTATGAGCTGGAACACTGGGGCGTGCCCTTCTCGCGCACCGACGAAGGCAAGATCTACCAGCGCGCCTTCGGCGGCATGACCCGCAACTTCGGCGAAGGCCCGGTGCAGCGCACCTGCGCCGCCGCCGACCGCACCGGCCACGCCATCCTGCACACCCTGTACGGCCAGTCGGTCCGTCGCGAGGTGAAGTTCTTCGTCGAATATTTCGCCCTGGACCTGATCATGCAGGACGGCGCCTGCACCGGCGTCACCGCGCTGCAGCTCGACAACGGCCAGCTTCACCAGTTCCGCGCCAAGATGGTGGTTCTGGCGACCGGCGGATACGGCCGCGCCTATTTCAGCGCCACCTCGGCCCACACCTGCACTGGCGACGGCAATGCGATGGTGCTGCGCGCCGGCCTGCCGCTGCAGGACATGGAGTTCGTGCAGTTCCACCCGACCGGCATCTATGGCGCCGGCTGCCTGATCACCGAGGGCGCACGGGGCGAGGGCGGATATCTGACCAACTCGGAAGGCGAGCGCTTCATGGAGCGGTATGCGCCGACCGTGAAGGACCTGGCGCCGCGCGACATGGTCAGCCGCTCCATGACCATCGAGATCCGTGAAGGCCGCGGCGTGGGTCCGAAGAAGGACCACATCTTCCTGCACCTGGACCACCTGGATCCGAAGATCCTGCACCAGCGCCTGCCGGGCATTTCCGAAAGCGCCAAGATCTTCGCCGGCGTCGACGTGACCAAGGAGCCGATCCCGGTCCTGCCGACCGTCCACTACAATATGGGCGGCATCCCGACGAACTATCACGGCGAGGTGCTGACCCTGCGCGACGGCAACCCCGACAGCGTGGTTCCGGGCCTGATGGCCGTGGGCGAAGCCGCCTGCGTGTCGGTGCACGGCGCCAACCGCCTGGGCTCCAACTCCCTGACCGACCTGGTGGTGTTCGGCCGCGCCGTGGGTCTGCGCTGCGGCGAGGTGGTGGACAAGGCCTCGGCCGTGCCGTCGGCCTCCAAGGCCCAGACCGACGCCCACCTGGCGCGCCTGGACCGCTTCCGCAACGCCAACGGTTCGACCCCGACCGCCGAGCTGCGTCTGTCGATGCAACAGGCCATGCAGGCCGACGCGGCGGTGTTCCGCACCGGCGAGACGCTGCAACAGGGCGTGGACAAGCTGCGGGCCATCGATGCGGCCGGCGCCGACATCAAGACCACCGATCGCGGTCTGATCTGGAACACGGATCTGATGGAGACGCTGGAGTACGACAACCTGATTTCTCAGGCTCTGGTCACCATCGAGGGCGGTCTGAACCGCACGGAATCGCGCGGCGCCCACGCCCGCGAGGACTATCCCGACCGCGACGACGTCAACTGGATGAAACACACCCTGGCGTGGAAGCGTCCGGGCGAGGGCGTTCAGATCGACTATCGTCCGGTGCACAACTACACAATGTCGGACGACATCGCCTATATCGAGCCGAAGGCGCGGGTTTACTAAGATGGTCCAGCTCACTCTCCCCAAGGGTTCCAAGCCGACGACCGGCAAGGTCCACAAGGCCGCGCCGGGTTCGAAGGACGTCAAGACCTACAAGGTCTATCGCTATGATCCCGAGGTCGACGCCGATCCGCGCTGGGACACCTATGAGGTGCCGACCGGCGAACACGGCCCGATGCTGCTGGACGCCCTTATCCACATCAAGAACACGATCGACCCGACTCTGTCGTTCCGCCGGTCGTGCCGCGAGGGCATCTGCGGCTCTTGCTCGATGAACATCGACGGGCGCAACACCCTGGCTTGCACCAAAGGCTGGGACGAGTGCAGCTCGCACAACATCACCATCGCCCCCCTGCCCCACCAGCCGGTGGTCAAGGACCTGGTGACGGACCTGAGCCTGTTCTACGCCCAGTACGATTCGATCCAGCCCTACCTCCAGTCCGACGAGCCGGACCCCGAGAAGGAGCGTCTGCAGACCCCGGCCGAGCGCGAGAAGCTGGACGGCCTGTACGAATGCATCCTGTGCGCCTGCTGCTCGACCTCCTGCCCCAGCTATTGGTGGAACCAGGAAGAGTACCTCGGCCCGGCGGCCCTGCTGCAATCCTATCGCTGGATCTCCGACAGCCGCGACGACGCCACACAGAAGCGTCTGGACGACCTGGAAGATCCGTTCAAACTGTATCGCTGCCACACGATCATGAACTGCGCCCAGGTCTGCCCCAAGGGGTTGAACCCGGCCAAGGCCATCGCCGAGACCAAGAAACTGATGGTCGCCCCCAGCCGCAAGAAGGCGGCCTGATCGTTCGGACGCCGGAGGCTTTGTCTCCGGCGCTCCCCTGGGTTAGGAGCGGCGCATGGCCAGCATCACCTATATCGAGCATGACGGAACCGAACACGTCGTCGACGTGAAGCCGGGCCTGTCCGTCATGGAAGGCGCGATCCGCAACAATGTGCCGGGCATCGACGCCGACTGCGGCGGGGCCTGCGCCTGCGCCACCTGTCACGTCTATGTGGACGAGGCCTGGCGCGAGGCTACGGGAAAGCCCAGCGCCATGGAGGAGTCCATGCTGGACTTCGCCGAGGAGGTTGAGCCGAACAGCCGCCTGTCGTGCCAGATTCGCGTGTCGGACGCGCTGGACGGCCTGATCGTGCGCCTGCCGGAAAACCAGCACTGAGATGGATGCGGACGGGCTGATCGAACGGATCGGCCGTTGGATCGACACCCTGATCGACAAGGCGGGCCCCGATGCGCCGCCGCCGATCCTGGGGATCGCGGGATCGCAAGGGTCGGGCAAGTCCACCCTGGCGCGGGCCGTGGCGGACCGGTTCGGAGCCGCGACCCTGTCGCTGGACGACGTCTATCTGACCCAAGCCGAGCGGGCGGAGATGGCGCGGCGCGTGCATCCGCTGTTCGCCACCCGCGGTCCGCCGGGAACCCACGACCTGAAGCGGCTCGACGCCGTTCTGACGCGTCTGCGTACGGCCGGGCCGGATGCGCGGACATCCCTGCCCCGGTTCGACAAACTGGCCGACGACCGGGCGCCCGAGAACGATTTTCCCGTCGTGCAGGGCCGACCGCGCGCCATCGTTCTGGAAGGCTGGTGCCTGGGCGCGACACCCCAGATGCACCAGGCCCTGACGGCGCCCGTCAATGCGCTGGAGCGCGCACAGGACGCCGAGGGGATCTGGCGGCGGGCGGTCGATGCGGCCCTGGCTAAAGACTACGCCGCCCTGCGCGCCCGGCTGGACGCCCTGGTGTTTCTGAAGGCGCCGGCGTTCGAGGCGGTGCTGGACTGGCGCTGCGAGCAGGAGGCGGGACTGATGGGCGTCGCCGTCGTGTCGCCCGAGCGGCGCGCCGCCCTGGCCCGGTTCGTCCAGCACTATGAACGGCTGACCCGTCATATGCTGGCGGGCGGGATCGCGCCGGATCTGACGGTCGATCTGGACGCCGGCCGGCGGATCGTCGCCGTGCGCCCAGGCGTTGAGGACGTATGAGCTTGTTCAAACCCAAGGCCGCCCAGCCCCTGGCGGGCGAGGATCGGCGCGGCGCGACGCGGCGGGCGGCCAATGCGCGCGGCGTGGTCTGCGCCTCCGACATGGAGACGGCGTGTCTGATCGTCGATCTGTCGGAGGGCGGAATGCGGGTCAGGCTGGACCGGGGCGCCGCCCTGCCGCGCGAGGTCGTGGTGGTGGATGTGGCGCAGGGCCTGGCCTATCCGGCCGAGGTCGTGTGGCAGCGAACGCACGAGGCGGGTCTTCGCCACACGGGGGCCAGGTCGCTGCGCGGCCTGGCCCCGGCGCGGCTGGTCGCGGCGCGCGATGCCTGGCTGAGGGCGGGCGGGCGCTAGATCACAGTCCCGCCGGCATGGACCCGGCGTTGATGGCGATGCGTCCCACCAGACCCTTGACGATCAGGTCCAGAGCCGAACCCTCGCGGTAGTCGGCGGCGGCGACGAAATTGACCCGGTCTTCCGAGATCAGGGAATAGACCTTCTTCTGATCCTTCTCGTTCGAGCGCGGATCGTAGACGGCGATGGAGAAGCCGCCCTTGGTGTGCATCATCTTCATGGTCGGCACGTCGGTGTCGCCGTCGCCGATGAAGATCATCCGGTCGAAGGGCACAGCGCGCTCGTCGTCAGGGATGAAGTGGTTGATCCGCTCATGCTCCCAGTGGTTCTTCACCCCCTTGTTGATGCGGAACAGATACTGGGTCTTGGTGGTGTAGTTGACGCCCACGGCCGGCCAGGCGGCCTCGCCCTTTTCGTCATAGACATAGTGGGAGGCGAAGACGTGGGTCAGGGCGGGGCGGATCGGCGTGCCGTCGATCATCTCCTCCAGACCGGCGGAAACGATATAGTGTTCGATCTCCAGCCCGTATCGGGCGCCGAAGGCGTTCATGCGGTCGAACCAGCTGAGATCCTTCAGCCCCTCGAACAGGGCGACGGCCTGGCCGTGCTGGCGCAGCGTCTCGCGCGTGACGGGCGAGCCGTTCTGACGCGCGTGATGCAGCATCAGCTGCATATACATCAGGATGCCGTCGCCGTCGGCGTCCTTGGTCAGGCGCTCGGCCTCCTCCCAGAAGGCGCCGATGCCCATGCCGACCGAGGGGATGAAGCTGACCTCCTGCATATTCCCACGGGCCAGGGTGCCGTCGAAATCATAGATCAGGGCGGTCTTCAGCGGGGCTTTTTCGGCCATGAGGCGGCATCCGGTCGGTCAGTCGAACCCCGCCCTCTATATCAGCCGGCCGCCCCCGTCGATTGGCGTCGCTGGCCGAAGGTGGGGGCTGCGGTCTTCTGTTCGTCCCAATAGGCGGCGCCGGTCGTGGGTTTGAACATGGTGCGCGGCGTGCCGTTACGCGCCACCACGGCGAAGGTGTTTGTCGAGGCCTGATAGATCAGGGTGTCGCCATTGGGCCGTTTGACCGTCTCCACATCGCGCGGCGGCTTGGTCGTGAAGGCCGTCACCTTGGCCAGATAGTCCTCGGCCGAACGGGCGCCGAAGTCCGCGCCGTTGCGCTCAAAAAGACGCGCCGTCTTGGCATCGATCGTCTCGGTCCGGGTCACGGTCAGACCCGGCTTGATCTCCCGCGTGGTCGTGATTTCGGTCGTTTCCGATACGAGGCCCGGCGATGGCGCGGCCTGCGCCGTCCGGTCCCGCGTCTTGACCGCCGAGGATCGGTCGCAACCGCCCAAGGCCAAAAGGCCCGCCAACGCCAGCAGCGTCGCGCCCGTCTTCATCCCGTTCATCGCCAGACCCTTCCCATACCCGTGTGACGCGACGAAAGCACAACTTGATTGTTCGCGCAATGTTCCGTCGCCGCGTCTCGACGCCGTCACGCGCGGCCGCTAGACCAGCGGTCATGGACAGGCTGGCCCTCACACATCGCAAGATCCTGCTGATCGTCGGCGGCGGCATCGCGGCCTACAAGGCGCTGGAACTGGTGCGGCTGATCGCCAAGGCGGGGGGGCAGACGCGGGTGATCCTGACCGAGGCGGGGGCCGAGTTCGTCACGCCCCTGTCGCTGGCGGCGCTGAGCGGCCATCCGGTGCGGGCGGGCCTGTTTCACCCGGACGACGAAACCAGCATGGGCCATATCGAACTGTCGCGCTGGGCCGATCTGGTGGTCGTGGCGCCGGCGACGGCGGGGCTGATCGCCAAGGCGGCCAACGGCCTGGCCGACGACCTGGCCTCCACCACCCTGATCGCGACGGACAAGCGGGTGCTGCTGGCGCCGGCGATGAATGTGCGGATGTGGGAGCATCCGGCGGTCCAGGCCAATGTCGAACGACTGAAGGCGTTTTCCGGCTTTCACGGCGCGGCCGTGGTCGGGCCGGACAGCGGCGAGATGGCGTGCGGAGAGTTTGGGCCGGGCCGGATGGCGGAACCTGCCGCGATCCTGGACGCCATCGCGGGCCTGCTGGCCGGCGCGGGCGGACGGCCGCTGGCGGGTCGCAAGGCCGTGGTCACCGCCGGGCCGACGTTCGAGCCCATCGACCCGGTGCGCGGCCTGACCAATCGCTCCAGCGGCAAGCAGGGCTATGCCATCGCCGCCGCCCTGACCGAACTGGGGGCCGAGGTGACGCTGGTGTCGGGGCCCACCGCCCTGGCCGCCCCGACCGGCGTGACGCGCATCGACGTCGAGAGCGCGCTGGAGATGCAGGCGGCGACGCAAAGCGCTCTGCCCGCCGATATCGCCGTCCTGTCCGCCGCCGTCGCCGACTGGCGCGTAGACACCATCGCGGGCGGCAAGATCAAGAAGGGACCGGGCGGCCCGCCGACCCTGGCCCTGATCGAAAACCCCGACATTCTTGCCGGCGTCGCCGCGCCCGGCCCGAACCGTCCGGCCCTTGTCATCGGCTTCGCCGCCGAGACGACCGACCTGGAGGCCAATGCGCGGGCCAAGCTGTCGAGGAAGGGCTGTGA
The DNA here is from genome assembly GCA_963515305.1 of uncultured Brevundimonas sp. GTDB lineage: Bacteria > Pseudomonadota > Alphaproteobacteria > Caulobacterales > Caulobacteraceae > Brevundimonas. The sequence continues at coordinate 50,378 of CAUPWX010000008.1, forward strand.
CTGGATCATCGGCAACGACGTGTCCGATGACGTGTTCGGCTCTGACGGCAACGCCGTCCTGCTGGTCACCGCCGGCGGGACCGAAGCCTGGCCGCGTCAGTCCAAGACCGCCATCGCCCGGGCGGTCGCCGCCCGCATCGCCGACCATTTCAAGGCCCCCGAATGACCGAACCCACCACCATCCAGATCCTGCGCCTGCCGTATTCCGAAGGCCTGCCCCTGCCCGCCTATGAGACGGCCGGATCGGCGGGCATGGACCTGCGCGCCGCCGTGCCGGAAGATCAGCCGATGACCCTCGCGCCCGGCCAGCGCGCCCTGGTGCCCACCGGCTTGAAGATCGCCCTGCCGCTGGGGTTCGAGGCCCAGGTGCGGGCGCGTTCGGGCCTGGCCCTGAAACACGGCATCATCTGCCCCAATGCGCCGGGCACCATCGACAGCGACTATCGCGGCGAGTGCGGCGTGATCCTGGCCAACATCGGCGCCGAGCCCTTCGTCATCCGCCGCGGCGAACGTATCGCCCAGCTGGTGATCGCCAGACACGAACGCGCCGACTGGGTCGAGGTCGAGACGCTGGACGAGACCGCACGCGGGACGGGCGGGTTCGGATCAACGGGGCGTTAGGCGAATCCGGTGCGGACTCGCTAAATCTCCCGTTGCAATTTTCCAATTCATGAGTTATAAGCAGAGTCAAGTGGATTGGGGGTTCCCGGTCGGCGTCATGGCCTCGGTGGGTTCACCGGGGCCTTTCGCTTTTCAGGCGTCAGGGTAGATCAAATAGCCGACGCCCTCGTAATCTTTTCCGGCATTGACCCGGCCTCCTCGGCAAAAGAATTTCTTCTTTAGAATGTCAAAAGCCCTATTGGCTTGGCCAAGACGGACGACGCTGAGCCCGATAGGCCGCGCCACCAAGTCCGCCAGTTGAAGACCGGATGAGTTAGCCTTTTTGTCCGCGAATACGATGGAGAATGGCAGCGGAGTGGAAAACCTATTGGAACCGTCACAAACGCGCCTGAACTCCAACTCAAGCTCGGCATCTTCCTTCTTGCCCCGCCCCTCTACAACGACGTGCGTCATTCCATCCAACTGCCCTTTCTCGCTCAAAAAATCACGTAGCTGCTCCAAGCAGAATTTCAGTGCGACGTGATAGGGGTTGCTGGCGATTTCACCCGTCTCGATCATGCGCCGCTTGTCGATGACACATGATATGAGCACGAATTTGCTGGCCTGAATTATACGGGACAGGGCACCCATGAAGCGATTCTTTCCGGCCGCGCCAGAGAACCGGAACTGGCCGGTCTCCTTGCGAATATCTCTTTCGTGCAGAATGACGATGTCATGGCCGAACTCTGCAAACTTGAAGGCTTCAAGCGAAGGCACGACGGCGCGTCCATAATACGCCTTTTGAAAGATGCACAGGGAAAGCACAAACACAGGATAGGCATCATCTATCGCGACCATGCTGTGGTCACCGCTCTCATCCACGTAAACGATGTAATCGCTGAACCTGGGCTTCTCCGCCACAGCCTCGCCGCCGACGTTCTGGACGCCTGCGAAAAGGGGCAGTTGGTCGGCGTCAGACGAAACGGATGCGTTCATGTTCGGACTCAGGCCTAGAGTGCTGCTAGGTCATATATCCGTGAACGTGATAATTTCTCTACTTAACAGCGAAATAAAGCCTAGACCAACGGCGCGGTCGGCCGGATCAGGGCGGCCTTGCGGCGGACGTGTTCGCGCCAGGCGGTGTAGAGGCCGCTGCTTGCGATCAGGGCGGCGCCGGCCAGGGTGGTGAGGGTCGGGGTCGTGGACATCAGCCACCAGCCGAAGACGATGGCGCCGACGATCTGGAGATAGTCGAAGGGCGCGACGACCGCGACCGGGGCCTTTTGCAGCGAGGCGGTCATGAACAGTTGCGCCAGACCGCCGGCGACGCCCGAGCCGATCAGCAGGGCGAAGGTCAGGGGCGAATGCCAATGGCCGACGAAAGGCAGCAGGACCGCGCCCACGATCGACGAACCGACGAAGAACCAGAAGACGATGGCGGCGACATGCTCGGTGTCGCGCAACTGACGCAGGGTGATGGTCACGCCGGCCGTCAGCAGGGCCGCGACCAGGCCGAAGACGATCCCCTCCAGCGGCACGACGTAGTCCGCAGCGCCCATGATTCCAGGTATGGGCCGCATGACGACGATCACGCCGATGAAGCCCACGGCGACGGCGGTCCAGCGGCGCGGCCCGACCGCCTCCTTCAGGATCAGAAAGGACAGCAGGGTGGCGAAGATGGGGGCGGTAAAGCTGAGGGTCGTGGCGTCAGCCAGCGGCAGCAGCGTCAGGGTCTGAAAAACGCACAGGATCGAGACGATGCCCAGGGCGCTGCGGCCGACATGGGCCAGGGGGCGGCGCGTGGTCAGGCCCGCAAGCCCGCCCGGCTGGGTCAGCACCCAGGCCAGAACGACGGGCAGGCCGAAGAAGGCCCTGTAGAACAACATTTCGGGCGCGACGACGCCGTCCAGCGACGCCAGTTTCAGCACCGCCGCCATGATCGAGAAACTGCCCGCCGCCGCGATCCGCAAGGCGATGCCGCCGGCGATGTCCTCGCCGGACGGCTTCATGGGCGAACGTCCCGGCCGCACCGCGTGCGCGCGGTCACGTCCGGCTTAGGCCTGGCCGGTTTCGACCGGCTGTTGGGCGATCTGCTGCTGACGGGCGATGTAGATGGCTGCGAAGTCGATCGGGTCCAGCTGGAACGGCGGATAGAAGCCGCCGTCGGCCGTGGCGCCCGAAATGATCTCGCGCGCGAACGGGAACAGGTAGCGCGGGCATTCGATCAGCAGCAGCGGCTCGATGTCTTGCTCCTGGACGTTGGCCAGTTGGAACAGGCCGCCATAGACCAGTTCCACGTGGAACACCGGCTGGTTCTCATGCGTGGCCTTGATCGACAGTTTCAGGTCCAGCTCGAACAGGCCGTCGGGGCGGCCCTGGGCGGCCATCTCGACGCCCAGGTCGATGGCGGGCTTGCCGTCGATCCGCAGCGATTCCGGGGCGCGCGGGTTCTCGAACGAGAAGTCGCGCACGTATTGGGCCAGGATGCGGAAGCCGGGGCCGGCGGGCTGGCCCTGCTGGGCGTCGCCTTGCTGCGGCTGTTCGGCGGGAGGGGCGGCGTCGGTCATGAGAACGGTCTTTGGCGCGATTGGAGGCCGATGAGGCCACAATGAGGCGCCGCGACTACCATGCCGGGACGCTTGGCCGCAATGTCGCGCGCGCGATTGGGGGCGCGGTTCGCCTTGCCTCGCCCTATATGACACCCTAATCACGCCAGACAGCCGTTTGGCGCGCCCGTCGTTCGCTACAGGAATCTCCCCTTGAACCTGCCGGTCCAGTTCCAGATCGTCGTCTTCGCCGCGATCGCCGCCTTCGTCCTGTTCCAGCTCTACAATGTGCTGGGCAAGCGGGTGGGCCGCCAGCCGCAGGAGGACGCCAAGGCGGTCGTGACCGGCCCCGCCCAGGCCGAGACGCCCGCCGTTCCCGCCATCGACCCGGCGACCCTGGCCTCCATCGCCACGCTGAAGGCGCGCGATCCGGCCTTCGATCCCGCGCGTTTCCTGGACGGCGCGCGCCAGGCCTATGAGACGATCGTGCGGGGTTACGCCTCGGGCGACCGCGCAGCGCTGCAACCGCTGCTGAAGCCCAATGTCATGGCCTCGTTCGAGGCCGGGATCGCGGCGCGCGAGACGCGCGGCGAAACCGAGGCCGTGGAGTTCCTGTTCCCGCCCCGCGCCGACCTGGAGGGCGCTGTCGCCGAGGGCGACAAGGCGGTGGCCAAGGTGCGGTTCCTGGCCGAGCTTCGCAGCCGGGTGACCAAGGCCTCGGGCGAGACGGCCGATTCCGAAACCGGCGAACCGCTGGTCGAAGAGCGCCGCACCGCCGAACACTGGACGTTCGAACGCACCCTGGGCGCGGCCGACCCGAACTGGGTTCTGGCGCGCGTCGAGCCGGCCAACGCCTGATGTCGATCCTGCGCCGGGTTTGCGCCTGGCCGGCGGCGTCGGCGGTCCTGCTGGCGGCCGCCGCCTGTTCGACGGGTCCGATGACGCCGTCCGCGCCGATCATGCCCGGCCAGGAGAACGGATCGGGCGGGCCCCGGCCCTATGTCCCCTCCCCCACGCCGCACCGGCCGCCGTCGGCGCCGTCCAATGCGCTGAGCCCCGCCGTCCTGCCGGGCTGGAGCGACGAGGATCATCTGGCGGCCTTCCGCGCCTATGTGGACGGTTGCGGCGCGGCGCGCGATCCGGCCGGACGCGCCGTGTGCGGACGCGCCAAGGCCATGGCCACGACCACCGCCGTGACGCCGTCGGACGCCCGCGCCTTCTTCGAGGCCAGTTTCAGCGCCGTGCCCGCAGAGACGGCGGACGGGCGGCCCGGCCTGCTGACCTCCTATTTCGCGCCCGAATATCCGGCGCGGCGTCGACCGGACGCCGAGTTCACGGCCCCCGTCCTGCCCAAGCCCGCCAATCCGCGCGGGGCGGGCGACCGGGCCTATATCGAGTCCGCCGCCAGAGCCGACCAGGCCCTGGCCTGGATGCGGGCCGAAGACCTGTTCTTCCTGCAGATTCAGGGTTCGGGCTATCTGACGTTCGAGGACGGGACGCGTGGCCGCGCGGCCTATGCCGCCGACAACGGCAAGCCCTTCGTCGGCATCGCCCGGCCGATGGCGCAGCAAGGCCTGCTGCCGCAGAACGGCACCTCGGGCGATGCGATCCGGGCCTGGCTGGCCGACCACCGGGGGTATCAGGCCCAGGCGGTGATGGCGCTAAACCCGCGCTATATCTTCTTCCGTCTGGACCCGGACGATGACGGGCATCCGGCCGGCGCGGCGGGCGTGCCCCTGACCGAACGCCGGGCCATTGCGGTCGATCCTGCGCACTGGCGCTATGGCGAACTGGTCTGGCTGGAGGCGGACGGCGGAAACCTGCGCGGGGCCACGGCCAGCTATCGCGGCCTGGCCATGGCGCTGGATACCGGCTCGGCCATTCGCGGGCCGGTGCGCGCCGACCTCTATATGGGGCGGGGCGATGCGGCCGGGGCGGAAGCCGGCACGGTGCGCCATCCGCTGCGGATGTGGCGGCTGGTCCCGAGGGGTTGAGGCCTAAGCGAGATCCTCGATCTCGTCCTCGGTCAGTTCGCCCGGAACGATGGTGACCGGCAGTTTGTGACCGCCGATCTGGGCGCCGTGCTTGATGATGGCCGACACCAGCGGGCCGGGCCCGCGCGAGCCCATGCCCGCCGCCAGCACCAGGATCTTGATGTCGGGATCGGCGGAGACGACCTTCTTGATCGCGCTCTGGGCCTCGCCCTGTTCGATCAGGAAGATGGGCGCGGCGCCGGAGCGGGCCAGCGCCTCTTCGCCCAGCCGGTTCAGCAGCACCTCGGCCTCCTCGCGCTGCTGACGCGCGATCTCCTCGCGGGCGCCCGACCAGTGGGCGTCGCTGTTGGAGGGCAGGACGCGCAGCATGACCACGCGCCCGCCCGTCGACTTCGCCCGACGCGAGGCGAAGCGCAGGGCGGCCTCGAACTCAGGGCTGTCGTCGACGACGACGAGAAACTTTCTCGGCATTGCGGCCTCCCAGCCCGGTGACAGACCTAATGAGGCCGCGTGGCGGCCGCTTCGTCAAGCGGCCGCCGGTTCACGCCCGCGTCGCGGCCGAGGCCAGATCGCGGATCGTGGCGTTGGCGATGGTCAGTTTGGCGAAGGTCCAGCCCGAGCCGGACTGTTCGATCTCGTCCACCGAGGCGCGCACGCCCTCGACCGCCGCCTGTTTGGAGCCGATCCAGGCGTCCACCGCCCCCTCGGCCGCATCCTCGCTGACGCCCACCGACGGATCGGCGGCGGCGGCGACGGCGCGGGTCAGGGCGGCCTGTTCGGTCATCAGATCCTCGATCAGGCGACGGACCGCCAGTCGATCGAAGTGATCCGCAGACGGAATGGAGCCGGCGGCGGCGCGCAGACGGTCGAAGTCGAAGGCGGCCCCGACCTGGTGATACAGCCGCGCCATGGCGGCGACCGGCCAGCCGGCCTCCTGGGCCAGGTCGCCGATGTCGGAGGCGGCGACCAGCGGACGCATGACGGCGATGCTGCGGATCAGGTCTTCCGGCGCGCCCAGATCGGCGAAGGCCTTGACCCGGGCATCCAGACGCCCCTGTTCGAACCGCGACAGCACCGGCGCGCCTTCGGCCTGAAGGGCGTCGGCGATGGGACGATAGCGGTCGATCAGTCCCTGAACCGACAGGCCGGCCTTGGCGCGACGCGCCATCCAGAAGGTCTGGCGACGCAGGACCACGGCGATCTCGCGATACAGCGCCGTCTGGGCCTCGGCCGAGATCTTGAGATCCAGGGCCGACACTGCGTCCCAGGCCTGGTCCAGCCGGAAGATGCGGCGGGCGGCCTCGAAGGCGATGATCAGGGCCGTGGTGTCGCATTCCGCCGAGCCGCGCAGGCGGTCGGGGAAGGTCGGGCCGCACATATTGACGACCTCGTTGGCCATGACGGTGGCGATGATCTCACGCCGCAGCCGGTGGCTCTTCATCTCCGGCTCGAACCGGGCCAGGGCGTCGGGGAAGTAGCGGACCAGGATCTGTTCGAAGAAGGGATCCTCGGGCGCGGTGGAGGCCACGATCTCGTCCGACAGCTCCAGCTTGGCGTAGGCGGTCAGCACCGCCAGTTCGGGTCGCGACAGGGGAATGCCGGCGGCCATCATCTCCTTGACCCGCAGATCGTTGGGCAGGCCCTCGACCTTGCGATCCAGTTTCCCGCGCGCCGACAGGGCCTGCATGAACCGCTGCTGGGCGTCCAGCGCGCCCGCGCCTTCGGCCTGTTGCAGGGTCAGGGCCAGGGTCTGGTCGTAGTTGTGAGCCAGCACCTTCAGCCCGACCTCGTCGGTCATGGAGGCCAGAAGTCCGGTGCGTTCCTCGACCGGCAGGACGCCGTTGGTCACGGCCGAACCGACCAGGATCTTGATATTGACCTCGTGGTCAGAGGTGTCGACGCCGGCCGAGTTGTCGATGGCGTCGGTATTGATGCGGCCGCCGGTCTGACCAAAGACGATGCGTCCGGCCTGGGTGAAGCCCAGGTTGGCCCCCTCGCCCACCACCTTGACCCGCAGTTCGTCGGCGTTGATCCGCAGGGCGTCGGTGCCCTTGTCCCCGACCTGGGCGTCGGTTTCGGCGGCCGATTTCACATAGGTGCCGATGCCGCCCAGATACAGCAGCTCGGCCGGCGCCTTGAGGATGGCGCGGATCAGGCTGACCGGGTCCAGCACGTCGTCGGCGATGTCCAGCGCGGCCTTGATCTGGGGCGTCAGCTGGATCGACTTGGCCGAGCGCGAGAAAACGCCGCCGCCTTCCGAGATCAGGCCCTTTTCATAGTCCTGCCAGGACGAACGCGGCAGGTCGAACAGACGCTTGCGTTCCGTCCAACTGGACACATGATCCGGGTTCGGATCGATGAAGATGTCGCGGTGGTCGAAGGCGGCGACCAGGCGCGTCGCCTTGGACAGAAGCGCGCCGTTGCCGAAGACGTCGCCCGACATATCGCCGACGCCGACCATGGTGAAGGGCTGGGTCTGGATGTCCTTGCCCATCTCGCGGAAGTGTCGCTTGACGGCTTCCCAGGCGCCGCGCGCGGTGATGCCCATGGCCTTGTGGTCGTAGCCGATCGAACCGCCCGAGGCGAAGGCGTCGCCCAGCCAGAAGCCGTAGGAGGCCGATACGCCATTGGCGATGTCGGAGAAGGTCGCCGTGCCCTTGTCGGCCGCCACGACCAGATAGGGGTCATCCCCCTCCCAGGCGACGACATTGGCCGGATGGGCGACCGCGCCGTCGGCCGCGATATTGTCGGTGATGTCCAGAAGGCCCGACAGGAAGGTGCGATAGGCGCGGATGGCCTCGCCCTGGATGGCTTCGCGGTCCGTCGTGCGGGGCAGTTGCTTGGGATAGAAGCCGCCCTTGGAGCCGACCGGCACGATGACGGCGTTCTTGACCTGCTGCGCCTTGACCAGACCCAGAACCTCGGTGCGGAAGTCGTCGCGACGGTCGGACCAGCGCAGGCCGCCGCGCGCCACGGGCCCAAAGCGCAGGTGAACGCCCTCGACGTGCGGCGCCCAGACGAAGATCTCGCGATAGGGTTTGGGCAGGGGCAGGTCGTCCAGCTCGCGCGAGGCGATCTTGATCGAGATGTGCGGCTTGGGCTGGCCGTCGGTGTCCAGCTGGAAATAGTTGGTGCGTTTGATGGCCCCGATCAGGGCGGCGATGCGGCGCATCGCCCGGTCGTGATCCAGGCTCTTCACGTCCTGAAGCAGGGCGGCGATCTTGCTTTCCAGCTCGGTGACGGCGCCGGCGCGGTCGTCGGCCGATCCGCCGACGGCCGGGTCGAACTTGGCCTTGAACAGCGACAGCAGCGCGCGCGCCACGTCGGGATATTCGCGCAGCGCCTCTTCCTGCACGGTCTGGGACGGGTCCAGCCCCGTCTGCTGGCGATAATGGGCCAGGGTGCGGATAAGGGCGGCCTCGCGCCATTCCACGCCCAGTTCGATCACCAGGCGGTTGAACCCGTCGCTTTCGTTGCGGCCGGTCCAGACGGCGGCGAAGGCGTCCTCGAACGGGCCCTTCACATCGTTGAAGACCAGGGCCTCGCCGCGCGGGTCCTCCATCAGGAATTCATGGATGTGGATTTCGGTGTCGCCCAGGGGGCGCACGGCGTTGCCGTATTCCTCCAGCGTCTTCAGCCCCATGTCGGCCAGGATCGGCAGGACGTCGGACAGGGGCACGGCCGAACCGCGCCGATACAGTTTGAAGCGGAACTGAAGACGGCTGTCGTCCGGGGTGCGGAAGGCGCGCACGGCGACGGGTTCGCCCTCGCCCAGGGCGCCCGTGTCGTTCAGCCGGTTCATGAACTGCAGGTCCAGCGCCGCCTCGTCCGCATCGTAGCGGTCGCGATAGCCGGCCCCGAAGGCGCGCGCCCATTTGCCGCTGAGCGGCCCGACCGACACCTCTTCGACGCCCGAGCGGCGCAGACCCGCCTCGAAGCGGTCGACCCAGCCGCGTCCCGCCTCGGCCACGTCGGCCTCCAGCTGGACCGGATCGGGCACGGGATGTTCGCCCGGCGTCACGCCGATGATGTAATGCACCCGCACCAGCGGCGCGTCGGACAGTTGCGGATACCAGGCCGAGATGCGGCCGCCCCAGGCGCGGGCGACGATCTGGCCGATCCGTTCGCGCACGGCGGAATCGAACTTCTCGCGCGGGATGAAGCACAGGACCGAGACGAAGCGGTCGAACGGGTCCTGACGCGAGAACAGGCGGATGCGCGGCCGGTCGTAGAGGTGAAGGATGCCCAGGGCGATGGACAGCAGTTCGTCCTCGGTGATCTGGAACAGTTCGTCGCGCGGATAATTCTCGAGGATGTTCTTGAGGCGTTTTTCGTTGTGGCTGCCCGGCGCCTTGTCCGCACGGGCCAGGGCGTTGGCCACCTTGCGGCGCAGCAGCGGCACCTCGGTCGCCAGCTGGTCATAGGCTTCGGAGGTGAACAGGCCCACGAAACGGGTTTCGCCCGTCGCCTTGCCGTCCGGCCCGTAACGTTTGACCCCGACGTAATCCATATAGGCGCGGCGATGCACGCGCGAGCGGGCGTTGGCCTTGGCCACGGTGACCGGATCGCTGAGGTCCAGCTGGCGGCGCATCTGATGGGTCAGGACGGCGGGTTCGGACGCCCGGCGCAGCACGGTGCGCTCCGGGTCGGCCAGAATGCCCAGGCCGTCGCCGGACTGGCCCAACGGCGCCTCGGCCTCGTAATCGCCGGCGGCGTTCAGCGGATAGTCGTAGTCGCGCGCGCCCAGGAAGACGAAATGGTCGCTCTTGAGCCATTTCAGGAAGGCGATGTTTTCGGCCAGGACCGCCGGATCGACCGAGGCGGGCGGGGTCGTCTCAAGCCGCTGGACCGCCTGACGCATCAGGGCGGTCATGGCCTCGTGATCGGCGACGGCGGCGTGAACGTCCGACAGGCTTTGCGCCAGGCCCTCGCCCAGGGCGTCGCGACGCTCCTGCGGCACGCTGTCGATGACCAGCATGATGATCGACAGACGACGCCCGTCCAGATCCACCACCGGGTGGAACAGGGCGCGCACCGACACGCCAGCCTCGGCCAGGGCGCCCATGACGCTGTCGACCAGGAATGGGGCGTCGGCCTGGACGATCCGCACCAGATCGTAGTCCAGCGGCTTGCCGGCCGCGCCCGCAAGCGGGCCGACGGTGATGGCGGGCGCGGCCGCATGGTTCGGATAATCCCTGGCCGCCGTCCAGGACGCGGCCAGCAGGGCGGCCAGATCCTCGCCGCCCAGTTCGGGGGTTTCGTCGGCGGCGTAGTCCTCTTGCGCCTGAGCCAGATAGACCTGTTCCGTCGCGCCGGGCCCGGTTCCCACGATCCGGGCGAAGGCCGCCTCCAGCGCGGCCTTGGTGATCGGCTGAACGGACGGTTGACGCAGATCGGGGGCGGTCATGGACGAGTGGTCTCGAACAACGCGGCAGGGCCGCAAGAAAGGCGGCGCGACGCGGCGCCACTCCTGCTGACTAGGCCAGGTCCGGTCGCGCGGGAAGCCCCTGGCGACCGATCATTGTGATGATCAGCGATCAGGTTGGAATTATTGTGCAGCGCCACAAAGCAGAAAGCCGCCGGACTGGGGGAGTCCGGCGGCCTGCGCGAGCGGCGCCTGGAGGGGAGGGGAAGGCGCCGATCTCGCTTCGCTGCGGTTCGGAGGGGGGGTGTCCCGCAGCGTCGAACAGGAAAATGGGATGCGGCTTTCGGCGTTCAAGTGCCGGTGCGAGGCATTTTCGCGACATTTTGGCTCGCCTGAAACGCCGATGCTGGCGGCGACAACGGATTTCGATGCTAAGCGTTGAAAAGGTTCAAAGGCGAAGCTGGAGCAGCGGACCGAAATGCGGCGATTTTTCCTGGGTTCGGTGGTGGCGGCCGTCGTCGGCCTGTTGCTGGCAGGTGCGGGCTACTGGGCCTATTGGAACTTCTATTCCCGGTTCCAGCCCGTCACGATCAGCCGCGATCAGGCCGAGGTGCAGCGGCTGCTGGACGAGGCGTCGTGGGTGTCGGACGGCGCCGGGGGCCAGCCCGTCTATATCGTCACCTATCGCGACAGCGCCTCCGGCCATCGCTATCAGCGCGACGAGGTCGCCAAGCTGAGGGCGGCGGGCGTGGAGGCCCGGTTCATCCTGTTCGCCCGGTCCGATCTGGAGGGCGCGACGCGCTCGACCGCCGCCGAACGGGCGACGGTCGCCGAACTGTGGCTGAGCCGCGACTGGCCCCTGTACGAACGCTGGATGGCCACGCCGGCCAACAGCTGGACCGCCGCCGGCGTGCCCCAGGCGGACGGCAATCTGGCGCGCACGGCGGTGGTCGAGGCCGGTCGTCGGTTCGACGAGCAACTGAGCCGGCTGTTGCGGGATTCCGGGGTAAAGGTCAGCTATCCGCTGATCCTGTGGCGGGACCGCGACGGGTTTCTGAAGGCGTGCGGGTGCGCCGACAGCCGGGCCTGGGCCTTCATTCGCGATGACGTCGGCGCGCCAGACCGCCTGGGATCGTCCGAGGGTCGGATCCCGCCGCCCGAAAGCGACGCCACGCCCGAGAATAGCGGAGCGGCGGCCCTGCCCTATCCGACCCTGCCGACCATACCGCCGATCGACGCCCCCGCAGCCGGCGTCGCGCCGCAAGGTCAGACGACACCTCAGGCGGGTCCGCAGCCCCGACCGACGCCGCCGTCCAACCGCCCCGCCCCCGCGCCCCGGGCGGCGCCCGCACCGAGCAAACAGGACGACACCACCTTCTACTGACGCCTGCTGACCGCGATCACAGGTCGGCGCAGGCGGCGACCAGACGATCCAAATCCTGCGGGTCCTGATACAGGCCAAAGCCGAAACGGATCACGTCGTCGCGCACATCGGCGACCACCCCCGCCCGGCGCAGGGCCGCGCACCAAGTCTGGGCCTGGGGATGTCGCAGAGCCAGGAAGCGGGCGCGCGGGCCGTCGTCTTCGACCGGGTTCAGGATTTGAGCCTCAGCCAGAACGCCGGCGTCGCCGCCCTGAACAGCGGCCTGGAACCGCCGGGCCAGATCGCGGGCGTGGTCGGCGACCGCAGCGGTGTCCAGCCCATACTGGTCCAGCATCTCCCGCACGGCGTTGAAGCGATAGAGGGCCGAACAGTCGAAGGTCGCGCCCCAGAACCGACCGCCGTCGCTGCGGTATTGCACGCCGCCGGGCGGCCCCGACAGATCGCCAAACTCCGCGAACCAGCCGGTGACCACGGGCCGGGGACAGAAGCCGGGCGGGGCGTGCAGAAAACAGGCGCCCTCGCCGGACATGGCGTATTTATAGCCGCCCGCGACGTAGAAGACCCTGTCCGCTACCGCCGACAGATCGGTCGGGGTCGCCATGAAGCCGTGATAGCCGTCGATCAGCACCCACGGCCCCTCGGGCCGCGCCAGGGCGGCGAGATCGGCGATCCGGTCGAACAGGCCACCGGTGCGGAAGAAGACCTGACTGACGACGATCCAGTCGTGCCCGCCCTTGGCCGCCTCGGCCAGGAACCGGTCGCCAAAGGTATCGAACGGCGCCAGCGGAACGCGCGTCGTCACCGCCGCCCCGACCTCTTCCCAGCGATCCGCCTGACGGCGGAAGGAATGAAACTCGCCGTCGGTGCTCAGGATACGCACCGGCTTGTGCGCGACACCCGAGAACAGTCGCAGCAGGAAATCGTGGGTGTTGGACGAAAAGACCACGCTGTCGGGCGACGGCAGGTTCAGCTCGACCGCCACATGGGCCTGGGCCTGAGGGATCACCTGACCGAACACCAGATCCCATTTGTGATCGGCATGACGGTTGGCGTCGAGCCAGGCCTGCTGCTGCGCCTCGAAACTGGCGTCCGGCCACAGATGGTGGCTGTGCGCGGCGAAATGCAGCCGGTCAGGGGCGGCCGACAAGGCGCGGGAGAAGAGGGATTTGTGGCTCATCGCTTGACCAGATCGAACAGAACAGCGTCGTCGGCTCGCGCACCGTGAATGATGGCCAGCAAGCGGAGTTCGCCCGGAAGTACGGCGTAATAGAGATTGTAGGCGCCATAGACGGATCGGCGGATGTGCGGATCGAAGTTCGCCCTTGGACGGCTTTCGGGGTCCAGCGCCAACGAACGGGCCGCGGCGCGAAGTTCACGAACGAAGCTGAGGGCTCGGCGCGGGCTGTCCTGCGCGATATGATCGGCGATCTGTTCGAGATCCCTCTCGCTGCCGGGCGAGAAGACGACCTTCATCCTTTGGGCTGATCCGCCGCGACGAGCGCGCTGTATTTCGCGTCCAGCCGGTCGAACACCGCGTCGGCGTCTTGGCCGGGAGCATCCCGTTCAGCCCGGAGGTGGTTTCGCAGTTCATCCGTGGTCATCGACGCCGTGGAGCGGCCGACGAGCCAATGTCTGAGCGCCTCTCGCACAGCCTCGTCGGTCGAAGCGAACTCGCCGGCGTCCACGGCGGCCCGCAACTGACCGATCATATAGGCCGGAAGGTCCGTCGATATCCGTTCGTGCCTGCCCATTGCGGTCTCCTTTCGATCAGGATCATCCAGAGACCGCGCCGAGGCAAGCGGCGCCGCTCAGACCAGAGCGCCGTGGCAGTGTTTGAACTTGCGGCCCGAGCCGCAGGGGCAGGGGGAGTTGCGGCCGGTCATTTCCCAGCCGGGAGGCAGGGCCTCGATCGGCAGTTTGGAGCGGTCGTCGCCGATCAGCGTGCCTTCCGGGTTCTGGGCCGACGGGTTGGCCATCTCGTTCTCGCCGGTGCCGGGGTTCAGATGGATTTCCTGGAACTCGGGCATTTCAGGCGGCGGCTGGAAGCGGAACTCGACCGTCATCAGCCAGCGTGTGACGTTGTGGCGCAGGTCGTACAGCAGGCTCTCGAACAGCGAGAAGGCCTCGGTCTTGTATTCGTTCAGCGGATCGCGCTGGCCATAGCCGCGCAGACCGATGACGCCGCGCAGGTGGTCCAGATGGACCAGGTGCTCGCGCCACTGCATATCGATCATCTGCAGCATGAACTGCTTTTCCAGACCGCGCGTCTGGTCGGCGCCGATCTGTTCCAGACGGTCGGCGGCGCGGGCGTCGGCGGCGGCCAGCAGGCGCTCCTCGATCTCCTCGTTCGACACGCCTTCTTCGGCCGCCCAGTCGTGCAGCGGCAGTTCCAGACCCAGGGTCGAGCGAACCTTCTCGTCCAGGCCGTCGATGTCCCACTGTTCGGCATAGGCCTTGGGCGGCATATAGCGTTCGACCAGGTCGGACACGACGTCGCGGCGGAAGTCGCCGACCAGTTCCGACAGGTCCTCGGAGTCCATGAACTCCTGACGCTGTTCGAACACCGCCTTGCGCTGGTCGTTCACGACGTCGTCGTACTTCAGCAGATTCTTGCGGATGTCGTAGTTGCGGGTCTCGACGCGCTTCTGGGCGGTCTCGATGGCGCGGTTCAGCCAGGGGTGGGTGATGGCCTCGCCTTCAGCGACCCCAAAGGTCTTCATGATCGAGTCCAGACGGTCGCCAGCGAAGATGCGCAGCAGGTCGTCCTCGCACGACAGGTAGAATTTCGAGGTGCCGGGGTCGCCCTGACGGCCGGTGCGGCCGCGCAGCTGGTTGTCGATGCGGCGGCTCTCGTGGCGTTCGGTGCCCAGGACGAACAGACCGCCGGCGTCCAGGGCGATCTTCTTCTGGACGGCGATCTCGGCCTTGAACTCGGCCTCCTGGGCCGTCTCCATCGCGTCGGTGACCTCGACGGCCATGTTGCGCTGTTCCAGCAGCCACTTCTGCATCTTCATTTCGAGGTTGCCCCCGAGTTGGATGTCGGTGCCGCGGCCGGCCATGTTGGTGGCGATGGTGACCGAGCCGGGCAGGCCGGCGTCAGCGACGATATAGGCTTCCTGTTCGTGCTGACGCGCGTTCAGCACGCTGTGCGGAATGCCGCGCATCTTGGTTTCGTAGGTGATGTCATAGGCGGCGTCGCCGACCTTCTCGGCCTCCTTGGCCTTGCCCGCATACTCGGGCTTCATCGCGCGCGACACCTCGACCTTGTGCTCGTAGCGGTTCAGCAGGTCCGACAGCTGTTCCGAACGCTCGATCGACACGGTGCCGACCAGGATCGGCTGGCCGGCCAGGTGGCATTCGGCGATCTGGCGCGCGATGGCCTGGTTCTTTTCGGCGTGGGTCCGATAGACCTCGTCGTCATAGTCCTTGCGCTGGATCGGCCGGTTGGTCGGCACCTCAAGCACGTCCATCTTGTAGATGTCGCCGAACTCCTGAGCCTCGGTCGCAGCCGTGCCGGTCATGCCCGACAACTTTTCGTAGAGGCGGAAGTAGTTCTGGATCGTCACCGAGGCCAGGGTCTGGTTCTCGGGCTGGATCTTGACGTCTTCCTTGGCCTCGATGGCCTGGTGCAGGCCTTCCGACAGGCGGCGGCCGGTCATCATGCGGCCGGTGAATTCGTCAATCAGGACGATCTCGCCGCCCTTGATGATATAGTCCTTGTCGCGCTGATAAAGGGTGTTGGCGCGCAGCGCCTGGTTGGCGTGGTGGACCAGGCTGATGTTGGCGGCGTCGTACAGGCCGGTGGTGTCGGCGGCGAAATGGCCGCCCGATTCCAGCGCCTCTTCCATCCGTTCCGAACCCAGTTCGGTCAGCAGAACCTGCTTCTGCTTCTCGTCCAGCTCGAAGGTGTCCTTGTCCTGGATCAGTTCCTTGATCAGGCCGTCGAGGACTTTGTAGAGGTCCGAGCGATCCTCGGTCGGGCCCGAGATGATCAGGGGCGTGCGCGCCTCGTCGATCAGGATGGAATCGACCTCGTCGACGATGGCGAAGTTGTGCGGACGCTGCACCATCTCGCGCCGGTCATAGACCAGATTGTCGCGCAGATAGTCGAAACCGAACTCGTTGTTGGTGCCGTAGGTGACGTCGGCGTTGTAGGCCTGCTGGCGCTGGCCCTGGCTGAGGCCGTTGACGATGACGCCGACCTCGAGCCCCAGGAAGCGATAGACCTTGCCCATCGTCTCGGCGTCGCGGCGGGCCAGATAGTCGTTGACGGTGATGACGTGCACGCCCTTGCCGGGCAGGGCGTTCAGATAGACGGGGGCCACGGCGACCAGGGTCTTGCCCTCGCCGGTCCGCATCTCGGCGATGCCGCCTTCGTTCAGGATCATGCCGCCGGCCAGCTGGACGTCGTACTGACGCTGGCCCAGCACCCGTTTGGAGGCCTCGCGCACCACGGCGAAGGCTTCGGGCAGGATCTTCTCCAGCGTCTCGCCATTGGCCAGGCGGTCGCGGAAGGCGTCGGTCATCATCCGCAGTTCGTCGTCGGACAGGGCCGCGAACTTGGGCTCCAGCGCATTGATGCGCTGGGCGTGGTCCTGGAAGGCCTTGACCTTGCGGTCGTTGGAAGAGCCGAAAAGTTTCTTGGCGAAGCCGAGCATGATGGATCCGGTAAGCGGTCGAGCGTCTGCGAGCTGAGCGGCTCTGAAATCCCGTGAGGGCGGCGATAGGGACGCCGCGAGAGAGGCCCGGACCGTCGACGGCCCCGGTGCGCCGGAAACGGGCGCGCGCGAAGGGCCGCGCAGACGATCAAAACCCCTCGACTTGGGCGCAGGGCGGACTTAAGCACCGGCCTAACCCCTGTCAACGCGAGGGGCTTTCGGCCGCCTTCGACGGAGCGCCCCCTTGATCCCATTCCGGCGACCTTCCCACCTGACGACGACGGCGCTTTTGGCGGCTGTCCTGATGACGACGCTGGCGACAGGCGCCTGTTCGCGCGGGGCGGACGACCGGCCGCCCGAACAGGGCGACCAGGCCGTGGCCACGGTGCAGGATCGGACCATCTGGGCCTCGGACGTCAAGCGCGAGGCCGTGGCGCAGGGGTTGATCGGCGAAGGCGAGCCGCTGGATGCGACATCGGACCTGTTCCGCCGCGTGCTGGACGAGGTGATCGACCAGAAGCTGCTGGCCGGCGAGGCCCAGCGTCGTCGCCTGGACTCGTCGCCCCTGGCGCAGCGCCGGCTGGAGGCGACGCGCGAACGCATTCTGGGCGATATGCTGGTCGAGAGCGTGGTCGACAAGGCGGTGTCCGACCAGGCGGTGCAGACCCTGTACAATGAGCAGCTGCGGCTGGCCAAGAACGCCGAGGAGATCCGGGTGCGACTGATCCTGTCGCGCACCAAGGCGGACGCCGATGCGGTGATCGGCATACTGGGCCAGGGCGCCGGTTTCGAGGCGGTGGCGATGGAACGCTCGATCGACGAGGCGACGCGGTTTTCGGGCGGGGATCTGGGCTATTCCACCCTGGACGTCATGCCTCAGGCCTATGCCGACGCTTTGCGCGACAAGCCGGCCGGCGCCATCGTCGGGCCGTTTCAGACGGATGGCGGCCTGACCGATGGCGGCCAGACGGGGTCGGGGTGGGCCGTGCTGCGGGTCGAGGATCGTCGCAAGGAAAACCCGCCGACGCTGGAACAGGCCCGGCCCCAGATCGTGCGCTATCTGACCTATGAAGGCGTGCGCCAGTTGCTGGAGCAGTTGAGGGGCAAGGCCAAGGTCGACATCCGCCTGCCCGCGTCGCCAACCCCGCCCGCGGCCACACCGCCCGCCTCACCCGCCCCATCGCCCGCCAAACCGGCCGCCTGACATGACAAAAACGCCCTCCTCGACCGGCCAGAAGATCGAACACGTGTTCGAAAAGGCGCTAGACCCCTTCGCCACGGCGCTCAAACGCGCGACGCGCCCCTCCGGCGCGGATGCGACGGCCCAGTCGCCTGCGCCCGCCGCCGGAAAGCCCGGCCTGGCCATCTCGCCTCTGGCCGTGCCCTTCCCGACCATTCCGCCCATCGGCGGGGTCGAGATCGCCACCGCCCGCGCCGGCTTCTACAAACACGAGCGCGACGATCTGGTGGTGTTCCGCTTCGCGCGCGGCACCAGCTGCGCCGGGGTCTTCACCCGCCACAAGATCGGTTCGGCGCCCGTGGACTGGTGCAAGAAGCATCTGGCCGGCGCCGAGGGAGGCAAGGACGTGCGCGCCCTGGTGATCAACGCCGGCTGCGCCAACGCCTTCACCGGCAAGGCCGGGGCCGACGCGGCGCGGCGCACGGCTTCCGAGGTCGCCAAACGGTTCGGCTGCCGCCAGCGCGACGTTATGCTGGCCTCGACCGGCGTGATCGGGGTGGTGCTGGACGAAAAGAAGATCGTCGCCAAACTGCCCGAGATCGAACAGGGCCTGGACGCGGACGCCTGGGCCAGGGCCGGTCGCGGCATCATGACCACGGACACCTTCCCCAAAGGCGCCTACGCCGAGGCCGAGATCGAGGGTTACAAGGTCCGTATCGCGGGCATCGCCAAAGGGTCGGGGATGATCGCGCCGGACATGGCGACCATGCTGGCCTTCATCGTCACCGACGCCGACATCCATCCCAATGTGCTGCAGGCGCTGCTGGGCCTGCACGTCCGCACCACCTTCAACTCGGTGACGGTGGACGGCGACACCTCGACCAACGATACGGCCCTGTTGTTCGCCACCGGAACCTCGGGCGCGCCGCGTATCGGGCGAGTGGGGGACAGGCGGCTGAAAAGCTTCTCGGTCGCCCTGGACAAGGTGATGCTGGACCTGGCGCACCAGCTGGTTCGCGACGGCGAGGGCGCAACCAAGTTCGTCAAGGTGACGGTGGACGGCGCCGCCAGCCCGGCTTCGGCCCGGAAACTGGCCAAGTCCATCGCCGACAGCCCCCTGGTGAAGACCGCCATCGCGGGTCAGGACGCCAACTGGGGCCGGGTGGTCATGGCCGTGGGCAAGACCGAGGAGCCGGTCGATCGCGACCGGCTGGCCATCAAGTTCGGGCCTAATGTCGCCGCCGTCGACGGGGCCCCGTCCCCGACCTATGACGAGGCGGCGATGAGCGCCTATATGAAGAACCCCGAGATCGACATCACCGTCGACGTCGCCTCGGGCCGGGCCTCGGCCACCGTCTGGACCTGCGACCTGACCAAGGGCTACATCGAGATCAACGGCGATTATCGCTCGTGACCGGCGCTCCTCTCCCCACCGTCCTCGTCGTCGCCGTCGCGCTTATCGATGTGGACGGGCGGGTGCTGATCGCCAAACGGCCGCAGGGCAAGAAACTGGCCGGGCTGTGGGAGTTTCCGGGCGGCAAGGTCGAGCCGGGCGAGCGGCCGGAACAGGCGCTGATCCGCGAGTTGAAGGAAGAACTGGGCATCGACGTCAGCGAAAACTGTCTGTCGCCGTTCGTTTTCGCCAGCCACGCTTACGATTCGTTTCACCTGTTGATGCCATTGTATCTGTGCCGGCGCTGGGGCGGCGTGGTCACCGCGCGTGAGCACGACGGCCTGGCCTGGGTGAAGCCGAACGCGCTTTCGGACTATCCCATGCCGCCGGCGGACGAACCTCTGGTCGCCTGGCTGCGCGATCTGCTCTGACCACCGCCGACCAGGGAGGCCGGCCATGCGACGTCTTATCGGCCGGTTCCTGCGCGACGAAAGCGGCGCCACCGCCATCGAATACGGGCTGATGTGCGCCCTGATCTTTCTGGGCATCGTCACCGCCGTCGCGGCCCTGGGCAATTCCAGCACCGGCGGCTTCGCCAAGACCGTGGCCAGGCTGAGCGCGGCGATGCAGGCCGCGATCGACAGCTAGGGCCTGACCCTAGTCGGGCTCGTCGCCCGTCCGTTCCCGAACCCCCAGGGCGTCGGCCAGCCGCGTCTTGGCCGATCCTCGGGCCAGGGGCTTCTGCTGGCTGTCGTGCGGTTTCCAGCCGGCCAGATGGATGATCTCGAACGTCGCCGGGATGCGGCCGTCGGCCAGGCCATGACGTTCGGCATAGAGGGCTGCGGCGCGGGCGACGATGCGCCGGTTCAGCGGTCGCACCGATCCGTTCAGCACGTTCGTCTCGCCCATCGCGCGCAGGTCGCCGATCAGGGCGAACAGATCGCGATAGTTGACCGTGAACCGGTCCACGTCCGATACCGGCAAGGCGAAGCCGGCGCGCTGCAACAGGGCCGCCCCGTCATAACCGTCGGCGAAGGGCGACACCCGCGCCTGGGCGCCGCCGCGCTCGGCCAGTTCGGCCTCGGTCAGGACCGCGCGCAACTCCTTCAGCGTGCCCGCGCCGAACAGCGTGCCGATGAACAGGCCATCCGGCTTCAACGCTCGATGGATCTGGGCTAGGGCCCCAGGCAGGTCGTTGGCCCAGTGAAGCGTCAGGAGCGAAACGATCAGATCGGTCGAGCCGTCGCCAAGCGGCAAGGCGTCGGCGCCCGGCGCCGCGCGCTGGGCCAGGCTGGCGGGCGTGGAAACGGCGCCCACGCGGCCGGCGGCGTCGCTGGCGCGCACCGCCCGGTCGAAGACCCCGTTATGGGCGGACAGATCGACGGTTGCGGGAAAATCGCGCAATATGGCTTCCAGGCTCTCGGCCGCATTGGCGGCGGCGCGGGCGTGCAGGAAATCGGCCTGGGCGAACCGTGCGGCGGAGCGGACCAGACGGGCCTGGCGGCGATGCGCGTCGAAGATGCGCGGCGGGCCGTCGGCGGAGGTGAGGGAAGAAGTCATGGACCGACAGGATGGGGCCTGGGGGCGCGCCTGGAAAGGGGCGGGACGTCGGTTGCGCGCAGGCAGCCTGGGTCTGGCCGATCTAATCCTGCCGCCGATGGCCCACGACAGTCGGGAGGCGACGGCCGCCGCCGGACTGACGCCCGACGCCTGGAGCCGGATCCGGTTTCTGGAGGCGCCGGTCTGCGACGGATGCGGCGCGGCGTTCGAATACGACGGCGGCGCCTTCGCCGAGGCGCGTTGCGCGGCCTGCATCGCCCAGCCCTATGCGTTCGAGCGGGCGCGGGCGGCGTGTCTTTACGACGAGGCGTCGCGCGGCCTGATCCTGCGCTACAAACACGGCGATCAGCAGCAGTTCGCGCCCCTGTTCGCCCGCTGGATCGGACGGGCGGCGGCCGAGCTGATCGAGACGACGGACGCCGTGGTTCCGGTGCCGCTGCATCCCTTTCGTCTGTTGTCGCGACGGTTCAACCAGGCGGCCGAAATCGCCCGGCCCCTGGCCCGCAGCGCCGGCCGCGACTATC
Source organism: uncultured Brevundimonas sp. (assembly GCA_963515305.1). GTDB lineage: Bacteria > Pseudomonadota > Alphaproteobacteria > Caulobacterales > Caulobacteraceae > Brevundimonas. The sequence goes on from CAUPWX010000008.1 coordinate 71,582, forward strand.
TGCCCGACGCCCTGATCCGCAGCGCCCATACCGCCAGCCAGGGCGGAAAGAGCCGGCGTGGACGGCGTGTGAACGTGAAAAAGGCCTTCGCCGTCACCGAGGCGGGTCAGCGGCGCGTTCGCGGCCGGCGCATCCTTCTGATCGACGATGTGTTGACCACGGGCGCGACCGGCGAAGCCTGTGCGCGCGCCCTGATCGAGGCCGGGGCGCGGGCGGTGGATATGGCGGTCATCGCACGGGTGCGAAACGCCCGCGAAATCATTATGTAGGCCTGTCGCCCGTCGCCGATGCGGCGGCGTGCGCCTCAGTTCTGGAGATCTTCATTGGCCGACGTCGTCATCTACACCAAGCCCGGTTGCCCCTACTGCTTCAGCGCCATGACCCTGCTCAAGAAAAAGGGCGCGGACTACACCGAGATCGTGGCCTCCAACGATCCTGAAAAGAAGGCCGAGATGGTCGAGAAGTCGGGCGGCCGCATGACCTTCCCCCAGATCTTCATCGACGGCCGGCACGTCGGCGGGTCCGACGACATTCACGCCCTGGACCGCGACGGCAAGCTGGACGCCCTACTGGCCGCCTGACGTCATGAGCGGCGGGATCGACATCGCCCTGATCCAGACGCGCACGCCGGCGACGGCACAGGCCGCGCTGGCTCATGTCGAACCGTTGATCCGCGAGGCGGCGGCGGGCGGCGCCCGGTTCGTGCTGACGCCGGAAGGGACCAATGTCCTGGAGCAGAGGCGCGACCGGCGCGAGGCCGCCATCGTCGACGAAGAGGCGGACGTCGCCGTTCTGGGTCTGCGGCGTCTGGCGGCGGAGCTCGGGATCTGGCTGCTGATCGGTTCGGCCATCGTTCGATCCGGTCATGCCGGGGACGGGCGGGCGGCGAACCGGTCGTTGCTGATCGACGCCTCGGGCGCCGTTAAGGCCCGCTACGACAAGCTGCACGTGTTCGACGTCGATCTTCCGAACGGCGAACGTTACCGCGAAAGCGCCACGGTGCGGCCCGGCGATGCGGCGGCGGTGGGGGACACGCCCTGGGGTCGGCTGGGCCTGACCATCTGCTACGACCTTCGTTTCCCGCACCTGCACCGCCAGCTGGCCAAGGCGGGGGCGGCGATGATCGCGGTTCCCGCCGCCTTCACCGCCCCGACCGGCGAGGCGCATTGGGAAACCCTGCTGCGCGCCCGCGCCATCGAGACGGGCGCCTTCGTCCTGGCCCCGGCGCAAGGCGGCCTGCACGAGGACGGTCGCCGCACCTGGGGTCGGTCCACCGTCGTCGGACCCTGGGGCGAAATCCTCGCCAAGGCGGATCACGACGACCCTTGCATCGTGAAGGCGAAGCTGGACATGGAAGCGGTGGCCCGCGCACGCGCCGCCGTGCCCGCCCTGACCCATGATCGCGATTTCCTGCCTGTTCCCTGACGCCGTCCCATGATCCGCTACGCCCTGAAATGTGACCACGACCACGGCTTCGAGGCCTGGTTCGGCTCTTCTTCCGATTTTGACGACCAGGCGGGGCGCGGCCTGGTGGAATGCCCGTTCTGCGGCTCGCGCGCCGTCGAAAAGGCGATCATGTCGCCCTCGGTCAACGGCACGAAGAAGTCCGCACCCGCCCTCGACACGGCCGCCAAGGTCCAGACCCTGATGATGCAGGCGGCCCGCGAGGTGCGGGCCCACGTCGAGGCCAACTTCGACTACGTCGGCGACAGCTTCGCCCGCGAGGCCCGCGACATCCACGAGGGCAGGTCCGAAAAACGCGAAATCTACGGCGAGGCCACGCCCGCCGAGGTCAGGAAGCTGAAAGACGACGGCGTCCCCGTATCGGCTCTGCCCGACGCATCGCCGGACCCGTCCAAGGTCAACTGAGATGGCCTCGGGGGAGGAAAGATACCAGGAGTTCGCGCCGCCTGCCCCCCTGCGCCCCTTCGTCCGCGTCATCTGGACCTACGCCGCCCCCGATCCCAGCCCGACCATCCAGAGGGTCGCCCCGGACGGCTGTCCCGAACTGATCTTCCACCTCGGCGCCCCCTATGCCGAACAGGGCGAGGACGGCGTCTTCCGATTGCAGCCCGCGGCCCTGTTCGCCGGTCAGATGACCCGGCCCCTGGTCATGAGGCCGACCGGCCCGACCGAACTGGTCGCCGTCCGGTTCGAACCCGACGGGGCGCGCGACTTTCTGGGCCTGCCCCTGTCCGAGGCGACCGACCGGCGGCTGGATATGGTCGAAAGGCTGCATGGTTTCTCCGCACCGGCCGGAGACCCGGCGGGACAGGTCGCGGCCTTCGTCGCCTGGCTGACCGCGCGCAGCGGCGGCTGGAGCCTCGATCCGGCGATCCGCGCCGAGGTCGCGACGGCGGCCGGGGAACGGCCGACGCCCGTTCGCAGCCCCGGCGAACAGCGCGCCCTGCAAAGGCGGTTCGCCGACCGGGTCGGGGTCTCGCCCAGGATGTTGCGCTCCATCTTCCGGTTCCGCCGGGTGTTCGATCACGCCGCCGATCCCGATGCGGTAGAGACCTGGCTGGGGGCGGGGCTGGAGGCCGGCTATTTCGACCAGCCCCAGATGGCGCGCGATTTCCGTCGCTTTCTGGGCTGCACCGCGACCGACTGGGCGCGCGAACAGCACGAACTGGCCCGCGCCATCGCGTCGCAAACCTACAAGCCGCCTCCCTCACATCTGGCCTAGTTTCGCCACCGGACCGAGAGGGGAATGCGACCATGCTGACTGTACTGATGATGACCGCCGCGCTTCAGGGGCCGACCGTCGGAGAAAATCTGCGCCCCGATCTGCACTGGATGGCCGGCGCGTGGCTGTCGTGCGAGGGCGGCCGCGAGGTGCAGGAGACCTGGACGCAGCCGCATCACGGCCTGATGCTGGGGATGTCCCTGACCTTGCGGGGCGGCCGAACCGGCTGGGAGCTGTCGCGCATCGCCCCGGTCGATCCGACATCGAACGCGCCCCTAGCCTATTTCGCACAGCCCGAAGGTCAGCCCCCAGCGACCTTTCCAGTGATCGCTTCCGGCCCGGCCCACGTCGTTTTCGAACAGGCGGCGGACGACGACTTTCCCAAGCGGGTGATTTATGAACGCGACGGCGATGTCCTGCGCGCCCGCATCGAAGGGGTTATGGATGGTCAGGAAAGGGCGATCCGGTGGCGATTTCAAAAAGCGGAGCTGAACGCGAGCTGCCCAGCGGCGAGCTGAGCTGGCGCCCCATGCGGCCAGACGACATCGAAGCGGTGGTTGCGGTGGCGCGGGTGTCGTTTCCCGACCATTTCGAGGACCAGGCCTGTTTCGAGAACCGGCTGGCGCTTTATCCGCGCGGTTGTTTCGTGCTGGCCGACGGCGCGGCGCCGGCCATGGGCTATCTGATCGCCTACCCGTGGAAGGCCGAGGGCGCGCCGCCGTTGAATACGGTGATCGAGGGGCTGCCGGCCGCGCCGGACCTGATCTACCTGCACGATCTGGCCCTCCATCCCGACGCGCGGGGCGGCGGCGTGACCGGCGGGATCATAGAGCGGTTGGCCGAACAGGCGGCCGAGGACGGCTGGCCCGCCGTCGCCCTGGTGGCGGTCAACGACGCGGTCGGCTTCTGGTCCCGGCACGGTTTCGTCGAGCAACCGGCCGAGGCCATGGCGGCCAAGCTGGCCAGCTATGGGTCGGACGCCCGCTATATGGTGCGCGATCTGTCGAACGACTGAGGGCGGTCGTTCGGTCGTGTGAACGCCCGCTCTGGTGTTTCTGTCCATAGGGCTGTAAGAGGCGCGCGCCCCCCTGAACGCCTTTTCATGACCAGCGGCCGCCCGCATCCCGGCCGCGCCTTTTCGCGATACTCAAATGAACCTGCGCAACGTCGCCATCATCGCCCACGTCGACCATGGCAAAACGACCCTGGTGGACCAACTGCTCGCCCAGTCCGGCGTGTTCCGAGCCAATGAGGCGACGACCGAGCGCGCCATGGACTCCAACGACCAGGAAAAAGAGCGCGGCATCACCATCCTGGCCAAATGCACCTCGGTGCTCTGGAACGGCAAGGCGGGCGAAACCCGCATCAACATCATCGACACGCCGGGCCACGCCGACTTCGGCGGCGAGGTCGAGCGCATCCTGGGCATGGTGGACGGCTGCGTCATCCTGGTCGACGCCGAAGAGGGCGTCATGCCCCAGACCAAGTTCGTGCTGACCAAGGCCCTGAAGATGGGCCTGCGTCCGATCCTGTGCATCAACAAGGTCGACCGCGCCCACGCCGATCCGGACCGCGTCCACAACGAAACCTTCGACCTGTTCGCCGCCATCGGCGCGACGGACGAGCAGCTGGACTTCCCGCACATCTACGCCTCGGGCCGCAACGGCTGGGCGACGCTGGACCTGAACCAGCCCAACGACAACCTGGCCCCGCTGTTCGACCTGATCGTCGATCACGTGCCGCCGCCCGCCGTCCAGGCCAACAAGGACAAGCCGTTCCGTATGCTGGACGTGCTGATCGAAAGCGATCCGTTCCTGGGCCGTCTGCTGACCGGCCGGATCGAGAGCGGCAAGGCCGTTCCGGGCATGGCGATCCACGCCCTGGACCGCGAAGGCAAGGAAATCGAACGCGGCCGCATCACCAAGGTGCTGGCCTTCCGCGGCCTGAAGCGTCAGGCCCTGGACGAGGGTTCGGAAGCGGGCGACATCGTCGCCATCGCCGGCATGTCCAAGGCGACCGTGGCCGACACCCTGTGCGCCATGGAAGTGACCGAGCCGCTGGACGCCCAGCCGATCGACCCGCCGACCATCTCCATGACCGTCTCGGTCAACGACAGCCCGCTGGCCGGTCGCGAAGGCGACAAGGTCCAGTCGCGCGTCATCCGTGACCGCCTGCTGAAGGAGGCCGAGGCCAACGTCGCCATCCGCGTCACCACGACCGAAGGCGGCGACGCCTATGAGGTCGCCGGCCGCGGCGAACTGCAGCTGGGCGTTCTGATCGAAAATATGCGGCGCGAAGGCTTCGAGGTTTCGATCTCGCGTCCGCGCGTGGTGTTCCAGGAAGGCGAGAACGGCGAGAAGCTGGAGCCGATCGAAGACGTCATGATCGACGTGGACGACGAGTTCTCGGGCATCGTCATCGAGAAGCTGTCGGCCCGCAAGGCCGAGATGACCGACATGGGCCCGTCGGGCGCCGGCAAGACCCGCATCAGCCTGAAGGCCCCATCGCGTTCGCTGATCGGCTATCAGGGCGAGTTTCTGACCGACACGCGCGGCTCGGGCGTTCTGAACCGCGTGTTCAGCCACTATGAAGCGCACAAGGGCGCCATCGCCGGTCGTCTGAAGGGCGTGCTGATCTCCAACTCGGACGGCGACACCGCCGCCTTCGCCCTGTGGAACCTGGAAGACCGCGGCATCATGTTCGTCGGCGCCGGCGAAAAGACCTATCAGGGCATGATCATCGGCGAGAACGCGCGCTGGGACGACCTGGACGTCAACCCGATCAAGGGCAAGCAGCTGACCAACGTCCGCGCCTCCGGCAAGGACGAGGCCGTCCGTCTGACCCCGCCGCGCCAGATGTCGCTGGAACAGGCTATCGCCTATATCGACGACGACGAGCTGGTCGAGGTGACGCCCAAGTCCATCCGCCTGCGCAAACAGACGCTGAACCCGTCGTTCCGCAAGAAGCGCGTGCGTCCCGAGTAAATCCTTCACTGACGCGTAGGGGGTTGGCGCCTATATGGCCCGGATGACCCCCGTTTCGCCCAGTCTGGAAGACCGCCTTGACGAGGCCGCCCGCGCGGGAGATCCGCGCGCGGCGGTCTCTGTCGTTCTGCGCGAGGTTTTCGACGCCGCCCGCGCCCGGGCCGAGCGCAAGCTGGACGGCGGGATGAAGGGGCGCGAGGTCGCCCGTCTCTACGCCACCGCCGCCGACGACCTGCTGATCGCCCTGTGGCGCGTGACGACCCAGGTGCTGTTCCCCATCTCGGCCGTCGAGAGTGAACGGCTGTCGCTGGTGGCGGTGGGTGGATACGGCCGGGGCGTGCTGGCGCCCTTCTCGGACCTGGACCTGCTGTTCCTGCGGCCGGCCAAGCCCACGCCGCGCGGCGAAAGCGTGATCGAGTTCGTCCTCTATGTGCTGTGGGACCTGGGGGTGAAGGTCGGGCCGGCCGTGCGTTCGGTCGAGGAATGCCTGACCCTGTCGCGCACCGACATGACCGTGCGGACGACCCTGCTGGAGGCGCGGCCCCTGGCGGGGGACCAGGGTCTGGCCGAGCTGATGATCGGCCGGTTTCGCGACATGGTGTCCAAGTCCGACCCGCGCCCCTTCATCGCCGCCAAGCTGGAGGAACGGTCGGCGCGGCACGAAAAGGCCGGCTCGACCCGTTACAAGGTCGAACCCAACGTCAAGGACGGCAAGGGGGGCCTGCGCGACCTGAACACCCTGTACTGGATCGCCCGGTCCCTGGCGCCCGAAAGCCGGCTGGGCGCGACGGTTATGGACGAGCTGTTCACCCCGCGCGAGCGGCGCACCTCGGACGAGGCGTTCGACTTTCTATGGCGGGTGCGGATCCATCTGCACCTGATCGCGGGACGGGCCGAGGAGAAGCTGACGTTCGATATGCAGCCCGAGGTCGCGCGGCGGATGGGCTGGCGTGGACGCGGCGATGAACCAGCCGTCGAGCGGTTCATGCGCCGATACTTCCTGGTCGCCCGCGACGTCGGCGCCCTGACCCGCGCCATGTCGGCCAAGCTGGAGGCGCGCCACCAGAAGACGGCGCAGGGACTGTCGCGGCTGATGACCCCATTCAGGCCCACGCGCCGCAAGCTGGAGATCGACGGCTTCTGGATCGATCAGGGACGGCTGTCGGTCGAGGGGCCGGAGGTTTTCGACGCCGATCCGGTCAAGCTGCTGACCCTGTTCGTCTGCGCCGACAAACACGATCTGGACCTCCATCCCGACGCCTTTTCGGCCGTGACGCGCTCGTTGTCGCTGGTGACGCCCAAACTGAGGCGCGATCCAGCGGCGACGCGCGCCTTTCTGGACATCCTGGCGCACGGCCAGCGGCCCTACCGCGTCCTGACGATCATGAACGAGACGGGCCTTCTGGGCCGGTTCCTGCCCGAATGGGGGCGGATCGTCGGCCAGACCCAGTTCAATATGTATCACGCCTATACGGTGGACGAGCACACGCTTCAGGCCATCGGCATCATCAACGACATCGCCCGCGGCAAGCTGAAGACCGACCATCCGATGGCGACCGAGATCGTGCACCTGATCTCGGACATGGAAGCCCTGATGCTGGGGATGCTGCTGCATGACGTGGGCAAGGGCGGCGAGCGCGGACAGCTGGAAGACGGCGCCATCGCCGCGCGCCGGGCGTGCGAACGTCTGGGCGTCGATCCGCGCCGGATCGAACTGGTGGTCTGGCTAGTGCGCAGCCATCTGGCCCTGTCCGACTACGCCCAGAAGCGCGACCTGTCGGACCCCGCCACCATCCGCGCCTTCGCCGAGCTAGTGGGCGACCCCGAGCGTCTGCGGATGCTGCTGGTCCTGACCGTCGCCGACATCCGCGCCGTTGGACCGGGGGTCTGGAACGGCTGGAAGGGTCAGCTGATGCGGACCCTGTACAACCAGGTCGCCGCCCTGTTCCGGGGCGAGGACGTGACGCGCGAAGACCCGCTTTCGGCCCACCCGGCCCTGGTCGAGCGCGCGCGCCAGACCGGCGCGGCGGCCGAGGCGGCGCCGGTGTCGCCGGTCGAGGGGCTGCCGGTCCAGGCCACCGAAATCTCCATAGCCGCGTCCGACCGCCCCGGCCTGTTCGCCGACTTGGCCCAGACCATGGCCGCCCTGGGCGCCGACGTCACCGACGCCCGGGTGGCGACCGAGGACGGAGTGGTTCTGGACGTCTTCCGCGTTCAGGACGGGGCGGGCCTGCCCTATGGCCAGGCCGAGCCGCGCCGGCTGAAGACCCTGGTCGAGGCGCTGGAAAAGGCGGCGCGTGGCGACGGCCGCATCGGCCAGGCGCCCCAACCCGCCGGCAACGCCCGAAAGGCCGCCTTCGAGGTGCGGCCCGTGGTGATGGTCGACCATCACGCCAGCGAGGCGGCGACGGTGATCGAGGTGTCCTGCGCCGACCGGCCCGGCCTGCTGGCCGATCTGTCGCGGGTGTTCAACGACGAAGGCCTCAGCATCCGTTCGGCCCATGTGGCCAGCTATGGCGAGCGGGCGGTGGACAGCTTCTATGTAGTCGACCGCCGGGGGCGAAAGGTCGCCTCCGAACAGCGCATCGCCGAACTGCGAACCGCGCTGGAGGCGGTGCTGGACAGCCGCGCCCCCGCGCCAGAGGGCCGCAAGGTCCGATCGGCCCGCGCCAGCGCCCGCGACGTCTCCGAACTGGGGCGGCGGGCGCGCAAACCCGTATCGCCGGGCGAGCAAGCGCGCTAAGCGACTTCTGTCTTCCGCGCCCTGTCGAATGTCCGCATGAGCCTTGCCCGCAACACCCTGGTCCAGTCGACCCTGACGCTGGGCAGCCGCATTCTGGGCTTCGTGCGCGACATGGCGCTGGCCGCGCGCTTCGGCCAGGGGCCGATGATGGACGCCTTCACCACGGCGTTGATGCTGCCCAATATGTTCCGGCGCCTGTTCGCCGAGGGCGCCTTCGCCCAGGCCTTCGTGCCGGTCTATGGCGGGGTCAAGGCGCGCGAGGGCGAGGAGGCGGCCGCCGTCACCGCGTCCGAGGCGCTCAGCTTCATGCTGGCGGTGGTCGCCGGCTTCTGCATCCTGCTGCAGGTCGTCATGCCGTGGATCATGCCGTGGCTGCTGTCGGCCTATCGCGACCAGCCGATGGTGCTGCGCGCCGCCGTGATCGCGACCCAGCTGGCCATGCCCTATCTGGCCTGTATGACGGTGGCCTCGCTGCTGTCGGGCGTGCTGAACACCGGCGGGCGGTTCGCCCTGTCGGCGGCCGTGCCGGTTTTCCTCAATCTGTGCACCCTGGCGGCCCTCTTGCCGCCACTGATCCTGCCGATCCCGCAGGAGACGGTGCTCTTGATGGTGACGGCGGCGGTGACGGTCTCGGGCCTGATCCAGGCGGGGCTGTTGTGGTGGGGCGTGCGGCGGCTGGGGGTGCGGCTGAAGATCGGCCTGCCCCGCATCACCCCCAACGTCCGCCACACCCTGGCCCTGGCCGTGCCCGGCGCCCTGGCCGGCGGGGCCCTTCAGATCAACTCTCTGGTGTCGCAGTTCCTGACCGGATCGGACGAGGGCGCGCGGTCGGTGCTGTACAACGCCGACCGCCTGTACCAGCTGCCGCTGGGTCTGGTGGGGGTGGCCATCGGCCTGGCTTTGGTGCCGCGCCTGACCAAGGCCTTCGTCGAGGGCGATCACGAAGGCGGCCAACGAACCCTGGACGATGGCGTCAACCTGGCCATGGCCTTCACCCTGCCGGCGGCCGTGGCCCTGTTCGTCATTCCCTTCTTCATCATCGACGCGACGGTGACGCGCGGCGCCTTCACCTCGGCCGACGCCGCCCGCACCGCCGACGTGTTGCGCCAGTTCGCCTGGGGCGTGCCGGCCTTCGTCCTGGCCAAGGTTCTGACGCCGCCCTTCTTCGCGCGCCAGGACACGCGCCGGCCGATGATCTTCGCGATCAGCAGCGTCGTGATCACCGTGATCCTGGGGTCGGCCCTGTTCTTCTGGTTCCGCAGCCGGGGCTGGGACGGGGTGCTGGGCCTGGCCATCGCCACCAGCACCTCGGCCTGGATCAATGTCGCCCTGCTGGGCGGGGTTCTGATCCGCGAGAACAGTTGGCGGCCTTCGCCGGCCTTCGTCTCGCGTTTTGCGCGGGTGATCGCCGCCAGCGCCATGATGGCGGCCCTGCTGTTCTGCGCCGACGTCTTCTATCCGCAGCTAAGCCGCCTCTTCCTGGCCAAGGAGATTGCGGTGCTGATCGTGTGCGGCGCGGGTGCGGGTCTGTACGGCGTCTGTTTGCTGGCCTTCCGCGCCGTCACCCTGTCGGAACTGAAGGCGACCCTGCAGCGCGAGCCGGGCGGGACGTCGGTGTCCGGTCTGGACTGACCGGCGGGGAATCGATAAGCGCGAGGCCATGACGACCTCGGGCTTGATCTCCGACCGGCGATGGCGCGGCTGAACCGCCGCCCCCTTCGCCACGCCTGCCTTTCGACCTTTCGAGACCCGATCCCATGACCGACCAGACCCCTTTGACCGCCGCTTCGACCTATGGCGGCCCGCGCCGTATCCTGTCCGGCATCCAGGCCTCCGGCGCCCTGCATCTGGGCAACTATCTTGGGGCGCTGAAGCGGTTCGTCGAACTGCAGGACCAGGGCGCGCCGGTCTTCGTCTTCGTTGCCGATATGCACGCCATCACCGTGTGGCAAGACCCCGAGAAGCTGACGGCCCAGACGCGCGAGATCGCAGCCGCCTATCTGGCCTCGGGTCTGGATCCGGCGAAGTCGATCATCTTCCCGCAGTCGGCCGTGCGCGCCCACGCCGACCTGGCCTGGATCTTCAACTGCGTCGCCCGCCTCGGCTGGCTGGACCGGATGACCCAGTTCAAGGAGAAGTCGGGAAAACACAAGGAACGGGCCTCGGTCGGTCTCTACACCTATCCCGTGCTGCAGGCCGCCGACATCCTGCTCTACAAGGCGACCGAGGTGCCAGTCGGCGAAGACCAGAAACAGCATCTGGAACTGACCCGCGACATCGCCGCCAAGTTCAACAACGACTTCGGCGCGCCCGACTTCTTCCCCCAGCCGGATCCGATCATCCAGGGGCCGGCGACGCGGGTCATGAGCCTGCGCGACGGTCTGGCCAAGATGTCCAAGTCGGATCCGTCAGACAACAGCCGGATCAATCTGACCGACGACGCCGACGCCATCGCGTCCAAGATCAAGCGCGCCAAGACCGATCCCGAGCCGCTGCCGGAAACCCTGGACGGCCTGGCCGACCGGCCCGAGGCGAAGAATCTGGTGGCCATCTACGCAGCCCTGTCGGACCAGACCCGCGAACAGGTGATCGCCCAGTTCGGCGGTCAGGGTTTCGGCGCCTTCAAACCGGCCCTGGCCGATCTGGCGGTGTCGGCCCTGGCGCCCGTGACGGCCGAGATGCGCCGCCTGATGGACGATCCGACCGAGATCGACCGCGTGCTGAAGGACGGGGCCGAACGCGCCGCCGCCATCGCCGACCCGGTGGTGGACGAGGTCAAGAAGATCGTCGGCTTCTGGAGGGCGTGATGGCCGCCTATGAAGCCAAGGTCGTCTGGAGCCGGGGCGACCAGCCCTTCCTGGACAAACGCTACAGCCGCGCCCACGCCTGGACTTTCGACGGCGGGGCGGTGGTGGCGGGGTCTTCGTCGCCGTCCAGCGTGCCGGTTCCGATGTCGGACGTCGCGGCCGTGGACCCGGAGGAGGCGATGATCGCCTCCCTGTCCAGCTGTCATATGCTGTGGTTCCTGGCCTTCGCCGCCAACGCCGGCCTGGTGGTCGACACCTATGTCGACGAGGCTTCGGGCAGGATGGGCAAGAATGAACAGGGACGCGGCTATATCGCCGAGGTGACGCTTCGTCCCTGCACCAGCTTCACCGGCCGTGTGCCCTCGCAGGACGAGCTGGACGCCCTGCACCACCAGGCCCACGACCATTGCGAAATGGCCCATTCGGTGCGGGCGACCATCACCACCGTCGCCACGATCGGCTGAACCGAGGCGTCAGACGGCGCGCGCCGTCTCTTCCTCGATCAGCGAGCGGAACAGGGCGTGGGCCGCGACCATCCCGTCCGAGGTGGCAAGGGTGATGTTGGAGGCGGCGCGGGCCAGGTCGCCGGCGGCGAAGACGCCCCGCTGGGTTGTCTGCTGCATCCCGTCCACCTTGATCACCCGGCCCATCGGGGTGTCGCTCATCTCACAGCCCAGCCGTTCGGCGAAGGGGCTGGCGACTCTGACGCTGGCCCCGACGAAGAGGGCCTTCAGTTCGACGAACCGCCCGTCGGTCAGGCGCGCCCCGGTCAGGGTCGGCGCCTCGCCCTCCAGCCGGGCGATGGGTGTGGTCTCGATGGTTACGCCGCGCCGTTGAAGCAGATGAGCGTCCTCCGGCGACAGGCCGACGTCCAGCCCCATGAACAGGGTGACCTGGCCCCACTCGGCGACGGTCGCGGCATATTGCACCGCATGCTCGCCGCGGCCCAGCACCCCGATGGGGCCGCCGCCGATCTCATAGCCGTGGCACCAGGGGCAGTGCAGGGCGGTGCGGCCCCAGCGTTCCTTCACGCCCGGAATGTCCGGCGTCTCGTCCTCGACCCCGTGCGACAGCAACAGGCGCCGACCGGTGGTCTTCGTGCCGTCGGCGAAACCGACCCGGAAGCCGCCTTCGATCCGTTGGACTTCGACCGCCTCGGCCATGCGGAAGGCGGCGGTAGGATAGGCGGCGACCTGGGCGCGGGCCGCCGCCGCGATTTCGCCGCCGGGCTTGCCGTCGTTTGTCAGGACGCCGTGGGCGCGGGCGGCGAACCGGTTGCGCGGCCGGCCGTCGTCGATGACCAGCACCCTGCGTCGGGCCCGGACCAGTTGCATGGCCGCGGACAGGCCGGCGTAGGAGCCGCCGAGGATCAGGGCGTCGTGGGGCATGGGCTCAGGACTTTGAACTATGGGCATGGAGCAGGTCCCTCTTCGGATGGTCGGCCAGGCGGCGCGAGAAGTCGGCTGCCAGATCGGCCAGGGTGATCTGGTTCAGTCGCGCGACCAGCAGAGCGCGGGCGGCGGCGTAGGTCTCGCCCAGGGCGTCGTTGACCGCCGCTTCGACCAGACAGCCCTCGGCCTCGAACGACGGGGCCTCGGGGATCAGCCCGGGTTCGCCCAAGGCCGCATGGACCTGGCCCAGGCTGACCTGATCCAGCGCCTTGGCCAACCGCCAGCCGCCACCATGACCCTTTTCCGAGACGACCAGACCCTGGTCCCGCAGACCGGCCATGGTTCGACGCACCACCACCGGATTGGTCGACAGGCAGGTCGCCAGTTGATCAGAGGTTATCGGCGCGCCGGTCCGCGCCGCGTGCTCGGCCATATGCAGCAGGGCGTGGAGGATGTTGGAGAGTCGGGAATCTCTTTTCATGTAACCTCAATTGTTACGTGAATTGACGCGCGTTAAGACAGGAGCCTGAAATTCTTTTCAGGCCCGCAGGCTCATCCAGATCGCCAAAGCGGTCAGCAAGCCCCCCGAAAGCACGCCGAATGCGAAGACCAGAGCCACACGATCCGGCTTGGGAAGGATGAACCTCATTGAATTTCTCCGCCTCAATGCCCCAATTCAGCTATGCGGCGCCACGTCCGTCAGGAAGGCGCCGAAACGACGCAGGGCCTGGTCGGTCAGTTCGGGGTCGTGTCGCATCGGTCCGTTGCTGGTGGGTTCGTCGAAGGCGTGGGTGCCCTCGGCGATCCAGCTTTCGACCTCGGAGCCGCAGTTGCGGATCATGGCGTTGACCTGTTCGGCGTTGCGGACGGTCGTCAGGTGGTCGCGCTTGCAGGTTACGGCCAGGACGCGCGGGCAATGCCGCCAGGGCTTCAGCCGGTTGAAGGCGAACGGGCCGATATAGGGATACATCAGCCAGACGGCCCGCACGCCCGACAGGTCGGCGTCGCCGGGGTTGGCCACCCCCATCGTGTTCGACGCGGGCGCGGCGCTCATCATTTCCATGATCGACCAGCCGCCGTGGCTCCAGCCGCCCAGCGCCAACTTGGTCCGGTCCACGTCCGGCCGGGCCGAAATGCCCTGGATCGCCGCCAGGACGTCGCCCGCCCGCTCATACCCCCGGAACGACAGGCCGGTGCAGACCGCCGTCAGGGTGAAGGCGCGGCCCCAGCCGCGCGGGCCGTAGGAATCGACGATGAAGGCGCGCCAGCCCTGGGCCCTGGCCACGGCGGCGTAACGCGGCAGGTGATCGCGCAGGCCGCCGCAGCCGTGAAACAGCAGCACCGCCGGGCGCGGCCGGTCGTCGTCGGGACCGACGACCGTCACATGGGGTTCGAGGCGGGCCCAGCGGCGCTTCAGATCGTCCATCCCCGCTTTACGCCGCAGCTTGGCGATGAAAGCCAGATCCCTTGCGTAGTTCGATATTCCGATATATCTAAACCATCGTGAATAGATATATCGAAAAGGAATCGATCATGAAGTCCAAGGGGATCTTTCAAGGCCGCCGCGACGGGTGCGGCGAAAAACACGGTCGCCACGGCGGCCACGGCTTCGGACGCGGTATGCGCGGCGGACGCGGAGCCGAGTTCGGACCGGGATGGGAAGGGCGCGAAGCGCGCGGACGCGGCCAGGGCCACGGGCGGCGCGGCGGCGGGCGTCTGTTCGACCACGGCACGCTGCGCTGGGTGCTGCTGTCGCTGATCGCCGAAAAACCCAGCCACGGCTATGAGCTGATCAAGGCGGTCGAAGCCAGGCTGGGCGGCGCCTATTCCCCCAGCCCCGGCGTCATCTACCCCAGCCTGACCCTGCTGGAGGAAATGGGCGCGCTGGAATCCGAGGCCCAGGGCGGCAAGAAGCTGTACGCCATCACCGGCGCCGGCCGCGCCATGCTGGCCGAGAACGAGGAGGTTCTGAAGGCGGCCGAAGCGACGATGGACAAGTTCGCCGCCCGGGCCATGCGCCCCGCCGCCATCCACGACGCCATCGGCGGTCTGCGCCAGGCCATCCACAGCCGCCTGACCGGAGAGGCCGCCCTGACCGAGGCCCAGGTCCAGGCCATCGCCACTATCCTTAACGACGCCGCCGAAAAGGTGCGACACGCATGACCGACGCCCTGCGTATTCCCCGCCGGGTGCGGCACGAACTGAAGTTCCGCACCCTGAAGGTCGCCGAAATCCAGGACCTGACTCCGACGTTGCGGCGTATCGTTCTGGAGGGAGCGGATCTGGCGGGCTTCGTCTCGCCGGGTTTCGACGACCATGTGAAGATCTTTCCGGTCGCCGAGGGCCAGACGCCCAACCTGCCCACGATGGGGCCGGACGGGCCTGTGTTTCCAGACCCCCGGCCGGTCGCCCGCGACTATACTCCGCGCGCCTATGATGCGGCGACGAACCGGCTGACGCTGGACTTCGTGACCGGTCACGGCGGACCGGCGACCGAATGGGCCATGGCGGCGCGGGTCGGTTCGGTCCTGGGCGTGGGGGGACCGCGCGGCTCCTTCATCGTGCCGACCGCCTTCGCCGACCATGTGCTGATCGGGGACGAGACGGCTCTGCCGGCCATCGCCCGACGGCTGGAAGACCTGCCGACAGGCGTGCGCGCCCATGTGGTGATCGAGGCGGCCGACGCCGCGTCCCGACTGACGCTGAACAGCGCCGCCGAGGCGACGGTGACCTGGGCCCTGCGCGACGGCGCCCCACGCGGTCAGGCCGGCCCGCTGACCAGGGCGGTCGAAACCGCCCTGACCGGCGTCGATCCCTCCAACGCCTATGTCTGGATCGCGGCCGAGGCGAATGTCGCCAAGGCTCTGCGCGCCCAGGTTCTGGCCTTGGGGTTTGCGGCCAAGGCGATGAAAGCGGCGGGCTATTGGCGTCTGGGCGACGTCGGCGGCGACAAGTTCAGTCTGGACTGAAGCCCGCGCGGCGCAGCGTCAGGTTCAGACGCCCGCCGTCGGGGATCAGACGCGACGATCCCGCCAGAATACGGTCCACGCCGTGGCGGGCCAGTCGCGCCGGGCCGGTCAGGGCGCAGACGTCTCCGCTTTCGAGCTTCAGCGTGGTGGTGGGTCCGCCGCCCGTCGGCCCGATGCGGAACACGGCCGCATCCCCCAGAGACACAGACAGGACCGGCGCGCCCAGATCGGCCTCGTCCCGATCCTGATGCAAGCCCATCCTGGCCTGGTCGCGATAGAGGTTGACCAGACAGGCGTCGGGCGGTTCGGGCCAGTCAACCGTCGCCCGCCACAGGTCCAGCAGGATCGGTGGAATGTCCGGCCAGGGCCGTCCCGTCTGCGGATGCGTCGCCTGATAACGATAGCCCGCCCGGTCCGACACCCACCCCAACGGTCCGAAGTTGCTCATCCGAACGGACAGCGGCCGCCCGCCAGGCGTGACCGGCCGATAGGGCGGCGCGTCGTCCAGTCGGTCCAGCACGGCTGCGAGCAGCATCGCCTGCTGGCCCGCGTCGAGCGCCCCCGGCCAGAGCCGAAAGCCCTCGACGGCCGTCCGAACCTCAACGGGTGTAGGTGTAGTCGCTGATCTGACAGACATTGATGCGCGAGCGCGTCAGCTCCTGGCCATTGGTGAACTCGGCCTTGAAGTCATAGACGCAGGCGCCGGAGCCGTCATCGATGTTGATGCGGACGTTCTGGCCATCCTCCAGCACGTCGGAGCCCAGGATGTCCTCTTCCCAGTCGTCCTTGCGCGAATCCGAGGCGTAGAAGCGCAGCATGGTCCAGCCGGTGCGGTTCTTGATGGTGACGTGGCGGTCCTGGCCGTCGCGCGACTGAACCGGCGCGGCGGCCGGGGCTGACGGCGGCGCGGCGACGGCGGCGCCCGAGCCGGTCAGGACAGCCAGTGCGACGGCGGTTTTCAGCAGAAATCTGGTCATGGTTTTTCCCTTCCCTTCGGCGACGCTCCCCTGAACCCCGCCTGGCTTGACCTTATGACGCAGGATCGCGACCGGCGCAGCTTCGAATTTCATCGTTCTTCGAATTCAGGGAATCGCACATCGCCCTTGCGGGGGCGGGGGATTTTCCCATATCGGGGCCAGCTTCGGAGAAACCCCGCGAAACTTGGGGCTATCCAGTTCAATCCACGCCAACCCAACCGGGGGCGGTCACGCGCGGCGCTTCGTCGAAGGCCGCCGCATCGCCCGCTGAACGAGAGAGACATAGAAGACCCATGGCCAAGATTATCGGCATCGACCTCGGCACCACCAACTCCTGCGTGGCCGCCATGGACGGCAAGGCTCCCAAGGTCATCGAGAACGCCGAAGGCAACCGCACGACCCCTTCGGTCGTGGCGATCCAGGACGGCGCCGAAGTGCTGGTGGGTCAACCCGCCAAACGCCAGGCCGTGACCAACCCCTCCAACACCTTCTTCGCGATCAAGCGCCTGATCGGCCGCGGTTTCGACGATCCGGTGGTGGCCAAGGACAAGGGCATGGTGCCCTATGAGATCGTCAAGGGCCCGAACGGCGACGCCTGGGTGCGCGCCTTCGGCAAGGACTATTCCCCCCAGCAGATCTCGGCCTTCATCCTGCAGAAGATGAAGGAATCGGCCGAGGCCTATCTGGGCGACAAGGTGACCCAGGCGGTCATCACCGTTCCGGCCTATTTCAACGACAGCCAGCGCCAGGCCACCAAGGACGCCGGCAAGATCGCCGGCCTGGAGGTTCTGCGGATCATCAACGAGCCGACGGCGGCGGCCCTGGCCTATGGTCTGGAGAAGAACGACGGCCAGAAGATCGCCGTCTATGACCTGGGCGGCGGCACCTTCGACGTCTCGATCCTGGAGATCGGGGACGGGGTCTTCGAGGTGAAGTCGACCAACGGCGACACCTTCCTGGGCGGCGAGGACTTCGACCTGCGCCTGGTCGACTATCTGGCCGACGAGTTCAAGAAGGAGCAGAGCGTCGATCTGCGTCAGGACAAGCTGGCCCTGCAGCGCCTGAAGGAAGAGGCCGAAAAGGCCAAGAAGGAACTGTCGACCACGACTCAGTACGAGGTCAACCTGCCGTTCATCACCATGAACGCGTCCGGTCCGCTGCACCTGAACATCAAGCTGACGCGCGCCAAGCTGGAATCCCTGGTCGAAGACCTGGTCCAGCGCACGATCGAGCCGTGCAAGAAGGCCCTGGCCGACGCCGGTCTGAAGGCCGCCGACATCGACGAAGTCGTGCTGGTGGGCGGCATGACGCGGATGCCGATGGTGCAGGAGGCCGTGAAGGCCTTCTTCGGCAAGGAGCCGCACAAGGGCGTGAACCCCGATGAAGTCGTGGCCCTGGGCGCCGCGGTTCAGGCCGGCGTTCTGCAAGGCGACGTCAAGGATGTGCTGCTGCTGGACGTGACGCCCCTGACCCTGGGCATCGAGACCCTGGGCGGCGTCTTCACGCCCCTGATCGAACGCAACACCACCATCCCGACCAAGAAGAGCCAGACCTTCTCGACCGCCGACGACAACCAGTCGGCCGTGACGATCCGGGTCTTCCAGGGCGAGCGCCCGATGGCGTCGGACAACAAGATGCTGGGTCAGTTCGACCTGATGGGCATCCCGCCTGCGCCGCGCGGAATGCCGCAGATCGAGGTCGCCTTCGATATCGACGCCAACGGCATCGTCAACGTCTCGGCCAAGGACAAGGCGACCAACAAGGAACAGTCGATCCGCATCCAGGCGAACGGCGGCCTGTCGGACGCCGACATCGACAAGATGGTCAAGGAAGCCGAGGCCAACGCCGCCTCCGACAAGGTCCGCAAGGATCTGGTCGAGGCCCAGAACGCCGCCGACAGCCTGATCAACTCGACCGAGAAGGCTCTGGCCGAACACGGCGACAAGGTCGGCGCGGACGAGAAGACCGCCATCGAAACCGGCCTGACCGAGCTGAAGACCGCGCGTGAAGGCACGGACGCGGAAGACATCCGGGCCAAGACCAACACCCTGGTCCAGGCGTCGATGAAGCTGGGCGAGGCCATGTACGCGGCCCAGCAGGGTTCGGGCGACGCCGCCGAAGGCCAGCCGGCCGACGACGGCGTGGTCGACGCCGAGTTCGAGGAAGTTTCGGACACGGACAACGACGACAAGAAGAGCGCCTGATCCGCGACAGGTCGCTGAAATGATACGGCCCCGCTTGTCTTGCGATAGGCGGGGTCTTTTCATGAAACTTGCATCATTCGTCCCGGCCCCCATGTCAGCCGGGACACCGTAGTTCCGTGATCGCCCGCAGAGGCGACATCGAACCCGGCCGGGGAAGTATGAGGACCAACGCCCTATGGCGCGTGATTATTACGAGGTTCTGGGCGTCGAACGCACGATCGACGCGCCGGGTCTGAAGGCGGCCTATCGCAAGCTGGCCATGATCCATCACCCCGACCGCAACGGCGGCTCGGAGGAATCGATGGCGCAGTTCAAGGAAGTGTCCGAGGCCTATACGGTCCTGTCCGACGAGAACAAGCGTGCGGCCTACGACCGGTTCGGCCATGCGGGGGTCAACGGCGGCGGGGGCGGCAATCCCTTCGGCCAGGGCCAGCAGGGCTTTTCCGACATCAACGACATCTTCTCCCAGGTGTTCGGCGATGCGTTCGGCGACGCCTTTGGCGGGCGTCAGGGACGTGGCCAGCAGGGCGGGCCGCGTCGCGGATCGGACCTGCGCTACGACCTGGAGATCACCCTGGAGCAGGCCTACAAGGGCGAGGAAGTCGACCTGGACATCCCCGCCACCCTGACCTGCGACACCTGCGAGGGGTCGGGCGCCAAGCCGGGCACCAAGCCCGTCACCTGCACCACCTGCCAGGGCGCCGGTCGCGTGCGTCAGGCCAACGGCTTCTTCCAGGTCGAACGCACCTGCCCCCGTTGCCACGGCTCGGGCCAGATGATCGCCGATCCCTGCACGACGTGTCATGGCCACGGTCAGGTGCGGAAAACCCGCACCCTTAACCTGAAGATCCCGGCCGGCGTCGACGACGGCTCGCGCATCCGCCTGTCGGGCGAGGGCGACGCCGGTCAGCGCGGCGGACCGCGCGGCGACCTGTACGTCTTCATCTCGGTGACGCCGCACGACCTGTTCGAGCGGGACAATCTGGACCTGCTGGTCACGGTGCCGGTGCCGATGACGGTGGCGGCCCTGGGGGGCGAGATCGATGCGCCCTGCCTGGTGTCCAGCGCCTGCGACGGCAAGTGCAAGGCCTCGGTCGCCGTGCCCGCCGGCGCCCAGACCGGCAAGACCGTTCGCATCAAGGGCAAGGGAATGCCCCATCTGAACGGGCGCAACCGGGGCGACTTGGTGGTCGAACTGTTCGTCGAGACGCCCACTGATCTGACCGCGCGCCAGCGTGAGTTGCTGGAAGAGCTTGCCCTGTCGTTCGGGGAGGGGCAAAACCCCCGTAATTCCAGCTTTGCCGGAAAGGCGAAGCGTTTCTGGGCCGACATCCTGGGCAATCAGGACGCGGACGGGTCGAAAGAAAACGCGGTTTGAGCGCAATCTTCCACGCCGGCATTTCCGGCTATCGCGGCCGGATGGGGCGTGCGGTCTCTCAGGTTCTGGACGCCAGAGACGATGTGGTGGTCGCCGCCCGTTTCGACTGGGGCGAGACGGCCGACCTGTCGCTGTGCGACGTGATCATCGACTTCTCCACGCCCGACGCGTCGGTCGCCCTGGCCCAGAGCGCGGCGGCGCGCGGCGGCCCGGCCCTGGTCATCGGCTCGACCGGGTTCACGCCCGAACAGGAGGCCGAGCTGATGAAGGCGGCCGAGACGGTGGCCATCGTCAAGAGCGGCAACTTCTCGCTGGGCGTCAACATCCTGATCGGCCTGGTCCAGCACGCGGCCCAGCGGCTGGACGCCCAGGACTGGGACA
Source organism: uncultured Brevundimonas sp. (assembly GCA_963515305.1). Taxonomy (GTDB): domain Bacteria; phylum Pseudomonadota; class Alphaproteobacteria; order Caulobacterales; family Caulobacteraceae; genus Brevundimonas. The sequence goes on from CAUPWX010000008.1 coordinate 92,102, forward strand.
TCGAAATCACCGAGGCCCACCACCGGCGCAAGGTGGACGCCCCGTCGGGCACCGCCCTGATGCTGGGCGAAGCCGCCGCCGAGGGCCGGTTCGCGGATCTGGCCGAGCTGCGCTCCAAACCCTACGACGGCGTCCAGGGCGAGCGGGAAACGGGCAAGATCGGTTTTTCGTCGATCCGCGCGGGCGGCGTCATCGGCGAGCACACGGTCCTGTTCGCCTCCGAGGACGAAGTCCTGACGCTGAGCCATTCGGCCATCGACCGGTCGCTGTTCGCGCGCGGCGCCGTCGCCGCCGCCGCCTGGGTCCGTACGCGCAAGCCCGGCCTCTACGATATGCAGGACGTGCTTGGCTTCAGGCAGGCCTGAAGCCAAGCTTTCTGGCAGAAGGCGCTTCGCGCCACGCTATGTTCTCCCCCGGGTCCGATCTTCGATCGGCCCGAGGACAGGCTCTGAGGTCGCTCACGACTTGAGCGCAGACTGCAGGGGTGCGGTGGCGATAGCCGGGGGGCGTTTTAGGCCGCGTCGCCCTGCACCGGCAGGCCATAGGCTTCCCACAGCGAACGATCCTTCAGCATCTTGGCCAAGAAGGCGACGTGGGCGGCCTGTTCCTCGGGCGTCGAACGCGGCGCCAGCGGGCGGGGGCGTGCGCCATAGGCCGCCGTTTCGATCCGTCCACCGGGGCCACGGCCGACAGGGCCGGACGACAGGTCAAGCACCCGCTCCTTGCCGCCGCGCAGCTCCAGATAGACCTCGGCCAGCAGACGGGCGTCGATCAGGGCGCCGTGCAGGGTCCGCTCGACCAGCGAGACCTTGAACCGTTTGCATAGGGCGTCCAGCGAGTTGGGCATTCCCGGAAACCGGGTCTGGGCCAGTTTCAGCGTGTCGATCCACCGCGCCTCGCCCGTGATCGGTCGGCCGCAAAGCTTGTATTCATAGTCGATGAAGTTGCGGTCGAAGGCGGCGTTGTGGGCGATCATCTGCGCGTCGCCGATGAAGTCGATCAGTTCGTCCGCGATCTCGGCGAACTTGGGCGCGTCCTTGACCTTGTCGTCGGTAATGCCGTGGACGCGGATCGCGTCGGGCGGGATCAGCCGCTCTGGATTGACGAAACGGTGGAAGGTGCGGCCGGTCGGCAGCAGATCCTGGATTTCGATACAGCCGACCTCGATCAGCCGGTCGCCCGTCTTGGGGTCGAAGCCGGTGGTTTCGGTGTCCAGAACGATCTCGCGCGCCATGACCCCTTAATGGCGAGGTTCGTCGCCCGGCGAAAGAGTCCGAGGTCGGTGACGCACAGATATCCACGCGGGATCCCGCACGGCGGCGACGACGGCGGCGACCTGGGCGCGGGCGGCGTCCAGGCCCTGGCCGGTGTCGATGACGAAGTCGGCGCGGGCGCGCTTTTCCGCATCGGGCGTCTGGCGCGCCAGAATGGCCTCGAACCGTTCGCGGGTCATGCCAGGTCGCGACAGAACCCGTTCGGCCTGGATGGCCGGGTCGGCCGAGACGACCACCACCGCGTCCACCGCCGCGTCTCCGCCGGTTTCGAACAGCAGGGGAATGTCCAGCACGGCCAGTTCGACGCCCGCCGCCCGCGCCGCCGCCAGATCGGCGCTGCGGCCCTGGGCCACCAGGGGGTGGACGATGGCCTCCAGCCGGCGAAAGGCCGTGTCGTCTCGCCCCAGAGCATCGGCCAGACGCACGCGGTCGACGGCGCCGTCCACGATCACTTCGGGAAAGGCGGCGCCGACAGGCTCGACCGCCGCGCCGCCGGGCGCATAGAGGCGGTGGACGGCGTCGTCGGCGTTCCAGATCACCGCGCCCAGATCGGCAAACATGGCCGTCGTCGTCGACTTGCCCATGCCGATGGAGCCGGTCAGACCGATCAGGATCATGCCGCCTCTCCCAGATGGGCCAGAACCCGCTGGCGTACGTCGGTTTTGGGCACGGGCGTGTCGAAGATCGCCTCGAACGAGGGGCGGGCCTGGCCGATCAGCATGGCCAATCCATCGACGCCCGTCAGGCCCCGCGCCCGCGCCGCAGCCAACAGCGGCGTCTCAAGCGGGCGATAGGTCATGTCCATGACCACCGTGTCCGCCGCCAGCCGGTCCACGTCCAGATCGGGCCACACGCTGAGGGCATTGACCACCAGTACCGCATCGGCGAAGGCGGCCGGGCCTGCGGACACGCTGACCGCCGACCCGATGTCGGCGGCCAGCCGCTCGGCCCTGTCGCGCGAGCGATTGACGATGCGGACTTGCGCTCCTGCCGAAGCCAGGGCGCCCGCCGCCGCCCGAGCCGCGCCGCCGGCGCCCAGGATGACCACCGGGCGACCTGCGACCCGCAGTCTGGGCGCCTGTTCGGCCAAAGCGTTCATCAATCCGTATCCGTCGGTGCTGTCGGCGTGGATGCGGCCGTTCTCGAACACCAGAAGATTGGCCGATCCGACCAGGCGCGCGGCGTCCGAAACCTGATCGGCGGCGGCGAAGGCCTGTTCCTTATAGGGCGCAGTGACGTTCAGACCGCGCAGCTCCCCCTTGCGGCCCAGATTCAGCAGGGCGTCGAAGGCCTGGGCGCTGTCGGGGCCATAGGCGTCGTAGCGGGCGTCCAGGCCCGCCGCCGTGATCCAGGCGCCGTGAATGAGGGGGCTGAGGGAATGCGCGATAGGCCAGCCGCTGACGCCGGCTTTCCGCGTCATGACGCCAGCACTCCCGCCCGGCGCAGTTCCGCCAGGACCGGCCACAGCGGCAGACCCAGGACGGTGAAATAGTCGCCCTCGACCGCCTCGAACAGTTGCGACCCAAGGCCTTCCAGCCGGTAGGATCCCACGCAGGCCAGCAAGGCCTCGCCCTCGGCCGCCAGATAGGCGTCCAGGAAGGCGTCGGAGACGTCGCGCATCCGCATCTGGACCGTATCGACGCCCGACCAGACCACGGCGCCCCCGATGGCCAGGGCAGCGCCGGAATGGAGCTGGTGCGTGCGGCCGCGCATGGCCCTCAGTCGATCTCGCGCGGCGTCCAGCGACCGGGCCTTGGACACCAAACCCCCGTCGAAGGCCAGGGTCTGATCGGACCCCAGCACCCAGGCGGCTTGGTTGTCGCGCGATACCGCCAGGGCCTTGGCCTCGGCCAGGCGAACGGCCAGGGTGCCCGCGTCCAGATCACCCGAGGCGGCCTTGATCGCGTCTTCGTCCACCCCGGCGACGCAGACCTGAAACGCCACGCCGGCGTTTTCCAGCATGGCGCGGCGGGCGGCGCTTTTGGAGGCCAGGATCAGGGTTTCGCCTGCAGTCGTGTCGTCGCTCACCAGGTGGTTCCGATCTTCTGGTTGCGGTGCTCGCTGAGCAGATTGGTGATGGCGGCGGCCGTCTCCTCGACCGACCGGCGGCTGACGTCGATGGTGGGCCAGCCGCGCCGTTCGAAGGCGCGCCGGGCCTTGACCGTCTCGTCGCGCACGGCCTCCTGATCGGTATAGCTGGAGGAGGGGTTGGCGTTCAGATTGTCGATCCGGTTGCGGCGGATCTGGACCAGCCGGTCGGGCGACACGGTCAGGCCGATCACCAGCGGGTTCTTGAGCTTGGTCAGGCGCTCGCCGTCCTCCTGGCCCGGCACCAGAGGCACGTTGGCGGCGCGAATGCCCCTGTGGGCCAGATAGATGCAGGTCGGGGTCTTGGAGGTTCGGCTGACCCCGCACAGAACGACGTCGGCCCCTTCCAGCTGATCCAGCGTGCCCTGGCCGTCGTCATAGGCCATGGCGAAATCGAGCGCGGCGATCCGGTCGAAATAGTCGTGATCCAAGGCGTGCTGGGCGCCGACCCGCGTCGATAGTGCCGCACCGAGATATCGCGACATGGCGCCGACAAGGGGGTCGAGGGCGCCGATCTGGGGCATATCCAGCCGCCGGCAACCTTCCTCAAGCTGTTCGCGCAGATCGCGATCCACCAGGGTGTGCAGAACCACGCCCGGCGCCGAGGCCACCTCCTGCAGCACCCGCTCCATCTGCTTGTCGGACCGAACCAGCGCATAGATGTGTTCGATGGGAATGACGCCGTCGAAGCGCGCCGTCACCGCCTTGGCCATGGCGTTCAGCGTCTCGCCAGTCGAATCCGACACCAGGTGAACGTGGAAATAGGTGGCCAGTCGGCCGGATCTCGCGGGGCTCATTCGACGGTCTTGCTCCCTGTTGAAAGTTCGGGGACGGCGGTGGAACGCCGGGGCGCCGTTCTCCTTAGCCGGTGACGGCCCGGCCCGCGAGCGGGGATGAAGGTGGATGGCCGCGCCGCCTGCGTCCCGGTTCATCCCAAGGCGGAAAACCGGTTTCGCCTGTCTTGTGGAAAACCCTAACAAAAGGTTAACGCCGCTTAACCGCGTTCACAGGCGCTCGCCCCGCAAACCCAGGCGCGTTAAGGTTTCATTAGGGATTGTCCACCGACGCAAAACCTTCGAACGCCATCCCCGTTAACGATGGTTGGGCCGGGGATATCCGCTTTTGTTCCGTCGATGAGACACAAGTCATCCCCGTCATTCCACCGCCCTACCTGCCACTTCGAATCTTTTAATTCTTATCTTGATTAGGGATTGAGAGCGGGGGGCTGTGACCTTAATCGTCCGACATGACCGATCCGACCCAGACCGCCGATCAGACGCCCCGAATGATCCGGGCTCTTCGAGGGGAGACGCTGGACCGCCCGCCCGTCTGGTTCATGCGTCAGGCCGGGCGGTATCTGCCGGAGTATCGTCGGCTGAGAGCCGAGGCGCCGGACTTCATCGCCTTCTGTCTGAACCCCGAGATGGCCGCCGAGGCGACGCTTCAGCCCATGCGCCGGTTCGGCTTCGACGCGGCCATCGTCTTCGCTGACATCCTGTTGATCCCGCGCGCCCTGGGTCAGGACGTCTGGTTCGAGACGGGCGAGGGGCCAAGGCTGGGCGAAATGCCGATCCCTGGTCGGATGGCGGAATTGGCGCCGGCGGCGGGCGAACATCTGTCGGCGGTGGGCCAGACCCTGTCGATCGTGCGCGCGGCGCTGGAGCCGGAACGCGCCCTGATCGGGTTCGCCGGCGCGCCCTGGACGGTGGCGACCTATATGCTGGACGGCGAACACCGCACCATCGGCAAGGGTGAACGCGCCCAGGCCCGCACCTATGCCTATGCCGATCCGAAACGCGTGGACGAGACGCTTGAGGTTCTGGTCGAGGCCACGGCGCGGTATCTGAAGATGCAGGCCGACGCCGGCGCCCAGGTGCTGAAGATCTTCGAGAGCTGGGCCGAGGGACTTCCCGACGATCTGTTCGAAAGACTGGTCCTGAAGCCCCACCAGGCGCTTGTCAGGCGCACCCGGGATCTGGGGGTCACCGTGCCCCTGATCGGCTTCCCACGCGGCTCTGCGGCGCTTGCAGAGCGGTATGCCCAGGGGGTCGAGGTGGACGCCGTCGCCCTGGACACCGCCTGCCCGCTGGAGGTCGGCAAACGGGTGCAGCAGATCAAGCCGATCCAGGGCGCGCTGGATCCCCTTCTGCTGCGGGCCGGCGGCGATCTGCTGGACCGCCGCGTGGATCAGTTGATGGAAGCCTGGGGGCAGGGGCCGTGGATCTTCAACCTGGGGCACGGCATCCTGCCCGACGTGCCGATCGACCATGTCGAACAGGTGCTGACCCGGATCGGCGCCCAATGACCCAGGCCTCGGACAGGACCGGGCTGAAGGGCCGTCGCATCGCCGTGGTCCTGTTCAATCTGGGCGGGCCGGACGGTCAGGCCTCGGTGAAGCCGTTCCTGTTCAACCTGTTCAACGACCCGGCCATCATCGGTCTGCCGGGGTTGGTGCGAACGCCGCTGGCGCGATTGATCTCCAGCCGACGCGAGACGGCGGCCCAGGCCAACTATCGGCTGATGGGCGGCGGATCGCCGCTTCTGGCCGAAACCCAGGCTCAGGCCGAGGCGCTTGAGGCGACGCTGGCCCAGCGCCTGGCGGACGACGAGGTGCGCGTCTTCATCGCCATGCGCTACTGGAACCCGCTCACCGAAGAGACGGCGGCCGACGTCGCGGTGTTCGGCCCGGACGAGGTCGTGCTGCTGCCGCTCTATCCGCAATATTCGACGACCACGACCCAATCATCGCTCAAGGCCTGGACCGGCGCCTATGCCGGATCGGGCGTCAGCCGCGCCGTCTGCTGCTATCCGGCCGCCGAAGGCTGGATCGAGGCCCAGGCCCAGGCGATCGGTCAAAAGCTGGACCAGGCCGGGCAGGCGCCGGTCCGGGTGCTGTTCTCGGCCCACGGCATCCCGGAGAAGCTGGTCAGCGGCAAGGGCGACCCCTATCAGGAACAAGTCGAGACGACCGTCGCCGCCGTGGTCGCGGCCATCGAGGCGCGGCGCGGACCGATCGACCACGCCCTCTGCTATCAGAGCCGGGTCGGGCCGATGAAATGGCTGGGCCCGTCGACGCCCGAGGCGATCCAGAAGGCGGCGGACGACGGGCTGGGGGTAGTCGTCACCCCCGTCGCCTTCGTGTCGGAACACATCGAGACCCTGGTCGAGCTGGACATCGAATACGCCGAACTGGCGCATGAAAAGGGCGTCAGCCCCTATCTGCGCGCGCCGGCCGTGGGGATCGAGCCCCTGTTTGTGGACACCTTGGCCGACGCGGTTCAGGGCGCGCTGGACCGCAGCGGCGTCGCGCCGCACGGGCAGGGTTGCAAGGCGGACTGGAAGGCCTGTCCGCATCGAAACGGGAGACGGGCGGCATGACCCTGTATGATTTGGCGCGCGGGCTGCACATCCTAGCGGTGATCGCCTGGATGGCCGGGCTGCTGTTCCTGCCCCGGCTCTACGCCTATGACGTCGAGCAGAACGCCAAGCCCGAGCCGTTGCGCAGCGAAATGCAGGGCCTGCTTCGCCTGTGGCAGACGCGGTTGCTTCGCATCATCCTGAACCCGGCGATGATCCTGGCCTGGGGGTTCGGCCTGTGGCTGATCCATATCGACGTCTCTGCGCGGGGCGCCGCCTTTCTGGCCGAGCCTTGGATGGTGACCAAACTGGTCGGCGTCTTCCTGCTGAGCGGATGGCACGGCTTCCTGGCGGCGCAGAGAAGGAAAATCGCCGCCGGCACGTCGAAATATTCCGGCAAGTTCTGGCGCATGACCAATGAGGTTCCCTTCGTCCTGGCTATCGTCATGGTGTTGTCGGTGACGACCGAATGGCGGTTCGGCTGAGACGCGGCTGCGCTTGACCTGAACCGCCGGCTGTGGTTCCGCTGTCGGTGAACCGTTCGACCCTGGCGTCGGCGGTCCCTCTCTTTTTCGCGACGCCTGCCGGTTCGACCCGCAGGAGCCCGCCGCGCCCTCCTCCGGCCGAAAGGCCAGACATCTCCAGAGACCCGGCGCCGCAGCCATCGTCTGCGTGCGCCCGCGAGCCTGCATCATGACCGACGTCCGCGACACCAATCCCGACACCCCTGAAAACGAAAACCTGGACGCCGAGGCGCCGGTCCATCACGGCGCCGAACACGAGGCGGGAGAAGCCGCGGGGGCCGATTCCGGCGTCGACACCACGGCCGACGAGGACGAAGACGGCGAGCCCGTCGTCGCCAACGGCCGCATCACCCTGGCCGAACTGAACGAGAAGACGCCGGCCGATCTGGTCGCCTTCGCCGAACAGCTGGAGGTCGAGAACGCCTCCAACCTTCGCAAACAGGATCTGCTGTTCGCCATCCTCAAGGCCCTGGCCGACGAGGAAGTCGAGATCATCGCCGACGGGGTGCTGGAAATCCTGCCCGACGGCTTCGGCTTCCTGCGGAGCCCCGACGCCAATTATCTTCCGGGTCCGGACGATATCTATGTCTCGCCGTCGCAGATTCGCCGTTTCGGCCTGCGCTCGGGCGATACGGTTCACGGCGCCGTGCGCGGCCCGCGCGAGGGCGAGCGTTACTTCGCCCTGTTGAAGGTCGACACGATCAATCTGGAAGACCCGGAACTGGTCAAGACCAAGGTCCTGTTCGACAACCTGACGCCGCTGTATCCCGAAGAGCGGCTGCATATGGAAATCCAGGATCCGACGCTGAAGGATCGCTCGGGCCGGGTCATCGACATCGTCGCGCCGCTGGGCAAGGGCCAGCGCTGCCTGATCGTCGCCCCGCCGCGCGTCGGCAAGACGGTGATGCTGCAGAACATCGCCAAGTCGATCGAGCGGAACCACCCCGAGGTCTTCCTGATCGTTCTGCTGATCGACGAGCGGCCGGAAGAAGTGACCGACATGCAGCGCACGGTGAAGGGCGAGGTCGTGGCCTCGACCTTCGACGAGCCGGCGACCCGCCACGTAGCGGTCGCGGAAATGGTGATCGAAAAGGCCAAGCGTCTGGTCGAGCACAAGAAGGACGTGGTGATCTTGCTGGACTCGATCACCCGCCTTGGTCGGGCCTACAACGCCACCGTCCCGTCGTCGGGCAAGGTGCTGACCGGCGGCGTCGACGCCAACGCCCTGCAGCGGCCGAAACGCTTCTTCGGCGCCGCGCGCAATGTGGAGCAGGGCGGTTCGCTGACCATCATCGCCACGGCCCTGATCGACACCGGCAGCCGCATGGACGAGGTGATCTTCGAAGAGTTCAAGGGCACCGGCAACTCGGAAATCGTGCTTGACCGCAAGGTCGCCGACAAGCGGATATTCCCCGCCATCGACGTGCTGAAGTCCGGCACCCGCAAGGAAGACCTGATCACGCCGAAGGACCAGCTGGCCAAGACCTATGTCCTGCGCCGCATCCTGAACCCGATGGGTCCGCAGGACGCGATCGAGTTCCTGCTCGACAAGCTGCGCCAGTCCAAGAACAACTCCGACTTCTTCCAGTCCATGAACACCTGAGGCGCTCGCCTCAGCTGTTCTGTTTCACGTGAAACGGAGCCGCCCGATGAAGGTCAATGTCGAAGTGGATTGCACCCCGGCCGAGGCGCGGGCCTTTCTGGGCCTGCCCGACGTCGCGCCGTTGAACGAGGCCATGGTCGCGGAGATGCAGAAGCGGATGCAGGACAATGTCGCCGCCATGCAGCCCGACGAACTGATGAAGACCTGGACCAGCTTCGGCCTGCAGGCCCAGGATCAGTTTCGACGTCTGATGGAAGCGGCCGTCAAATAACGATCGCCGACGTTCGGCAGAGACCCATGACCAGCGACACCATCTTCGCGCTCGCTACCCCGCCCGGTCGCGGGGCCATCGCGGTTCTGCGGCTATCCGGCTCGGCCGTCGAAGCGACGCTGAACGCCCTGGGCGCCAACGGGCTGACCCCGCGCGTGGCGGCGGTTCGCGATCTGAAACACGACGGCGAACAGATCGACCAGGCGTTGGTTCTGCGTTTCGTCGCGCCGCATTCCTACACCGGCGAGGATTCGGCCGAGCTGCACCTGCATGGCGGGCGGGCGGTCGTCGAGGCGGCCAGCCAGGCCTTGATCACCCTTGGCGTTCGACCGGCCGAGCCCGGCGAGTTCACGCGGCGGGCCTTTCAAAATGGCCGGATGGATCTGGCTCAGGCCGAGGCGGTCGCCGATCTCATCGATGCGGAAACGACCGCTCAGGCCCGACAGGCGTTGGGGCAGCTGGACGGCAAGCTCAGCCAGACCTATGCCGGCTTCCGACACGATCTTTTGCAGGCCTTGGCCCTGGTCGAGGCCGAGATCGATTTTCCTGACGAGGACGTGCCGGACAATCTGGCGCGCACGGCCGGTCCCGTTCTGGATCGTCTGGCCGACGATCTGCGCCGTGCCATTGATACCGGCCGGCGGGGCGAACGGGTTCGCGACGGCTATCGCATCGTCCTGATCGGCGAAACCAATGCCGGCAAATCGTCGCTGTTCAACGCCCTGACGGCGCGAGAGGCGGCCATCGTCACCCCCATCGCCGGGACGACGCGTGATGTGCTGGACGCTGATCTGGTCATCGGCGGCTACGCTGTGACCCTGTCCGACACGGCGGGCTTGCGCGAAAGCGCGGACCCCATCGAGGCGGAAGGCGTGCGCCGCGCCCGCCAGCGGGCTTTGCAGGCGGACCTGCGGCTGTGGGTGCGCGCGCCTGGGGATCCTGACGGCGTGGCGGCGGACTTCGCGCAGCCCGGCGATCTTGTGGTGGCGAACAAGGCGGACCTGGCCGGCGAAACGCCGGACCTGGGGTTTGAAAGCCTGTTGGTGAGCACCGTCAGCGGGGAGGGTCTGTCTGCCTTGCACGACTGGATCGCCGCCCGCCTGGCCAGAGACTTGTCGGGTGCGGACTTCCCGGCCATCACGCGCGAACGGCACCGGCTTCGTCTTGGCGAAGCCCTGGTGGCTGTGGAGGCTGGACGAGCCGCCTTGGATCAAGCGCCGGAAATGGCGGGGGACGATCTTCGCCGTGCGGCGGACGCCTTGGCGCGCGTGACTGGCGCGATTGGCGTCGAGGACATACTGGGTCAGGTGTTCGCCACCTTCTGCATCGGAAAATAGGCTTAGCCATACCGGTGTTTCACGTGAAACGCCGCACGGTCGAACGGGCGGACGCGGCGGGATGCGCTGGCGAACGAACGGCTTTTGCCCTATGTGACGCGGATGAAATCCGACAGTGATCTTTCCTACGACGTCGTCGTCATCGGCGGCGGCCATGCCGGCTGCGAGGCGGCGGCGGCCTCTGCGCGCGCGGGAGCGCGCACCCTTCTGCTGACCCAGAAGCTGGAAACCATCGGCGAGATGTCGTGCAACCCGGCGATCGGTGGTTTGGGCAAGGGGCATCTGGTCCGCGAGATCGACGCCCTGGACGGTGTCATGGGCCGGCTGGCGGATGTGTCGGGCATTCAGTTCCGCCTGCTCAATCGCTCGAAGGGCGCCGCCGTGCGCGGGCCGCGCAGCCAGATCGACCGCCGTCTTTACCGCGAGGCCATGCAGGCCGAACTGGCCCAGACCCCGAACCTGACGTTGATGGCGGGCATGGCCGAGGGCTTGATCCTGGAGGGTGACCAGGTGGTCGGCGTCACGACGGGAGAGGGGCAGGTGGTTCGTGCCGGCGCGGTCGTGCTCACGACAGGCACCTTCCTGAATGGCGTTATCCATCGCGGCGACGAGCGGATCCCGGCCGGACGACACGGCGAGGATCCCTCGACGGGTCTGGCCGCCGACCTTCATGCGGCCGACTTAATGATGGGGCGGCTGAAGACCGGCACGCCCGCGCGTCTGGACGGGCGGACCATCGCCTGGGACCGGCTGGAAATGCAGCAGGCCGACGCGAGTCCGTCCGCCTTCTCGTTCATGACGGACAGGATCGACGTGCCGCAGATCGCTTGCGGGGTGACGCACACGACCGAGGAAACCCACCGGATCATCGCCGAGAACCTGGGCGAGAGCGCCGTCTATGGCGGCAAGCTGTCGGGGCGCGGACCCCGCTATTGCCCGTCGATCGAGGACAAGGTCGTGCGGTTTGCCGACAAGACCAGCCATCAGATCTTCCTGGAACCGGAAGGACTGGACGATCCGACCGTCTATCCCAACGGTATTTCGACCTCGGTGTCCGAGCCTACCCAGTTGGCCTTCCTCCGAACCATCCCCGGCCTGGAGGCGGTGGAGGTGTTTCGATACGGCTATGCCATCGAATACGACTATGTCGATCCGCGCGAACTGACCCAGGCGCTTGAAGTCAAGAAACGTCCGGGCCTCTATCTGGCGGGTCAGATCAACGGCACGACCGGCTATGAAGAAGCGGCGGCCCAAGGTTTGATGGCCGGCCTGAACGCGGCGCGTGCAGCCGCCGGTCGGGAAGCGGTGATCCTGGGACGGGACCAGGCCTATATCGGGGTGATGATCGACGACCTGGTGACGCGCGGGGTGACGGAGCCCTATCGGATGTTCACCAGCCGGGCCGAGTATCGTCTGACGCTAAGAGCGGACAATGCGGATCAGCGGTTGACCCCTTTGGCCGTTGAGCTGGGCATTGTCTGCGACGCGCGGCGAGCGGCGTTCCTGGCAAAGGCCGCACTGCTGGAAGGAGCAAGCATTGTTTCACGTGAAACGCTGTTCACGCCCAATGAGGCGGGCGCCCTAGGGATCGCGGTGAATGCGGACGGGCGTCGCCGGTCGATGCGCGAACTGCTCGCCTTCCCCGGCGTTACGCTCGACCAATTCTGCGATGTGGTTCCTGCCATTCAGACCTGGACGGAGGAGGTGCGCGAACAGGTGGCCATCGACGCCAGCTACGCCAACTATCTGGATCGTCAGGCGGTCGACGCCGAAGCCCTGCGGAGCGAGGAGGCGCTGTTGCTCCCAGCCGACCTGGATTTCTCCGCCGTCGGGGGCCTGTCGAACGAAGTGAAGGAGAAGCTGATCCGGGTTCGGCCCCGGACCTTGGGGCAGGCGGGTCGGATCGAGGGTATGACGCCGGGGGCCCTGACGGCCCTGTTGGCCCACGTCAAACGCGCCCCACGTACGACGGTCGCCGCCTGATGCTGGATGTTCAGGGGGAGGCGTTCCGGAGCCGGACCGGTGCGTCCGAAGCCCATATGGCGGATTTGGAGGCGTTTCGTCTGATGCTGGGCGAGGCCAATGCCGTGATGAACCTGGTCGGCCCGGACAGTCTGCCAGACTTCTGGAACCGTCATGCCTGGGACAGCGCCCAGCTTCTGAAGCGCGCGCCGGAAGCTATGACGTGGGCAGATCTGGGCGCCGGCGCCGGATTTCCAGGCGTGGTTCTGGCAATCATGTCGAAGGAGAAGGCTGGCGCCCACGTCTGGCTGATCGACAGCCTGGGCAAACGGTGCCGCTTCCTGCAGGAGGTGGTTGATCGGTTGGCCCTGCCGGCCACGGTCATCAATGGCCGCGCCGAGGAGCAGCGCGTCACGTGCGACATCGTGACGGCGCGGGCCGTGGCGCCGATGGAGAAACTGCTGGGTTATGCACAGCCCTACTTTGAAAGGGGTGCACAAGGTCTGTTCCTGAAGGGGGAGAGGGCGGAATCCGAGTTGATCGAGGCCCGCAAATCCTGGCATTTCGAAGCTGAACTGGCCCCGTCGCAAAGCGACCCGCGCGGCCGCATCGTGACAATCCGGAGTGTTCGCCGTGGCCGCAACAGGTCGTAAAAAACAGCCCGCACGCGTGCTGGCGGTATCGAACCAGAAGGGCGGCGTCGGCAAAACGACGACGGCCATCAATCTGGGCACGGCCCTGGCGGCTATTGGCGAACGCGTGCTGATCGTGGACATGGACCCGCAGGGTAATGCCTCCACGGGCCTGGGTGTTCCACGTGAAACACGGCGGGTGACCATCTATGACGTGGTCGTCGATCAGCGGTCTATCGACGACGCGGCCGTGCAGACGACGGTACCCGGTCTGTGGATCGTGCCGGCCGACGCCGATATGTCGGGCGTGGAAATCGAGTTGAGCCAGGCGGACCGACGTTCCTATCGGCTTCGCGACGCGTTGCGCGCGCACGACGACGGCCCTACCGCGTATGACTATGTGCTGATCGACTGTCCTCCGTCTTTGAACCTGCTCACGTTGAACGCCATGGCTGCGGCGGATGCGGTTCTGGTGCCGTTGCAATGCGAGTTCTTTGCGCTGGAAGGTTTGAGCCAGCTGATGCGGACCATCGACATGGTCAAACACAGCTTGAATCCTTCGCTGGAGATCCAGGGACTCGTGCTGACCATGTTCGACCGGCGCAGCGCCCTGTCGGGTCAGGTGGCCAACGATGTCCGCGCCCATTTCGGCGACAAGGTCTATGAGAGCGTCATCCCGCGCAATGTTCGCGTGGCCGAGGCGCCGTCGTTCGGCAAACCGGCCCTGATCTATGATCTGAAGTGCGCCGGCAGCCAGGCCTATCTGCGTCTGGCCAGGGAAGTGGTCAAACGCGAACGTCAGCGCCTGAAGCTGGCCGCCTGATCATCATAAGAAACGGAAGCAGTATCTTGGCAGAGCGACAAAGAGGCCTGGGCCGCGGGCTTTCGGCACTGATGGGACAGGACGCTGAAGCGCCGGTAGCGACCGACGCGCCCGTGCCGGTCGGCGTGCAGCGCGTTCCCATCGAAAGCCTGAAGCCCAATCCCGATCAGCCGCGCAAGGTTTTCCGTCAGGAAGACCTGGAAGAACTGACCGCCTCGATCCGCGACAAGGGCGTGCTGCAGCCCATTCTGGTGCGGACACAGCCGGGCGAGGCGGGCCTCTGGCAGATCATCGCGGGCGAACGCCGCTGGCGCGCGTCCCAGGCGGCGCGCCTGACCGAGGTGCCGATCGTCATCCACGAGTTGGACGACGTGGAGGTGTTCGAGGTCGCCATCGTCGAGAACGTGCAGCGCGCGGACCTGAACCCGTTGGAAGAAGCCGAGGCCTACCGCGTTCTGATGGACCGCTTCGGTCGGACCCAGGATGCGGTGGCGGGCGTGGTCGGCAAGAGCCGCAGCCATGTCGCCAACACCATGCGCCTGCTGCAACTGCCCGAGCGGGTGCTGTTCTACGTGCGAGAGGGCAAGCTGACGGCGGGCCATGCGCGGGCCTTGATCAATACGCCCGATCCGGGCCAGCTGGCCGACATCGCCTTCGTCGATGGATTGAGCGTGCGCGAAACCGAGGCCCTGGCCCGTCGCGCCGTCGAAGGCCCCAAGGCGCCCAAGGCCAGAGGCGGCGGGGCGAAGACGGCGGGCGCCAGTTCAGCCGATGTGGTGGCCCTGCAGCAGGATCTGGCCGACGCCCTGGGTCTGAACGTTCAGCTGAGCGACCGGGACGGCAAGGGCGAGCTGACCATTCGTTACGGCACGCTGGAGCAGTTGGACGACCTGTGCCGTCGTTTGATGCGCGGCTGAAGGCGGGTTCGTGCTAAGGGTGAGGTCATGAGCGAAGACAGCACCCCCACCGCCGCCGAAAAGCTGAAACAGGCCCTGGCCGCCAAGAAGGCCCGGGCAGGACACGGCTTCAACGCCCAGGTCGGCGCTAAGGCGGAAGAGAAGAGCGTGGCGGCGCGCAATGTCGCCATGGCCCAACCCGCGTTCCGCAAGGCGTCCAAACGCGGCTAGGGCAGGGCGCTGGTCACAGGCCGAGACGTCTGGCGCGGCCGGCGATTTCCAGAAGCAAGCGCTCGGCGATCAGTTGATCGGGCATTCCGGTCGTCTTGGTCGCAACGTCGGCGGCGTTGATGCTGTCCATCACCTCGTCCAGGGCGTCCAGACGCCATGAGCGGGCCTGACGCAGCATTTCCGCCTCCTGTTTCCAAAAGACGCCCGCCGCCTTTGCGGCCTCCTTGGCCCCGGCGCCGTTGGCTTGCAAGATATTGATCCGTCGAAGCTTTCCCAGATGCATGGCGGCGAAACGCACGGCCATGACCGACGATTCGCCCTCGGCGAACGCGCGCCGCAGGCCGGATTGGGCGGGTGCAGGGCGGGCGCCGAAGGCCTGGAGCGCCGCGTCGGACAGGGAGGCGTCGGGCTCTACGCCCAGATGCTGCTCCAGCTGGTCCATATCCAGGGTGCGGCCTGATCCCGGACCGATGAACAGAGCCAGGCGTTCGATTTCCTGGCGCATCAGGCCGCGTTCGCGCGGTAGCCGAGCGACGAATCGGTCCAGAGCGTCCGACGTCAGCCCGACCTTGTCGGCGGACAGGGCTTCGCGCGTCATGCGGGCCACATCGCCTGTCTCGTCCTCGTAGCAGACGATGCCGACAGCCCCGTTTTCCTTTTCGGCGGCCTTGCGCAGGGCCGATTCACGACCGAGCTGGTCGGCCTCGATCACCATCATGGCGTCGGGATTGTAGCCGCCGTCGGCGTGAATCTTGAGGGCGGCGGCGACGGCCTTGTCCACGCCCGGCTTGACGGCCGACAGGCGGATCCGCACCAGACGCCGCCCGCCCATCAGGGACATGGCCGTCAGGGCCTCTTCCAGCCTGGTGTCGTCGCCATCGATGTCGCTGTCGGTGAGGACGGTGACGTTGAACGGATCGTTCAGGTCGGGCGTGACCGTCTTGCACAGGATTTCGGCGCGCTCGGCCACGCCTGAACGGTCCTTGCCGTGGATCAGGGCCGCGCGGATCGCCGGATCGGGCGCCTTTAGAAAGCGATCGATCTCTGGGCGTTTGGCCAGGATCACGGGTTCGACAGCGCCTGCATCAGGTCCAGACGGATCAGCCGGGCCAGTTCGGACGCGGCGCGTTCCTCGCCGTCCTGCTGGGCGGCGATGGCGGCATAGGGCTGGTCGGCGGCAGCGTAGGTGGTGGTGACGGTTTCCGTGCCGCTGATCGGCAGGCCGCCGGCCGCCGGCGTCAGGGTCCAGGTCGCCTTGACCGTCAGTTCGTAGCGGGTGGCGGTGTCGTCGATCCGCCGGCCCAGGGAACGGCGGCTCTGCTCGACCTGGGTGGTCAGCCGATAAAGCGGCGTGGACGACCGATCCCAGGCCAGGGCGTCCTCAAGCTGTTCGCGCAGACGATAGCCCAGGCGGTTGTCCTGGGTGGTGACGGCGATCCGGCGCAGGGACGATCCCACCGCCGGCTCGGCGTACATGGGGGTGAAGCCGCAGGCGGAAACGCCCAGGGCCATCACGACCGCAAGGCCGGCTGCGACCCGCATCAGCCGGCCACCAGATTGACGATGCGGTCCTTGACCACGACGATCTTCTTCACGCTCAGACCCTCCAGCCGCGCCTGCACGGTTTCGTCGGCCAGGACGAGCGCCTCGACCTGGGCCGGTTCCGTGCCGCGCGGCACGCGGATTTCCGCACGACGCTTGCCGTTGATCTGGATGGGCAGGACCACCTCGTCGTCGGCCGCCAGCGCAGCTTCCCACACGGGCCAGGGCGCGTCCAGAACCATCCCGTCCTCACCCAGCCGCGTCCAACCTTCTTCGGCCAGGTGGGGGGTGAAGGGGGCGATCAGGCGGGCCAGGGCCGACAGGGCCTGGCGTTTGGCGTCGCCGCCGGCCTGCCCGGCGTCGCGTATGGCGGCGACGAAGGCGTAGAGCTTGGCGATGGCGGAGTTGAAGCGGAAACCCTCGACGCCTTCCGACACGGCCTTGATGGCCTTGTGCGTCTCGCGCAGCAGGTCGGCGTTGGCCTTGTCCTCGCCGGCAAAGGTAGGGCCATAGGCGTCGAACAGGGCCCAGGTGCGCTGAACGAATCGGCTGGCGCCCTCCACGCCGCCGGGGGTCCATTGCACGTCACGCTCGGGCGGGCTGTCGGAAAGGACGAACAGACGACCGGCGTCGACGCCGTGGCTTTCCAGGATTTCGGCCGGAGCGACGACGTTCTTCTTGGACTTGGACATCTTCTCGATGTCGCCGATGACCAAGGTATCGCCGGTCGACAGCTGACGGGCCGAACGCACGCCGTTTTCGTTGGTCAGTTCCACGTCGGTCGGCTCGACCCAGGCGCCGTCGGTCCGGCGATAGGTTTCGTGGACGACCATGCCTTGCGTGAACAGGCCGGCGAACGGCTCCTTGACCGACAGCATCCCGGCGTCCGAAAGCGCGCGGGTGATGAAGCGGGCGTAGAGCAGGTGAAGCACCGCGTGCTCGACGCCGCCGATATATTGATCCACCGCCAGCCAGCGGTCGGCGGCGGCCTTGTCGATCGGCGCCTCGGCCGTCGGATCGGTGAAGCGGGCGAAATACCAGCTGGAATCGACGAAGGTGTCGAGCGTGTCGGTCTCGCGCGTGGCGTCTTCGCCGCACGACGGGCATTTGACGTGTTTCCAGCTCGGGTGCCGATCCAGCGGATTGCCGGGCACGTCGAAGGTGACGTCTTCGGGCAGCACGACCGGAAGCTGATCGGCGGGAACCTCCACCGGGCCGCAGGACGGGCAGTGGATGATTGGGATGGGGCAACCCCAATAACGCTGACGCGAAACGCCCCAGTCGCGCAGGCGATAGATGGTTTCAGCGCGGCCTTGGCCGGCGGCCTCGACCCTGGCGATGGCGGCGGCCTTGGCGGCCTCGACATCCAGGCCGTCCAAGAAATCCGAGTTGAAGATGCGGCCCGGCCCGACATAGGCCTCGGTCCCGATCTCAAGGGTTTCGACGTCGTCGGGCTTGACCACAGGCGTCACCGGCAGGCCGTATTTGCGGGCGAAATCAAGGTCGCGCTGATCGTGTGCGGGGCAGCCGAAGATGGCGCCGGAGCCATAGGTCGACAGGACGAAGTTGGCCGCCCAGACCGGCAGGGTCTTGTCGGCGTCGAACGGATGGCGGACGCGGACGCCCAGATCCATGCCCAGCTTCTCGGCCTTCTCGATGTCGGCTTCCGACGTGCCGGTCTGGGCGCAGGCCTTGATGAAGTCCCCCACGTCCGGCCGGTGCTCGGCGATGGCCTTGGTCAAGGGGTGATCGGGGGCCAGGGCCAGGAAGCTGGCGCCGAACAGGGTGTCGGGGCGGGTGGTGTAGACCTCGATCGGATCGCGGGCGTGGTTCGGCTCACCCTCGGGCGAGGCGGGCAGGAAGGCGGGCGCCTCGGCGATGGGCCACCACAGGGTCGCGCCCTTGGACTTGCCGATCCAGTTCTCCTGCATCAGCCGGACCTTTTCGGGCCAGCGGTCCAGGGTCTTCAGCCCGTCGATCAGGTCGTCGGCATAGTCGGTGATCCGCAGGAACCACTGGTTCAGCTTGCGCTTCTCGACCAGCGCCCCCGAGCGCCAGCCGCGGCCGTCGATGACCTGCTCGTTGGCCAGGACGGTGTTGTCGATCGGATCCCAGTTGACGACGCCGTCCTTGCGATAGACCAGGCCGCGCCGATACAGTTCCAGGAACCAGGCCTGCTGTTTCCCATAGTATTCCGGGTCGCAGGTCGCGAACTCGCGCGACCAGTCCAGCGACAGGCCCAGCAGTTTCAGCTGCTCGCGCATGGTCGCGATGTTGGAATAGGTCCAGCCCTTGGGATGGATGCCGCGCTCCATCGCCGCGTTCTCGGCCGGCATCCCGAAGGCGTCCCAGCCCATCGGGTGCAGCACGTCGAAGCCCTGGGCGCGTTTCGACCGCGCCACCACGTCGCCCATCACATAGTTGCGGGCGTGGCCCATGTGGATGTTCCCCGAAGGATAGGGAAACATTTCAAGCACATAGTATTTGGGACGGCCGGTGTCCTTCGTCACGAAGGCGGACGCCTCGGCCCAGCGGGCCTGTTGGCGGGGTTCGGCGGTCTTGGGTTCGTAACGGGCCACGGTCGTCCTGAAAGTCAAAGGGCGCTGACGCCCTCCCGGCTCAACTAGCCCGAAGGACGACAGCGCCCAAGAAAATTACGCCCAACAGAAGTGAGCGGCGTGCTCAAACAGCCAGGAGGGCGATAGCACCAGCAAAATGGCGCTCAAGCAGCCCGAAGGGCGGTAGCACCAAAAGAACCCAATGCGGGCCTTCAGCCCGCGTTGGACAGGTTCAACTGGCGCGCCTTGGTCAGGATGGCGTTTTCCAGATCGGCCTCGGTCTGGGCGGCGACCGGGGCTGCGGTCCACTGGCCGTCGGCGCCCTTCACTTCCTTGGTCACCGTGACGTTCAGCGCATCGGCGCGCAGGCGGGTGTCCAGGATGAAGACGGTCGCCTTGAAACGCTCGTTCGGCGTCTGCGGGTTGATGTACCAGTCGTAGTTGATCACGCCGCCCCAGGGATCGGCGGTCAGCAGGGGCATGAAGCTGAGGGTGTCGAGCGAGGCGCGCCACAGATAGGCGTTGACGCCGATGCCTTGCTGCGCGTTCGTCTTGGGCGCGGATTTCTTGCCCCCGACGAAGGGAATGCTGGAGCAGGCCGAAAGCGATGCGCCCAGGGCCACGCCCGAGATCAGCACGACCGCGACGTTCCGAACCAGGGCCTTGTTGAGGCTCATCAAGAGAAGTCTCCGTAAACTCAGGGACGTGAGAGCCCTCGCCCACACGCGCGCGCGGCATGGATGAATGCCGACTGCGTGGCTCTATAACACGGTGAAAAGGGGCGATGACAAGGCGAAGTCTGCGTGGAAGACGTCAGTTACGGCCCGGTTTCACGACACGACGGCGTCCTCAAGCGCGATCCGGCCCGAATCCCGTGACGCTTGAGCCACATAGACGGATAACAATGACGGGGAACCTTGTTATCGAGCGGTCATTCCGTTGACCGTGTCGGCGCCCGGTGTCTAATCGCCGGGTTCACGACCATATAAGGTCGGTCCGGGGTTGAAACGTCGCCGTGTGGCGGGGTTCGAAGGGTTTGGTTATGCGGTTCGTTAGTTTTCTGGCTGTGATGATGGCGACGACGGCGCTTGCCGTGTCGACGTCCGCGCTCGCCCAGAGCGCGTCCAGCACCGTGTCGCTGTCGGAGGCCCAGGCGGCCCAGCGCAACACCCCCGCCCCGCAACGCCGCGGCCTTCGCCTGAACGACCGTGGCCGCTGGGGCCTGGACTTCAATCTCAACCAGCCCGTCGGTCGCGAGACAGATTGGGGCGATGTGGAAGCCGGCGCCTATTATCGTCTGAACGACAGGCTGCGCGTCGGCGCCGCCGCCGCTGTGGCCACGCCCGAGGCCGACCCGGCCCGCGCGCCGGAAACCAACAGCCGCGCCCAGCCGCGCGTGCGTCTGGAAACCATCTTCAAGTTCTGATCGACGGCGCCGCCAAGGCCGCCGCGATTGCGCCGACGCCTGCAAGCCCGCAGGCCCCGGAGCCGATCAGGCTGGCCGCGTTGTCGCGTCCGACACCACCCAAGCCATAGACCGGCAGGCTGACGCTCTGCGCCTTTGTCGCGAAACGGGCGACGCCGAGGGCCGGTTTCGAGGCCGAGGCGCCCCCGGCGGGAAACACCGGAGACAGGATCAGCGCATCGAGGCCTTTAGTCGGCGGCTCGACGTCGCCATGCCAGGCGGCGGTGATCAGCCAGTCTGGTTTCAGGCGACGAACGGCGGGCGCCTGGTTCATGGCGCGCTCGGGTAGATGGAGGCCGTCGGCCTCCAGAGCGTCGGCCAGATCGGCGTCCAGACCGACCAGAAGTCTTGCCCCGGCCATCGCGGTCGATACGCGAAGACGCCGGCCGATCTCGATCGCGTCGGGCGCCCCGAACGCCCGATAGATCATCGCCGATCCGGGCGGCAGTCGGGCCGCCGTCTCCCACGGCCGCGGGGTGCGTTCGGGGTCCGTCAGGAACAGCAGGGGCGGCAGGCCGGCGGCCTTCAGGCTGACAGCAGCGGCGGCGCGGTTTAGAGCGGTCGCGACGTCCCAGAGCGTTCGCGCATCGTCGTTGTAACCGGCCGGCAGGATCATGACCCCTTCTTCCCCCGCTTCCGCTCCGTCGTCCATCGCCGAACGCGCCGCCGAGGTTCGCGCGCGCATCGACGCCGCCTGTCGTTCGGCCGGACGCAATCCCGCCGACGTCGTCCTGACCGCCGTATCCAAGACCCAGCCTCCAGAGGCCATCGACGCCATCCTGGCGACCGGCCAGCGGGTGTTCGGCGAGAACCGGGTTCAGGAGGCGCAAGGCCGCTGGGCCGACCGCATCATCGGTCTGTCGGGTCTGGAGCTGCGGTTGATCGGACCGTTGCAGACCAACAAGACCGAGGACGCCGTGACCCTGTTCGACGTGATCGAAACCCTGGACCGAGAAAAGCTGGCCCGCGCCCTGGCCGATGCCGCGCAGAAACGCGGCCGATCGCCGCGCGTCCTGGTTCAGGTCAACACCGGCGCAGAGCCTCAGAAGGCCGGCGTGGCTCCCGACGCGGTCGACGCCCTGATCGCATCGGCGCGCAATACCTACGGACTGACGGTCGAGGGGTTGATGTGCATTCCCCCGGCGGATCAGGATGCGGAGCCGCATTTTGCGATGCTGCGCGTCCTGGCGGAACGCAATGGTCTGTCGGTCCTGTCGATGGGCATGAGCGGCGATTACGAGGCGGCCATCGGGTGCGGCGCCACCCATGTTCGGGTGGGAACCGCGTTGTTCGGGGAACGAAATCGGCCCTAAACACCCTCTAGCCCGTAACCCGATGTGAATATTCGCACCTCCAAGCCTTGGCGCGGGGGCCAAGCCTCGCCATTGTCTGTCTCATGCCTACGCCCAAGACCATTCTGATCATCGACGACGACGACGACCTGCGCGAGGCCTTGGCCGAGCAGTTGAACCTGCACGAAGAGTTCAAGACCCAGCAGGCCGCGACCGCCACCGACGGCGTTCGGATGGGGCGAGAGATCCGCGCTGATCTGATCCTGCTGGATGTCGATCTGCCCGATATGGACGGACGCGAGGCCTGCCGCCTGTTGAGGAAGGACGGGGTGTCGACGCCGGTCATCATGCTGACGGCCCAATCGGCGGACGCCGACGCCATTCTGGGCCTGGACGCCGGGGCCAACGACTATGTCACCAAGCCGTTTCGGTTCGCGGTTCTGCTGGCGCGCATCCGCGCCCATCTTCGCAGCCACGAACAGTCCGAGGACGCCGTCTTCACCATCGGCCCGTATGAGTTCCGGCCCGCCGCCAAGGTGTTGATGGACGCCAAGGGCAAGAAGGTGCGGCTGACGGAAAAGGAAACCAACATTCTGAAATACCTCTATCGCGCCGGGGCCAAGCCGGTGTCGCGCGAAGAGCTGTTGACCGAGGTCTGGGGCTATAACGCCGGGGTCACGACCCACACGCTGGAAACCCACATCTATCGCCTGCGCCAGAAAATCGAGCCGGAGCCGGGCCATGCGCGCCTGTTGCTGACCGACGCGGGCGGATACCGGCTTCAGCCCTGACGTTTAGCTGGGCCGCCATTCGCTGAGCATCTGACCGGCGGCGTCCTCGAAGGCGACCCGGTCCAGCTGGACCGCGCCGATGCAGACCGCGCGCTGTTCGGGACTGTCGGCGCGGCATTTGATGGCGCGGCCATCGGCGAAGGCGGCCATTCGGCCTTCCAGAACCAGACGATAGCCGCCGTTCGGCGCGGCCGGCGGCTGGTCGCCCGCGCCACGTACGATGAAGTCATAGGCCCGTCCGTTGCGACGGCCCAGGCGAGAGCCGCCCTCGTCGAACACCGCCGCCAGGCCCACCGTCTGGGGCGAGGCGACGCCGGTCGGGGAAGCGGATTCGGAATCGTTCGGCGCGGGGGCGGGCAGGGCGCCCGGGCAGCCGTCCTGGCGCAGCCAAGGGCGCGGTAGCCAGAACCCTTCGGCCGCTTCCCAGCCGTCGGCGCCGCCGGCGAGCAGGGGTGATTCGCTCCAATCGGCCGGCGCCAGGCTCAATCTCAGGCTTTGACGACGTGCGCCCCAGGACCACGCGGCCAGGCCGTCGCCGGAGGCTTCGTTCGTGCGCGCGTTCGGCGGGGCCTCGGTCGACGTCGGCCCAGCGCAGCCGAAGGCCTGGCGGACGACGAACCGACGACCGGCCAGGGAGGCGCCGCCCGGATCCTTGCCGGCGGCGAAGGCGGAGGCGGCGACATCCATCGCCTGCAACAGGCCCGCACGATCCAGCACCGGCGCCGGACCGACGGCGACGACAGGCGTCGGCGTTTCGGCGGGGGCCGGAGCGGGCGCGGTCGGCGCCTCTTCGCGCCTCTGACAGGCGGACAGAACAAGGGTGGACGCCGCGAGCGCGACGACCGACGGACGAAACATCGCGATCGGTTCGAGCATGGAACCAGCCTATCACATGATCCGCTGTGATGGGGCGATCTGACGAAAAAGGTTGACGAAAGCGACGGGGGACGGTCTGCACGGACTTATGACATTCGATCAGATCGCAGCCCTGGCGGTGCTCATCGGCGTCGTCGGCGTGCTGATTCACGGCAAGGTGCGCGCCGATGTCGTCGCCCTGACGGGGGCCGCCGTCCTGCTGGTTCTGGGCGTGGTGCGGCCCGTGGAGGTGCAGGGCGCCTTCGCCAGTCCCGCCGTCATGGCCCTGGCCGGCCTGTTCGTCATCGCCTACGCCATCGAGCTGTCGGGCCTGCTGGGATTGCTTATCCGTCAGGCCACCCTGCTGGCGGCGCGGGTCGGGGCGGTGGGCATATGGATCGTGATCGGCCTGTGCGGTTCCGTCGGCGGCTTTTTGAACAATACGCCGGTGGTGGTGCTGGCCGCGCCGGTCATTCGCGACGTGGCCCAGTCGCTGAGGCTGTCGCCCAAACGATTCCTGATGCCGCTCAGCCACGTCACCGTGATGGGCGGCCTGCTGACCCTGATCGGAACGTCCACCAATCTGCTGGTCAACGACATGGCGCGGAACGCCGGCCAGCCCGTATTCGGCCTGTTCGAGATCACGCCCGTCGGTCTGTGCATCGCCGTCGCGGGCGGGCTGTGGCTGTATTTCGTCGGCGCGCGTCAACTGGGCCGGGCGGTGGCCAAGGACGAGGCGGAGGCCGCGCGCCTGGCCGAACTGGAAGAGGCGCGGCGCAAGAGCGAGCAGGAGGCCTCGGCGCGGCGCAGGCGCGTTCTGCCCTTCAACTTCCCGCGTTTGGGCGAGGCGCGCAATTTGTCGGACGGCTCGGGCGACGCCCATTTGGGCGACGTCGAACTTTATGGCGCGGCGGATCGGCCGTTCCGGCTGAAACCGGCGATGATCTCGCTCGGCGTCTTCGTTCTGGTGATCGTGGCGGCGGCGCTGAACTGGGCGCCCATCGCGGCGGCCGCCTTTGCGGGGGCGGTCGCCCTGATCCTGCTTCGGGTCATCACGCCGGAAGAGGCCTATGCCGGACTGCGGCCCGAAATCCTGCTGCTGATCGCGGGCATGGTGGTGATGGGCACCGCGATCGAGGTGACGGGCCTGGCGTCCGCAGGTGCGGATCGGCTGATCGACGTGATCCGGCCGCTGGGGCCGCTGGGCGCGCTGTTCGTGCTCTACGGGGTGACATTGTTCGCGACCGAGTTGCTGTCCAACGCCACGGTCGCCGTGCTGATCACCCCCATCGCCGTGGCCCTGGCCGAGAGCCTGGGGGTCGATCCGAGGCCGTTCCTGGTCGCGGTCATGATGGCCGCATCGGCCGCCTTCGCCACGCCGTTCGGCTATCAGACCAATGTGCTGGTCTTCAACATGGCGGGCTACAGCTACATGGACTTCGTGCGGGTAGGCTTGCCGCTGAACCTGGTGACCTGGGTCGCCGGCATGATCGCGATCCCGATCTTCTTCCCGTTCTGAGGCGTCAGACGTCCAGGTCCACCGTGACGGGCGCATGGTCGGACGGGCGTTCCCATTCGCGAACGTCGTCGTGGATGCGGGCGGTGTCCCTGACCACAGCAGGCGTCAGGCCGGGCGAGGTCCAGATGTGGTCCAGGCGCAGACCCCGGTTCGACTTCCTGAAATCGGCGGCGCGATAGCTCCACCAGCTGGCCAGCTTCTGCGGCTCGGGGAAACGGTCGCGCAGCACGTCGGCGAAACCGCCCGTCGCCTGCAGCCGGTTCAGTGTCTCGACCTCCAGCGGCGTATGGCTGACGATCTTGGACATATAGCGGTGGTTCCAGACGTCGCCCTCGCCCGGCGCAATGTTGAAATCGCCGGCCATGACCAGGGGGCGCGCCTTGTCCTGACGCGCCACCACGGCCGTCAGCTGTTCGTAGAAGTCCATCTTGTGATCGAACTTGGGGTTCAGCGCCCGATCGGGCACGTCGCCGCCGGCTGGAATATAAAAGTTCTGCACGTTGATCCCGGCGACGCGGGCGGAGACGCAGCGCGCGTGACCCAGTTTGCAGACCTGGAAGGTGTCGCTGTCCTCAAGCGGCAGGCGGCTGGCGATGGCGACGCCGTGCCATCCCTTCTGACCCGCCACGCGCAGATACGGCAGGCCCATCTCCTCGAAGGCGCCGCGCGGAAACTGGTCCGTGGTGCATTTGATCTCCTGCAGCATCAGGACGTCAGGCGCGCGTTCCGCGACGAAACGGGCGACCTGGTCGATGCGCAGGCGGACGGAGTTGATGTTCCAGGTGGCGAGGCGAAGGGTCATGGGCGTTTCCCTAGCAGTCCGTGACGCCGCCGACAGGCAAAAAAAACCCGGCCGCAACGGGCCGGGCTTAGGGAGGTTCGTCTCTCTCGCCGCCGGGGAGGGGGATATCTTCCGTGGCGGTAGAGCGGCCGCCGCCGCTCATGTGCCGAAAATGTCACCACCAAATACAAAAGTCAAATCGTCACAATGTCCGCTTGCACGTGTTCATTATGAAACAGTCCGACTGCAGACGAATCGCGATGCGAAGTTGTCAGTCGATGTCGCCGCGACTGGCCGGGGCGGTGGCCCATTCGCCACGCCATTCGTAGCTCAGCGTCACGCAATGCCGATAGGCGCCGTCAGCCCAGAGGCCGACGGCCTGCATGGTCAGGGGGCGCGGCGCGCGCACGCGGCTGGTGATCAGCCAGACCTGGTCGGCGCCGGGACACAGGGCGCGCGCCAACCCTCGACCGTCGCCGTCCTGGTCCAGGGCGTAGAGGTCGTTCTCGTTGGCTCCCTGAGGCAGGGCGCGTCGTGCGGCGTCGGGGCCGCCGCGCGTGAAACCGGCCGTGCCCCGCGCCGTGGTCGAAAACAGCCGCTCGACCTGAACCGCGCCGAACAGACCGCGTCGCACCTCCAGCGTCACCCCCTTGGTCAGGGCCTGGGTGATCCGATCAGAAGCATTATAGGACAGGAACCGAGTGTCGGCCCGGGCCGGAGCCGTCGCCAGGACGGCGGCGGCCAGACCGATCGGCAGACCGAGGGACAGGGCGTTCAGACGGCGCATTCTTCACTTTTCCCCGGGGTTTGCGGCGATAAGGGGGCTGGCGTCGATCAGGCCTCGCCCAGGCACCGCAGGGCGACCTCCAGATTGCGAAGACCATCCTCGCCGGTCACGGCGGGCGTCTGGCCTGTCGCGATGGCGTGTGCGAAGGCCTCCAGCTCTTTTTTCAGCGGTTCGGCCGGCCAGCTGTTCAGCATCCGGGTCGAATAAGAGCCGTCCGGCTGCTGGCCGAAATATTCGGTGACCTGGCGCGTGATCAGATCGGCGACGATGAATTTGCTCTTGGTGGCGACCTGAAGGGTGCGGGTCTTGTAGGGCGTGACCCAGTTGGTGGTGATGTGGGCGATCACACCGTTGTCGAGCCGGAACTGGAGCAGGGCCGTGTCTTCGCGGTCGGCGCGGGTGCGGGCCAGCTGAGGCTGAACCTCGGTGATTTCCGAGCCAGTCAGGTGGCGGATGATGTCGATGTCGTGGACCGCCAGGTCGATGACCACGCCGACCTCGCCCATGCGGGGCGGGAAGGGGCCGACGCGCGTGATCTGGATGGAGATGATGTCGTCGTCGGCCACGGCGCGCTTGACCGTTTCGACCGCCGGATTGAACCGCTCGACCTGACCGACCATCAGGACGCGGTCGTTGGCCTTGGCCGCGTCGATCATCCGCTGGGCGTCGGCGACGGTCGCGGCGATGGGCTTTTCGACCAGGACGTGCACGCCCTTTTCCAACAGGGCCACGCCGACCTCGGCGTGGAAGCGGTTCGGCGTGGCGACGATGGCGGCGTCCAGCCCGGCCTCGACGAAGGCCTGGACCGTCGTGACCGGCGCGGCGTCATAGGCGGCGGCGACCCCTTCGGCCGTCACCGCGTCCGGGTCGAACACGGTGGTCAGGTCGAACTCGCGCATTTCGGAGGCGACGCGCGCATGGTTGCGGCCCATGACGCCGACGCCGGCGACGCCGATTTTCAGAGCGGTGAGGTTCGGCATGGGATCAGGCCTTATAACTGGCGACGGCGGCGACGATCCGGGCCTGGGTGGCCGCGTCCAGATCGGCGTGCATGGGCAGGCTGATCACCACGTCCTTCAGCCGTTCTGTGACGGGCAGGCCGCCCGCGCCGCGCGGATAGTGTTCATAGGCCGGCTGAAGGTGCAGCGGGATCGGATAATAGACGGCCGTCGGCACGTCATTGGCTTTCAGATGCGCGGCCAGGCCGTCGCGATCGGGGTGCTCGATGGTATATTGGGCCCAGTTGGAGATGGCGCCGGCCGGGACGTCCGGAACCTTGGCGACATGGGGGCGCAGGCCGTCGTTGTAGCGGGCGGCGGCGGCGTTGCGCCACTCGATCTCCTGACCAAAGACCTTCAGCTTCTCGATCAGGACGGCGGCCTGGATGGTGTCCAGACGGCTGTTCAGGCCGATCCGCATATTCAGATATTTGGGGTCGTGGTCGAAGGTGCGGTCCTTCAGATCCACGGCGACAGCCTTGCCGTGGACGCGGATGGAATCCATCAGCTGGGCCAGTTCGTCGTCGTTGGTCAGAACCGCGCCGCCGTCGCCGTAACAGCCCAGAGGCTTGGCCGGGAAGAAGCTGGTGGTGGTGACGTCCGCCCATTTCAGCGGATGCGCGCCGTCGATGGTGCAACCGAATCCTTGCGCCGAATCCGAGATCAGCTTCAGCCCGTGCTTGTCGCAGATCGCCTTGATGGCCGGATAGTCGGCTGGCTGGCCGAACAGGTCGACGGCGATGACCACGCGGGGCGTCAGACGACCCTCGGCCTTGATGCCCTCGATGGCGCGCTCCAGCGCGGCCGGGTCCATATTGTAGGTGTCGGCGTCGACATCGACGAAGACCGGCTCGGCGTCGAACCACGGCACGACCTCGGCGGTGGCGGCGAAGGTGAAGGAGGGCACGAAGACCGCGTCCCCGCGTCCCACGCCCCAGGCCATCAGCGGCAGGGCCAGGGCGTCGGTGCCGTTGGCGCAGCCTAAGGCGTGTTTCGCCTGACCGAAGGCGGCCAGATCGGCCTCGAACTGGCGAACCTGCGGGCCCATCACCCAGGCGCCGCCGACGACGGCCTCCTGAACGGCGGCCTCGATCTTGCCGGCGAGACGAAGGCGCTGGGCCTGAAGGTCGATGAACGGAATCATGGGGGCGCGCTCTCCATCACGGGATCGGGGCAGAGTCGGTAAGGGGCCGCCGGCAGGGCGGCCGCCGAAATGTCGAAGCCTCCTAGCAAGATCGACGGCGAGGGCCAAATCCGACGGCCTCACTTCACGTTGCCCTTTGCTACCGATGCGTCGACACGAAGCGGTTTCTCCGGCGGCGTCGATGTTCTAAGCCAGCGCCATGACGTCGCTTTGCGCCGCCCGAACCCGGGCATCCGACTGGCTGTTCGACCATGCCCTGCCGCTGTGGGCGGAGCGCGGTGTAGACGCCGGGGGTCGGTTCTTCGAACAGCTGGATTTCGATGCCCGGCCGGTGACGGGTCTGCCTCGCCGCACCCGCGTTCAGGCGCGCCAGACCTATGTGTTCTGTGAGGCCGCCGACCTGGGGTGGGACGCCGGACGCCCCATAGCCCAGGCCGGCTTGGACGCCCTGATCGCGACGTGCCGGCGAGACGACGGCCTGTGGGTGACGGCGACCGACGATGCGGGCGCGGTGATGGATGCGGCGCCCGATCTCTATGACCTGGCCTTCGTGCTTTTCGCCCTGGCGGCGGGTCATCGCGTGCTGGGCGCCCCCCGGGCGCGTCCGTTGGCGCTGGAAACGGTCGCGGCGATCGAGGCGCTGATGGGTTCGCCTCACGGCGGCTGGCAGGACGCCCTGCCGCCCAGACTGCCGCGGCGGCAGAACCCGCATATGCATATGCTGGAGGCGCTGCTCGCCTGGCAGGCCACGGCGCCGGATCCGGTGTTTTCGGCGGCGGCGCGAATGGTGCTGAAGCTGTGCCGCGAGCGATTTGTGGTCGACGGGGCGATCCGCGAATATTTCACCGCCGACTGGTGGCCCGATCCGACCACCGGCCACATCGTCGAGCCGGGTCATCTGGAAGAATGGGCGTGGTTGCTGCGTCAGGCCACGGCGCTGGATCCCGATGCGGCCGACCGGGCTGCGTCCCTGCATGACCGCGCCCTGGCAGACGGGGTGAGAAACGGCTTTCTGATCCGCGAAGTCGACCCGTCCGGCGCGCCCCTGGATGCGGGGCGTCGGCTGTGGGCGCAGACGGAGGCGGTGCGGACGGGGTTGAGTTTCGGCGACGCCGATGCGCCGCTGCTGGTCGACAGGATCCTGGACACCCATTTGGCGACGACCGTGCCGGGTCTGTGGATCGACAGCTATGACGCCGACGGACGGTCACATGACCGCGCCGCGCCGGCTTCCAGCCTCTATCACCTGATGACGGCGTTTTCCGAACTGTTGAGACAGGACGCATGAGCGGAAAACCTGGCGCCTTTCTGGACCGTGACGGCGTCTTGATCGAAGACTGCGGCTATCCGCATCGGGCCGAAGACCTGAAGCTGATCCCCGGCGTGGCGGCGGCGGTGCGTCGAATGAACCAGGGCGGCTATCGCACCGTCATCGTCACCAATCAGTCGGGCGTGGCGCGGGGGTTGTTCAGCGAAGACCGGATGCACGCCTTCAACGCCCTGCTGGTCGCGAAGCTGGCCGAAGAGGGCGCGATCATCGACGCCGTCTATGCCTGCCCCTTCCATGCCGATGCGGTCGAGGCGCGCTATCGCCACCCCGACCATCCCGATCGCAAGCCCAATCCGGGAATGCTGATGCGCGCCATCGCCGAGCACGATCTGGACCCGGCCCGCAGCTTCATCATCGGCGACCAGCCGACGGATATCGAGGCCGGGCGGCGCGCCGGGGTGAAGGGGTTCCTGTTCGCCGGGGGGGATCTGGACCGGTTCGTCCGCGAGGACATTGGACTTTAAGGCGCGTGCCCGCCCGGCGGGCGTCGCATTTCCCTTGCTGGTGAATTATCTTGCCGGAAAAATCGGAGGAGATCGCCAATGCCTGTCCCACAGACCTCGGCCGGAAACGCTTTCGTCGAACGGTTCTGGACCTCGCCCGACGGCCTGCGTCTGGCGGCAAAGGACTATTCGCCAAGGGCCGGAGCGGCGCGCGCGCCCGTCATCGCCATCCACGGCCTGACGCGAAACAGCGCGGATTTCGAGGCGGTCGCCCCCTTGCTGGCGCAGAGCGGGCGGCGGGTGCTGGCGGTGGATATACGCGGACGGGGCCGGTCGGAGCGTGCGACCGATCCGATGACCTACAGGCCCGATATCTACGCCAATGACGTGCTGGCCCTGTTGGATCAGGCCGGGATCGCGCGGGCGGTGTTCATCGGCACGTCGATGGGCGGGTTGATCACCATGGCGGTCGCGGCGATGCGGCCCGAGGCGGTTGCGGCAGCGGTGCTGAACGACATCGGGCCCGAGGTTGCGCCCGAAGGTCTGGCGCGCATCGCGGCCTATAGCGGTCAGGCGGTCGAGATCGGCTCCTGGGCCGATGCGGCCGATTACGCCCGGCGCATCAACGGCGTGGCCTTTCCGCATTACGGCCAGGCTGACTGGGACGGCTTTGCGCGCCGGATTTTCCGCCAACAGCCGAACGGAGACATCGCGCTGGACTACGATCCCGACATCGCCGTGCCGATCCGCGCGGCGGGGGCCGCGGCGCTGGTTCCCGACCTGTGGCCGATGTTCAGGCAGTTGGCGACCACGACGCCGACCCTTCTGGTGCGCGGCGCGACCTCCGATCTGCTCAGCCCCGACATCGCCGCCCGCATGAGGACGAACGCCCCCGATATGACCTATGTCGAGGTTCCGGGCGTCGGCCACGCCCCGATGCTGGACGAGCCGCAGGCGCGGGATGCAATCTTGGACCTGCTGGCCCGGGTCGATTAGTCCTTGGTCGGATCGACCCGCGACGCGTCGCCATAGGTCAGGGCCAGGAAGACGTCTTCCAGGTCGGGGTCTTCGGTGGTGATGTCGGCGATGGTCACGCCGGCGGCGCGCACCGCGTTGATGACCTGTTCGACCGACGACTGGCCCTTCTTATAGGCCACGGCGAAGGCGCCGCCGGGGCGCGGCGTGACCTCGAAGCCCGGAAGGGCGGGCGGCGTCGCCTGGGGCGTTTCGGGCATGACCACCACGTTTCGGCTGTCCAGCCGGCGCAGCAGTTGCGGCGTCGGCTCGCAGGCCACCACCTCGCCCCGATTGACGATGGCGATGGTGTCGCAAAGCTCCTGCGCTTCTTCCAGATAGTGGGTCGTCAGGACGATGGTGACGCCCTCTTCGTTGATGCGACGCACATAGGCCCACAGCTGTCGGCGCAGTTCGACGTCCACGCCCGCCGTCGGTTCGTCCAGGATCAGGATCGGCGGATTGTGAACCAGGGCCTTGGCCACCATTAGGCGCCGCTTCATGCCGCCGGACAGGGCGCGGACATAGGCGTTGGCCTTGTCCGACAGCCCCAGCGCCGCCAGCAGTTCGTCGGAGCGACGTTCGTCCTTGGGCACGCCGTAGAAGCCGGCCTGAACCTCCAGCGATTCGCGCGGGGTGAAGAAGACGTCGGCGACGATTTCCTGCGGCACGACGCCCAGGGCGGCGGCGGCGTCGCGCGGCTCCTTGTCGATGTCTCGGCCCCAGATGGTCACCGTGCCTTCGGACTTCTTCACAACGCCGGCCAGGATGTTGATCAGGGTGGACTTGCCGGCGCCGTTCGGACCCAGCAGGCCGAACACCGAGCCGCGCGGAATGACCAGATCGACGCCGCGCAGCGCCGTCTTGGGCGGCGCCTTCTTGGACCCGGCATAGGTCTTCTTCAGCCCCCGCACCGCGATGGCGTTGTCGGGCAGGGCGAGGGTCTGGGACATGGAGCGTTTCACTGAGGCGGGACGGCGAGCCGCATAGGTAGGGCGCGCGCGCACGTTCGCCAAGCCGGAGGCGCGTGGTGGACAAGGGTCCGCGTCCTTATGTCAATGATGCTTGACTTAAACCGTTTTTTGTCTAGTGTGCTTGTCATTAAGACAATCTTGCTTGATGGAGACACGCCGATGACCGATAGGCACAGGACCGCAGCCCCCATGACCCGCACCCGTCTGATCGGCTTTCTGGCGATGGGCGTCTGCGCCATCGGCTATGTCGGGGCGGGGCTGGCGCTGTGGGCGGGCAAGACCAATCAGATCGAGATGGCCCAAGCGGCGCTGGCGGCCGCCGGGCTGGCGATCCTGGGCGAAATCGGCCTGTGGGTCGGCGCCGCCTGTCTGGGGCTGACGCTGTTCAAGAAACGCAAGGCGATGCTGGATCGCCTGTTGCGGCGTGGCGGCGCGCGCCAGACGCCGAAGTCCGCAGAGGTTTGACCTTCGGGTCAGGCCCGCCTAGAGCGAAAACAATCGAGCGGGACGCCCCGCTCGATGCAGAATTCGCTCCAGCCTGAATCTGGAGCCTTGCCAGACCGGACCACACCATGCCCCCGCGCCACGCCGACGCCATCATCCCGCCGCCCGAAGAGGTCGTCGTCTCGACCAAGCGCGTGGCCTGCGACGGGGGCGGCGGCGCCCTGGGCCATCCGCTGGTCTATATGGACATGGGCGAGGACGACTTCGTGGAATGCAGCTATTGCGACCGCCGGTTCGTGCTGTCGGCCCATCCGCACGACGAGAACGAATATCTGAGCCCGGCGGCGCGCGCACCCGAAGCGCACTGACGGCCGTAACCTCAGTTCAGTCGCGATGTCGTCCGATCCCGGTCTATAGGATCGACGACAGCTGTTCGGACGGAGACGAGCGATGCGCTATCTGCACACCATGGTCCGGGTGAAGGACCTCGACGCCTCGCTGCACTTCTATTGCGACCTTCTAGGTCTGCAGGAGGTGCGTCGGACGGAAAACGAGGCCGGGCGGTTCACGCTGATCTTCCTGGCCGCGCCCAAGAATCTGGCGCAGTCGGCGGCCGAACGTTGCCCCGAGGTGGAACTGACGTTCAACTGGGACCCGGAAGACTATCAGGGCGGCCGGAACTTCGGACACCTGGCCTACAAGGTCGACGACATCTATGCGGCCTGCCAGACGCTGATGGACGGCGGTGTGACGATCAACCGGCCGCCGCGCGACGGCAACATGGCCTTCGTCCGCTCGCCCGACGGGATTTCCATCGAACTGCTGCAGGAAGGCGAGGCGCTGGCGCCGGCCGAACCCTGGGCGTCGATGCCCAACACCGGGGTCTGGTAATGGGTCTGCGGGCCGGTCTGTCGCTGGCGGTCGCGGCCTGCGTGCTGTCGGCCTGCGCCTCGACCACCGAAAGCAATACGGGCCGCACGGCGACCGAACAGCTGTTGCTGGCGCGCGCGTCCGACCGCGCCATCGAAGGGTTGGTCCTGCCGCTGCCGCTTGGGGCCTCGGTCTTCGTGGACGACGCCTATTTCCAGGGCGACGGCACCCGCTATGCCGTCAGCGCCATTCGCGGCGCGATCTCGGACGCCGGTTTCAGCCTGGCCCGCACCAAGGACGAGGCCAACGCCGTGTTCGAAATCCGCGCCGGCGCCCTGTCGCTGGAGCAGATGCGGCGCGTGTTCGGCATTCCCGAGATGCGAATCCCGATCAACGAGACGTTCAATGTCGTCTCCCTGCCGGAACTGTCGGTCTACAGCCACCGCGACCGGGTCGGCGTGGCGGAGTTTTCGGGCTTTCTCTACGAAGCCAAGACGGGCGCGCCCCTGGGGGCGGTGACCCCTATGATCGGCAGCTATCGCATTCGCAGTCACAAGGCCTTCATGGTGGTGTCGTGGGGTCAGCAGCAGGCCCAGCCGGGCCAGCGCGATCCGGGTTCGAGCTGGACCGAATTCTGACGCTGACGCGGGCGCTCGCGCACCCTATGTTCCGGCCATGACCGAGACCGTCCCGCCTGCCGCCCCGTCCGACGCCGACAGCCCTGAAGAACGGGTCCTGACCCAGGACGGGCCGGCCTTGCGGTTGTGGATGATCGACGCCTCGGCCTACATCTTTCGCGCCTATCACGCCCTACCGCCCCTGACGCGCAAGTCCGACGGCCTGCCGGTGGGCGCGGTCCAGGGCTACTGCAATATGCTGTGGAAGCTGCTGAAGGACATGAAGGGGGCGGACGGCCCGACACACCTGGTGGCCATCTTCGACCATTCGGAGAAGACCTTCCGAAACACCCTGTACGATCAGTACAAGGCCCATCGCCCGCCGCCGCCCGAGGATCTGGTTCCTCAGTTTCCGCTGGTCCGAGAGGCCACGGCGGCGTTCGGGGTGCATTGCGTCGAACTGCCCGGCTATGAGGCCGACGATCTGATCGCGACCTATGCCTGCAAGGCGCGGGATGCGGGAGGCGAGGCGGTGATCGTGTCGTCCGACAAGGATCTGATGCAGCTGATCGGCGGCGGCGTGGTGATGTGGGATCCGATGAAGGACCGCCGCCTGGCCGAGCCGGAAGTGTTCGAAAAGTTCGGCGTCGGCCCGGACAAGATGGTCGATCTGCAGGCCCTGATCGGCGACAGCGTGGACAATGTGCCGGGCGCGCCGGGCATCGGCCCCAAGACCGCGGCCCAGTTGCTGGACGAATACGGCGACCTGGACACGCTGCTGGCCAATGCCGCAGAGATCAAACAGCCCAAGCGGCGCCAGACCCTGATCGATTTCGCCGACCAGATCCGTCTGTCGCGCGAACTGGTGCGCCTGAGCTGCGACGCGCCCGCGCCCGAGGCGATCGACGATTTCGCCGTTCGCGATCCCGACCCCGAGGTGCTGTCGGCCTTTCTGGAGGCGATGGAGTTTCGCTCGCTGCAGCGGCGCGTCGGCGACGGCAAGGCCGGACCCAGCGATGTCTCGGCCTTTGCGCCGAAACGCGCGCCCAATCTGTCGGCCCCGGTCGCCACCCCGCGTTACGGCCAGGAGGTCGCGGCCCCGGCCGAAGTCCAGACCTTCGACCATGCCGCCTATGAATGCGTTCAGACCGAAGAGGCGCTGGACCGATGGATCGCGCGCGCGACCGAGGTGGGCGTGGTCGGGTTCGACACCGAGACGGATGCCCTGTCTGCGACCCATGCGGGCCTGTGTGGCGTATCGCTGGCGGTCGGGCCGAACGCGGCCTGCTACATCCCACTGACCCACGAACACGAACCCCAGGCGGGCGAAGGCGGCCTATTCGGCGAGACGGCCGAGCCGCGAGAGCCGATCCAGCAGTTGGACAAGGCGACGACGCTGTCCAAGCTGAAGACGCTGTTGGAAGACGCCTCGGTCCTCAAGGTTCTTCAGAACGCCAAATACGACGTCGCGGTGATGGCGCGCCGGGGCATCCGCGTCGCGCCCTATGACGACACCATGCTAATTTCCTATGTGCTTGAGGGCGGTCTGCACGGGCACGGCATGGACGAGCTGGCCCGGCTGCACCTGGGCCATGAGCCGATCCCGTTCAAGCGCGTCGCCGGCACGGGCAAGAGCCAGAAGTCGTTCAAACACGTGGCCCTGCGTCCTGCGTCGGAATACGCCGCCGAAGACGCCGACGTGACCCTGAGGCTGTGGCGCATCCTGAAGCCCCGACTGGCGCGCCAAGGCCTGTCCACCGTCTATGAGACGCTGGAGCGCGGGATGCCGAGCGTCCTGGCCGACATGGAGCTGAACGGCGTCCGCATCGATCCCGACCGGCTGAAGCGGCTGTCCAGTGAATTCGGCCTGCGAATGGCCGAGCTGGAGGTCGAGGCGGAGCGGATCGCCGGTCGCCCCTTCAATATCGGCTCGCCGCGCCAGATCGGCGAAATCCTGTTCGGAGAGCTG
Organism: uncultured Brevundimonas sp.; assembly: GCA_963515305.1. Taxonomy (GTDB): domain Bacteria; phylum Pseudomonadota; class Alphaproteobacteria; order Caulobacterales; family Caulobacteraceae; genus Brevundimonas. The sequence goes on from CAUPWX010000008.1 coordinate 128,493, forward strand.
AACCTGCCGGGCGGCAAGAAGACCGCCAGCGGCCAGTGGGGCACCGACGCCAGCGTGCTGGAGGATCTGGCGCTGAGCCACGACCTGCCGCGCACCATTCTGGACTGGCGTCAGCTGTCCAAGCTGAAAGGCACCTATACCGACGCCCTGATCGCCGCCGCCGACCCGGCGACCGACCGTGTCCACACCAGCTATCAACTGGCCGCCGCCTCGACCGGGCGACTGGCCTCGTCGGATCCCAATCTGCAGAACATTCCGATCCGCACCGAGACGGGACGCGAGATCCGCCAAGCCTTCATCGCCGCGCCGGGCCATGTTCTGATCAGCGCCGACTACAGCCAGATCGAACTGCGCCTGCTGGCCCATATCGGCGACATCGCCGAGCTGAAGCGCGCATTCAAGGCGGGTCTGGACATTCACGCCGCCACTGCCAGCGAAATGTTCGGCGTGCCGGTCGAGGGAATGCCGTCCGAGACGCGCCGCCGCGCCAAGGCCATCAACTTCGGCATCGTCTACGGGATTTCAGCCTTCGGCCTGGCCAATCAACTGGGCATCGATCAGGGCGAGGCCGGCGCCTATATCAAGACCTATTTCGAACGCTTCCCCGGCATTCGCGACTATATGGATCGCACCAAGGCCCAGGTGCGCCAGGACGGTTTCGTCTCGACCATCTTCGGGCGTCGCATCCACATTCCAGCCATCCAGTCCAAGTCCGGGGCCGAGCGTCAGTTCGGAGAACGCGCCGCCATCAATGCGCCGATCCAGGGGGCGGCGGCCGACATCATCCGCCGGGCCATGATCCGAATGCCGCACGCCCTGCTCGAGGCCGGCCTGTCGACGAAGATGCTGCTGCAGGTTCACGACGAACTCGTCTTCGAAGCGCCCGAGGCCGAAGCCGGCCGCGCCATCGCCGTCATCAAGCGCGTGATGGAGAACGCCGCCGATCCCGCCGCCGCCCTCAGCGTGCCGCTGGTCGTCGACGCCCGCGCCGCCGCCAACTGGGACGAGGCGCACTGAAGCGGCGCATCGACGCGGATTTCAGGCGGCGATCATGCCGATGTCGTCGGGCAGTTCGCCCCGGCCAAGCAGGCCGGTTTCGAAGTCCATGAAGATGTCCATCAGCTCTTCGACGTTCACCGGGGCGGCTGAGGGGCCGAAGCGGAAGCGCCAGTAACTGACGATATGCTGCACGGCGCCGAGCTGATCGCCCAGTTTGGCGAACATGGACGGCGCATCCAGCAGGAAGTCGCGGAAGGCGGTGGGGCGGCCTTCCTGGGTCAGTTTGGCGTAGGCGTCGTCATAGACGCGCAAGGTCCGGCTGACCTCGTCGCAGGTCTTGATGATGCGGCCGCGCAGCACGTCGCGACTGCGCGCCAGATATTCCTTGGCCGGGCGGTCGATCTTGCCCACGGGACGAATGGTGCGAACCGCCTCGGCGACGCCCGCCACCTCGCTCAACAGGGCCGCCAGCGTCCATTTGTAATAGAGGAAGCCCTTCCAGCAGAAGACGCCCTCCTGATACTGTTCGGGCGCCAGGCGCAGGGTCAGGCGCAGGGCGTCAAGTTGGTCGCCCGGCGTGTTCGACAGGATCTTGGCCGCCATCCGGCCGGCCGAATCCGAGTTCACCGCGACCGTGTCGGCTCCCAGGCTTAGGGTCACCAGCGGCTCGATCTCGCTGCGGACGAAGGCCAGCATCCGCTGCAGATCGCTTTCGCTGATCGAGAAATAGCAGGCGGCGGGATCCAGGCCGCCGCGCCGCAGCTGTTCGCGAAGCAGGAACGGGTCCAGTGACGGCAGTTTGTCGATCAGACGCAGCGTCTCGATGTCGGGATGGTTTGCAGCGACGCCGAAGGCCTCCATCATCATCCGTTCGAAACCGATCTGGTTGACGAAGACATAGCGGCCCCCGGTCTTCAGATCGGTATCGTCGATGGGGATGACGACCTTGGTGACGACCTGGCGCCGGCCGGTGAACAGGTCGGTCTCGTTGCGACGCAGGCGATGCTTGATGATCAGGGCGCGGTTCAACGCCGGGGTGCGGAAGATGGGAAAGGCGGCCCAGTCGGGATTTCGCACCGCGCCATCGGGCGAACTGTCGCCGTTTTCCTCCCAGACGCGCAGCAGGTTCAGCACGCGGGCGGTTGAGGCCGAGCTCTTCAAATGTTCGAGGTTGCGGACGGCGCGATCGGTCATGGCGCGCAGGATGCGCCCATAATCATGACTAAATGGCTTAGTTTGTCCAAACAGAAGAACGGGGGTCGCCGAAACGACCCCCGTGATCAGTTAGAAGGCCGCCGTCACCGAAATCCACAAACGGCGCGGTTCCTGGTTGTTGGCGAACTCCGGCGCATAGGCCACTGGCGTTCCATAGGGCAGCAGGCTGACGAAGTCCTTGTCGAACAGGTTGTAGACCACGGCGTTGACCGTCAGATTGTCGTCGATCCGATAGGCGCCGCCCAGGTGGAACAGGCTGTAGGCCTCGTAGTCGCCTAGGGCGGTCTGGGCCGCGCCTTCGCCGCGATAGCGTTCGGAACGATATTCGCCGCGCAGCCACAGGTTCAGGCGGTCGGTGGCGTTCCAGCGCAGATTGCCGTTGACCATGTGTTCGGGCGTGTCGGTCAGGGGCTGACCGGCGGCGGAACCCGACTTCTGCTCGCTGTCGGTGAAGGTGTAGTTGCCCTGAAGCGTCCAGGCGTCGTTGAAGCGGAAACGGGCCGTGGCCTCGACACCCTGGGTCACCGCCTCGTCGATGTTGATGCTCTGGCCGAAGCTGGCGACGGTGGAGATGTAGGCGGTATAGAACCCGACGTCATAGCAGCCCGAGGTGTTGTAGCCGCCTGCCGTATATTGCGCCTGGGTCAGGCCGAACAGGCAGTTGGCGATCGGCACGCCGCTGGCGATCTTGTCGTCGAACTGGTTGTGAAAGACGGTTACGCCGGCGCGCAGACGGTCATGGTCGTCGTACAGAACGGCGAATTCGGTCGAGGTCGAGGTTTCCGGCATCAGTCCCGGGCTGCCCAGCAAGGGCAGGCGGCCCTGGGCGCCGAAGCCGTTGATGCCGGGCGCCAGCTGTTCCAGGCGCGGGGTCTTGAAGCCCTGACTGACGCCGCCCTTGACCGTCCAGACGTCGCTCGGGTTCCAGACCAGATAGGCGCGCGGGCTGAAGTGCGAGCCGAAGGTCGAGTGGTCGTCGTGACGCGCGCCGACCGTCAGGGCCAGGGTGTCGGTGAACCGCCATTCGTCCTCGGCGAAGACGGCCCACTGGGTATGGTTGAACGTGCCCGACACCACGCCGTCGGTCATCTCGGCTTCCCAATGCTGGCCGCCGACGGTGAAGGTGTGGTTGCGCGACTGCGAGAACAGTTTGGTGTCGAAGATGCGGTTCTCGCTCTCCAGATCGCGCGGGCTGCCGGCGCCGGCGACGCCGTTGGGGATGATGCGGCCCTTGGTTTCGGTCCGGGCGATCGAATAGTTGGATTCCAGCACGCCGAAGGGCAGGCGCCAGTTGTGCGCGACGGCGATCTGGTCGCGATTGAACTCCAGGTACTTGTCGTAGCCGCCGGCGGTGGTGGCGGTGCCCATCTGGCCGTCGGCGTTGTCATACCACTGGCGACCCACGTCGGCGTCGATCCAGAAGTCGTGGTCGGGATGCAGGTCGAACGCCAGCCGGGCGCCGGCGGACCAGATTTCGTTGGCGGTGGCGCTGCGGCCGAAGCCGGTTACGGGGGTTTCGGCGCCCACTACGTTTTCGAACGTCAGGCGCGACTGTTCACGCTCAGAACGCGAGGCGCGCACCGACAGGCCGACGCGGTCCTTGATCAGCGGTCCGGCCAGATAGACGTCCCCGCCCCGGATCGGGCCGAATTCGTCGTCGCCCTGGATGGTATAGTGGGCGGTCGCCGAACCGTGCCAGTCGTCACCGATCTTGCGGGTGATGATGTTGACTACGCCGCCCATCGCGTCCGAGCCGTAAAGCGTCGAGACGGGGCCGCGCACGACCTCGACGCGTTCGATGGCCGACACCGGCGGCAGGAAGCTGGACGAGGTTTCGCCGAAACCGTTCGGCGTCACGCTGCCCGCCGTGTTCTGGCGCCGTCCGTCGATCAGGATCAGGGTGTAGTCCGAGCCCATGCCGCGAATGTTGATGGTCTGGCCGCCAGTCTTGCCAACCGCAGCGCCGGTGTCGACGCCTTCGACATTGTTCAGGATCTCGGCGATGGAGACGGCGCGCGTCTCTTCGATCTCGGCGCGGGGGATCACGCTGATCGAGGCGGGGGCCTGGTTGATGCGCTGTTCGAAGCCCGAGGCGGTGACGACGATCTCGCCCAGTTCGGCGGCTTGAGCGGGCGTTTGCTGGACTTGCGCCACGGCGGCGCCGGCGGTCAGCCCAAAGGCCAGGGAAGCGCCGGCCAACAGGCGTGCGCGGGTCGAGAAGGTCATGGTCGTAAGCCCCGAATATTTGCGAGCGCCTCTCAACAGCATTCGCAACGACCCTCCAAGGGGGGTGCGCCCATCCGCCGCAAGCTCGGCCTTATGCGCCGAGGCGTTCGCGCGGTCGCGGCTGGCGCACGCCGACGATAGGGGGCTAGAACGACGTCATGCAGATTTTCGATCTTCTGATCATCGCCGCCATCGCCGCCGTGACCATCACCTTGGGCTTTGGCCTCTATTCGCTATTCCGGGGCGGCGACTATGCCCGCAGCCACTCCAATCGCCTGATGCGGCTGCGGGTCGGGCTTCAAGCGCTGGCGGTTGTGCTGCTGGTCGCGGGCATGATGTGGAAGGCGACGACGGGGAACTGATCATGGTGACGCTGAACAAGATCTATACGCGCACGGGCGACGGCGGCCAGACGCGGCTGGCGTCGGGCGCTCCCGTCTCCAAAACCGACGCGCGGGTCGAAGCCTATGGGGTGGTCGACGAACTGAACGCCGTCATCGGCATCGCGCGTTTGAACAGCGGGCAGAACGACCGGATAGACGCCATGCTGGGTCGTATCCAGAACGAGCTATTCGACCTGGGCGCCGATCTGGCCACGCCGCTGGATCCGCCGCCGGCTTGGGAGGCGCTGCGGATCATCGACAGTCAGGTCGAACGGCTGGAGCAGGAAATCGACTGGATGAACGAAAGTCTGAAACCGCTCGACAGTTTTATCCTGCCCGGCGGCGCGCCCCTGTCGGCGCATCTTCACGTCGCGCGCACCGTCTGTCGGCGGGCCGAGCGCGAGGCGGTGCGGCTGATCGAGGCGGGCGAGGCGGTGAATGGCGCGGCCGTCAGATATCTGAACCGGCTGTCCGACCATCTCTTCGTCGCCGCCCGCCGCGCCAACGCCAACGGCGCAAGCGACATCAAATGGAAACCGGGCGCGACCCGCTAGAGCCTGGCTCCAGGCTTAGATGTGAATCAGGCTCAGGTCAGGCGCCCGGACGGGCCGCCGCCAGCGCCGCCTTCTGGCGTTCTACCTCGACAGCGCGTGCGCGGTCCTCGGCGGCGAGTTCACGTTCGATACGGACCAGTTCGCGGTTCTTTTCGGAGGACGCCTCCTCGCGCGAGACGCCGTTGGGGCGGCCCGTGATCTGGGCGATCGAAATGGGCTGGGCGCAGATGCGACTTTCCATGTCGTACCATTTGCCCGCCGCTTCGCACCGTTTGCCGGGCGCGACCCAATAGTCCTGCAGGACGAAAATCCCCACGATGGCGACGCCGAACAGGCCAAAGAAAATCATCGCCAAGCGGGGAAAGGTCAGGAAACGCTTCATCTCGTGGTCCGTTGGGTGGGGGTCGTCGCAGCAGCTTGACCCCGCGTTACGTTGACAGGCCTTCGCGACCGCTCCATGTCCCTGCCTCTACATTCAGGCGATTTCACGGATAGACCCATGAAGGTACTCGTCCCCGTCAAACGGGTGATCGACTATAACGTCAAGGCCCGCGTCAAGGCGGATCAGTCAGGCGTCGATCTGGCCAACGTCAAAATGAGCATGAACCCCTTCGACGAGATCGCCGTCGAAGAGGCCGTTCGCCTCAAGGAAGGCAAGGAACATCATGCCGCCGGAACCGCAGACGAGATCGTGGTCGTCTCCATCGGCGTGACCCAGGCCCAGGAAACCATCCGCACCGCCCTGGCTATGGGCGCGGACCGGGGCATACTGATCCAGTCGGATACGGATTTGGAACCCCTGGCCGTCGCCAAGCTGCTGAAGGCGGTGATCGACGAAGAAAAGCCGGACCTTGTCCTGATGGGCAAACAGTCCATCGACGGCGACAACAATGCGGTGGGCCAGATGCTGGCCGCCCTGCTGGACTGGCCCCAGGCCACTTTCGCCGGCAAGCTGATCATCGAAGGCGGCAAGGCCACGGTGACGCGCGAGGTCGACGGGGGTCTGCAGACCCTCGCCGCCGAACTGCCGGCGGTGGTGACGGTGGATCTGCGTCTGAACACGCCGCGCTATGCGTCCCTGCCCAACATCATGAAGGCCAAGAAGAAGGAGATCGCCGTCAAGGCGGTCGCCGATTACGGCGTCGATGTCGCCGATCGTCTGAAGGTCGTGAAGGTCACCGAACCGCCGAAACGCTCGGCCGGGGTCAAGGTCGCCGACGCCGCCGAACTGGTTTCCAAGCTCAAGTCTGCGGGAGCGCTGTAATATGGCTGTCCTCGTCATCGCCGATCACGACGGTTCGACCGTTCGCGACACCACCAACAAGACCGTAACCGCCGCCCTGGCCCTGTCGTCCGACGTGGACGTGCTGGTTCTGGGCCAAGGCGCGCAGGCCGCCGCCGACAGCGCCGCCAAGATCGCCGGCGTCCGCAAGGTTCTGCTGGCCGAGAGCGCCGGCCTGGGCAAGATGCTGGCCGAGGCGGTCGAAGCGACCGTTCTGCCGCTGGCCGATGGCTACGACGCCATCCTGACCCCGGCGACCACGGATGGGAAGAATTTCGCCCCGCGCCTGGCCGCCAAGCTGGACGTCGCGCCGATCTCCGACATCGTCGAAGTGGTTTCGGCCGATACTTTCGTGCGACCGATCTACGCCGGCAACGCCCTGGAAACAATCCAGTCGGCGGACGCCAAGAAGATCATCACTGTTCGGCCGACAGCCTTCGCCGCCGCCGCTGAGGGCGGTTCGGCCTCGGTGGAGAGCGTCGCCGACGCCGAGGCGCCCAAGACGGCCTTTGTCTCCGAGGAAATGGTCAAGTCGGATCGTCCCGAACTGGGCGCCGCCAAGATCATCGTCTCGGGCGGCCGCGCCCTGGGCTCGGCGGATGAGTTCCATGCGGTGATGGAGCCGCTGGCCGACAAGCTGGGCGCAGCCATCGGCGCCTCGCGCGCTGCGGTGGACGCCGGCTATGCACCCAACGACTATCAGGTGGGTCAGACCGGCAAGGTTGTGGCGCCGGCCCTCTATATCGCCATCGGAATCTCGGGCGCGATCCAGCACCTGGCGGGGATGAAGGATTCCAAGACCATCGTCGCCATCAACAAGGATCCGGACGCTCCGATCTTCCAGATCGCGGACTATGGGCTGGTGGCGGACTACAAGACCGCCGTGCCGGAACTGATGGCGGCTCTCGGTTAGTCATCGGATCAATAGTCCAGATGAGAAGGGCGCGGCGCCGAAGGGAGCCGCGCCCTTCTTGCTGTCGGAAAGGCGCGCAATGGCCAAACTGCCTGTCCGGCTGACGCCGGGATCGTCGTCCGATCGGATCGAGGGCTGGGGCGTGGACGCCGATGGCCGCCGCCTGTTGAAGGTTCGCGTGCGGGCCCGGCCGGTCGAAGGGGCCGCGAACGCCGCGTTGGTCGACCTGCTGGCGCGTGAGCTTTCCCTTCCCAAGTCCGATGTGACGCTGACGCGCGGCGGGCAGTCTCGGCTGAAGATGATCGTCATCGCAAATCTGGACGAGGCGGCGCTGGCGGCGCGGATCGAAAACCTGCGCCTCGGCGATTGATCCCAAGGGGCCTTTTCGGGGTTGAGGCGTTGTGCAGGCGACCAGAAGGCTGATCCCATGACCGTCTCGCCGCAAAACCGAATCCTTCATGCCCGCAGCGGGGTGACGATGGAGCAGAGCGATGACCGCTATACGGTCGCCAGCCTGAGGACGAATGATCAGACCGCTTACGATGACGAGGCGGAAGCCAAGCGCGCCTTCGACATCGAGGTCCAGGCGGCGGAAAACGACCCCGAGTTGATGTCCAGACTGGGCGGCGCCTGACCCGCCAAGTCTGCGTGTCTTGGGGGTGCGTGGTTCACCGATTCCGACTCTGCGAGATTGTTTCGATAAATTCCAGATTCTGGTTGCGGTGAAAAAGGGTGGCCCGTATAGAGCCGCCTCGCTCGGAA
>CAUPWX010000009.1:0-132313 GCA_963515305.1 uncultured Brevundimonas sp.
TAGCGCAAACACGCGCTCAAGCAGCGCGCGACCGCGTCGCGAGCGATAGCGCAAAAAAGGAAAGTAGAGACCGCGACCCGAAGGGGAATTCGTTGTGGCTGCTGCCTTCCGGCCCTGACCAGATTGGCGAAGCCTTCGCCCGCGATCTCCGAGAGGGGATATGACGGGTGCGGGGATCGAATTCAAGAGCTACAAGGCCGCATGGCCCATCAGAACATCTTCGCCGGCAATCCGCTCGATCGGGCCGGCGATCTCAGAAACGACCCCGACTGGCTGGCCGAACAGGCGGACAAACCCTACGCCCAGGCCCTGGTGCTGTGGGAAGGGCGGCCGCTGATCGAGGAGACGGATCAGGGCGCGCGACTGGTCTGGCTTTCGATGGCCCATGCGCGTGATCTGGTGCGCGACCGCGAGGCCTTTCTGGGGCTGTGGAAGGACGAACCCGTCTTCGCCATCGAGTTCGAAGGCTCAATCGATCCGGCCGAGGGGCCGGTGCGGGGACTAGGCGTATTTCATGAAATGCGCGGCGCGGCGGCGATCCTGTCCGCAACCGATGCGGCCATGGCGGGCGGGGCCAAGAGCCTGTTCGACTGGCGGCGCAAACACGGCTTCTGCGCCAACTGCGGGACATTGAGCGAGACGGCGTCGGGCGGCTGGAAGCGGCGCTGCCCGGCCTGCGGGACCGAGCATTTCCCACGGGTCGATCCGGTCACCATCATGCTGCCGATCTACAAGGGCGGGGCCGAGCCGGTCTGTCTGCTGGGGCGTCAGGCCGCCTGGGCGCCGGGGCGAATGTCGGCCCTGGCCGGATTTCTGGAGCCGGGCGAATCCATCGAGGAGGCCTGCGCCCGCGAGGTGATGGAGGAGGCCGGTCTGACGGTGGTGGACACCAACTATCACTCCAGCCAGCCCTGGCCTTTCCCGGCCCAGTTGATGATCGGCCTGATGGCCGAGGTGTCCGACGATCAGGCCCGACCCGATCAGACAGAGCTGGAAAGCGTCGCCTGGTTGACGCGGGCCGAGGCGCGGGCCGTGCTGGCGGGCGAACATCCGACCATCAGCGCGCCCCCGCCCTTCGCCATCGCGCACAGCCTGATCCAGGCCTGGGTGGACGAAGCCTAGGCCAAGGCCCGCGCGGCTTCCAGATCGGCGGGGTTGTCGACCGACAGCGGGGCCTCGTCGATCACGGCGGCCCAGATCGACATTCCCATTTCCAGGGCGCGCAACTGTTCTAGCTTTTCGCGCTTCTCCAGCGGCGACTGCGGCGCGGCGCAGAAGCGGTTCAGGGCTGCGCGGCGATAGCCATAGACGCCGATGTGGCGCCACACGGGGGCGTCGCCATACAGGGTCGAGCGGGTAAAATAGAGGGCGCGGCCCTGGCGCTCCTGTTCGCCCAGAGCCAGCACCGCCTTGACCACGTCGGGGTTCGAGCGATCCGAGGCGTCGGCCTCGGCGGCGACCAGGGTGGCGATGTCGCACGTCGGCTCGCCATGCAGGATGGCGGCGCAGGCCGTGGCCAGGCCAGGGCTGGCGAAGGGCATATCGCCCTGGACGTTGATGACGGCGTCGAAATCGCCTTCAGGGTCTATGGCGTCCACCGCCGCACGAATGCGATCCGAACCCGAAGGCAGGTCGGGGTCGGTCAGGATGGCGCGGCCGCCCTCGGACTCGATCGCCTCCACGATTTCGGCGTCGCCGGCGGCGACGACCACGGGCAGGCCCGAGGCCTCGGCCTGGCGATAGGCGCGCACGATCATCGGCACGCCGCCGATCAGGGCCAGCGGCTTGTTCGGCAGACGCGTCGCCGCCATGCGAGCGGGTATCATTATCAGCGGATTCATCGACTTCCCTGGCGGCTGTCCCGACCGACGCCGTGCGGGCCGGTTGCGAAGGTCGCGCTAGCGTGCCAGACACGGCGAGGCAAGACTATGACCAGGCGGGGTTCAAAAGCCTGGAGCGGCACAGGGGAGCGACGGGCGCATGAGCGGCGATCTGAAGTGGAACAAGATTTTCGGCGCGGCGCTGGGGACGGCCTTCGTCATCCTGGTCGTGCAGCAGGCGTCGGGCCTGATCTATCATTCCGAACCGCCCGAGAAGATGGGCTATTTCGTCGATGCGCCGGACGAGGCCGCCGGGGCCGAAGCGCCCGAATTGGCGCCCGACTGGGGCACGGTGCTGCCTGCGGCCGACCTGGCCGCCGGCGAGGCGGCCTTCGCCCGTTGCCAGGCCTGCCATGACGGCCACCAGGGCGGCGCCGACAAGATCGGACCGAACCTTTACGGCGTCGTCGGCGGTCCGGTCGAACACCGCGCGGGTTTCGCCTATTCGGACGCCATGACCAAGCACAAGGCCGAGGCGCCGACCTGGGGCTATGATCAGCTGAACAGCTTCATCACCGCCCCGGCCAAATATGTGCCCGGCACCAAGATGTCCTTCGCCGGCATCCGCGACACCCAGACGCGCATCAATCTGATCGCCTGGCTGCGGACGCAGGGCTCCACCGGCTTCGCCATTCCCGCGCCCGATCCCGCCCGTCAGCCGGGCGCGGCCGCACCCGCCGGCGCGCCGGTCGAGGGCGGCGAAGCGGCCGTGACCGAAGGCGCCGCCGCCACCCAGCCCACCGGCACGACTCCGGCTGCCGGCGCTCCCGCCGCCGCTCAGGCGACGCCGGCCGCGCCGCCCGCCGCGACCAGCGCAGCGCCGCCGAACCATTGATCGCATCCTGACGAACACGACAAAGGGCGGCCCGATGGGCCGCCCTTCTTCGTTGCGCACCCGGGCGAAATCAGAGGATCTGCGCGGCCTCGTCGAAGCTCAGGCGCGGCGAACGGGGGAACAGGTTCTCGTCCGAGCCGTAGCCCAGGTTCAAAATGTAATTCGGCTCGACATTGCTGTCGGGGAAGAACTCGGCCTTGACCGCCGCCGCGTCGAACCCGGACATCGGACCGACGTCCAGGCCCAGGGCGCGGGCGGCGATGGTCAGATAGCCGCCCTGCAGCGAGGCGTTGCGGAAGGCGCTTTCGCGACGGCCCGCCTCGTCGGCGAACCAGTCGCGGGCGCCGGGGGCGTGCGGGAACAGGACGCCCAACGTGTCGTGGAAGTCGATGTCCTGGGCCAGGATCAGATTGACCGGCGCCTGCTGGGTCTTGGCGCGGTTGCCTTCGCTCATCAGCGGGACCAGCCGAGCCTTGGCCTCGGGCGAGGTGACGAAGACAAAGCGCGCCGGGCTGGCGTTGACGGCGGTGGGGCCGAACTTGGTCAGGTCGTAAAGCTTGTGCAGCAGCGCAGGTTCGACGGGTCGGTCGGTCCACGCGTTGCGGGTGCGCGCCTGGGTGAAGAGCTGCGCCAGGGCGGCGTCCGACAGCGGGGCGTCGCGTTGAGCAAGGGCGTCATAGGCCATGAGAGGCGATCCTGAATACAATAGCAACGAGTTCGGATGCTAATTAAGCCCTCTCGCTGCGCTCGCAAGGGCAAATGCAGCATCTCTGCGTTTCCGAAATCGCGCCGCGCGCAAACGCGCAATCGCCGCAGACCCCCTGTCGCCCGCGCGCGCTTGGTCTTATCTAGGGGGGATGAAAGACCTTACACAACTGATGCAGCAGGCCCAGGCGATGCAGCAAAAGCTGCAGGACGCCCAGGCGAAGATGGCTGATACGGCCGCCGACGGTTCTTCGGGCGGCGGCCTGGTTTCGGTGTCCCTGAAGGGGCCGGGCGAGATCACCGCCATCAAGATCGACGACAGCCTGCTGACGCCGGGCGAGGGCGACATCCTGGCCGATCTGATCGTGGCGGCCCACGCCGACGCCAAGCGCAAGCTGGACGAACAGAACAACGCCCTGATGCGCGAGGCCGCCGGCCCCATGGCCGGGATGAACATTCCCGGAATGCCGAAACTGTTCTGATGGCCGCCTCCGCCGGGCCCGAGATCGAACGGCTGATCTCGCTTCTCGCCAAACTTCCGGGACTGGGACCGCGCTCGGCCCGGCGCGCGGCGCTGGCCCTGTTGAAGCGGCGCGAACAACTGCTCGTGCCGCTGGCGGCGTCCCTGGCCGAGACGGCGGAAAAGGTCGTCTCCTGCTCGGTGTGCGGCGCGCCCGATACGCGCGACCCCTGCGCCATCTGTTCGGACGGTTCGCGCGACAACGGCCTGATCTGCGTGGTCGAGGAGGCCGGCGCCCTGTGGGCGATGGAGCGGTCCGGGGCCTTCCGGGGCAAATATCACGTCTTGGGCGGCCTGCTGTCCGCTCTGGACGGGGTGGGGCCTGAGCATCTGCGGATCACAGAACTGGTGGGCCGCGTCAGACATCAGGGGCAAGGCCAGGGCGGTCACGATGGCGGCGGCGTGCGCGAGGTCGTGCTGGCCCTGCCGGCCACCGTCGACGGCCAGACCACGGCCCACTATGTCGCCGAACGGATCGCCGGATCGGGGATCGAGGTCACGTCCCTGGCGCGCGGCGTGCCGGTCGGGGGCGAACTGGACTGGCTGGACGACGGCACCATCGTCCAGGCCCTGAGGGCGCGCCGCCCGACCTGAGGCTGGATCAGTTCGACGGCTGCGTCGGCGCGTTGACGTTGGGCGCCTCGCCGGTCGGCACAGGCTGGGCGCGGCCGGTCGAATCGGTCGGGGCGTCGGCGGCTGGCGGGGTCTGACTGTCGCCGTCGAAGACGCGGGCGTCCGCCGCCTGTTCGCCGGGCGAGGGGTTCTGGGCCTCGAACGCGCCGTTGGTGACGAACCAGAAGCCCAGCAGCAGCACCGCCGCCGCGACGGTGGATATGACCAGCAGGATCAGGATGCGCGGGCTCTTCTTGCCGGCGCGCACATATTCGGCGTCGATGGGCCGGCCCTGATGCACGGCGTCGGCGGCCTGGTCGTGGCGGGCGGGTTCTTGCGGCTTCATGATGGTCCTCCTCCGTTTTCCGCCAGACCAACGTGATCGGAACGGCTGCGTTCCTGATCGCGTCGTCTTGCCGCCACGCTTCTCATGCCGGGCGACTCCCGCTAGGAACGGAGCATGAACATGATCGTCGTCGTCCTCGCGCTCGTCGCCGCCGCCTTCGCGGGCGGCTTCCTGTGGGCCTTCATGGGCTGGCAAAGGGCGCGCGGCGACCTGGCGGCGGCCCTGGCGCGGGTCGAGGCGGTCGAGGACAGTCGCGTCACCATGGGCGAGCTGCTCAAGGCCCAGGCCGCCCAGTCGGCCCAGGTCGTCGCCGATCAGATGGTCAGTCGCGCGACCGAAACCTTCCGCGCCCAGGACCTGTTGGCGCGCGAGCGTATGGCGGCCCAGTTGAAGCCCGTCGCCGACACCCTGACCCGGTTCCAGGAACACGTCGCCGCCCTGGAAAAGACCCGGTCGGAGGAGACGGGCGGGTTGCGCGAACAGCTGGCGGCGCTGATGACGGCCTCGTCCGCCACGCGCGACGAGGCGCGCAAACTGACCGAAGCCCTGCGCGGCAACACCGGCCGCCGCGGCCGCTGGGGCGAACAGACCTGCCGCAACGTGCTGGAGGCCGCCGGCATGGCCGGCCGTTTCGACTTCACCGAACAGACCTCAAGCGCGGACGATGAGGGGCGTCAGAACCGGCCCGACTTCATCGTGCGTCTGCCCGGCGGCGGGATGTTCGTCATCGACGCCAAGGTGCCGCTGGCGTTTGACGAGGGGGAGGGCGACGAGGAGGCGCGCACCCGTTCGGTCGGCCTGCGAACCGCCGCCAGCCTCAAGACCCATGTGCGCCAGCTGTCGTCCAAGGCCTATCAGGATCAGTTCAAGCCCAGCCCCGATTTCGTCGTCCTGTTCGTGCCAGGCGACAGCTTCCTGGCCACGGCGCTGGACCATGCGCCGGACCTGCTGTCCGACGCGATGGAATCGCGCGTCGTCATCGCGACCCCCTCGACCCTGTTCGCCCTGTGCAAGGCGGTGGCCTATGGCTGGCGCGCGGAAGAACAGGCCGCCAACGCCGACAAGGTCGCCGCCCTGGGCCGCGAGCTTTACAAGCGCCTGTCCGTCATGGGCGGTCACGCCTCGGCCGTCGGCCGGGCGCTGGACCAGGCCGTGGGCAAATACAATCAGTTCGTCGGCTCGCTGGAAACCCAGGTCATGGTCTCGGCCAAGCGGTTCGAGGATCTTCAGGTGGACCACGAGGGCAAGACCCTGCCCGACCTGACCCCGGTGGAAACCCCCCCCCGCGTCCTCAGCCGCCCCGAACTGATCGCCGCCAAGCCCGACTGACCAAGGCGGAGTGGGGGGGGTGGAAAGGGCGCTTGACTTCTTCCGACTCGCGGTGTCAAAGGTGCTTGTCTAATCGGCAAGGACTGTTGACGGATGCGTAAATGGGGTTCGGTGCTCAAGGCGACCGCGATCACCTTCGGCGGGGGGCTGGCCTTCGCCTTTCTCGGGGGGCTTTTCGTCGGCTATGGTTCGTCTGCGGGATGGCTTGACGCCACGACGGGCGAACTGGTCGTCACGGCCGTCGTCGCCGTCGCCATCATGGCGGGGGCCCTGTGGATCGGGGCGGAGTGGATGCGCGTCATCGACGAGGCAGCGCGCGAAGCCCACAAGGCCGCCTGGTATTGGGGCGGAACGGCCGGCCTGTGCGTCAGCGGCGTCGGTCTGATCCTGTCCTCGGCCGGTCCCTGGCGCGACGTGATCGCCGGTGTGCTGGGCGCCGGCGCCGATCCGATCGACTATGTCTCGCTGGGCGCGGCCCTGATGATCGCCCCGATGCTGATCGGCTACACGCTGGTTTGGGCCTGGTGGTGGCTGGCGCGGATGCGGGGCTGAGCCATGAACAATCGTCTCAAGGTGCTGCGCGCCGAGCGGGATTGGAGCCAGGCGCAACTGGCCGAACATCTGGGCGTGTCGCGCCAGACGGTGAATGCGCTGGAAACGGGCCGCTACGACCCGTCCCTTCCGCTGGCCTTCAAGATCGCCCGCGTCTTCGGCCAACCCATCGAATCGATCTTTTCGGACGAGCAGGAGCCGACGAAATGAAGCCTTCTTCTCTGTCCCCCTCGGCCTGGCCTAGCTGGTTGCGCGCCCTTGCATTCGGCGCCCTGTTCGGCGTGATCGGCTACGGCCTCGGCGCCTGGCTGGCCAAGGTGGCGCCGGGCGGCCTCGGCCTGGCGGACAAGGCCATTCACTGGTCGGATGGGCTGGCCCTGCTGGTCGGGTTCGCCCTGGTCGCGGGATCGCTCTGGGCGCTTTACGTCAGCCTGGACGCCAAACGCCTGGGCTGGATGTACAGTCTGGAAGGCGACGCCTCGCCTGAGGAAACGCGTCTGGCGCGGGTTCAGGCGGCGGTCATGGGCTTTTCCGGCGTTATCCTTACCCTGCCCATCGTCTTCAGTCTGGCGGGCGTCAGTCCTGCCCTGGGCATTGTCGCCATCGGCCTGCTTCTGGTGCTGCATACGGTTATGAACGTGCGGGTCTATCGCCAGGCGGACGAACTGCTGCGCCGCGCCGTGATGGAGACCGCCGCCGTCACCTTCTTTGCGGGCCAACTGGTGCTGTTCATGTGGGCGGCGGCCGAGCGTCTGGGCGGCGTTCCGCCGATCACGGCCTGGGACATCTACGCCGTATTGATGGCTCTCTACCTCGCCGCATCCCTCTGGATCAGCGTCCGTCGCGGCCTGGTCTGACCCGAACTGTTTCGGCCATCGCGCCTTCCTGAAAAAAAGCACGAGAGAAATCCCATGACTTTTGCTGACCGTCTGCGCTCTTGCGCCGCCACCTTCGCGCGCTGCGCTGTCGGCGTCGCCGGCGGCGTGGCCCTGTTCGTCGCCATAGCCGGGGCGCCTGTCCACGCCTTGGCCCAGACTGCGACGCCGACGCCGTCTGCCGCCCCAGCGCCGATCCAAGGCGAAGGGCCGGCGCTGTGGGTGGTCAAGGATGCGGATTCGACCCTTTATCTGTTCGGTTCGGTCCATGTGCTGCGGCCCACGACCGCCTGGGCCAGCCCCCGCGTCCAGGCCGCTTTCGACAGCGCGTCGGACATCTGGTTCGAGATCAGCAATCCCGACGATCAGGCGGCCATCGTGCCGCTGATGCAGCAATACGGCCTGTCGCCCGACACGCCCCTGTCCAGCCGTCTGACGGCCGAAGAGAACGCCGAACTGGACGAGGCGGCCAAGGCGATGGGCGCCTCCGCCGCCCAGCTTCAGCCGATGCGACCGTGGCTGGCGGCGCTCAGCCTGTCGGTCGCGCCCCTGGTCAAGGCCGGATACGATCCCAAGTCCGGCGTTGAACTGGTGCTCAAGGCGCGCGCCGAGGCCGCCGGCAAGCCGATCCGCGGGTTCGAGACGCTGGACAAGCAGATCGGCATCCTGGCCCAACTGCCCGAAGGCGTGCAGATGGCCTTCCTGCGCGAGACGTTGAAGGATTACGAAAAGGCCGCGACCCAGCTGGACGACATGGTCACGGCCTGGGCCAGCGGCGACGTAGACACGATCGACCGCATCATGGTCGAGGAGATGAAGGCCGCCTCGCCGGCCCTTTATCAGGCGCTTCTGGTCGACCGGAACACCGATTGGGCCGATCAGATCCAGACCCTGCTGCAAGGCGCGGGCACGGCCTTCATCGCCGTGGGGGCCGGTCACCTGGCGGGCGACGACAGCGTTCAGGCCATCTTGCAAAAGCGCGGCGTCACGGTCGAAACGGTGGAATGAAGGACACGGCCGGCAGGCCGCACGGCGTCCTGCAAGGCTGGAGCGGGCAGCGGGAATCGAACCCGCACGAAAAGCTTGGGAAGCTTTCAGGCTACCACTACATCATGCCCGCGATGGCCTGACGTCGGTCTAGCTCATGGCCGGTCCGGGCTCAAGACCGGCTGGTCCGCCGCCAGCGCCGCCGCCTCTCGCGCATAACGCTGGGCGATCAGGGTGCAGGCGAACAGTTGGATCTGGTGGAACAGCATGATCGGCAGGACGATCAGCGGCACGGCATGACCCGCGAACAGGATGCCGGCCATCGGAATGCCGGTCGCCATGCTCTTCTTGGAACCGCAGAACAGGATCACGATCCGGTCCGGCCGGTCGAACTTGAGCGCGCGGCCGATGTAAAGGGTCAGTCCCAGCACCACGGCCAGCAGCACGGCGTTCAGGCCGATCACCTTGGCCAGGTCCAGCGGCGCGACCTGCGACCAGACGCCTGCGACCACCCCCTCGCTGAAGGCGGCGTACACGATCAGCAGGATCGAGCCGCGATCCACCAGGCTTGTCAGTTTGGCGTGGCGGCTCAGAATATCCTTCAACAGGGGGCGGCACAGCTGGCCCGCGGCGAACGGCGCCAGGATCTGCAGGCCGATGTCGAGGATGGATTGCAGATGGATGCCGCCACCGGATGCCCCGCCGATCAGCAGGGCGACCAGCAGAGGCGTCACGATCACGCCCAGCAGGTTCGACAGGCTGGCGCTGGTCAGCGCGCCCGCCACATTGCCCCCGGCGATGGAGGTGAAGGCGATGGACGACTGCACCGTGGACGGCAAAAGGCACAGATACAGCATCCCGGTAAGCAGATCGGGCTGCAACGATCCGCGCATCAGGAAGACCAGCCCCAGCCCCAAAAGCGGGAACAGGAGGAAGGTCGACAGGAAGACCGTGCCCTGAAGCCGCCAGTGCAGCAGCCCCGCCCCGATGGCTGCGGGCGACATTCGCGCGCCATACAGGAAGAAGAGCAGGGCGATGGCCGCCTTGACCACCCAGCCCATGATCACGGCCGCCTCGCCCCTGGCCGGCAGGACGGCGGCCAGAACCACCATGCCGATCAGGGCCAGCAGATAGCGGTCGATCGGCAGGCGGGACAGAAAACGAGGCATGAAAGGCTCTGGGCTGCGGCGGCGAACCCCTACGATAGGGCGCGCCGCCGTCGCTTAGAACCCCGCGCTGGCGTCAGGCGCCGGCGCGGTTCTGGACCAGATCGTCCACCACCGATGGATCGGCCAGGGTCGAGGTGTCCCCCAGCGATCCGATCTCGTTCTCGGCGATCTTGCGCAGGATGCGGCGCATGATCTTGCCGGATCGCGTCTTGGGCAGGCCGGGCGCCCATTGGATCACGTCGGGCGCGGCGATGGGGCCGATCTCCTGGCGGACATGGGCGATCAGTTCGCGCCGCAGTTCCTCGGTGCCTTCCACCCCCTTTCGCAGGGTGACATAGGCGTAGATGCCCTGGCCCTTGATGTCGTGCGGATAGCCGACCACGGCGGCCTCGGAGACGATGTCGTGCAGCACCAGCGCACTCTCGATCTCGGCGGTGCCCATGCGGTGGCCCGAGACGTTGATGACGTCGTCCACCCGGCCGGTGATCCAGTAATAACCGTCCTCGTCGCGGCGGCAGCCGTCGCCGGTGAAATAGCGGCCCGGATAGGTCGAGAAATAGGTGTCGAAGAACCGCTGGTCGTCGCCATAGACGGTCCGCATCTGGCCGGGCCAGCTGTCGGTGATGCACAGATTGCCGGACACGGCGCCCTCCAGCGGCTGACCTTCCGCATCGACGATCTGCAGTTCGACGCCGGGCAGTGGCAGGGTCGCGGAGCCGGGCTTCAGGTCGGTCGCGCCGGGCAGGGGGGTGATCAGATGACCGCCCGTCTCGGTCTGCCACCAGGTGTCCACGATGGGGCAGCGGCCGTCGCCGACCACCTCGTGATACCAGCGCCAAGCCTCGGGGTTGATCGGCTCGCCCACCGTGCCCAACAGGCGCAGCGACGCGCGCGAGGTCGCCTGCACCGGCGCGTCGCCTTCCCGCATCAGGGCGCGCAGGGCCGTGGGGGCGGTGTAGAAGATCTCGACCTTGTGCTTGTCCACCACCTGCCAAAACCGGCCGGCGTCGGGATAGTTGGGCACGCCCTCGAACATCAGGGTCGTCGCCGCATTCGCCAGCGGCCCATAGACCATATAGGAGTGGCCCGTGACCCAGCCTACGTCGGCGGTGCACCAGAAGACCTCGCCCGGCCGATAGTCGAAGACGATCTCGTGCGTCCAGGCGGCCCAGAACAGATAGCCGGCCGTGGTGTGCAGCACCCCCTTGGGCTTTCCGGTCGATCCCGAGGTATAGAGGATGAACAGCGGATCTTCGGCGTTCATCGGTTCGGGCGGGCAGTCGGCGCTGACCTTTGCGGACTCCAGCCCGTAGTCGAAGTCGCGGCCTTCGGTCATCGGCACGTCCCGGTCGGTGCGACGCACCACCAGCACCGCATCGACCTTCACCTTTTTCAGCGCCTCGTCGACATTGGCCTTCAGCGGCACGTGCTTGCCACCGCGCAGACCCTCGTCGGCGGTGATGACGATGGTCGAGCCGCAGTCCTCGATGCGGCCGCACAGGCTGTCGGGCGAGAAGCCGCCGAACACCACAGAGTGGACGGCGCCGATCCGAGCGCACGCCAGCATGGCGTAGGCGGCCTCGGGGATCATGGGCAGATAGAGGGTGATCCGGTCGCCCTTCTTGGCCCCGTGCGCCTTCAGCACATTGGCCATGCGGCACACCTCGGCGTGCAGTTCGCCGTAGGTGATACGGCGGCTGTCGGCCGGGTCGTCGCCTTCCCAGATGATCGCCGTCTCGTCCCTGCGATGCGGCAGATGGCGGTCGATGCATTCGACCGACACGTTCAGAACTCCGTCCTCGAACCAGCGGATGCGGAAGTCTTCTTTCTTGAAGGAGACGTCCTTGATCTTGGTCGGCGGCGTTATCCAGTCCAGCCGCTTGGCCTGTTCGGCCCAGAAGGCCTCGGGGGTCTCGCGCGCCGCGATCCGGGCGGCCTGATAGGCCTCCCGGTTCATATGGGCCTTGTCGGCCCATTCGGCCGGGACGGGATAGAGGTCGAGATCAGGCACGAAAGGCGTCTCCGGCGGAAATCAGAAACCGTATTTGGCGAACAGGATCAAACGCGTCAGGTCGCCGCTGGCGCCGGTCTCGATCTCGCGATCTGCGAACATCAGCTCGGCTCCCACATCAAACGCCGTAACCGGCGACCAGATCAGATTGGCGTGGATGCTTTGTGCGGAACGGTTCGCGGCCAGGCCGGTGAAGCGGGTGTCGTTGTCCACGCTCTGGCCCGACCAGATCAGGCTGGAGCGCCAGCCCGGCGCCCAGACGTGACGATAGGCGGCGAAGCCGGCGACCACGCCGATCGCGTCCAGATCGCCCGAGGCGTCCAGCACCGCATCGTTGGAGAAGTTCAGCCCGACGTAGCGGCCGATGCCCTCACCCCCCGTCACCATCAGACGCAGGTCGTCCTTGGACCCCACCTTGATCTTGGTCGAGGCCGACAAGCCCCAGCCGGTGGTGGTGGAATCGATGCTGGTCGCCGGGTTCTGATACTTCAACTGACGCAGCAGGCCCGCGAACTGGAAATCGCCCCATGGCCGGGACACGGCGTAGCGGGCGGTGAAGTCCGGCAGACTGTTGTCGTCGGCGACGATGCGCGTTCCGCCGTTGAACGGGGTGACGGTCGTCTCTGGGTTTTCGACCGACACCGAGAAGGGACCACGCGTATAGCGGACCTGCACCTGCCGGGCGAAGACCGTGCCCTCGGCCGCGCCGATGAAGTCAGCCGATTCCGGCAGGACGGCGGTGTTCTGGAAGTTGGTCCACTCCTGGCCGATCAGCCAGTTGTCGATGGTGATGAAGGCGCGGCGCAGGGCCGGGTTGGCCGGGCTGGTGGTGCGCTGGTCGCCGGCGCCGGGCAGGGTCTGGAAATCCATCTCCATGCGCGTGCCGATCTTGTGGCCGCCCACCATGCCGTCGGTCGTCAGCCAGAACCGGGTCTGACGAGCGTTGAAATCGGTCGCCGTGTCCTCGTCGGCGCCGCCGATGGGGATGGAGCCGGGAATGTGAAACTCGCGCAGGGCGTCGCCATTGGCCGGATCGCCGCCGGAATAGCGGCTGGCGTAGGCGTCGACCTTGACGAAGCCGCCGAACTTGACCGTGTGATCGCCGATGCGGAAGCCTTCGCTCAGCGATGCGGGGGCGGCGGCTTGTTGGACGGGTGCGGGCGCGGCGGGGCGCGTCTCCAGACGAATGATGTCCTGGGCCTGGCTGGCCTGCTGGGTGCGGGCGGCGACCACCTCACCCTTCAGGGCGTTCAACTCGGCCTCAAGCTGGGCGATGCGGGCTTCCAGCGTGGCCTGGCTGGACTGGGCCGAGGCGACGCCGGGCGCGGCCAGCAAGGCGGCCGCGGCGGCGCCGGCCAACAGACCCGCCGATAGACGTGACGTGTTCATGATGAAATCCTCCCGCGCCCGTCTTATTGCGAGCGTCCCTTTGAAAACCTTTCCGCTTGGGGGTGCGGCTGGCCATTGGCCATTCGTCTAATTTCGACCAAAGTCGAACCGGGGCATGATGCCGCCGACGCGGCCGCCCTTTCAGAGGCTGCCAAGACGCCGCGTACGGAAACGCCCGAGGGAAGGACCTTCATGGATCGCATCGTCGTCGCCGACGACCATCCCCTGTTTCGCGCCGCCTTGCGCTCGGCGGTCGACAAGGCCGCGCCGGGCGCTCAGGTGGTCGAATGCGCCAGTCTGGCCGAGGCGCGGGCGGCACTGCAGGCGGGGCCGGTGGACCTGCTGCTGCTGGACCTGAAACTGTCGGACAGCGAAGGCATGGCGGGTTTGGCCACGGTGCGGGCCGAACATCCGGCCGCTCCGGTCGCGGTGGTGTCGGCCAGCGAGGACGCGCCGGTGGTGCGAAACGCCCTGGGTCTGGGCGCCGCCGGCTTCATCCCGAAATCCACCGCCCTGCCGCAGATGGTCGAAGCCATCGCCGCCATCCTGGCCGGCGACAGCTGGGCGCCCGATACGGGCGAGGCCGAGGAGGACGATCTGGCCCAACGGATCGCCAGCCTGACGCCGTCGCAACTGCGGATTCTGGAGGGGTTGAAGGCGGGGCGGCTGAACAAGCAGATCGCCTTCGACCTGGGCGTGTCCGAGGCCACCATCAAGGCGCACCTGACCAGCGTGTTCCGCAAGCTGGGGGTCCACAACCGCACCCAGGCGGTGATTCTGGCCAAGCAGATGGACCCCAACTAGGGCGGCGATCGCCTTAGCTCGACAGGAAGGCCTTCAGCGCCGCCGGCTTGATCGGCTTGGGCAACAGGACGGCGCCGGCCGCCGTGGCCTGTTCGTTCAGACCGTCGCGCGTGTCGGCGGTGACCAGGGCGATGCGGCGCACGCCATGCGGCCGCAGCCAGTCGATCACGGCGAAGCCTTCCGGACCGTCGCCCAAATGCAGGTCGACCACGGCGGCGTCGAACGGGCCTTTGGCCGCCTTCGCCGCCTCGACGCCGGACGCCAGCGTCGGCACAGCGCCCCAGCGGGTCAAAAGAGCGTTCAGCGCATCCAGGATCACCGGCTCGTTGTCCACGCACAGCACTCGCAGCCCCGCCAGCGGCAGGCGGGGCTCGCGGACGGGCGCGGCGTCGTCGATGGCGACTGCGGCGGCGCGGGGCAGGGTGATGCGGAAGGTCGTGCCGCGCCCGACGCGCGAGCGCAGCTCCAGCGGATGATCCAGCAGGCTGGACAGCCGCCGCACGATGGCCAGCCCCAGGCCGGCGCCCGGCTCGTCCACCGCCGCGCCCGGCAAACGCACGAATTCGCCGAAGACCGTCTCCTGTTCGGAATCGGGGATGCCTCGCCCGGTGTCGCAGACGAACAGACGCACCGTCTCGCCGTGGCGTCTGGCCCCGACCAGAACCCGTCCGCTGTCGGTGTAGCGGATCGCGTTGGCTGTCAGGTTCTGCAGCATCGAGCGCAGCAGATCGCGATCCGACGCCACCCACAGACGCGTCGGCGACAGGGTCAGCAGCAGTCCCTTGGCCTGGGCCACGGGCTCGAATTCGCGCCGCAGCTCGTCGAACAGGCCGCCCAGGGACACGCGCGTCACATTGGTCCGCACCCCGCCGCCCTCCAGCTTGGACAGGTTCAGTAGGGCGGTCAGCAGGCGGTGGGCGCTGTCGATGGCGCGGTCAGCGTTGACGGCCAGGGCGCGGCTGGTCGTCTCCTGCAGGGCCGGCTCTTCCTTCAGGGCGGCGATGAACAGGCGCGCGGCGTGCAGCGGCTGCAACAGGTCGTGGCTTGCGGCGGCCAGGAAGCGGGTCTTGGAAGCCGTCGCGTCCTCTGCGACGCGGCGGGCCTCGTCCAGGCGAGCGGTGCGGTCGGCGACGCGGGCCTCCAGCCGTTCGTTGGCCTCTTCCAACTGACGCGCGGCGCGGCGCAGGGCGGTGATGTCGGTATAGCTGGTGGCGTATCCCCCGCCGGGGATCGGCGCGCCGGACGAGCGCAGAACCCGGCCGTCGGGCTGCAGGCGTTCGTGGTCGTGCGGGATGCGCCGGCTCAGCGCCTCCAGCCGTCGTTCGACCCAGGCCTCGATGTCGTCGGGGCTCTCGCCGCGCTCGGCGTTCAGGCGATAGATGACGGCGATGGGCAGGCCGACGTGGACGAAGCCGACGGGCAGGTCGAACATGGAAACATAGCGCCGGTTCCAGGCGGTGACGCGCAGATCCTCGTCCACCACGATCACGCCCTGGTCGATGTTGTCGAGCGTGGTCTGCAACAGGTCGCGGTTGAACTGGACGGCCTGCGACGCCTCGTCCAGCATCCGCACCACATCCTCGGGCGCGCGTCCTACCCCGGCCAGGGCCGCCGAGATGACGCGCCGGGCCGAGGCCGCGCCGATGGCCCCGGCCAGCATCCGTTCCGCCGCCCGCGCCAGGGCCGCATCGGCCGGATCGGCGTCGCGCAGCCGCGTGTCCGTCTCTCGCCCCCAGGCGGAAAAGGCGCGCTCGGCGCGTTCGTCGCCGATGAAGCGGGCGACCAGGGCGCGCAGGTCGCCGATCGAGGCGCCGGACGGGGCGGGCTTGGCCTCCATCCAGTCCGGCCCCAGCCGATCCACGAAGGCGCGCGCCTGCACCCGGTCGATCAGCCGGGGCTGAGCGAAGCGCGACACCCCGACATAGGCCGCCAGGTTAAGACCCAGGCTGACGAAGACGCCGAGCGCCAACGGATCCTTGATCCCCAGCATGACGTAGATGTGCCACGGGGCGCCGGGCGCCAGCTGGGGCAGGGCCAGCATGACGATCCACACCAGTACGCCCACCGCCATGCCCGCCAGCGCCCCCTGGGCATGACCGCCGCGCCACAGCACCGCGCCGAACAGGGCAGGCGCCAGCTGGGCCAGGGCGGCGAAGGACACCAGCCCCATCGCGGCCAGGCCGCGCGACTGATCCGTCGCCTGATAATAGAGCCAGGCCAGAAGCAGGACCGCGACGATGGCCCCGCGCCGAACCTGAAGAATGGTCCCCGCCATGTCCGAGGCGTCGCCGCGCATCCGCCAGCGATCGCGCGCCAGGAAGGGCAGGATCAGGCTGTTGGACACCATGGCCGACAGGGCCACGGCCTCGACGATGACCATGGCGGTCGCGGCCGAGAACCCGCCGACGAAGACGATGGCGGTCAGCAGGGTCTCGCCCCGCTGGAACGGCAGGGCCAGCACCAGAAGATCGGGGTTTACCGTCGGCGCGAACAGGGCGCCCGCCGCCACCAGCGGCAGCACCGCCAGACTGGTCAGCATCAGATAAAGGGGGAAAATCCACCGCGCGCGCCGCACGTCCGACGGCTGGGCCCCCTCGACGAAGGCGACGTGGAACTGACGCGGCAGGCAGAAGATGGCCAGGGTCGACAACAGGGTGATGGCGGTGAAGCGCGGCGTGACGTCCGGCGGCGCGGCCAGGGCGCCCAGGCCTTCGACGATGCGGGGCGGCGAGCCCTGGTTCAGCAACAGCACCAGAGCGAAGACGGCGACGAACAAGAGGGCGCCCAGCTTGACCATCGACTCCAGGCCGATGGCCTGGATCAGGCCGCGATTGTGCTCGGTCAGATCGGGCCGGCGCGCGCCGAACAGAATGGCGAAGAAGGCCAGAACGCCGGCCAGGACCAGAACCGTCAGCCGCTCGGACCCCGCGACCGGCGTGCCCGCCGTCAGCAGTTCGCCCGCCATAGACAGGGACTTCAGCTGAAGCGCGATATAGGGCAGTGACCCCAGGATGGCGACGACCGTGACCGCCGCGCCCAGCGTCTGGCTCTTGCCATAACGCGAGGCCACGAAATCGGCCATCGAGCCGACGTTCTCACGCCGGGCCGCCGCGGCGATGCGGCGCCACAGCGGAAACAGCAGGGTCAGGCCGATCACCGGCCCGATATAGATGGGCAGATACTCCCATCCGTCGCGCGCCGCCGTGCCGACCGCGCCGTAATAGGTCCAGGAGGTGCAGTAGATGGCCAGAGACAGGGCATAGACCGACGGTCCCAACCCCTTGCCGCGCGCCCTGGCCGCCGGTCGCTCCTGGTGCCAGGCGACGGCGAACAGCACGCCCATATAGGCGGCGACCAGACCGAGGATCGTCAGGCTGAACATGGGGGCATCTGAACCGGGCAGGGGGTGTTTCACAAGCGAAAGGCGGGCCGTCTTGCGACGACCCGCCCCTCATTCCGTCTGACAGCAGGATCAGGCGTTCAGATCGACGTCCTTGCCTTCCTTGACCAGCAGGAAGCCCAGAACGACCGTCCCCAGGGCCACCACGATCGGGTACCAGAGGCCGGAGTAGATGTTGCCCGTCGCCGCCACGATGGCGAAGGCGGTGGTCGGCAGGAAGCCGCCGAACCAGCCGTTGCCGATGTGATAGGGCAGGGACATGGAGGTGTAGCGGATGTTGGTCGGGAACATCTCGACCAGGGCCGCCGCGATCGGCCCGTAGACCATGGTCACATAGAAGCCGAGGATGAACAGGATCAGCACCACCATCGGCTTGTTGACCAGGGCGCTGTCGGCCTTGGCCGGATAACCGGCCGTGGTCAGGGCCTCGCCCAGGCCGGCGTCCCAAGTCTTCTTCTGGGCGGCGAAGTCGGCCGGCGCCATGGCGTCGCCGCGGAAGCTGGGGATGACGACCTGATCGCCGATCCGCACTTCGGCGACCGTGCCGGCGGGGGCGGCCTGGTTGGTGTAGGTCACGCCCGCCTTGGCCAGATAGGATTTGGCCACGTCGCAGGAGTGGTTGAACACCGTCTTGCCGACGGGGTCGAACTGCAGGTTACAGTCCGCCGGATCGGCATAGACCACCACGGGCGCAGAGGCGGCGGCGGCGGCCAGGCGCGGATTGGCCGCTTCGGTCAGGGCGTTGAACAGCGGGAAGTAGGTCAGGGCGGCGATCAGGCAGCCCGCCAGGATGATAGGCTTTCTGCCCACCTTGTCCGACAGCCAGCCCCAGAAGATGAAGAAGGGCGAAGCGGCCAGAAGCGCGATGGTCAGCAGCACATAGACCAGGGTGGCGTCGACCTTCATGACCCGTTCCAGGAAGAACAGGGCGTAGAACTGGCCGGTGTACCAGATGACCGCCTGACCGGCGGTCAGGCCCAGAAGGGCGATCAGCACGATCTTCAGGTTGGGCCATTTGCCGAAGCTGTCCTTCAGCGGGGTCTTGGAGCCCTTGCCCTCGGCCTTCATCTTCTTGAACGACGGGCTTTCGGCCAGCTTCAGGCGGATCCAAAGCGACACGCCCAGGAGCAGGATCGACACCAGGAACGGAATGCGCCAGCCCCAGGCCGCGAAGGCTTCCTCGCCCACGGTGTAACGCACGCCCAGGATGACCAGCAGGCTGAGCACCAGGCCGGCCGTCGCCGTGATCTGGATGAAGGAGGTGTAGAAGCCGCGCTTGCCCTGCGGGGCGTGCTCGGCGACGTAGGTGGCGGCGCCGCCGTATTCGCCGCCCAGGGCCAGACCCTGGATCAGGCGCATCAGCACCAGAATGATCGGCGCGGCGATGCCGATGACCGCATAGGGCGGCAAGAGGCCGACGACGAAGGTCGACAGACCCATCAGCAGCATGGTCACCAGGAAGGTGTTCTTGCGTCCCCAGAGGTCGCCCAGCCGCCCGAAGACGATGGCGCCGAAGGGCCGCACCGCGAAACCGGCCGCAAAGGCCATCAGGGCGAAGATATAGCCGGTCGTCTCGTTGACGCCCGAGAAGAACTGGACGGTGATGATCGCCGCCAGCGAGCCGTAAAGATAGAAGTCGTACCACTCGATGACGGTGCCGACCGATGAGGCGAGGATGACCAGACGATCGCTGCGATCGACGGTGTGCTCCTCCTCGCCGGACGCAATGGGTGCGTCGGTTGCCATGATCCATTTCCTCCCAAGTCGCCGTTATCGGCCGTTCTGCGCGTCCTTCAGGACACGTGGACCCCGACATTGACCGAGAGGGCGGCGGCTGGAGAGAGCGACTTTGGTCGAGGATCGACGGTCGCCCAGTGCGACCTTGGGGCGATCAACCGTCGATGGAGACGACGGGCCCCAGATTGGGTTGCGGCTGGCCTCGCCTGGCGCTGCGACGCTTCAACCAGCCCCGGATGCGGGTCTGGATCGGGTTGTCGACGGCGAAGTGGAAGGCGAAGGCAAAACCGACCGCCGCCATCACGCCCAGAACCCACAGGCCCCACTGGACGCCGACTGGCAGGGCCAGCTTGACCGCCAGGGCATTGACCACGCCGAACCAGGCGATCCGCACCACCTCGTTGGTGATGAACATGGAAAAGGACACCATCGCCGCCGTCTCGACCAGTTTGGACGGCGTCTTCACCGGCACGGCGCCCGCCGCCAGAATGATGATCGCGATCAAGGTCAGGGCGATCAGCGCGTGCTTGTCGTGGAGTTCCAGCGCGAAGAAGCCGACGGCCGCCAGAACGCCCGCCCATCCCGCCAGACGCGGCGCGATCCAGACCTTCTGCGCGAACCAGGCCAGGCACATTCCAAGGAAGAACAGCGGCAGGGCGCGCACGATGCCGTAGCGCATCGGCATCTGATAGACGGGATAACCCAGGAACGACCAGCACAGCTGGTTGGCGATCAGATAGACGCCGATCCCGACCGCCAGCGCCGACCACGGCCCCAACCGCATCAGGCCGCGAATGATCCAGGGGAAGGCCAGATAACAGCCGATCAGGGCCGAGATCGACCAGGTCGGGGCGTTCCACCCCAGGCCGCCGTGCACGCCATAGGACTGCAGCAACAGCAGCTGCGCCGGCAGCTGATCCCAGGCGAACCATTCAGGATTGCGCGGCGGCGCGCCGGCGGCGGTGGCCAGCAGCACCAGGGCGACCAGCGACAGCCCCATGATCAGATGCGCCGGCACGACCCGCAGGAACCGTTTCAGGAAGAAGTCGCCGGGCGTCAGCCGCCCCTTGTCGACCGCCGCCCCATAGACGCGCATCAGCACATAGCCGCTGTCGATCAGGAAGAAGTTGGTCAGCAGAAAGCCGCCGCGCTCGAAGATCGGATTGACGATGTGCGCCAGCGGGACCGGCCCAGCTGCCTGGAAATGATGCAGGATGATCAGAAAAGCCACGATGAAGCGCAGCGCGTCCAGCCATCCGCCGCGCGCGATGCGAACTGTCTCATTGCGGGTCGAAACCAGGGACCAGGGCATCGCAAACGCCTCCTTGTCGTCGCTCAGCCGCAAAAGCCGGGCCAGGATAGGGGCGTTTGGGTGAATCAGCTGCGAACGAGGCGCAGGAATTCTTCGCGCGTGCGCGGATCGTCGCGCACCACGCCGATCAGGTGGCTGGTCGACAGGCTGGCGCCCGGCGCATTGACCCCGCGTAGGGTCATGCAGCTGTGTTCGGCCTCGATCACCACGCCGACGCCGTGCGGGCGCAGCACGGTCTGAATGGCCTCGGCGATCTCGGACGTCATCTTTTCCTGGATCTGCAGGCGACGGGCGAAGCCGCGCACCACGCGCGCCAGCTTGGAGATGCCCACCACCCGGTCGGTCGGCAGATAGGCGACGTGCGCCTTGCCCACGACCGGCAGCATATGGTGTTCGCAGAAACTGACGAAACGGATGTCCTTCAGCACCACCAGCTGGTCATAGCCGCCCGTCTCCTCGAACGTCTTTTCCAGATAGGACAGGGGATCGACCTCATAGCCCTGGAACAGTTCGCGATAGCTCTTGGCCACGCGGGCCGGGGTTTCCAGCAGGCCTTCGCGATCAGGATTGTCGCCGGCCCATTCGATCAGGGTGCGAACGGCGGCCTCGGCCTGGGCCTGGGACACTTTGGAAACGGGTGCATCGGTCATGGCGGCCTACATAGCGTCGCCTTGGCGGGAATGGGAGGGCCGGCGTCGATCCTCGGCCACGCTGGCGATCTTTCGCAGCGGCGACGCTTGTAACCTTATGCCTTTCCGTGCGTTACGGCCCAGCTGGCAAGGCGGGAAACTCTATGACGAACGGCGATACCATCCGAAACGACGCCGCCTTCGGAATTCCCGGGCTGGACGACATCCTGGCCGGCGGGCTTGAGCGAGATCGTTTGTTTCTGCTGGAAGGCAATCCGGGCACGGGCAAGACGACGGCCGCCATGCGGTTCCTGATGACCGGCGCCGCAATTGGAGAGGGCTGCCTCTACATCACCCTGTCGGAAACAGAGGAAGAGCTTCGGGCCACGGCCCGTTCCCACGGCTGGTCGCTGGACGGTGTGCAACTGTTCGAACTGGCGCCGCCGGAAAACCTTCTGGACGAGGAGCAGCAGCAGAGCCTGCTCTATTCCTCCGACCTGGAACTGGGCGAAACAACCCGCATCATTCTGGAGGCCGTCGAGAAGGCGCAGCCCAACCGGGTGGTGATCGACAGCTTGTCCGAAATCCGTCTGCTGGCCCAGGGCTCGCTGCGTTATCGCCGTCAGGTCCTGGCCCTGAAGCACTATTTCGCCCGTCGCGGCGTGACCGTGCTGTTGCTGGATGACCTGACGACCGACACCAACGACAAGACGGTTCACAGCGTCACCCACGGGGTGATTCAGTTGGAGGAACTGCTGCCCGAGTATGGGGCCGAACGCCGCCGGGTTCGGGTGATGAAATATCGCGGCCGACGCTTTCGGGGCGGCTATCACGACTTCACCATCAAGACGGGCGGGCTGGAGGTCTATCCGCGCATCGTCGCCCTGGAGCACCGCACGGCCTTCGATCGCGAACCGATGTCCAGCGGCGTCGCCGAACTGGACGCCCTGTTGGGCGGCGGGGTCGAACGCGGATCCAGCGCCCTGATTCTGGGCCCGGCAGGTACGGGCAAGAGCCTGTTCTCAATCAGTTTCCTGGTCGCGGCGCTGGAGCGCGGCGAAAAGGCCGCCATGTTCGTCTTCGACGAAGAACTGGGCCTGTTGTTCGACCGGCTGAAGTCCGTGGGCGTCGATCTGGAGGCCTGGATCGGCAAGGGAGCCCTGCTGGTCGAACAGGTGGATGCGGCGGAGTTGTCGCCGGGCGAATTCTCGGCGCGGGTGCGGACCTGCGTGGCTGATCGCGGGATCAAGACGGTCGTGATCGACAGTCTGAACGGCTATCAGGCGGCCATGCCGCAAGAGCAGTTCCTGGTGCTGCATATCCACGAACTGTTGCAGTATCTGAACCGGCAGGGCGCCACGACCTATCTGACGGTGGCGCAGCATGGGCTGGTCGGCGACATGAAGGCCCCGGTGGACGTGACCTATCTGGCCGACACCGTGATTTTGCTGCGTTATTTCGAGGCGGCGGGTCTGGTTCGCCGGGCCATCTCAGTGATCAAGAAGCGCGCCGGAGCCCATGAAAAGACCATACGCGAGTTCGATATCGGGCCGGAAGGCCTGACGGTCGGCCAGCCCTTGGTCGGTTTCCAGGGCGTGTTGCGCGGCGTGCCCGACTTCGTGGGGCAGGCGGGCAAGCTGATGGGCGAAAAGCCGGAATGAGCCTGGGTGGGGAGCTTTCCGAACGCGCCCTTGTGCTGGCGCCCAGCGGCCGCGACGCCGCCGTCGCCGCCGCCATCCTGAAAGAGGGCGGCATGATCGCCGTCGCCTGTGACACGCTGGACGATCTGTTGAATCGGATGGCGGAGGGGGCGGGTCTGGCCGTGGTGGTCGCCGAGGCTCTGAGCGATACCGACCTGACCGCCCTGTCGGGATGGATCGAAAATCAGCCGACCTGGTCGGACTTTCCGTTTCTGGTGTTGAACCGGCGCGGCGGCAGCGTGGAGCGCAATCCGGCGGCACGTCGCCTGTCGGCCACCCTGGGCAATGTCAGTTTTCTGGAGCGTCCCTTCCATCCCACCACCCTGGTCAGCGCCGTCGATACGGCGTTGCGCGGGCGAAAGCGCCAGTACGAGGCGCGGGCGCGCATCGCCGAAATCCAGCGCGCCGAGGCTTTGCTGGAGCGGCGCGTCATCGAACGCACCGCCCAGCTGGAAGCCGCCAACGAGGCCTTGGCCGAACAGATCAAGGAGCGCGAGCGCGCAGAAACCGCCCTGCGCCAGGCCCAGCGACTGGAGG
Source organism: uncultured Brevundimonas sp. (assembly GCA_963515305.1). Classification (GTDB taxonomy): domain Bacteria; phylum Pseudomonadota; class Alphaproteobacteria; order Caulobacterales; family Caulobacteraceae; genus Brevundimonas. Next base: position 23,330 of record CAUPWX010000009.1, read on the forward strand.
CGGTCGGCCAGCTGACCAGCGGGATCGCGCATGATTTCAACAATTTGCTGACGGTGGTGATCGGCAATGTCGATCAGCTGAGAAAACGCGAAACCGATCCCAAGGTGCTGCGTCGCCTGGACATGATGCGCGAGGCGTCTCAGCGCGGGGCGCGGCTGACGGCCCAGATGCTGGCCTTTTCCCGCCGCCAAAAGCTGGAGCCGCGCGCGGTCGATCTGAACGACACGGTGCGCGGCATGGGCGATATGCTGCAAAGCGCCATCGGCGGCAGCGTCCAGATCGAACCGCCGCAACTGGCCTCCGACCTCTGGCCGGCCATGATCGACCCGACCCAGATCGAACTGGTCATCCTGAACCTGGCCATCAACGCCCGCGACGCGATGGAAGTCGGCGGCGCCTTGACCATTCGCACCGAAAACGCCCCCGCAGACGCTGCGGGTCGCCCGCAGGAGCTGGCGGCCGGCGACTATGTGGTCGTGTCGGTCAGCGACAACGGTTCGGGCATGACGGACGAGGTGCTGGCGCGCGCCTTTGAACCCTTCTTCACCACAAAGGACGTCGGCAAGGGTTCGGGTTTGGGGCTGAGCCAGGTGTTCGGCCTGGCCAAACAGTCGGGCGGCGGGGTCAGCATCGACACGGAGGTCGGACGCGGCACCACCATCCGCATCTTCCTGCCGCGCGCCGCCCACGCGCCGGTTTGCGAAGCGGAGACGGGCGGCGACGCGCTGGCGGCGCGCGACGCGGGTCTGGTGGTGCTGGTCGTCGACGACGATGAGGCGGTTCGCCACGTCACCGCCGGCTTGCTGGCCGATCTGGGCTATCAGGTGGTGGAGGCTGACAGCGGCGTGGCGGCCCTGGATGCGCTTGACCGGCACGACAGGATCGACGCCATGGTGCTGGATTTCGCCATGCCGGGCATGAACGGCGGCGAGCTGGCCCGAACCCTTCGGATTCGCCGTCCAGCCGCCCCCATCCTGTTCGCCACAGGCTATGCCGACGCCGAGGCCCTGGTCGATGTGGGCGAGGAGATGATCGTGCGAAAGCCCTTCACCCAGGCCGAGCTGGCCAACAAGCTGTCGCGCACCCTGGCCGCCGCCTGAAACGCCTCGCAACTCCGTCTGATTAGCGGCCTGTTAACCATCCTGTCGGCATTTTCTGCCCACCGGAGTCTGACCGGTTGAGGGGAAATCGCGTCGCGATTTTTTCGACGCCGTGAATCAGGCTCCAGATTTAAGCGAGAGCTTGATCCACGCTTCAGCAGAACCGCGCGGCGGTTCCTTCGAAACGATCAAGCTCTAGTTTCGGGAGCAGGCCGATGAACGGCGCAGAAGTTCTGGATGTCGGACGCGACGCCATCTGGCTGACGATCCAGCTGTGCCTGCCGGTGCTGTTGGTCGGGCTGGTGGTCGGCGTGGTGATCGGCCTGTTTCAGGCCCTGACGCAGATCCAGGAACAGACCCTGATCTATGCGCCCAAGATCATCGCCATCTTCATTTCGCTGATCCTGTTCCTGCCGCTGATGGGGGCGCTGCTGGGCGGCTTCATGCGCCAGATCGCGGCCCGCATCGCGGGGATGTAGTGGACGCCTATGCCACCGCCGATCAGGTCTGGGCCGGGGGGCTGATCTTCGCCCGGATCGCGGCGATCCTGATGCTGATCCCCGGCTTCGGCGAGGCCTATGTGCCGCCGCGCGTGCGGCTGTCGTTGGCCCTGCTGATCAGCCTGGCGCTGTGGCCGGTGGTGCGGACCGCCCTGCCGGCCCTGCCCGACAGTCTGGGGCTGATGGTCGGCTGGATCATCCGTGAGGTGGTGGTGGGCCTGATGATCGGCCTGCTGTTGCGAATGTTCATGAGCGCCCTGTCGACGGCAGGCGAGATCGTTTCGCTTCAGACCACGCTCAGCTTCGCCCAGACCGCCAACCCGATGCAGGCCCAGCCGGGCACGACCATCGCCGCCTTTCTGACGCTTCTGGGCGTGACCCTGCTGTTCGCCACGGACACCCACCACCTGTTCATCGCCGGCATGGTGGGCTCCTATCAGCTGATCGCCCCGGCCAAGCCTTTGATGATGGCCGACTTCACCCAGATGGCGGTGCGGACCCTGGGCGACAGTTTCATGCTGGGGGTCCAGCTGTCGGCGCCGGTGCTGGTCTTCGCCCTGATCTTCAACCTGGCGTCCGGGCTGGTGGCGCGGGTCATGCCGTCGTTCCAGGTCTATTTCGCCGCCGCGCCGCTGAGCGTCATCCTGGGCCTGTCGATCTTCGCGCTGAGCCTGGGCGCGCTGGGCACCATCTTCATCGACCGCTACCGCCGTCTGGCGGAGTATTTCGTCTTCGGAGGCGCCGGTGGCTGAAGGCGCGGATCCCGAGTCGAAAACCGAAGAGGCGACCCCGCGAAAGCTTGAGGACGCCCGAAAGAAGGGCGATGTCGCCAAGTCGCCCGATGTCGCCCAGGTGCTGTCTCTGGCCGGGGCGGCGGCGGTGATCCTGATGGCCGGGGGCTGGTTCGCCTCCTCCATCGCCGAACAGATGTTGCCCTTCATCGCCGCCCCGCATCAGATGCTGGGCACGCTGAACTCGGGCGCGGGCAATCAGATCATGGTGCGCGCAGTCTGGGCGGTGGCGCCGTTCCTGGGCGCGGTCATGCTGGCCACCATCATCGGCGGGGCGGGGGGCAATCTGGCGCAGTCGGGCCTGATCTTCACCGCCGAGAAGCTGAAGCCGAAATGGTCGTCGGTCAGTCCCTTGCAGGGCTTCAAGCGCATTTTCGGCCCCGACGGCCTGGTGCAGTTTCTCAAGACCTTCCTGAAGCTGGTCGCGGTCTGCGTTGTCTGCTGGATGGTTCTGAAACCGCACGTCCGCGAATTCGAGAATCTGGTGGCGGTCAGTCCCCTGGCCATACTGCCGCTGGCGCGCGACATGGCGATTTCGCTGTTCGTCGCTGCGATCATCCTGTTGGGCGCGACGGCGGGGGCTGACTTCATCTGGCAGAAGATGCGCTTCGCCAAGCGGATGCGGATGACCAAGGAAGAGCTGAAGGAAGACTTCAAACAGTCCGAGGGCGATCCCCACGTCAAGGCCAAGCTGAAGCAGATCCGAATGCAGCGCAGCCGCCAGCGGATGATGGCCAATGTGCCCAAGGCCACCGTCATCGTCACCAACCCGACCCACTATTCGGTCGCCCTGCGTTACGAGCCTGATCAGGGCGACGGCGCCCCGATCTGCGTGGCCAAGGGGGTAGATGCGCTGGCGATGCGGATCCGCGAGGTCGCGACCGAACACGGCGTGCCCATCGTCGAGAACGTGCCCCTGGCCCGCGCCCTCTATGCGGCGGTGGAGGTGGACGAGGTCATTCCGCGCGAACATTTCGACGCCGCCGCCAAGATCATCGGCTTCGTCTTCCAGTCCAGAAAGCGCCGGTAAGGCGACGTCAGGATTTGAGCGTATGATGAAGCCCCTGATTCGCGAGGCTGTATGACGTCCACCCGGCGCCCTTCGTTCGATCTGTTGTCGGCCGTGATGGCGTTCGGTGTCGTGGCGGCCATCGCCGCCCTGGCCTATCCGGCGTTTCGCGACAATCCGACTTCGGCGCCCGGGCTGGTGTTGATTTTGACGGTGGGGGCCATCGCCCTGATCGGCCTGTTCGGTTTCCGCCGCGCGGCCGCCGCCCGGCCCAACAGCGACGCCGCCATCGAGGTGCTGGACGCCATGGCCGAACCGGCGGCCTTGGTGTGGGATTCCGGCCAGATCCTGGCCTTCAACGCCGCCTGGGCCGAGGCGAACGGGGCCACTACCGCCCTGCCGCGCGGCAAGTCGGCCCAAGCCCTCTATATGGCCTTCGCCCAGGCGCGAAAGGGCGAGCCGGGCCGCGCCATCGTCCTGATCGGCCGGGGCGAGGTCGAGGTGGTGATCGGCCGGGTGGGCGAGGGGCGCTTCCTGATGCGGGCGGCCCCCGATGCGGTCCTGCCCATCGCGTCCGCCCCTGTCCATTCCCCTGCCGCCGCCGCGACCGGGGAGGCCCGGGCCATGGCGGCGGGCGCCCCGTTCGGATCGGCCGTCATCGGCGGGGACGACCTGTTCGCGGGCCGGGCGGAGGACGCCAATCCGGCGCTGGCGGTGCTGACCGGCCCCGCCGCCGCCCGCGACGCCGCCTTCGGCCATCTGTTCGATCCCGCCGGCGTGGCGGAGGCGCGGCTGAAGCTGGCGGCCGGATCGTCCGGCCCCATCGAACTGGTCGCGCGCGCCTATCCCGACAAGATGTTGCATCTGTATGTGGCGCCCGAGGGCGAGCGCCGGCGCATCTGGCTGTTCGACGTCTCGGCGCAGAAGTCGATGGAGCTGCAGCTCAACCAGGCCCAGAAGATGCAGGCCGTAGGCCAGCTGGCCGGGGGCGTGGCCCACGATTTCAACAATCTTCTGACCGCGATCCAGCTTCAGCTGTCGGGTCTCTTGGAGCGCCACCCGGTCGGCGATCCTTCTTATGAGGGGCTGAACGAAATCCGTCAGACCGCGATTCGCGCCGCCGATCTGGTTCGCAAGCTGCTGGCCTTCTCGCGCAAGTCCACGGTGCGGCGCGAGCGGCTGGACCTGGGCGAACTGGTGGGCGAGTTCGCCATCCTGCTGCGCCGCCTGCTGCGCGAGGACGTGCGGCTCGAAACCGACTACGGCCGCGACCTGCCGATCGTTCTGGCCGACAAGTCGCAGCTTGAGACGGCGGTGATGAACCTGGCCGTCAACGCCCGCGACGCCATGCGCGGGGTGGTGGAGCCGGGCGCCGGCGTCGTCACCATCGCCACCCGCCGCCTGACCGCCGAAGAGGCGCGGGGCCTGGGCTGGGCCGACGCCCCGACCAGCGAGATCGCCCTGATCGAGGTGTCCGACACCGGTCCCGGCGTGCCGCCCGAACTGCTGGACAAGATTTTCGAACCCTTCTTCACCACCAAGGCGGTCAACGAAGGCACAGGCATGGGTCTGGCCACCGTCTATGGCATCGCTCAGCAGGCCGGTGGGCACATCACCGTCAGCAATGTCGAAGGGCCAGACGGTGGAACACTGGGCGCGGCGTTCCGTCTGTTCCTGCCGGCCGCCGGCGAGGCCGAACTGGCCGAGGTTCAGCCGGTCGAGGTCAAGGTCAAGGCGCCGCGCGACCTGTCCGGAGCCGGCCGTATCCTGTTCGTCGAGGACGAGGACGCGGTGCGCGGCATCGCCGCCCGCCTGTTGCGCCAGCGCGGCTATGAGGTGATCGAGGCGGCGGACGGCGAGGAGGCGCTGATCCTGGCCGAGGAACATGCCGGTCAGATCGACATGATGATCTCGGACGTCATCATGCCCGGGCTGGACGGCCCGTCGCTGTTGAAGAAGGCGCGCCCCTATCTGGGCGACGCGCCGGTGATGTTCATCTCGGGCTATGCCGAAAGCGATTTCTCGGACCTGTTGCAGGACGAGGTCGGGGTGTCCTTCCTGCCCAAGCCGCTGGACATCAAGACCCTGGCCGAGCGGGTGAAGCAGGAACTGCACGCGGCCTGATCGGCGCGCGTGTCAGGCGGCTCAGGCCGCGCGGCGCAGCGCCGACGGCGCCTTCACATACAGGCCGCGACGCCCGTTGACGGGGCGGAACGCCACCGTCTCGCCTTCCAGCCGCTCGTCGGCGCCCAGGAACAGGCAGCCGTCGTCCACCAGCCGCCGTTCAAGCCCATCCAGCAGGCGCGCGCGACGCGACGGCTCCATATCGACCAGAACGTTGCGGCAGAAGATGACGTCGAACTGCGTGTCGTCCAGCGGTTCATCCAGCAGATTGGCGCGGGCGAACCGCACAGCGTCAGCCAACTCGGCTTTGGCGATCCACTGATCCTCCATCGGCTCGAACCAGCGCAGCATGGTCTTGGCCGTCAGCCCGCGCTGAATCTCGAAGCCCGTATAGAGGCCCGAACGCGCCTTTTCGATCGCCCGCTGCGACAGGTCGGTGGCGATCAGATCGGCGCTGACCCCGACCTCCATCGCGGCCATGGCGATGGACCAGGCCTCCTGACCTGTCGAACAGCCGGCGGACCAGACCCTGATGCGTCCGTCCGGCCGCGCATTGGCCAGGGCCGGCAGCAGTTCCGTCTCCAGAATGCGGAAGGGCGTGCGGTCGCGACGGAACCAGGTCTCGGCGTTCAGCAGGGCCTCGATCACCGACCAGGCCAGGGACGCGACAGGATTGGCCCACAGATTGGCCAGCAGGGCCTCGACATTGGCGTATCCCTCGCGTCGCGCCACCGGACCCAGCCGATGTTCGGCCAGGTGGATTCGGTCCCGCGACAGCCGATAGCCGGCGCGGGTGGCGAGCAGGGATTGCAGCTTGTCGAAGTCGTCTGGCGTCATGCGGCGATCGCTCCGACCTCCGTCAGCTTGGACTGCAGAATCTCGCCGTCGAAGGGCTTCATGACATAGTCGTCGGCGCCGGCGGCCAGGGCCTCGGCGATCCGTTCCGGCCGGGTTTCGATGGTGCAGAACAGGACCTTGGGCTGTTCGCCGCCCGGACTGGCGCGCAGACGCCGCAGGAAGGTGATGCCGTCCATCACGGGCATATTCCAGTCCACCAGGATCACGTCCGGCATGGCGCCGGTGCAATAGGCCAGGGCTTCGGCGCCGTCCGCCGCCTCATCGACCTCGTAGCCCAGGCCCTCGATGATGCGGCGCGCGACCTTGCGGATGATGCGGCTGTCATCGACGATCAGGCAGGTTCGGAAGTTCAAGGCCCTCTCCTCGATGATGAAGCGCCGTTCGGCGCGCGGCGTTTTTTCGCCAACTATCATCCCAGACGCCAGTTAACGAGTCGTTTGGAAATCGCTTCAGGCCGGCATTCGCGCGACCAGGGCGACCTTGCCGTCTTCAACCCTGACGTGCAGGGCGCCGCCGGCTTCGTTCACCGTCAGCCACAGCCAATAAGGTTGAATCCACTGGCCCGCCAGCCCTTCCGTCAGGCGTTCGCCTGACAGGCCGACGACCGCCTCGGGCTTGAGCCGCGCGCGGGCACCTTCGGCGAACCCTTCCAGATAGAGCTCGCCGTCCTCGGTTCTGGACTGGATCACCGCCACCCCGCCCATCGGCAGGGCGCCAACGGTCAGATAGGCCAGATTGGTCAGGGCGCGCGCCTGGGGCTTGGAGAACTCACCGTCTGCGATGCGCCAATCCATCGAGGCCCGTCCGCCCTGGGTCATGCCGACGATCAGCGCCTCCAGCTCGCGCGCGGTGAACCGTTCGCTGGTGGTGGCCGCGCCGAAGGCGACGCGGGCGAAATGCACCAGGGCGACCATCTTTCTGGCGCTCTGTTCGATCAGGGCCAGGGCGTCGTCGCGCATATCCTGCGCCGCCGGGTCCTGCATCAGATCCAGGCCCGAGACGATGGCGCCCGACGGGCTGATGAAGTCATGGCACAGCTTGGCCGCAACGAAGGCGGCCAGCTCGGTTCCCTCCACTGTCAGGCGGATCGGGGCGTCATGGGCGTCGTCGGTCGGGATCATGGCGGCTGGAGCACTCAGGTCACAGTTCGTGTCGCGCGCGAAGTTGACGTGATTTGCCGGTTCATGGAACCGCCCGGATGGTCTATCGAGCGGCCGATGACGACCGCCTCCTCCTCTCCCCTCGCGCGCGATCTGGCCTCCGGCGCGCTGTCCCTGGCCATCGCCGAGATCGCAGAAGAGGCCGCGCGCCTGATCCTGCCCTATTGGCGCGCGGGCACGGCGGTCGAGACCAAGGCCGACGACAGCCCCGTCACCCAGGCGGACCGCGCGGCCGAGGCGCTGATTCTGGAGCGGTTGTCCGCCCTCTATCCCGACGTCCAGACCGTGGCTGAGGAAGCGGTGTCCGCCAACGGCGCCCCGGCCAGCGCCGAGGACTGGTTCTGGCTTATCGATCCGCTGGACGGCACGCGCGGCTTCGTGCGCGGGGGCGAGGCGTTCACCGTCAACATCGCCCTGGTTCACGGTGACCATCCGGTCGCGGGCGTGGTGACGGCCCCGGCGACCTCGACCACCTGGCGGACGGACAAGCCGGACGGCGGCGCGTTTCGGCGTCAGTTCGGCGTGCTTCAGGCCGGAGAGGCCCACGCAGGCGAAGACTGGCGTCCGATTCGGGTGCGCGACCGTCCGCAGGAAGGCATGGCCTTGCTGAGCCACAGCGTCACCGACGAAGAGGCCGCCCGTCTGGCCGCCCGCCACGGCTGTTCGCGCTGGCAGGGAACGGATTCCTCACTAAAATTCTGCCTGATCGCCGAGGGGCGGTTCGACGCCTATCCGCGCACCGGACAGACGTCGGAATGGGATACCGCAGCGGGGCAGGCCGTGCTGGAGGCCGCCGGCGGCCGCGTTCTGGCTGATGACGGCCAACGTCTGGCCTATGGCAAGCCGCGTTTCCTGAACGGCGCCTTTGTGGCCATGGGTGGCTAAGAAAAAGGCCTCAGTCCCTGACGGTCTTCAGTAGGGTTTCGGCCCGCTCGGCCAGGATTTCGACGCCCTGCTCGCGGGCGGTCGCCGCCGCCTCCGCCAGGATCAGCCCCAAGTCCGCCGGGGCTGGGCCGCCCAGGCGGCGCCGGGCCAGCAGGATTTCGGCCATGCCGATCTGATCGGCGCTCCAGTCCAGCGGCGACGCATCCGGCATCCGCGCCCGCAGCCGCGTCTCCAGCGTCATCAGGGCGGTCAGGTTTTTCACCGCCTCGGCCAGGGCGACTTCGCGCGTGATCCGCCGTTCGCGCGCCAAGGCGCCGATCACCAGACCGCTGCCTTGCGTCATGCTTTCGGCCTGGGTCAGCAGCATCAGGGGCTGGGCGTCGTCGTTGGCCCTCAACACCTGGATCGCGGCCCAGTCCAGCGGGCTGTGATCGGGCGTGAACTGGTCGGTGGCGGCCTCAAACATGATGCGGCCCTGGGCGCGGGCCTTGTCGTGACCGGCGATGGCCGCCAGGGCGGTCAGTCCGGCGCCGCACAGCGCCAGGGCGCGGGCGCGGGTCAGGGGGCGATGATCGGGCGACGCCGCCTCCACTAGGGCGCCCAGGTCCCGCCCGGCCTGATCCAGCAGTCGCGGATCGCGACCCACCACGCCGGTTTCCAGCGCCAGGGCGGCGCGGTCCATACGCAGATCCATGTCGTTGACGCCATCGCCCGAAACGGCCGCATCCATCAGAACGGCGGCTTCGGCCAGCTGATCGATCTGGCCGCTCAGACGCGCCGTGCGGACCTTCAGTCGCGCGTGAAAGGCCGCCACGGCGGCAGCGACGCGCCGGCTGCGAGGCTGGCCCGCCGCTGTCAGGATCGAAAGGGCGCGGTCCAGTCGACCGGGAGCGCCGCACAGGTCGAACCGCAGCATCAGAATGGCGGCCTTGTCCGCCGCGGCCAGGGCGATCTGATCCTCGCCTACGGCGGCGCGCGCCAAGCTGTCGGCGCAGCGGTCGGCCCGATCCAGGCTTTCGCCGGCCCCGCCGCGCCGCGCGTGTTCACGCCACAGGGCGGCCGCGCGGTGTTCGACCTCAAACGGGCGGGGGCAGGAGACGCGGCCCGCGTCGATGGTTTCGCGCATCGCCTCGGCGCGTAGCAGGTCCGGGCCGATCAGTTCGACCCAGCCCAGGTCTTCGCTCTCTCGCGCCTGGGCGAAGAGTTTTCGAAGATCGCGGCCGAATTCGAACATACGCTGGACCTCTGTAATCCCGCTTCGGGACGCAGGCGGCGTCCCTTGCGGCGTCCAATGCAAACGCAGCGCCGCCCACCCGGTTCGACTTGACCTTATCCCCGGTCGCGTGCGGGCCGATCAGTCCAGCCTGGGCGCCTTCTGCTGACAGCGTTGCAGCACGGCGCGCGCCTCGGGCGCATCGCTGTTCAACTGGCGCACAGCGGCGATCCGGGCGCGGGTCTGATCGGCCTCGGCGGCGGCCGAAGGCTTTCCCGCCACCGTCGCGGCCTGCATCGCCGCCAGCGACCAGTACAGGGCCGCGTCATAAAGTTGTCGGCCCCGCGCGCTCTCGCCGCCTTCCAGTTCGGACGCCGCCTGGGTCAGGCCGGCGCAACGCACCGCCTCGTCATAGGACACCAGTCCCGCGACCGGGGCGGCCTGCAGCATCAAGGCGGCGCTGGAAAGGGCGAACAGCAAGACCATCGATCCTTTGGCGCAACGGCGCCGATCTGCAACCATGACCCAGCCGCGCGGCCGAATAAAGTCTCAAGCGTCGCGGTTGGCCTTCTCGAACAACCCTCAGCCCCGTTCCTTGGTCTTGGTGAAGGCGATCTTCGGGAATCGTTCGCCGACATAGCCGGTTTCCCAGCTGGATTTGGCCAGGAAAACCGGGGCCTGGTCGATGTCGCGCGCCATCTGCGGACGGTATTTGCCGCTGAAGTCCTCGATGTCGGCGTCGGTTCCCCCCACCCATCGCGCCTCGGCGTAGGGGCTGGGCTCGAAGATGACGTCCAGGCCGTATTCCTCGCCCAGGCGGTCGGCCATGACCTCGAACTGAAGCTGGCCCACGGCGCCGACGATGAAGTCCGAGCCGATCTCGGGCCGGAACAACTGGGTTACGCCTTCTTCGGCCAGGCCTTCCAGCGCCTTTTTCAGATGTTTGGCCTTCAGCGGATCCTTGACCCGCACGCGCTGCAGGATTTCCGGCGCGAAGTTGGGCAGGCCGGCGAAGCGGACCACGCCGCTCTCCGACAGGCTGTCGCCGACGCGCAGCACGCCGTGGTTCGGAATGCCGATCACGTCGCCGGCGAAGGCGTCGTCGGCCAGTTCCCGGTCACTGGCGAAGAACATGATCGGCGCATTGACCGATAGCGACTTGCCCGTGTTCTGCACCTTCAGCTTCATGCCGCGCTTGAAGGCGCCCGAGGCCATGCGGAACATGGCGATCCGGTCGCGGTGGTTCGGGTCCATGTTGGCTTGGACCTTGAAGACGAAGCCGGTGACCTCGTTCGCGCCCGGCTCGACCACGGTCTCGACCGGGGCGGGGGCGTTGCGGGTCTCGGGCGGGGCTTCCTTCCTGGCCTTCATCGTCTTGGGCGCGGGGGCCCAGTCGCCGATGGCTTTCAGCAGTTCGTCGATGCCGAAATGGCGCAGGGCCGACCCCCACAGCACGGGCGTCAGGTGTCCCTCCAGGAAGGCCTGACGATCAAAGGCCGGATAGCCGCCCTCGACCAGTTCGACGGCCTCGGCCAGGTTGTCCTGCTCGCCCGCCTCGAAATACTGCGCCGCCTGGTCCAGCGGCAGGGCCTCGGGGTGTTCGGGATCCTCGGCGGACCCTGCGGCCTTGCGGGTATAGGGCTGGAAGCGGCCCGTGCCGACCTCGACCATGCCGCGCAGGCGATTGCCGCTCTCGGCCGGCCACCAGATGGGCGCGGGGTCCAGCTGCAGGCGGGACGCGATATCGTCCAGCAGGGCCATCGGGTCCTGGGCCTCGCGGTCCAGCTTGTTGATGAAGGTGATGATCGGAATGTCGCGCAGACGGCAGACTTCGAATAGTTTCAACGTCTGCGGCTCGATACCCTTGGCCGCGTCCAGCACCATGATGGCGCAGTCGGCGGCGGTCAGGGTGCGATAGGTGTCTTCCGAGAAGTCCTCGTGCCCCGGCGTGTCCAGCAGGTTGAACATCTTGCCGTCGTGCTCGAACGTCATGACCGAGGCGCTGACGGAAATGCCGCGCTCCTTTTCGATCTTCATCCAGTCCGAACGCGTGCGCCGGTTCTCGCCGCGCGCCCGCACAGCGCCTGCCGCACGGATGGCGCCACCGGCCAGCAGGATGTGCTCGGTCAGGGTCGTCTTGCCCGCATCCGGGTGGGCGATGATGGCGAAGGTCCGGCGGCGCGCGGCTTCTTCAGGCAGGGTCAGGGAGGACATGGCGCGCGACTACCCCGCCGCGCGCCGAAAGTCACTCGCTGGCTGGGGCGCGACGCGTCAAATCACGATGTTGCGCCAGATCAAATAACCCCTCGCCACAAGGGGCTATTGGAGTCATGGTCAGGCTAGAGGCGATTGGAACGCGAGAGTCCGACGTCCTCGACCCGGACTTTCCGGGGCTCATAGGGAAAAGGAAACCAACGATGGCCGTGATCCATCCGCAAGACCGCATCGTCGGCGTTCGTCGCGAAACCCGACCGCTTCATCCGGCCATCGGCCTCGTCATCGGCTTTGGCGCGATCATCCTGATCGCGACTGTCGTGCACGTCGTCTTCAATCAGATGTTCTAGACGGCGCCTATCTCACGAGGTCTGCGGCTGTGAGGCCTCGTCGCCTTCGTCCGCTGGCGGCGCTTCGTCGACGGAGGGATTGAGGCCGGCCTTGGCGCGGGCCTCATTGAGGATGCGGCGAACGCCGTCCAGCTCCTTTCCGCCGTGCGGGTCGTTGGCCAGCGGGGCAAGGTAGGCGATGGCTTCGGCGTATTTGTCCCGGGCCAGAAGCGCGCTGCCCGCTTCGAAACGCAACTGCTGAACTTGCGGCGCGAGTTCCGATCCAATCAGCAGAACCTGAAGGTCGTTTTCGGTAGGATATCCCGGCTGACCCTGGCGATTTCTGGCCATCGCCATATAGGTCCGGTAGTCGGTGGGATCGACGCGATAGGCGACCGACAGGTCCGTGCGGGCCTGGGCATACAGGGCGGCCCTCTGGGCGTCGTCCTCGTCGCCGGCGTTCATCAAGGCCACGGCTTTCAGCCGCAAAGCCAGAGCGTCTTCCGCGTTATTCTGGAGGTAGGCGTCGAGAACGCGAACGGCGTCCTGATCCTGCTGCATGTCCATGTGCGCCTGGGCCAGGACCCGCGCGGCTAAGGCGTCGCCTGGATGGCGATCGTAGGCGCGCTGAGCTTCCGCAAGGTTTCCCGCACGCCGATCTTCCGGCACGAAACGCGCCAGGCGAAGGTCCAGCCAAACCAGGTCGCGCGCGGAGGCAGGCATCCGGCTGACCGTAACCTCGGCCGGTTGGAAGTCGCGATCCTGCCATTGGTAGGTCATGCGTTCCAAATAGTTGTGCACGTCGGATTGAAGCTGGTTCGGCGTTCGCCCCGTCGCCGCAGTCATCGACGTGACGCGGTCTTCTCCGCTCATGACGCTGGTCAGATACTTGCTCAGCATGACCCGGCGCTCCGGGGTGCTCATGAAGTAGGCGGTCAGCGCCCAGGCCTGGGCATAGTAGGCGTGACCACGGCCCTGCACCTCCATCGGCCGGGACCGGAGCAGGGTTTCCATCGGCATCCAGCTGTTCAGGCCGCCCTGTAGCGAATACATCCGCCCCTGGTTCGGCAACCCCACCTTCATTCGCCCGACTGTGACGTCTGCCGTGGCGAAATATTCGGCGAATCCTTCGACGAACCAGCCGGGATAGGCTCCTGGCAGATATTGGCGCATGAAATGGTGCGCGTATTCGTGAAACAGGGTGTGGTCGTTATCCGACCCGCGTCCACCGGTGACGGCGAAAATCCGTTCGTTGCCGGGCGTGTAAAAGCCGCCGACGTTCTCGGGGATGTCGGGCCATACCTTGCGCATATCGGCGCGCCCATCCGCGAGATAGATGGCCAGCGGCGGCACGTCGATGTCCGATCGGACGGGGAAGAAGACGCGAATGATGCCGTCGAACCGCTCGACCTTGCGGGTATATTCGCGGATCGCGCCTTCGCTGGTGTCGCCATAGACGACGAAATGCTCGCTCTCGGCCTTTAGCCAGTCCGCGCGCGCCGGTGCCGTCGCACACATGGATGACGCCAGGACCGCAGCAGCAGCGATGGTCTTGAAAGCGTTCATGATCTAGCTCCCCCTATGGGGGCTACCAGCCACAACCCAAGATGTCTGGCAAGCCTGAAAGCTGGGTGCTGCTCGCCCGATCTCAGGCGGCCATGCGGTTCCAGACGGCGCGGTCGGCGGCGACGGCGTTGAGGCGGCGGCCCTTGGCCTGAAGCTGGGCGATGACGGCGTCGGGCAGGGCGCAGAAACGCGGCTCGACCAGATCGGGATCGCAGGCGACGGCGGGCGCGGCGAACAGGGCGGCGTTCACGTCGGGGCTGCGCTGGGCGATCAGCCAGGCCAGACGGCGCGCGCGTTCGGGGTCGTTGCGGTGCAGCAGCGGATCCTCGGCGAACAGTTCGCAACCCAGCTCCAGCACATAGTCGAACGACAGCTTCTCGAACCGGCGTGTGTCGGCGGGCATGACCGGGCAGGCCTCGTCCAGGTCGAACACCACATCGTTCAGAAGAAACAGCATGAGAGAAACGCTCGACCGGGCCGGACGCGATGTCGTCCGTAAGGTCACATTAGGCGCCGCCGCTTGCAGTCTCGTTCACGGACGCGGTTAAGCGTTTCTGACCGGCGGCTCACCGCCTTAAACGAAAAGCGACTGCGATGACGCGACGTGACCCTTGCGCGGGCGGGCGGGCTCCGCTTACCTCATCACGCATTGTTACAAAGGCCGGCCTGGGCCGGAGGAGACGCCGTGATGACGACCCATCAATATCGCGCCGGGCTGACGGTGGCGGACGAACTGATCGCCCTGATCGAACAGGATGTGCTGCCGGGCCTGGGTCTGGATGCGACCATATTCTGGGCCGGCGTGGCCAAGATTTTTGAAGCGTTCGCGCCGCAGAACCGCGACCTGCTGAAACGGCGCGACCTCTTGCAGACCCGGATCGACGACTGGCACGCCGCGCGGCGGGGCCAGCCCTATGAGGTCGGCGCCTCAGAGGCCTTCCTGCGCGAGATCGGTTATCTGGTCGCTGAGCCGACGCCCTTCACCATCACGACCGAGGGGGTGGACGCCGAGATCGCCCGCATGGCCGGGCCGCAACTGGTGGTGCCGGTGCTGAACGCCCGCTTCCTGCTGAACGCGGCCAATGCGCGCTGGGGCAGTTTGTTCGACGCCCTTTATGGCACGGACGCCTTGGGCGATGCGCCCGAGTGGGGCGGCTATGACGCCGCGCGCGGCGCCCGGGTCGTGGCGCGGGCCAAGGCGTTCCTGGACGAGGCGGCGCCGTTGGCCCAGGGGTCGCACGCCGATGTCGCCGGCTGGTCCGTGGCGGACGGCGGTCTGTCCCCGGCGCTGAAGGATGCGGCGCAGTTCGTCGGCTTTACGGGGGAGGCGGCCTCGCCTTCGTCGATCCTGTTGGTCAACAACGGCCTGCACATCGAACTGATCATCGACCGCGATCATCCGGTCGGCCGCGCCGATGCGGCGGGTCTGGCGGACGTGGTGCTGGAATCGGCCCTGACGACCATCGTCGATCTGGAGGATTCGGTCGCCGCCGTGGATGCGGCCGACAAGGTCGAAGCCTATCGCAACTGGCTGGGTCTGATGCGCGGAAATCTGTCCGCGACCTTCAAGAAGGGCGGCGAGACCCTGACCCGCGCGCTGGAGTCGGATCGGTCGTGGACGGCGCCGGATGGATCGTCGGTGACGCTGAAAGGCCGGTCACTGCTGTTCGTTCGCAATGTCGGGCATCTGATGACCACCCCTGCCATTCTGCTGGCGGACGGATCGCAGGCGCCGGAAGGGATCATGGACGCGATCGTGACCAGCCTGATCGCCCTTTATGACATCAAGGGCCAAAAAAGCAGGAATGGGGGTGGGTTCGGCAACAGCGCGACGGGCTCGGTCTATATCGTCAAACCCAAGATGCATGGGCCGGACGAGGCCGCCTTCACCGACCGGCTGTTCGATGCGGTCGAGGATTTGCTGGCCCTGCCGCGCCATGCGATCAAGGTCGGGGTGATGGACGAGGAGCGGCGCACCTCGGCCAATCTGGCCGCCTGCATTCATGCGGTGAAGGACCGGATCGTCTTCATCAACACCGGCTTCCTGGACCGCACCGGCGATGAGATCCACACCGCCATGCAGGCGGGGCCGGTGGTGCGAAAGGCGGACATCAAGTCCAGCGCCTGGATCGCGGCCTATGAGGCGAGGAACGTCGCCATCGGTCTGAAATGCGGCCTGTCGGGTCGCGCCCAGATCGGCAAGGGGATGTGGGCGGCGCCCGACCGGATGGCGGATATGCTGGAGCAGAAGATCGGCCACCCGCGAACCGGCGCCAACACGGCTTGGACGCCGTCACCGACGGCGGCGACCCTGCACGCCCTGCACTATCACGCCGTCGATGTGTTTGCGGTTCAGAAGATGGTGGAGACGCAGCCGACGCCGGGGTTGGAGGCGCTTTTGACCCCGCCGCTGGCCAACGGCGTCAACTGGTCCGAGACGGAAGTGGCGGCCGAACTGGACAACAACGCCCAAGGCATCCTGGGCTATGTCGTACGCTGGATCGAGCAGGGTGTCGGCTGCTCCAAGGTGCCCGACATTCACGACGTCGGCCTGATGGAAGACCGCGCCACCCTGCGGATCAGTTCCCAGCATATCGCCAACTGGCTGATGCACGGGGTGTGCACGCCCGATCAGGTGGACGCCGCATTCTTGCGTATGGCCGCGAAGGTAGATGGCCAGAACGCGGGCGATCCGCTTTATCGGCCGATGGCGCCCAATCCGGACGCCAGTCTGGCCTATCAGGCAGCGCGCGCCCTGGTGTTCGAGGGCGCTGCGCAACCGAACGGCTATACCGAACCGCTGCTGCACGCCTGGCGTCTGAAGGCGAAGGCGGCTCAGTCGGCCTGACGGGCGGTTGGCGGTTCCGGCGTCTCGACCTCGTCGTCCGCCATTACGTCGTCGGCGGCGTCGTTGGCGGTCTGGGCGCTGCGTTGCGGACCCGAGGGGCGGGGCGGGCCGCCGACGCCATAGCCCAGCCGCTGAAGCGCCTCGTCGCCCTCAAGCCCGAAGGCGGTGCGGACGTGCAGATCGGTCTGGGGCACCGGCACCTCGACGCCCGCAGCGTCCAGGGCGTCGGCGATCAACCAGGTATAGGCCGCGTGCATGGCGGCGGGCCGCTTGACCGCCTCGCGCGTGGGCCACACCAGCAGTTCGAACGACAGACCCTTGTCCCCGAACGCCACCAACCAGACCTGGCTCTTGCGCGCCTCGGTTTCGGGCAGGGTGAAGGGGCTGGCGCGGGCGGCGGCCAGGACGGCGTCGCGCACCTTGCCCCGATCTGTGCCATAGGCGACGGAAAAGGGCACATGGATGCGGCGGGTGTCGCCCTTCAGCGTCCAGTTGGTCACCGGCTGTTCGATGAAGCGCGAGTTCGGCACCAGCACATTGACGTTGTCGTTGGTGCGGACGCGGGTCGCGCGCGGGCCGATCTCCATGATGGCGCCGCGAATACCGATGTCCTCGATCTCGATATAGTCGCCGACTGACACCATCCGGTCGAAGATCAGGAACAGGCCCGAGACGAATTCCTTGACCACGCCCTGCAGACCCAGCCCAACGCCGATGCCCAGGGCGCCGGCGAATACCGCCAGGGACGACAGGTTCAGGCCCGCCGCCGACAGGGCCGACATCGCCCCGACCACGATGATGCCGTAACCGGCCAGCCGTTCAAGAAGGTAGATCGCCTGGCGGCTGCGATCCGCCCGTTCTCGCACCCGGCGCAATGACCGCGTCACCAGCCAGTGGGCGGCGAAGGCGACCAGCACGATCACCCCTGCGCTGACCAGCCCGCCGAGCGTCAGATTGGTCCCGGCGATGCGGGCGATCTGGGACTGCTCGATCGCGGACAGGTCCAGCTTTTGGATCGGAAGGGTCATCGGCCTCTACAGCGCGTCAGAAACGGTCAAGGTTCCCGACCGGGCGCGCGCCTCAGATGCTGAAATCCTCGCTCCAGAACCGACCGTCAAGCCAGGCCACGATCCGTTCAGCCGCCTGTTCGGGCGACATGGTGGTGGTGTCCACGACGATCTCGGGCGTTTCGGGCGCCTCATAGGGGCTGTCGATGCCGGTGAAGTTCTTCAACTGGCCGGCCCGCGCCTTCTTGTAGAGCCCCTTCACGTCGCGCTGCTCCGCAACGGCCAGGGGCGTATCGACATACACTTCGACGAACTCGCCCTGATCCAGCAGATCGCGCGCCATGCGGCGTTCGGCGCGGAAGGGCGAGATGAAGCTGACCAGAACGATCAGCCCGGCGTCCACCATCAGTTTCGACACCTCGCCGACGCGGCGGATGTTCTCGACCCGGTCCTCCTCGGTGAAGCCCAGATCCCGGTTCAGCCCGTGACGGACATTGTCGCCGTCCAGCAGATAGGTGTGACGGCCGTCGGCGTGCAGCCGTTTCTCGACCAGATCGGCGATG
This sequence comes from uncultured Brevundimonas sp., assembly GCA_963515305.1. Classification (GTDB taxonomy): domain Bacteria; phylum Pseudomonadota; class Alphaproteobacteria; order Caulobacterales; family Caulobacteraceae; genus Brevundimonas. The sequence goes on from CAUPWX010000009.1 coordinate 41,497, forward strand.
GTCGACTTGCCGGCGCCGGACAGGCCGGTCAGCCAGATGACCCGCCCCTTCTGGTTCTTGATCGCCGCGCGCGACGCCTTGTCCACCGACAGGGCCTGCCAGTGGATGTTGTGCGCGCGGCGCAGGGCGAAGTTCAGCAGGCCCGCTCCGACCGTCCGGTTCGAGATCCGGTCGATCAGGATGAAACCGCCCAGATCCTTGTTCTGGGCATAGGGGGCGAAGGCCACCGGCGCGTCCAGCGACAGATTGCAGACGCCGATCTCGTTCAGCTCCAGGCGCCGGGCCGGCTGCTGTTCCAGGGTGTTGACGTTCACCTTGTGCTTGGGCTCGGTGATGGTCGCCCCGACCAGTTTGGCCCCGATCTTGAGCAGATAGGGCCGGCCCGGCAGAAGGGGCTCATCGTCCATCCAGACCACGGTCGCCTCGAACTGGTCAGCCGCTTCCGGCGGCGCCTCGGCCGTGGCCAGCACGTCGCCGCGCGACACGTCGATCTCATCGGTCAGGGTCAGGGTGATCGACTGGCCCGCGACGGCCTGGTCCAGGTCGCCGTCGGCGGTGACGATCCGCGCCACGGTCGAGGTTCGGCCGGATGGCAGCACCCGAACGGCGTCGCCCGCTCGCACGGTCCCGGCGGCGATCTGACCCGAGAAGCCGCGGAAGTCGAGATTGGGCCGGTTGACCCACTGCACCGGCAGGCGGAACGGATCAGCCTGAAGATCGTCCCCAACCTCCAGCGCCTCCAGCAAGCTCATCAGCGACGGTCCTGCATACCAGGGCGACCGGCCGCTGGCCTCGGTGATGTTGTCGCCGCGCAGGGCCGACATTGGAATGGCGTCGAAACCCTTCAGCCCGATCTGGTCGGCGAAGGCGCCGAAGTCGGCGACGATGGCGTCGAATACGGACTGGGACCAGCCCATCAGATCCATCTTGTTCACCGCCAGGATTACGTGGCGGATGCCCAGCAGACTGACCAGATAGGCGTGCCTGCGCGTCTGGGTCAGCACCCCGCGACGCGCGTCGATCAGGATGACGGCGGCGTCGGCGGTCGAGGCGCCGGTGACCATGTTGCGGGTGTATTGCTCATGCCCCGGCGTGTCGGCGACGATGAACTTCCGCTTCTCGGTCGAGAAGAAGCGATAGGCCACATCGATGGTGATGCCTTGCTCCCGCTCGGCGGCCAGGCCGTCGACCAGCAGGGCGAAGTCGATGTCGCCCCCTTGCGTGCCGACGCGGCGGCTGTCCGCCTCCAGCGCCGCCATCTGATCCTCGAAGATCATCTTGGAGTCATAGAGCAGCCGCCCGATCAGGGTGGACTTGCCGTCGTCCACGCTGCCGCAGGTGATGAAGCGCAGCAGGCTCTTGTGCTGGTGGGCGTCCAGATAGGCGTCGATGTCGCGGGCGATCAGGTCCGATTGGTGAGCCATCAGAAATAGCCCTCCTGCTTCTTCTTCTCCATCGAGGCGGACTGGTCGTGGTCGATCATCCGGCCTTGACGTTCCGAGGTGGTGGTCAGCAGCATTTCCTGGATCACCTCGGGCAGGGTCGCGGCTGTGCTCTCGACCGCCCCGGTCAGGGGGTAGCAGCCCAGGGTGCGGAACCGGACCGACTTCATCTGCGGCGTCTCGCCTGGACGCAGCCGGAACCGGTCGTCGTCGACCATGATCAGGGCGCCGTCCCGCTCCACCACCGGCCGTTTGGCGGCCAGATACAGGGGCACGATCGGGATGTTCTCAAGATGGATGTATTGCCAGACGTCCAGCTCGGTCCAGTTGGAGATGGGGAAGACCCGGATGCTCTCGCCCGGCCGTTTGCGCGTGTTGTAGAGGTGCCAGAGTTCGGGCCGCTGGTTCTTCGGATCCCAGCGATGCTCGGCCGTGCGGAACGAGAAGATCCGCTCCTTGGCCCGCGACTTCTCCTCGTCGCGCCGGGCACCGCCGAAGGCCGCGTCGAAGCCATACTGCGTCAGGGCCTGTTTCAGCCCCTCGGTCTTCCACATATCGGTGTGCAGGGCCGAGCCGTGATCGAACGGATTGATGCCGCGCGCCACGGCCTCCGCATTCTGATGCACCAGAAGCTCGACGCCGAGATCCGCCGCCGCCTGTTCGCGCATCGCGTACATGGCGCGGAACTTCCACGTCGTGTCGACGTGCAGCAGCGGGAAAGGCGGCCTGGACGGATAGAAGGCCTTCTTCGCCAGATGCAGCATCACGGCCGAATCCTTGCCGATCGAATACAGCATCACCGGACGCTCTGCCTCGGCCGCGACCTCGCGCATGATGTGAATGCTCTCGGCCTCCAGACGCTGAAGATGCGTCAGGCGCGCGGCGGGCAGGGCGGTGCGGGGTCTGGTCAGGGTGGCGATATTCACCGGGCGTCTCCGTCGAACGCCATCTGACAACGCCAATGTGCGAGGGGCGACAAGCGATGGATACTGATGTCGGCTGTGAGATTTTCGTCCCGAGCCGTCCGAATACGGCCCTTGCGCGTAAGGGAACCAGGGTCGCCGAGCACGGCTTATGGCTCCAAAAGGGAAACGCTCATGTCCGCCTTGAAGTCCTTGATCGTATCGACCGGGGCCGCTGTGGCCCTGGCCGCCTGCGTCACAGCCCCGTCGCCGTCGGAGTATCGCGCGCCTCAGCCGGCCAAGCCGGTGGATGTTCAGCGCCTGTGGTCCGGGCGCTGGCACGAGATCGCGCGCCTGCCGGATCGATTGACCGACGGCTGCGTGGCGGGCGCCTCCATCTACACGCCGGTCGAGGGCACACGCATCGACGTGCGCGACACCTGTCAGGTCGGCACGCCGCAGGGCAAGGAAAAGGCCATCGGCGGACGGGGCGAAATCCTGGATCCCGGCACGAACGCAAAACTAAGGGTCAGATACTTGGCCGGCTTCGTGACCTGGGACTATTGGGTGCTGGATCGGGCCGATGACTACAGCTGGTTCATCTCGGCCGACCCGACCTTCCAACGCCTGTTCATCTATACGCGCGACCTGCCCAGCCCGGCCCAGGTTCGCAGCCTGACCGAACGCGCCCGCGCCTTGGGCTACGATGTGAGCCGTCTGGAGTTTCCCGCCCACCCCGCAAGCTGAGAATATCGTCGACCCGTAAAAAAGCCCCCGGCCTGCGCCGGGGGCTTTCTTATTTGATACTGGCCGATCAGTTCAGTGGCTGAACCGAAATCGTCGGGGCCAGCGTTGCGGCTACCGGCGCGACCACCACACGGGGCGAAGCCTCAGACGGCGCGGCGTAGGGTTGCGGATCGGCCGTCGGCATAGGCGTCTCGACGCGCGCCGCGGGGGTCTGAGCTACGGGCGCAGCGCGACGGACGGCAGGTTCGGCGCGGCGCGGCGTCTCAGCCGGCGCGGCCTCGACCGGCATCGGCGCCGCGGCCGGCGCGTCGGCGGGCGCCGCCGGGGTGACGGGCGTCTGGGCTGCGATTATGGCGGCCGGCGAGGCTTGAGGCGACATGGTCGTGGTCTCGGCGGTCATGGCGGGCGCAGCAGGTTCGCCGCCCATCATCATGGCGGCTGCAGCGCCCAGGGCGACCACGCCCCCGATGGGCGCAAGGATCATCCAGGTTTTGGCGGGCTTTCTGGCCTTGGTCGTGCGGGCGTAGCGGGGAACGAAGGCGGCCTCTTCGGCATGGGCTTCGGTCGGCGTGTCGGCATAGGTCATAGACATGGTCTGTCCTCCATAACGTCGGTCAACCAACCCGCCGCCAACCGACGCCGTTCCTTCAAGGGCGCAAATGCCCAGAAGAAACACCATCGCCGCCCCGGTTGGGGCAAGGCCTGGGCCATTCGTGGTCCGCGCTGGCCAATTGCGGCGATAAAAAGCAGGCTGCGCCTCTGGATTTCCGCCGCGTCAACCGCACAAATGGGTCACGGCTGGCGGCAATCCCGTACGTTCGCGATTCAAGACGGACCGCGTGGTTGACCCGACGCCCTGCCTTCGTCCATCACCGGACGAGGCGGATAACGAATAACGGGAGTTGCGGCGCGCATGGGTTTTGTAGCGAATATCCGTCGGGATGTCCGGTTCGCTCGCGGCCTGTTCCGCCTGCTCAAACGCATCAAGCCGATCGAGCTGGATAGCGATGTCCTGCTGTGCGACGATTTCGAAGAGGCGGTGGACAAATTCCCCGACAATATCGCTATCGACGACGGTCAGCGCACCCTGACCTATCGCGACCTGGATGCGATGGCCAACCGCTTCGGTCACTGGGCCAAGAACCGGGGCCTGCGTCGCAGCGACACCATCGCCTTGATGATGACCAACCGGATCGAATATCTGGCGGCTTGGATCGGGTTTTCCAAGGTCGGCATCGCCACGGCCCTGATCAACACCAACTTGAACGGCCAGGGTCTGGCCCACTGTCTGGCCATCTCCAACGCCTTCAACGTCGTCGCCGACGAGGACTGCTGGCGTCAGATCGAGGAGGCGCGGCCTCTGGTCGATCACAATCTGGCGCTGTGGGTGCTGGGCCTCACCGACGATCTGGAAACCAGCGACCGTCGTGGCCTGGACAAGCCGGTGCGTGGCGGTTCTTCGGTGCGCCCGTCCAAGACGGCGCGCGAGGGCATGACCAACCGCGACACGGCGCTCTACATCTACACCTCCGGCACCACGGGCCTGCCCAAGGCGGCGCGCATCCCGCATTCGCGCGCCCGCACCTATATGCGCGCCTTCGCCGGCGCCACGCGGTCGACGCCCGAGGATCGCATCTTCAACGTCCTGCCCCTCTATCACTCGACCGGCGGCCTGGTGGGCGTGGGCGCGGCCCTGTTGAACGGCGCCCGGCTGGTGATCCGCAAGAAGTTTTCGGCCACCAGCTTCTGGCCCGATGTCCGATCCTCAGGCGCGACCATGTTCGTCTATATCGGCGAGCTGTGCCGCTATCTGGTCAACAGCGCCCCGGTCGAGGACGAAACCAAGCACAAGCTGCGTCTGGCCTTCGGCAACGGCCTGCGCGCCGACGTCTGGCCCGATTTCCAGGCCCGGTTCCGCATCCCAGAGATCCTGGAGTTCTACGGCTCGACCGAGGGCAATGTCTCGCTGTTCAACTTCGACGGCAAACAGGGCGCCATCGGCCGGGTGCCCAGCTATCTGAAGAAACAGATCAACATCCGCCTGGTCCAGTTCGACGTCGACACCGAACAGCCCATTCGCGGCACGGACGGCCTGTGCCGCCTGACGCGCGTGGGCGAAACGGGCGAGGCCATCGGCGAGATCGGCAACGACATCCGACACGACTTCTCGGGCTATGCCGACAAGGCCGCCTCGCAGAAAAAAATCCTGACCGACGTGTTCAAGAAAGGCGACCGCTGGTTCCGCACCGGCGACCTGATGAAACAGGACGCCGAGGGCTATTTCTACTTCGTGGACCGCATGGGCGACACCTTCCGCTGGAAGGGCGAGAACGTCTCGACGTCCGAGGTCGAACAGGTGCTGATGGACGCGCCGGGGATTTCCGAGGCCATCGTCTATGGCGTGCCGGTGCCGGCTCAGGACGGAAAGGCCGGCATGGCGGCCCTGGTGGTCGAGGGCAAGTTCGACGCCCAGGCCTTTTCCGACCATGTCGAGGCTAAACTGCCCGCCTATGCCCAGCCGGTCTTCCTGCGGCTGATCAAGTCGGCCGAGACGACCGGCACGTTCAAATATCGCAAGGCCGATCTGGTCGCCGACGGCTTCGATCCCGAAAAGACCGGGGCGGCCCTCTATGTGCGCGGCGGCAAGGCCGGCTATCAAAAGCTGACGGCGGCGGCGCGCACCGCGATCCTGAAGGGCGAGGGCCGCCTCTAAGGAACGCTGGGGATGCGGTCGTCGGACGGCGTTCGCGAAACGCGGTCTTAATGATTAATGGGGATGATCCCGACCTCTCGCGTCAGGATCGTCCCCTCTCATGTTCCAGATCATCGGCATCGTGCTGCTGTTCGGCCTCGTCTTCGGCAGCTACGCCATCTCGGGCGGCAAGTTCGAAGTCATCCTGCACGCCGCCCCGCACGAACTGATGGCCATCGGCGGCGCGGGCGTCGCCGCCTTCCTGATCTCCAACTCCCTGCCGGTGATCAAAAGCTCCATGGGCGGGCTGGGCAAGACCTTCGCAGGCCCCAAATGGAAGAAGCAGGACTACAAGGACCTTCTGTCCCTGCTGTTCCAACTGACCAAGACGATGAAGTCCAAGGGCGTGGTGGCGCTGGAAAGCCATATCGAAAAGCCCAAGGAATCGCCGATTTTCCAGAAATATCCCAAGGTGCTGAAGGACCATTTCGCGGTCGACTTCATCTGCGACACCCTGCGGATGATGACGATGAACCTGGAGGATCCGCACCAGGTCGAGGATGCGATGGAAAAGCAGCTGGAAAAGCACCACCACGAGCATCTGGAAGCCGCCCACGCGCTGCAGAACCTGGCCGACGGCCTGCCCGCCCTGGGCATCGTCGCCGCCGTTCTGGGGGTGATCAAGACCATGGGGTCGATCACCGAACCGCCCGAGGTTCTGGGCGGCATGATCGGCGGCGCCCTGGTCGGCACCTTCATGGGGGTGTTCCTGGCCTATGGGCTGGTCGGCCCGTTCGCGGCGCGCCTGAAGGCGATCATCGACGAGGAAGCGGCCTATTATAAGATCATCCAGTCGGTGCTGGTGGCCCACCTGCACGGCAACGCCGCCCAGATCTCGGTCGAGATCGGCCGGGGCGACATTCCCTCCACCGCCCAGCCGTCGTTCGGCGAGATGGAAGAGGCGCTGAACAGCATCACCGCCGACTAAAGCCCGGTCTTTGGGTTCTGGGGCCGCATCGTCGCAGCACCGATCCCGACTTGCCCCGATCCGGGGCGCGGTCCTATCGTGATGCACGAGAGGCGCCTCACGCCTCGATCCCCTTTCGGAGACTCCTCATGCGTATGTCCGTCATCGTCGCCGCATCGGCCGCCCTGTTGGCCGCAGCCGCCTGCTCCAAGGCGCCTGAAGAAAAGGCCGAGGCCCCCGCCAGCGATGCGGTCGAGGCCGCAGGCAGCGCCGAGGAAGCGGCCATGACCGTCGATCAGGCCGCCCTGGACGCCGAAGCCGCCGCCAACCAGGCGATCCAGAACGACGCCGCCGCCGCGCCGGCCCCCACGCCGCCGGTCGAGGGCGCGGCCCCGACCACGCCGGTCGCGCCGCAGCCGGCGCCGGCGCCTTCCGGTCACTGAGCCGCAGACCGATCGATTGGGGCCGCTTCGTTCGAAGCGGCCCTTTTTCGTTGCGGCGTCGATGGTGCTAAGGCCTCGCGGATGCAATCCGACGACGCCTCGCCGCAACTGACCTGGACCGAAGAGGGGGAACCGCGTTCCGGCCGGTTCGGCGACGTCTATTTTTCGCGCGACGACGGACTGGCGGAAACGCGGGCGGTGTTTCTGGAGGGCTGCGGCCTGCCGGACGCCTGGGCCGGACGGTCCGCCTTCACCGTCGCGGAACTGGGGTTCGGCACGGGGTTGAACATCGCCGCCCTGCTGGACCTGTGGCGGCGCGCCGGGCCCAGGGACGGGCATCTGCACATCTTCTCTATCGAAGGGTTTCCCCTGACGGCCGGGGAGGCGGAGCGCGCCCTGTCCAACTGGCCCGAACTGGCCCCGGCGACCCAGGCTCTGATCCAGGCCTGGCCGGCGCGGACGCCCGGGTTTCACCGTGTGGACCTGCCGGAGTTCAACGCCGTGCTGGACCTGGCGGTCGGCGATGCGGCCTGGGCGTTGGCGCAATGGTCGGGATCTGCGGACGCTTGGTTTCTGGACGGCTTTTCGCCGGCGCTGAATCCGGGGATGTGGTCGCCTCAAATCATGGATTTGATCGCCGCGAGATCGGCGCCGGGGGCGCGGCTGGCCACCTTCACCGTCGCGGGCGCTGTGCGGCGTGGCCTGGCGGAGCGGGGCTACGTCGTCGACAAACGCCCCGGACATGGCCGCAAGCGTGAACGGCTGGAGGCCCGCCTGACGGACGCCGGATCGGCCCCGGCATCCGAGGGGCGGCCGGTGGTCGCCGTCATCGGCGCGGGCGTCGCCGGAGCCTCTGTCGTGCGCGCCCTGGGCGACTGCGGCGTTCGACCCGTGGTGTTCGAGGCGGATCGGCCCGGCGCGGGCGGCTCGGGCTTTCCGGCCGGTCTGGTCACGCCCCGCCTGGACGCGGGCGACGAGGGCATCGCGACCCTGCACGCCCAGGCGCTGGAGCGTGCCCGTCATCTCTATGCCGCCACGCCCGACGCCGTGACGGGCGAGGGGGTGCTGCAGCTGCCTCAGGCGCCGCGCGATCTGGCGCGGTTCGACAAGATCGCCGCCCAGCCGCTGTGGCCCCACGGCGCCATGCGGGTGGTGGACGCCGCCGCCGCCGCGCTCCAGGCGGGCGAGGCGACGAATGAGGGCGGATTGATGATGGCCGACGCCCGCGCCGTGCGACCCGCGGCCGTTCTCGATCATTGGCTCGACGGCGCCGATCTGCGGCAGGCGCGGGTGGCCGCCTTGGATCGCGTCGAGGGGCGTTGGCGGCTGTCGGACGCGGCGGGCCGGGTTCTGGCCGTGGTCGATCAGGTCGTGATCGCCGCCGGCTGGGGGGCGGACGACCTGCTGCAATCCCTTGAGGCGACGCCACGTCTGTCTCCGGTTCGCGGTCAGGCCGACTGGGTCGAGGGCGTGAAGGTCGAGGCCCTGGCCTGGGGGGGCTATGTCGCGCCGACGGAGCGGGGCGTGCTGTTCGGCGCGACGCATGATCGGGGCGACACCGACCTTGCGCCCCGCCTCGCCGACAGCGCCCGCAATCTGCAGACCCTGGCCGCCCGCCTGCCGGAACTGGCCGCACGTGTGGCAGGTGGAGGCGCGACCCACAGCCGGGTGGCCATCCGCGCCACCACGCCCGATCGCCTGCCGCTGGCCGGCGCACTGGAAGCGGGGCGCTATATTCTGGGCGGGCTGGGGTCGCGCGGCCTGTGCGTCGCGCCGCTGCTGGGCGAACATCTGGCGGCCCTGATGCTGGCGCGGCCCTCGCCCCTGCCGTGCGATCTGGCGGCGCGGGTTTCACCCCTGCGCCCAGCGGTAGCGGCGAAAACGCTTGATCGACCGTCGCCCTCAAGAGAAGGTTGAGCCGGGGCTGGCTTTGGGAGCAAACCATGCAACGTCTCGTCCTGTGTTCGACCGCCGCCCTTTTGACCCTTGCCGCCTGCGCCCCTTCGACCGGGCCGATGGCCGGCGGTGGCGCGCGTAGCGATCAGAACCAATGTTTCCGGCCCGATCTGGTGCGGAACTTCACCGCGCCCAGCGACCAGACCCTTTATGTCCGCACCGTTGACGCCGACGTCTTCCGCATCGACACCGTCGGCTGTCGCGATCTGCAGGGCAGCCTGTCCATTGCACTGGAGCCGCTGGTCGGGACCAGCCGTCTGTGCGTCGGCGACCCCGCCGGCCTGATCGCCCGTTCGCCCTGCCGCGTCCGCGTCGGCAAGAAGCTGACGACCGACGAGATCGCCGCCCTGCCGTCGCGCGACCGCCCCTGAAAACGTTACCCGAGACGCCCACCGAGGCTAGACGAAAATCGTCCGATCCCGTGTCGGCGGGAGATTGAATTCCGTCCCGCGCGGGTATGAAATGATCGTCTTGCCTGGGGAGGGAAGACGATGATCAAGATATTTGGGTTTGCAGCCGCCGCGACGACGGCGCTGGCTCTGACATTCGCCGGCGCGTCGCCGGCGGCGGCGGAAAGCTGGGCCGCCTTTTCGCGCAGCGACGCCACCGTCTATCTGGTGGATCTGGACGCCATGACGGCGGTCGACGGGGTGATCACCACGCGGCTGGCGCGGGTTCACGCACGCGGCGCGGCGACCGATCTCAGTCATGAGACCGAAGAGGTGATGGTGCGCTGCGCCGACGGCCAGTCCAGATCCGGCGCCACCGTCACCTACGGCGCGGATGGGGCCGAGACGGACCGATATTCGGAGGACACGCCGTGGGAAGCCACGCCCGAAGGCGGCATCTATGGCGCGATCAAGTCCTTCGCGTGCGAGGAACTGCGGCCCCAGACCGCCGCCTTCCCAACCATCCAGGCCTTCATCGCCGGCGGACGCGGCCAATAGCCGACGGCGTCGCAGCGCGTTCGGGCTCGCGGTCGGCGCCCGGGTCGAACCTCAGACGTCGACGGCGGCGTCCAGGGCGTTTTCCTGGATGAAGTCACGGCGTGGTTCGACCACGTCGCCCATAAGCTTGGCGAACAGGTCGTTGGCGTCTTCCTCGTGCTCGACCGACACCTGCAACAGGGTGCGGGCGTTGACGTCCAGCGTCGTCTCCCACAGCTGTTCAGGGTTCATCTCGCCCAGACCCTTGTATCGCTGGATGGCCAGGCCCTTCTTGCCGGCGTCCAGCACCGCGTTCAGCAGGTCCAGCGGGCCGCGAATGGTCGTGGACTTGTCCTTGCGGCGGTAGGTGGCCGGCGCAGAGAAAACGCCGTCGAAGGCGGCGGCGCGTTCTGCCAAGCGGCGGGCGTCCAGCGACCGGATCAGCGTCTCTTCCAGGACGATGGTTTCCTGAACCGCGCGGCGCGTTCGGGCGAAGACGACGGCCCCCTGTTCGCCGGGCGCGCCGGTCCATTCGCCGTCGCCCTCTTCGGCATACAGGTTCAGACGGACGGCGGCGGCCGTGGCGGTCGCCGCCATGTCGGCGTTGTCCGCAAACAGGCCGGCCAGGGCCGCCTGTTCGATGGCGAAGGCCGGGGCGCGCTGGCTGAGGCGGTCCACGCCCGCGCTGAAGGCCTTGGCCTCGCGCACCAGCGACTGCAGATCCAGGCCCATCCGGCGCTCGCCGCTGGCGACATCCAGCTCGGCCTCGGACGACCCTTCCTCGATCAGATAGGCGTCCATTTCCGCCTGATCCTTGAGGTAGCGGCTCTGCTTGCCCTTGGAGACCTTATAGAGCGGCGGCTGGGCGATGTAGACGTGGCCGCGCGTGATCAGCTCGGGCATCTGGCGATAGAAGAAGGTCAGCAGCAGGGTGCGGATGTGGGCGCCGTCGACGTCGGCGTCCGCCATCAGGATGATCTTGTGATAACGCAGCTTGTCGGCGTTGAAGTCGTCGCGGCCGATGCCGGTGCCCAGGGCCAGGATCAGGGTGCCGATCAGGTCCGAGGACAGCATCCGGTCGAAACGCGCGCGCTCGACGTTCAGGATCTTGCCGCGCAGGGGCAGGACGGCCTGGTTCTCGCGGTTGCGCGCCTGTTTGGCCGAGCCGCCGGCGCTGTCGCCCTCGACGATAAACAGTTCGGACTTGGCGGGATCGCGTTCCTGGCAGTCGGCCAGCTTGCCGGGCAGGGAACTGATTTCCAGCGCCGACTTGCGCCGGGTCAGATCGCGGGCCTTGCGGGCGGCTTCGCGCGCGGACGCCGCCTCGATGATCTTGGCCACGATCTGCTTGGCCTCGTTCGGGTGTTCCTCAAACCAGGTCGACAGGCCTTCGCTGCACAGGGCCTCGACCGCCGGCCGCACCTCGGACGAGACCAGCTTGTCCTTGGTCTGGCTGGAGAATTTGGGATCGGGCACCTTGACCGACAGCACGCAGGTCAGGCCCTCGCGCGCATCCTCGCCGGTGACGGAGACCTTCTCCTTCTTGCCGGCGCCGGAGCTTTCGATATAGCCGCCCATGACGCGCGTCAGGCTGGCGCGGAAAGCCGACAGGTGGGTGCCTCCATCCCGCTGGGGGATGTTGTTGGTGAAGCACAGCATCGTCTCGTGGTAGCTGTCGTTCCACCACAGGGCCAGATCCAGTTCGATCCCTTCCTTCTTGCCGCGAATGACGATGACGTCCTTCAGGATCGGCGTCTTGGACTTGTCGAGGTGGCGCACGAAGGCTTCGACCCCGCCCTCGTAGTGCAGGATCATCTCGATCGGCTCGGCGCCGCGCTGATCGGCCAGTTTGATGACCACGCCCGAGTTCAGGAAGGCCAGTTCGCGTAAGCGGTGTTCCAGCGTCTTCAGGTCGAAGTCGATGTGGCTGAAGGTAGTGACCGACGGATAGAAGGTTACCTCGGTGCCGCTCAGCGGCTTGCCGGTGTCTTCGCGGATGGGGGCGACGCCGGTGATCTCCAGCGACTTGACCGTATCGCCGCGCTCGAACCGCATCTCGTGCTGTTTGCCGTCTCGGAAAATCTTGAGCTGCAGCCAGTCGGACAGGGCGTTCACCACCGACACGCCCACGCCGTGCAGACCGCCCGACACCTTGTAGGAGTTCTGATCGAACTTACCGCCCGCGTGCAGCTGGGTCATGATGACCTCGGCCGCCGACACGCCTTCCTCGGCGTGGATGTCGGTGGGAATGCCGCGGCCGTTGTCGGTCACGGTGACCGATCCATCCGCGTTCAGGATGACTTGGACCAGGTCCGCATGACCCGCCAGGGCCTCGTCGATGGCGTTGTCGACCACCTCATAGACCATGTGGTGCAGGCCCGAGCCGTCGTCGGTGTCGCCGATATACATACCCGGCCGTTTGCGAACCGCGTCCAGGCCTTTGAGAACCTTGATGGAATCGGCGCCATATTCGGGCTGGTCGGCAATCGGATCGGTCATGAAGTCATTGGCTCTGAAGTCCCGACCGGGACGGGGAGAAAACGCCGTGGGCAGCGCTCGAATCGAGCGCCGGATCGCACCGCGCCGAAGCCCCCAACATATAGGAAATTCCGGCGAAAAAGCGAGGCTTTCCGCAGTTGTTGCTAGTCGCTTTCCAGCGCCCCGCCGGCGACGCGGACGAACTGGGCGCGGCTCTCCAGCCCCGAAAACAGATCGCGTTCGGTGCCGGTCATGAAGGCTTGAAGATCGAGGGCCGCGATCTCGTCGAACAGGGCCGCGCGGCGGCCTTCGTCCAGATGGGCCGGGGCCTCGTCCAGCAGCAGGACGGGCTGAGCGTCCTGATGCGACAGGCGCGCGATCTGGGCCAGGATCAGGTTCAACACCAAGGCCTTTTGCTCGCCCGACGACCCCTCGGCGGCAGGGCGCTGTTTCTCGCGGTGGATGGCCATCAGATCGGTGCGGTGCGGCCCGAACAGGGAGCGTCCGGCGGCGCCGTCGCGGGCGCGGGCCTTGGCCAGGCCGTCGCGGATCGCGGCGGCGATCTCGTCTTCCTCCGCCCCGGCCTCGGCCATCCGCTCAGCGGGACCGTCCAGCCCCAAATCCGCCTGGGGGAAGGGCCGGTCGCTGCGGGCGTCGATGGCGGCCTGGAGCGCGTGCAGGGCCGCAACGCGGGCGATGGCGGCGCGGGCGCCGGCTTCGCCCAGACGAAGCTCCAGCGCATCCAGCCAGACCGGATCGGCCTCTCGCCCGTCGGCCGCGTCGTTCAGCAGGCGCAGCCGCTCGCGCAACGCCTTGTCGTAGGTCGAGACGCTGGCGGCGTGGTCGGGATCGGCGGCGAAGACCAACCGGTCGAAGAACTTCAGCCGCTCGGCCCGGGCGTCCGAGAACAGCCGATCCTGCTCCGGCGTGGCCCAGACGGGCCGCAGATAGTCCAGCAACCGTCCCGGCTGAGCCGTCTCGCCGTCGATCCGCACGATCCGTCGCGCCGCGCCGGCGGCCTGAACGCCGGTTCCCAGGCGCGTCTCGTCATCCAGTTCGACCATGACGGCCCAGGCGCGCCCCGTCGCCTCGCCCGGCTCGCGCCGGCCCATCTCGGCGGCTGTCGCGCCGCGCAACCCCTTGCCGGGGGTCAGCAGGCTGATCGCCTCCAAGAGATTGGTCTTCCCCGCCCCGTTCGGCCCATGCAGCACCACCGGCCCGGAGGTCATCTCCAGCCGCGCGCCCGCATAGGAGCGGAAGTCGGTGAGGGTGAGGGAGGTGATCAAGAAAGTGACGAGTAGCGAGCGGCGAGTGGCGAGAAGATCTGGGCGGACTGTGCTCGCCACTCGTCACTCATCACTCGCCACTCCAATCACACCCGCAGCGGCATCAGCACGTACTGAACGCCCGGATCGCCCGGATCGAGCACCAGGGTCGGGGAGGCCGGATCGGCGAAGCGGAAGGCGGCATTTTCGCCGGTGATCTGGCCGGCGACGTCCAGCAGATAGCGGGCGTTGAAGCCGATCTCGAACGGTTCGTCGGAATAGCCGATCTCGACCTCTTCCTCGGCCTGGCCCGCTTCCATGTTGCGGACGGTCAGCTTCACCCGGTCGTTGTCAAAGGCCAGTTTCACCGAGCGGCTCTTTTCGGCCGAGATGGTGGCCACGCGGTCCACGGCCTTGGCGAACAGGCTGTTGTCGATGTCGGCCTGTTTGTCGTTGCCGCGCGGGATCACGCGCAGATAGTCGGGGAAGGCGCCGTCGATGACCTTGGACGTCAAGGACGCCTCGCCCATCTGGAATCGGATCTTCTGGGCCGAGACGGTGACTTCGACCGGGCCACTGGCGTCATCCAGCAGACGGCGGACCTGATCCACGGTCTTGCGCGGCACGATGACGCCGGGGCCGCCGGCCGCGCCCTCGGGGGCAGGTGTTTCGGCCAGGGCCAGGCGGTGGCCGTCGGTGGCCACGGCGCGCAGCAGGGGAATGCCCGCTTCGGCGACCGTGTGCAGATATAGGCCGTTCAGATAATAGCGCGTCTCTTCGGTCGAGACGGCGAACCGGGTCTTGTCGATCAGGCGGGCCAGGTCTTCCTTGGGCAGGACGTAGGCGGCGCCGGCGCTGTCGGTGGACATGACGGGGAAGTCGCCCGCCGGCAGGACCGGCAGGTTGAAACGCGACCGCCCGGCCGACACCACCAGACGCGGATCGTCACCGGAGTAGAGCAGGGAGACTTCGGCGCCTTCCGGCAGCTTCCTGACGATTTCGTACAGGGTGTGGGCCGGGGCCGTGATCTGGCCCTCGACCTGAACCTGGGCCTCGGCCTCGTCCACCATCTCCATGTCCAGATCGGTGGCGGCGAAGGCCAGCCGGTCGCGCCCTGCGCTCAAAAGCACATTGGACAGGATGGGGATGGTGTTTCGACGTTCGACGACGCTCTGCACGTGGCCCAGGGCCTTCAGGAGCGCGGATCGTTCGATGGTCAGCTGCATATCGTCTCGCCCGGCGCGGCCGACTCGCACGGCAGCCGCGGTTAAGTGACCTGGGACACTAGCGTATTGGGCGCGGGCTGCAAGGAAGTGGCGAGTGGTTAGTGGCGAGCGGCGAGTGGATGTTGGGGGCAAATCGGCAGGATGAGAGGGTTTGCACCTTCTCGCCCTCGCTACCGACCGCTCGCCACTCGAAATCAGCCACGCAGCTTGCGGGTCAGGGCCTCGACGTCGCGGGCGATCTGGTCGTCCTGCGGCATCAGCTCCTCGATCTTGCGAACGCCGTGCAGGACCGTGGTGTGGTCGCGGCCGCCGAACCGACGACCGATGTCGGGATAGGAGCGGGTCGTATGCTGCTTGCACAGATACATGGCGATCTGGCGCGGACGGGCGACCGACCGGGTGCGGCGTTCGCTGAGCAGGTCGGCCTGTTTCATGTTGAAGTGGTCCGCGACCGTCTTCTGAATCTCGTCCACGGTGATCCGGCGTTCCGGCCCGCCGCGCAGGGCCGCGCCCAGCAGGACCGAGGCCTCGTCCACCGACACCGACGCCAGGCGTGCGCCCGCGGCGGCCGCCAGGGTGTTCACGGCGCCCTCAAGCTCGCGCATGGAGCCAGGGGTGCGGTCCACCAACTGGGCCAGGACTTCCGGGGCGGCCTCGCCCTGGACGACGCCCAGGGCCGAAAGGGCCTTGAGACGGTTCTGGGCAACGGCGATCTTCAGCTCGCGGTCACCCGCCTCGACTGGGCAGGTCAGACCGGCGGCCAGGTGGCTGCGCAGGCGCGGCTCGACCTCGGTCAGGGCCATCGGCGCGCGGTCGGCGGAAAAGACGATGCGTTTGCCGTCCTCGATCAGGGCGGTCAGGGTCGAGAGCAGCTCTTCCTGGGTCGAGGTCTTGCCGCCGACGAACTGGACGTCGTCCAGCAGCAGCATATCGGCCGAGCGCAGGCTCTCCTTGAAGGCGGCGGTCGAGCGGTCCTGCATCGCCTTGACGAAGGTCGACAGGAAACGTTCGGCGGTCAGATAGACGACCTTGGCCTCGGGCCGCAGACGCTGGGCTTCCCAGGCGATGGCGTTCAGCAGGTGGGTCTTGCCGTAGCCATAGGGGCCGCAGAAGAAGACCGGGTTGAAATGGCCGTCGGCCCAGCTGGCCACCTGTTTGGCGATGGCCAGGGCGAAGGCGTTGCCTTGGCCCTCGATGAAGCTGTCGAAGGTCAGGCGGTCCTGCAGACCGGCGGCGCGCACGGCGCGGGCTCCATCCGCGCTGACATGGGCCGCGCTGACATGGGCGGCGCCGATCGGCGCGGTCTGGGACGTGGAGGCGAAGGCGGCCAGGCGCGGGGTGGCGTCCACCACATTGCCGGGCATGACGGCCGAGGCCGGCGGCGCCGAGCCGACTTCGGCGCGGCAACGCACCTCAAGACGGCGCGACAGGCCGTCCAGGCCCAGCCACAGCTCGTTCATGCGACGCAGGGCGTTCTTGCGCACCCAGTCGCGGGCATAGGCGGTGGGCGTGACCAGGATCAGATGGCCGGCGTTGTCCAGCCGAACGGCCGACGGCGCGATATAGGACGAGAAGGGGCCGTCGCCGATTTCGGCGCGCAGACGCACCGACGCCTCGCTCCAGATGCGGTCCGGATCCGTCAGTCCCGACGTATTCGTTCCGCCCGCCATCGCCGTTGCGCCCCCAACCATCTTCGCCGCCGCCCACTTGAAAACCAATCCGACCTTCCGCGCTTCAGGGCGATGGTTCCAGGGACGACTTCTCCTGCGCCGAAAAGCGATGCTTTTCGGACGGGGCCGAGCTCCTGGACAGACATCTCCCGCCAACGCGAAACCAAGTCCCGCGCCGTCTTCATCCGTGTCGAGATAGAAGTGCGTTAGAGGCCAAAACTTACGCTGCGAGCCGGGTGGGTCAACGCTGATTCGTTGGTCGATTCGCAGTTAAATTGTTTGACTCCGTCAAACCCTGATCCCGCTTGGAGATTTCAACGGATCGACGCTCGACGAGCAGGGTTTCAGGGAAATTCACCTTAGCGACAAAACGCGAAACGGCGAAGTAGCACCTGCTCCTTCGCCGTTGATATCGCTTGGTAATCCCGCAACGAAACAGCGACAGCTGTTCCGTCTGCTGTTGGATTGATTTCGGCTTAGGCGGCCGACAGCTTCTTCAGCTGGGCGGCCAGGCGCGACACCTTGCGCGAGCCGGTGTTCTTGTGAACGACACCCTTGGAGACGGCGCGCATTAGCTCGGATTGAGCTTCGACGAAAGCGGCCTTGGCGACGGCGGCGTCGCCACCGGCCAGGGCTTCCTGGAACTTGCGCAGATAGGTGCGGACGCGCGAACGGCGCGCCTTGTTCACTTCGGTACGCGCTTCGATCTTGCGGATCGCCTTGCGGGCGCCGGGGTTGTTGGCCATGTCAAACCTTCGAACGGAAAACGCCGCGGAGCACACGTCCACGGCGCGGAAATCTCAAGAGGGCGGGCCTATAGCCGAAAGCCTGGGGGCGGTCAACGCGGAGTCTGCGTTCAAAGACTCGCCTGTACGTGTCGCCCTGTCCGCAATACGCCCCCCGATCACACGCACCACGACCGTCTTTAACGCGCCGCATCGCCTATTCCGTCGCAGCTTTTCAACCGGTGTTGAATGCCGGCAACGCTTTCTGAAACTTCATGAATTTGGTCGTTTTCCGGCCACGTTTGTCACGTCCCACGGGGGTCTGATCTCTTCTCCCGGACCGTTGTTCCATGACCCAGACCGCGCTTCTGCTTCTCGCGCTGGCCCCCGCCGCCGTCACCCAGCCCGCCGCCGCCGAACTCGTTCAGGCCTCGGCCCAGACGGCGTCGCCCCAGTCGCAGCAGGATGCGGCGACGGTGGTCCTGCCGGACGTGGAGGTCACGGCGGCGCGTCGCGGCGTGGCTCTGGGCGGGCAGGAACCGATCGTCTCCTACGACACCGCCCAGATTCAGGCGTTCGGCGCCACCAACATCGGCGAGTTGGTGACGTTGCTGGAGGCCCAGACCCGCAGCGCGCGCGGCGGGTCTCCGGTCTTCTTGGTCAATGGACGACGGATCTCCGGCTTCCGCGAAATTCGCGGCATCCCGCCCGAGGCGATCGAACGGTTCGATGTCCTGCCGGAAGAAACGGCCCTGTCCTACGGCTACAGCGCCAATCAGCGGGTGGTGAACATCGTGCTGAAGGCGGACTTCAAGTCCCTGACGGCCTCGGTCAACGTCAGCCGGCCCGAGCAGGGCGGCCGCACCACCACCGCCAGCGAGAACAACGTCCTTCGCATCGCCGGATCGGACCGCTGGTCGCTGGATATCAACGGCACGACCTCCAACACCCTGTTCGAGACCGAACGCAACATCGACCGCACCACGTCGGGCACCCTGTTCGACGCACGGGGCAATATCGGCGGCCTGAACGGCGGCCAGATCGACCCGGCGCTGTCGGCCCTGGCGGGATCCAACGTCACCGTCGCCGGCGTGCCGGCCGTCGCGGCCGGCCGCCCTACCACCCTGGCCGATTTCGTCTCCACGGCGGGGGTGGCGAACACGGGCGATCTGAACGCCTATCGCACCCTGCTGCCCCAGACCGATCAAGCCTCGATCGCCGGCACCTACAAGCACGACCTGAACGACAAGGTCGGCATGACCCTGAGCGGCAGCATCGAGGACACCAGCAGCTTCAGCTATCTGGGCCTGCCGGGCGTGACCCTGAACCTGCCGGCGGCCAACCCCTATTCGCCCTTTGGCGACGATGTGCTGCTGTATCGCTATCTGGACCGTCCCGACGCCCTGACGCGCGAAACCGACATCCGCACCATCGGTTTGGGCACGGTGTTCGACGGCTATCTCGGCGACTGGCGCTGGACGGCGACGGGCGACTACAACCGCGTCGAGACGGACACCTCCACCGGGCGCGGTCTGGACGCCACGGCGCTTCAAGCGGCGATTATGGCCAACGACCCCGCGGTCAATCCGTTCGGCGACATCGGCGGCCGGGTGACGGAGCGGGCGCGCGACACCGCCAACTCCGTGGCCCAGACGGCGACCGGCGAACTGGTGCTGAACGGCCGGCCATTCGAGCTGCCGGCGGGCGAGGTGACCTCGACCTTCAAGGTCGGCGCCGGCTATCAGTCGCTGGATTCGGAAAGCGTGCGGGGCGGCGTCGCCGTCGACCGGTCGCAGTCGCGCAACTCGGGCAGCGTGCAGGCCAACTTCGACCTGCCCATCTCCAACGTCGAACGCGGCGTCCTGCCCAAGATCGGCGACCTGTCGGCCAATGTGAACCTGGCCTATCAGGAGCTGTCGGACTTCGGCGGCGTGTCTTCGCTTGGCGCCGGTCTGAACTGGTCGCCGGTCGAACGGCTGTCGCTGTCGGCCAACTATTCGGACGAGGGCAAGGCGCCCACCGTTCAGCAGTTGAACGATCCCACGGTCGCCACCCCCAATACGCCGGTCTTCGACTTCTCAACCGGCCAGACGGTCGAGATCACCCAGATCACCGGCGGCGATCCCAATCTGAAAGCCGAGGATCGCCGCATCCTGAAGCTGGGCGTCAACTGGCAGCCAGTGTCGGACAGGGATTTCCGCCTGAACCTGGCCTACACCCGCACCGAGGCGGACAACGAGATCGCCAGCTTCCCCGCCATCACCCCCGATCTGGAAGCCGCCCTGCCGGATCGGTTCGTGCGCGACGCCGACGGCAATCTGCTGTCCATCGACGCCCGCCCGCTGAACTTCTTCAAGCGCGAGCAGCAGGACGTGCAGTGGGGCTTCAACTTCTCGCGTCCCTTCGGCCAACCCACCCCGGCGGCGGCTGGCGGCCCCGGCGGCGGACCCGGCGGTCGTCCAGGCGGCGGCATGATGATGATGGGCTCCGGCCCGGGCGGCCCTGGTGGCCCCGGCGGGCGGATGCGCGGCTCGCGCGGTTCCGGGATGCAGCCGGGGCAGGGGATGTTCAACCTGTCGCTGACCCACACCTGGCGCGTTCAGGACGAGGTGACGATCCGCGACGGCCTGGCGCCCCTGAACCTGCTGGACGGCGATTCCATCTCGGGCTCGGGCGGCCAGTCGCGCAACGAGGTCCAGCTGCAGGCCGGCCTTTTCCGAAACGGCCTGGGCGGCTTCCTCAACGCCAACTGGCGCTCGGGCACCACGGTCAACGGCGATGCGCTGGGTTCGCCCGATCTGGACTTCTCGGGCCGCACGACGATCAATCTGTTCGCCTTTGCCGACCTGACCCAGCGCAAGGCCTGGGTCGAGCGCTTCCCGATCCTGAAGGGCACGCGCATCGGTTTCGGGGTGCAGAACATCTTCGACGACCGCGTGTCGGTGACCAGCAGCGACGGCTCGACGCCCGTCAACTATCAATCCGACTATCTGGATCCGCAGGGGCGCGTCTTCCGCATCAATCTGCGAAAGATCCTGTTCTGATCGCCCAAGCGGCGGCTTAGGCGGCGGCCCTGGCGGTCGCCGCCGGGTCGTTCAGGGCCAGACGACGGCGACCGCGATCATGACGGCGGCGGCGCCGAGCGCCAGGGCGAAGAAGCTGCGATCGGACATGGCGTCCTGGTTACGCCCGGTCGCTGCCGGCGACAAGACGGGCACCCGAAGCGGCGTCGGCGAACCTTGACCGATTTCTGACGGCGGCCTACCCCGCAAGGGACCATCTGCCCGCCAGACCGACCACCAAGGACGACCGAATGCCGCGCCTGATCCTGCTCCGCCACGGCCAGAGCCAATGGAACCTCGAAAACCGCTTCACCGGCTGGGTCGACGTGGACCTGACGGCGGAGGGCGAGGCCCAGGCGCGCCGGGGCGGCGAACTGATCGCCGAGGCGGGGTTCAAGCCGGCCGTCATGTTCACCTCGGTCCTGACGCGCGCCAAACGCACCGGCGCCCTGGCCCTGCAGTCGGCCGGCCTGAAAGACGTGCCGGTGATCGAGGACTGGCGCCTGAACGAGCGCCATTACGGCGGGCTGACAGGCCTCAACAAGGCCGAGACGGCGCAGAAGCACGGCGAGGATCAGGTCAAGGTCTGGCGTCGCAGCTATGACGTGCCGCCGCCGCCGCTGGCGCCGGGCGGAGAGTTCGATTTCGAGGCCGATCCCCGCTACGCCGGCAAGACCATTCCCGACACCGAGAGCCTGAAGACCACTCTCGACCGGGTCAAACCCTATTGGGACGCCGAGATCGCGCCGCGACTGAAGGCGGGCGAGGACGTGCTGATCGCCGCCCACGGCAACTCCCTGCGGGCCATCGTCAAACTGCTGTTCGGCGTGCCGGACGATCAGATTGTCGGCGTCGAGATTCCGACCGGCAATCCGCTGGAGATCGATCTGGACGCGTCGTTGAAGCCGACGGCCGCCCGCTATCTGGACGCCGGCCGCGCCGAAGCCCTGCCCGAGGCGTCATGAGCTGGAGCGACGCCGACCGCGGCTTCATGGCTCAGGCCATTGCGTTGGCGACCGGCCGCATGGGCGAAACCTGGCCCAATCCCGCCGTCGGCTGCGTCATCGTCAAGGACGGCCGGGTGATCGCCGAGGCCGCCACGGCGCCCGGCGGCCGTCCCCATGCCGAGGAGCAGGCTGTGCCCGCCGCCGGGGCCGAGGTCGCCGGATCGACGGTCTATGTCACGCTGGAACCCTGTGGCGCGCGCTCTTCGGGCCGCAAGTCCTGCGCCCATTTCCTGACCGATGCGGGGGTGGCGCGCGTCGTTATCGCCTGTCTTGACCCCTCGCCCTTCGCCGCCGGACGCGGCACGGAACGGTTGCGGGCGCAGGGGCTGACGGTCGAGACCGGCCTGATGTGCGAAGAGGGCGAGGCCCTGTGCGAGGGCTTTCTGCACCGGCTGGAAACCGGCCGGCCGATGGTTCGGACAAGCCCGGACGGCGCCGGCTTCGACGGCCGTTTCGTCGCCTCGCCCAAGGCCGATCTGGTGAACGAGCTGAAGCGGTTGGGCGAGGCGGGCTATACGCGCCTGTGGACCGGCCCCGGCGAACTGGCCGACGAATTGGAACGCCAGGGCCTGCTCAGCACCTGAAAACGCCCCGTCGTTCAAGGGTTTCTTAAGCGAACCGGCTTAAGACTGATCCGATGGCCCTGGCTGCGGAACCCATTGTGAGACGTCGCCTGACCCAGGCGGAACTGGACGTGGTCTGCGCCCGTCACGACCGGCTGTTCCAGGCCCGGCCGGGCGGCGCGCGCGCCGTCTTCGCCTGGATGGATCTGTCGGGCCTCAGCCTCAAGGGCCGTAATCTGGCCGACGCCGATTTCGCCGCCGCTTGTCTGGAGGGCTGCGACCTGACGGGCGCCAAGCTGGACAACGCCAACTTCTTCGGCGCGGATATGCAGGACGCCATCCTGGCCGAGGCCAGCCTGCGGCGCGCCGATCTTCGCGGCGCCTGCCTGCGCGGCGCGGATCTGTCGGGCGCCGATATGTTCGAGGCGGACCTGCGCGAAGGCACGATCGCCGCCGCCGACGCCAAACTGGGCTTCAAGGTCATCGAACCGCGTCACCGCGAGGAGACCGAGGCCAACGGCGCCTGTCTGGCGGGCGCCAATCTTCAACGCTCCAAGATGTCGGGGGTCATCGCCATGAAGGCCGATTTCTCCGGCGCGGTGATGAAGGATTGCAAACTGGTCCGGGCCAATCTGAAACAGGCCAACTTCCGCGGCACGGACCTGGCGGGCGCCGACCTTTCGGGCGCGGATCTGTCGGGGGCAGATTTGCGCGACGCCATTCTGGTGGGCTGCAAGATGACGCTGTGGCGTGCGGACGGCGCCGATATGCAGGGCGCCCTGACCGACAACCGTTCGGCCTGCGAATCCGTCAGCCGGATGCCCGCCGCTGAAATGCTGCGCGAACACGCCCGCTGGTGCGAGACGGGCGGAACCGAGGGACAGCCTTCGGTCTTCGACGGAGTCGATCTGCGCCCGCTGAAGTCGATTACCGGGCTGAACCTGACCGCCCTGTCGGCCAGGGGGGCGGTCTTCTACGGGCTGGATATGGAGGGGGTGCAGTTACAGGGCGCCCAGCTCGAAAACGCCGACCTCAGATCCGCCAAACTGCGCCGCGCCGATCTTCGCGGCGCGCGGCTTCGCGGGGCCAGGCTCAATGGGGCGGATCTGCGCGAGGCGCAGCTGGGGCCGCTGCTGATCGCCGCCGACCGACTGATGCCCGCCGATCTGACGGGCGCGGTCCTGCGCGGCGCAGACCTGTCGGGCGCCGATCTGAAGCGCGCCGTTCTGGCCGGGGCGGACCTGGGCCGGGCGACGCTTCACAGCGCCCAGACGCGTCAGCTCGATCTGACCGACGCCAATCTGACGGGCGTGCGCGGCCTGATCGTGGACGACCAGGCCGCCTGACGAAGGCTTAGGCCGAATGCCTAGGCCAGGGCCTTGAGCTGATCGACCAGATCGGTCTTTTCCCAGCTGAAACCGCCATCCGCATCCGGCTCGCGGCCAAAGTGGCCATAGGCGGTCGTGCGGGCGTAGATCGGCTTGTTCAGGCCCAGGTGCTGACGGATCGCACGCGGGGTGGCGCCGCCGATCAGGTCCAGAATCTTGTCTTCCAGCACGGCTTCGGGAATCTTGCCGGTGCCGTGCAGATCCACGTGGATCGACTGGGGCTTGGCCACGCCGATGGCGTAGGAGATCTGGATGGTGCAGCGGTCGGCCAGGCCGGCGGCGACCACGTTCTTGGCCAGGTAGCGGCAGGCGTAGGCGGCCGAACGGTCCACCTTGGTCGGATCCTTGCCCGAGAAGGCGCCGCCGCCGTGCGGGGCCGCGCCGCCGTATGTGTCGACGATGATCTTGCGGCCGGTCACGCCGGCGTCGCCGTCCGGCCCGCCGATTTCGAAGATGCCGGTCGGGTTGATGTGCCAGACGGTGTTTTCGTCGGTGAAGCCTTCCGGCAGCACTTCCAGGATGTAGGGCTTCACGATCTCGGCGACCTGTTCCGAGCTCAGACCCTTGGCGTGCTGGGTCGACAGCACGATGGAGGTGGCGCGAACCGGCTTGCCGTCCTGATATTCGATGGTGACCTGGCTCTTGGCGTCCGGCTCCAGCTGCGAGCCGCCGGCGTGGCGCACCTCGGCCAGGCGCTTCAGGATGTTGTGGCTGTATTGCAGGGTCGCCGGCATCAGCTCGGGCGTTTCGTTCGACGCATAGCCGAACATGATCCCCTGATCCCCGGCGCCCTCGTCCTTCTCGTTGGTGGAATCGACGCCCACGGCGATGTCGGCCGACTGGGCGTGCAGATAGCAGGCGTATTCCGCAGTCTCCCAGTGGAAGCCGTCCTGCTCATAGCCGATGTCCTTGACCGCGGCGCGGACCAGCGGCTCCAGGCTGTCGATGATGGACTGGGTGAAGGCTTCGTTCTGTTCCTTGGTGTTGCCCGGCTGGGTCGCGCGAACCTCGCCCGCCAGGACGATGCGCTGGGTCGTGACCAGGGTTTCACACGCCACGCGCGCCTCGGGATCCTTGGCCAGGAAGGCGTCGACGACCGTGTCGGAGATGCGGTCCGCGACCTTGTCGGGGTGCCCTTCGGAAACGCTTTCCGAGGTGAAGAAGAAGGAGGAACGAGCGGCCACGAGAGGCTCCTGTCTGTGTCAGGCCGCCAGACATATAAAGATATGCTTATATGTTCAAGTGATCTGACGGCGGGTCGTCGTCGCCAAGATATTTCGCACGTCAAGCGTATGCGGCTGACACCTGCTGGAAATACGGTAAACAGGACGCGGGGAAACCGATGCCTGACAGCCTGACGACCAGAGAAAGCGAGTGCGTTCACCTTGCCGGCCAGGGGCTGGAGGACAAGGAGATCGCTGCGCATCTGGGCATCTCGCCCCGCACGGTCGGCAACCACCTGCACCGCGCCTACGCCAAACTGGGCGTTTCGGACCGCAAACTGGCTGCCCGCCGGCTGAGTAGCGTCTACTCAGGGGCGTCGATACTCATTCCCAACACCGACCTCGATGCGGTGAATGACCCCACGTCGGCCGAACCGTCGGACGATGCGGCGCTTCAGGACATGAACGCCTGGCCCTTGCCGGCGCCGCCCCGCGGCGCGCTGGCTCGGATCGGGATCATTGTCGCCGGCGCCGCCATCGCCCTGCTGTTCGCCATCGGGATCGTGACGGCGGGCATGGTGGTTCCATCCCTGTTCGACCGGATCGCTCCCGCTGAAATGCGCTGACACGGCGGCTTTGCGGGAGACAAGCCAATGAGGGATATGCACGTCGGCGTCCGCGTGGCGCGACAGGTCAGGAATGCCGAACACGCCGTCGATCAGGCCATGATCGAGGTGTGCAAACTGGTGCAGACGGCGCTGGAAGGACGGGTCGAGGCCCGCCTGGCCGCCGAGGTCGGGCATAACGCCCTGGCCGATATGGTGCGCGGGCTCGGCCAGTTGTCCGAGGTTCGGGGCGCGGTGATTTCCAGTCACGGCGAACTGGCCCAGGTCGCGGACGATCATCACATCGGTTGGCGTCTGGACGGAACGCGCGAGGACAAGGTTCCGCCCAGCGCCGTCACACCCGGCGCCGTCACGCCCTTCGCCGTCGCCGCCTGATCGGATCCGGCTTGGTGTGGTCGCCGCTGTCCCTGGTGCTGGAGATCCTGACCTATGCGGTCATGGCGCTTCTGCTGTGGAAGGGGCGCACGCCCGAACGGATCGTCGTCGTGGCGCTGTTCGTGCTTCAGTTCGGCACGCCGCTGGTGGACCACCTGTTCGTGGGTCAGTTGCGGTGGGGGGTGGCGATCCTGTCCTTCGCCATGTTCTGCCTGCTGACCACCCTTGCCCTGATCTACGATCGCTGGTGGCTGCTGCTCGCGGCGGGCGCCCAGTTGATCGCCGTCTCGACCCATCTGGCCGGCCCGGCCGGTTCCGACGCCCTGCTGTGGTCGATCGTATCGACCCGGATGGTCGTCTGGTTCGAGCTGATGCTTCTCGCCCTCTTTGGCGTCTGGGAGGCGCGAAGCGCCCCCTACGCCGCTTTCAAATCCCGGCGCGCGCCGGATCGTGCGCCTTACAAGGTTCAAACCCGATGACCGCTCAAACCGCCAACGCCTTCATGCCGCTGTTCCGCTCCTGGCTGGAAACCTCCAACCTGGCAAATCAGGTCGGCGGGCAAGCTCTGTCGTCCAGCGCTGAAAACCTGCTGGTCGAGCTTGATCTCGCGCCGATGGAGGCGGCCGAGGAAACCCTGCTGGATCATGCGCCCCGCACCGCCGTCGAGGCCATCTGCATGATCGAGATCATTCGCCAGAGCCTCAGCGACGCCGGCCGTTCGGATGGGCGCGATCGTCGCGCGCTGGACGCCATTCAGTCCTGGCGGGCGGGCACGGCCGCAGGCGACGCGACCGAACGTCGCGACGAGGTCGATCAGCTTCTGGAAAGCGTCAGAAACCGCGGCTGATCAGCCGCGCAGACCCTTGGCCACGACCAGCAGGGCGTCGCGCTGCGCGGGGTCCTGAATGGCGCGAAACGCCGCCAGCAGTTCGGCGACGCCCGGGGCGGCCAGCGCAAGCTCGTCGCCCTCGGCCGTTTCCAGTTCGCCCAGCAGAGCCGCGCCGGTCGATTTCAGCACCGAGGCGATCTGCAGCAAACGCGCGGCGGACACGCGATTGACGCCCCGCTCGTACTTCTGAATCTGCTGGAAGGTGACGCCCGCGCCAGCCGCCAACTGCGCCTGGGTGATGCGAAGCTCCTCCCGACGCGCGCGGATGCGTCCGCCGATTGCGATGTCTACGGGATCAACTGCGTCGTTCATGTCGGCCTACGGTCAGATCGGATGCGGCGCCTTGGCCCCAAAACAGGCGTTGCGTCAAGCCAAAGCTTGCACCCTAAGGACTGATACGTGTGCTGATGAGTAGCGATTCAACCGACAGGGGTGCGCGACCGACGCAACCCCCCGTTTCGATGTCCATCGGAAAGTGGTGCCGCTTAGGTGACTCGAACACCTGACCCCATCATTACGAATGATGTGCTCTACCGGCTGAGCTAAAGCGGCTCCGGTCGCGGCGGGCAAATCGTCCGCGCGAGACGGGGTCTTTATACGGCCGGATCGCGCTTGCCAAGCGCCGCTTTCAAGATCGTGAGCAAAGCGGTCTCGTCGGGTGTGGCGGCGATGACGGGCGTCAGGCCCTTGGCCCGAAACGGGGCGGCGGCGGCGGCGGAGATACAGGCGACAACGGCGTGGACGACCGGGCTGTCGGGGCGCTGGGCCAGGAGGATGGCGGCGCGGGGCGAGTGGATCAGGACCGCCTCGAACGCAGGGGGGCTGGCGGCCGGCGTGGGATCGGCCCGATAGACCGGCAGGGTGGAGACGATGACGTGACCTGCGCCGGCCTGGGCCAGGGCGAGGCCGAGATCGCCGGCCGGGGTCTCGGCCTGGGGCGCGAGCACGGCTGCGCCGTCCAAACGACCGGCGATCAGTCGACCCAGGGCGGCCAGATCGCCGTCGGCCGATGCGACTGAGGCGAAGCCCGCCTTGCGCGCCGCTTCTGCTGTGGCGTCGCCTACGGCGAAGACGGGGCGGTGGCGCTGCGGCGTCAGGGCGCAGAAGGCGGCGACGCTGTTTACGCTGGTGAAGGCCAAGGCGTCGAAACGGGCCAGGTCGGGAACGGGCGGGTTCAGCGGCTGGATCGCCAGAAGGGGGCGGACGATCGGCGTCAGCCCCATCGCCTCCAGGCGGGCGGCCGTGCGTGACGCCCCCGGCTCGGCCCGGGTGATCCAGACGCGGGCGAGCGGACGCGCGGTCATCCGTCCAGGGTGGCGGGGTCGACCGCCTGATCCCCGGCGAAGGCGTGCACCTCGCCCCCCAGCCGTTGGCCCAGAAGGCGGGCGTCGACCTCGGTCGCCGGCTGCGGCGCAGACGCCAATTCGCCGACGCGCCGCCAGCGGGCCGACCCGTCAGGGCTGAGCATTTCGGTGGTCAGGCGAAGCGACCCGTTCTCGATCAGGGCATAGGCGCCGATGGCGGTGCGGCACGACCCTTCCAGCGCCGTCATAGCACCGCGTTCGGCCGCGACGCAGACGGCGGTCTGGGCATGGTTCAGGGCGGCGGCCCATTGATCATTCAGGGCGGCGTCGATGTCGGCGGCGCGGGTCTGCAGCGCCAGTGCGCCCTGACCCGGCGCGGGCAGGAAGTCGTCCAGCGAAAGTTTCTCGCGTATATGCTCGCTCACGCCCAGCCGCGTCATGCCGGATACGGCCAGCAGGATAGCGTCGAACTCTCCGTCGGCGGCGCGCCGCAGCCGGGTGTCGATGTTTCCGCGCAGCATCTCGATCTTCAGGTCGGGCCGCAGGGCCAGGGCCTGGGCCTGGCGGCGCAGACTGGCGGTGCCCAGGCGCGCGCCCAGAGGCAGGTCGGCGAAGCTGGCGAAGTCGCGGCTGATGAAGGCGTCGCGGGCGTCCTCGCGCTCGGGAATGGCGGCGATGCAAAGACCGTCGGGCTGAACGGCGGGCACATCCTTCATCGAGTGGATGGCGACGTCGATCCGGCCTGCCAGCAGGGCCTCCTCGATCTCCTTGGTGAACAGGGCCTTGCCGCCGATTTCCAGCAGGCGGCGGTCCTGCACCCGGTCGCCGGTGGTGACGATCTCGACCAAAGGAATGGCGGTCTCGATCTCGGCTTGGGGCACGCCCAGGGCGCGGCCGATGGCGCGCTGCATCATGCCGGACTGGGCGAGCGCCAGCTTGGAACGCCGGGTGCCGATGCGGAGGGGAAAGGTCATGAGCGTTGCGTACCGGACGCCGGGTCGCTACCTCGACCCGGATGGAGATGTCCGCCGAGTATAACAGCGTCGACAAGTCAGCAATTGGACCGGATGTCCGACCGCTGACGGTGTTGGGTCTGGAAACCAGCTGCGACGAAACCGCGGCCTCGGTTGTGCGTCTGAACGGTGGCCGGGCCGAGGTGCTGTCCTCGGTTGTTCACAGCCAGATCGACGACCATGCGGCCTATGGCGGGGTGGTGCCGGAAATCGCCGCCCGGAGCCATGTCGAGATGATCGCCGAGGTGACCCGTCGCGCGATGGCCGAGGCCGACATGGCCTATGACGCGTTGGATGGGATCGCGGCGACGGCCGGGCCTGGCCTGGTCGGCGGGGTCATGGTGGGGCTCAGCTTCGGCAAGGCGGCAGCCCTGGCGCGGGGGCTGCCGCTGGTGGCGGTCAACCATCTGGAGGGGCACGCGGTCTCGGCGCGGCTGGGGGCGGAGGTCGCCTATCCCTTCCTGCTGCTGCTGGTCTCGGGCGGGCATTGTCAGCTCCTGGAGGTGCGCGGGATCGGGGACATGAGCCGGATCGGCGCCACCATCGACGACGCGGCGGGCGAGGCCTTCGACAAGATCGCCAAGGCCCTAGGGCTGGGGTATCCCGGTGGTCCGGCGCTGGAGAAGCTGGCGGTCAGCGGCGATCCCACGCGCTACGACCTGCCGCGCGCCTTGCTGGGACGCAAGGATTGCGACTTCTCCTTCTCGGGGCTGAAGACCGCCGCATTCCGCATCGCCCAGACCTGCGAAACCGAACAGGACAAGGCCGATCTGGCGGCCGCCGTACAGGCCGCCATCGCCCGCCAGTTGTCCGAGCGGTCCGAGCGGGCGATGAAGGATTACGCCGAAACGAGCGACGCCCTCATGCAGGCGCGCTCCGCGAGCGCGCCGATAGGGCAGAAAAGACTTTTCGTCGTGGCGGGCGGGGTCGCGGCCAACAAGACGATCCGCGCCACGCTGCAGGCCGCGGCGGCGAAACACGGCTTCGACTTCCTGGCGCCGCCGATGGCCTATTGCACCGACAACGCCGCCATGATCGCCCTGGCGGGGGCTGAACGGCTGGCCTTGGGCCTGACCAGCGACATTGATGTGGTCGCCCGGCCGCGATGGCCGCTGGACGAAGCGCGCGCCCTGGCCGATCCTTCGCACAGGCCGGGCCGCAAAGGCGCCAAGGCGTGAACGATGAAGAAGCCTCGGGAGGGCGTATGGAATTCCGCACGGCAGGGGTGATCGGCGCAGGCGCCTGGGGCACGGCGCTGGCCCAGGTCTGCGTCCGGGCGGGGCTGGACACAACGCTTCAGGCGCGCGAGCCGCAGCTGGTCGAGACGCTGCAGGCGACCCGCGCCAACGACCTGTATCTGCCGGGCGTGCCTCTGGCCCCCGAGTTGAAGTTCACATCGGACCTGGCTGATCTGGGCGCTTGCGACGTGATCCTGGCCGTGCCCCCGGCCCAGCATATGCGCGCCACACTGACGGCCTTCGCGCCTCATCATCGTGCGGGCGTGCCGGTGGTGCTGTGCTCCAAGGGGGTCGAGCGCGGCACGATGAAGCTGATGACCGAGGTGTTGGCCGAGACCCTGCCGGACGCCCCGGCCGCCGTGCTGTCTGGTCCCAGTTTCGCCGGCGAGGTGTCGCGCGGCCTGCCGACCGCCGTTACCCTGGCCTGCGCCGATGCCGCCCTGGGGCAGGCCCTGCTGAACACCCTGTCGGCGCCCGGCTTCCGCCCGTATCTGGCGACCGATCTGGTGGGTGCGGAAGCGGGCGGGGCGCTGAAGAACGTGCTGGCCATCGCCTGCGGCATCTCCGAGGGGCGTCAACTGGGCCGCAGCGCCCACGCCGCCCTGATCACCCGGGGCTTCGCCGAAATGACCCGGCTTGCGGTGGCGATGGGCGGCCAGGCCGAGACGGTGGCGGGCCTGTGCGGCCTGGGCGATCTGGTCCTGACCTGCTCCAGCCCCCAGTCGCGCAACATGAGCCTGGGTCTGGCCCTGGGGCAAGGGCAGACGGTCGAGCAGGCCCTGGCCGGCAAGCGATCGGTGGCCGAGGGTTACGAGAGCGCCCCCGCCGTGCGCGAACTGGCCGCGCGTCTGGGCGTGGAAATCCCGATTTCCGAGGGCGTCGCCGCGCTGCTGGCCGGCGAGATCGACGTCGACGGCCTGATCGACGGTTTGCTGTCGCGCCCGCTGAAGGCCGAGCGTGTCTGAAGAGGCCGCCCCTGCCGAGCGCAAACGCGTCTGGAAGACCCCGCCGGGGGTGGCCCTGTGCGCCGAGGGCGACATCGCCGAGCCCGGCTCGCGCGGCTTCGTGCTGCAGATCGGCGAGGCCTTCTTTCACGGCTTCGTGGTGCGGAAGGACGGCCAGGTCGCGGGCTGGGTCGATCGCTGCCCCCATGCCGGCTTTCCAATCGCCGTGGAGATCGACCGCTATCTGACGCCAGACGGGTCGTTGATCCTGTGCGGCTGGCACGGGGCGGTGTTCGAGCCGCTGACGGGCGAGTGCAGGGGCGGTCCCTGCGCGGGCGGGCGGCTGACGCCTTGGCCTGTGGCGGCGTCGGGCGGGATCGTCCGCACGGCCTGAGGCGTGGCCGGCGAACGGATCAAGGTCAGCGCGACAGACGCCCCTTGGCCTTGGCCGCATCGAAGACGACGTCCGGGTCCGGTGTCTTGACCGACAGGTCGCTGTGTTTCAGCACCGACAGGATGAACCGCCCGACGTTCAGGCGCGCGGTCTTCTTGTCGTCGGTGGCCACGACGGTCCAGGGGGCATAGTCGCGGTCGGTTTCGTCCAGCATCCGGTCGCGCGCATCGGAATAGGCGTCGAACCGCGCCTCCGCCTCGGCGTCCAGCGACGACAGCTTGAACTTTTTCAGCGGATCGTTGCGGCGTTCCTTCAGGCGTTTGGCCTGCTCCTTGCGCGAAATATCCAGCCAGATCTTGATCAGGATCACGCCGTCGTCGGTCAGCATCCGTTCGAACCGCGGCGCGTCGGTCATGAACTGGGCGTACTGTTCGGGCGTGCAGAACCCCATCACCGGCTCCACCCCGGCGCGGTTGTACCAGGAGCGGTTGAAGATCACCGTCTCGCCGGCCGCCGGCAGGTGCGGGACATAGCGCTGGAAATACCATTGGCTGGTTTCGCGGTCGCTGGGTTTGGGCAGGGCCACGACGCGGGTCTGGCGCGGCGACATATATTCGGTCAGCCGTTTGATCGCACCGTCCTTGCCCGCGGTGTCGCGTCCTTCCAGCACGATGACCACGCGCGAGCCGTGTTCGATGCTCCAGGCCTGGCTCTGGACGATGGCCAGCTGAATTTGCTCCAGCTCGGCGTCATAGGCGTCGGATTTCTTTCCCATGGCCGAAGACTGGGCCAGGTTCGGCCGCGCGGCAAGAGGCGCGGTGGTCGACAGGGAGCCGACGGCGAAGCTGGGCGTTGGAAGCGGCTGGGCCTTCTCAAGGCCTGTGACGGGGTGGAATGAAGCGCGATCTGGCGGATATGTGGAATCTGGTGTGGGAGCTCGCGCTGCTGGTCTGCGCGGGCTTTGCGCTGCTGAACGTGTTCGCTCCGCCGCAGGATCTGCCGTGGAAACCCCTGGACCTGAACCGCCCCGTCGGCGTCGCCACCGCGGCCAAGGTGTCGGCCTTCGACGTGCCTGCCGCCGCCACGCCCCAGGCCGCCGAACGGGCGACAGACGCCTGCATCCAGGCGCTGGAGGACGCGGGCGTTCAGGTGACGCGCGCCGAGGATCGGGACGACGGCGGCTTCTGCGTCGTGCGCGGGGCGGTGCGGATCACGGGCGGGGCGGTCACGCCCCTGGCGCCGGGCGGGGTGATCATGCAGTGCCCGCTGGCCGTTCGCTACGTCGTCTGGGATCGTCAGGTGCTGCGCCCGGCCGCGCGCGAGGCCTTCGGCTCGGACCCCGCGCGGGTGGAGAACTACGGGACCTACTCCTGCCGGCGCATCTACGGCTCGCAGGACGAGGCCGAACGCCCCAGCGAGCACGCCCGCGCCAACGCCCTGGATGTCGCCGCCGTCACCCTAAAGAACGGCCGCACCGTCAGCGTGCTTCAGGACTGGAACGGCCAGGGGCCGACGGGTCAGCCGGGATC
The DNA here is from genome assembly GCA_963515305.1 of uncultured Brevundimonas sp. GTDB lineage: Bacteria > Pseudomonadota > Alphaproteobacteria > Caulobacterales > Caulobacteraceae > Brevundimonas. The sequence continues at coordinate 74,431 of CAUPWX010000009.1, forward strand.
GCGGTTCCTGCACGGGGTGCGCGACGGCGCCTGTCGCCTGTTCTCGACGGTGCTCAGCCCCGACTACAACGCCGCGCACGCCAACCACCTGCATATCGAAGGCGGCTCGGCGGGCATCTGTCGTTAAGGCTGAATGCAGCGATTGCGAATCGCTTTCGCTGTTGACCGTCTGGAAAAGCCGGGTGACAACATCGGCACAGTCCGGATTTCGCGTGGGGTCCACACCCGCGTTTCGCTCCTTCGCCTGAACGAGCTGTCCAGATGGATTGTCGGGTCGCCCCGAGGGGGATCCGCCTGGAAAAGCGCGTTTACGGAGACGCAGACATGGCGACCGGCACGGTCAAGTGGTTCAATCCCACCAAGGGCTACGGCTTTATCCAGCCCGACAGCGGCGGCTCGGACGTGTTCGTTCACGTCACCGCCGTTCAGAAGGCTGGCCTTCAAGGCCTCGATGAAAACGCCAAGGTCGAATACGAGCTGGAAAACCAGCGCGGCAAGACGTCGGCGATCGATCTCAAGATCCTCTAAGCCGACAGGCGACGAGGTTCGGAAAACAGGCGCGGCGGCTTCGGCTTCCGCGCCTGTTTTTTTGCTTGGGCTATCTCGCTTGGCGCTATTTGAGCCCGTTTGGCGCGGGCTGAGCAGCCAGAGCGGTGCTGGCGCGCTGCGACCTCTGCGCCATCACGATCGCGCCCAGCACCAGCGCGCCGCCCACGGCCTGGATCGGCGTCAAGGTCTCGCCGAAGACCCACCAGCCCAGCAAACCGGCGATTACGGGCTGGATCAGGATCGTGACGGCGGTGACGGACGCCGGCAGTTTGCCCAACGCCCAGGCCACGCCGCCCTGGCCGAACACGTGCATCACGCCCATGGCGACGCAGGCGGCCCAGCCCGCGGGCCCGGCGGGCACGATGTCCTCGCCCAGAACCAGGGCCACGATCAGCAGCAGCGGCGCGCCCAGCAGGGTGGCCCAGAAGGTGACGCGCATGGCCCCCGCCGTGGCCCGTGCGGCCTTCACCGCCAGGAAGTAGCCCGAATACCAGACCGCCACCGACAGGGAGAAGGCGTCGCCCAGCGGCGGATTGGTCCCCTGTCGCCCGTCGGCGCCGGCCGCCATCGCAAAGGCGCCGCCCATCGCCAGGACCAGGGCGACCAGGAACAGCCTGTGCGGCCGCTCCTTCAGCGCGAACCAGCCGAACAGGGTCACGACCACCGGCGTCAAATTGCACAGCACCGTCGCATTGGCGACCGAGGTCATGACGATGCCGTAGTGCCAGAAGCTGAGATCCAGGGCGAAGAACAGGCCGGCCAGCAGCGCCCATTTCGATGGCGTGGCGATCCCGCCCGGCTCACGCGACGCCAGCAGCGTCAGCAGCGGCAAGGCGAAGACGAACCGCCAGAACCCCGCCGCCGCCGGCCCCGTCTGCGTCAGCCGCACCAAGATGGGCGCCAGGCCCAGCACGCAGGCGGCGATCAGCAGCACGATCAGGGCGAGGGCGCGCGGCGACGGGCGCAGGGCCAGGGCGGACATGGCGCGGCTCATACGCCGCCGCGCGCGATCAGGCCAGCGGGTCGATGCGCGCCTTGACCGTGACCGCCAGACCGGGCGCGCGGTCGCGATAGTCGATCGTGCCGTCCAACTGTCCGACTAGGCTCTGGATCATCATCGAGCCGAATCCCTTGCCCGCTGCATGGCCGCCCGCGCCCTCGTCCTCGACCGTCATGCGGAAGACGGCGCCGTCCTCCTCGAAGGCGATCCGAAGCGGGCCGGGCTTGCCCTTGTAGGCGTATTTCTGGGCGTTGATGATCAGTTCGGTCAGGATTAGACCGATGGTCACCGCGCGTCCGGCGTCGATGCACACGGGCGTCAGATCCGTCTCGGTCGCGGCCGCCCAGTCTGCACCCATGCTGGACGTCAGATCGGCGATCAGCTCGCCGATGTAGCGGCTCATGTCGACGGCGGTGTCCTGATCGCCGCGATAGAGCAGGCTGTGCACCGCCGAAACGGCCCGCACGCGCCGACGCGCTTCGGTCAGGGCCGATGCGGCCGCGCCGCCCGCCTGTTCGCGCGCCTGAAGACCCAGGAAGCTGGACACCAGGGTCAGGCTGTTCTGGACGCGGTGGTTCACTTCGCGGATCAGATACTGTTGCTGTTCCAGCCGCAGATCGCGTTCGGACAGGCGGGTCTGCAGCGATCGGTTCAGGCTTCGCAACTGGTTGATCGCCGCATAGTCGGCCAGGGCGTCGCGCAGACGCCCTGCGGATTCTATCGCGGCGGGACCCCAGCGCCGCGCTACGCCCGAAACTTCGTCCGACCAGCTTTCGAACGAGGCGCGGGGCGTCAGGATCGCGTGGGGGCCGGTCTTGTCCGCCGTCGCGGGATTGCCGGCCCAGCGCACCGTCTCGCGCACCTCGGCCCGGAACCACAGGATCGTCAGCGGATGTTCGACCGGCAGGTTGACGGCCAGAAGCCCGCTGCCGTGCGTCGTCCAGGCCTTCGCTTGCGGCAGGACGGTGGACAAGGCGTGGGACGACACCGGACGCAGGCCCGGCCGGTCGGCGACCCATTTCGCAATGCTCTCGACCCCTTCGGGCGGGGGCGTATGGCCGAAGGTGCGAACCTCACCCTCGCTGACGATGGCCAGGCCGTCGGCCCCGACCAGCTCCATCAGCGGCGTCGCCCGTTCGGCCAGGGCCGCCGTCAGCGGACGGTCCTTGGGCAGGCGCGTCAGCAATTCGTCTTCCATCCGCCGCAGACGGGTTCTGTCGCGATACAGTTCTGCATCGCCCTTGGCCTTCAGCTGTCTCGCCAGGTTCCGCGCCAGGGTCGTGCTGCCCACCCGCAACTCATAGGGCAGCAGTTTGGGCGAGGCGTTGTGACAGGCGACCAGACCCCACAGGGCGTCGTCCACGATGATCGACACCGAGGCCGAGGCCCGCACGTCCATGTTTCGCAGATATTGCAGATGGATCGGCGACACCGACCGCAGGCCCGCGTCACTCATGTCCAACGGCGCCTCGCCCGGCTCGACGGGCCTCAGCGGTTGCGGCGTGTAGCGGCTGTCGGGGATGACGCGGACCGGATTTCGCAGATAGAGGGCGCGCGCCTGACGGGGAATGTCGGTCGCCGGAAAATGGTGGTTCAGAAAGGAGCCGGTTCCTTCGGCGCGCGATTCGGCGACCACCTGACCGGCCTCGTCGTCCTGGAAACGATAGATCATGATCCGGTCGAACCCGGTCAGACGTCGAAACGCCTCGGCCGCCCGCTCGCACAGGCTCTGCACAGTCGCCGCCCGTTCCAGCGCCGCGCCGGCGGCGTCCAGGCTGGCGATCAGATCCACGCCCAGCCGCGCCTGCTGCGAACTCTGCTCGACCTCGATGACCATCAGGCGGCTGGGCAGGCCGGCCTGGGCGCTGGGGGCCATATGGACGATGACGTCGTATTCCAGTCGGTTGGCGGCGCGCCAGCGACAGACGTATCCGACCTCTTGCACGGCCGCCATGCTGCGGATGCGCCGGTCGGCGACGTCGCCCAGCACATCCCCGACCGATCGGTCGATCCAGGCCTTGCGGCCCGTCAGTTCCTCGATGGGACCGGCGCCTTGGCGCAGGGTCAGGGTTTCCAGGTCCAGCACCAGCATGAAGCCGTGCGGCTGGATCGACTGGGGGATATGGATCGGTTCGCGATCGCACTGGTTCAGGTCCAGCGTGACCGGTTCGAGCGTTTCGGTCATGCGGCGGCGTCTTGCGTCTGGGGCTGAAGGGTGCGCTGGGCGAAGGCGAAGCCGTCCACCCCGCCTTGCACGATCTGATCGACGCTGGCGCGGCCCGATGTGCAGGCGAGATCCAGCAGGGCGATGAGGGCGCGCCAGCGCTCACCCGTTTCCTCGCCATAAGGATCCAGGAAGGCCAGCCCTTCCAGACCGCGTCCCTCTGCGGTCAGGCGGCGGCGGATGATGCGCCCGCCCAGCATGGAGCCTTCGGCGACATAGACCCAGCCCAGGGCCTCGCCCACTGATCGCAGCTGGGGCGCCAGGGCCGATGGCGGCGTCGGTTCGCCCAGGGCGGCCAGATCTGCGGCGATCCCGTTGGCGCGAGAGCGGGGGTCAAAGCCGGCGCCGACGGCCCGGCTCAGTTCGGCGACCTGCGGATGGCTGGCCGGCTCCAGCCCGGCATGAAAACGGTAAAAGTCCGCGACCGTCGCGGCGCGCGTCGTCGGATCGGCCAGTCGCGCTTCGATGCGCGCCTCGGTTTCAAGGGTTTCGTGGGCGGAGGCTGTGGCTTCCCGAAGGGCGAGAAGGGCGGGGGAAGCGATCATGGCGTCTAGACTAACACACGGACTTGTCTTGTCGATTTTTGGAAGCGTATACGCGCGTCGCAAGGCGCGCTGCGAACACGGAACGGCTCAGGTCGCATGGCGTTCAGCAGCCTCGCTCCCTTTTTTAATCTTCGTTCGACCGGTAGGCCCTCATGAAATTGCGCGTGCGCGCCGAGCTCGTCTATCGTTTCGATCCGCCGACGGACGCCATCTACAAGATCCAGGTCGCCCACTGGCCGGGCCAGGACATCATCGAAGAGACTTTGACCTTCGATCCGCCGGTCGAATTTCACGAGGACGAAGACGTGGATTTCGGCGCCCGCACCCTGCGCTGTCATGTCTCTGGCGAGGTGACCCTGACCTATGAGGCCCTGGTCGACAATGGCGTGCTGAAAGGCCTGCCGCCCGAGGTGTCGCAACACGACTGGGGCGAACTGCCGGCGGAGGTCCTGCCCTATCTCCAGCCCAGCCGCTATTGCCCGTCGGATCAGTTCGGCCGTTTCGTCGCGCGTGAGTTCGGGGACACCTCGGGCGGGGCGCGGGTGCTGGCCATTCTGAACTGGATCACCGAACACGTCGATTACGAGCACGGGGTGTCGGACACCGAAACCACGGCGGCGCGCACCTTCATTGACCGTGCCGGGGTGTGTCGCGACTTCACCCATCTGGGCATGACTCTGTGCCGCGCCTCGGGCATTCCCGCGCGCGCCGTCAGCGCCTTCGCCCATCAACTGACGCCGCCGGACTTCCACGCCATTTTCGAGGTCTGGCTGGACAATGGCTGGTGGCTGGTCGACGCCACGGGTCTGGCGCCGGTCGAGGGGCTGGTGCGGATCGCCTGCGGTCGCGACGCCGCCGACATCGCCTTCCTGACCACTCAGGAGCGGTGCCAGATGGTGCGCCAATCCGTGACGGTTGCGGCGGGGTAACCTTCAAGCAGTTACTGAGCCTTGGCGCGGGCCGCCTTATAGGCCTGCAGTTCGTCGATCGCGTCCATCTGGCGCAGCACCTTGTTCTGCGGGTCGATCAGGACGTGGGCGCCGGCGGGAACCGCAATCTCGCCGCGTCCGCCGGTCATCGCCACGGTCTGGACGGCGCCGTCGATCTCGACCTCCAGCGGCATGGGGAAGGCTCCGCCGTCGCCCGTGGTCCATTGCAGACGAAGCCGCCCGCCCTCGCGCGTCTCCTCAAGCACCGGCAGGGCGGCGTTGTAGAGATAGCCCCGGAAGAACCAGCCATAGTCCTGGCCCGTCACCTGGTTGACGATCTGCAGGAAGTCGTCGGTCGAGCGATACAGGGGCGCGAAATTGCCCGGCCGGGGATCGGGACGCCCATAGACCAATCGGGTGATCGCTTCGTGGAAGGCGGCGTCCCCGATCAGCCTCCGCAGCGAATGGCTGATCAGCGAGCCCTTGGAATAGATGTCGTTGCCCGGGCCGACGTCGGCCTTATAGACCTCGTCCTCGGTCTTCGGCGTGCCCGAGACGACCGGATATTTGTTGATCAGCCCCTCGCGCTGATTGGCCAGTTCCCGCTGCATATAGCGGTCGCCCAGCAGCCAGCGCGCATAGAGCGGCTGCATATAGCTGCCCAGTCCTTCGTGCAGCCACATATCGTCGGCGTTCTGGTTGGTCAGCTGGTTACCGAACCATTCGTGCGCGAATTCGTGCTGCAACAGCCAGTCGTAGCCGCGACCATCGATCTTGTAGCCGTTGCCATAGGCGTTGATGGTCTGGTGCTCCATGCCCAGGTGCGGGGTCTCGACCACGCCCATCTTCTCGTCGCCGAACGGATAGGGGCCGACGTTGGCCTCGAAGAAGTCCAGCATCTTGGGGAACTGGGCGAACAGCGCCTGCACCTGTTCCGGCGTGTCCGACTTCAGATGCCAGTAGGCCATCGGGATCGTGTTGCCGAATCGGCTGCGGTACTCGCCCGTCACCGCCTCATAGGGGCCGACGTTCAGGGCGATGGCGTAGGTGTTGGGCGATTTGGCCGACCAGTTCCAGGTGGTCCAGCCGTCGCCGTGATTCACCTTGCCAAGGAATCGCCCGTTGGACGGCGCCGACAGGTCGGACGGGACGGTGATGTGCAGATCGACCCGGCCCGGCTCGCCGTGCGGGCTGTCGATGCAGGGCCAGAAGATGTCGCAGCCCTCGCCCTGGACGGCGGTGGCGATCCAGGGTTCGCCCGTCGGCGCTGTGGACCAGACGAAGCCGCCGTCCCAGGGCGCGCGGGGCGCCACGCGGGGTTTGCCGGCGTAGGCGATCCTCAAGCTCGTCTTCTGACCGACCGCCAGCGGGCGGAGCAGGGCAATGCTGAGACGACCCTCCGGGTTGGACCAGCGGTCGGCCGGAACATCTGCCCCGTCCACCTGCACCGAAGAAATGGTCAGCAGCGTATCCAGCTCGACCACCAACCGCTCCAGCGGGGCCGTGGCGGTGAAGTCCAGAACGGCGACGGCGTCGATGGCCTTGTCCGCTGGCATGACCCTGAGGGTCAGATCGGCCTTGTCGAACTGCATCGCCATCTGCTCGGGCGTGCGGGGCTGATCGGTGGCCAGTGTGAAGGCGGTCGATTCGCGCGGCGCCGGCGCGGCGGGTTGCGGGGCGGTGGCGCAGGCGGCCAGGGTGAAGGCGCTCAGGGCCGTCAGGCTGGCGGCGGCCAGCAGAAGCTTCAAACGCATCGAACCCATCCCATCCCTGATGCCGAAAGGCTTAAGGCAAGGCCGGCGTTACCCGCAAAGAAAAAGGCCGGCGTCTCCACCGGCCTTTCCCAGAATATCGTGTCGTCGCCGATTTAGGCGGCGGCCTGCTCGGCCAGCTTGGCGCGAACCTGGCGCTTGATGCGCTGGGCGGCGATCGACAGCTGCTCGTCGCGGGCCTTGACGATGAAGGCGTCCAGGCCGCCCTTGTAGTCCAGGGTGCGCAGGGCGGCGTTCGAGATCCGCAGGCTGAACGTCTGGCCCAGCGAGTCCGAGGTGACCTTGACGGTCTTCAGCGACGGCAGGAAGCGGCGCTTGGTCTTGATGTTCGAGTGGCTCACGTTGTGGCCGACCATCGGGCCGATACCGGTGAGTTCGCAACGACGCGACATCGTCAGATCCTTAAGGTGCGGCGTCCGGCCCGAAACGGAGAGCATGGACGCATGAAACGAGTACGCGCGGGAGGTAGCCCGCGCGAGAGGGGGCCGTATAAGGGAAGAGGCGGTTCGGCGTCAAGCTGAGTCTGATGCGGGTTTCGCTGCCTTTCGGCCTGGCCGCGATCTGCACGTTCGCGAAGGCGCGCGTTCAGGCGTCATTCAAATGCCGCGCCCTATGGCTCATAACATGAAGATCCAAACTGAACAGAAGACCGCCATGACCCGTCCGTCCCTGATCGATCGTCTGCCCAAGAAGGCGCTGGCCGTGCTGGCCCCGGTGGTCGCCGGCGGTCTGATGCTGGCCGCCCCGGCCATCGCCCCCGCCCAGACCCCCGCCCAGACCGAGGTTCTGCCCGGCTATTGGGAATACACCACCAGCGCCGTCGGTCAGCGCGACACCGAGCAGAAATGCGTCCGTCCCAGCGAGATCAATCGCTTCTTCGGCGGATTGTCGACCAACAAATGGCGCTGCACCTATCCGACGCGGGTCGTGGGCGGCGGCGCCGCCCGCTTCGAGGGCACGTGCCAGGACCGCAAGGGGCGCCGGATCGCCGTACGCCTGAACGGAACCTATGACGACACCAGTTTCAGCTTCCGCGGCGGCGCCCAGCTGGTGCGCGGCACCCCCTATATCCCCGCCAGCATCACGGCCCGCCGCCTCAGCGCCCAGTGCCCGGCCAACGCCGAATATTTCTGAGGCCTGTCCTCGACGGCCCAATAAAAAAGGCCCCGGATCGCTCCGGGGTCTTTTCCTTGATCGGACTTCGAACCTCAGGCCGCTTCGGCGGTCGGGATCGGCTTCTTGGCGCTGAGCGACTTGGCAAGCAGTTCGACGGCGGCGTCCTTGTCGATCTTGTTGGCGGCGGCGACTTCGCGGGCCATGCGGTCCAGGGCCGATTCATAGAGCTGACGCTCCGAATAAGACTGTTCCGGCTGGGTGTCGGCGCGGTGCAGGTCGCGGACCACTTCGGCGATGGAGATCAGGTCGCCCGAGTTGATCTTGGCTTCGTATTCCTGGGCGCGCCGCGACCACATGGTGCGCTTGATGCGGGCGCGGCCCTTCAGCGTAGTCAGGGCCTTGGTCACGACGTCGTCGGCGGCCAGCGAGCGCAGGCCCGCCGTCACGGCCTTCTTGGTCGGGACGCGCAGGGTCATCTTTTCGTGGTCGAAGGTCACGACATAGACTTCCAGCGACATACCCGCGACTTCCTGAGTTTCGATCGCCGCGACCTTGCCGACGCCGTGCGCCGGATAGACGACCGCGTCGCCAACCTTGAACTCCAGACCAGTCTTGCTCGTCATAATCGTCCTTTCCCGGTCAGGGCCGGGCGACGCGAAGGCGCAGAAAACGCAAACAGGATCTCACCCGCCGGATCGCTCCGTCGGAGGGGATGATGCTGGGCGTCAAATGCGGAAACGGATCACCAAACCTCTGGCCGATCCCGTCTGTGGGCGGGATGCTGTCGCAAACACGGGCGGCGCGAAGTTTTCGCGGACCGCCCGATCCAATGAAACAGAACCTATCACAAATCTGCGGAATTTCAAAACGTCCACAGGGCGGACGTGGATTTGCGGCAAGGCTTGGCCGCCGCGCGACCTGGGATCAGGAGCCCTTGCCCGGTTTGGGGCTGAAGTATTTCTCGTATTTGCCGGTTTCGCGTTCGAACTGTTCGCGATCGGCGGGGGGCGTGCCCTTGACGGTGATGTTGGGCCAGACCTTGGCGTATTCGGCGTTGACCTGCAGCCACTTGCCGTCCGGCTCGTCCTCGGTGTCGGGCACGATGGCGTCGACAGGGCATTCCGGCTCGCACACGCCGCAGTCGATGCATTCGTCGGGCGCGATGACCAGAAAATTCTCGCCCTCGTAGAAGCAGTCGACCGGACACACTTCGACGCAGTCCATGAACTTACATTTCACGCAGGCGTCGGTGACGATGTAGGTCATTGGGCGGCGAAAGGGATCGAGGTTGTGAGCGGGAGGCCTGCGACATGGCGGCCACGCAACCAACTGTCAACAGCGGGGCTTAAGCCGAGAGCCGTTCTCAAGCCCGCCGCGTCGCAGCTTGACAACCGCCAGGCTTAATCGCAACTGTAGTGATTGCATATCCATCTCCCCTCAAAGGATACTCCCTCATGCGGACCCCCTTCGTGAAATACGCCGTCGCCAAATACGCCGTCGCTGGCGCCCTGGCCCTCAGCCTCGCCGCCGGCGGCGCGGTCGTCGCCCAGGCGGCCCTGACCAAGAACCCGGCCGAGGTCACCGCCGGCGCCTATGAACTGGACTCCGGTCACGGCAAGATCACCTGGTCGGTCAACCACTTCGGCCTGTCGACCTATACGGGCCAGTTCGTGAACGTGAAGGCCGAGCTGACGCTGGACCCGGCCAATCCGTCGGCCTCCACCCTGACCGCCACCATCCCGCTGACCGACGTGGCGCCGAACGACGAGGCGCTGAAGCATCACCTGCAGACAGCCGACTTCTTCGACACCGCCAATCACCCGACGGCGACCTTCGTGTCGCGCTCGGTCACCGTCGATCCGTCGGATCCGAACGAAGCGACCGTGGTCGGCGACCTGACCCTGAAGGGCGTGACCAAGCCGGTCACCATCGAGGTCGAGTTCAACGCCGCCGGAACCGTCATGGGCGCCTACAAGGCCGGCTTCGACGGCGAAGCCACCATCAAGCGTTCGGACTTCGGCATCAACTACGCCCTGCCGGCCGTGTCCGACGAGGTGAAGCTGCACATCGAAGGCGAGTTCGCCATCAAGAAGTAAGGCTATCGCGCTTTGCGCTACCTGAGCCCGTCTGGGTTCAAAGTCTTATAAAGGGCGCGGGCCTCCTCGGCGGGTCCGCGCCTTTCACCCAGCGCCTCCACGCGCAGGCTGGTGACCGCTCCGTTCTGTGCGAAGGTCAGAAGGTCGCCGGGGTGGACGCAACGACTGGGCTTGTCCAACCGCGTCTCGCGCCCATGATGCGTCAGACGCACAGCCCCGCGCTCCACCAGGTCGGCCGCGAGACCACGCGTCTTCACGAACCGCGCCCGCCACAGCCAGACATCGATACGACAGGCGTCCTCGCTCAAGCCTTGGCCTTTCGACGGGGGCGACGGCGCTTGGGTCGCGTCCGTGGCTCGGGCGTCTCGGTCAAAACCGCCAAGGCGGCGAACGGCGAATCCTTGACGGGCCTGACGGCCGCGCCGGGCTTGTCGGGCAGGCGCGCCCGATCCACCTTCAGGGCGGCGATGACCTGTCTGGCCTGGTCGGCGCTCCAGCCCAGCTCCGCCAGGGCCGCGTCGGACAGGCGGCCGTGGTTGGCGGCGCGCAGTTCGGCCATCTTCTCCAGCGTCTCGACCGGCGCCAGCCAGCGGCCGGCCTGACGCAGGCCGTGGGCCGACAACAGACGCGAGGCGAGCGGTTCGACCGGCGCCGGGATCAGGTCGGGCGTCGCCGCGATCAGCGGCGCGGCGACGAAGCCTTGCGCGAAATGACGGGCGCGTGGCTTTTGCAGACCGGGCAGCCAGACGGAATGGACGCCGACGCGGATGGCGAAGCTTTTCAGCGTGCGTCGCTCGACCTGGCTCAGGGCGGCCAGGTCGCGTTCGACGTCGCGCCGGTCGATCAGCCCGCCGGCCTCCATGAGGCGAAAGGCGATGCCGCGCGGCAAGCCCTTCAAGGCGCCGCTCTCGACCGCTTGACGCAGGCGGCGCAGATCGCGCAACGCCCGCCCGGCCTCTGACGCCAGCCAGGCCTCCAGCCGGCGCACGGCCCGTTCCCGCGCGGGCGTCGGCCCAAGATCGCCCATCAGCCGCACACTGGGCGCGAATGGGTCCGACCCCTGCGGCGTCGCCGCGATCTGGGCCGTCAGCACGCCGCGCCACAGAACCGCGCCATCCGGCGTGACGGAAAAGGCCGCATCCGGCTCGGCGGCCAGACGCCCTAGCCGACGGTTGATCTCGGGCGTCACGGCGCGCACCGCCGCCTGGCGCAGGGTGCGGGCCTCCAGCGCGGACGAGCCCTTTTCCATCTGGAACCGGACCCCGTCCAACTGGCCCACAACCTGGCCTTCGACCGTCACCTCGCCGTCCTCGGCAACGCCCGCAAACGTATCCTCGCGCACGTTCAGCGCGCGCATCAGGGCGGTGGTGCGCCGATCCACGAACCGGGCGGTCAACCGCTCGTGCAGCACGTCGGACAGCCGGTCCTCCAGCGCGCGGGTCTTGTCGCGCCAGCCTTGCGCGTCATGAACCCAGTCGGGCCGGTTGGCGATGTAGGACAGGGTGCGAACCGCCGACAGCCGCGCCGACAGCTGGTCGATCTGGCCGTCGTCGCGGTCCACGAAGGCGAAGCGCGGCGCCATCCAGTCGTCAGTCAGCCGCCCGCGCCTGCCGGTCAGGGCTGTGAAGACATCCTTGGCCAGACGGCTGTGCTCATCCAGCGTCGTCTTCTGGAAATCGGGCAGCTGACACGCCTCCCACAACCGCATGATGGCGCCGCGCGACCGGCCGATGCGGGCGATCTCCTCATCCTTGATCAGGCGGCGCAGCAGGGTCTCGTCCAGCGCCTCCGCCGTCAGGCTCAGGCCCGAACGCTGGGGCGTGACCGTCAGCGACCGCAACAGGTCGGGCAGGGTGTCGAAATCCAGCCGCGCGTTTCTCCACTCCGCCGCCTCGACCGGATCGAACCGGTGCTCGACCACCTGTTCGACCAGATCGGGGTCCAGGTCCTCGGCCTCTGCCGTGACGCCGAACGTGCCGTCGCGCAGATGGCGGCCCGCCCGCCCGGCGATCTGGCCGATCTCATGGGCGTGCAGCCAGCGGGTCCGTCTTCCGTCGAACTTCCTCAAGCCGGCGAAGGCCACATGGTCCACGTCCATGTTCAACCCCATGCCGATGGCGTCGGTGGCGACCAGGAAATCGACCTCGCCCGACTGATACAGCGCCACCTGGGCGTTGCGGGTGCGGGGCGACAGGCTGCCCATCACCACGGCCGCGCCGCCGCGCTGACGGCGGATCAGTTCGGCGATGGCGTAAACCCGCTCGGTCGAGAAGGCGACGATGGCGCTGCGGCGGGGCAGGCGGGTCAGCTTCTTGGACCCGGCGTAGGACAGGGTGGACAGCCGGTCGCGCGTCACGATCTCGACGTCGGGGACCAGACGACGGATCAGGGGCTCCATCGTGCCGGCGCCCAGGAACATGGTCTCGAATCGACCGCGGGCATGGAGCAGACGCTGGGTGAAGACGTGGCCGCGCTCGGGGTCGGCGACCAACTGAATCTCATCGATGGCCAGAAACTCGACCGACCGCTCCAGCGGCATGGCTTCCACGGTGCAGACGAAATAGTGGGCGCGCGGCGGGACGATCTTTTCCTCGCCGGTGATCAGGGCCACGGCGGCGGCCCCGCGCTGCCGGACGATCCGCTCGTAGATCTCGCGCGCAAGAAGGCGCAGCGGCAGGCCGATCATGCCCGAGGCATGACCCAGCATCCGCTCGACCGCCAGATGGGTCTTGCCGGTGTTGGTGGGGCCCAGGACCGCGGTGACGCGCGATGGGGCCAGGCCTGCGGACCGGTCGCTCATGACCGGGCTAAGGTGGCGACGATTCCCTTCCGGCTCAAGCGTCGCCGATACGCATTCCGATACGGACCAGGCTGGACAGGTTGGCGGCCTGCATCTTGGTCATCACCTTGGCGCGAAAGATCTCCACCGTACGCGGGCTGATTTCCAGCCTCAGGGCGATTTCCTTGTTGGAACAGCCCTCGATCAGGGCGTCGAACACCTGACGCTCGCGCTTGGTCAGGGTGGCCAGACGGGCCTGGGCCGCCTCGCGTGCGGCGCGGTCGGCCTCCAGCCCGCTCAGCGCGGCGATGCAGCGCCCGGCGCTGTCCAGAATCTGCTGCGGATCGAACGGCTTTTCGATGAAGTCCACGACCCCGGCCTTCATCAACTGCACCGCCAGGGGCACGTCGGCATGGCCGGTGATGACGATGACCGGCCAGCTGTCGCCGCGCAGCGCCTTGAGCCGTTTCACCAGTTCGGGCCCCTCCACCCCGGGCATCCGTACGTCGGTGATCACGCAGGCGCTCTTGTCCTCGGGCAGATTGGCCAGGAAATCGTCGGCGCTGGTGAAGGCGCGCGCTCGAAATCCCGCGCCGCGCAGCATGAGGGTCAGCGAATCCCGCATGGCGGGATCGTCGTCGACGATGAAGACGGAATGCGCGGTCATGCGATCTCAGGCTCCGTTGGGCGCGACAGTCGAAAGGTGAAACAGGCCCCGCCGCCCTGCGGTCGGCTGACGGTCAGGGCGGACCCGTGGCTCTCGACGATCGAGCGGGTCACCGACAGCCCCAGACCCATGCCGCCGGTCTTGGTCGAGATCATCGGATGAAAGATGCGGTCCATCTGATCGGCCGGAATGCCGCGGCCGTTGTCGCGCACCGCGATCTCATAGCCGTCGGCCCCCAGGGCGCGGCCGGTCACCGTCACCCGCCCGTCCGAACGATCCACCACCGCGTCCACGGCGTTGCGAACCAGATTGGCCAGCGCCTGTTGCAGCTGGATACGGTCGGCCAGCACCTGATCGTCCGCCGATTCCGCCTCGACGCGGATGACGACGCCGGTGTCCTGGCCGATCAGGGCGAACACCGGGTCCAGGTCGCGGATCATCACAGAGGCGCGTTCCTCGGTGAAGGCGCGCGATCCGTTGGAGATCATCTCTCGCATCCGGCGAATGATGTCGCCGGCCCGCAGCAACTGCGCCTTGGCCAGGTCAAGCGTCCGCACGGTCGGTTCGGCCGCCGGGCCGATCCGCGCCAGATCGGCCTGTCCGGCGTGAAGGTAGACGGCGGCGGCGCTCAGCGGCTGGTTCATTTCGTGCGCCAGGGTCGCCGCCATCTCGCCCATCGAGTTCAGCCGCCACACGCTGCTCAAACGGTCGTTCAGATCGCGCTCATGTCGGCGCACCGCCTCGGCCTGGCTCTGATCCGTCAGGGTCAGCACCATCTGCTCGGGCGCCGCATCATCGGCCAGACGATGGGCCTCGATGGTCAGCAGGGTCGATCCGCCACCCGGTCGAAGCAGGCGCCAAAGCGGGGGCGACGCCTCTTCGCGCTGTGGCGCCTGGGCCTCTTCGGCGTCGAACCCGGCGACAAGGGCGTCGAACGGCCGCCCCACGGCGTCGGACGACCGCACGTCCAAAAGTCGCGCCGCGCTGTCGGTGATGCGCTGAATGCAGCCCTCTGCGTCCAGGGTGACCACCGGCATGGAGGCCAGAATGGTCTTCAGCAGCGTCTTGCGCTGTTCCAGACTGACGGCCAGAGCCTGGGCCGCATCAAGCGCCGACCGCAGACGAAAACAGGCCTCCGCGACCATCAGGGCGATGATCGTGAATAGAAGGGCGTTGGACAAGGTATCGACCAACCCCGTCCGATGGATGGTCAGCTCGATGCCGGTGATGGCCAGGGCGATGGTCAGCAACACCGACGATCTCTGCGCCAATAGGGCCGTCGCCATCACGGCGCCGATCATCGGCAGATAGTAAAGCTTGGCCAATGGCTCGATCGCAAGCCTCAGGCTGATCGCCGCCATCACGGACAGACAGGCCACCACAACGCCGCCGCGCCAGGTCTTCGTCCGGTAGGTGGTCAACAAGGCAGACGCGCCCGCGCCGGTGGGGCGAGGATCGTCCTGCTCGAAGCTCATGGCCGTGAACGCAAAGTTCGCCCAGCGCTCCTCTCGCCGCGTCCGCGGCTCGAATTGCTATAGGCCATCGCCCTATCCGTGAAAATACGTAATTCTTATTTCCGCCACGTAAACTTCATGCCCGTAAAAACCGGGATGCAGCAAGCGTAGCCATTTCTACGCAATGCTACATAGGGCTGGGTTCAGACATCCTATTAATCATCGCCTCACGCTTGGGACGCATAATCCAGACGTCTCAAGGACCCCGATGTCGTCTTTCCGCTCTCCCGCCTTATCCGCCGTCGCCGGCTTGCCCGTGTGGCGGGACTGCGTGCGTGGATATTGCGCGGATCGGGCGCGACGGGTCCGGTCGGACAGTCTGTTTGTCTTGTGTGACCCAATCATCGGGGGATGTTGAGTTGAAGCTTATCGAGAATATGCCCGTCGGCAGAAAGCTGTTCGTGGCGTTCGCCCTGGTTCTGGCGGCGATCGCCGTCATGGGCGCGGTCGTCCTGACCAGCCTGATGCGGCTTGAGACCGCCGGGGACCAGCGCAGCGTCGAGAACAAGGCCAACCGCGACACGGCGACGGCCGAGTTCTACATGACCCGTCAGGAAAACGCCCTGCGCGGCTATCTGCTGTCCCAAGACCCCTATTATTTGGAGCGCGTCGACGCCCACCGCGCCAAATTCCTGGCCGCGATGCAGGATTTGCGGTCCGATTTGCCGGCCGATCGCGCCGGACCGATCGATAGCGTGATCCAAGCCAATACGACCTGGTATCAGAACGTGGTTCAGGCCGGCGCCGCCCTGGTCCGCGAAGGCCGCGGGGCCGAGGCCGTCGGCATGGTCGGCCGCAAGGGCGTCGCCGACACCTATATCGGCACGCTGGAAACCGCCATCGACGAGCTGAAATCCTCGAATGACGTCGCCCTGAACGTGGCGCGCGAGGGCCAGGAGGCCGCCTCCCGCTCGGCCATGATCGCCGTGGTCGTCGGCCTGATCGCGGCCCTGGTGATCGCCCTGGCCGCTGGTTTCGTGGCGACCCGCGCCATCGTGCGGCCGATCTTCACCATGATCGGCCATATGCAGAAGCTGATGGCCGGGGACACCACGATCCAGATCGTCGGCGCCCAACGCAAGGACGAGTTCGGCAAGATGGGCCAGGCCATCGTCGCCTTCCGCGACGCCGCCGTCGAAAAGGTCCGCATCGAACAGGAGGCCGCCGCCCATCGCTCCCTGAGCGAACAGGAGCGCGCCGCCAACGAGGCCGAAAAGGCCCGCACGGCCGCCGAGGACAAACAGGCGCTCGACGCTCTGGCCGCCGGCCTGTCCGCCATGGCGCAAGGCGATTTGACCCATCGCTTCACGACGCAGGTGTCGCCCCGCGCCGAAGGTCTGAAGGCCGATTTCAACGCCGCCATCGCCCAGCTTCAGGAGGCCGTCGCGGTGGTGGTGGCCAATGTGGCGGGCATCCGTTCGGGCGCGGGCGAAATCTCTCAAGCCGCCGACGACCTGTCGCGCCGCACCGAACAACAGGCGGCCTCGCTAGAGGAAACCGCCGCAGCCCTGGATCAGATCACCGCCACGGTCAACAAGACCGCCTCGGGCGCGCGTCAGGCGTCGGACGTGGTCCAGGCCGCGCGCGGCGACGCCGAAAAGAGCGGGGTCGTGGTGCGCGACGCCGTCTCGGCCATGACCGCCATCGAGAAATCCTCGTCCCAGATCAGCCAGATCATCGGCGTGATCGACGAGATCGCCTTCCAGACCAATCTCTTGGCCCTGAACGCGGGCGTCGAGGCGGCGCGGGCCGGGGACGCCGGTCGCGGCTTCGCGGTCGTGGCGTCCGAGGTTCGCGCCCTGGCCCAGCGTTCGGCCGAGGCCGCCAAGGAGATCAAGATCCTGATCTCCGCCTCGACCGGCCAGGTCGGCGCCGGCGTCAAACTGGTCGGGGAAACCGGCGAGGCCCTGCAACGGATCGTCGACCGTGTCGCCGAGATCGACGGCCTGGTCACCGAAATCGCCGCCTCGGCCCAGGAGCAGGCCGTGGGCCTGGCCCAGGTCAATACGGCGGTGAACCAGATGGACCAGGTCACTCAGCAGAATGCGGCCATGGTCGAGCAATCGACCGCCGCCAGCCACTCGCTGGCCCAGGAGGCCCAGTCGCTGCAGGCGTCCGTCGCCCAGTTCCGCGTCGGCGCCGAGACGGCGGCCGCTTTCACGTCCGCCCCGGCCGCACACGCCCGCGCGCCGTCGGCGCCGATCGCCTCGTCGCCCAGGCCCGGCAGCCGCATGGTCGCCGCCCTGAAGACCTTGGGGCGCGGCGGCGCGGCGTTGAAGCCGCAACCCGCTCTGGTTGAAGACGGCTGGGAGGAGTTCTGATGACGGACGCCGCCAAGGCTTTGGTCCTTCCGGACATCCTGGACCTGAAGGCGGCCGGCCCGCTTCAGGCCGACCTCCTGGCCCATCGCGGCTGCGACCTCGTGCTGGACGCCTCCGGCGTTCAGCGGCTGGGCGGCCTGTGTCTTCAGGTCTTGCTGGCGGCGCGCGGCACGTGGCGCAACGACGGCGTCAACCTAAGGTTAGGTTCTGTGTCGCAAGCTTGGGGCGAACAATGGGCTGCGTTCGGGGCGCCCGACTTCAACACCGAGGGGGCTTTGGCATGACCAAGACCGTTCTGACGATCGACGATTCGCGCACCATGCGCGATATGCTGCTGATGGCGCTGGAGGATGCGGGCTATACCGTGATCCAGGCCGTGGACGGCGTGGACGGGCTGGAGACGCTGGCCGCGCGTGGCGCCGACGTTGTCATCACCGACATCAATATGCCGCGCATGGACGGCTTCGGCGTGATCGAGGGCGTGCGCGCCGATCCCAACCACCGCGCCACGCCCGTTCTGGTCCTGACCACTGAAAGCGATGTCGAGAAAAAGGCCCGCGCCCGCGCGGCCGGCGCCACCGGCTGGATCGTGAAACCCTTCGACCCGGCAAAGCTGGTCGACGCCGTTCGCCGCGTCGCCGCCTGATCGCCTGAGCCCGCCGGAACCCCGTTGCATGGACGCCTTCGAAGCCATCAAAGCCACCTTCTTCCAGGAATGCGACGAACTGCTCGCAGACCTGGAGGCCAAGCTGATGCTGCTGGAGCAGGGCCAGACGGACGTCGAGACGATCAACGCCGTCTTCCGCGCCGTCCATTCGGTCAAGGGCGGGGCAGGGGCCTTCGGGCTGGAGGCGCTGGTTCGCTTCGCCCACGTCTTCGAGACGCTGATGGACGAACTGCGGGCCGGTCGCAAACCCTGCGACGCCCTGACGGTCAAGACGCTGCTGCGCGCCTCCGACGTGCTGGCCGATCACATCCAGGCCGCCCAGGGCCTGATCTCGCCAGTGGACGAGGCCCGCTCGGCCGCCCTGGTCGCGGAACTGGAGCTGTTGACACACGGCGGAGAGACGCCGCCCGTGATCGAGGACGACGAGGAGGATTTCGGCTTCACCCCGATGGCCTTCGACATGGCGCTGGACGATGCGGACGAGTTTGAGCAGGCGGTCCTCACCGGCTGGCGCATCGTGTTCAAGCCGATGGGGCGGATGTACGCCAACGCCAACGAGACGGGGCTGCTGCTGCGCGAACTGGGCCGGCTGGGCCCGACCGCCGTGGCGCTGGACGACAGCGCCGTGCCTGCGCTCGACGCCCTGGCGGTCGACGAGGGATGCCTGACCTGGACCATCGACCTGACGGCCGACGTGGATGAGGCGGCCGTGCGCGATGTCTTCGATTTCGTCGAGACCGATTGCGAACTGACGATCACGCCGTTGAGCGCTGCGGACGCGACGGCGCTGGCCTTCGACGACGCGCCGCCCGCCGTCCTGCCCGCCGGCGACGACCTGGACATCGCCGCCCTTCTGGCCCGGGCCACGGGCGCCGCCGTCGTGGAGGTCGTCGCCGACCCCGCGTCCACGCCGGCGACGGAACCCGTTTTCGCTTCCGCTCCCGTCGCGGTTCAGGCTGCGCCCGTCGCCCCTGCGCCCGCTTCTGCCGCGCCCGTCACCATCCGCGTCGATCTGGACCGGGTGGATCGTCTGATCAATGTGGTCGGCGAACTGGTGATCCAGCAGGCCATGCTGTCCCAGCGCGTGCTGGAAAGCGGCCTGACGCGGTCCTCGGGCATCGCCCTGGGCATGGAAGATCTCGAACTGCTGACGCGCGAGATCCAGGACAGCGTCATGGCCATCCGCGCCCAGCCGGTGAAGTCGGTGTTCCAGCGAATGCCGCGCCTGGTGCGCGAAGTCGCCGACATGACCGCCAAACAGGTCCGTCTGGTCACGGCGGGCGAGGACACCGAGGTCGACAAGACCGTGGTCGAACGTCTGGCCGAACCGATCACCCATATGCTCCGCAACGCCATCGATCACGGGTTGGAGACGCCCGAGGCGCGGATCGCCGCCGGCAAGTCCGCCGAAGGGACCGTGCGTTTGGCCGCCCTGCACCGTTCCGGCCGCATCGTGATCGAGATCGCCGACGACGGACGCGGCATCGATCGCGAACGGGTCAGGAAGATCGCCGTGGACAAGGGGCTGATCGCGCCCGACGCCGTGCTCAGCGACGAGCAGGTCGACAATCTGATCTTCCTTCCGGGCTTCTCCACCGCCGCCGTGGTGTCCGACATCTCGGGCCGGGGCGTGGGGATGGATGTGGTCAAACGCTCGATCCAGGCGCTGGGCGGGCGCATCTCGATCAGTTCGGTTCCGGGCAAGGGTTCGACCTTCACCCTCAGCCTGCCCCTGACCCTGGCGGTCATGGACGGCATGGTGGTCACGGCAGCCGAACAGACGCTGATCGCGCCCCTGCCGGCCATCGTCGAAAGCCTGACGCCCCAGGCTGTGGACCTGCATTACGTCGGCGGCGTCGATCCGGTCATCCGTTTCCGCGACCGCTTCCTGCCCTTGATCGACGTGGCCCTGATCATGGGCTTCAGCGAAACGCCCATCGATCCGACCGGCGGCGTCGCCGTGGTGGTCGAGACCGAGGGCGGTCAGCAGGCGGCCCTGTTGTTCGACGCCATCCAGGGCCAGCGCCAGGTCGTGATCAAGAGCCTGGAAACAAACTATCAGCAGGTCGAGGGCGTCGCCGCCGCCACCATCCTGGGCGACGGCCGCGTGGCCCTGATCCTGGATGTCGACGTGCTCGTCACAGATATGCGCCGCAAGGCGGCCCGCCCCGACCTCAAGCTTGCGAGCTGAACCATGACCGAAGCCAAAGACACCCAGCGCGAACTGATCGCCTTCCGCATCGGCGCCCAGGAATTCTGCGTCGACATCATGTCGGTGCGGGAAATCCGCGGCTGGACCCCGGCGACGCCGCTGCCGCGCTCGCCCGGCTATATGAAGGGGGTCATCAACCTGCGGGGCACGGTCCTGCCGATCATCGATCTGGGCGCGCGGTTCGGTCTGGAAACGTCCGAGCCGACGGCCCGGCACGTCATCATGGTCGCCCATATCGGCGGCCGGATGGTGGGCCTGCTGGTCGACGCCGTGTCCGACATCCTGCAGATGAGCGAAGCGGCGGTCCAGCCCACGCCCGATGTCGCCAGCGACAGCGTCCGAACCTTCGTCAAGGGCATCTTCTCCATCGACGGCCGCATGATCAGCCTGATCGAACTGGATCACATCCTGCCGCAGGTCGAGGCCGAAGCCGCATGACCGCCGCCGCCGGTCGGGGATCCATCGTCGAGGGCGAGTTCGTCTTCACCGCCGACGATTTCCGACACATCGCCGAAATGCTGCACGCCCACGCCGGCATCGCCCTGAACGAGGGCAAGGCCGCACTGGTCTATTCGCGCCTGGCCAAGCGGCTGCGAACCCTGGGCCTGACCAGCTTTCGCGATTATTGCGCCCTGGTCGACGGCGTGGACGGGGTGGACGAACGCCAGAAGATGACGGCGGCCCTGACGACCAACGTCACCCGCTTCTACCGCGAGCCGCACCATTTCGACGACCTGCGCGACCGCGTCATGCCGGGTCTGGCCGCACGTGCTCGCGCCGGCGGACGGGTGCGCGTGTGGTCGGCCGCCTGTTCGAACGGCCAGGAGCCGTATTCGATGGCCCTGACAATGCTGTCGGTCCTGCCCGAGGCGGCGGAACTGGACGTCCGCATCCTGGCCACCGACATCGACCCCAACATGGTCGCCCAGGGCCGCGACGGGACCTATTCCGAAGAGGCGCTGGAGCCGGCGCCCGTCAACCTGTGGCGCAAATATTTCGACCGCGCCGATCGCGGCCAGTGGACCGCCGGCGCCCAGCTGAAACGTCTGGTCGCCTTTCGCGAGCTGAACCTGATCGGCGACTGGCCGATGAAGGGGCGGTTCGACGTCATCTTCTGCCGCAACGTGGTGATCTATTTCGACGACGCGACGCAGGAGCGGGTCTGGCGGCGGTTCACCCCCCTGATGACGCCGGGCGCCACCCTCTACATCGGCCATTCCGAGCGCGTGTCCGGCCCCGCGACCAGCCAGCTTCAGACCGCTGGCCTGACCACCTATCGTCTGGGGGCGGCATGACCCCGGTGCGCGTCCTGGTCGTGGACGACAGCCTGACCATGCGCGGCCTGATCTCGGCTGCGCTGAGGTCGGACCCCGGCATCGAGGTCGTCGGCACGGCCGCCGATCCCATCGAGGCGCGCGCCGCCATCAAGGCGCTGAACCCCGACGTCGTCACCCTGGACGTCGAGATGCCCAATATGAACGGGCTGGAGTTCCTGGAAAAAATCATGCGGCTTCGGCCCATGCCGGTGGTCATGGTCTCGACCCTGACGGCGGCCGGGACCGACGTCACCCTGGCCGCGCTGGAGATCGGCGCCGTGGACGCCGTGGCCAAGCCCGCGGTCGCCAGCGCCGAGGCCTTCCATGAGTTGATCGCCAAGGTGAAGACCGCCGCCCGTTCGCGCGTGCGCGCCCTGGGCGACGCCCCTGCGGCGGCCCAGGCGCCCGGCGCCTATCGTCCTGATCCCGATCACGTCCTGGCCATCGGCTCGTCCACGGGCGGGGTCGAGGCCCTGCTGACCGTTCTGGGCGGTTTTCCGGCGAACTGCCCCGCCACCGTCATCACCCAGCATATGCCGGCGACCTTCACCGCCAGTTTCGCCGCCCGTCTGGACCGCGTTTGCGCCCCCGTCGTGACCGAGGCGGTTGACGGCGCGCTGCTGAAGCAGGGCCACGTCTATCTGGCCCCCGGCGGGGCGACCCATCTGGAGGTGTCCGCCGGTCCCACGCCGCGCTGTCGTCTGGTCGCCAGCGATCCGGTCAACGGCCACCGCCCGTCGGTCGATGTGATGTTCGACGCCGTCGTGCGGCTGAAGCGTCCGATGACCGGGGTGATCCTGACGGGCATGGGCCGCGACGGGGCCAGGGGCCTGCTGGCCATGCGCCAGGCCGGCGGTCGCACCCTGGGCCAGGACGAGGCGTCCTGCGTCGTCTATGGAATGCCCAAGGCCGCCTTCGAACTGGGCGCCGTCGAGCGGCAACTGCCGCTGCACCGCCTGTCCCCCGCCATTCTCGAACTGTGCGCCGACCCGGCCGCACGATCAGTCGCCTAACCGGGAGCGTACCCATGCCCGCCGCCGTCTCTCTCCAGTGTCTGGTCGTCGACGATCAGATGACCATGCGCTCGCTGGTGCGCACCAGCCTGCAACAGATCGGCGTGCGCGACATTCGCGAGGCGGCGGACGGCGAGATCGCCCTGCGCGAGATCGTCACCAAGCCCGCGCATCTGATCATTTCGGACTACAATATGCCCAATCTGGACGGGCTGGGTCTGCTGCGCGCCGTGCGCGCCCATCCCCCCACGTCAAAGACCGCCTTCATCATGCTGACGGGCCGCGCCGACCGCGAACTGGTGCAGCGCGCGGTGCAGTTCGGCGTCAACAACTACCTGGTCAAACCCTTCACCGTGGCCCAGCTGAAAGGCAAGCTGGAAGCCGTTTTCGGGCCGCTGACATGACGCTGTCCGCCCTGAAGAACAGCGTGGAAAAGCGCGTTCACGTCGGTCAGGGCGAGCATTTCATCACGGCCGACCCGAACGTCGTGCTCAGCACCATCCTGGGCTCGTGCGTGGCCATGTGCCTGCGCGATCCGCTGGCGGGGATCGGCGGCATGAACCATTTTCTGCTGCCGGAAGGGGCGGGGGCGGGGACCGATGCGGGCCGACGCTACGGCGCCTATGCGATGGAGCTTTTGATCAACGACCTGCTCAAGGCCGGCGGTCGACGCGAGCGGCTGGAGGCCAAGCTGTTCGGCGGCGGGCGGATGTTCGACAGTCTGCGCGACGTCGGCCGCGCCAACGCCGATTTCGCCGAACGCTTCCTGCGCGACGAAGGCATTGCGGTCGTGGGCGGCAGTCTGCGCGGCGACGGCGGGCGGCGGCTGCACTACTGGCCCGTCACCGGCCGCGCCCTTCAGCGCGCCGTCACCGATACGGTCGCGCCGCGGCCCGCGCCCGTCGCGCCGCCGGTCGAGACCGGCGCGCTGGAACTGTTCTAAGCATGGGCGCCGCTCCCAAGCCCGACACTGAGCACGCGCGGCTTCTGGTCGCCGTCGCCGACGAACTGATGCGCGTGCGCCGCGACGTCGACGGCGTCGAAGCCCTGGTGAGCGACCTCGTTCGCCACGCCCCGGCCCAGGACCGGCCTGCCGCCCTTATCCAGGCCCAGGCGCTGGACGCTTTGAACCAGCGGCTGGAGGCCCTGTCCGGCGTGCTGAGAAGGCTGGGCGCCGGCGCCGGCCCGACCGAGGCCGTCAGCCGTCTGCCCCTGGCCGACATGGCTGGCCGTTTGCGCCCCGCCGCCGACGCGGCGTCGCCCTCCAACGCTGTCGACGCCGGCGACCTGACCCTGTTCTGATCGCGCCTGCAGGGCGACGAAATTCCCCATCCGATACGCCATTCCACCCGCTCTCGCGCGGTCGCCGTCCTGCGCCCGAAGGCGATCCCACGCGGACGGCGCGCCCGTTAACGGCCAAGCCTGGTCGGTTGGAACAAGCCCGAAACGAATCAGGACCGAATCGTTTACATGGCCCAATTCGTCCTTTGTTCACGGCGATATCTGGTAGGTTAACCGCGCTTAACCACAACCGCGTTCCGCCAAGGTGCGGCCCGCGCCGGCGACTTTTTCACCGCCCCAGGCCAGCGCCCACTTTTCCAAACCGCCCTAAGCCGCTAGGTCGTCTCCGCGTGGCCCCGTAGCTCAGCTGCATAGAGCAAGGCTTTCCTAAAGCCGAGGTCGGGGGTTGGAGTCCCTCCGGGGTCGCCATCGTGTTGTCGAGACCACTTAGAGCTGGCTCAAAACCAGTGGAAGTGGCTCAACATGAGAGCCGATCAAAAACGCTGTTCTGCCGGAATGCGCCGGAAATGGTCGTTGGACGTAGGCCGGAAACCTGACATTCGTCAGGCTAGCCGCCGACGAAATTGGTGCGCTCCGCCAACAGCAGAACCGTCCCAAAAAGCAACCAGTCGTGCGTGACGTGTGTAATGGTCGAGGTCCAGACGCTGCGGGTGATCAGGAACGGCAAGGTCAACACCAGGCGGGCGACGCCGATCACGGCGAAGGCCTGAGCCAGGTTCCAGCCATAGGTCGAGAGATGGAGAGCCCCAAACAGCAAAGCCGAGATCAGCCAGGCGGCGGCGACCGCAAGCCTGCGGTCCGCGCCCAGCCGTCCGTGAAACAGGGCCATCAGGCCGAGAAACGGAAGCAGGGTGACGAGCTCCTCGCCCAACAGCTGCGGTAGGGTGCTGACGATAAACAGGGCGAGGTCCCAGCCCTTCATGCCGGCCAGCAAGGCGATTATGGGATTTGCCGTGGTCGCTCCGGAATGCACGACGACCAGGGCGACCAGACCCGAAACAATCAGCACCGCAGGCACGAAGGCCAGGCCGATCCAGACGTCCCGCCAAGTCAGGGGCGGGAACAGCGCCATCCAGCGACGTCCCGCCGCCAGTCGCAGGGCGACCAGCGGCAGGCCGACGAACAGCAGCACGGACAGCCAGCGCCCTGCCGTGCCGGGCGCAGCCGCTCCGATCACCATCAGAGCCGCAAACCCCAACAGACAGCCGGCCATGACGACGGCCCATCCGATCGGAGAGAGGGCGGCGGTCGTTCCCGGCTGAAAGGGATAGTCGCGCCGCTGTTCGCCCGTCGTCATGGTTCGCCCCCGCTTTGCCTGCGACGCTAGGCCTGAAGCCTTGCGTTGAACAGCACGCTTGCCTTGGCGAGGGTGGTTCTGGTGTCGTTAAGCGGAGGGCGTCCTTTGATAGGTACAGATGCGCCAATATGGCAGTATGAGAGGAACTCTCGGGCGAGATGACCGCTTTCATTCCAGGCTTGGGCGCCAATGGTTTTCCGCGCCTTCGGTCCAGATGTTTTTCAGCATTATCCATCGCGACACAGCGACATTGCGGAGACGAGAGATGCGACCTTCAGCCTTTGTCATGAGCTTGGCGTTAGTAGCGCCGATCGCCATCCCGTTTTCGGCTTCGGCTCAAAACACGCCTTCTGACGTGCGCGATCTGGTCGGCGCGCGCGGAAGCAGCGGCGAAAGCGCCCTGACGTCGCGCGGCTACGTCAATGTCGGCTCAGAGGCCGGCGATGACCGAAGCTGGACCTACTGGTGGAACGAACGTCGGGGCGTCTGCCTGTCGGTTGCGACGATGAACGGTCGCTACGACTCGATCGTCTCCACCCCCTCGCCGGATTGCCGTCGTGGCGGCCCAACAACCCTCCCGGGCCCTGTGGGCGGGCCGGTGGACGGACGTCCCACCACCCTGCCGGGACCGGTCGGCGGTCCTGTGGCCAGCGATCGAACAGAGACGATCCGCTTTGATCGTGGGGCTTCGTCCGCGACGCGGCAGGGCACGGTTTCGGGCTATGAGACTGTGACCTATTTGATCGACTTGCGCGCGGGTCAGACATTCACGGTCAACCTGCGAACGTCGAACGCCTCCAGCTACTTCAATGTTACGGCGCCCCGCGCCAACCAGGCGCTCTTCATCGGCTCGACCAGCGGCAATCGTTATCAGGGCCGTACAGCGGCCAGCGGAACCTACAAGATTGAGGTCTATCTGATGCGCAACGCCGCGCGTCGCGGCGAGCGCGCCAACTACACCTTGAACGTCGGCGCGGCTCGATAAGATCACGAGAAGCCGAAGTCACCGCTGTGTGACGGAAGCCGGCCGGTTGGTCGATGGCGCCCATTATCGTCAGCGATCGACCGACCGATCCGTTCCTGATCGGCGCCGAGTTGTCACGGCCGTGTGTGCGGGTGCAGCTTGACCGAAGCTGCCTATAAAAAGTGTGCCAAATGCGCATCCGCGCCATCTGATCGTCTGTCAGCCGAGAAAGATCGCCTATAATCCAAATGCCTTAGCAGCCTGGAATCAGGTTGTTCGCATTCAACCGATGGGTTCTGAGTTTAGTTTGGCGTAGGCCGCAGGTCGTGAATGGCCTCGGGCAGAAGCAGGTAGCCTCGGCCTCGAACCGTCTTGAGATATCTGGGATTGACCGGATCGTCGCCGAGCCTGCGCCGCAGCCGGTGGATCGCCACATCGACTCCGCGACTGTCTGGCTGGTCAGGGCGGAGACGCGTTCTGTGCATCGGCGTGTAGGCGTTCAGCGCCAGGCTACGCAGCAACAGCGCCTCGGTTCGGCTTAGAAGGGCGTCCACCCCGCGTACGGTCAATCTGAGGTCAGACAGATCAAAGACGGCGCAACCGAACCGCACCTGAGCGGGCGCGTGGGGCTTCAAGGCCGCGCGGTCCATGAAGCGGCCCACGATACGATGAAGTTGCATCACATTCGGCAGGCGTCGAATTCGAACATCGGGCGTAAACCTTGGCTGCACCGAAGGTCCGAGGGCCAGGATCGGCATCGTTTCTTCTGGCGAAGACCCAAGATTCGATTGCGGCCAAGCAACGTCTTCCCTGGTCGCCTGCAGGACGACAGCATCGAACTCCAGCCCTTTCCGCACGGCGTTGACGCCTGTCTGTGAGCACGGCGCAGTCACGCGAAGCCCCGCAGCCCGTAAGGCGTCGCATGAGGCGTGACGGCGCCCGCCGTTGGAATCCACAAGCAGAAGATGCCGACCCTCATGCCGCCGGTCACCCGGCGTGACTGTCGGGGCGGGCGACGAAGGGAGCCAGGCCGGGATTTGTGTGCGCCTAAGGCGTGTCGTCCCCGTCGCGACGTTCGGCATGAAGACCTGTGTTCAGCCATTGGAAGGGACGTCACTTATGATTATAGCGCTAAACTAACAAGCGGCGCATTGCCGCGACCCAGGGAAGAAACCGATATGAAGCTGCAGGTCTGTCTGTCTGCCGTCTTGGCCTTGGGCGCGACGTCCCAAGGCGCGTGTTCGCAGGGTGCGATGGCGCAAGGTGCAACGGTGCAGGGGGCGGCGCCCGCATGGCGAGACTTGAATCACAATGGCCGCCAGGACGTTTACGAGGACACGAACCGATCGATCGATGCGCGCGTCGAAGATCTTTTGGGCCAGATGACGCTTGAGGAAAAGGTCGGCGCCATGATGCACGGCAGCCTGCCTGCCGGCGACGCCTTGGGCCACGACGGCGCGACCTATGATGTCGCCGAGGTTCAGACCATGATCGACCAGCGGCATCTCAACAGCTTCATCACCCGGCTCGTGGT
This sequence comes from uncultured Brevundimonas sp., assembly GCA_963515305.1. Classification (GTDB taxonomy): domain Bacteria; phylum Pseudomonadota; class Alphaproteobacteria; order Caulobacterales; family Caulobacteraceae; genus Brevundimonas. The sequence continues at coordinate 102,248 of CAUPWX010000009.1, forward strand.
GGCGCCGCGCCAGCTGGCGGAGCAGAACAATGCGATCCAGCGCCTTGCCGGAAAGACGCGGCTGGGCATTCCGGTGACGATCAGCACCGATCCCCGCAACCACTTCCAGGCGGTTCTGGGCGCGAGTACGGCTGGGGGCGGTTTTTCGCTGTGGCCTGAAACCCTGGGCCTTGCCGCGACGGGCGATGTGGATCTTGTGCGGCGGTTCGGCGACATCGCACGGCGCGAATACCGGGCCGTGGGCATACATATGGCGCTGTCTCCCCAAGCCGATCTGGCCAGCGAACCACGCTGGCCGCGGGTCACGGCGACGTTCGGTTCCGATCCTGCCGCCGTGTCGCGGATGGTGGAGGCCTATGTCGAAGGTTTCCAGGGCGGAAATGACGGCGTCCGCAGGGACGGCGTCGCCACCGTCGTCAAACACTGGGTCGGCTACGGCGCCGAACCTGAGGGCTTCGACGGCCACAACGTCTATGGGCGGGTCGCGCGACTGGACGACGCCAGCTTTGCCCGCCATGTCGCGGCCTTCGACGGAGCCTTCGCCGCCAAGGTCACGGGGGTCATGCCGACCTATCCGATTCTGGAGGGCGTCACCCTGGACGGTAAGACGCTTGAACCGGTCGCCGCCGGGTTCAACAAACAGATCCTGACCGACCTGTTGCGGGGCAGGAAGGGTTTCCAGGGCCTGGTTCTGTCCGATTGGGCCATCACCAACAACTGTGACCAGGCCTGCACCGCGCCGACCGCAGAACGGCCGCAGGAGGCCAAGGACATCGGAATGCCCTGGGGCGTCGAATCCCTGACCCAGCCGCAGCGTTTCGCCAAGGGCGTCATGGCCGGCATCGACCAGTTCGGCGGCGTCAACGACGGCGCCATGCTCATGCAGGCCGTGCGTGAGGGCATGGTTCCTACGGAGCGCCTGGATGAGGCCGTGAGCCGCATCATGCGGTTGAAGTTCGAACTGGGCCTGTTCGACAATCCCTATGTCGATCCTGACGCCGCAGAGCGGGTGGTCGGCGATCCGGCGTCCCAGGTCCTGGCCGACATGGCCCAGCGCAAGGCCCAGGTCATCCTTGAAGACGGCGGAAAGCCGATGACGGCCCAAGGCGTTCGCACTGTCTGGCTCTACAATGTCGCGCCAGACGAAGCCCGTCGGCGCGGCTGGACGGTGGTTTCAACTCCGGCTGAGGCCGATCTGGCCATCGTGCGGGTGAATACCCCATTCGAACGTCTGCATCCGCACCACTTCTTCGGCGCGCGTCAGAACGAGGGCCGTCTCGATTTCCGTGACGGCGACGTCGAATATGAGGCGATCAAACAGGCCCGCGCCGCTCGCCGCAGCATTGTGGCCATCAATCTGGACCGCCCGGCGATCCTGACCAATGTCCGCGACAAGGTCGACGTTCTGATCGCCACCTTCGGGGCCAGTGACGCTGCGGTTCTGGACGTGGCTACGGGGCAGGCCAAGGCCGAAGGACGTCTGCCGTTCGAACTGCCGTCCAGCATGGCGTCGGTCGAGGCCCAGGATCCGGCGCGCCCGGACGACAGCGCAGCGCCGTTGTACCCCTACGGTTACGGATTGGGCGTCAACTAGACGACGGGCGCCGTGCTGGTCGAGCCACGCTCGACCAGCCGGTGTTCGACCATGTGCGTCACGATCGACCGCTCTGCTTCCGGGTGGCGAACGGCCTCGATCAGCAGGCGCACGGCCTGGTCCGCCATCGCAGAAACCGGTTGGCGCACGGAGGTCAGCTTGGGCTCGACCCGGACCGCCAGGGGGCTGTCGTCGAAGCCGGCGATGGATAGATCGTCCGGCACGCGCAGACCGGCCCGATGCGCCACGGCCATGGCGGCCGCCGCCATGTCGTCGTTGGAGGCCAGAACGGCTGTCGGTCGCACGTCGCTTTCCAACAGCTGCGTCATGGCGACGAGGCCGGAATCGAAGGTTAGTTCGCCATTTGCAACAAGGTCTGAGGAGACGCTCAGCCCGGCCTCTTGCAGAGCCTGGCGGTAGCCGGCCAGACGCGTGCCGCTGCTGAGGTGATTGGCTGCGCCAGTGATGAAGCCGATGCGGCGATGGCCCAGGGCGATGAGGCGTCGGGTCATGTCGAACGCTGCACGCTTGTCGTCGATGCGGACGCTGGGCAGGCGGGCCAGCGTGTCTCCGGTCGACAGGCCGATCAGCGCGACACCTTCAAACTCGGCCAACTCTTCCCCGGTCAGCATCTCGCAAAAAGGCGGGGCGATCAGCACGCCCTGAGCGCCGCTGCGAACCAGTTGACGCAGGACGTCGATCGGCGACAAGCCGCTGTCCAGATCCCAGCGGCCGACCAGCATCTGGGCGCCCATCTGCGATGTGGCGTCGACCGCTCCGATAACCATGGCGCTGAGATAGGCGTTCTCGATATTGCGGAAATGGACGCCGATTCGCTCGGGCGCAGCGCTGGCCAGGCTGCGCGCGGCGATGTTGGGGATGTAGTGAAGCGCGTCGACCGCCTTCATCACCGCCGCGCGGGTTGCGTCCGTCACCAACTTCTTGCCGGTCAGCACGTTCGACACCGTCATGACCGAGACGCCAGCCTGGGCGGCGACGTCCTGCATGGTGACCGCCCGGGTGGATTTCCTCTGCGTTCTCGCCAACTGCCGCCTCTGACTTTTGCTCGTCTGACGTGAGGCTTGGCGTTGCGATCGTCAATGTCGCAAATCGCGCGGCTGGTTTGACAACCAAGCCCAGTCATGCATTTTAGCGATAAACCGACCTGAGATCGGCTTGGAGGATTTCTTGTGATTCAGAAGCTTCGCTCTGGTTCGACGCGCCGTAGCTTTGTGGCGTCTGCGCCCCTGTTGGCGGTGCTTGGCGCCTGCGCGACGAAACCTTCGATGCAAGCTCAGGGTCCGGGCGCGCCGACGGCTGACCGCCCCGACATCATCATGATCGTGTTGGATGATGTGGGGTTTTCAGACCTCGGCGCCTTCGGGTCCGAAATCCGCACGCCGAACATGGACGCCCTCGCCGCCGGGGGGCTTCGATACAATCGCTTCGACACGCGCGCGGTGTGTACGGCGACGCGCGCGGCTCTGCTGACGGGACGCAACAACCAGACCGTCGGCTTGGCGGACCTGCCCGCAGAAACGCCTCAAGGTCCTGAAAACCAGACCAAGGATCGCGGCGAACTCCCGTCCAATGCGCCCCTCGTGTCCGAAACGCTTCACGCGGCCGGCTACGCCACCTATGCCGTCGGCAAATGGCATATTGCGCCCGAATACGAGGACGGCAGTCCGTGCAAGAATGGCTCCTGGCCGTTGCAGCGCGGCTTTGATCGCTACTACGGCTTTCCCAGCGGATGGACGGACCAGTATCACCCGACGCTCATCGAGGGGAACGCACAGATCGCGACGCCCCACAGAGAGGGGTATCACCTGTCTGTCGATCTGGTCGATCGCACCATCGCCGACCTGCGCAGCACGCCCGACGGCAAGCCGGCTTTCGTCTATCTGGCTTTCGGCGCCGCGCATTCGCCGATCCAGGTTCCGCGCGCCTACATTGATCGCTACGCCGGTCTGTACGATCGGGGCTGGGATGTCATGCGCGCCGAACGTCTGGCGCGAATGAAGGCTCTGGGCGTCGTGCCGCAGGACACGCAACTGACCGCGCATAACAACGGCGACCGGTTGTGGGCCGATCTGTCCTCGACGGAAAGGCGTGTCTACGCGCGGTTCATGGAGACCTACGCCGGTTTCATCGAACATACGGACGAACAGATCGGCCGTCTGGTGGCGGACCTCAAGGCGCGAGGTCGGTTCGACAACACCCTGATCGTGCTGGTTTCCGACAACGGAGCGGCTGGAGAAGGCGGTCAGAAAGGCTATTTCGAGAAGCTGTACCAACCCTCCTCGATGACGATCGACGACATCGCCGCGCGCTTGGACGATCTGGGGACGGACAAGACCCAGTCTCAGTACCAACGGCCCTGGGCGCGACTGGGGACGACGCCCTTCAACCGTTACAAGGTGTGGCCCTACGCCGGGGGCGTGCGCACGCCGATGATCCTGTCCTGGCCTGCGGGCGCGGATGCGGGGGCGGTGCGTGATCAGCACGTGGACGTCATCGATCTGGCGCCGACCTTCGTCGATGTGGCCAGCGCGCAGTACGAGGCCGAGGTCAAGGGGCGGGCGGTCATTCCGGTCGCGGGTCGCTCGTTGCGCGCCAGCCTACGAAACCCCAGGGCGCCGAGCCCGCGCGAGGTCCAGTATTTCGAACTTCGCGGCAATCGGGCCATCCGCCAGGGCGACTGGCGCGCGGTGGCGATGCACCAGATCGGCACGGATTTCGATGCGGACCGATGGGAGCTGTTCAACCTGGCGGCGGACTTCTCGGAATCGGTCGACCTGTCGGCCCGATATCCCGAAAAACTGGCTGAGTTGAAGGCGCTGTGGTGGAGCGAGGCGCGGCGATACGCCAACCCGCCGATCAGCGAGCCGCCGGCACGTTTCGCGCGCCGCAACTCCTATGTGGACGCCTTCCCCACTGCGGGACAGGCTTCAGCTTCACCTGCGAGCCGCTAGGGGAGGTCGTCATGGCGTCCCGGCCGAAACACAAGCGCCCGACCGCCGACCGATTCGCCGGTATGCACAAGATCGAGGGCGGTCGCTTCCTGATGGGATGCGACACCTTCTATGCGGACGAGACACCGGTGCGTCCCGTCAAGGTCGACGGCTTCTGGATCGACGAAACGCCGGTGTCCAATCGTGATTTCGCCGCCTTCGTCGCCGCGACCGGTCATGTCACCCTGGCGGAAATCGCGCCTGATCCGGCCGATTATCCAGGCATGGATCCTGCCCTGGCCCAGCCCGGCTCCCTGGTCTTTTCGCCGCCAGCAGTCGCGGTGTCGTTGAACGATCCGCTGCAATGGTGGGCGTTCAGGCTCGGCGCGGACTGGCGTCATCCCGAGGGGGCGAGCAGTTCGATCGACGGGCGCGAGGATCATCCGGTGGTTCATGTGGCCTTCGCCGACGCCAAGGCCTACGCGGTCTGGGCTGGCAAGAGCCTGCCGACTGAGGCTGAATGGGAATATGCGGCGCGCGGCGGCCTGGACGGCGCCGACTACGCCTGGGGCGACGAACTGGCGCCCGGCGGCGTCCGTCTGGCCAAATATTGGGACGGGGCCTTTCCGCACGACAACCGGGCGCCCGAGGGACTGAAGACCACGGCGCCGGTCCGGTCCTATCCCGCCAACGGCTATGGCCTGTTCGACATGATCGGCAATGTCTGGGAGTGGACGGCCGACTGGTACGCTGCCACAGCCGCGCCCGCCGCCAAGTCGCCGTGCTGCGCGCCGCTCAATCCCCGCGGGCCGCGACAGGACGCCAGCTACGACCCTGCCGCGCCCGGCCACCGGATCGGCCGCCGCGTGCTGAAGGGCGGGTCACATCTGTGCGCCGACAGCTATTGCCGTCGCTATCGTCCCGGGGCGCGCCATCCTCAGCCCATCGATTCCGCCACCACCCACATCGGATTCCGCTGCGTCATTCGCGCGGCCTGACATTCACGACGAAACGGAGCGTTCGCGCATGAAACCCACCCTGAAAAGTCTGCGCGCCCTTCTGCTCGCGGCCACGTGTCTGGTGGCGCAGCCGGCTCTGGCTCAGACGGCGCAGGCTGCGCCAGCCGCTGCGACCGCTCCCGCTGCGCCGGCGGCCCAGGCCCGGCCGATGAACATGATCTTCGTCCTGGTCGACGATCTTCGCTTTGACGCCATGGGCTTCCTGACGCCGGGCCTGCAGACGCCCAACATCGATTTCCTGGCCAGAAACGGGGCCTATTTTCCCAACGCCGTCGTGACCTCTTCACTGTGCTCGCCCAGCCGCGCCACCATCCTGACCGGGCAGTCGCCACGCAATCACCGCGTCATCGACAACAATCATTCGTCCGAGGAAGGACTGGTCTTCTTCCCCAGCTATCTGCAGCAGGCCGGATACCAGACCGGCTTCTTCGGCAAATGGCACATGGGCAACGACACCGACGCGCCGCGTCCGGGCTTTGACCGCTGGGTCAGCTTCAAAGGGCAGGGCGCCTATTTCCCCACCGACGCGATCCCGCCGGCCCTGGTCGCGGCCGGTCAGCGCCAGATGCTGAACGTCGATGGCGCCCCCACCCAGCAGAAGGGCTATATCACAGACGAACTGACCGACTATGCGATGGACTGGCTGGAGCACGGACGCGATCCGGCAAAGCCCTTCTTCCTTTATCTGTCGCACAAGGCCGTCCACTCTGACGCCAAGCCGCCCGAGCGTTACGCCAATCAATACAGCGATCTGGAGATCACCTTGCCGGCCTCAATGGCCGATACGCCGCAGAACAATCGCGGCAAGCCGGTCTGGGTGCAGAACCAGCGCAACAGCTGGCACGGCGCGGATTTTCCCTATCACACCGACCGGGATCTTCGTGAGCAGGTGCGCGACATCTATCGCACCCTGACGCCCATCGACGACAGCCTGGGGCGCATCCTGCAATATCTGCGCGCCAACGGGCTGGAGCAGAACACGATGATCGTCTTCTACAGCGACAACGGCTTCATGTTCGGCGACCACGGCCTGATCGACAAGCGCAACGCCTATCAGCCGTCGGTCCGCGTGCCGATGGTCGTCTACGCCCCCGGCCATGTGCCGGCCGGAATGGTCAATCCCGCCGTGGTTCGCAACCTGGACCTGGCGCCCACCTTCCTGGAAGCCGCAGGCGTCGCCGAACCCAGCCAGATGGAAGGCAAAAGCTTCCTGCCGCTGGTCGAGGGCGAGGTCACGCCGCAGGCCTGGCAGACCGACGATTTCGTCTACGAATACTACTGGGAATGGACGTTCCCTCAGACCCCGACCACCTTCTCCATCACGCGCAATGGCGTGAAATACATCCAGTATCACGGTGTCTGGGACATCGAGGAGGTGTACGATCTGTCCAAGGATCCCGACGAGATGAACAATCTCGCCAACGATCCGGCCTATGTCGATATCAAGCGTGAACTGCGTCACGCCCTGCACGCCTCGTTGGCGACCACGGGTGGCGAGCACGTCATTCCTTATACAGAGCGGACCAGCGAAGGCCTGGTGCATCGCGATGTAAACGGAACCCGCGCCGCCGACTTCCCTGCGGAATGGTATGTCGAGCCAAACCAGCCGGGTCGAATGAACGGACTGTTCCCCGACACCCCTGCCAAGGACGCGGCCAACGCCGCCGGTCGCGCCTATTTCCCCAGCCGCGCTCCTGCACCGAAAGGCGATGAATAGTGGGCGAACGGCTTACGCTGAACCGTCGCGGCGCCTTGATGGGCGGCGCGGCGATCCTGGGTATGAGCGCCGGGGCTGTTAAGGCGGCGGCTGTCGTTACGGACCGGCCCAACATCCTGTGGTTGGTCAGCGAGGACAACAACCCGTTCATCGGCGCCTATGGGGATACGCTGGCCCATACGCCGAACATCGACCAACTGGCGCGAGAGGGCGTGCTTTACCGCAACGTCTATTCCAATGCGCCCGTCTGCGCGCCGTCGCGGTTCGGCATATTGACCGGGGTCTATCCGGAAAGCTGTGCGCCCGCCCAGCATATGCGGGCGCGGGCCGTCCTGCCCGAAGCGATCAAGACCTATCCGGAGCTGATGCGGGCTGCGGGCTACTACTGCGTCAACAACGTCAAGACCGACTATAATTGCGATGTCGATCCGGCTGCGATCTGGGATGACACCAGCACGACGGCCCACTGGCGAAACCGGCCCGAGGGCCAGCCCTTCATGGCCGTCTTCAATACTATGACGACGCATGAATCGCGTTTGTTCACGCCCACGCCGGGTCGTGTGACGCCGGACCAGGTTCGCATCCCGTCCTATCTTCCCGACAGTCCGGCCATGCGTCAGGATTACGCCAGCTATTACAATCTGATGGAAAAGATGGACGGCGAGGTCGGCGCCAAGCTGGCCGAGCTGGAGGCCGCCGGGCTCGCGGACGACACCATCGTTTTCTATTATTCGGACAATGGCGGGGTGCTGCCCCGTTCCAAGCGCTACTGCACCGACGAAGGGCTGCGTTGCGCCATGGTCGTGCGCGTGCCGCCCAAATGGGCGCACCTGGTTCCGGCGCCCGGCACGCAGATCCAGACCCCTGCGTCCTTCATCGATCTTGCGCCGACCGTGCTGACGCTGGCGGGCGCGACGCCGCCGCAGTCTATGCAGGGAAGGGCTCTGTTCGGCGTGCGAACTGCGCCGAACGACCTCGTCTTCGGAATGCGAAATCGCATGGACGAGCGGTACGACTTCGTCCGCACCGTGACCGACGGTCGTTATCGCTATATCCGCAACTACAATCCGCATCGTCCGCTGATCCAGAATCAAGCCTTCGCCTGGTTGGCCGGCGGGTATCAGGATCTGGATGCGCGGCGAGCCGCCGGGCGACTGACCCCGCTGCAGCATCGACTGTTCGAGCCTCGCCCCTTCGAAGAGCTTTACGACCTTCAGGCCGACCCGGACGGCATTGAGAATCTGGCGGCCGATCCGCGCCAGGCGACCCGCCTCAAGACGCTGTCTGACGCCCTGAACGCCCATATGGTGCGGATCAACGACAACGGCTTCATTCCCGAAGGCGTGGCGCTGGAGGGTTGGGAAGCCAGCCGCGCGCCCGGCGCCTATCCTCTGGCGCAGATCATGTCGCTGGCCGCGCAAGCCGCGCAAGGCAAGGCCAGCGATCTGCCGGCCTTCGTATCGGCCTTGGACGATCCCAATCCTGTCGTGCGTTATTGGGGTGCGATGGGGGTGATGATCCTCGGCGATCAGGCTTCGACTGCGCGCCCCATTTTGGAGGCGCGTCTCGGCGCCGAGCCCATCGCGCAGGTGCGGATCGTCCTGGCCGAGACCCTGACCCGTATCGGCGGCGCCGAGCAGGCCATCTCGACACTGGCCGCGCTGACCGCCAACGATCAGACCGATCCTGTGCGGCTTCAGGCCGTGAACGCTCTGACCTACGTCGGAGAGCCGGCCAGGGCGGCTTTGCCGCAGATCCTCGCGGCCGCTGAGGACAAGAACACGTTCCTGAGCAACGCCGCCAAGTTCTTGGCGCAAAACCTGAGCGGCGTTTATGACCCGTCCAGGCCCATCTTCGACCTGGCCGCTCTGAGGGCGGGCTCAAGGCCTTGAGGCGACGCCTCGGAGGGCGGCGGTCCACCCTCCGAGGTCGTTTTCACCAGATGTAGAGCAGTTCCATCTGGAAGGATCGCATATCGTCCTGACCGGCCGCCTTGTAGCCGTCAGACGTCAGCAGGGGGCTGACGCCGCCCTTCAACGACACGTGCTTGTTGAAGGCATAGCTCGCGTTGAGGCCGGGCATGACGCCGATGAAACGGGCGTCGGTCTTTCGGTTGTTGACGGCGCTCTGATATCCCAGGCTGTAGCCGTCTTCGACGGAATAGCGCCAGAAGGCGCGCACGGACACGCCCACCTCAAGTTTTTCGGTCAGATCAAACCGAGCTCCGCCGCCCACGTCCACAAAGTTGGTGAAGCCCACGGAGTTGGCGAAGTTCGCGTGGCGCTGGACGCCGAAAAGCGGATCGTAGGTGCGGATCACGTCGCCCTCGCGCGATCCGCCCGAGGCCACGTCGGAGACAAGGCTCAGGGTCAGGTTTCGCGGCGCGCCGGGCACGGGGTATTGGATGCTGGTGTTCATCGCCCAGGCGTCGATGTCGCGCGGACCAACATCCCCGGTCTGTTTGATCCAGTCCGAACTGAGTTGAGCGCCGTAAGCGCGGCCATGAAGTCTTACGCCATAGGAACTGCGATCCACGACATTCAAACCGCGTAGAAGCTGGCTTTCCTCATCGCGTGAGCCGACAAAGTAGGCGTCGAAATTCAAAGCGGTTTCGGCGGTGCGCGGCAGGGCGAAGGCCGCGTAGGCGCCCCAGATCGCGGTGGTGTCGTCGGTCGTATCGTCAAAGGCGCCGCGGTCGTGGAGCAGGGGGCGATAGGCGAAGGCGTCGAAGCGGAAGGTCTTGGCCGCGTAATAGGCGCGGACGCCATGAAAGTTGCGCTGGATATTGTGGATCGCCTGGGCGGAGACGAGAGCGCCTGAGCCCAGGTGGGTTTGCTGACGGCCCACGATCACGCCGGCGCGGCCGCCCTGGACGGCATGGCTGTATTCGACAAACGCCTGCCCGGCCTCCAGAGCGTTTTGTTGTCGTCCGAATATCGGGGACTTGTAGTTGTCACCCGTTACCTGGCCGCTGACCAGCTGGCCGAAAAATCGCAGATTCTCGCCCACGTGCAGATCGGCGCCGTACTGATGACGAAACTGAAGCGCGAGAACGTCGGCGGTTGGCGCCGCGCCGATCGACGGCCGGTCGTTCTTCTGGATCAGCAGACGCTCTTCGCCGCTGAACGTCACCCAGATCCGGCCATCGTCCGTCAGGGCGACGTGTTTGGCCCGCTCTTCCCACGGCGCGTCTTGCGCCGCGGCGCGCGGGAAGCTGTCGTTCGAGCGAATGACAAAGAAATCGCCGGCGCGCCCGCCCTTGTGCAAGCCCGGAGGAAGGGCCGGGCCCGTTCCCGCTCTGGCAGACGCCGGGCGGCTGCCGAGCGCAGCGCCCGTCGGTGACGAAGAGGTCGGGGCCGCCGTGTCCGGAACGGACTGCGCCTCCGCCTGATCGAAAGGAAGGGCCGATAGCCAGATGGCGGACGCCAGCCCTCCAAATCCAGAGGCGTAGGCCGAGCGGCGCGAAGCCGGTCGCGAAGTCGTGGGTATCAAGGTCCCCTCCCAGGGCAGCAATAGTTTATCGCTATAATTTAGCGGTAAACTACGGTATGGCCCCGGCTTAGGTCAACCGGCGTGACATCGAGAAGCTGGGCTTCAAGATGATCACCTTAAAGGATTGCGCCGGCGCGATGCGCTGGCGCCAAGGAGCAGAAAAGATGGCGGCGCCGTCAGACGAACTCAGAGCCGCAAGGGCGATTCTGGGCTGGGATGAAGGTCAGATGGCGCGCGCATTGCGCCTCGCCGGGACGCCGGAAAAAGCGGCGGCGCGGGTTCGCGAAATGGAAACGGGGCGACGCGATATCAGCGGGCCTGTCCGTGTCGCGGTCGAAGCGTTTTTGAGCGGCTGGCGACCCGGTGACTGGGTCGCGTCCATCTAAGGTCCGAGGCCTGGAGCCGTCAGGCGACGCTGCTCCGTTCCAGGCCGCAGGATCGGTTAGGGCGTTGCACGAGCCCGCGCCAGTTCTCGGCGCGCCGTCTCGAAGTCCGTCTGGAAGGCCGGGTCGGCTTTCAGCGCCGCGAAGAGGGCTGCGCCGACGATGCGGCCGGCCTCGACGTCGCTGGCGTAGTGGACGCCGCAGATCGCCCGGCTTTCGCCATAGGCCAGGCCGCGCGCCAGAATCTGGTCTGCCCGGTCGGGCGCCATTTCCGACAGGACCAGCGCCCAGGCCCATCCCAATGCCGAATGACCGGACGGATAGGAGCCGCTGGCCGCCAACCACGGCTCGGGCGGGACGCAGGTTTCGGCCGGTTCGGTCACGAAGGGACGCGGGCGCACGAAGCCGCGTTTGGCCGGGGTCTGAATGGTTTCCAGATCGCCCAGCATCCGGCCCAGCAGGCGGGTCAGCGTCGGCATCCGCTCGGGCGTGAACGCGACCCCCAGAGCTTCGTCGAAGATGCGCGGCGCCGACGGGGTTTCGATCTCGTTGTCGGCGCGGGCCTGATCCCAGCGCGGCGTGCCCTTCAGCGCACGGGTGGCGCGATACTGCGCGACGTCGTCCTGTTCGCGCAGCGACCCAGGCTGCGGCGGAGGCGGCAGGAAGGCGGACGCATCCGGCGCGTGCGCCTTGTCCAGATAACCGTGCGGATGGTCACGAAAGCCGGTCCAGAAGATCGGGGCCGGGACGGGCGCGGAGGCGCAACCGACGACGGCGAAGGCAAGGGCGATCGCCGTCAGGCGGCGACCGGGAAACAAGATAGGCATGGAAACTCTGGAACTGTGGGTTCAGGCGATCTGAGCGCCGGGACGACCGTCCTCGACGACCCAGGTGTTCAGGGTGGACAGGGTCGCTTTCGGATCGCGCACGTCGCTGATGGCCTGATAGCGGGTGGTCATCCGTTCGGGGGTCACGTCCATGGTGAAATAGCCCCGCACGCGACTGTCGAAGAATTTGATGTGCGGATTGGCCGGCATGGCCGCCATCAGCCCCTGATAGGGCGGGCCGCCCGAGGTGATGGAGGTGCCGACGAACTCGGTGGCGACCACGGGCGACCGCTCGTCCTGGCTGTCCAGCAGGACGTCGTTGGTCCAGAAGGAGTGATAGTCGCCGGCCAGCACGACGGGATTGCGCGGCTTCAACGTGTGCAGCGCCTGGGTCATGCGGTCGCGCGCGGCGGGGAAGCCGTCCCAGGTGTCGGTCCAGTAGCGCGTCTCGCCGTTGGGGGTCTCGAACCTCAGACCGGCCATGACCAGGTCCTGACCCAGGATGTTCCACTGCGCCTCGGCCCCCGCCAGGCCGTCGTAAAGCCAGCGTTCCTGATCGAAGCCCAGGAAGGTGCGCGACGGGTCCAGCCGGTCGGCGCACTGGCTGTCGGTGACGATCTGACCCTTGGCGCCGCCCTCGTCGATACAGGCGCCGCGAGAGCGGTATTGGCGGCCGTCCAGCATGAAGAACTCGGCCAGCTTGCCATAGCGGACGCGCTTGTGGATCGGCATCTGCAGGCGCCGGTCCAATCGCGTGCGGCGGATCGGCATGGCCTCGTAGAAGGCCTGATAGCCGGCGGCGCGGCGACGCAGGAAATCGTTCGGATGGCCGCCCGCGTCGGGCCAGACGCCGGAATAGTTGTTCAGCACCTCATGGTCGTCCCAGGTGACCAGGCAGGGCGCGGCCGCGTGCAGGCGCTGCAAGTCGGCGTCGGTCCGGTGCAGCGCATAGCGGTTGCGATAGCCGGCCAGGGTCGTGGCGTCTTCGAACCCGTAGTGGCGCACATTGCCGGCCGCCCGCTCGCCGGTCCGGGTGTATTCGTAGATGTAGTCGCCCAGAAACAGCGTCAGGTCCGGCGCCTCGTCGGCCATATGGCCATAGGCGCTGAAATAGCCGACCTCCCAGTTCGAACAGGAGGCCACGGCCAGTTTCAACCGGTCGACGTCTGCGTTCGGCGCCGGCGCCGTGCGGGCCAGGCCGACGGGGCTTTGCTGGGCCGCAGCGGTGAAGCGATACCGGTAGGGGCGGCCGGGGCGCAGGCCTTGAACCTCGATGTGGATGGCGTGTGCGGTCGTGGCGTCGGCGGTGACGCGGCCGGCGGCGGCGATGCGGGTGAACCGCTCGTCTTCAGCGACTTCCCAGCGTACATCGACCGGAGCCTTGAGGCCGCCCAAGCCGTCGGGCGCGATCGGATCGGCGGCCAGGCGGGTCCAAAGAACGAAGCCGTCGGGCCAAGGGTCGCCGCTGGCGACGCCCAGGGGGAACAGGTACGCCGCGCTCCCGATCTGAGCATTGGCCCGGCCGAAGCTGAGCACCGCCGGAGCCGCGACCAGCCCGCCGATGAGGGCGCGCCGGTTCATCGGCATCGAGGATTTGAACAGGGTCATCGGCGGCGTCCAGGCAGGCAAGGCGACATGAAGAAACCGGCGGGTCGAGCAACCCGGCCCGCCGGGGCGACTTCGCTTAGAAGTCCATCGTCAAGCGCGCGCCGATCGTGCGCCCTTCGTTGGGCGAACTGGTCGGACGGGCGCCGCCGTTGAAGTTGTTGCGGGTCTCTTCGTATTCGGTGTTGAACAGGTTGCGGGCCCACAGGCCCACACGCCAGTTGGCGTTCTCGGGCCCGGCGCTGACGCTGGCGTTCCACAACCAGTAGCCCGGCAGGACCGAGGCCGAGGCGGCGCTGTAGATGTCGTCGCGCTGATTGTAGTTCGTCTCTGCGCGCAGGGCCAAGCCGCCCATCAGCCAGTCATAGGCCACCGCGCCGCCGTAGTTGAACTTCGGAAACTGCAGCGGTTCACCCGAGCGGTCGTTGGCGATGATCACCGTCCACGGGCCGTCAGGCGGATTGGCGGCGTTGGTCGCTGCGCTGTCGATGGCGAAATACTCGTTATACTTGCCTTTCTTGTATCCAAAGTTCTGGCTGATGCTCAGGCCTGCGAACGGGGTCCAGGTCATCTCGATCTCACCGCCGTAGATCTCGGACTTGGGCACGTTCGTGATCTTGCCCAGTTGTCCCGTCTCGCGGCTGTACTCGGTGCCTTGGATCTGCTGATCCTTGTAGTCGTAGAAGAAGACCGCCCCGTTCACACGCAGGGTGTTGTTGAACAGGTCCGATTTGACGCCCGTCTCATAGGCGATGACGATCTCGGGTTTGAAGGGGGTCTGCGACTGGCCGTTGTAGGTGGTGAAGCCACCCGATTTCACCCCGCGCGCCACGCTCGCATACAGCAGGGCGTTGTCGGCCAGATCGTATTCCAGCCCGAACCGACCGGTCACTTCCGACAGGGAGGTGTCATAGGATTTTTCCGGCCCGACGGCGACGTTCAGACGGCGGGTTCCGGTGGTCTTCAGCGTGCGATCTTCGTTTTCGTAACGAAGGCCTGCGATCAGGTTCAGCCGATCTGTCAGGGCGAAGCTGTTGTGGGTGAAAACGCCGATCGCCTGGACCGACTGGTCGTAGGGCGTGTTGATCAGGTTGCGATTGGCGCCGCGATAATCGGTGTAGAAACCGCCGTCGATGCTCTCGTCCGCATAGTGGGCGCCGACCATCCAGCTCAAACGGCCCGTGTCGTTTGAAAGGCGGGCTTCCTGCGAAAACGCCTTGAGATCGTTGTAGAAATAGACGTCCGATTCAGGCGCGGGCGTGCCGTCCCAATCATTGTATTCCGACCGGCTGAAGGTCTGATAGGCGGTGATGGTGTTCAGCGTGGCCCAGCCCAGATCGGCGCGCACACGGGCGCTCAGATCCAGACCGTCGTTGTCGCGCCCAGGCTTGGCGTTCAGACTGCGGCCGGAAACCGCGGCAAGGGCGGGCGAAATCTGCCAGCCCGTGATCCGGCGCGCCGTGTCGGCGGGATAGGTCACGCTGCCGTCGAACACGGGATAGGGCGCCCGCAGGCGAAAGCCCAGTCCGTCCGACTTGTCGATCGAATAGGTCGCGGACAGGTCCACCGTCACGTCCTGGGACGCATCCCAGGTCAGGCGGCCGCGCAAGGCGGTCTTGTCGCGATCACCCAGTTTTTCGCCGGTCTCGCGGTTATATTGCCAGGCGCCGCCCTGTTCGGTGACGGCGGCCAGCCGGCCCAGAAGGCCGGATGCGATCTGGCCCGAGACATAGGCTTCGACCTTGTAACGGTCATACGATCCGTATTCGGCGTTCAGGCCGGCGCGGGTGTCCTGCGTGGGTGCATTGGTGATGATGTTGATTGCGCCGCCCGTGGTGTTGCGGCCGTACAGCGTGCCCTGGGGTCCACGCAGCACCTCGATGCGTGCGATGTCGAACATCGCGCCTTGGGTCGTGATCGTATAGGGATGGGCCACCTCATCGACGTAGACGCCCACGGTGGAGGCGTTGTTCGACGAATATTCGCGCGTGCCGATGCCGCGGATGCGGAAGGCGGGCTGACCGCTGCCGAACTGGCTGTCGACCTCCAGGTTCGGCACGACGTTTTCAATGTCGTTGATGACCTGAACGCCTTTTTCATCCAGGTCCTGACCGCCGATGACGCTGAGGGCGACGCCGACGTCCTGGCTGGACTGTTCGCGGCGCTGAGCGGTGACGACGATATCCTGAACCGTCGTCGTGTGCGCCTCGGCGGCGGTTTGGGCTGCGGCGGGCAGGGCCGCCAGGGTGAGTACGGCGCCTGAGACGCCAGCGAGAAGACGTTGCATTTTGATTATCCATCGGGCGACGCACGGGGCCCCCGCCCTCGCGTGTCGATGTGTTTCGGGATGTCGTCGAACAGCCGTCTCGCCAACCGAAGGTCGAGGCGTGTCGGGCTCGGGGGAGGCGAGCCCAAAACGCTTTCGTCGCGTCGGAAAAACAACTGTTCGACAACGATGCGGCATTAGGCCGCGCTCGCTATGCTTTTGTGACGCTTGTCTGAACTGTTTTTATCAGGGGCACGCAGTGTGTTTGCGGGCGTTGGGATAACGCGCGTTCTGTTACGTGCGATGTGAAACCAGCTGGCGTGCGGCCGTTTGCAGATCGGTGGATGACAGCGGCGTCCCGGTCGCACAGGCCAGCAAGGCCGCCGCCTTGATCCACAGGGCGAACCGTGTGGCCGCCAGTCGGCTCAGGTCGAAATCGACCGGCCAGACCCCGGCGCTGTTGTAATAGGTGCCGCCGCCCTCGGGGCCGCGCATCAGCATGGCCAGGTCGCTCAGCGACGGATCCCGTCGGGCCTCCATACAGACGCTGGCGATCAACCGAACATATCGGACATAGAAGCCTTCGGCGTCGCGCTGGATCGAAACGGTCGGGGTCATGATCCGCGCCCAGCTGTCCAGATCGACGGCGGTCGGATCGCCTTGCGGACGATGGCCGGCCAGATAGCGAGGCATATCGCGAAACACGCCGTGCCAGACCGCATCCAGCACGAAGCATCGCATATGCGGCCAATGGTAGGCGATGGTCGAGGTCGAGGTGCCGGCTACGGCGCTGACCGAGCGGTTGGTCAGCGCGGTCACGCCGCGCGCCAGGATCTGGTCCGCCGCGATATCCAGCAGCCTGACCCGCATCGAGCCAGGCTCGTGTCCTGTCGCGGGCGCCTGGGGCAGGACCAGATGCTCGCGATACCAGAAGGTCGCCGTCGCCGGTCCTTCCGCCTGATCCAAGGCGCGGTCGATCAGTCCGCCCAATCCCTCGGCCGCAATGACCTCATAGTCGGCTCGCCCTTGCAGCGCCCCTGCGTAGAACTGCTCGATCGTGGTCCAGTCGACCAGAAGGGCGGCGAAACGTTCCAGTCGCGGATCGGCGGACAGATAGATGCGCCAGGCCGTCTTGCGCATGGCGTCCCATCGCTGAATCAGGCCGTGGCGCTTGATCGCGACCTCGGTGTCGATCAGCAGGGCCTCCCAGATCCGACTGTAGCCGGCGTCGTCGGACACGCGCGAACGCAGGTACTGCCGCACCAGGGTCAGGAGGTTGTCACGGGTCAGCGGGAGGCCGGCGACCGACCCGAAGAAGCGGGTATGGAAGTCTTCATCCCGTCGCAGAGCCTCCTCGCCTACGGCCTGGATCAAACCGGCCTTGCTGCCGAACAGATTGACGATGACCGTGGTGCTTCTGCCCACGCCTTGGGCCAACTCCCGCATCGTCAGACTATGCAGGCCGTTCTGCGCCGCATGAGCGATGGCGGCGTCGACGATCTGCTGGGCGTCTGCAGCGCGGCTTGTCGCTTGGGTTTGAGGCATTCGCCTCAATGGCGTTTCAAAAGCGGACTGTCGAGTAATCGAGGGCGCAGACTTGGGCGACGGGGGCATGGCGTCCCGATCTCCGGCCCGAACTTGGTTCCGGCAAGGTTCCACCAATCTTCGACAGTGATGGGACGCTGCGGGGCGAAGGGCGGATGCGCGTCGCACACCCGCCCCGACGCCTCAGAAGCGCGCCTTCACGCCGACCAGGAGGCGCGGTCCGTAGTATTCGACCTGAAGCGGCCGGTTCTCGTCGCCGAGGTAGTAGAACAGCTTTTCGTCCGTCAGGTTTGACGCCTCGCCAAAGAGGGTCACGCGATCGGTGACGTCATAGGCCAGGTTGAAATCCAGGCTGCTGTATTCGCCATAATAGCTGTCGGAGGCGGCGTCGGAGCCGTACTCCTCGATGAAGGCGCCCTTGTAGTTCAGGGCCAGCCGGCCCGACAGGCGGCCGTCGTCATAATAGACGGCGACATTGCCCAGATTGTCCGCTTGGCGCGGAACGGCGGCCTTGCGGCCGTCGGGCAGTTCGAACTCGGACTGGATGTAGGTGTAGTTGGCGTTGACGCCGAGGTGGGACAGAACGCCCGGCAGGAAGGTCAGCCGGCGCTGCAGGTTCAGCTCCAGACCATACAGCCATCCGGGTTCGCCGTTGGCCGGGGTCAGGAAGGCCACGCCGTCGATCCCCCGGAAGCTGCCGATCGTGCGTCCATCGAAGATCGGATCCTCTATCCGCTTGTAGAAGGCCCCCGCCGAGATCACGCCGACATCGCTGTAAAAGCGCTCGAACAGCAGATCCAGATTGGTGGAATAGGTCGGCTTCAGCTCGGGGTTTCCGCCGGCGAACTCCAGATCGGCCTCGATGAAGGCGCCGCCAGGCGCAAGGTCGCCGAAGTCAGGGCGCGCGAAGGTGCGGGTGACGGCGGCGCGCACATTGGTGTTCGCATCGAGATGATAGGTCAGGTGCAAGGACGGCAGGACGGCCAGATAGTCGTTCGACCGATGCTCGGGCGACAGTTGACCGTCGACCAGCACCTGGCCGTCCACCGTCGTGTCCGTGTGCTCCAGCCGCAGACCGCCGAGCACGGTCCAGCGCGCATCCGGCCGCCAGGTCGCCATGGCGTAGGCGGCGCTCTGCTTCTCGTTCAACGTGAAGGTGCGGCCCAGAGCGCCGCCGTTCGCCTGCGTCGCCGAGCCCGCGGCGTCGAGGATCAGATTCTGCCGGTTGGCCTTGTACCAGGCGGTAATGTCGTCCTCGGACACGACCTGCGAGAACTGGCTGCGGTACTGAGCGCCGATGTCGAGTTCATCGAGGAAGTCGTTGCGGCCCGGCTGGTTCATCAGGGCGAAGTCGGCCAGGGTCGGAACCGGGCCGGCGGCTAGGTTCCAGGTGTAGAACAGATCCTCGAATGCGGCGTCGCGCTGCTTGTCGCGGTATTTGGCGCCGAACTTCAGTTCCAGAGAGGGGCTGATTTCACGCGTGTAGTCGACCTGGGCCACCACGCGATCCTTTTCGGTGACCGCGACCTTGTACAGTTCGACATTGGACAGACGGGTTAGAGCCGGGTTCATCTGGAAGCCCGACGGCAGATGGTTGCTGATCGCGTCGGCCGGGTCGGTTCCGCCGTCGATGGTGTTGTACGCCAGATTGCCCGCGCCCCGGTTTTCGAGCCCGGTGTAGCCCACATTTCTCTGGTCGAAGCGGACGACGAAGTAGGAGTGGTCCTGCCCATCGGGCGTGTCGCCGTACCGGAACTCGTTCTGGTACGACCCCAGTTTCCAGCTCAGTTCGCCCCCGGCCAGCGGATGGCGACCGCCGAACTCGCCGCCGCTCAGTTCGGTGATCAGGGTGTTGAAGATGTGCTGCACCTCGACCCGGTTCGAGGCGAAGTTCAGGCGGTGTTTGTAGTGGGTTTCGTCGTCCTGAAGCGTGCCGTAGATGGCGCGGCCGAACACCTGGCCGCCGTTGTCGAAGTTGTACTCAGCCGCCCCGTTAAGGCCCGTCGTCTCGCGCGTGCCGGTGTAGTCGCGCAGTTCCAGACGGGTGATGCCGATGCCGTCGCCGCCCCGGCGCGGCTCGTAGTTGTCGGTCGCCCAGTCGCGCTTGTAATAGGCGCCGCTGACCATGAAGCCCAGCTTGCCGTCCATCAGCCGGTCGCCGATCGTGGCGCTGAACAGATCGCCATACTCGCCGGCCTTGTCGGAGTAGGTCAGGCCGGCGGTCGCCTGAATCATCCGCTCGCTCGGGGCGGTGCGGGTGATGAAGTTCACGCTGCCGCCGATGGCGTCGCCTTCCATGTCCGGCGTGATCGCCTTGGAAATCTCGACACGGTCGATCAGTTCGGCGGGGAAGAAGTCGAAGGCGGTGGCGCGACTGGTGGTTTCCTCTTCGGCGGTCGGCAGGCGGTTGCCGTTGATCAGGGTCGAGTTCCACTGTGACGGCAGACCGCGTACGGCGACGAAACGCCCTTCGCCCTGGTCGCGTTCGATGGCGACGCCCGGCGCGCGTTGCACGGCCTCTGCCGCGTTGCGGTCGGGCAGAAGGCCGATGCCGTCGGACGAGACGACGTTCAGAATGTTGTCGGCGTTCTTCTGGATGTTGAGGGCGCGGCGTTCGCCGCCGACGATGGCGCCGGTGACGACGATGTCGTCGACCTGGGCCGGTTGCGCGATGGCGGCCCGGGACGGGGTTTGAGCCAAGGCCGGAGCGGCGGCGAGGAGGGCGACCGAACTGGTCGCGACGAGCAGGAAGGCGCGCTTCATCGGAGGTCTCTCAAGAGGTTTCGCCGACGTTCGCGTGCGGCGAAACGCTCTCACCATGTCTGCGACGGGGGAACCATTTGATTGGATCAATGTAGATCATAGATTTCGACAGAGATGGATTTCATAAAAACTTCATGCGGCTTCGTCGTATTCTTCAGGACAGCTTTTTGCTGAAGTATACGGCGCTGATTAATGTCAGGACGCAGCCTATAATCGATGCCCAGATCGCGCTGGCCATGAAGAAGGTCAGCCAAGGCATGGTGACGGTGGCCAGGTTGCGCGTCAGCGTCAGAACCACGCTGCCGAGATAGCCGGAGGCATCGGCCAGATAGATCAGGAAGCCAGCGGTGCCGACCTGTTTCGTCGCTGCGATCAGTCGGTCGAACAGCATGGCGTTGAAGGGCGTGTAGGCCAGATAGAGGCCCGCGCCCGAAGCGATCATCCATGGCAGGGGCGCGATGAGTCCATGTTGGAAGGCCACGGTGGACAGGCCGATCAAGGCCAGGCCGAAGCCGGTGATCGCATGGACCGCCATCAAGGCGCGTCGGTTGTCGCGCACCAGCATCAAGGCCCCCAAGGTCGCCAGGCTGATCACCGCGATCGGAAGTTCGCTGGCGGTGAAGACGCTCGAAACCCCAGCGTAGCCCAGCTCGATCCAGATCTCGGCGGCGAAGTTGTCACGAAAATCGCGCAAGGCCGTCAGCATCACATAGGCCAGAACCAGCACCAGCACGCCGAACCCGTAGCGATGCAGGAAGTCGCGGCGCTGGGCCGCGTACATGGGCCGGCGCTCGACCCGTTCGGCGATGTCGGCGGCGTCAGGCGGCGGCATTCGCGACAAACCGATGACCGAGACGAGCAACAGGGGCATGAACAGCAGGCCGGTTGTAGCCGGCATCCACCATTCGCTCACGCCGTGATCGGTCATCAGCCAGACGGCGACGGATTTGACCACGCCGGAGGCGACGATGAAGCTGGCGCATAGAATGGCGCCCAGAACCTCTGACGTGCGACGGCCTTCCAGATAGCTGAAGACCAGCCCCCAGATCAGGCCCAGCGGCAAGCCGTTGAAGAACAGGGCGGCGACTTTCCAGCCCGGCGGGACGATGGCGAACAGCACCAGGGCCAGCCAGGATACGCCGATCAGCGCCAGAATGGCCGCGCCGCGGCGTGCGCCCGTCAGCTCCGAGATCAGTTTGACGCCGACAAGCTTCGACAGGGCGTAGCCGATCACCTGGGCGACCACCAGCGCCACCTTGAAGTCCACCACGGCCGACCAGCCGACCACCCCCTCGTAGGCGGCCGCCGCGAAGGGCTTTCGAAAGGCGTACATCGAAAGATAGACGCAGAAGGCGGCGACGCCGCCTAGCAGGATCACCCCGATGTCTCGCGACGGGCGGGAGGCGGACGCGTCGGCGGTCATCGAAAGGCTCTGGGCTCAGACACGAACAGGGGCGATGCAGATGCAGTCGACCTGCCCCGGCTTCAGACCCCGCGCGATATGATCTTCGATGATAAGCAACGCCTGCGACAACTGCGCGACGCTCTCTATCACCACGTCGGCGCCGGCGGCTTCATGGGCCTCGGCCGCCTGGGTCAGGCGCGTGGCGCGTTCTTGCGGGGACAGGGCCAGATACTGGTCAAGCGGCAGGCCGACGCCGTTGCCTGATCCGGCCAGACCGACTGACCAGCAGCCGGCGTTGCGGCCCGCCTCGACCCCGACGGCGGCGTCGTCCACGACCACGGCCGCGTCGGTCGGCCAGGCCCCCAGATCGACAAGGGCCTTCCAGATCATCAATGGGGCAGGGCGGCCTTCGCGCGTTTCGCCGGCACAGACCACCGTGTCGGGCGCATAGCCCTGGGCTGCGGCACGGGGCAGGATGCCGGCCATCATGGTGCGGGTGTAACCCGTCGTCGAGCCGATCTGAATGTCGCGCGTCTGCAGCGTCTGAAGGGCCTCGGCCGCACCAGGGATCAGTTCGGCCGTCACCTCCGCCTCGCGTCGCATGGCGGGTTCCAGCGCCTCCATCAGGGCGTCAACGTCCGCCTCGCTCCAGGTTGCGCCTTTCGCCGCACGCCAGGCGTCGCCGACATCGGCTTCGGACAGGATGGCGATCACATGGGCGCGCTTGGCCATACCCATGTAGCGACGCGCCGGGCCGTCATCGATCGGAACGCCGGCCTCGGCGAACACGGCCTTCAGCGCCCGCACGGGCGCACAGGAGCCAAAGTCCACCATCGTGCCCGCCCAGTCGAAGACGACCGCCTTGATCGCACCCATCACGCCGCTCCCTTCAATGAAACATTGGCCGCCGCCACCACCCGTTCGCCGATGGCGAAGCCCGTCGACATCCCGGCGCCGCAGGTGACCACGGTCATGTGCACGCCGGGCAAAACCTCCTCGGTGAACCAGGGATGCAGCGGCGACCAGGCGTAAAAACCGATCCAGCGCTCGATCGCCGGGGTGTCGTATCCGGGCATGGATTCCCGCAGCGCTTGCAGGATCAGCTCGTCGACGTCACGACGCTGGAACGGGTCGGGAGAGGCGTCGTATTCATGGCTGTCGCCGACCACCAGACTGCCGTCGGCGGACTGCACGGCGATCAGATGCACGCCCTGATCCAGCAAGCCGCCGCGTTCTTCTCGCAGGCGCCCAAGCAGGATTTGCGCTTCCGGCAGAGCCGCATAGCCCTCGTACCGCGCCAGGCTCAGGTCGGCCATGATCGGGGTGGGCAGGCGGCGCCCCGGATCGGCCAGGCGCAGCATCTGCAACTTGCAGCGTTGGACCTGGTGGCGCGCCAACACCTCTGGAAACAGGCCGTTCAGGTCGTCGCCGGAACAGATGAAGATCGCCTCGGCCGTCACCTCGCCGCGGCTGGTCGACAGGCGCCCCGTCTCGCAGTTCAGAACCGTGGTCGCCCCCATGAACGCCACGCCCCAGCGATCCCTCAGCCAGGTGGCGAGGGCCGGCAGGGCCAGACGTGGCTCGACACGCAGTTCGTGGGTGCTGGACAGGGCGGTGCGGAACGGCGCCAGACCTGTGACATCCATCCGGTCCGCAACGGCCTGGGGCGACATCAGCGCGCAACCCTCGGCCATTTCCGTAGTCATGAAGGCTTCCAGAACCGCCTGCGCCTCGGGGCGATGGGCCAGGACCGTCAGCCCTGACTGTTCCACGGCGATGCCGGCGGCCGGCGCGATTTCGGCCCAGACGTCGCGGGCGCGCCGCGCCAGTCCCCACATCTCGCCCCGGGCCTGACCGGTTACGGTGACGAAGCCGAAGTTGCGGATGCTGGCTCCGCGCGCCGCTGGCTCGCGGTCGATGACCACCACCTTCAGCCCGGCGCGCGCCGCCGCCAGGGCGTGGGCCAGGCCGACGATGCCCATGCCGACGACGGCGACATCATAGCGAGAGAGCATGGGCGAGCCTTTCGGTGAGAGCGGTCCGACCTCTCACGCACCTCCGCGCGCCGCCATGTGATTATGGGAATGGTCGTCATAGACGCCCGCCTTGGGCAAACCGTCGCATTTGATCGCTAAGCGGATGGCAGGGGGACCGTCCGATGGCCGTCAATTTCCAGCAGCTCCGCTCTTTCCACGCCGTCGCCAGCGATCGCAGCGTGACGCGGGCGGCCAATCGCCTGGCCATCACCCAGCCGACGCTGTCCAAACAGATCAAGGATCTGGAGGCGCGCTATCAGGTCCAGCTGTTCACCGGCAGTCGCCCGCCCCTGATGCTGACCGCCGCTGGCGAGGCGCTGTACGAAAAGACGCGGGGGCTGTTCCAGACGTCGGCTGACATCGAGGCCATGTTGGGCGACACGCCGCCGGAAGAGGGCGGACTGCTGCGGATCGGCACCGATTCGCCGCCCTACGCCGCCGATCTGATCGCCGCCTATGCCCAGGAGGCGCCCAATCTCGACTTCAAGGTCACCATCGGCAACGCCAAGGACACCAACGCCCTGCTGATGAACGCCTCGGTCGATATCGCCATCGTGTGCGAACCCATCGGCCATAACGACTACACCTACCGCCCCTACTATGAGGACCGGCTGGTGGCCATCGCGGCTGTGGATGCGCCGGAGGCCCGCTCGAACGTCTTCGATCTGGACGCCCTGTCGCGGCGTGTTCTTCTGACACGCGAGCCGGGCTCTCGCACGCGCATGGCGATGGAGCGAATGCTTGAGGCGCATGACGTCCGCCCCTTCCGCGTGATGGAGGTGCACACGCGCGAAATGATCCGTGAGACCGTCGCGCGGGATCTGGGCGTCAGTTTCATGTTCGCCCGCGAATGCCCGCCCGACGCCCGGATCAAGGTGATGGAGCTGTCGGTGGAGCCGGCCTTGATCTCGGTCTCGGGCTATGTCGCCTGCCGCACGGAGCGCAGGCGGCACCCGGCGATCCGACGCGCGCTGGATCTGGCCGAGGTCTTGTCGATCGGCTGAGCGGGCGGCAGGTCGCCGTTCCGACGTGACCTCGACCTGGCGCTGCGGATGATCGAACGCGACGTCTGCAGACCCTTACCGTCTGCGGCGGATCAGGGCCCAGGCAATGGCGAGGACCGTGGTGGCCAGGAAGGCGGCGCCCAAGGCGTCCCACAGGCCGTCTTCCAGCAGGGCGCCGATCAGTCCGACCAGGCTGAGCACGAACAGGACGATCGGGGCGCCGAAGATGGCGGCCAGGCTGAGGTCCTTGCGGCTCATGCCGGTCTCCTGCGCTTGGTCAGCCACAGGTAGAGGCCCGAGATCAGGATCACGATGGTGGCGAGGTCCAGCAGCGCCCAGATGATCTTCAGCGCCAGCCCGCCATAGTCGCCGAAATGCAGCGGCTGCGACAGCGACAGGGCCTTCACATACCAGGGCATGGAGGCGACCGCCGCCAGCGCGCCCGTCCGCGCATCGATCAGGGCGGGGGTGGTCATGTGGGTGGTCAGCGGCGTGTCCCCGTGAAAGAAGACGGCGTAGTGGTGATCGGTCGAATAGGTCGATCCGGGGAAGGCCACGAACTGCAGCTTCATGCCGGGCAGGGCGGCCTGGGCGCGTTTGACCGCCGCATCCAGCGAGGCGCGCTGACCGGCCGGCGCCGGGGCGTCATAGGCGGCGGTCAGATCCTTCAGCGCCGTGTCCTTCCAATAGGCGATGATGGGCGTCGCCAGGGTGTTGACCACCCCCGTCGTCCCCACCACCAGCACCCAGGCCAGCGTCACCACGCCCAGCAGGTTGTGATAGTCCAGCCACCGCGTCCGCGCCGCCTTGGACACCCGCACCGTGCCGAACGGCAAGCGCCGCATGAAGGGCGCGTAAAGCACCACCCCCGACACCAGGGCGACGACCAGCATCAGGCCCATCAGCCCCAGGAACAGCATTCCCGGCAGGCCCAGGAACATGTCGGTGTGAAGCTGCAGCAGGAACTCCATCACCGGGTGGCCGGCGACCTGGGGGGCGATCGCGCCGCTGGTCTGATCGATGGGTTCGAACGTGTATTGGCCGGCGGGGGCGTCGGGGGCGCGGCTGGTGACGTTGACCACCGGCCGGTCCTCGTCGAAGCTCATGAAGGCGGGAACCTCGCCCGGATGGCGGGCCAGGGCCGCGCCCAACACCTGATCCAGGTTCAGCAGCGGGCCGTCGGGGTTGGCGGGCCGCCACGGTTCGTGCAGCAGCACCTCGTCCAGCTCATGGGTGAACACAAGCGGCAGGCCGGTGACGCACAGCATCAGCAGGAACACGGTCGAGATCAGGCTTGACCATTTGTGCGTCCAGGACCAGACGCGGATCGTTCGGGCTTGCATCGGTCGCCTCTAGAACGGCTGCGCCCCGGACGGAACCTGACCAGGCGTCGTCCGGGGCGTCATGGTGTCGCGAGGGTCGCGGATCAGAATTCGGCCGAGACCGACAGGCGCAGGGTGCGCGGCGCGCCCAGCGTCAGATAGTTTGAGCCCGGATAGCCGCCCACCGCGACCCACTGGTTTTCGTCGGTCAGGTTCTCGACCCGCGCACGCATCGTCAGCGGCTTGCCGCCCGCCTCGAAGGCGTAGCGCACGCCGGCGTCGTAGCGGTTCCAGCTGTCCAGCTCGATCGTGTTGTCCGCGCTGGCGGGCTGGGCGCCGGTGTGCACCACACGCCCTTCCAGCGTCAGGCCGGCGACGGCGCGAATGTCCCATTCCAGGTTCAGATTGGCCTGGAAGTCGGGCACGCCGATGGCCGACTTGCCGTCCAGGGCCGGGTCCAGGGCGCGCTTGATCTCGGCGTCCAGCCAGGTCGCGCCGCCGATCACCCGTACGCCTTGCAGCGGTTCGCCGAAGACGGTCAGTTCGACGCCCCGGTTCTCCTGCTCGCCGCCGGCGGAGTAGGTGCGGGTCGCCGCATCGAAATATTCGCTGGGCAGGGTGGTGCGGAAGGCGCTCAGCGTGCCGCCGAAGACGCCGCCGTCATATTTGACGCCCACCTCGTTCTGCTCTGCGCGGAACGGCTCCAGCACCTCGCCCGCATTGGCCACCGGCAGGCTGTTGACCGTGCCCGGCGCGATCTTTCCCGGAACCAGGGCTTCGGAATAGTTGGCGTAGAGGGCGATCTGCTCGATGGGACGATAGACTACGGCGAAGACCGGCGTCACCGCGTCGCTGGCGTAACCGCCGGTCGGGGCGCTGGTGTTGTAGTCGTAGGAGCGGGTGTCGATGTCCTGATAGCGGGCGCCCACGGTCACCATCAGCTTGTCGTCCAGGAACGAGGCCATGTCGGCGACGGCTACGCTGTTGGTCCTGACCCGCGCGACCACGGTCGGGTCCGTCAGCGAACCGGCGGCCAGGGCGGTCGGGGGCGGGGCGGGCACGAAGACCGGGTCGTACAGGTTGCTGGCGAAGCCGCCGAAATCGGAGAAGGCGTAGGAGTTCTTTTCGCGCGACTGCACCTGGGCGGCCGAGGCGACCAGACGGTGGCGCACCGGGCCGGTGTCGAAATCGGCGCGCACGCCGACGTCGGCCGAAAACACCTGGTCGCGACGCCCGTTGTCGAACCGGTTGGCGCTCAGGGCGCCGTTGGGCTGGGCCGTGGGGTTGGCCAGGCTGTTGCGCTCCTTGCCGTCGCGACCGCCCACGGCCGCCCATACGGTGACGGCGTCGGTGACGTCGAACTCGCCGCGTGCGGCGCCGAACAGCTGGGTCTCGTCGGTATAGGTCCAGGGCTGGGCGAAGTTCTTGTCGGCGTGCGGGGCGCGCGGAATGGCGCCGGCGGGCGTCACCTGCGGGCGCGGCGCGTCGATGCGGTTGTCCTGCCAGCCCAGATCGGCCGAGAAGCGGGCGCGGTCGCCGCGACGGTCCAGACCCAGGCCGACCACCTTCATGTCGCGGTCCTCGCCCTCGACGGCGCCTTCACCGGCGCGGCTGGCCAGGTTGAGGCGCAGGCCCCAGGCGTCGTCCTGGCCGAAGCGACGCGACACGTCGGCGGCGGCGTAGATTTCGTCGCCGCCTTCCCAGCCGGCCGTCAGACGGGTCAGGGGTGCGGCGCCGGCCCGCTTGGGCGTCAGATTGACCGCGCCGCCCACGCCGCTGCCGCCGGGCGCGGCACCGTTCAGGAAGGCGGTCGCGCCGCGAAACACCTCGACCCGCTCCAGCAGTTCGGCCGCCACGAACTGACGCGGCAGCACGCCGTAGAGGCCGTTATAGGTCATGTCGTCCGAATAGACCGGGAAGCCGCGGATGACGTACAACTCCTGGAAGTTGCCGAACCCCTTGGACAGGCGCACAGCCGGGTCGTTCTGCAACACGTCGGCGACGCTGCGGGCCTGCTGGTTGCGCGCCAGTTCTTCGGTGAAGCTGGTCGAGGAGAAGGGGGTGTCCATCGTGTTCAACGCGCCGAACACGCCGACGCGGCCGCCCCGGGCGACCTGACCGCCGGCATAGGCGGGGGGCAGGGACACCTGCGATCCGGTGACCACGATGTCCGACAGGGTGGTCGGCTCCGCCTCCTGCGCCAGGACGGGCGCGGCGCCCAGCAGCGTCACGACGGAGACGGAGGCCAGAAGGCCGAAGACGGAAGAACGCATGGTCACTCGCAACGCATCATAAGAATGCGTCGCAATACGCCGACGAGCCGTCCCTGACAACCGCGGCGGCGGCGATGATCAGATGAGCGGCGTCTGGAAGGTCAGGGTCGTTTCGCCGTCCGGCCTCGCCTCGGCGTTGAAGCGGCGTTCGACGATCACGCCCTGGCCGCTTTCGTCGATGGCGACGACAGTGCTGCACCGCGTGCCGTAGACGGGATTTCGGATGAAGATCGGCGAGGCCGCCGGGCCGGAACGGGCGAGGTCGGCCTGTTCGTCGGCCAAGGCGTTCAACAGGTCGTGGGGCGCGGCGTCGCCCCGGTCCATCCAGGCGGCGACAGCGGCCTTCAGCCGTTCGGTCTTGGGCCAGGGCGTGTCCAGACTGGCGTTGGACAGGCCATAAAGCCCCGGGGTCAGGTCGCGCACTTCGGATGCGGGGCGATTGCTGGCGAAGACGGCGCGTCCGCCGCCGACGGTGATCAGGTTCAGCGGATTGTAGGCGTCCAGGTCCTGCGGCGTCGGATGGCCGGTCCCCTGCGTCTGGGTCAGCAGGCGGGTCAGCAGCAGGCCGCGCGACGGGGCGTCCGGATTGGGCGCATCGCCCGTATGCCGGTTGGTCACCACCGCCAGCCGCCCCCGATCCGACACGCCCAGCCAGGTTCCGCCCGAGACCAGATCGCGCCCGGCCATCAGGCGTGCGTCCGTGTCCCATCGCGCCAGCGGCGCGGCAGCGCGGGCGTGAAGCTCGTCGCGATTGGCGGCCAGCACCAGTCGCCAACGCGGATGGGCTCGCCACGCCAAGGCCAGAACGCACATGGATCGGTCGCTTTTCGTCAAACACAGGCCGGTCGCGCCACGTGGTGACGCCCGACCCTTGCGGCAAGGGGGGCTGGGATTCCTTGCGGCGCCGGTTACAGCGTAACGTTGTGTTCGCCGGTCGGGGTGGTAAGTCGGGGCATGGACCGGCGGCGCCGACATTCCCCGTGGCTTGCAGCGCTCTTCGCGCTGTTCGTCGGCGTGTTCGCCCTGGCGCCCGTCGTGGACGCGCTGGCCTGCGCCGGCGAGGTCGAGCCGGCCCATGCGACGACGGCGTTCGAACCGGGCGACGAGCCTTCTGGAGACGCCGACCCCGCGCACGGCGCCTGCGCCCACGGTCATTGCCACCACGGCGCCAAGGTCGCCGCCGACCGGCTGGATCCCGGCCCGCCCGCCTTCGGACGGATCGTGCTTTCGCGCGCCCCCGACGATCTGCGGCCGTCGCGCGCGCCCGATGGTTTGAAACGCCCGCCCAGAGACTGACGCGATCCCGCGCACCCGCGCGCGTCTTCGTGTCAATCGTTCTGGGAACACTGAACCATGCATCCCCTTCATCGCCGTCCGCCCCGTGCGGTCGGCTGCGCGCTGGCCGCCCTGGCCGTCGCGCTCTCCAGCCCGTCGTGGGCTGAACCGGCGCCCGCCTTTGCGGCGCTGCTGGCCCGGCTGGGCCAGACCCCGGCCCTGGTCGAGGCCGACGCCCTGACCGACGCCGCCCAGGCCCGCGTGCGTCAGGCGCGCGTGCGGCCCAACCCGATCGTCAGCCTGGAGGCCGAGAACGCCTTCGGCGGCGGTCCCTTCGACGGCTATGCCAACGCCGAAACCACTCTGTCGCTGTCGCAGGATCTGGAGCTGTGGGGCCGACGTAGCGCACGGGTCGGGGCCGCAAAGGCAGAGGCCGACACCGCCGCCCTGCAAGGCGACCTGGCCCGGGTCGAGGCCGCCGGGCGTCTGGCCTTGACCTATGCCGAGGCCGAGGCCGCCGCCCGTCGCGCCGACCTGGCGCAGGAGGCGCTGGCCTTGGCCGTCGCCGACGCCCGCGCCGCCCTGGCCC
>CAUPWX010000010.1:0-124814 GCA_963515305.1 uncultured Brevundimonas sp.
CACTGCCACCATGACCGACGAAAGCGACCACACGGCCGTCCCCTCGGCTCCACCAAATCCTTGCTCCACAAGGGTTTGGACAGGATCAGGCGATGAATCTGACACCACGCTGCTACACACGGCCACCAAGAGACCGTCGAAAAAGCGTTCCCCTACAGTCAGTTCACCGTCCCAAGGCTGTAGCACCACCTCGCCGCACACACCGTCCAAACGGACCCCTCGACCGTCTCCACGGTCACCTGACACTGGACGTCGGCAGTCGTCTGGTCTGATCGTCCGGGGATCGACCTACTACCTTCGACTTCGGGTTCACTGACGAAACAGAATCCATCCTCCGATGCTTGCCGCAATCAAGATCACCACAATGGCGTAGCGGCTTTTCCAGAACCAAACCGCCAGCAAGGCTGCGGTGAAGATCGCGAAAGCCACTGGGATCGACGGCACGCGCTGAAGGGTATTCCAGCCAAGATCGAGGCTCGTAGTCGCGATGATCCCCACCACAGCAGCAGCAACACCGGCAAGGATATTGTGGAGCCGCGCGTCGGCAACGGCGGCCTCCAGTCGCTCATAGAAGATTAGGGAGAAGGCAAAGGCGGGAAGGAACATTCCAGCCGTCATGGCAAATGCTCCAGTCCAGCCGCCCACGACAAATCCGACGAATGTAATGAAGATCACCAGTGGTGCTGGGATTACGCCCGCAAACGCCATCCCATCCAGAAACTGGCCATCGTCGAGAAGGCCGCGCCCCACAGTGTCAGCGCGGACGTATGGGATCGCCGTGTAGGCTCCTCCAAAGGTGAGCAGCCCTGCCATCAATCCAGTCCAAAACATGGACAAGAAACTGGGGGCGGTAGAACTGCCGGTTGCCAGACCCTCGACCACTGTTTGGCCGTCTGGTTGGGAGGCCAGCAAAAATGCCAGTGCTAAAGCCGCAGCGAGCGGAGCCAAAGCCCACCAACGGCGTCCCGCTTTGATGAGGCTATAGCTAACCCCCGCTGCTATCAGCACTATCCAGAACGCGACACTGAACAATGTCGCCACCGCACCTGCTATAGCGATCCCCCACAACCAACGGTCCTCTAAAATGTGCGCGCCGATCTTCTGAACTGCTCGCACGATGATGGCGACCACGGCGGTTTGAACCCCGAGAAATGCTCCCGCCAAGACAGCCACGAGAGACGAGAACGTGACGTAGGCCCAGCCGATGCCGAGCATGAGCACGAAGCCGGGCAGCATGAACCCGAGGCCCGCCAAGATGCCGCCCATTCGCCCCTTTGCCCTGATGCCCATGTGGACGCAGAGTTCATGAGCCTCTGGGCCGGGGAGGACTTGGAGAACGGCGAGCAAACGATTGAAATAGCCGCTCGACATCCACGGCTCTTCGTCAACCAACTCTCGCCGGATCATTGCTATTTGGGCGACGGGACCGCCAAAGGCCAGAACTCCAAAGCGCAGAAAACGCAGGAATAGCTCGACGTAGGTTAGCTTCGGGGGGACGGGTTCGCTGTCTGCTAAAGTCACAATCACTGCTCCGGCCATGTCGAAAGCCCATGGCTAATGGAGCGGAGCTTGGACGAGGATCGTCTTGGCGGGGCGTCCGCGCCAGCCCCGTAGACCATATTAACTGGTGACCGTGGAATCAGCCAAGAGGAGAATGACGGGACGCTGGATCACGTTCATCAAGCGGAACAAGGTGCGACAAATCCAGTTCGGGATAATCAATCCTTCCAATCGCGGCATACAGTGTTTGGGCACGATAGCCGCGCCCGTAGGCGGCTGCGGTTTCACCCCCTTCGCTCCCAGTGCCGGAAGACCAACCGCCAAGAGCAAGGGCCAACTCATGCTCGATACGGGACTCACGCAAGGCGTCCCGGTAGCAGTGCCGGAACGAGTGAAAACACGTCTTCTCTCGGGTTGCGCCAGCGCGCTCAAGGAAGCGTCTGAACCACTTGCTGAATGGGTCGCTGTAATAGCCAGTGCTGGACTTCTGGAGTTCGGAGAACAAACGAACAGCACCAGCGGCTCTCCGCTGCTCGACGAAGGTCATAAACCCGATCTCGATCAGAGTGGGATGGACTGGGATAAACCGTTCGCTGGCGGCCGTCTTGAGGCGTTTTCCGTTGTCGGCGTCGGATGGTCCTTCCGTCACAAAGAAGCAGTCCACGCCATCCAGCCGATGGATGTCTGCGACGTGAAGCTGGCAAATCTCGTTCATTCGCATGCCCGAGAACAGGGCGATGAGAGGAACCCAGAAACGCCCGCGACGAGGACGCGCATAGCCGGGCGTGGAGTATCCCGCCCAGTCGTCCACGCAGCCCCGAAAAATCGGGGCGTCAAATATGAGACGTAGTTGCTCGGTGCTGAAAGGTAGGCGTTTATCCCGCCGCCTTACCCGGTCGATGACCTGAAGCCCTTTAGCTGGGTTCCGCTCGATCCAGCCTTCGTTCTGGCAGAAGTTCATCACCGCGCGGAACTTGCACATGTAGCCGTTGACCGAGGCGGGCGAGAGCCGCCCGGTCAGACCCTTCTCTTTAGCCATTCTCGCAGCCGCGAGCGGCGAGAGCTTCGGGAATTTCTTCTCGGCGTTTGACGGTAGCCAGAGGAGCACATCGAGAAGCTCGCGCGACGCTTCACGGTCGATGGAGCGGATCGTTCGGTTTTCGCCCCAAAGGCCGACCGTCAACTCGATGAGGTTCAGATAGTGGAGGTCTGTCTTGCGAGTGCGCTGTTTTGCGGGGTCGGATCGAAACAGTTCGAAGGCTTGGCGTAGCGTCTTGTCCGTTGCCGCCGCCGGAGGTGGCGGTGCGAGTTTCGGACGCTCGGATGGAGTTGGGATAACAGGCTGAATGCCGTGAGTTTCGATTTCTCTCCATTGCTGCTCGAACGCTGCTGCAACGATCCGAGCCTCACGGACAGCATCAGCCCGATAACCGGTGCCGAGGGACTTCATGACCTCTGTCTTGCCGATGATCCCGGCCAATGAGCGCGGAACCCGAAGTCGAAGGTAGTAGGTCGATCCCCGGACGATCAGACCAGACGACTGCCGACGTCCAGTGTCAGGTGACCGTGGAGACGGTCGAGGGGTCCGTTTGGACGGTGTGTGCGGCGAGGTGGTGCTACAGCCTTGGGACGGTGAACTGACTGTAGGGGAACGCTTTTTCGACGGTCTCTTGGTGGCCGTGTGTAGCAGCGTGGTGTCAGATTCATCGCCTGATCCTGTCCAAACCCTTGTGGAGCAAGGATTTGGTGGAGCCGAGGGGAGTCGAACCCCTGACCTCGTCATTGCGAACGACGCGCTCTACCAACTGAGCTACGGCCCCGTTCCGGCGATGGATCGGGTTTCACAGGCGAGGCGGACATAGAAGGCGGGCAGGCGTGGTGTCAACGGCCTTGTGCGCGCAATCGGCGCAGGGCGGCGAGGACCGTTGTCGGGTGGGGGGCGAACAGGCTAGAAGCCCGCAATCCAACAAAAGGCAGGGTTTCATGGGCTACGCGATCGTCTGGTTGATCAACACCCTCATCAGTCTGATGATCTGGTTCATCATCGCCCAGGCGATCCTGAGCTGGCTGGTGGCGTTCGACGTCGTCAACTATCGCAACCGCTTCGTCTATTCGGTCGGCAAGTTCCTGGATCAGGTCACGCGCCCCCTGCTGGAGCCGTTTCGTCGGATCATCCCCAGCCTGGGCGGCATCGACATTTCGCCGATCGTGGTGATCCTGCTGCTGCAGTTCATCAGCATCCTGTTCAACCGCACGGCGGCGCCGGCGCTGATCCAACTGCTGGGCTGAGGCGACACGGCGGGCGGAAATCTGACGCAGGGGCGCCGATCCGCTCTTGCGCCGCGCCGCGACCTTCCTAAGGTGCCCGGCCCGACCACATTCGACCACGGTTCATGAGCACGATTTCCACAGTCGCCATTCTGGGCGCCGGACAGATGGGCGCAGGCATCGCCCAGGCCGTCGCGCTGGGCGGCTATTCGGTCCGACTGTACGACGTCGTCGCCGAGCGCCTGCCGCTGGCCCAGGGCGAGATCGCCGCCAGCCTGGCGCGCCATGTCGCTCGCGGCCTGATCGATCAGGCCCAGGCGGACGCGGCCCTTACGCGCATCGCGACGTTCCCGGCCCTGGAAGCGGCTGTGACAGGCGTCGATCTGGTCATTGAGGCGACGCTGGAAGACGAGGCGGTCAAGAAGGCCGTCTACGCGCAGGTCATTCCGCATCTGGGGCCGCAGACGCTGATTGCGTCCAACACCTCCTCGATCTCGATCACCCGTCTGGCGTCGTCGACCGACCGGCCCGACCGGTTCGTCGGTCTGCACTTCATGAAGCCCGCGCCGGTGATGAAGCTGGTGGAGATCATCCGCGGCATCGCCACCTCGGCCGAGACCCATTCCGCCGCTGTCGCCTTCGCCGAGAGCCTGGGCAAGACCACCACGGACGCCGAGGATTTTCCCGCCTTCATCGTTAACCGCATCCTGGTGCCGATGATGAACGAGGCGATCTTCGCCCTGTATGAAGGCGTCGGCAACGTCGCCTCGATCGACAAGGCGCTGCGTCTGGGGGCCAACCATCCGATGGGGCCGCTGGAGTTGGCCGACTTCATGGGGCTGGACGTCGTCCTGGCGATCATGAACGTGCTGTACGACGGGCTGGCCGACAGCAAATACCGCCCCTGCCCGCTGCTGGTGAAATATGTCGAGGCGGGCTGGCTGGGCCGCAAGAGCGGGCGCGGCTTCTACGACTATTCCGGCCCTACGCCGGCGCCGACGCGATGAGCCGGTTCGAAACCTATTCCGACCTGCCGGGCCAGGCGACCATCGCCGCGCGGCCCGCGCCGCTTTATCCCGTGCTGGCCTGTCTGGCCGGGGCGGCCTGGCCGCCGCTGTTGCTGACGCTGCCGTTCTGGCCGCCGCACGCGATTTCGCCGGGACGCGACATGGACTGGCGGCTGGTGGTGCTGCTGATCGGCCTGATCGCGGTTCCGCTGGCGCTTTACCGCATCCTTTCCGAGCGACGGCGCGACGGCCGGCCGGGGACGCGGCTGGGGGTGGTGTGGCGTTTCATGCTGTATGGCGGTCTGGCCGCCGCCCTGGTGCAGATCACGGTCGCCCTCGGCATGACGGTGATGGGCTGGGTCGAGGCCGGCGATTTCATGCAGGCCTTGGGTGCGACCGAGACGACGCTTCTGATCTTCGGCGTCGGCGGCCTGCCCATCGCCATGGTTGTCGGCGTCAGCTACGCCCTGTGGGCCGGCCTGTGCGCCGCCTTCATCGCCTTCGAGGCCCGGCCGGCGGTCAAGGATCGCCTGGGCCTGATGCCCAAGGGCTGATCGGCCGCATCCCCGATTGACGCCGGGGCGGCCAGGGCGGACATCTTGATCGACCACGGATCGAGGGCCGCAGGATGACGCAAGCCGACACGGCCGATACGCTCGCCTCCCCCGGGCGCATCCCGACCCTGGACCTGATCCGCGGACTGGCGGTGCTGGGCATATTGGCGGTCAACGCCGGCGGGTTCGCCGCCACCCTGTCAGCCTATGGAAGTCCGGGGCTGTGGCCCTTTGCCGACACGGGAGCGTCGGCTGCGGCCCAGTGGCTGGTCGACGCCCTGTTCCATCAGAAGTTCATCGCCCTGTTCTCCATGCTGTTCGGGGCGTCGCTGTTCCTGGTCGGCGGCGAGCGGGAGGATGCGGCGCGCGGACGGCTGTTGCGGCGGCGTCTGTTCTGGCTGGCGGTCATCGCCCTGATCCACGGACTGGCCATCTGGTGGGGCGACGTGCTGCTGCTCTACGCCTGGTCGGGGCTGTTCGTGATGCTGGCGCGGTCGTGGCGGGCGGCGACCTTGCTGCGGACGGGGCTGGTGTTGTTCGGCCTGTTTTCCCTGGTGCAGATCGTGGCCCCTCTGGGTCTGCTGTTCGCCCCGACCGAGGTTCAGGCCCGCATCGCCGCCGAGATGACGCCCACCGCCGCCCAGATCGCCCAGGTGCGGGCTGACATAGCCGACGCGGCGGGATCGCTGGCCGGCGCCTATCGCCAGAACTTCGGCGCCTGGGTTCAGCTTCAGATGTCCAGCCTGATGGTCTTCGTCTTCCCGACCGTGGGCCTGATGATGATTGGCCTGGGGCTGCTGAAGACGGGATTTCTGAGCGGCGCGCGATCCGTCCTCCTGTATTGCAGCGTCGTGGGGGCGGGGGCTGTAGCCCTGGCGGTCGTTGCAGGTCTGGCCGGGCTGGACGACCTGGCCCATGTGCGGGCTTTGTGGAGCGCCGGGGTGGAGGGCCTGCTCAACCCCCTGATCGGCCTGGGTTACGCCTCTGTGCTGATCCTGATCTGGAAGGCGGGTCGCGCGGGTTTTCTCGCCCCCCTGGCGGCAGCGGGGCGGATGGCGCTGACGAACTATCTGGCCCAGTCGATCCTGATGACCAGCCTGTTCTATGGCGGGCGCGGTCTGGGGCTGATGGGTCAGGTGGATCGGCCGATGCTGTGGCTGATCGTGATCGGCGTCTGGGCGCTGCAACTGGTGTGGTCGCCGTTGTGGCTGAGGCGGTTTCGGATGGGCCCCGCCGAATGGGCCTGGCGCTGTCTGACCCAGGGGCGGCGGCTGCCGATTCAAAAACCGGGCTGACGGCGCTTTTATCGCAGGCGCGAACGGATTAACTGAGGGGCATGGCCGCCCCGGATACTCCCGCCGAAACTTTCAAGCGCGCGCTGGGCCACGCCGCGCGGGCCCTGGCCGAACAGCCCGAGCTGGACGTCACGTTCGGATCCGACGGGCCGCGCCTGTCGAACGGCGTCCTGACCCTGCCCCATCCGCCGCGCGATCCGTCCGGGCCGGAGAGCGCGTCGCTGCGTGGTCAGGCCGACCGGCTGGCCCTGCGCCTGGCCAATCACGACCCCGGCGTCGACAGCCGGATGCGCCCTGCCGACGCCCAGGCGGCCGAGGTGTTCGACGCCGTCGAACAGGCGCGGGTCGAGGCCGTTGGCTCTCAGCATCTGGCCGGGGTGCGCGACAATCTAGGCGCGGCCCTGCTCACCCGGCTGGAAAAGACCGGCGCGCTTCGCATCAACGAGGCCGAACGGGTGCCGGTGTCCGAGGCCGTGGCCCTGCTGGTGCGCGAACGGCTGACGGGCCGGGGCGCGCCCGACGGAGCCCGCGCCATGCTGGACCTGGTGCGCGCCAAGATCGAGGCCAAGGCGGGCGCCCGGCTGGACGCCCTGGCCGAGGCCGCCGGCGATCAGGAAGCCTTCGCCGTGAAGATGCGCGAGGTGCTGCGCGCGCTGGACCTGGATCCCGGGGACGGACGCGGTGAAGATTCGTCCGAAGATCCCGGCGACGAGGAGCCCGATCCTCAGGACCCTGGCGCCGACGACGATCAGGACGAGGAGGAGGACGAGGACGGCGGCGAGGGCTCCCAGTCGATGGAGGGCGACGCCGACGATCAGTCCTCGGACGAAGAGCGCGAAAGCCGCCCCGACGGCGCCCCCGCCGACCCCGATGGCGAAGGCTCGGACGAAGGCCCCGAACTGCAGGAAGGCCAGCAGCCGAACCGCCAGCAGAATGCCGACGACGGTCGCGCGGTGGACTTCTACCGCGTCTTCACCACCGCCTATGACGAGGTGGTGGACGCCGCCGACCTGTGCGATCCGGTCGAGCTGGATCGGTTGCGCGCCCTGCTGGACGGCCAGCTCGCCATCCTGTCCAGCGTGGTGTCGCGTCTGGCCAACAAGCTGCAACGCCGCCTGCTGGCCCAGCAGAACCGATCCTGGGTCTTCGACCTGGAAGAAGGGATGCTTGACACGGCCCGCCTGACCCGGATCGTCACCGACCCCACCGCCCCACTGTCGTTCAAGGCCGAGAGCGAGAGCCCGTTCCGCGACACGGTCGTGACCCTGTTGCTGGACAACTCGGGCTCCATGCGTGGGCGGCCGATCATGGTGGCGGCCGTATGCGCCGACATCTTGGCGCGGACGCTGGAGCGGTGCGGCGTCAAGGTCGAAATCCTGGGCTTCACCACCCGCGCCTGGAAGGGCGGGCAGAGCCGCGAGGCCTGGATCACCGCCGGAAAACCGGCCAATCCGGGGCGTCTGAACGACCTGCGACACATCATCTACAAGGCCGCCGACGCGCCGTGGCGCCGGGCCAAGAAGAACCTGGGCCTTATGATGCGCGAGGGGCTGCTGAAGGAAAACATCGACGGCGAGGCGCTTCAGTGGGCGCACGGCCGTCTGTTGGCCCGCACCGAGCAGCGCCGCATTCTGATGGTCATTTCCGACGGCTCGCCGGTCGACGATTCGACCCAGTCGGCCAACGCGGCGCTGTATCTGGACAAGCATCTGCGCCAGGTGATCGCCGAGATCGAGGATCGTTCGCCGGTCGAACTGCTGGCCATCGGCATCGGCCATGATGTGACCCGCTGGTATCGCCGCGCCCTGACCATCGTCGACGTGGAACAGCTGGCCGGCGCCATGACCGAAAAACTGGCCGAGCTGTTCGAAAACGAAGGCGCTGCCGCTCCGACGCGGCGCGCGCGGCGCAAGCTGGCGGCATGAGCCGTTTTCGCCGTCTGGCGGTCCTGTGGGCCGCCCTGTCCTTGACGGCCTGCGCCGCGTCGCTGGGGGCGCCGCGCCCCTATCCCCTTGCGGCGGACGGTTGGACGCCCGCCACGGCCGAGCTGCGGACCGTAAGTCTGGGTCTGCCCGGCGGCGCGCAGCTGGCGCCCGGCGTGCGCTTTGCGGGCGGGCTGAACATCATCTCGGCGCCGACATCGCCCCTGCACAGCCTGTCGGACCTGAAGCTGACCGGCGACGGCGGCTTCGTCACCGTGTCGGACGCGGGCGATCTGGTGCGGGCCGACATCCGGCTGGACGCGGCCGGGCGGCTGATCGGCCTGGATCATTTCCGGTCGCGGCGGCTGACGCTGCGCGACGGCCAGCCCATCACCGACAAGGCCGACGGCGACGCCGAGGGTCTGGCCCTGACCCCATCCGGCGATCTGCTGATCAGTTTCGAACGGCGCCACCGCATCTGGAACTACGGCCCCCTGTCCAACCTGACGACGCGCCCCACGCCGATGCGTTCTCCCGACTTCGACTTCGCCGAGAACGATGGGATGGAGGGACTGGCTGCGGGGTCGGACGGCTGGCGCGTGGCGGGCGAGGCCGGCGGTTTGTGGGATTGCGCGCCCGCGCGCTGCACCGTGGTCACGCCCGCGCCGAACACCCCGATCCCCGACAGCGAATACCGGATCACCGGCATTGATCGTGATCCGTCAGGACACGGATGGTTCGTGGTGCAGCGTCGTTATCGCGCGCCCATCGACGCCCGTGCCTGGGTGCGCCGCCTGGCGCCGAACGGCGATCTGGGTCCGGTGTTGATCGAGCTGAAGCTGCCCGGCACCACCGACAATTTCGAAGGGATCGCCGCCGAAAACCGCCACGGGACTACGCGGCTCTACATCCTGTCGGACGACAACTTCAGCCCGGCCCAGCGCACCCTGATGCTGGCGTTCGACCTGCACTGATCGGGCGCTGACCGGGCGTTCGCTCAGGCCGCCCCGGCCCATTGGCTGGGTTCGGACGCGGTCTGATCCGCCTGAAGCGCCCGGACGAAATCGTCGCGCCAGATGCCGACGTCGGTGTCGCGCACCACCTGCATCAGGGCCTGCCATTTCCGTATCCGCTCGGCCTTGGGCATGGTCAGGGCCTTCTGGATGGCGTCGGACAGTTCCTCGCGGCTGTAGGGATTGACCAGCAGGGCCTCGCCCATCTGTTCGGCCGCCCCGGCGAAGCGCGACAGGATCAGCACGCCGGGATCGTCTGGGTTCTGGGCGCAGACATATTCCTTGGCCACCAGGTTCATGCCGTCGCGAAGCGGCGTCACCAGCCCCACCCGCGCTGCGCGATAGATGCCGGCCAGCTGGTCGCGGCGATAGGTGCGGTTCAGATAGCGGATCGGCTGCCAGTCCATGTCGCCGAAGGCGCCGTTGATCCGCCCCGCCAAAGCATCCAGCCGCGCGCGGATGTCCTGATAGCTGTCCACGTCGTCGCGCGAGATCGGCGTGACCTGAAGCAGGAAGACCTCGCCCCGCATCGAGGCGTTGTCTTGAAGAAACTGCTCATAGCCCAAAAGCCGCTCTTCCAGCCCCTTGGAATAGTCCAGCCGGTCCACGCCCACGATCATCGAGCGAAACGCGGCGGACGCCGCCATCCGGTCGTAGGTGCGTGCTCCAAGCGTCGAGTTCCGCGCCGCCAGGAAGCCGTCCACATCGATGCCGATGGGGAAGACGCCGGTCTGCACCTGGCGCCCGAAACACTCCAGCCCGCCGTGGCCGAACAGCTCCCCTTGCGCCTCGGACACCACATAGTCGGTGAACAGGTCGCTCCATTCCTGGGTGTGAAATCCGATCAGGTCGAAGGCGAACATCGATTCCACCAGCCGCCTGTGGTGCGGCAACGTCACCAGCAGCTGTCGCGCCGGCCAGGGCGTATGCAGGAAGAAGCCGATCCGGTTCTTGATGCCCAGGCGTCGCAGATCGCGCGCCATCGGGATCATGTGATAGTCGTGGATCCAGATCATGTCGTCGGGCTGGATCAGCGGGGCCAACGCCTCTGCGAACCGGCGGTTCACCCGCTCATAGCCCTCGCCATACGACCGTTCGTATTGGGCCAGGTCGATACGGTGGTGGAACAGCGGCCACAGCGTCTTGTTGGCATAGCCGTTGTAGTATTCGTCGACGTCCTGCGCCTCCAGATCGACCAGGCCCACGGTGACGCCGGCCCGGTCCTCGATCTTCACCTCGCCGCTATAATGATCGACCGTATCGCCGGACCAGCCGAACCACAGACCGTCGTATTTTCGCAGCGCCGCTGACAGGGCCATGGCCAGGCCGCCAGCCG
Organism: uncultured Brevundimonas sp.; assembly: GCA_963515305.1. GTDB lineage: Bacteria > Pseudomonadota > Alphaproteobacteria > Caulobacterales > Caulobacteraceae > Brevundimonas. The sequence goes on from CAUPWX010000010.1 coordinate 10,896, forward strand.
AACCGGCGGCAGGGTCCGTCGGGGCGGACACCCGATTGGAGACGACGATCAAACGGCTCATGACTTCACTTCATTCGGCGGCCCCAGCCCCGGGGCCAGACAGATCAACGCACGTCGGTCCAGGATCGGCTCAACAACACGGCGCAATTGATGATGCCGACCAGGGAATAGGTCTGCGGATAGTTGCCCCACAGTTCGCCGTCCTCGATCGAGATGTCCTCGCTGAGCAGGCCGGCGGCGGTGCGACGGTTCAGCATCTCTTCGAAGATGGCGCGCGCCTCCTCGATCCTGCCGTTCTGATGAAGGGCCTCGATGAACCAGAAGGTGCAGAAGTTGAAGGCCGTCTCCGGCTCTCCGAAATCGTCCGGCTCGACATAGCGGAACAGGAACGGCCCCTTTTTCAAATCCCGTTCGATGGCGTCGAAGGTGGCGACCTGGCGCGGATCATGCGCCTCCAGGAAGCCCAGATCGGTCATCTGCAGCAGGGAGGCGTCCAGTTCGCGCCCGCCGAAGCTGGCGGCGAAACGGCCTTCGTCAGGCAGATAGGCCTCCGCCTCGATCCGCTCGCGGATGAGACGCGCGCGATCACGCCAGAACTCGCCTCGATCCGGCAGATCGAGATAGTCCGCCGCCTTGGCCAGACGGTCGCACGCGGCCCAGCACATCACCGAGGAATAGGTGTGGACCCGCGCGATGGTGCGGAACTCCCACAGGCCGGCGTCGGTCTGGTCGTGCATGGCGAAGGCCCGCTCGCCCACCTTTTCCAGGGCGTGAAAATCATCGATCGTGCCGGGCCGCAACAGACGCTGATCGTAGAAGGCCTGAACCAGCGGCAGGACAATCTGTCCGTACACGTCATGTTGAAGATGTTCGTGCGCCTGGTTGCCGATCCTGACTGGCTTCATGCCGCGATAGCCCTCGACCGTCTCGACGATGCTTTCGCCGATGCCCGGTTCCAGACCTACGCCATAGACAGGCTGCACGTGGCCGCCGGCGGAATCGTCGACCAGGTTTCTCAGATAGACGAGATAGTTCTCCAGAATGTCGACCGCGCCCAGGCGGTTCAACGCCCGCACCGTGTAGTAAGCGTCGCGAATCCAGCAGTAGCGGTAGTCCCAGTTCCGCCCGCTCTCCTTGAACTCGGGCACCGAGGTCGTCATGGCGGCGACGATGGCGCCCGTCTCTTCGTAGGCGCACAGTTTCAGCGTGATCGCCGCCCGGATCACCGCCTCCTGATAATCCAGCGGCAGATAGAGTTTACGCACCCAGTCCTGCCAATAGGCCACGGTGCGATCCAGCGCGCCCTGCACCCCGTGACCGACATCCTGATCGTAGCCCTCGTCCGGCCCCAGGAAGAAGGCGTGCGACCGCTCCAGTCGAAACACCCGCTCCTCCAGCACGTGCGACACCGGACAATCGGTCGTCAGGCGGAAGGTGACGTCGGCGCAGCGATAGCGGATGTGGTTGGAGCCGGAGGTGTGCGGCGCGGGATTGGCGCCCCAGTCGGTCGAAGGGCGCAGGCGCACGCGGATGCGCGGCGTGCCCGACAGCGGTCGAACGATGCGCGCAAAGGCCAGCGGGCGATAGGTCCGCGAATGTTTGGGATGGCGCGGCGCAAAGTCGATGATCTCGCACGACGCGCCGTCCTCGGCCGTCATCACCGTGCGGAGGATCGGCGTGTTGCGGACATAGGCCTGTTCGATTGTGGCCATGCCGTCCATCTCGATGGCCCAAAAGCCGTGGTTGGGGGTCGATCCGTCCATCAGGGCCGAAAAGACGGGATCGCCGTCGACCCGCGGCGCGCAGGCCCAGACGAAGCGGCCCTGACGGTCGATCAGGGCGCTGACGCCGCAGTTGCCGATGGGGAAGAGGTCCAGATTGGGCGTCATGGTTTCAGGCTTTCGCTACGGCTTCGAGCCAGGTCAGAACGGCATCCACATCGTCGAGACGATAACGGGCGGCCGTCTCACGTTCAGGGCCGACCAGCACACCATACCCGCCCAGCGCAGCGGCGGCCTCGAACCCGTATTCATCGGTCAGATCGTCGCCCAGCATGACCGGCGTCGCGCCCTTAAACGGCGCCTCCTGCATGAAGGCGGCGACGGCGGTGCCCTTGTCGGCGCCCGGCGTTTTCAGCTCTAGCACCATATGGCCGGGCTGGCAGGTCAGGCCCGTCTGGTCGGCCAGACCCTGGGCCAGCGCCCTGACCGCGCCGGCCTGATCGGGGGCCAGGCGATAATGAAGCCCCGCCGACACTCCCTTGTCTTCCACGATAACGCCAGGCCGGTCGGCGGCGAAGGCGGTGAAGGCCTCTAGCGCCGTGGCCACGCCGGGGTCGGCGTCCCGACGCTGGATCGAGCCGTCCTTCAAACGTCGCTCCAGACCATGCACGCCCGATCCCGACACCAGGGCGTGATCGGCGATCCGGTCGATCTCGGCGATGGTGCGGCCGCTGACGATGGCAACGCGACCGTTCAGACGCGCCTCGACCGCCTTCAGCGCCGCCGTGCGTCGCGCGACGGGCCCGACCGCGTCCGGCGTGGGGGCCATGGGCGCAAGGACGCCGTCCATGTCCAGAAACAAGGCGATCCCGTCGGCGACGACAGGGGGTGGCGCAAGCAATAGTTCGGCGGCTCCGGCGTGAGACGGCATGGATCGGCAGGCTCTTTTAACAACTTCCCCAACGGCGCTAACGCGCCAGAGCGGCAAAGGTTGACCCGAAACCGACAAAGTCGTCTGAAAGGGAGACGGCGCAGCCCGCTCCGCAACCGTCGCGGAGCGAAGGCCGCATCGATAAGGAGAGCCCGGTTGCGGGCCGCAGGGATATGACAGAGACCATCCATTCCACGCCTCAGGACATCGCCGTCATGACCGACCGCGCCCGCGAGGTGGTTCGGTTGAACATCGAGGCGCTGGAGGCCCTGGAACGGTCCATCGACGTCTCCCTGGCCCGCGCGGTCGACGTGATCATGAGCCGGCCGGGCTATGTGGTGGTGACCGGCATGGGCAAGTCGGGCCACATCGGCGGCAAGATCGCCGCGACCCTGGCCTCCACCGGCACCAACGCCTTCTTCGTGCATCCCGGCGAAATGAGCCACGGCGACCTGGGGATGCTGCGCCCCGACGTGACGCTGCTGGCCATTTCCAATTCGGGCGAAAGCCGCGAGCTGCGCGACCCGCTGATCTATTGCCAGCGCAACGCCATCCCGGTGATCGCCATCACCCAGCGGCCGGCCAGCTTCCTGGGTCGGAACGCCGCCGTCTGCCTAACCATGCCCCGCGTCGCCGAGGCCTGTCCCAACGGCCTGGCGCCGACCACCTCGACCCTGATGACCCTGGCGCTGGGCGACGCCCTGGCCATGGTGCTGATGGACCGACGTCAGTTCTCGGCGATGGATTTCGGCCTGCATCATCCGGGCGGCGCCCTGGGCATGAGTTTGCAGAGCGTGCGCGAGTGGATGGGCGACAACGCCGCCGTGCCGGCCAGCGTGCCACTGAACGCCGACTTCGGCGAGGTCGTGTCCGCCATCACCGAGGGGCGCAAGGGCGCGGTGGCGGTTCTGGACGAAACGGGCGCCCTGGCCGGCATCGTCACCGACGGCGACCTGCGCCGCGCCTTCCAGCGCGACACCACCAATCTGAAGGCGTCAGACATCATGGGCGCCAACCCGATCACCGTCGATCCCGACGCCCGGATGAGCGATGTCGTCGACCTGCTGACGGCCAACAAGATCGCCAATCTGTTCGTCGTCGAGGAGGGTCGGCCGACCGCCATCGTTCACATCGCCGAACTGATGCAGGCCGGTTACGTCGCCTGACCATGCGTATTCTCTATGACGCCAGCCGACTGATGAGCCGGGCCGACCGGTCCGCCCCGACAGGCGTTGACCGGGTCTGTTTGGCCTATGCCGAATGGCTGCTGGCCTCGCCGAACGTTACGACCATTCCAGTGCGCGGACGAAAGAACCGCCTTGTGACCGTCGATCCCGACTGGTTCCGCCGCTTCGTGGTGGATCTGCGCGCCAAGTGGAACGGCGCGGCGGGCGCGGCGGGCGATCGAAGCCACGAGGCCAGGCTGCTGACCGCCCTGACGGCGCCGAACCGTCCGACCGCCTCGGTGCTGGGCGCCCCGCCCGCGCCGGTTCAAGCAAGGCCCGCCGACAAGGCGCGGGTGTTCAAGCAGTTCTTCCGTTCACGCCACGCCGCCCCCCTGCCCGACGCGGACCTTTATCTGAACGTGGGGCATACGACGCTGCAGGATCCGACCGCGCTTCAGGATCTGCAGGCCGCCGGGATCGCGCGGGTGGTGCTGATCCATGATCTGATCCCCGTCACCCACCCCGAATTCTGCCGGCCGGGTGACGGCGACAAGCATCGCGACCGCGTCGTCAACACCCTGCGTCACGCCAGCCAGGTCATCGTCAACTCGGCCTACACCGGCGAAGAGCTCCAAGCCTTCGCGCGACGCGAAAACCTGCCCCAGCCGCCGATCCACGTCGCGCACCTGGGACTGGAGCCCGCCTTCGCCGCGGGCGACGCCGTCGCCGCGCCCCGCCCTTACTTCGTCCACGTCGGCACCATCGAGGCGCGCAAGAACCTGGCCCTGCTGCTGACGCTGTGGCGGCGTCTGGAGGAGCGGCTGGGCGATCGCACCCCCTCGCTCGTGCTGGTCGGACGGTATGGGTGGGAGAACGAGGCGGTGCTGGACCATCTGCAACGCTCGCCCAATCTGCAGGGAGTGGTGCATCAGGCGTCCAACCTGTCCGACGCCGTTCTGGCGCGCCTGATGCGCGGGGCACGCGCGGTCCTGGCCCCGTCCTCGGTCGAGGGTTACGACCTGCCGGCGGTGGAGGCCTGCGCCATGGGGCTTCATCTGATCGCCTCCGACATCCCGCCCCATCGGGAACTGACGCCCGGCGCCGAACTGATCGACCCGCTGGATGGTCTGGGCTGGCTGGACGCGATAGAACGCGCCAGCACGGCGGACGCATCGGCGCCGCCCGCCTGTGCCGCGCCCGCCTATACCGCACCCGATTGGACCGCCCATTTCGCCATCGTCGCCGGCGCCGTCGGCCTGGGCGCCGCTTCGCCTCTGGCGAGCGCCGCCAAAGCCTTGTAATCAATCCGCGAACAAGGGCTATCCAGCTTCATGACGCGCACCATCCTGCCGCTTGCCATCGTCGCCATCCTGGGCGGCTGCTCCACCCTACCCCGCGACGGACCGTCCGGCGCCTCGGTCAACGCCGGGGCCACCAGCGCCTCCGCCCTGGGCAGCTACGCCCTGGTGCCGCTGACCTATGAGGTCACCGAGCGGATCAAACAGGTTCCGCCCCAGTTCTTCGGCACCTTGGCCGCTGGGTCCAGCGAACAGCCCGCCGACCTGATCGGCGAAGGCGACACCCTTGCCATTTCGATCTTCGATCCATCGGGGTCGCTGTTCGGCGGAGCCCTGGGGGCTGGATCGTCGTCCGGTCGGACCAACACGACCCTGTCCGGCGGCAATCAGGCCCTGCCCGGCGCGACGGTCGATCGCACCGGCTCGGTGACCATTCCGTTCGGCGGCCAGGTCCGCGTCCAGGGCCTGACCTCGACCCAGGCCGCAGCCGCCATCCGCCGCGCCCTGGTCGGCAAGGTCGCCAATCCCCAGGTTCTGGTGTCCATCGCCGGCAACGCCTCGAACACCGTCAATGTGCTGGGCGACGTGCGCCAGCCCGGCCGTGCGCCCTTGGGCGTCAACAGCGACCGCATCCTGGACGTCATCGCCGCCGCCGGCGGATCGGCCCGCACCACCGACGACCTGACCATCAGCATTCAGCGCGACGGGCGCATCTACACCGCCCCCCTGTCGGCGGTGACGACCGAGTTCGGCGAGAACGTCCGCCTGCAACGCGGCGATGTGGTCAATGTCCAGTACAAGCCACGCCGTTTCTCGACCTTCGGCGGTCTGAACGCCGTCGCCCAGGTCGATATGCCCGCCGGGCCGATGACCCTGACCGGCGCCATGTCCAAGGTGGGCGGGTTGAACACCAATACGGCCAACGCCCGTCGCGTCCTGATCTTCCGATTCGAACGGCCCGAGGTGGCCCAGGCCCTGGGCATCGCCCAGCCCGCCACCCCACGCGGCGTGCCGGTGGTCTATGAGCTGAACTTCGCCGACGCCGCCAGCGTCTTCGCCGCCACCAATATGCAGGTGATGCCCGAGGACGTGATCTATGTGCCCCTGGCCGGCGCCGCAGAGATGCGGAAGTTCTTCGAGGTGGTTCAAAGCCTGACGCGCGTCGTCTACGACGTGTCCGTGACCAGCACGCTGAACAACAACTGATCCCATGCGCGGCGGTCGGTCGTTGATTTCGGGCCTGCTGGGACGCAGGCCCGATGTCGCGCCAGTCGCGGACGATATCGATCCCTTCGTGCGGGCGGATGACGCGACGCCCGCCGAACCGGACCCGCTGTCGCTGGCCCTGGACGAGATCGAGGCCGGGGCGCTGGACATCTACGCCAAGGCCGGCCTTCCCACCCAGGCGGGTCATTATCGACAGGGGCCGGACACGGACGGTTGGGTCCTCGTGGCCGCACAGCTGACGCCGCAGGAGCGTTTCGCCCTGGCGCTGGACCACCCGCCCGAACAGGGCTGGCGGTTCGCGCGGCTGGAGGATCTTGGCGCCCGATCCGATCGCGAAGATCTGCGCGCCGCGTCGCGCCTGCTGGGCGACATCGCCCGCCTCAGGGCCTCGCGCCGTGAAGTCCTGACGCAGGATCATCTGCTGACGGCGATGGAGCTGGGCGCGGCTTGGCGGGCGCTGCGCGACACGCGGGCCATTCACGCCTCGCGCCTCAACCTGTCGGCGCCCGGAACTGGGCCGGACCTGATGACAGAGCCTGCGCCGCAAATATCGCCGCCGCCAACACCGACGAAGCGCGACAGACGACGAAAGCCGCGATAAGGACGCCGCCTCCCCGAAGATCAGGTCCGCCCCCCATGTCCGACACCCCCGAACATCCGCCCGCCTTCCAGCCCGTCGGCCGCATCATCGCCATGCCCGCCGACACCAATCCCGAGGGCGACATCTTCGGCGGCTGGCTCTTGGCCCAGATGGACGTTGCGGGCGCGACACCGGCGTTCGAACTGGCCTGCGGCCGCTGCGCCACCGTGGCGCTGGACGGCATGGTCTTCCACCAGCCGGTGTCGGTCGGCGACGAGGTCAGCATCTACGCCCACGTCATCGGCTCGGGTCGCACCTCGATCCGCGTCCACGTCGAGGCCTGGAAGCGTGCGCGGGGCCAGCCTCTCGCCACGTCGGTCCGCGTGACCCAGGGCGTCTTCACCTATGTCGCCATCGACGAGAACCGCAAACCCCGCGCCCTGCCCGGCAAGGAATAGCCACAGCAAGTCCGACTGCGGCGGTCGGAAATCTTGACCTGACGCCGGGGCGCGCCTACGTCCCGGCCATGGCCATCCGTCGCATCCTCACCATCGATATTCCCGCCGATCTGGCGATCCTGAAACAGGTTTCCAAGCCCGTCGCGGCTGTGGACGACGCCGTTCGCGCCCTGATGGACGATATGTTGGAGACGATGTACGACGCGCCCGGCATCGGCCTGGCCGCCGTGCAGATCGGCGCGCTGGACCGGGTCATCGTCATGGACCTGGGCGACAAGGACGGCGTGGTCTGCGAGACCGAGGAAGAGGCCGCCGAAAACGCCGAGGCGCGCAAGAACCCGCGCTTCTTCGCCAACCCGGAAATCCTTTGGACCTCGGACGAGCTTTTCACCTACGAGGAGGGCTGCCTGTCGATCCCCGAGTATTTCGACAAGGTGGAACGCCCCGCCCGCGTCCGCATTCGCTATCTGAACCGTGACGGTCAGTCGGTGGAGGAAGAGGCGGAGGGCCTCTACGCCGTCTGCATCCAGCACGAGATGGACCATTTGAACGGCGTGCTCTTCATCGATCACCTGTCGCGGTTGAAGCGGGAACGCGCCGTGACCAAGGTCAAGAAGGTCGCCAAGGACAGGATCGCCGCCTGATGAAACGCAACCCCCGCCCGCTTCCGCGCCGTGGCCAGTCGCTGGTCATCGACACCGAGGGCCGCCGTCGCCTGACGCGCAGCCAGAAGGTCGGCGTCGCCGGGGTGGCGACCCTGGCGGGCGTGGCCCTGATCGGCGTCGTGGCGGGCCTGTTGCTGGATCGTCTGCTCGACTTCGACGACGCCTTGGACGCTGGCGGCGAATGGGACGAAGGCGGCGGCGTCTTCACCCGCTGGCAGTAAGCGCCGCAAAGTTCCTGTCTTCGAGAGCATGATTCACGTTCCGGCCTGAACCGCATTGCGGTTCCGTCCGAAACGATCATGCTCTAAAGGCGTGCCCATGCGCCTTGCCTTCATGGGAACTCCCGACTTCGCCGTGCCGTCTCTGGCCGAGCTGATCGCCTCGGGTCACGAGATCGTCGCCGTCTATTCGCAGCCGCCGCGTCCCAGGGGCCGGGGCCAGAAGCTGACGCCGTCGCCGGTTCACGCCTTCGCCGAGACCATGGGCCTGCCCGTGTTCACGCCCGAGAGCATGAAGGACCCCGAGGCCATCGAGATCTTCAAAAGCCTGGACCTCGACGCCGCCTGCGTCGTCGCCTACGGCCAGATCCTGAAGACAGAAGTGCTGGAGGCGCCGCGTCTGGGCTGTCTGAACCTGCACGGTTCTTTGCTGCCGCGCTGGCGCGGGGCCGCCCCGATCCAGCGGGCCATCATGTCCGGCGACAAACAGACCGGCGTCCAGATCATGCAGATGAGCCTGGGGCTGGACGAAGGCCCCATCCTGCTCAGCGAACTGATGGACATCCTGCCCGACGACACGGCCGCCACCCTGTCCGAGCGGATGGCCCATGTCGGCGCCGGCCTGTGGCCCCGGGCTCTGGCCGCCATCGACCGGGGCGGCGTGACGCCCTCGGAGCAGGTCGGGGAGCCAACCTATGCGAAAAAGATCACCTCCGCCGAGGCCCGGATCGACTGGACCCGCTCGGCGGTCGAGGTCGACGCCCATATCCGCGGCCTGTCGCCCTTCCCCGGCGCCTGGTTCGAAGCCCAAGGCTCTGGCGTGGTGGATGCCAGTCCGTTGCGGATCAAGGCCCTGCTGTCGGCTCTCGCGGACGGCTCGGCCGCGCCCGGAACCGTGCTGGACGACGGCCTGACCGTGGCCTGCGGCGAGGGCGCGGTGCGTTTGATCCGCGTCCAGCGCGAGGGCAAGGCGGCGCAATCGGCCGAGGAGATGCTGCGCGGCTTCCCCCTGCCGGCCGGGACCGTGCTCGGCTGATGCCGCGCTACAAGCTGACGATCGAATACGACGGCACGGCCTACAACGGCTTCCAGGCCCAGAACGGCCAGCCGACGGTTCAGGGCGCGCTGGAAACGGCCATCCACGCCTTCTCGGGCGAGCGGATCCGCATCGCCGCCGCCGGCCGCACCGACACCGGCGTCCACGCCACGGCCCAGGTGGTCCACGCCGATCTGGAGCGCGACTGGCCCGTCGATACGGTGCTGAACGCCATGAACGCCCATCTGGTGCGCGAGGACGTCTGCATCCTGTCGGCCGAGCGGGCGCCCGACCCCGACTGGCACGCCCGCTTCTCGGCCACCGGCCGGGGCTATCTGTACCGGATCCTGAACCGCCGCCCGCAGCCGGTGCTGGAGCGGGACCGGGTCTGGCACGTCAAGAAGAGCCTGGACGCCGAGGCCATGCATCACGCGGCCCAGGTCCTGGTCGGCCATCACGACTTCACCACCTTCCGCGACGTGGCCTGCCAGTCCAGGTCGCCGGTCCGCACGCTAGATGTGGCCCGCGTCTCTCGCTTCGGCGAAGAGGTGCATCTGGTCTTCCAGGCCCGCAGCTTCCTGCACCGTCAGGTCCGGTCGATGGCCGGCACCCTGGTCGAGGTCGGCCTGGGCCGCTGGACCGCCCATGACGTCAAGGCGGCGCTGGAGGCGAAGGACCGCGCCCGGTGCGGCCCCGTCGCCCCCTCGGCGGGGCTCTATCTCAGCGGCGTGCGCTACGACTGACCCCGCCTGCGGGTTTACCCGCCGCGCTGCTGCACCAGGACCTCGGCGATCTGGACCGCGTTCAGGGCCGCACCCTTCCTCAGATTGTCGTTGGAGACGAACAGGGCCAGGCCGTGCTCCACGGTCGGATCGGGACGGACGCGGCCGACGAAGACCGGGTCCTTGCCCGTGGCCTCCAGCGGGTTCGGCACGGCGGTGACCACCACGCCCGGCGCCTGACCCAGCAGCTCCAGCGCCGTCTGGACCGACACTTCGCGCTCGAACTCGACATTGATCGACAGGGAGTGGCCGGTGAAGACCGGCACCCGGACACAGGTGCCCGAGACCGGCAGGTCGGGGATCTCCAGGATCTTGCGGCTCTCGTCGCGCAGCTTCAGCTCCTCGTCCGTATAGCCGTCCTCGCCCAGCGCATAGTTCAGGGCCACGACATTGGCGGCGATCGGGACGACCCACTTCTCGGGCGCGCCGAAGTCGGCGGCGGCGCCGTCGCGGGCCAGGTCGGCGCCCCGGCCGACGGCGGCGCGGGACTGGTCCTCCAGCACCCGGATGCCCTCGACCCCGCCGCCCGACACGGCCTGATAGGTCGAGACGGTCAGACGCTTCAGGCCGGCGGCCTCATGCAGGGGCTTCAGCACCGGCATGGCGGCCATGGTGGTGCAGTTGGGGTTGGCGATGATCCCCTTGGGCAGGTTGGCGAGCGCGTGGGGATTCACCTCGGCGACCACCAGCGGCACTTCGGGATCGGACCGCCAGGCCGAGGAATTGTCGATCACCACGGCGCCGGCCGCCGCCACCTTGGGCGCCAGGGCCCTGGACGTATCGCCCCCGGCCGAGAAGAAGACGATGTCCAGACCGGCATAATCCGCCGTCGCCGCGTCCTCGACCACGACGTCGGTCTCGCCGAAACGGACCGTCTTGCCGGCCGACCGGGCCGAAGCGAACAGGCGCAGCGAGGCCAGAGGGAAGTTCCGCTCGGCCAGCAGGCCGCGCATCATCTCGCCGACCAGGCCGGTGGCGCCGACGATACCGACATGAGGGGGATTGGACGGGGAAAAGGACATTCAGGCGTCTCCTTTAAGGCTGGAGGCGCGGGGTGTCGGCCGGATCGACCGCCCCGCGCATCGGCGGGGCTTGGGATCGGGCTTGGCGCTAGACCGTGCGCGCACCCGAAACCGCCCCGCCGAAGCCGGTGGTTTTCGAGGTCATCGCTTTAATCGGGCGCTGGGTCACGGCGACGCTCTCTAAGGGCGAGAAACGGTCGTGTAAACGGGTGCTGGCGAAATAATCGACAGCGCGCGAGGCCTAGACGCTTCAATCGTGCAATAAATCGCCACACACTCGTCGTCATCCTCGGGCTTGATCCGAGGATGACGGACGCATCGAAACGTCAGACCTTCGACAAAATCAGGGTGCCGTTGGTGCCGCCGAAGCCGAAGCTGTTGGACATGACGTGGGTCAGTTCGCCGTCATGGCGCTTGCGCAGGATCGGCATCCCTTCGAAGGCCGGATCGAGGTTTTCGATATGGGCGCTCTCGGCGGCGAAACCGTTCTGCATCATCAGCAGGCAGTAGATGGCTTCCTGAGCGCCCGCCGCCCCGAGCGAGTGGCCCGTCAGCGACTTGGTCGAGGAGATCATCGGCATCTGGTCGCCAAAGACGGCGCGCACGGCCTCCATCTCCTTGGCGTCCCCGACCGGGGTCGAGGTGCCGTGCGGGTTCAGATAGTCGATCTTGGGATTGCCGGCCTGTTCCAGGGCGATCTTCATGCAGCGCTGGGCGCCTTCTCCCGAAGGGGCGACCATGTCGTAGCCGTCGGCGTTGGCACCGTATCCGGTGACCTCGGCATAGATGGTCGCGCCGCGCGCCTTGGCCCGCTCGTACTCCTCCAGCACAACGATGCCCGCGCCGCCGGCGATGACGAAGCCGTCGCGGTTGGCGTCATAGGCGCGCGAGGCGACCGAGGGATTGTCGTTGAAGTCGGACGACATGGCGCCCATGGCGTCGAACATATTGGACATCGACCAGTCGATGTCCTCGCAGCCGCCGGCGAAGACCACGTCCTGCTTGCCCCACTGGATCTGTTCGACCCCGGCGCCGATGCAGTGGGCGCTGGTCGCGCAGGCCGAGCTGATCGAATAGTTGATGCCGCGCATCTGGAACCAGGTCGACAGCACCGCCGACGGGCCGCTGGCCATGGCCTTGGGCACGGCGAATGGGCCGATGCGCTTGGGCGCGCCCTTTTCGACGGTGGTGGCGGCGGCCTGCAGGATCACCTGGGTCGAGGGGCCGCCCTCGCCGACGATCAGGCCGATGCGGTCGTCACGGATTTCCTCGGCCGTCATGCCCGAGGACTTCAGCGCTTCTTCGAAGGCGATGTGCGCCCAGGCCGTGCCGTTGGCCAGGAAACGGGCCGCGCGGCGGTCGACCAATTCCTCCCACGGGCCGATCTTGGGCGGCGCCCAGACCTGGCTGCGGAAGCCGTATTTGGCGTGATCGGGGGCGGCGACGACGCCCGAACGGGCTTCGCGCAGGGATTGGGTGACCTCTTCGGCGCCGTGGCCGATGGAGGAGACGATGCCCAGGCCGGTGACGACGACACGACGCATGGTGTTTCCTTCTCGAATGCTTCCTGGTCCGCAGACCGTCCGCCTTGTTCGCGGTTATATAGGGGCTTAGCCGCCCGCCGCCTCGTCCTTGGCGCCGAACAGGCCGACCCGCATATCGTTGCAGGTGTAGATGACCTGACCGTCGGCCTCCAGCACGCCGTCGGCGATGCCCATGACCAGCTTGCGGTTGATGACGCGCTTCAGGTTGATCTTGTAGACCACCTTCTTGACGTCCGGCGTCACCTGGCCGGTGAACTTGACCTCGCCGACGCCGAGCGCACGGCCGCGGCCCGGCCCGCCGATCCAGCCCAGATAGAAGCCGACCAGCTGCCACATGGCGTCCAGACCCAGGCAACCCGGCATGACCGGGTCGCCGATGAAGTGGCACTGGAAGAACCAAAGGTCGGGATTGATGTCCAGTTCCGCCTCGACATAGCCCTTGCCGTGCTCGCCGCCGTCCGCGTTGATCGTGACGATGCGATCGAACATCAGCATCGGCGGGGCGGGCAGTTGGGCATTGCCGGGACCGAACAGTTCGCCACGGCCCGAGGCGAGCAGGGCCTCGTGATCGAAGGACGAGGGGTATTGGGACTGGGTCAAGGCGCTTCCGTTTCTTAAGACGTTGCGCGCGGGTTACACGACCGCGCCGCTTCGCTCAACAGCGGCGCGTCAGTCCCGTCCCGTACCGGCGGGGCGATTGGCGTTGCAAAGAGCCCGTTCCTGGGTTCCGAACACCGCACGCTGGGGCGTCCAGCCCTCCATCCGCCGCGCCCGCACCTTGCACCAGCCCTCTTCGCATTCGTCCAGCGCGATCAGTGCGCGCGGCGACAGGCGCGCCCGCACCGAAGCTGTCTCGGATCGGCCCGAGCGAATGGGGATTTCCTCGGCCGTGGTGTTGAACACATAGCGGCGCCCCGACGACACCGTGCGGTGGATCCAGGCCACGGCGCCGTCAGGGTCGCAGATCTTTCGCCATTCGCTGGTCTCGGCGATCACCTGCACCGGCAGGCCAGCGGCGCGGTATTCCCACAGGATCGGATAGTCCAGCCCCGGCCCCTGGCGGGCGCGCACGTGCGAGGACTTCAGCGAAATCCAGCGCGGCACCTCCAGACCCGTGGGGGTGGGCCGCCCGTCGGGCATGGTGGACCCCGCGCCGGCCATGACCGCCAGACCCGTCAGGATCGCGACGGCGACGATGCGGCGTCGCAGGCTTTGGAAGATGGCGGCGGCTTTGCTAGACACTGGATGGAACGACCCGTCGCGCGGGCTATCGTCCCTGTTCAGAACCGCCCGCAAACCAAGGCCCAGAATGTCCGCCCGCAAGCTTAAGGTCGTATTAACCAGACGCCTGCCTGACGCGGTCGAGACGCGGATGCGCGAACTGTTCGACGCGGAGCTGAACCTCAAGGATCAGCCGATGAACCGCGCGGCCCTGATGCAGGCCGTCCAACGCGCCGAGGTTCTGGTGCCCACCATCACCGACGTCATCGACGCCGAACTGATCAACGGCGCGGGCGAGCAGTTGAAGATGATCGCCAACTTCGGCGCGGGCGTGGATCACATCGACATCGATGCGGCCGTGGCGCGCGGGATCATCGTCACCAACACCCCCGGCGTCCTGACCGAGGACACCGCCGACCTGGCCATGAGCCTGATCCTGGCCGTCAGCCGCCGCATCGTCGAGGGCGCCCAAGTCATCGCCGACAACCGGTTCGAGGGCTGGACCCCCACCTGGATGTGCGGGCGCAAACTGTGGGGCAAGCGGCTGGGCATCGTCGGCATGGGCCGGATCGGCCAGGCCCTGGCCCGCCGCGCCAAGGCCTTCGGGCTTCAGGTCCACTATCACAACCGCAAACCCGTCCCGACCCTGATCGAGGAAGAACTTGGCGCGACCTATTGGGACGATCTGGACCAGATGTTGGCCCGGATGGACATCGTCTCGCTGAACTGCCCGGCGACGAAGGACACTCACCATCTGCTGTCGGCCGAACGTCTGGCCCGGCTTCAGCCCCACGCCATTCTGATCAACACCGCGCGCGGCGAACTGATCGACGAAGCCGCCCTGGCCCAGGCCGTCGCCATGCGCGCCATTTCGGGCGTCGGTCTGGACGTGTTCGAGAACGAGCCGGACATCCATCCGGGCCTGCTGGGTCAGGCCAACGTCGTCCTCCTGCCCCACCTGGGCTCCGCCACCCTCGAAGCCCGCCAGGACATGGGCGACCGCGTCATCGCCAATGTCATGACCTATCAAAACGGCCACCGCCCGCCCGACCGCGTCATTCCGGCGATGCTTTAGGGCGCCGTCAACAGCCGCTCGGCCGCATCCGGGTGTTTCTGCGCCAGCCGCGCCGCCCAGTCGGCCTTCAGCGGCAGAGGGGACCGCACCTCGCGGATGCGGCGCTCGACCAGGGCCGCCGCCTCGCGATGGGCGGGCCAGTCCATCAGGAAACCCAGCGCCGTCTCGACGTCAGCATAGGTTGCGGCATGGGCCAGGGCGCGATCCAGCGCCTCCACATCGTCGAAGTCCGGCAGTCGCGCCAGATAGGCCCGCAGCACCGGCGCCGACAGATCGCGTTCGAACAGCCGCCAGCGCAGGTCCTGCGCCTCGTCCTTGCGCCCTTCGGCCTCCATCAGGTCGATCGACGCCGCTTCCCAGGCCGGGGTCAGGCGCGGCGTCTGGTGGGGCGAACGCCCGAAGGTGAAGCGTCGGTTGGCCGGCGATGGCGACAGCGCCCCTTCCAGGGCCAAGCGCGCCTCTGCGACGCGGTCCGCGATCAGCAGCCGCCGGGCCATCACGGCGGCGAAATCGGGCGATCCCCGCTCGTCCGGCGTGACCAGCGACAGCCACAGGTCCAGGTCGTCGGCGCGGTCGGCCAGGCGTCGCAGCACCGTCCGCATCCCCCGCAGGCTGGACGTCGCATCCACGCGGTCCAGCAAGGCCCGCGCCAGGGCCGTCGTCACCGCTTCGCCGCCCGCCGCAATCCAGCGCGCATATTCCAACGGCTGGCGTTCGACCGCCTGCGCCAGCCGATCCGCTGCGCCCTCCTCCCTCTCGACCGCGCGGGCGGCCAGTGTCCACAGATCCGGCGCGGCGGCCTCGAACGCCGCCGCCACCTCGCCCTTCTGATCCTTGACCCGGCTCGCCAAGCCGCGAAACAGATCGAACCAGCCGATCATCCGCTCCAGACCGACCACCGGATCGGCCGTGCCCAGATCGTCGACGACGGCCTGGCGCAAGATCTCCAGTTCGCGCAACAGGTCCGGTCGTTTGCGCCACGACACCCGCGCCCGACTGGCGGCGATGGCGGCCAGCCGCTTGTCCAGTTCCAGCGCCAGCAGATCCGGCCCGGCCTGCGCCGCCAGCACCAGCCGCAGACGGCGCTTCAGAATGGCGTCGGCGTCCGCCGCCTGCATCAGCAGTTCGCCCAGGCGATCCGCCCCCAACAGCGCCAGATTGGCGGCGTTCAGGCGTTTGGGCGCGGCGGGGCGACGGGCCATCAGGCCTCCTTTTTCACAAGTCTGTCGAACCCGCCTAACACGGCTGTCGAAAACCACGGGCAGGGGAGGAACCGCCGCACACGAACTTCGTTTCCGGCGTCCTGAGTGAGGAAGTGTTGCGTTGGACTCCTACTATTGCATCGTCAACCTGCCCGGCGTTCCGGTGCGGGACATCTGCGTCCTGGACGCGGCTCACGACACGGGGGCCAATCAGGCGCTGGAGCAGATCGCCCGCAATTGGGTCGGGTTCGAAACCCTGTATCTCTATTGCGGCGAACGGTTGGTGACGGTGCTCAGCAACCCCGCCCTGGGATTTGCCGCGCCCCTGCCCGATTTAGATCTGGCCGACATTCGTTTCGCCACGGCGGCCTGACGTCAAAGCGTTTCAGGTTCGGGCGCTACAGACCGGACATTGGGGATCGGCCGCCACCCGCACCGTGCGCGCCGCGCCCTCCAGCCCATCGTAGAGCAGCAGCCGACCGGTCAGCGCCTGGCCGGCCCCTGCGATCAGCTTGATCGCTTCCAGCGCCGCCATCGACCCGACCACGCCGGCCAACGCCCCGACCACCCCGACGCGCGCGCACGTCTCGGCGTCCGGCGGGATTTCCGGCACCAGACATTGATAGCAGGGCCGCCCGGCGAATACGCCCACCTGACCGTTCCAACGCCCCAGAGCTCCCGACACCAAAGGCTTTCCCGCCTTCACACAGGCGGCGTTGACCCAGAGCCGCGTCTGGAAATCGTCGGTCCCGTCCAGCACCAGATCATAGGCCCCGACCCGCGCGGCGGCGTTGTCGGACGTCAGTCGCTCGGCATGGCGTTCGATGGCGACGTGAGGGTTCAAGGCGTGCAGCCGTCCGCCTGCAGCCTCGACCTTGGCTTGCCCGACCTCGGCGGTCGAGAACAGGATCTGCCGCTGCAGATTGGACAGGCCGACGCGGTCGTCGTCGATCAGGCCCAGCGTCCCGACCCCGGCCGCCGCCAGATAAAGGGCCGCCGGCGCGCCCACGCCGCCGACACCCACGATCAGCACCCGTGCGCGCTTCAGCGCCTGCTGCCCCGGCCCGCCCACTTCGGACAGGACCAGATGGCGGGCGTAGCGTTCGACTTCGTCTTCGGAAAAGGTCACGCCCTTATCTAGCGAGCCTGGCCCCGAACCGCGAGGGGGAAGTCACCTATTGCGCGCCGACGTTTGTTTCAACCAGGCTGGCCAGCAGGCGGTCCACCTCGGCGGCGACATCGGGGCCGTCGGGATTCTGGGCCAGGAAATGCTCGACCTCGGGCGTCGCCTCCATCCGCGCCATGGCCCAGTCCGGAAACATCCGCTGTTCGATGGGCGCATCCAGGACAACGGTCAGATTGGCATGGCGACTGTCCGTCATCACCCGGCCGAGGGTGCGGTCCAGATCGGCGCGCGCCCCTTCCAGAACCTGCAGGAACCGTCCGTCGTGGCGCATCAGGACGCCGGTCAGATGGTCGCGCCGATTGTTTCGATCCGACACGCCGATGATGTCGACCAGCGGCATCAAACCCGAGGCGACAGGCCCCGCGGCTTCGCTGACATAGACGATACGAAACAAGGCCATAGACCACTCATACGCAACTGCGGGCCAGACCCGGGCGTCGAGTGCTAGGGCAAGAGGGTTAACAGTTTGCGCCACCGCGACGGCGCGGGGCGGACGTCAGGCGGCGATGTCGTCGCGAACGTCCCCACACAACAACCGCTCCAGGACCGACACCTCCAGTTCGGCCATATCGCGTCCGCCCAAGATCGCCTCGACCTGATCGGGCGTGGCCCGGCCCATCCGCATCGGCTCCGTGGCGCGACGGTGCATCACCGGCCGGTCGGCCAGGACCCGCAGATCGGCGTGACGACCATCCGCCTCAAGACGACGCATCAGCCGATCCAGATCGACGCGCGCTCCCTCGACCATCTGCAGCACCTGGCCGGCATGGAACAGCATCGCACCGCTGATCTCGTCGCGACGATTGGTCCCGATCGCCTGGCCGACAATCTCGGCCTGGGCCTGTCGGCTTTGGCGCGCCGGCCCGATCAGATCGCTCACGAATACCAGGCGGTAAAGCAAAATAAGTTCCGGTGATCAGCGTTAATGTGACAGTATTTTGCCGTTATAGCGACAACTTCGGTCGAAATATGACACCGTTATCGTCGAAGCCCGCAGACTTGATCGCGGCGTCGCGACTGTCCATCTGTCGGCCATGAACCGATCTTTCGACGCCCAACCCTCCTCCTTTCCCGACTGGCACGGCACCACCATTCTGGCCGTCAGGAAAAACGGCCGTACGGTCATCGCCGGCGACGGTCAGGTCTCGATGGGACCGACCATCGTCAAGGGCGCGGCCCGCAAGGTGCGGACCCTGGCGGGGGGCAAGGTTCTGGCGGGCTTCGCCGGGGCCACGGCGGACGCCTTCACCCTGATCGAGCGTCTGGAAGCCAAGCTGGAGCAATATCCCGACCAGTTGGCGCGCGCCTGCGTGGATCTGGCCAAGGATTGGCGCACGGACCGCTATCTGCGCCGCCTGGAGGCCATGCTGCTGGTGGCGGACAGGTCGTCGATCTTCACTGTCACCGGCGTCGGCGACGTGCTGGAGCCGGAATACGGCGTCGCGGCGGTCGGCTCGGGCGGCAACTACGCCCTTTCGGCCGCCCGCGCCCTGAGCGAAGAAACCGAACTGGACGCCGAACAGATCGCCCGCAAGGCGATGAAGATCGCCGCCGAGATCTGCGTCTACACCAATGGCAATCTGACGGTAGAGACGCTAGGCGACTGATCCGCGCCCCGCGTCAGATCACCCCGGCGATCAGCCCCAGGGCCTTGGCGTCCTGGGCTTCGATATACCAGTTCTCGGGCGCGCGTTGCAGCACCTCGTCCATCGTGACCGAAGAGCCGCGGATCAGGTTCTCGAACCCTTCGTTCTGGATGGCGATCGAATGTTCCAACTCGTGCAGCACCGCCTTGACCGAGGCGACGCAGGTCGTCAGCGGTCCGGCGATGTGGAGATGCTTGTCCATCTTTCGCTCGTGGATCATCACCCGCGTGCCGCGCGTCAGATAGCGGTTCTCGGTCGCGAAGAAGCTCATGAAGGTGGCGCCGGCCGAATAGATGGCGGCCTTGCCCAGGAAGACCAGACGGCGCGACGGGTCCAGGTCGCTGTGGAACCGCACGTCCTCGCCCATCATCCGCGCCACTTCCGGGTCGCCGCCCAGGGTGGACAGTTCGATCACCACCAGCCCGGCCTTCGGCGCGGCTGCCAGCTGGCTGCGGAACCGGTCGTACATGGCGTAATCGACCCCGCCGGCCAGCAGGATGCGCGGCGCATCGAACGCCTGGGCCGACAGGACGCCCATCGGCGGGCCTGCCGGTTGCTGCAGGGGCGAGACGTCGCTCATCGTGCGTCCTCTCGGCTCGCCTCGTCCGCGACCGGATAGCCTTGGGCCGAGGCCCAAGATTTCGCCTCTCCGATCGAGAAGAAGGCGGCGTCATGGATGCGACGCGCGCCTGCGCCATCGATCAATTCGCACTCCCACCACCGGATCGTGCGGCGATCCGAGGTGTTGCAGGTGCGAGCGACGAGAAGGGCGTGTGGCGTCATGGCGTGCATCAACGGCACGCCCTCGCCCCGGTTCCGGCGCCGCCGAAAAATCCTTTTCGGCCAGAACCTTGGACGTCATATTGCGCGTCTCTGCGCCCACCTGGTCGTCGGTGAACGTTGCGGACGCCCCGGCCTTGGCTTAAGCGCGCGCCATGAGCAGCGCCGACACGCCTTCCCGCCCCCTCGCCCGCAACCCGCGTGGCTTCGCCGACAAGCGCGGGCGCGACCTGACCGCCGAACGCCGCATCGTGGCGCGCGTGTCCGAAGTCTATGAACGCTGGGGCTTCGAGCCGCTGGAGACGCCGGCCTTCGAATACGCCGACGCCCTGGGCAAATTCCTGCCCGACGCCGACCGCCCCAACGAAGGCGTCTTCGCGCTTCAGGACGACGCCGGTTCGGAAGAGCCGGGCGAATGGATGGCCCTGCGCTACGACCACACCGCGCCCCTGGCCCGGTTCGCGGCCCAGACGTGGGAAACCCTGCCCAAGCCGTTCCGCCGCTATGCCTACGGTCCGGTCTGGCGCAACGAAAAGCCCGGCCCCGGCCGCTTCCGCGAGTTCTGGCAGTGCGACGCCGACACGGTCGGGTCCGACCGGCCCGAAGCCGACGCCGAGATCATCGCCATGGCGTGCGAGGGTCTGCGGGGCGCAGGCCTGGAGGCAGGCCAGGCCCAGATCCGCGTCTCGAACCGCAAACTGTTCGACGGCCTGTTCGACGCCGGCGGCGTGACGGACGCCGGCCAGCGCCTCACGGCCCTTCGCGCCATCGACAAGTTCGACCGTCTGGGCTGGGAGGGCGTGGTCCAACTGCTGGGCGAAGGGCGGCTGGACGAATCCGGCGACTACACCAAGGGCGCCAGCCTGCCGGCCAAGGTCACCGGGGCCATCGAGGCCTTTCTGGCGTCTGCCAACACGCCCGGCCTGACGCGGGCCGATACGCTGGCCGCCGTGGCCCGCTCGGGCGACCTCGGCGCGGCGGGCGAGGCGGCGCTGAACGAACTGGCGGCCATCGACCGGGCGCTGAGCGCGATGCGGGTCGATCAGGACGCGGTGAAGTTCGATCCGACCATCGTGCGCGGCCTGGAATATTACACCGGCGCCGTGTTCGAGGCCGAACTGCTGCTGGACACTGTGGACGACAAGGGGCGGCCTGTCCGCTTCGGCTCCATTGGCGGGGGCGGTCGCTATGACGATCTGGTCGCCCGCTTCACCGGCCAGAGCGTGCCGGCGACCGGCTTCTCCTTCGGCGTGTCGCGTCTGGCCTCAGCCCTGCGCGCGGCCGGTCGCGGCGCACAGGATGCGACGCGCGGCCCCGTGGTCGTGATCGTCTTCTCCGAGGACGACATGGGCCATTATCTGAACGCCGTCTCCGAACTGCGCGCCGCCGGCGTCGCGGCCGAGCTTTATCTGGGTCGCGCCGGCATGAAGGCCCAGATGAAATACGCCGACCGACGCGGCGCCCCGGCCGTCGTCATTCTAGGCGGCGACGAGATCGCGGCGGGCGAGGTCACGATCAAGGATCTGGACGCCGGGCGCGCGGCGGCGGCCGCCATCGCCGACAACGACGCCTGGAAGGCCGAGCGCCCCGGACAGATGAAGATCGCCCGCGAAGGCCTGGTCGCGGCCATCAAAGGCATTATCGAATAAGCTTCGATAATATTGGGCCCGATAAATGAGTTATCAGTGATAAGTCGAAGAAAGTTCGACTCTGACGAAACAGGCCGTTGACGACCGACCGGCCCTTGCGTCAAATGAACTCACTCGAGGGCAAGCGTTGCTCAAGCGCGCAGCACTCGAAGGCGTTTCGGGGAGGAAACGTCCGCTCTTTAAAGAGCAAGATAGCCCGCTGCGATGTATCCCCCGCAGCGGGCTTTTCTATGCCTGAAATCCAGACAGGACTTGGGTTTTACGGCCCGGCACGCCTTGCGCCAGCACCGCAGCGGGCACGAAAAAGGCCGGGGCGAACCCCGGCCTTTTCCGCCTATCGAAGGCTTGTCGCTTACCAGATGCGAACGCGCTGGTCCGGCGTCAGATAGTATTTGGTGCCGGGCTGGACGTCGAAGGCGTCGTACCAGGCGTCCACGTTCCGCAGCGGGCCGATGACGCGGAACTGGGCGGCCGAGTGCGGGTCGGTGGCGACCTGCTGCTTCAGCGCCTCGTCGCGATATTTCGACTGCCACACCTGTGCCCAACCGTAGAAGAAGCGTTGGTCGCCGGTCGCGCCGTCCAGAACCGGCGCCGGCTGGCCGTTCAGCGACAGGTGATAGGCCTCCAGACCCACGGCCACGCCCGAGGCGTCGCCGATGTTCTCGCCCATCGTCAGGCCGGGGTTGATGTGATAGCCGGCGATCGGCTCATAGGTGGCGTACTGTTCGCCCAGGCGCGTGGTCAGGGCCTCGAACCGGGTCTTGTCCTCAGGCGTCCACCAGTTGCGAAGCACCCCGTCGCCGTCGGACTTGGAACCCTGGTCGTCGAAGCCGTGGCCGATCTCGTGCCCGATCACCCCGCCGATGCCGCCATAGTTGACCGCCGCATCGCCGTTCGGATCGAAGAAGGGCGGCTGCAGGATGGCGGCCGGGAAGACGATCTCGTTGTTGGCCGAGTTGTAGTAGGCGTTGACCGTCTGCGGGGTCATGCCCCACTCGGACTTGTCGACCGGCTCGTTCAGGCGCGACAGGTCGTAGTTCCATTCGAACAGGCCGCGACGCTCGGCGTTGCCGACCAGGTCGTCAGCGCGGATGTCCAGGCCGGAATAGTCGCGCCACTTGTCGGGATAGCCGATCTTGACGGTGAATTTCCGCAGCTTCTCTTGGGCCGCCGCCTTGGTCTCGTCGCCCATCCAGGTCAGGTTGTCGATGCGGTGCGACAGGGCGGTGCGCAGGTTGGCGACCAGCTCTTCCATCTTGGCCTTGGACTCGGCCGGGAAATATTCCGCGACATAGAGACGACCCGTGGCCTCGCCCAGCGAACCTTCGGCGAAGGAGATGGCGCGTTTCTCGCGGGTGCGCTGCTCGGGCTGGCCCGACAGGTCGCGCGAACGGAACTCCCATTGGGCGTCCGAGAACCGCTTGGACATCAGCGGCGCCATGTCGTCGGCGGTGTGGAAAGCTTCCCACGCCTGCAGCAAGGCCACCGGCGTCTCGGCGTAGATGGCCGCGATCTTGGGCATGGCCGTATCCTGACGCACGATCAGGCGCGGCACGGAGCCCAGTTTGGCGGCGTCGTAATAGGCCTGCCATTCGAAGCCCGGCGCCTGCTGGGCCAGCTGGGCGATGGTGAACTCGTTATAGGTCTTGTCGCGATTGCGGTTCTCGACCGGGCTCCAATGGGCCTCGGCGATCTTCTGTTCCAGCGCCACGATCTGGGCGGCGGTCTCGGTCGGGTTTTCCCAACCGATCATCGTCAGCATCCGACCGACATAGGCCTGATACTTCTCCTTCTTGTCGGCGTAGCGCGCGTCCAGATAATAATCGCGGTTGGGCAGGCCGATGCCCGACTGGCCGGTCGAGACGACGTAGCGGTTCGGCTGTTTCGCATCGATGGTGATGCCGGTGCCGAAGAAGGACGAGCCGAAGCGGCCGACCGTCTGGCCCATATAGACGGCCATCTTCTCATGGCTGTCGGCGGCGCGGATCGCGGCCAGATAGGGTTGCAGCGGCTGGGCGTCCAGCTGTTCGATGCGCGCTTCGTTGCTGTAGGAGCGGTAGGCGTCGGCGATCTTGGCCTCGTCCGAACCGGGCGTCAGGTCCGTGCGCGCGGCCAGACCCGTGACCAGTTCCTTCATCCGGTTGTCCGACAGTTCGCGCAGCAGGGCGAACGAGCCGTAGCTGGTGCGGTCCGACGGAATGACCAGCTTTTCCAGCGCCTTGCCATTGGCGTATTCGAAGAAGTCGTCGCCCGGCTTCACGGCGGTGTCGCGACCGGCCATGTCGAAGCCCCAGGTTCCGTAGCGGGGCGCCTCGGTGCCCTGCCAGCCGGCGGCCGTCTCTTCGCCCGAGAACAGCGAGACGATGGAGCAGGTGTCGTCGATGCAGGCGTGGTCGTGGTCGATGTCCTGGGCGAAGGCGGCGCTGGCGGGCAGCAGAAGGGCGCCGACGGCGGCGCCGATAAGCAGTCGTTTCATCACTGGATCCTAGGCTCCGCCCCGGAAATGGGCGGTTCGGCGCGGACCCTAGACCCCAAAGGGGGGCTGTCGCCTTAAAAAAAGTTCATGAAAGCGCCGCGACGTCTCGCCACGGTCGCCCGTTCCGGGTCAGATGCAACGGACACGGAGGGGCGATGCACGGACACGGCGGCGACTATAAGGATCTGGTGGTCTTCCTGGCCGCCGCCGGGGTGATCGTGCCCCTGGTCAACCGGCTAAAGATCAGTCCGGTGCTGGGCTTTCTGGCTGCGGGCGTGCTGCTGGGGCCCGATGGCTTGGGTCGCTTCGCCGCCGCCCTGCCCTGGCTGTCGTGGCTGACCATCGGCGACCCGGCCCAGCTGGCGCAGCTGTCCGAACTGGGCGTCGCCTTCCTGCTGTTCATGATCGGGCTGGAACTGTCGTGGGAGCGGCTGCGCGCCATGCGTCGGCTGGTGTTCGGTCTGGGGCTGATGCAGGTCGTGGTCTGCGCCGCCGTCATCGGGGCGGGCTTTCTGCTGATCGGCCAGACCCTGGCCAGCGCGGCGGTGCTGGGCATGGGCCTGGCCCTCTCGTCAACGGCCGTGGTCATGCCGGTGCTGGCCGAGCGTGGGCGGCTGAAGGGGGTGGTGGGCCGCTCGACCTTCGCCATTCTGCTGGCCCAGGATCTGTCGGTCGCCCCCATCCTGATCACCGTGACGGTGCTGGCCGCGGTGGCTCAGCAGGGCGGCGCGCTGGACGCTGCGGTTCTGGGCCGCTCCCTGTTCACCCTGGTTCCGGCGGCGGTCGGCCTGGGCCTTCTGGTCCTGCTGGGCCGGGTCGTGCTGCGCCCCATGTTCCGCTCTGTCGCCAAGGCGAGGAAGGCGGCTCAGGGCGGGGAGTTGTTCGTCGCCGCCAGTCTGCTGGTGGTCGTGGGCGCGGGCCTGGCCGCCCAGGCCAGCGGCCTGTCGATGAGCATCGGCGCCCTGGTCGCCGGCGTCCTGTTGGCCGAGACGGAGTTCCGGCGCGAGGTCGAGGTGTCGATCGAACCGTTCAAGGGCCTGCTGCTGGGCGTCTTCTTCGTCGGCGTCGGCCTGGCGCTGGATCTGGATGCGGTCGCCGCCGATCCGGTCGGCGTGTTCGGCCTTGCCCTGGCGCTGACCGTGGTCAAGACCGGCGTGATCTTCGGTCTGGCGCGGCTGTGGGGCCTGGGCGCCCGCCCGGCGCTGGAGACGGCCCTGGTCCTGGCGCCGGCGGGCGAGTTCGCCTTCGTGGTCTTCGCCACCGGCCTGGTGGAAGGTCTGGCCCCGCCCGGCCTGACCAATACCGTGGCCCTGTCGGCCACCGTCAGCATCTTCTCCATTCCGCTGCTGGCCCTGATCGGTCAGACGCTGGCGAAAAGGACCGAACCGGACGCAACCGCCCTGCCCGATATTCCCGCGCCGGCCGCGCCGGACGGCGCCGTCATCATTGTCGGCTTCGGCCGGGTGGGTCGTTTGATCGGCGAGATGCTGAAAGAGCACGACCAGGCCTTCATCGCCCTGGACACCGACGCCGCCGCCGTGGCGGCCGGACGACGCGACGGGTTCGAAGTCTTCTATGGCGACGCAGGCCGTCGCGAGATGCTGCAGCACTGCGGCGTCGCCTCCACGCGCGCCCTGATCGTGACGATGGACGCCCCCGCCAAGGTGGACGAGGTGGTTCAGGCCGCCCGGTCCATGCGCGACGATCTGATCCTGATCGCGCGCGCCCGCGACGATCAGCACGCCATGCGTCTGTACGGTCTGGGCGTCACCGACGCCGTGCCGGAGACGACCGAGGCCAGCCTGCAACTGGCCGAAAACACCCTGGTCGATCTGGGCGTGCCGATGGGCCTGGTCCTGGCCTCGATCCACGAACGGCGCGACCAGTTCAGAAAGGCGTTCCAGGCCGCGATCCCGGTCGAGCGCCGCAACCGCCCCAGCCGCGCCCTGCGCCGCACGGTTCGCCCCCTGCGCCCTGAAAACGGTGGATAGGGCGAACAACGGTTAGGGGCGGATACCTAAGGTCGCACGGCGGACCCATTTTCGTCATGGTTCCGTGATGCAAGCGCGGCTCTTCTATTCCTGCATTCCCGGATGCAGCAGCGCCCATCCGTCCCGCTGTCGGGCCGCGATATTCACCTCAAGTCGCCTTCGGCCGCCCCCGCCGTTACAGACTTAAAGTAGAGTAAAAGCCTGATTTCATGACCGATACCGTCGCAACCCTCGCCGTCGAACCTCGCCTGAACCGCCGCCAGGCCGCCAAGATCCGCACACGGCAAAAGGTTCTGGACGCCGCCCGCTCCCTGTTCGCCGAGCGTGGCTACGAACCCGCCACCATCCGCGACATCGCCAAGGGCGCGGGGATGTCCACCGGCGCCGTCTTCGCCAACTTCCAGGACAAGGCCGAACTGTTCGAAGCCGTCCTGACCGAGGACATGACCCGACTGGCCGAGGTGGTCGAAGCCGCCGCCCCCGCTGGCGAGCCGGTTCGCCAGCGCCTGCTCAGCGCCCTGACCGCCGGTTATCAGTCGTCGCTGGACCAGTTGCCGCTGTTCCAGGCCATCGTCGCCCGGTCGTGGTTCCAGCCCCTGGCCGCAGAAATGCGCGCCCGCGCTGCGACCAAGAACCTGCTGCTGGCCATCGGCGCCATCCTGCAGGAGGCCGTGGCCAAGGGCGAACTGAACAAGGACGCCGAAATCCGCCTGCTGGTCGAGCTGATCTGGGACGCCTACCTGTCCAACTATCGCCGCGCCGCCTATGACGAATGGGATGCGCAGGCTCTGTCGGACCATATGGGCAAACAGATCGACGTGATCCTGGCCGGCGCCCTGGCCGCCAAATAAGGGCAGCGTCGCCAACATTCGAAAAGGCCGGGTCCGCCAGCGCGGGCCCGGCCTTTTTTCGTTTCAGCTGCGGCGCTTCAGGGTGACGTAGAAGGCGCCGTTTCCACCATGCCTCTGGTGGGCGACGGTGAAGCCGGACACCACGCTTCGCAAGGCCGGCGACTGCATCCATTCCCCAAAGGCCGAGCGGATGACGCCGCCGCCCATCCGCCCCTGACCGGTGATGACCAGAACGGCCCGCATCCCGCGCGCCTGGCAGGACGTCAGAAATCCCCGCAACTGATCCTCGGCCTCGAACCGGCCGAACCCATGCAGGTCGATGCGCGCCTCGATGGGATCGCGCTCGCGCGACAGACGCTGCTTGCGACGCGGCTCCAGGTCCTCCGGCGCCGGTTTCGGCCGCGACGAGACGGCGCGCTTCTCGACCGACGCGCCCGGCACGACGAGGCGCGGAGGCGGCGGCTTGATCGGCGGGCGAGCCGGCGTCCTTGGCGCGGCGACCGCGTCAGGGGCGGTCTTCTCCCCAGAGACGATCTGGGGGCCTGGCGTGACGCGCGCGGCCTTGCGGGCGCGCGGCGGGGAAACCGAGTTGGAGACGCGCGTCCAGATGCGCCGGTCGTCGGGCGTCAGTCCATCTCCATCCCGGCCCGGTCCCTTTCGCTTCATGCGGCGTCGTCGTCTTCGAAAACGTCGCCCGGTCCCGGTTCGTGTGCCAGAAGATCGCCCGGCTGGCAGTCCAGTTCGCGGCACAGGGCGTCCAGGGTCGAGAACCGCACCGCCCGCGCCTTGCCCGTCTTCAGGATCGACAGATTGGCCACCGTCACCCCGACCCGGTCCGCCAGTTCGGTCAGGGACATTCGACGTTCGACAAGAACGCGGTCGAGCTGGACGCGAATGGCCATGCGGAAACCCTAGTCTAAACGGCTCAGATCGTCAGTTCGGATTCGCGGCGCAGGCGTGCGCCCTCGCGGAACACCTCCGCCAGCACGAAGACGATCAGGACGGAAAAGATGGGGGTCAGCAGCTCGCCCAGCCCCTGCGGGTCCATCACCCCCGGCGCCAGCCGCTTGGCCACGAACCCTTGCGCGACCCATACCCCGCCGGTCACCACCGCCAGGGTCAGGCCGATCTGGCGCAGGCGGCGCACATTGTCCGGCTGGAACGGGTCGCCCATGGTCAGGGTGCGAATGATGCGGCGCAGACTGCGAAGGATCAGCATGAAGCCGCCGAAATAGGCGGTCGCGGCCCCCAGGCCGAACAGCAGCAGGGTTCGCGTCAGCGGCAACTGCTTGCCGCCCGCATCGCCGCTGACCGTGATGTTCACGTTGTCCAGGGGAATGAAGATGGCCGCGATCACCAGCAGCAGCAGAATCCCGGTGATCAGCCACAGCAGCACATAGGCCACGTCCAGCACCACCTTCAGCACGCTGGACACCGATCCCGGTCCCATGGCCTTCAGCCATGTCAGGGATTGCGCCTCGCCTCGCTTCAACGGATTTGGCGGCGTCGGCAGGCGCATGGGCGTTCGAAATCTCAGGCCGGAGGCGGCGCGATGGCCACGCGGGGTCCGGCGAACCCGCGCGCGGCTCTATACATCGCGGTCTTCATGCAGATCGTCAAAACTCTCGTGATCGAAAAAGCGTAGTATCAGAAGCCTTGGATCAAAATGGCGACCAGAGCGGTCGGCAGGGCGGCGATCAGAACGGTGCTGACGAAGGCCGCGCCGACCTTGTCCAGCCACAGGGAGGTGTTCATCGTATGCATCGTGTTTCTCCGTCTTTCATTGGGCGATTATCGCCCGTTTGGTTGTGTGATCGCACGAACTTTTCGGTGTTGGCCGAAATCAAGAACGCTGCGACCTCGTTCTCGATGATCAAGAGATAGGCCGTGCAGGCCGGAAAAGCACGTTACATATCGTTTAACGATATTAAACTTTGGCAATAGACTGTTTCGAGGGCGTGATCGTCGATGAATCTTAAACTTATCAAGGGGATGCGGATCGTCGTGGCGACGCATAATCCGGGCAAGGTCCCGGAAATCTCGGCCCTGCTGGGCGGAAATTACGAACTGGTCACCGCCGGTCAGCTGAACCTGCCCGAAC
This sequence comes from uncultured Brevundimonas sp., assembly GCA_963515305.1. Classification (GTDB taxonomy): domain Bacteria; phylum Pseudomonadota; class Alphaproteobacteria; order Caulobacterales; family Caulobacteraceae; genus Brevundimonas. The sequence goes on from CAUPWX010000010.1 coordinate 39,722, forward strand.
CGGAGGAGACGGAGAGCACCTTCGGCGGCAACGCCATGCTGAAAGCCCGTCACGCCGCCCAACTGTCGGGCCAGGTCGCGCTGGCCGACGATTCGGGTCTGTCGGTCGCCGCGCTTCACGGAGCGCCAGGCATCTTCTCGGCGCGCTGGGCCGGGCCGGGCAAGGATTTCGCCGTGGCCATGGCCAAGGTCGAGCAACGTCTGGAAGAGATCGGGGCGACCGACCGCGCCGCTTGGTTCACCTCGGCCCTGGCCTTGGCCTGGCCCGACGGCCCCTGCGTCGTGGTCGAAGGCGTGGTGCGCGGACAGCTGACCTTCCCGCCGCGAGGCGACAAGGGCTTCGGCTACGACCCCCTCTTCATCGCCGAGGGCCAGACGCTGACGTTCGGAGAGATGGACCCGGCCGCCAAGGACGCCATCAGCCACCGCACCCGCGCGTTCGAAAAGCTGAAGGCCGCCCTGATTGACTGATGCCTCTCCGCCTGGGCCGCCGCCCGATCCGGGAACGGACGTCGCCCTCTATGTTCACTGGCCCTATTGCGCCCGCATCTGCCCCTATTGCGATTTCAACGTGGTGCGCGACCGGGGCCGCAGGCAGGAGCAGACGGGCCTGGTCGCGGCGATCCTGGCCGATCTGCAGGCCCAGCGGGCCCTGACCGGGCCACGGCGTCTGGCCTCGATCTTCTTTGGCGGCGGCACCCCGTCCCTGATGGCGCCCGACGCGGTGTCCCGCATCATCGCGACCGCCCGGACCCTGTTTCCCCCGGCGGGCGAGATCGAGATCACCCTGGAGGCCAATCCCACCGATGCGGAGGCGCGCCGGTTCGCGGCCCTGGCCGAGGCCGGCGTCAATCGGTTGTCGATGGGGGTCCAGGCGCTGGACGACGCGGCCCTGCGGTTTCTGGGGCGCGATCATTCGGCGGACGAGGCCCTGCGCGCGGTCGACCTTGCGGGTCGGGCCTTTCGACGCCTGTCCATCGATCTGATCTACGCCCGCCCGGACCAGACGCCGGACCAGTGGGCCAGCGAGCTGACGACCGCCCTGGCCCTGGGCTTCGAACACGTCTCGCCCTATCAACTGACCATCGAGCCGACGACCGCCTTCGGGCGGGCCCTAGCGCGCGGAACCCTGATCCCGCCTGACGAAGACGTCGCCGCCGCCCTGTATGAAACCACCCAGGCGGTGCTCTCGACCGCCGGTTTCGACGCCTATGAGGTGTCCAACCACGCGCGCGGCCCGGCCGCCCGCTCGGCGCACAATCTGCACGTCTGGCGCGGGGGCGACTATCTGGGCCTGGGTCCGGGCGCCCACGGTCGGCTGACGCTGGACGGGGTCAGGACATCCACCGTCGCCCATCGCCGCATCGCCGACTATGTCGCCGGCGTCGCCACGGGCGCGCCCTGGTCGGAACGCGAAAGTCTGACGGCCGCCGACGCGGCGGAGGAACGCTTTCTTCTGGCCCTTCGCACGACCGAGGGCGCGCCCGCCGCCCTGCTGTCGCCGCTGGGCCTGACGCCCGACGTTGCGCCAGTCGCCGACCTGATCGCCGACGGGTTCCTGATGCTGCACTCGGGCCGCCTGATCGCGACGGACAAGGGCCGGCCCGTGCTGGACGGCGTGCTGAAGGCGCTTCTGACCTAACGCTTTTTAAGACCCAGCATTCCCAGCCAGCCGCCGCTGGTCAGCAGCGCCACGTCCAGCAAGGCCAAGGGCAAGGGCGTGGACACGGGGGCGGCGATGAAGCGCGGCCGCCAGTCCGGCGCGAACTTGGCCTTGTAGCTCCGTAGGCCCTGGAAGCCGTACAGCGCCCCGCCCTCGTCGAACACCAGGGCGCCGACACGGGCGAACACCGGCGCGATCCGCCGATCCTCCAGACCCGCCAGAGGCGCCATGCCCAGATCGAAACGCGACAGGCCCTGATCCTTGGCCCATTGGGCGCAACGGATGAACAGATAGTCCATCACCCCTGGCGGCGCGTCGGGACGGTGACGCATCAGATCCACGGCCGCCTCGTCCGGCGCGGTCAGCAGATTGGCGAAGGCCACGACCCGCCCCTCCTGACGCACCACCGCCAGCGGGGTCAGATCCAGATAGGCCGGATCGAACCGCCCCAGGGAAAAGGCCTTCTCCGTCCCCTCGTGCATGGCCAGCCAGGCGTCCGAGACGGCCTTCAGCTCGACCGCCAGCGGCCCGGCCGATCCGGGGGGCAGCATTTCGAACGACGCGCCCTCGCGCTCGGCCCGATTGACCGCCGTCCGCAGGTTCTGCTTCGGCTTGCCCTCCAGCGAAAAGGCCTGGGTGTCGATCACGGCCGTCTCCCCGACCTTTCGCACCGCCAGCCCCATGGTGGCCAGATCGCCCAGCACCTCTTCGCTGACCGAATAGAAGACGGCGGCGCCGCCATAGCTGTCGGCCATTTCGGCGAAGGACCACAGCAGTTCGCGCCGCTCGGCCTTCAGGCCCGCCGGCTCGCCCATGGCGATCCAGCGTCGCCCGCGAACCCGATAGGCCAGGAAACTGGCGCCCGACGGGCTGAACATCAGCGCCTTGTCGCCCAGCATGGCCAGCCAGGCCTCGGGCGTGGCCGTGTCCGCCGCCCTCAACGCCGCCATCGCCCGTTCGATATCGGCCTTGCCCGCCGGTCCGTGACTATGCGACCCGGGCGAACTCAGCAGCGACCGCCCCGCCACCACCAGCGTCAGGATCGCCAGCACCAGGCCCGCGCGCAGGAAGCCCGAGGCCTGACGGTCGCTGAGGAAACGCCACCATAGCTCGTCGTTATAATCCACGTCGCGATAGGCGAAGAACCCCAGCCACAGCATGGCCGCGACCACGGCCGTCAACAGCAGCAGCCAGCTGGGCCGCAGCGGTTCGCTGAGACGCGAACGCCGGTTGAAAGCGGTGCGGCAAGGCGCCAGCAGGGCCGCGACGACGACCAGATCCGTCGCCTGCTGCCAGTCCAGCCCCTTCAACACCGAAAACACCGCCCCGATGGCCAGCACCGCCAGCGCCGCCCAATAGGCCCCACGCCGCCGCCGCCACAGGCCTGCCGACAACATCAGCAGCAGAAAGCCCGCGATGCTGCCCACGAAGTGCGACAGGTCGATCAGGATCGGCGATACGACCCCGGTCAGCTGGCGCAGCCGCCCGTCGAACTCGGGCGTCACCGCCGATACCAGCATCAGCGCGCCGGCGCCGAAGGCCACGACGGCGAACACCTGCGGCGTCAGTTCGTAGGCCAGACCCAGAAGGCGGCGAATCAGGCCGGGAGTATGGGCGGGGCGGTTGGACAAGCGGCAAGCCTTCGATTCGCGAGCGCCCGACCATAGACCAAGAATCGTCCAACCGGGGCGCCGACAAGGTCATTTCAGGGCAGGTGAAACAATCCGTAACGTGGGGAGTATATTGCGGTGCGGGCGTCGGGCCCGCGTAACAGGGGACACCTTCCCATGACCATCAAGACCGCTCTTCTGGCCAGCGCCGCCGCCTTCATGATCGCCGCGCCGGCTCTGGCGCAAGAAGCCCCCGCCGCCGCTCCGGCGCAAACCCCCGCGCCCGCTGAGGCTGCGTCCTCGCAACAATCCCTTTCGCTGAACCCCGGTTCGTCGGTCAGCGGCCCTGATGGCGAACTCGGCAAGCTGGAAGGCGTGCAGAACAACGCCGAAGGAAAGCAGGAGCTCACCGTTCGCGGCGCCGACGGCCAACTGCGCGCCGTGCCGCTGAGCGGCATCCGTCAGGAAGGAACCGGCGTGGTCGTGGCCTATACCAAGGCCGAGTTCGACGCCGCCGCCGCTATTCCGGGCGCCCCGGCCACACCCATGGCTGCACCGACGCCCACCCCCGCGCCCGCCCCGACTTCGGACCCGATGGCCGAGCCGACGGCGGAACCGACCGATCCAGCCACGGCCGAGCCTGCGACCCCGGCCCCGGACGCCGCCAGCCCGGCGCCGACCGAGCCGCAGTAAGACTGGCCTGACGGCCATAGGATAAGGGGCGGCCGGGACATCCCGGCCGCCCCTTTCTCTTGTCCGCGATCCGTCCAGACGATACGCGCTACCGATAGGGCGCAGCAAAAAGGGCGGCCCTTTCGAGCCGTCCTTCGTGTTCTTAATCCGCTACGATCAGGCGCGACGCTTGATCAGTCCCAGCAGGAACAGCAGGATGATGGCGCCGATGGTGGCGATGATCGTGGAGCCGATCCAGCCGCCCCAGCTGATGCCCAGGGCGCCGGCGACGAAACCACCGATCAGGGCGCCGATCACGCCGACGACCAGATTGGTCAGCAGGCCGTGGTTACGACCCATGATCTGTTCAGCAAGCCAACCCGCGACGATACCGATGATGATCCAGGCGATAATGCCCATGGTGAAATCCTTCCTGTAAAAGCCAAGCTGCCGCTTTAAATGCGCCTCATTCGATCCGGTTGCGACGCGGCATGACGATTGCCGCGCGCAGGGCGTGTCGTCCCGCATCGGGACGGATCGCCAGACGAGGATTACGGCCATGGCCGCCGACATCGACCTGCATCTGGGCCGCCGCCTGCGCCGGCGCCGCCGCCTTCTGGGCCTGACCCAGCAGCAGCTGGCGGTTCAGGTCGGCATCCGCTTCCAGCAGATCCAGAAATACGAATGCGGCGCCAACCGCATCTCCGCCGCGCGCCTGTGGCAGCTGGCCGAGGCGCTGGAAACGCCCGTGGCCTATTTCTACGACGGCCTGGCAGAGGCGATGGACGGCCCAGCCGCAACACCCAAGGCGGCCGAGGTGTTTTCGCGCAAGGAGACGCTGGATCTGATCCAGGCCTTCTATCAGCTGGACGAACGGCCCCGGCGTCGCCTCTTGGACCTGGCCAAGTCGCTGCACTCGGACGGCGCGCCGACCGTTTGATTCCCTGAACGATTCGCTGCACGATTCGCTGGGCGCCCAAGCCGGCGAAAGCGGGCTAAGGGTGGCGCATGACCGAATACGAAGCCTTCGCCATCGAACTGGCGCACGAAGCCGCGCGCGTGACCCTGCCCTTCTTCCGGTCGGACATCGGCCATGAGGACAAGGGCGGCGCAGCCGGATTCGATCCCGTCACCGAGGCCGACAAACAGGCCGAGGCTGCGATCCGCCGCCTGATCGCCGCCCGCTATCCCACCCACGGCGTCATCGGCGAGGAGTATGGCCAGGATCGGCCGGACGCCGAGCACGTGTGGGTGCTGGACCCCATCGACGGCACCCGCGCCTTCATCTCGGGCCTGCCGCTGTGGACGACGCTGATCGCCCTGCGCCAGGCCGGAAAGCCCACGGTCGGCGTCATCGCCCAGCCCTATCTGGACGAAATCTTCCTCGGCGGCCCGTCCGGCGCCCGTCTGCTGCGCGGCGAGGCCGAGACGCCCCTGGCCGTGCGGGCGTGCGAGAAGCTGACCGACGCCGTCATCTCGACCACCGACCCCGACATCTTCAACGGCGCCGAACTGGGCGCCTGGACCCAGGTGCGCGCCACGGCCCGCCTGGCCCGCCTCGGCTGCGACGCCTATGCCTATGCAATGGTGGCGGCGGGACGGATGGACCTCGTCGCCGAAACCAGCCTGAAGCCCTGGGACTGGTCGGCCCTGGTCCCCGTGATCGAGGCCGCCGGCGGCAAGGTCGTCAACTGGCGCGGCGCGGCCCCCGACGACGGCGGCCAGATCCTGGCCGTCGGCGACGCCCGCCTGATCGACCAGGCCCTGGTCACGCTGAAGCGCGCGGCGGTTTAACCCTCGATCACTCAGGCGGCTTCGCGTCTCGACCGGTCATAGATCGCCCCGGCGTCATCGACGGCGTCGGCGTTCTGCAGCGCCCAATCGCGCAACGCCTCGAAGGACTGGCGCAGCGAATGGCCTAGGGGCGTAATCGCATATTCCACGCCGATCGGATTGGTCGGCAGCACGGTCCGGGTCACCAGGCCGTTGCGTTCCAGCCGTTTCAGGGCGTCGGCCAGCGCCTTGTGCGTAATGCCGCCCAATCGACGCTTGATCGCATTGAATCGCGCCGGGCGAGGGCAGATCGCCGTCAGGATCAGAATGGTCCACTTGTCCGCGATCTTGTCGAGGACGGGGCGGATCCTCGCCATATCGGCCACGGCCTCGGCTGAAAGATCCTCGAGCTCGGTATAGTCGGTCATATCTAGGCTAAGTCAGGTGCGTTCTTGATAGCAGATACACGCCATATATCTGGACAGCCATCGTTGAACAAAGGAGATCACGATGGCTCGTATGAAGAACAAAGTCGCCCTGGTGGTCGGCGGCGCCAAGGGCATCGGCTTTGCGACCGCCAAACGTCTGGCCGAGGAAGGGGCGACCGTCGTCCTGACCGGACGGCGCGCCGATGAAGTTCAGGCCGCCGCCGCCAAACTGGGTCATCAAGCGCTTGGCCTGACCGCCGACGCGGCGTCGCAGAGCGATCTGCTTGAGGTGGTGCGAACGGTTCAGGCCGCCCACGGGCGGATCGACGCCCTGGTTCTAAACGCCGGGATTTCCGAACCGGCGCCCATAGGCACGGTGACGCCGGACCATTTCGACCGACTGTTTGCGGTCAATGTGCGCGGGCCGGTTTTGGCCTCCAGGCGGCCCTGCCGGCCATGGGCGAAGGCGGCGCCGTCGTACTGATCGGCTCGATCGCGGCGGTGGCGGGCGTGCCCGGCTATGGAACCTACGCCGCCACTAAGGCCGCCCTGCGATCCTACGCCCGCACCTGGACGGCCGAACTGGCGCCGCGCAAGATTCGGGTCAATGTCGTGGCTCCCGGCCCGACGGACACGGACATGATGGCCGTCGTCCCGGATGAAGTGCGCCAGAGCCTGATCGCCCCCATCCCCTTCGGCCGCATGGCGCGCCCGGACGAGGTGGCCTCAACCGTCCTCTTCCTGCTCAGCGACGAGGCCAGCTTCATCGCCGGCTCGGAACTCAGTGTGGACGGGGGGATGCGTCAGGTCTGATGGGAAGCCTCAACGCGCCTCGCAGACCGGTTCGGCGGCGGCGCGCTTGGCGGCCGGATGATGGCGGCACGAGGCAGATTCGCGGGCGTTCAGGCTTTAGGCGACCGAGGACGCCTCCTCGGTGACGCCCTCGGTGCGGGCCGAAGGATCGGTGACGATCAGGGCCTGCGTCGGGGCGACCATGTCGGCCATGGCGTCGAATTCGTTCAGGAACACGGCGCGCAGGTCGTCGGCCTCCATGATCACCTCGTGCTTGGCGCCGGCGACTTCGACGTAGCGGGCGCGCGGGATGCGTTTGGCGGCCCAGCGGCTGGTCTGTTTCCACACCACGTCGTCGGCGTCGGCCTGGACGATCGCGACGGGCGGGCGGACCGCCTTCAGTGCCTTGGGCTTCAACGCCCGCTCGCCCGCGTCCAGCGCAAAGGCCAGCCAGCCGTAGGTCGGACCGCCGATGGCCAGATGGGGACAGGCGAACAACTGCTGGCGCCACATCTCATAGCGCGTCTCGTCCGAGGTCAGGGCGTCCTCGGCGAAGTTGTGATCGAACGGATCGTCCGGGTCGCCCAGGATATAGTCCCCCGCCTGGCCGTGGCGGATGTTCCAGCGCAGCACCAGCTTGACCGACCACATCGACCGTTTGCCGGTCTTGATCCGCAGCATGGGGCTGGACAGAACCGCGCCTGCGAACCGGTCTTCGCCGCCTTCCAGCGTCAGCAGGTTCAGACAGGCGCCCATCGAATGTCCGACCATGATCCACGGCTTGGGGCACTGATCTTCATAGGCGTTCAGCAGACGGTTGTAGTCGTCCAGAAACTCTTCGACCGCGCGGGCGTGGCCTTTCAGGCGGTCGGGCAGAAGACGCGCCGACAGGCCCTGGCCGCGCCAGTCGTGGGTCAACACGCACCACCCGCGCGCCAGGAAGTTGCCGATGACCTCATAGTATTTCTCGATCGGCTCGGTGCGGCCGGGGCTGAGGACCACCGTTCCGCGCACCTTGTCGGCGGCGAGGTGCGACGGTTTCCACAGGCCGGCGCGCAGACGCATCCCGCCCGCGCCCCGGAACCAGTCCCCCTTGCCGCCAGGGGGCGGATAGGCGCCAGGCACCCCCATCAGGGGGGCGTTGGCTGCGAAGGCTTGGGCGCGGTTCACTCGGGCTTCCTGAACTTCAAGGTCATGCGATCGCTCTCGCCGATCGCGTCGTATTTGGTGCGGTCGAAGTCGGGGTCGGCCGGTTGCCCGCGCGGCGCGGTCAAGCGCGTCGGCGCCAGGGTGTCGACCCCGAACGGATGATCCTTGGTGTCTTCCGGGTTGGCGTTGATCTCGGAGGCCTCAAGGAAGACGAAGCCCGCCTCGGCCGCCAGCTGGCGCACAAAGGCCTCCTGAACATAGCCGTTGGCGGCGACCGGATCCTGGTCCTGGGCGGGCGCCAGCCGATGTTGCTCCACCCCCAGCACCCCGCCGGGACGCAGGGCGGCGAAGGCGTCGGCAAAGGCCTTTTCCGCGATGCCCGCCGCCATCCAGCCGTGCAGCGTCCGCATGAACAGGCACAGGTCCGCCGTTCCCGGCGCCGTCACCGGGCCGGACGCGGCGCCGAACACGCTGAACTGCGGCTCGCCATACAGTTTCTTGTCGCTGGAAAACCGGGTGCGGAAGGCGGCGTTCAGCACGGCCTGGGCCGGGTCGGCGGTCGGCCCTTCCGGGAACAGGGCCGCCACATAGGCGCCGCCGCCCCGCGCCAGATAGGGCGCCAGGATTTCCGAATACCAGCCGCTGCCCGGCCAGAATTCGACCACCGTCATCCGGGGCTGCAGCCCATAGAAGCGCAGCGTCTCCATCGGGTGCCGGAAGGCGTCGCGCGCCTTGTCCTGGGGGGATCGCCACGCGCCCTGAACCGCCCATTCCAGAGACCCTTCGGCCGGACCGGCGGGGGCTGCGGGCGTTTCGGGCTTGGCCGGCGTCTCGTCCTTGCGGCCGCAGGCGGACAGACCGGTCAGGGCAAGCAGGCCCGCGCCGCCCAGCAGAAACCGACGCGACATCTCGCCCACGTTCGCCTGACGTTCAGCCATTCCATACTCCCGCGAGGGCGCGTCCCCGCGTCCGACGACCCAGCGCCCGACAACCCAGCACCGAGGGCTTAATCGGGTTCGCCGGCCGGGTCAAAACGCAACGGCCTATTCCGGCTTGCGGAATCTCAGCGTCATGCGGTCGCTTTCGCCGATGGCGTCGAAGGCGGCCCTTTCCTCGGGCGTCAGGGTCCGGCCGGACGGATCGTTGCGGGCCGCCGACTGGCGAATGGGGGGTAGGGTCCAGACCCCGAACGGATGGTCGTGATCGTCCTTGGGATTGGCGTTCAGCTCGCTGCGCGCCTCCAGCACGAAACCGGCGTTGCGCGCCTCATGGATCACATAGCTTTCCGGCACATAGCCGGTGCGGGCGACGTCGGCGACGTTCAGCCCCTCGGCGCTGCGATGCTGTTCGATGGCCAGGACGCCGCCCGGCTTCAACGCCTTGAAGAAGGCCTGCAGATAGGGCTGGGTGCGTCCGTCCCGCGCCCAGTTGTGAAACGCGCGCGCCACCAGGATCAGGTCGGCCTGGCCGTCCTCGACGCCCATCGTCTCCAGCGGCTTGTTGACCGGAACGTAACGCCCGCCGGTCGCGGCCGCATAGGGTTCCAGGATGTGCCGCCACCAGCTGGCGCCGCCCGGCTCGATCTCGACCACCGTCATGCCGGGCGTCAGCCCCCAGAAGGTCAGGGCCTCGTACGGATGGCGATAGACGTCGCGCGCCCGGTCGGAGGCGGGTCGGGTCTCGGCGGCGATGGCGGTCTGCAAGGCCGCATCGTCGGCGAAGGTCGGCATGGCGCTGGACAGGGCCGAACGCGGCGGCGTCCACGCCCCTTGCGTCTGGGCGGCCGGCGGAACCGTCTGGGCCTGAGCTTGGGCTTGGACTGGGGCCAGGGCTGGGGCGGCGGCCGCCGCTGCGACGGCGAAAAGGCTGAGGGCGGCGAGACGCATGGGCGAACGATCCTGGTGACGAAGACCGCTCCTCCTTAGGCCCCGAAACGCCGGGTGCAAATGACGATGACGGCGCATCGACGATCGGTCGCAGGTCCCCTTGACGCCGCGAACGGGGTCACCATCTGATCGTCTGAGAGCGCCGATTTCGGGTTCTCCAGAACGACGCCGCCGGTTTCGGGTCGTCGATCTGACCGCCTGCCGTCCGGGCCAAACCGCCGGGCGGCTCAACCTTGCTGATCCTCAGGAGGATGCTGATGCGTACCTATGATTTCTCCCCGCTGTACCGTTCGGCCGTCGGCTTCGACCGTCTGGCCAATCTGTTGGAAACCGCCTCGCGCGGCGCCGGCCAGGACACGGGCTATCCCCCCTACAACATCGAGACCACGGGCGAGAACGCCTATCGCATCGAGATCGCCGTCGCCGGTTTCACGACCGACGAGCTGAACATCGAGGTGAAGGAAAACCTTCTCGCCGTGACCGGCCGCAAGACCGCCAACGACGATCAGGCCCCGCAGAAGACCTATCTGCATCGCGGCCTGGCCGAGCGTGATTTCGAGCGCCGCTTCCAGCTGGCCGACTATGTCGTCGTCACCGACGCCAACCTGGTCAACGGCCTGCTGTCGATTTCGCTGAAGCGCGAACTGCCCGAGGCGTTGAAGCCGCGCCGCATCGAGATCGGCGCCGGCCAGCCGCTGATCGAGGGCAAGGCGGAAGCGGCCTAAGTCGTTTCAAGCCAAACTATGAAAGGGCGGCGTTCACGCCGCCCTTTTTTCTATGCGGCCAGATGCGCGAAGGCGGCGACGACCTGTTCATAAGCCGGACGTTTGAACGGCACGATCAGGTCGCAGGCTTCCGACAGATCGCCCCAGCGCCAGGCGTCGAACTCCACCTCCTTGTCCGCCGCCAGGTCGATCTCGGCCTCGTCGCCGGTGAAGCGGAAGGCGAACCACTGCTGCTTCTGCCCTTTGAAACCGCGCCACGCCTTGGCGTTGTTCATCGCCTCGGGCGGAAAATCGTACAGGATCCAGTCCTCGGTCCGCGCCAGCAGTTCGGCCGAGGTCACGCCGGTTTCTTCCTGCAATTCGCGTCGCGCCGCCGCTTCCAGATCCTCGCCCGCATCGACGCCCCCTTGCGGAAACTGCCAGTTATGCGGGCCTGGCGTGGCGTGCCGTTGGCCGTACCAGACCAAGCCGTCGCAGTTGAAAAGCACGACCCCGACGTTGGGGCGGTAGAGAGAGAGGTCGGTCATTACGGATCGGTGGGTCGATAGTGAAAAGTGCTAGTGAGCGAGGCGTGAGCCGGCAGCTCGACAGCGGCGCACTCTGCGCTCACCGCTCGCTCACTAGCACTTTTCACTCCGATCCCATCACCGCCCGGGCCGCATGGACATTGAGGATGCGGGCGCCAGTTGCAGGCCCCTCTGTTCAAGCCCGGCCGTCCAGCGGGCGGCGGCTTCCACCGTCACCGGATAGCTGAAGCCGGTTCCCAGCGCCGATCCGCGCAGCTTGGCCTGGGCCTCCAGCCCGTTCAGGGCGGCGATGATGGCGGCGGGCGACTGGGCGCGGTCGATGACGCGGTCGGCGCTGGCCCGCGCCCAGGCGCCCGGCCGACGCTGGAACGATCCGTCGTCCAGGAAGGCGACGCCTTTCTGACGCAGCACGGTCAGGAAGGCGTTCATCCCCGTGTCCGAGGCGGCGAACCGGTCGCCCAGATAGTTGGTTACGCCGAAATAACCCGTGGCCCGGCCCAGCAGCCAGTCCATCTTGGCCGCGACGTCGTCCGCGCCCCCGTCGGCCAGCAGCGTATAGGGGCCAGGGTCGTTGTCGGGATAGCCGCTGGGCTCCATCGGCATTTCCAGCATGACCTCGTGGCCCTGCGCTCGCGCCTGGTCGATCCAGCTCTGCAGATTGTCGGCATAGGGCACGAAGCTCAGCGTCACCTCGGGCGGAAGGCGCTCGATGGCGGCGCGGGTCGTCACCGCATTCAGCCCCAGCCCGCCGACAATCAGGGCCACGCGCGGTTTGCCGTTCGGACGGAAGGGTCGGGCATAGGCCTGGGCCGGCACGCGGCCGTCGGGCGCGATCATCGGCAAGGGACCGTTCGGTCCCGGCTGGGACAGGCCCGCAATCGGCGCCTTGGTCAGGGGCGAGGCGGCGTGGACCGGCGCCGTATAGGCCCCCGGCGCGCTGCCCGAAACGCTGCCGCCGTCAGGCAGGGTGATGACGGCCTCGCCGTCTGTGGCCTGATCGCCGCCCGCCAGGTTCTGATAAAGCCCCATCGCCCCCATCGAGAAGGCTTCGAACCCCGTGGGCGCGGGCGCCGGGGCGGCGGGCTGGGCGACGCGCTCCAGCGCCACATGGGCAGAAGGCGCCCCCGCATTGGGATCGCCCAGCACCGTCAGAAACAGGGCGCCGGCCCCCAGCAGCAGCAAACCGGCCAGACCCGCGGCGACGGGCGGCTTCTTCAGCGCCTCGACGACGGGTTTCAGGCTCGGGCCGTCCTTGACGCGCGGAGCGGCTCCGGCGGCGGCGGCGAGGGCGGACTGGCGTTTGGCGAACATGGGCACGGGCGGGACCGATCTGGACTCCTACGCCCCATCATCGCCGCGCGCCGGTTAAGAAACCCTAACGGCCGGTTCACCATGATGGCCCCTATCGGCGGCTGTCACGGATCGTGCGTTGACGCGGGACGTTTCAACCCCTCCACATGGACGCCTCCCGCCAAGCTACCAGGATATGCAGATGATGAGCCCCGCCGCCGACGACGCCCTGCGCGACGAAGTCCGACTGCTGGGCGGCATTCTGGGCGACATCATCCGCGACGAGGGCGGCCAGGCCCTGTTCGACCATGTCGAGGCGGTGCGCCAGGCCTCGATCGCCTATCACCGCGACCCGGCCTCGCATCCGGCCAAGCGGCTGGAGAAGCTGCTGACCGCCATGTCGGTCGATCAGGCGGCCGGCCTGGCGCACGGCTTCGCCCTGTTTTCCCTTCTGGCCAATATCGCCGAGGACCGCTCCACCCGCCGGCGGGCCCAGGATCAGGCCGAGGCCGGGGCCCGGCCCGACACCCCCGAGGGCGCCCTGAAGCGTCTTGCCGATCAGGGCGTGGATCGGCAGGCCGTGCGCGCCTTGCTGGACGAGGCCCTGATCTCCCCGGTCCTGACCGCCCACCCGTCCGAGGTGCGGCGCAAGAGCGTGATCGACCGGATCGCCGCCATCACCGACATTCTGGACGCCTGCGACAAGGCCGGCGACGCCTGCACCCCCGCCGCCGTCAGCGAGCCGCTGCGTCGCCAGATCGTCATCCTGTGGGCCACACGCCTGGTTCGCACCCAGGGGCTGGTGGTGCAGGACGAGATCGACACCGTCGTCTCCTTCCTAGACCGCATCTTCCTGCACGTCGCGCCCAAGCAGTTGTCGGCCTGGCGCCGCCTGCTGGACGCGCCCGAACTCAAGCCCTTCATGCGTGTCGGCACCTGGGTCGGGGGCGACCGCGACGGCAATCCGAATGTGGACGCCACGGTCATGGCCGCCGCCTTCCGCAGCCAGGCGCGCGCCGTGCTGAACTTCTATCTGGAAGAGGTCCACGCCCTGGGCGCCGAACTCAGCCTGGCGGCCGAACTGGCCCAGGTGTCGCCGCAGCTTCAGGCCCTGGCCGACGCCGCGCGCGACCCCTCGCCTCACCGCGCGGACGAGCCGTATCGCCGCGCCCTGACCGGGGTCTACGGCCGCCTGGCCGCCACCTATCAGAAGCTGGGCGACGCCCCCGCGCCGCGCCGACCCGCCGTCGAGGCCGAAGCCTATCCCGGCCCCGACGCCTTCGAAGCCGATCTGAAGACCCTGCACGACAGCCTGGTGTCGCACCACGGCGGCGTCTTCGCCGACGACCGCCTCAGCGACCTGATCACCGCGGTCGAGGTGTTCGGCTTCCACATGGCGACCCTCGATATGCGCCAGAACGCCGACGTGCATGAACGCGTCGTCGCCGACCTGCTCAAGGTGGCGGGCGTCTGCCCCGACTATCTGGCGCTGGACGAAGAGGGGCGGCTGACGGTGCTGGCCGCCGAACTGGCCTCGTCGCGCCTGCTGTTCAGCCCCTATGCCGATTATGAGGCCGAGACGCTGAAGGAGCGCGCCATCCTTCAGGCCGCCGCGACCGCCCTGGCCGCCTTCGGCCCCCAGGCCATCCGCACCCATATCGTGTCCAAGACCGATGCGGCCTCGGACCTTTTGGAGGTCTATCTGCTGTTCAAGGAGGTCGGTCTCTATCGGCCCGAAGACCCGGCCGCCTGCCCCATTCAGGCCGCCCCCCTGTTCGAGACGATCGAGGATCTGCGCGCCGCCCGCCCGACGCTGGAGCGGCTGCTTCAGGAACCGTCCGCGCTCGCCGTCGCCCAGGCGCGCGGGGTGCAGGAGGTGATGATCGGCTATTCGGATTCCAACAAGGACGGCTCCTATCTGACGTCGGGCTGGGAGCTGCATGAGGCGTCGCGCGCCCTGGTCGAGGTGACGCAGAAGCATGGTCTGAAGCTGCAACTGTTCCACGGTCGCGGCGGCACGGTCGGGAGGGGCGGCGGCTCGGCCTTCGCCGGCGTCCTGGCCCAGCCGGAAGGCACGGTTCAGGGCCGCATCCGCACCACCGAACAGGGCGAGGTCATCGCCAACAAATACGGCGAGCCGGAGATCGCGCTTCGCAATCTGGACGCCCTGACCTGCGGCGCCGTCCTGGCCTCGCTGGGCCAGGGGACCGATCACGCCTTCACCGCCGAACATGGCGCCACCCTGTCGGACCTGTCCGCCCGGTCGATGGCCGCCTATCGCAAGCTGGTCTATGAGACCGACGGTTTCGTCGACTATTACCGCGCCGCCACCCCCATCGCCGAGATCGCCGACCTGAAGATCGGCTCGCGCCCGTCGTCGCGCACGGCCTCGACCCGGATCGAGGATTTGCGGGCCATTCCCTGGGTGTTCAGCTGGTCGCAGAGCCGCGTCATGCTGCCCGGCTGGTTCGGCTTCGGCTCGGCGGTCCAGGGCTGCGACATGGGCGAGCTGAAGGCGATGGCCCAGGCCTGGCCCTTCTTCAAGACCCTGGTCCAGAACATGGAAATGGTCATGGCCAAGTCCGACATGACCATCGCCAGACGCTATGCGACCCTGGTGCCCGACGCGTCGCTGGCGGCGGCCATCTATGGCGAGATCCGCGCCGAATGGGACCGCACCCACGACGCCATCCTGGCCATCACCGGCCATGACGCCCTGCTGGGCGGCCAGCCGGAACTGGACCGGCTGATCCGTCTGCGGATGCCCTATGTCGAGCCGTTGAACCACGTCCAGATCGAACTGATCCGCCGCCGCCGCGCCGGCGACGACGACCCCCGCGTCCGCGAGGGCATCCTGCTGGCCATCAACGGCGTGGCGGCGGGGTTGCGAAACAGCGGCTGACTAAAGCCACTTCGTCTTCTTGAACGTCACATACAGCGCCGCGCACACCGCCGCGATCAGGCTCAGCACATAGGCGTAGCCGTAGCGCCAGTGCAGTTCGGGCATGAATTCGAAGTTCATGCCGTAGATGCCGGCGATGGCGGTCGGCACGGCCAGAAGGGCGGCCCAGGACGCCAGCTTGCGCGTGATGACGCCCTGACGCTGCTGCTCCAGCAGATTGGCCACTTCGAACACCGACGACAGAATGTCGTTCAGCCCGCCCAGCCGGCTGTTGACCCGCCGCACATGGTCGCCCACATCGCGGAAATAGGGCCGCACGTCCGGGTCGATACAGGGCAGGTCCAGCGACTGCAGCCGCCCCAGCACCTCCTCCATCGGCCCCAGGATGCGCCGGAACTTCAGCAGCTCGCGCCGCAGGGTGAACAGCCGCCGGATTTCGACCCGCGCCAGAAAGGCGTCCAGCGTGCGCTGCTCCATCTCCAGCACGCTGTCCTCGGCGTCGTCGACGATGGGCGAATAGGCGTCGACGATGAAGTCCAGAATGCCGTGCAACACGAAGTCCGGCCCCTTCTTCAGCTGCAGCGGCGAGGCCTCCAGCTGGGCGCGCAACAGGCTGTGGGCGCGGGCGGAGCCGTGGCGGATGCTGACCACATGGTCGTCGCCGACGAAGACGTGGGTTTCGCCATAGGCGATGCGGTCATCGACCTTCAGCGCCGTGCGCGCCACCACGAACAGTTCGCGGCCATAGACCTCGACCTTGGGCATCTGGTGCGCGACCAGGGCGTCCTCGACCGCCAGGGGGTGCAGTTTGAACCGCTGGACCAGGACGTCGATCTCGGCGTCGGTGGGATCGAACAGACCGATCCAGACGAACTCGTCGGCCTTCAGCACCAGCCCCTCGGCCGTCAGCGGCGCCTCGCGCACGCGCTGGCCGTCACGATAGACATAGGAGGCGACGACCGGCATGGACGCGATTTCCTTGGTTGAGATCGACCTCTGCTCTAGGCCAGGTCGCGCCCAAACGAAACGGCCGACGGATCGCTCCGCCGGCCGTGGATATTACCGATCGGGCCTGACGTGGCCCGAAGCGCAATAGGGTCGACTATCAGGAAACCGGGAAGCCCCGGACCTTCAGCAGGGCCGCCACGTCCGGGTCGCGACCGCGGAAGGCGCGGTAAGCTTCGGCCCGGTCCGTGGTGTTGCCCGGCGCCAGCATGATCGACTTGAAACGGCCGGCGATGTCCGGGTTGAACACGTCGCCCGACTCTTCGAAATAGGCCCAGGTGTCGGCGTCCATCGTCTCGGACCACAGATAGCTGTAGTAGCCCGCCGAATAGGCGTCCGACGTGAACAGGTGATTGAACTGCGGCAGGCGGTGCCGCATCACGATCTCCTTGGGCATTCCGATCCGCGCCAGGCTGGCCTTTTCGAACGCGTCGATGTCGGTCGGCGGCGTGGCCTGGGTGTGCAGGTCCATGTCCACGATGGCCGAGGACAGATAGCTGACCGTCGCATAGCCCTGGTTGAAGGTGGCGGCGGCTTCGATCTTGTCGACCAGCGCCTGCGGCATGGCCTCGCCCGTCTGATAGTGTTTCAGATAGCCGTCCAGGATCGGTCGGCTCAACACCCAGTGCTCGTGCACCTGCGACGGATATTCGACGAAATCGCGCGGCGTGTTGCCGAACGACGGATAGGTCACCACCGACGAGAAATAGTGCAGGGTGTGGCCGAACTCGTGGAACAGGGTCTCGGCGTCGTCCAGCGAGATCAGGACCGGCTCGCCCGGCTCCGGCTTGGTGAAGTTGTTGTTGTTCGACCCCAGGATGATCTTGGAGCCGTCCAGCTGCGAGAAGGACCGATAGGTGGTCATCCAGGCGCCCGAACGCTTGCCCGGACGGGCGTAGTCGTCGGTGTAATACAGGCCGATCAGCTTGCCGGTGGCCTTGTCGTGCAGCTCATAGGCCTCGACATCCGGCTCGAAGGTCGGCACCGAACCCTTGGGCAGTTTGGTGAACTTGAAGCCGTACAGACGCTCGGCCATGGCGAAGGACCCGGCGCGCACCGCGTTCAGTTCGAAATAGGGCTTCAGCTGGTTCTGATCCAGGTCGTACTTGGCCTTGCGCACCTTCTCGGCGAAGTAGAGATAGTCCCACGGCTCGATGTCGAAACCGGCGATCGCTTTCATGTCGGCGACCTCTTCGGCGACGCGGGCCTTGGCCGGCGCCCAGACGCGGTTCATCAGGGCCTCGGCCGCCGCCGGGGTCTTGGCCATGGTGTCCTGCATCCGCAGTTCGGCATGGTTGCGATAGCCCAGCAGCTTGGCGCGCTGGTCACGCAGCTTCACGATCTCGGCGATGGTCGTGTTGGTGTCGTTGGCGTCGCCGTTGTCGCCGCGATTGACGAACTTCTTCCAGACCTGCTCGCGAAGGGCCCGGTCGTCGGCGAAGGTCAGGAAGGGATCGACCGCCGAACGGGTGTTCAGGATCGCCCAGCCCTGCAGGTTGCGGCTGCGCGCGGCGCCGGCGGCGGCGGCCTTGTTGGAGGCCGGCAGGCCCGCCAGACCGGCATCGTTGGGGATCAGGGTCCAGGCGTTCTCGTCGGCGACCACCTTCTGGCCGAAGCGGGTGAAGGCGTTGGACAGGGCGGTGTTGATCCGGCCCAGCTCGGCCTTGCCGGCCGCGTCCAGATTGGCGCCCGAACGGATGAAGGCGTCGCGGCGACGTTCGGCCAAACGCTTCTGCTGGGCGCTCAGGCCCGCCGCATCGGCGGTGTCGGCGACGGTCTTGACCCGCTGGAACAGTTTTTCGTTGAAGGTGATCTCGTCCGAAGCGGCCGACAACAGCGGCGACAGTTCGGTGTCGACGGCGTCATAGGCTTCGCCGCCGATATTGGAGGTCATGACGCCATAGATGTTGGACGCCCGGTCCAGCGGCTCGCCAGACAGTTCCAGCGCCGCCATAGTGTTGGCGAAGGTCGGGGCCTCGGGATTGTTGGCGATGGCGGCGATGTCGGCGCGTTGCAGCTCGATGCCTTCCAGCATGGCTTCGCGCAGTTTGGCCGGCGTCACCTTGTCGAAGGGCGGCACGCCGTCATACTTGCCGGTCCACACCTGCAGCAGTTCGGCGCGCGGCGTCTGGGCCGGCAGGACGGCGCGGGCGATACGCGCTTCTTCGGCCAGGCTGGCGGCCGATGGCGCAGCGGCTGACCCGCCCGAGGCGGCGCCCGTCGTGGCCCCCGTCGAGGCACAAGCCGACAAGGCCATCAGGCTGCCGCCTGCGATGAGAAGCTGGCGTCTATGCATGGAATGCTCCGGAACAAGATCATGATCGCCCATACACTTAGGCGCACCGGGCGGCCGCGTCACCTGATCGGGACGTAATCTTGTCGCCAAGCCGGTTGGATACGTCGTCGCACTGTTCTAAAGCCCAGGCATGGCTATTGGCGTTTTCGACTCCGGCGTGGGCGGCCTGACCGTGCACCGCGAACTGACACGGCGGTTCCCGCAGCGGGACTTCGTTTACCTGGCCGATCAGGCCCACGCCCCCTATGGCGGGCGCGGCGGCGAGGACATCGTCGAACTGACCCGGGCCGGGTGCGAACGCCTGTTCGAGGCGGGCGCCTCCATCGTCGTCCTAGCCTGCAACACCGCCTCGGCCATCGCCCTGCGCCGCCTGCAACAGACCTGGCTGCCGGGTCTGCGTGAACGGCTGGGCCGCCCGGTCAACATCCTGGGCATCATCGTCCCGACCATCGAGGCGGCGACCGGCAAGCCCTGGAGCTTCGAGGCCCAGCGCCCGCAGGAGGGCGAAAAGGTCGCCTCCATCGACATCACCGGCGTCTTCTGCACCGCCGCCACAGCGATCAGCCGCGTCTATGAGATCGAGATCGACAAGCGGCGCGAGGACATCGCCGTCTTCTCCGAACCCTGCCCCGGCCTGGCCGGCCTGATCGAGCTGGGCGCGCCGCCGGAAGAGCTGAAGGTGGTGATCGACGACCACGTCGATGCGCTGCGTCGCCGCATCGGCCGCCACCCGGACAAGGCCATCCTGGGCTGCACCCACTATGAGATCGTCGCCGAACTGTTCGCCCAGGCTCTGCCGGTCGGCACCGTTCTGATCGAGCAACCGACGGCGGTCGCCGACGCGCTGGAGCGCTACTTCAAGGCCCACCCCGAATACGACCTGGGCGACAGCGGCCGTCGCGATTTCCTAACCACCGGCCAGCCCGGTCCCCAGTCAGAGATGGTGTCCCAGTTCTGGGGCGCGCCCCTGACCTTCGCCCAGGCGTAGAGGGTCAGCAGCCCGGACAATCCGGCAGCGGCTCGTTCTCCAGCTGCAGCGTCGTGTGGCCGATGGCGTAGCGGCGCGCGATCGCCTGGGCCTCGCCGATCAGGGCGGCCGCATCGTCGCGGTCATGCACCAGATGCGCGGTCAGGGCCGTCTCGGTCGTCGACAGGCCCCAGACGTGCAGATCGTGCACCGCCCGCACGCCCGGCAAGCCGACCAGCGCCTTCTCCAGCGCCGGCACGTCCACGCCCGTGGGCGCGCCGTCCATCGCCAGATTGACCGAATCCTTCAGCAGGCCCCAGGTCGACCACAGGATCACCGCCACGATCACCAGACTGACCAGCGG
This sequence comes from uncultured Brevundimonas sp., assembly GCA_963515305.1. Taxonomy (GTDB): domain Bacteria; phylum Pseudomonadota; class Alphaproteobacteria; order Caulobacterales; family Caulobacteraceae; genus Brevundimonas. Next base: position 59,770 of record CAUPWX010000010.1, read on the forward strand.
ATCGACCACCGACCAGCCGGTCATCAGGATCAACCCGCCCGCCAGCACCACGCCCAGCGAGACGCCCGCGTCGGCCATCATGTGCAGATAGGCCCCGCGCGCATTCAGGTCGTGCTGGGACTTCATGAACAGCAGGGCCGTGCCCAGGTTGATGACGAAGCCGATGCCCGCCACCGCCATGATGATCCCCGATCCGACCGGCGCCGGTTCGTTGAAGCGCCGCACGGCCTCGAAGGCGATGGCGCCGCAGGCGAAGATCAGCAGCAGCGCATTGCCCAGCGCCGCCAGAACCGTTGCCTTGCCGAACCCATAGGTCCGCCGCCCGCCCGCCGCCCCATGCGCCCCGCGTCGCGCCAACCAGGCCGCGCCGCCTGCCATGGCCAGGCCCAGCACGTCCGACAGATTGTGCCCCGCATCGGCCAGAAGCGCAGTGGAATCCGCGATCAGACCGGCCCCGAACTCGCAGGCGACGAAGGCCAGATTGACCACCAGCCCCACGGCGTAGCGCCAGTCGCCGGTGTCGACCGGGCCGTGGCTGTGTCCGCCGTGACCGTGACTGTGGCCATGCGCGTGGGAATGGCCGTGATCGCCATGGTCGTGATCGTGGTGGTGGTGAGGGTCGGGCGCGACGGTCATGGATCGCCTATACGCCGTTTGCGCCAACAGCCAAGCCGCTACTTGATAACGCCTTGAATGGCATGACCTAATGTCAGTGCTGGTGCATGGCGACGATCAGGCCCAGGGCGATCAGGGCCAGGCCCAGAACCGCCCCTTCATACCGCGCCCAACGCTCCAGCCGCAGGATCGAGGCGCCGGCGCTGGCCAGGGCCGTGAACACCGCCATGCCGGCGATGGTCCCGATGGCGAACACCAGGGTCAGCAGCATCAGGGCGCCGATCCCCGCCGAGGCCGAGGACAGATAGATGGGCAGCAGCACCTCGCCCGGCGACACCGCCATCATGGCGATCAGACCCAGGAACGCAGCCCTGTCCGATACCGCCGGTTCGGGCGTCTCCAGCGCGGGACCGCCGGCCAGCGCCGGCCTTCGCATGGCCGACCGCGCCAGATAGAAGGCCCCAAACAGGAACAGCAGCACCGCCGCCAGATGCGGCAGCACCCCTTCGATCCATTGATCCAGCGCCAGTCCCGCCGCCACGATCAGGCCGCCGACCACCGCCGTCGTCGCGATATGGGCCAGGCCCGCCGCCGTCACCGCCAGCAGGATGCGCGCGGGCCGCCAGCCCTGCGCCCGGCCGACCAGGGTGAAGGGCAGCCAGTGGGTCGGCAGGGCCGCGTGCAGAAAGGCCGCGACGAAGCCGCCGCCCAGCAGGGACAAGAGCACGGACTGTTCGGCGCCGGGAGACATGAGGCGGCCTATAGCGTGTTACTTTATAACGGTCGAGCCAAATTCGACTCTACAGCCAATCGGCGAACGGCTCGCGGTCCAGCATTTCCTCATAGGTCGGACGCGGCCGGATCACGGCCCACTGATCGCCGTCCACCAGAACCTCGGGCACCAGCGGGCGGCTGTTGTATTCGCTGGCCATGACCGCGCCGTAAGCGCCCGCCCCGGTGAAGACGACCAGATCCTCGGCCTCCAGCGGCGCCAGTTCGCGATCGCGCGCAAAGGTGTCCCCCGTCTCGCACACCGGCCCGACCACATCATGCGTCAGGCGCGGCCCGGGCCGGGGATTGACCGGCTGAATATCGTGAAAGGCGTCATAGAGCGCGGGCCGCATCAGATCGTTCATGGCCGCATCCAGCACCAGGAACCGCCGCCCGTCCGAGCGTTCGTTGACCTGGATCACCTGGCTGAGAAGCACGCCTGCATTGGCGGCCAGCAGCCGCCCCGGCTCGAACGCCGCCTCGACGTCCAGCCCGTTCAGTACCCTCGCCGCCATGGCGACATATTCGGCCGGCGACGGCGGTTCGGCGCCCCCGGAATAGGGGACGCCCAGGCCGCCGCCCAGATCCAGCCGCGTCACCGCATGACCCTGAGCGCGCAGATCGCGCGTCATTCGGGCCAGCACGTCGAAGGCCGCCTCCAGCGGGGTCAGATCGACGATCTGGCTGCCGATGTGACAGGCCAGACCGACCGGGGTGACATGAGGCGAGGCCGAGGCCTGGGCGTACAGATCCATCGCCTCCTCGACCGGCACGCCGAACTTGTCGCCCTTGCCGCCCGTGGTGATCTTGGCGTGGCCGCCTGCGCCCACATTGGGATTGACGCGGATGGCGATGGCGGGCGCCGCATCCATCATGGCGGCGATGGCGATCAGCCGGCCCAGTTCGGCGCCGGATTCGACGTTGATCTGGCGTACACCCACGCTGATCGCAAAGGCCATCTCGACATCGGTCTTGCCGACCCCGGAGAAGATGATCTTGTCAGACGGCACGCCCGCCGCCAGGGCGCGGCGGATTTCGCCCTCGGACACGGTGTCCGCGCCGGACCCCAGCTTGGCCAGGGTGGCCAGAACCGACAGGTTGGAGTTGGCCTTGACCGCAAAGGCGATCAGGGCCTCGCCCAGGGCGTCGCGATGCGCGTCGGCGGCGGCGCGCAGCAGGCCGTAATGCCGCTTCAGCGTGGCGGTCGAATAGACATAGGCGGGCGTGCCCACCTCGTCGGCGATCAGCTCCAGCGGCACGCCCTCGGCATGGAGGGCGCCGTCCTTCAGGTCGAAATGGTGCAAGGTCTATCGCGGATCGTTCTGGGCGGCGCCGGCGCCGATGGGGTTGGAGGGACCGCCGTCGATCGGCACGCTGCTGGACGGGCGGTTCATGGTCGCCGGCTCGGGCAGGTGCGGGGCGCGGTTGTCGCGCGGCGCGCGCTCGGTCTGGCGCACCGGCGATTCCAGATCGGCCATCCGCCCGCAGGCCGAGGTCAGAAGGGCGAGCGCGCCCGCAAGGATCAGGGTCTTTTTCATAGGCGGCCTCTCCAATCGGCGATGCGCGCGCGGACCTGTTCCGGCGCGGTTCCCCCATAGCTCTGGCGGCTTTCGCACGAAGCCTGGGCGGTCAGCACCTTGTAAACCGCTTCGGTGATCCCCGGCTCCAGTTTCTGCATTTCTTCCAGCGGCAGTTGCGACAGGTCCACCCCCTGACCCTCGGCCCGCTTCACCGCCGCGCCCGTCACATGGTGCGCCTTGCGGAACGGCAGGTTCAGTTCGCGCACCAGCCAGTCGGCCAGGTCGGTGGCGGTGGAGAAGCCCGCACCGGCCGCCGCCGCCATCCGCTCGGTGTTGGGCTGCAGCGCAGACACCATCGCCGTCATGGCGACCAGGGCCAGGTCCAGGGCGTCGAACGCCTCGAACACCGGCGGCTTGTCCTCCTGCATGTCCTTGGAATAGGCCAGCGGCAGGCCCTTCATCACTGTCGACAGGGCGACCAGCGAGCCCATGATCCGCCCCGTCTTGGCCCGCACCAGCTCTGCGGCGTCGGGATTGCGCTTCTGCGGCATGATCGACGATCCGGTCGTCAGATCGTCAGGCAGGGAGGCGAAACCGAACATCGGCGTCATCCACACCACGATCTCCTCGGCCAGGCGCGACAGGTGCCCTGCCGTGATCGAGGCGGCGGCCAGGCTTTCCAGCGCGAAGTCGCGGTCCGATACGGCGTCCAGACTGTTCGCCATCGGCCGGTCGAAGCCCAGCTCCGCCGCCGTCATCTGCCGGTCGATGGGGAAGGGCGAACCGGCCAGAGCCGCGGCGCCCAGCGGGCTTTCGTTCATCCGGGCGCGGGCGTCGTTGAAACGTCCTGCGTCGCGGCCGAACATCTCGACATAGGCCATCAGGTGATGGCCCAGCGTCACCGGCTGGGCGGTCTGCAGATGGGTGAAGCCGGGCATCAGGTCGCCCGCGTGCTGTTCGGCGCGGTTCAACAACGCCGCCTGCAGCGCCTTCAACTGGGCGACGGAGCGGTCGCAGGCGTCGCGGACCCAAAGTCGGAAGTCCAGCGCCACCTGGTCGTTGCGGCTGCGCGCGGTGTGCAGACGCCCCGACGGCTCGCCGATCAGCTCGTTCAGGCGCGCCTCCACATTCATGTGGATGTCCTCGAACTGGTCGCGGAACGGGAAGGCGCCGTTTTCGATCTCGGCCTCGATGGCGTCCAGCCCGCCCAGGATGGCCTCGGCGTCGGCCGGCTGGATGATGCCCTGCTTGGCCAGCATCCGGCAGTGGGCGCGCGATCCAGCCAGATCCTGACGCCACAGACGCTGGTCCACGCCGATGGAGACGTTGATGGCCTGCATGATCTCGGCCGGGCGCGACGAAAAGCGTCCGCCCCACATATCTTGACCGACAGGCTTCGTCGGCGCAGTCGAACCGGCGGATGGCATGGCGTCGGCAGAGGTGGATTTGGTCATGAGCGGCTCTAGGAAGGCGATCTGGGCGGTCGTGGGCGCGGTCGTGGTGGTCAGCACCATCGCCGGCGTCGGCGGCATGGCGATGTCGCTATACGCCAATCACCGCCAGGACGCGCAAGTGCAAGAGGCCGCAACCGCCTCGGCCGCGCCGAAAAGCGATCTCTCACGCTTCGCCGTGGGCCCGTTGGCCGCGCTGGCGGTCCCGCCCCAAGCTGAACCCGCGCCCGAATATGCGTTTCGCGACCGCACCGGCACAGCCGTTCGCTTCTCCGCCTTTCAGGGCAAGGTCGTGGTCGTGAACCTGTGGGCCTCGTGGTGCGCGCCGTGCAAGGCCGAGATGCCGACCCTCCAGGCCTTGGCCAAGGCCTATGCCGCCAATGAGGATCTGGTGGTTCTGCCGATCAACGTCGATGCGACGCCCGAAGGGGCGCTCCAGGCGCGCCGTTTCCTGGAAGATCACGCCCCGCTGCCTTTCTACAGGGACGAAAAATTCCAGCTGCCCTTCCTGTTTCCCGGCAAGGGCGTCATGCCGCAGACGCTGATCCTGGATCGCCAGGGCAAGGTCAGCGCCACCCTGGCCGGAGACGCCGACTGGGCCAGCCCGCAGGCTCGCGCCCTGATCGATGCGATCCTGGCCGAGGGCGCACCGGCTAGAGCCGCGCCCTCGGCCTGAGGCCGGCCGGCTGTTTCTGTCAGTTCTTGGCGGGGACGCGGGTGTCGGTCGCCGGGTCGATGGCGCCGGGCTTGCCTTCGGCGGCGGCCTGGGCCTGTTCGGTCTCCAGCTTGTCCGCGACCTTGCCGGCGCCGCTCTCTACGGCCTGGGCCGCCTTCATCGCCCCGCTCTCGATCACCTCGCCCGCCTGGGAGGCGACACTGGCGGTCTTGTCGGCGGCCGCATCGGCATGGACTTCGGCCTTGTTCTGCTCGGCCTGGGTGCAGGCGGCGGCGCCCAGCGTCAGGACGGCGGCGGCGGCCATCAGGGCTTTGGTGCGGATCGTCATGGCGTGTCTCCGGTCAAGGTTGGAAAGCTCGACCGTAAACGCGGGATGCGGGCGTGGGTTGCAGTGGCTTTCTTTCCGGGCCGTCATCCTTCGAGATGCGGCGGCCCTATTCGTTAAGGACGATTGTGAGTTGTTAGTCTGACAATCTTGTGTCGCCATAGAGACGGGAGATTGGCTCCCTTATGAGGACAAGACCGTGAAGAACCTGGCACACCTAGCTCTTGCTGCGGCTCTAATGACGTCATCGGCTGTTGGCGCCGCGACGCTCGCTCCAAGTCCCGCAGAAGCAGCCGAAAAACCCTGGCTGATCATTACATATCTAAGGAACGGTCAGCCGGTAGGAAACACCCAAGTGTTCTGCGACAGTCCCGATGTCGATTTCGGCGACACTTCAAACTACGACAACACTCACTACGACTACTATTTCATGTGCCCATGAGCACAGATGTCGCGGCTCTTCCAGCCGTATACGCAGAAGCGAGGCCGTCACCTTCGGATGACGGCCTTTCATCGTTAAGCTGGCGCAACGACCCGTTCTATATAAGAAAAATGGTGACTGGAGGCGGGATCGAACCGCCGACCTGTGGGTTATGAATCCACCGCTCTAACCATCTGAGCTACCCAGTCCCGGGCGCCGCGGGGCCGGAGCCAGCCGCGAAAGAGGCGTGCGTATATCGCCGTCGGACGCCGTGTTCAAGTCGTCTCGGCGCAGATCGTGCGGCGATAGAGCGCATGACGGCCAAGGATGGGAACGGCCACGCAGGCTGCACCGTTTTCGACCGAACCGTTTTCGCCCTCTGGAGCCCGCCCCCATGCGCCTGATCGTCGCCGCCGCATCCACATCCCTGCTGGTCCTCGCCGCCGCCTGCGGCGCCAATAGCGAGAATGCGCCCGCCGCCGCATCGGGACAGGCGGGCGCGCCGCTTGAGACGCGTCCCGCCAACAATCCGGATCAGCAGCCTGCCTTCGCCGGTCAGACGCGGGCGCCGGGCGTCAAGACCCAACAGGCCATGAGCCACACGGTCGTCGCCTCCGGTCTGGTTCACCCGTGGGGCCTGGCCGTCCTGCCGGACGGGCGTTGGCTGGTGACGGAAAAACCGGGTCGCCTGCGGATCATCACGGCTCAGGGCCAGGTCGGCGAGCCTGTTCAGGGTCTGCCGGCCGTCGATGCGCGCGGTCAGGGCGGCCTGCTGGACGTGATCGTCAGTCCCGGCTTCGCGCAGGACCGGATGATCTACTGGAGCTATTCCGAGCCTCGCCAGGGTGGCAACGCGACCTCGGTCGCGCGCGGGCGACTGTCCGACGACGGCGCTCGGGTCGAGAACGTCCAGGTCATCTTCCGCGCCCTGCCGGTCTATGACGGCGACAAGCATTTCGGTTCGTCCCTGGCCTTTGACCCGGCCGGACACCTGTTCGTCACCCTGGGCGAACGCTCGGACAAGCCGATGCGGCCCCAGGCCCAGGATCTGGGCTCGCACATGGGCAAGACCATCCGCATCAACGCCGACGGGTCCGTGCCGACCGACAATCCCTTCGTCGGTCGCGCCGGCGCCCTGCCTGAAATCTGGAGCCTGGGTCACCGCAACGTCCAGGGCGTCGCCATCCAACCGGGAACCGGGGCGGTCTGGACCATCGAACACGGCACGCGCGGCGGCGACGAGGTCAATATCGACAAGCCGGGCCTGAACTACGGATGGCCCGACGCGGCTTATGGCGTCGAATATGCGGGCGGTCAGATCAATACGGGCGCGACCCAGGCGCCGGGCACTGAACAGCCCGTCTATTACTGGGATCCGGTCATCGCACCGGGCGGAGCGACCTTCTATCAGGGCGCCATGTTCCCCGGCTGGGACGGAAATCTGCTGGTGGCGGGACTGAAGGAAAAACACATCGCCCGGCTGGTGATCCAGAACGACCGCGTCGTCGGCGAAGAGCGTCTGCTGACTGACCTGGGCGAGCGCATACGCGACGTGGCGGTCGCCGCCGACGGCGCGGTCTGGGCCATCACCGACGAGGACAACGGCAAGCTGGTCAGGCTGGCGACGACGCAGTAGGCTGATCCGACCGGGGGCAAGGCCGGGGCGCACGCCCCGGCAATGGGAGCAATGAACCATGCGTATTCTGATCCTGTCCTCCGCCCTCGCCCTGCCCTTGTTGGCCGCCTGCGGCACGGCCGGCGGCGTGAACACCTATCAGCAGGAGATGAACGCCCTTGAGGCGGCCTGCACCCGCGATCAGGGCATTCTGACCCCGACCGGCGTCCAGACCGGCCGGCCGCAGACGGATTACGCCTGCAAGCTCACGGGCGGCGCGACCCGTATTCCGCGCGCCAACTAAAAATGACGGGCCGGACCATCGTGTCCGGCCCTGATCACGTTTCCCCGAACCGAGCCGATCCACATCGAGCGTGCGCGCCCCTGCCGCGCGACACAGGGTCTTTCACGCGGCTTGTTACTTGACGTTGACGTAAACGTAGGGTTCTTGGCGTCCACGCTTGGAACCGTCCTGTCCCCCTCAAGCCGCGAGACACCGCCTGTCGAGCGTGGGGACCAAAAATGGAGACGCACCACATGGCTGACGCCTATATCTACGACGCCGTTCGCACCCCGCGCGGCAAGGGCAAGAAGGACGGCTCGCTGCACGAGATCACGGGCCTCAGCCTGGCGACCCAGGTGCTGCAGGCGCTGCGCGACCGCAACGATCTGGACACCTCCAAGGTCGACGACGTGGTTCTGGGCTGCGTGACGCCGGTGGGCGAACTGGGCGCCGACATCGCCCGCACGGCGGTTCTGGCGGCCGGCTGGTCGCAGGACACGGCGGGCGTCCAGGTCAACCGCTTCTGCGCCTCGGGCCTGGAAGCCGTGAACATGGCCACGGCCAAGGTGAAATCCGGCGAGGCCGACTTCGCCGTTGGCGGCGGCGTCGAGGTCATGAGCCGCGTGCCGATGGGTTCGGACATGGGCGCTTGGCCGACCGACCCCTCCTCGGCCTTCCCGACCTATTTCGTGCCTCAGGGCGTGTCGGCGGACATGATCGCCACCAAATACGGCATCAGCCGCGACGACGTGGACGCCTATTCGGTCGAAAGCCACAAGCGCGCCGCCAAGGCCTGGTCCGAGGGCCGGTTCAAGAACTCGGTCATCGGCGTCAAGGACCAGCTGGGCCTGACCATCCTGGACCACGACGAAACCGTGCGTCCGAACTCGGATATGCAGACGCTGGGCGCCCTGAACCCGTCCTTCGCCATGCTGGGCGAGCTTGCATTCGATTCCGTGATCAACCAGCGCTATCCCGAGGTCGAGCGCATCAACCACGTCCACACCCCCGGCAACTCGTCCGGCATCGTCGACGGTTCGGCCGGCGTGCTGATCGGTTCGCTGGAAGCCGGCCAAGCCCTGGGCCTGAAGCCGCGCGCCAAGATCCTGGGCGGCGCCTCGATCGGTTCGGAGCCGTCGATCATGCTGACCGGCCCGGAATATGTGACCCGCAAACTGCTGGGTAAGCTGGGTATGACGCCCGACGACATCGACCTGTGGGAGCTGAACGAAGCCTTCGCCGCCGTCGTCCTGCGCTATATGCAAGCCCTGAACATCGACCACGCCAAGATGAACGTGAATGGCGGCGGCATCTCGATGGGCCACCCCCTGGGCGCCACCGGCGCCATGATCACCGGCATCGCCCTGGACGAGCTGGAACGCTCGAATAAGTCGACCGCCCTGGTCACCTTGTGCATCGGCGGCGGCATGGGCACCGCCACCGTCATCGAACGCGTCTGATCCGGGAGCAAATGGATATGGAAAACTTCAAGATCGACGTCGACTCCGACGGCATCGCCCTGATCACCTTCGACGTGCCGGGCCGTTCGATGAACACCCTGACCAGTTCGGTCATGGCGGAAATCCCCGAACTGGTCGAACGCATCAAGACCGATGACGCCATCAAGGGCGCGGTCATCACCTCGGGCAAGGCGTCGGGCTTCTGCGCCGGCGCGGACCTGGGCGACATGGCTGGCGGCGTTCTTTCGGGCGGCGGCGACCTGCAAAAGGCGTTCGACGCCGGCTGGAAGCTGAACGGCGCCTTCCGCGCGCTGGAAACCTCGGGCAAGCCGATCGCAGCCGCCATCAACGGCCTGGCCCTGGGCGGCGGGTTGGAGTTCACCCTCGCCTGCCACTACCGCGTGGTCGAGAACGACAACAAGATCCAGCTGGGCCTGCCCGAGATCAAGGTCGGCCTGTTCCCCGGCGGCGGCGGCACTCAGCGCCTGACCCGTCTGGTCGGCGTGCAGAATGCGATGATGGCCATGAGCGAGGGCAAGTCTTATCGCCCCAACGACGCCAAGGGCGCCGGCATCGTCCACGAAGTCGTCGAGAAGGGTCAGGCCGTCGAGGCCGCCAAGACCTGGATCAAGAACGGCGGCAAGGCCGTCCAACCGTGGGACGACAAGTCCTTCAAACTGCCCGGCGGCGGCCCCTATCACCCGGCCGGCATCCAGAACTTCATGGTCGGCAACGCCATGTTGCGCAAACAGTCCTACGGCAACTATCCCGCCGTGGTGAACCTGATGAAGGCCGTCTATGAGGGCACGCAGGTTCCGATGGACGCGGCCCTGCGGATCGAGACGCGCTATTTCATCAAGACCCTGATGACGCCGCAGGCCCAGGCCATGATCCGTTCGCTGTTCTTGTCCAAGCAGGAACTGGACAAGGGCGCCGTGCGTCCGGCCGGCGTGCCCAAGTCGGATCCCAAGAAGGTCACGGTGATCGGCGCCGGCATGATGGGCGCCGGCATCGCCTATGTGCAGGCCCTGGCCGGGATCGAGACCATCCTGATCGACCAGACCCAGGAAGCCGCCGACAAGGGCAAGGCCCATGTCGAGGAACTGCTGAAGAAGCGCCTGTCGCGCGGTCAGCTGACGCAGGAGAAGTATGACGCCCTGCTGGGGTCCGTCACCGCGACCACCGACTATGAGCTGATCAAGGGTTCGGACCTGGTCGTCGAGGCCGTGTTCGAAAACCGCGAGATCAAGGCCGATGTGACCAAGCGCGCCGAGGCGCAACTGGCCGAGGGCGCGGTGTTCGGTTCCAACACCTCGACCCTGCCGATCAGCGGCCTGGCCGAGGCCAGCGTGCGCCCCGAGGACTTCATCGGCATCCACTTCTTCTCGCCGGTCGACAAGATGATGCTGGTCGAGATCATCTTGGGCGAGAAGACGGGTCAGGCCGCGATCGCCAAGGCGCTGGACTATGTGCTGAAGATCAAGAAGACGCCGATCGTCGTAAACGACAGCCGCGGCTTCTACACCTCGCGCTGCTTCTCCACTTTCCTGATGGAAGGCATGGCGATGCTGGAAGAGGGTTACGGCCCGGCCCTGATCGACAATGTCGGCCGCATGACCGGTATGCCGCGCGGTCCGCTGGAGATGCACGACGACGTCGCCCTGGACCTGTCCTACAAGATCGCCAAACAGACGGCGCTCGATCTGGGCGACAAATATGTCCCGTCGGAAGGCGCCGACATCGTCGCCAAGATGGTCGAGGGCGGGCGTTTCGGCCGCAAGAACGGCAAGGGCTTCTACGACTATGACCAGAAGCCCAAGACCCTGTGGAAGGGCCTGTCCGAACTGGCGCCCGTCGCCAAGGGCATCGACCAGCCGGAAGAGCCGACCGCCTTCGCCCAGATCGACGAGCTGAAGACTCGGCTTCTGTATCGTCAGGCCGTTGAAGTCGCCCGGTGCTGGGAAGAGGGCGTCATCGACGACCCGCGCGAAGCCGATCTGGGCGCCATCCTGGGCTGGGGCTTCGCACCCTGGACCGGCGGCCCGATCAGCTTCATCGACGGTATCGGCCTGGCGAAGTTCGTCGAGACCGCAGACCGGCTGGCCGCTGCGTACGGCGACCGGTTCAAGGTTCCGCAGTTGCTGCGCGACATGGCCGCCAAGAACGAGACCTTCTACGGCAAGTTCGCCCCGGAGAAGGCCGCCGCCTGATCGGCGACGGACATCGTGATTCCGGAACGGGCGGCCTTCGGGTCGCCCGTTTTGCGTTTGAGAGCAATCCAGCTTCACATTTGCACCAACACATACCAATGTTATGAAAAAGGGCGTTGTCGGAGTGAACTGTGATCGAAATCTCGCTGTCGTTTACCGGGCACCTTTCGGACGACCATCAGGTAGACCTTTATGATGGCGCACAAGCTCTAGTGGGCTTCCAGAGGTCCCTAGCCATCACGGCGCATCTGGTCCTCAATGGCGAGGTCATTACCCAAGCCCCTAACCTTAAAGGGGCTCAGATACTAAGTCGCCCGCCAGAAGAGGGAAGCTGGAAGACCACAGCTATTTTGGCGACGTCTATCTTCACCCTAGGGACTGCGTCTAAAGACTCACCAATAGGTCACCTCATTAGTTCCGCATACGACTACGTCATTTCTGAGTCGCTTGGATTTCACGTTGACTATGACAAAAGTCTTGGCCAGCAAATAGAAGAGCAACGACGTTCAAACCCTGACGCTCGAGTACCCGATTTACGTCAGAGTCAGTTTGATAGCGTGATAGAAAAGTGTGAAACCTCCGTCAGAAGCTTGCATAGACCTATCATATTCTCACAGACAGCTGAAGAGGGCCGAATTGTAGAGCGACGTGGATCGATCGAAAAGCCAATTGGGCCCGCGCTCGACTGGAATACCTGGAGCTATATCGCCCATACGCATCAGACGGAAACACCTCAAATATTTGAGGGATGGGTCAGCAGCTACAATATGAATACATTCAAGGGCCGAATATACATTGGAAATGAGGGGCGGCCCATTCCGTTCGAACTTTCTGACCAAGCTAGAGGGGTTATCTCTGTGGGGCTGGTTACATCCAGCCTGACAATGAACGCTCGAGAGAGATTGGTTGATTCCGGAAAGAGATATTTTTCTGCGTTTCGGAATGAAACTTCTACGGGGCGATTGAAGAGCATAATGATACTGAAGGTATCTGACTCTCCGATCACTTTATAAAGAAAGACCCGCCCGACGCGAGGTCGAGCGGGTCGCTCCGCCGCCCTTCGCGGGGTCGGTGGCGGGTCGCTAGGGGCGACGGAGTAGGGTTTGAAGACGAGGCCGCCGCCGGGGGAGTCGAAGCCGCGCCCCCCCGGCAAATCAGCCGTCAGCCTTCGAGATCCTGGCCTTCGTCCGGCTCGGGCGCGCCCAGCATATCGTCGGCGATCTTGTTGGTGGACTGGCGCACGGCCTTTTCGATGGAGACGGCGATGTCGGGGTTCTGTTTCAGGAACTCGCGCACGTTTTCCCGGCCCTGACCGATGCGGGTCGAATCGTAGCTGAACCAGCTGCCCGACTTCTCGATCACCCCGGCCTTGACGCCCAGGTCGATCACCTCGCCCAGCTTGGAGATGCCCTCGCCGTACATGATGTCGAAGATCACCTCGCGGAACGGCGGGGCGACCTTGTTCTTGACCACCTTGACGCGGGTGGTGTTGCCGACCACCTCGTCGCGGTTCTTGATCGCGCCGGTGCGGCGGATGTCCAGACGCACCGAGGCGTAGAACTTCAGCGCATTGCCGCCCGTGGTCGTCTCGGGCGACCCGTACATCACGCCGATCTTGTGACGGATCTGGTTGATAAACAGGACGATGCATTTCGACTTGGAGATCGACGCCGTCAGCTTGCGCAGCGCCTGGCTCATCAGACGGGCTTGAAGGCCCGGCAGGCTGTCGCCCATCTCGCCTTCGATTTCGGCGCGTGGCGTCAGCGCCGCGACGGAATCGATCACCACGATGTCCACCGCGCCGGAACGCACCAGGGTGTCGACGATCTCCAGCGCCTGCTCGCCCGTGTCGGGTTGCGACACCAGCAAATCGTCCAGGTTCACGCCCAGCTTCTGGGCATAGACGGGGTCCAGCGCGTGTTCGGCGTCGACGAAGGCGGCGACCCCGCCCTTCTTCTGCACCTCGGCGACCGTGTGCAGGGCCAGGGTGGTCTTGCCCGAGGACTCGGGGCCGAACACCTCGATCACCCGCCCGACCGGCAGGCCGCCGATGCCCAGCGCCATGTCCAGCCCCAGCGATCCGGTCGAGACGCTCTCGATCTCGTTGACCTGACCAGCCTTGCCCAGCTTCATCACCGAACCCTTGCCGAAGGCGCGATCGATCTGTGCGATCGCCGCCTCCAGGGCCCGTTGCTTGTCTCCGTCGTCCTTGCCCACCAGTTTCAAAGCCGCCTGTGCCATTGCCTTCGTCTCCCTTGCCATGATTCCCGTCATTAAGCCTGGGAGAGACCCGCCTGGACCCGCCCCCGTTTCGTGAGGCGAACTATGTGCATGGTTTGTTCCGGTTCACAAGATGTTCTCATCGATCAAAACAAGAACATCAAAATCATACGACCGTTCCTGACGTAGGCCGCGCCGTCAGGCGACCATCCGGGCCGACAGCGCGATCAAACATCCTGAAACAAGGCCTAGGCCCGTCAGACGATGCGCCCACGTCTGGCCCACCAGCGTCGTGGGGGCCAGCGGCCGGGCCAGCATCATGACCAGCAAGGCGACCAGACCCAGCACGCCGGGCCGGTCCATGCCGACGCCCAGAAAGACGCCGTGCCCCTGCATCATCAACCATCCGCCCACGACCACCGTGGCCAGGGCCGCCGGCGCCACGGCGGCCAGCGACGCCAGTCGGGCCGAGATCACGGCGGCGACGGCGGCGCAGAGGGCGGCGATCAGCCCCGGCCAGATCAGCAGGAAGGCCGCCTCGGGCGCCACGACCTGAACCCCGACGCCCATCGTCAGCACCAGGACGACCAAACCCAACCAGCCGCCCCAGGGCGCCTTGTCCGCATCCCAGGGCCACAGACTGAGCGCCACGCCCACCACGGCCGCGCCGATCAGGATCCGATCTGCGCCGCCCATCACGACGACGACCACCGCCGCTATGGCGATCCCGGCCGCCATCAGCCGCCGCCCGAACCGCCCCATGCCGGGTGCGGCGGCCAGAGCCAACGCCAGCCCGCCGATCGCCAAGGCTGCGCCGACCTCCAGCACCGGCAGGCGGCGAAGCAGAGTGTAGTAGGCATCGGGCGAGGCCGCGCGTCCGCCCATCGGCCCCGCCAACACCCGCGCCACCTGACCGATCACCACGGCCGCGGCCATCAACCAGACCCCGCCCAGGGCGCCCCGCCCGACCGACGCCAGCCTCAACCCCGTCGCACGACGCGCCCCCCAGCCAGCCAGGGCCGCAGCGCCGAACCCTGCGGCCAGCAACAGCCAGCCGACCACAGGCGGATGCCGCACCACGACCATGCCGAACACATCGGCATAGACGGCGTTGACGCCGGCCCGAGGCAGATCGGCCGCGCGCAGGAGCACGTCCGCCATCTCCAGCGCCTGCGACCCGATATGCTGGACACTGCCGTGATCCAGCGCCTCGGGCGTCGAGGCCGGCGAATGGTATTGGTCCGGGCGGCCGATGAAGGCCAGGTTGATCCCCGGCAGCCCGCGCTGGGCCGCCACGGTGAAATCCGTCCCGTTCGGCATCAGCCGATAGACGAAGATGGCCAGGGCGTTGCTGGACGCGCCGCCGTCAGCCCGCCTGGTCGCCGCCGCATACCGGTCGATGGTCTGGGCGTTTCCGGCGCCGGTTTCGAACATCATGGCGCGCCCGCCGCCGCCCCGCGCCTCCAGATTGATCACCGCCCCGACGCGCTCGCGCAGCGGGTGGCGCGCGAAGAAGGCCCGCGCCCCATCCAGATCCAGCTCCTCCGCATCGGTCAGAAGGACGATCAGCGTCCGGTCGGCTCCGCCGCGCGCCTTTATGGCCCGCACCGCCTCCAGGATGGCCGCGACGCCCGTGGCGTCGTCCGCCGCGCTGGGCGAGCCGGGCACGCTGTCGTAATGGGCCATCATCAGGACGGCGGGCAGCCCAGGATCGCGTCCAGGCAACACGCCCACGAGATTGGCGGCCTGAAGGCCCGCCGCGCTGCGCCCCTGCGCCTGGATCCGTCTTGCCGCACGCGCCGACAGGGGCCCAGTCTGGATTTCGGGCCTCAGACCCAGGCCGGTCATGCGCTGCATCAGATAGGCCCGGACATCGGCGTGGGTCGCAGACCCCACGGGATGGGGCGCGCGGGCGATCCGACGTATGTCGATCATGGCCCGTTCGGCGGCGAAATCCTGGGCCGGGCTGGCGGCGGATCGCGGGTGGGGGGTCTGGCTGCCAATCACGGCCAGGCCAAGCGCGGCCGCCAGAGAGACGATGAACAAGATCAGCCGCATGATGTCCCCCGGATATGACCGGGCGTCAGTCAGCCTTCGGTCTGCGCCGCGCGCAAGAGGCTTAAGGATCAGCGGCGAACGACGTTGCCCGTCGTCACATTGCCCGTCGCGCCATCCCCGTCGTTCAGGCTGGACCCGAACGGCCAGCCCCGGTCGTCGCCGCAATAGGGTCGCCGCCCCTCGCGCGCGCCGATCACCACCGCACGCGGTCGCCACCATCCGGCGCCCGAGAACACATTGTCCGTAATCTGATTATAGGACGGCGTCTGGTGTCGGATCACCCCGTCCTCGCCGCAGTTCCGATAAAGGAACACCCCGCCCCGACCGCCCAGCGCCAACCGGTTTCCGACGATGCGGTTCGCGCCCGAGCCGTCGACGGCGATCTGTTCGCGGCCGGTGCGGATGTCGAAATCGTTGTCCTGGATCACGGCGCCCGCGCTTTCGGCGTCCAGATAGACGGCGACCGAGGTCGAACGCCCGCTAAACGTCGATCGCGTCACCCGGGTCTGCGTCACGCCAGGCCCGACATAAAGGGGGATCGTCCCCACCCCTTCGAACCGGATCCGGTCCATCGCCACCTTGATGGGCGCGGCCGACTGGGCCGCCGTCGTGTGACCCGGGGTGCGCGACGACGCCAGCAGATCGCGCATCGACCCGCCGGCCCCCATGCCCCAGATGCGGACATTGCCCAGGATGCGGCAGTTTCGCAGGGTGACGTCGGCCGGTCGCGACCACCCGTCGCCTTCGCGTCGCGACCAGACGGCGACCGTGGGCGCGGCGGTCGAGGGCGATCCCGGCTGGCGCACCGCGCCCCCGCCGCAATCCAGCGATGCGCCGGACGCGGCCTCGCCCTCGATCAGCACGCGGCGGCGCACATCGACGCCGGACAGGACGGCTTGGCACAGCAGACGATAGGGCTGGTCCGACGGGGTGGTCAGATCGCGCACTTCCTGGGCCGTGCACGGCCGGGCGGCGGGTTGCGCCTGCAACGTCAGCGCCGCCGCCAGGGCGAAGGCCGCCTCCATCTCAGGGCAGGACGGTCGCCAGGGCGTCGCGTTCGGCCACACACCCCGGATTGGTCAACCCGCTGCGTCGGGCGGCCGCCAATTCGGCCCGGGCGGCGGCCACGTCGGCCTGGAAGGCGGGCGTGACGGCGGCGTCGCGCGCAACCGCCTGGCCAATGGCCTCGCCCGCCGCCACGTCGCTGGGATAGTGCATGGCGCAGACCAGGCGGCTGACGCCAATCTGATGGCCGATGCGGCGAACCGCCTGGGCCCGGTCAGGCTCCAGCACGGCGAAGGCCTCTCCATAGGCGGCGCCGACCGCCGCGCTGCCGGACGGATAGGAGCCGCTGTTGCGCCCGGCCGTGCTGACGACCTGACAGGGCCGCCGCTGGGGGTCGTCCGCGATCGGACGCGGACGCGACTGGCGCGCCTTGACCCGTTCGGCGACGCTGTTGGCGTCGTGGAAGATCCGCCCCATCATCCGGTCAAGCGCCGGCGTCTCGGCCGACCCCAGCCGCACGCCCAGGGCGCAGTCGAAATGCTGAAGGGCCAGGGGCGGGCGCACCTCGGCGTGGGACGTGGCCAGCAGCCAGCGGTCGCCGTCTTCCAGCGCGACGTAGCGGGCGGAGGCGGCCTTGTCGGCCTGATCCTGCGGCGATCCGACGACGGGCGGCGGCGGCGCGGCCTGGGCCAGTCGCGCCAGGGCGGCGTCAGCCAGGACGCCTTCGGAGGGCATGGTGACGACCTGCTTCTGCGACGTGGCGCAGGCGGCCATCAGGCCCAGAACGCCGACCAGACCCAGGCGCGCGCCGGTCTTCACTGGCCGGTGCTCCAGCTCAGATGAACCGAGGTGGCGCCGTCGGGGCTGGGGGCCGCCACCACTTGCAGGGAGGGACCGTCCGCCGTGTCGCCCGCCGCGCCATAGGCCCGCGCCTCGCCCTGGTTCATGCCGGTGACCGATTTCAGCCCGGCCGTCTCGGCGCGCTCGCGATAGAAGGCCACGACCTGATCGGGCGAGGCGTCGGTGCTGAAGGTGACCAGGCCGCCGGGGCCGGCCGCACCGTCGGCGGCCAAAGGCGCGCCCTCGACCTGGGCGCCGGGATAGAGGGCGGCGAAGGCCGGCGCGTCGCCGCTGCTGGGTCCGGGCGCAGGCGTGTCGATGCGGGGGCCCTGATCCGGGGTGGGCGTCTCGACAGGCATGGGTGCGGACGCCGCGTCGGAAACGGCGGCAGGTTGGTCGGGCTTGGCCGCCCGATCACATCCGGCGATGCAGAACAAAACCACGGCGGCGGCGGCCGCCAAGCGAAGCGTCATCGATTAAAGGTCCCAGGCCTCTACAAGCCAGGCTGCCGCCTGACCTTGGTTTGTCGAAGCGCCACCGTGGCCCATGCGTGCGGCGGCAGCAAGGCGCACGATGTCAGTCGCGCGCGCCCTCGGCCGGGTCGCCGCCTGACCCGCCGAAGTCCCGGCCCGATCCCTCAATGCCGTCCGGTTCGGCGTCGGACGGCGAATCCGGGTCCGCTTCGGCGCGCCCTTCCGCCGCCAGGGCGCGGTTGATCGTCTTGGAATCGGGGTCGTCGTCCGAACCCGAGGCCGAGCCGCCGCGCAAGGAACCCGCCCGCGTGTCGGAACCCGAATCGCTGCCATCCAGCACCTCGATCAGGGCGTCGGCCTTGCGCCCGAGATCGGGTTTTTCGCCCATATCCGCGGCTTCGCGAGCATCGTCGCATTCGGGCTCGGGCGTTTTGGGATCGACGTCCGTCATGGCGCATACCTCTGTGGTCGAGAGAAATAAAAGCCGCCGGTCCGGTTGCGGTTCCCTTCGGTCGGCTCTTGAACCCGCGCGTGGGGTCCCGATCTAGGGAGCATGATCCCATTCTCCGTTCTTGACCTGTCGCCCATCGTCGAAGGCGGCGACGCCCGCCGCGCGCTGGACGAAACCCTGGCCTTCGCCCAGGCCGCCGACCGGCTGGGCTATCAGCGGTTCTGGCTGGCCGAACACCACAATATGCCCGGTATCGCCAGCGCCGCGACATCCATCGTCATCGGCCATGTGGCGGCGGGGACGCAGCGGATCCGCGTCGGTTCGGGCGGGGTCATGCTGCCCAACCACGCCCCTCTGGCTTCGCCGAACAGTTCGGCACGCTGGAGACGTTGTTTCCCGGCCGGATCGACGTCGGCCTGGGCCGCGCGCCCGGTACGGACGGCGCCACCGCCCGCGCCCTGCGCCGCTATTTCGAGGGCGCCGACCAGTTCCCGCGCGACGTGGTCGAGCTGATCCAGTGGTTCGAACCGGCGGCGGAGAACCAGCCGGTCCGCGCCGTGCCCGGCGCCGGTCTGCGCGTGCCGATCTGGCTCTTGGGTTCCAGCCTGTTCAGCGCCCAGCTGGCCGGCCAGTTGGGCCTGCCCTACGCCTTCGCCAGCCATTTTGCACCCGAACTGCTGCTGGAGGCCCTGGCGCTGTATCGCCGCGAGTTCACCCCGTCCGATCGTCTGACCAAGCCCCACGCCATGGCCGCCATCAACGTCTTCGCCGCCGACACGGATGCGGAAGGCGTGCGGCTGGCCACCTCGATGCAACAAAGCTTCGCGCGCCTCTCGACCGGCAAGCCGGGCAAGCTGCCGCCGCCCGTGGACGACATCACGGCCGTCCTGACGCCTCAGCAGATCGAGGGCGCGCGCGGCCGTCTCCTCTATTCGGCCATCGGCGGACCCGAAACGGTCAAGACACAGCTTGACGACTTCATCGCCCTGACCGGGGTGGACGAGTTGATGGTCACCGGCATGACCCACGACAACGCCGCCCGCATCCGCAGCCTGGAGATCGTCGCAGAGGCGCGAGCGAAGCTGGGCCAGGTTCAGGCGGCCTAGAGTTCGCCCAAGAAATCCAGCAGCAACGCATTCACCGCGTCCGCCCGCTCCTGCTGGATCCAATGCCCCGCGCCCGGCAGGACCACCGACCGCGTCAGGTTCGGAACCCAGTCCTTCAGCCCCGCCTCGGCCGACCCGGCGTAGTGACGAACCGGATCGTCCTCTCCGACGATGAAAAGGGCCGGCTGAAGGATCCGCTGATCCTGCACGAAACGCGTCGACGACCAATTCAGGTCCAGCGCCCGATACCAGTTCAGCGGACCGTCGAACCCGCCCGCGGAAAACGCCTGCACATAGTCGTCGAAATGCGCCGCGCCCATCCACGGCGGCAGGGTCGCCGCATCGTCGATCGTATCCAGCAGCGCCACGCCTTCGGGCATGAAGCCCGTCGAGCGTCGATCCACCGGCGTCGCCCCGTCATAGGCGTAGAACAGCTTTCTCAACGCCGTGGCCGGATCGGCGTCCAGCGGCCGATGCGCGTCGGGCGCCTGGAACCGGCTGATGTAGAGATCGCCCAGCCCGGCCCGTTTCGAGATCGCCGCCATGGCGGCGGTCGGCGGCCCCTTCACCCGGCGCGGCTGGAACGGCACCGACAGGCCCGCGACCGCCGTGAACAGGTCGGGCCGCAACAGGGCGCAATGCCAGGCCACCGGCGCGCCCCAGTCGTGGCCCACGACGGTGCAGGCGGCCTTGCCCAGGGCGCGGACCAGATCGACCATGTCGCCGACCAGGTTCAGCATGGCGTAATTCGCCACGCCCTTCGGCTTTTCCGTCCCGCCATAGCCCCTCATGTCGGGGGCGACGACGTGCCAGCCCGCCTGCGACAGGGCCTGGACCTGGGCGCGCCAACTGACGCCCAGTTCTGGAAAGCCGTGGATCAGCACGACCAGCGGCGCGTTCGCATCCTCATGACCGGCCTCCAGAACCTGTTGGATCAGGCCGTCGGTCTTGATATGCCGCGTTCGCATTCCAACCCTCCCGGGGGTGTTTTCACCCCGCCTTTCGTTCAGGACGGACATGACCCGCCTCGTCACATTCGCAGACGGTACGACCGTTCCCGCACTGGGCCAAGGCACGTGGGAGATCGGCGACGACCCCGTCTGGCGCGACGAGGAACAGCAGGCCCTGTCGCGCGGCATCGACCTGGGCATGACCCTGATCGACACCGCCGAACTGTATGGCGACGGCCGATCCGAACGGCTGGTGGGCGAGGTCATCGCCGGGCGTCGCGACGAGGTCTTTCTGGTGTCCAAGGTGCGGCCCGAGAACGCCTCGGAGATGAAGATGATGCTGGCCTGCGAGAAGTCGCTGGATCGGCTGAAGGTGGATCGTCTGGACCTCTACCTGCTGCACTGGGAGGGCCACGTCCCGCTGGAAGAGACGGTCGAGGCGTTTCGCGAACTGGTGGACGAGGGGATGATCGCTCGCTGGGGCGTGTCCAACCTGGACCTGCGCGCCATGGAACAGTTGATGGAGATCGAGGGCGGCCAGGACTGCGCCGCCAATCAGCTGCTCTACAACCTGGGTTCGCGCGGGGTGGAGTTCGATCTGCTGCCGTGGATGCAGGCGCGCGATATGCCGATGATGGCCTATTCGCCGCTGGGGCGGGGCGGCCTGCTGGAGCATCCGCTGATCCTGGACATCGCCAACCGCCATTCGGCCAGCCCGGCCCAGGTCGCCCTGGCCGCCGTCCTGCGCCACGACGGCGTCGTCGCCATCCCCAAGGCCAGTTCGGTCGAACACGTCGAGGCCAACGCCGACGCCCTGGAGATCCAGTTCGACCTGGAGGACCTGGAACGGCTGGACCTGGCGTTCCCGCCGCCGACCCAGGCCGTGCCGCTGGATATCATCTGATCCCACCGTCTCCGTCTTTCCGGGGCCGAGCGAAGCGAGGAACCCGGAAGCTAGGACCGCCGCACCGCCGCCGAGACATTCTGTCTGCGATGATCGCCTGGGTTCCGGGTTCGTTCTGCGGACGCCCCCCCGGAAGGACCAGGCCAACGCGCGCCGCCTAGCCGCCCGCGATCACGGCCAGCAACCGCACCCGCTCACCCTCCGTATACGGAACAACCGGCCCTCGCCCCCAGACCGGATCGGGCCACAGGCCGTCGTTGCGGCGCCGTCCCACCACATGGATGTGAAGTTGAGCCGTCACATTGCCGATGGCGCCGACGTTCAGCTTCTCGACCTCGCCCAGCGCGCGCACAAGAGCCCCGGCCCTCACCGTTTCCTCCATCAGCATCGCACGCTGTTCGACGCTCAGGTCCTCCAGCTCCACCGCCCCCTCGACGCGGGGGATCAGGATCAACCAGGGAAAACGGGCGTCGTCCTGCAGCCGTACGTGACACAGCGGCCATTCGGCGGCGGCGACCGAACCGGCCTCGAAGGCCGGCGCTGCCTCGAACCCCATCAGTTCAGCCCGTAGATGACGCAGGCGCTGTCGGTCAGGGTCTGCAACGGCGGCTGCAACGCCAGCCGCGCCGCCGCTATGTCAGCTTCGCTGGGTCCCGCCCCGCCGACCATCGGCGCTGGAGGGGGCGCAGGCGGCGGAGCGAAGGCCATCTCGGCATTCACGCGCGATCCCGTCACCACCACGTCGTCCACCGTGGTCGCCTGCCCCCCGGCGGCGTAGGACGGCCAGCCCGCCAGCACGTCCGTCTGACAGACGCGGCCCGACGGATCGATGATCTTGACCCGGCCCAGGGTCGCGCCCGCATTCGTCGCCGCCGCCTCGGCCCGGCGCCGCGCATCCTTCATCGCCTCGGCCTGGAGATTGGCCTTCCAGCTGTTCTCCGGCTCCAACTGGAAGTTCACCTGACCGATGGATGTCGGGCGCGAGGCCACGATGGTCGCATAGACCCGCTCGATCAGGCGCACGTCGCGCACCGTCACGCTGACCGTGGCGTCGGCCTGATAGCGGGCCACACGGTCGGCGCGGGTATTGTCGCGCATCACCCCGTTCTCGTCGCGATACTGGTCATAGAGGGGCCGGGTGGTGACGCTGGTCTCGACCCGCACCTTGTCCGCACCGTAAGCCGACAGCGACTGGCTCAGCGCCCGCACCTGATCGGCGGCGGCGCGCGAGGCCTCGCTGACGCTGCGGTCCACCGACTGGAAGCTGGCCGAAACAAAAGCCCGGTTGGCCTGGATCTCGACCCGCACCTGGCCCACCGAAGCGATCACCGGATCGCGCATCCACCAGGGCGCGGGAATATAGCGGTCGCCGATGGTCGCGGGCGGGGTCTGGGCCAGGGCGGGTGCAGACACGAAGACGGGGACGGCGGCCATGAACAGGGTGGCGACGAGGGAACGGCGCATCGAAATCCTCCGGTTGAGTCCGGACCTTCGCAACTCAGACCAAGGCCGTAAAGCGAGGTTCTTGCGGCGGTCGCGCCAGGGGTCTAGACCGCCCGCACGATTAATCCCCATTTCGCACACGCAATAAACGGAGACATCCATGGCTCGCGCGAAGATCGCCCTTATCGGCGCCGGCATGATCGGCGGAACCCTGGCCCACGTGGCCGCGCGCGAAGCCCTGGGCGACGTGATCCTGTTCGACATCGCCGAAGGCACGCCCCAGGGCAAGGCTCTGGACATCGCCGAGGCCTCGGCCGTCTTCGGCCAGGACGTGGCCCTGAAGGGCGCCAACGACTATGCCGACATCGCGGGCGCCGACGTCTGCATCGTCACCGCCGGCGTGCCGCGCAAGCCGGGCATGAGCCGCGACGACCTGATCGGCATCAACCTCAAGGTCATGAAGGCCGTCGGCGAGGGCATCAAGGCCCACGCCCCCAACGCCTTCGTCATCTGCATCACCAACCCGCTCGACGCCATGGTCTGGGCCCTGCAAAAGTTCTCAGGCCTGCCCAAGGAGAAGGTCGTCGGCATGGCCGGCGTGCTCGACTCGGCGCGCTTCGCCTACTTCCTGGCTGAAAAGACCGGCGTCTCGGTGCAGGACATCCACGCCTGGACCCTGGGCGGCCACGGCGACGACATGGTGCCGATGGTGCGTCACTCGACCGTCGGCGGCCTGCCCCTGCCGGACGCCGTCGCCGCCGGCTTCCTGTCGCAGGAAGAACTGGACGCCATCGTCGAACGCACCCGCAAGGGCGGCGGCGAGATCGTGGCCCTCTTGAAGACCGGCTCGGCCTTCTACGCCCCGGCCGAAAGCGCCATCGCCATGGCCAAGTCCTATCTGCTGGACCAGAAGCGCGTCCTGCCCTGCGCCGTCTGGCTGTCGGGCGAATACGGCCTGTCGGACCTCTACGTCGGCGTCCCCGCCCTGATCGGCGCCGCCGGCGTCGAGAAGATCGTCGAGTTCACCACCAACGACGAAGAAAAGGCGATGTTCGAAAAGTCCGTCGCCTCGGTCCAGGGCCTGCTGCAGGCCTGCAAGGACATTGATTCCTCGCTGGCCTAAACCAACGAGCATCAATCGAATGACGAAGGGCCGCGGAGCAATCTGCGGCCCTTTTTCTTTCTCCCTTCTCCCATTGGGAGAAGGTGGCCCGCAGGGCCGGATGAGGGTCGGTCGGAGAGCCAACACGCACGCGCGCGACCCTCACCCTTTCGCACGAGAACGACGGCTATCGCCGCCGTGTGCTCAAGCCCTCTCCCGCCGGGAGAGGGAGGCTCTAGTCCCGAACGTGCGCCAGCCAGTCCTGGCTCTGCATCTCGTTGAAGCGGGACACGGTCCGTTCGAACTCGAACGCCCCCACGCCTTCGGTATAGAGGGCCTCCGGCCTGGCCGCCGCGAGGACGATCAGCTTGGTCTTGGCCTCGTACAGCGCGTCCACCAGGGTCACCAGACGCCGCGCCTCATGATGGTTGGCCGAGCTCAGGATCGGCACGTCTTCCAGGAACAGGGTGTGGAACCGCTGGGCGATGGCCAGATAGTCCTGCGGCCCCAGCGGTCGGGCGCACAGGTCGGCGAAGGTCGCCCGCGCCATCGACCCCACGGTCCGCTCCACCACCACGTCGCGACCCAGCACGGTCAGGTGCGCCGGTTCCTCCGGCTCGCCCCCCTTCAGCTCGCGCCACAGGGCCTCGAAGCCGTCACGGTCGTCGGAGGTATGCCACACCTGGGCCGAGGTCATCCGGTCCAGCCGCCAGTCGCGCGCGCCCGCCGTCTCAACCACCACACAGCGGTCGCGGATGATGTCGATGAAGGGCGTAAAAAGCTGGCGATTGATGCCGTTCTTGTACAGGTCTTCCGGCGCGCGGTTCGAGGTGATGGCCAGCACCACCCGATCCTCGAACAGGGCCTCGAACAACCGGCCCAGGATCATGGCGTCGGCGATGTCGGTGACCTGCAGCTCGTCGAAACACAAGAGCCGCGCTTCCGACGCGATCAGTCTGGCGACCGGCGGAATGGGGTCGTCGCCCTTATGCGTGCCGAACACGGCCTTTCGCGTCTTCGCATCCCCCTCGCGCCATTGCCGCACCAGGTCGTGGACGCGGGCCATGAAGGCGTGGAAGTGGGCGCGCAGCTTTCGCGGCTCGGGCGTCGCCGAGTAGAACAGGTCCATCAGCATCGACTTGCCGCGTCCGGGCGGCCCGTAGAGATAGACACCCCGCACCTCGGCCGGCTTGCCGAACAAGCCGGGCTTTTTGGCCAGATCGGCCTCCAGCCGCTCCAGCGCCGTGATCACCGACCCCTGCGCCGGATCGGGCGTCAGCACCCCCTCTTCCACGCGGATGTCGTAGGCGTTGCGGATGCGGGAGGTCATGGAGCCCTGCTTAAAGCCCGGCACAGCGAAAAGCGATTGCTTCACGGCCCCGAACGCCTATTTGCAGTCCCAACCGCCACACTAAAAAAAGCGCTCAAGCAGCGAGGCCTCGCAGGCCGAGCGTTAGCGCGTCCGAAGGACCAAGCATCATGGGTTATCGCGTCGCCATCGTCGGGGCCACGGGCAATGTGGGCCGCGAAATGCTGAACATCCTGGAAGAGGTCGAATTCCCCGTCGACGAAATCCACGCCATCGCCTCGCGCAAGTCCAAGGGCGTCGAGGTCTCGTTCGGCGACAGGACCGTCAAATGCCAGGACATCGAGCAGTTCGACTTCTCCAAGGTCGACATCGTCCTGATGTCGGCCGGTGGTTCGGTGTCGAAGGAATGGTCCGAGAAGATCGGCAAGGCCGGTCCCATCGTGATCGACAATTCCTCGGCCTTCCGCAAGGACCCGGACGTGCCGCTGATCGTGCCCGAGGTGAACCCCGACGCGGTCAAGGACGCCAAGAAGAAGAACATCATCGCCAACCCCAACTGCTCGACCGCGCAGCTGGTCGTGGCGCTGAAGCCGCTGCACGATGCGGCGAAGATCAAGCGGGTGGTGGTCTCGACCTATCAGTCGGTGTCCGGCGCCGGCAAGGAAGGCATGGACGAGTTGTGGAACCAGACCAAGGCCATCTACGGCCTGGGCGACGCTACGCCCAAGAAGTTCCCCAAACAGATCGCCTTCAACGTCATCCCCTATATCGGCGCCTTCAACGAGGACGGCTCGACCGACGAAGAGCAGAAGATGTGGGACGAAACCCACAAGATGCTCGATCCGAACATCAAGCTGACCGTCACCTGCGTCCGCGTGCCGGTCTTCGTCGGACACTCCGAAGCCGTGACGGTCGAGTTCGACCGCCCCATCGAACCGGACGAGGCGCGCGCCATCCTGCGCGAGGCGCCGGGCGTCCTGGTCGTCGATAAGCAGGAGCACGACGGCTATATCACTCCGGTCGACGCCGCCGGCGAGTTCGCCGTCTATGTTTCGCGCATCCGCAAGGATCCGACCGTCGAACACGGCCTCAGCTTCTGGGTCGTCTCGGACAATCTGCGCAAGGGCGCAGCCCTGAACGCGATTCAGATCGCCCAACTGCTGGACGAGACGGGCACGATCAAGTCGTCGTCGGGCTATCGGTCGATCACGGTCTGATCGCCTCTCTTCTTTCGTCATCCTCCGGCAAGCCGCGCCTTCGCGGCGCAGACCGGGGGACCCAGCGGCGCCGAAGGCGAAAATCATCCGCCGCTGGATGTCGAAAGATCGGGTCCGCGACAGGTTCGTGCTCCCGCGCGCCGCCGGGTTCCCCGGTTCCGCTTTGCGGCCCGGAGGATGACGAAAGTTAGAACAGGGGCTTCCCCATGACCTCCGCCCTCCCCGCCGACCGGCGCGCGCTCGGCACGGCCATCGCCTGCTACGGCCTGTGGGGCTTCATGCCCCTGCTGTTTATGGCCATGGCCCAGGCAGGCTTCTCCGCGCCCGAGATCCTGGCCCACCGCGCCCTATGGTCGGTGCTGTTCGCAGGCGGTCTGGTGATCCTGGCGGGTCAGGTGGGCCAGGCGCGCCGCGTCCTGCTGACGCCCCGGACCCTGGGCTGGCTGGCCCTGTCCACGCTGATGATCGCGGTCAACTGGGGCATCTACGTCTGGGCCACCACCACCCACCATACGCTGGAGGCCAGCCTCGGCTACTACATCAACCCCCTGCTCAACATGGCGGCGGGCATGGTGCTGTTCCGGGAACGGATCGACCGCTGGGGCTGGGCGGCGATTGGTCTGGCCGTCATCGGGGTGATCCTGCAGACCGTGGCCCTGGGCCGTCCGCCCTGGCTGTCCCTGGTCCTGGCCCTAAGCTTCGCTTCCTATGGCGTCATCAGAAAGCGGGTCCAGGCCGACGCCCAGACCGGCCTGTTCGTCGAATGCCTGCTGCTGCTGCCCTTCGGCGCCGCCTTCCTGATCTGGGCCGGCTCCATCGGTCACACGGTCGGCTTCTCCGATCCCCTCCACTGGTTCTGGTCCATCGCCAGCGGCCCGGCGACGGTCCTGCCGCTGGCCCTGTTCGCCTGGTCGGCGCGCCGCCTGCCCCTGTCGACCATCGGCTTCGTGCAATTCCTGGCCCCGACGCTTCAGTTCGCCATCGGCGTGGCGGCGGGCGAGCCGATGACGCCTCTGCGCGCCCTGTCCTTCGTCTTCATCTGGGCCGGCGCCGGGGTCTTCGCCCTGGGCGCCCTGTTCCGCTCCCGCGCCGCCCGTCGGGCCGTGGCGGCGTCGGAACCCGCCTGAGCGCCGTCGTCCAGCTTAGGGCATCGCTGCGGTCGCGCCCCGGCAGAAGCTTGGTCGCGCGTTTTCGGCATGAAAGATATTGGCGACGAAGGCCGGGCGGCTCGGGTGCTCAGAGCGAATCATATAGCGCCGTCAGCAGCCGTTTGGGCCGGGGATCGCCGATCAGGTGCGGCGACTGCCGCGTCATCACATAGGCCGCCGACAGCCGGCGCGACGGGTCGGCCATCGCCATTGACCCGCCCCAGCCATAGTGGCCGAAGGCCGCGTCCGGTCCGAACACCTTCAGCCCGTCGTTCCGCATCAGCCCCGCCGCCCAGCTGATATCATACGGCAGCACCTTGTCCGGGCCGTGGATACGTTCGCGCGTAAGCTGCCCCAGCACGCCGCCCGACAGCACCGACCGCCCCTCCAGCACCCCGCCGTTGGCGACCACGCCCAAGATCCGCGCCAGGCCCAGAGCCGTGCCGTGCAGATTGGCCGACGGGATCTCCATCTTGCGCCATTCGGTCGAGCCGCGCCCGCCGGGCGCCGAGCCGCGATCCAGGAAGGCGGCCTGTTTGATCGGGTCGATGGTCCCCAGACTGGGCGCCGCCGTCGGCTTTCGCATCTGGGCCACCCGCCCGTGCTCGCTCTCGGGCAGGCCGATCCACAGGTCCAGATCGGCGAAATCCTCGCGCAGCGCCTGGCCCATGGTCCGCCCCGTCGCCCGGCGATAGACCTCATTGGCCAGATAGCCGACCGTGATCGGATGATAGCCGGACGCCGTTCCGGGCGCCCACATCGGCGCCTGGGCCGCCAGCCGGTCCAGCACGGCGGCTGCGTCGAACCAGATCGACGGCTCCACCGCCTCGGAAAAGCCCGGCAGCCCCGCCTGATGGCTCATCAACTGGGCCACGGTCACGTCCTGCTTGCCCGCCGCCCCGAACGCGGGCCACAGCGAGGCGACGGTCTGGTCATAATCGATCTGCCCCGCCTCGACCGCCGTCGCCATCAGGATCGCCATCACCGCCTTGCCGGTCGAGAAGACCGAGGTCAGGGTCGTGTCGGTGAACGGCGTCGTCTTCGCCGTGTCGGCCCATCCGGCCCACAGGTCCACGACCGTCTCCCCCTCGACCAGCACGCTGAACCGCGCCGCCTGTTCGTTCAGCCCCTCGGGGGCCTCGGTGAAGTTGGCGGCGAAGGCGTCGCGCACGGCCTCGAAGCCGGGGGCGCACGAACCGTGGATGTCGATGGGATCGGTCATGGGCCGGTCTTACCCGCTGAGAGGCGCCCGGGGAAAGGGTCAGAACATTTCAGTCCGCTCTTCGCCCTTTCGCGACGTGACCATGATCAAAGTCGTCTCATCGCTGAAATCCGACCACGCGATATGCACCCAGCCATCGCCTACCTTTTTGGCGCTGTGGTTGCGCTTGTCGTCCACCGGGGCATAGTCGGCCCTTGCCTGCATCCACGATGCGACGCGTTCGTGCGGACCGCCCTTGGCGACAATGTTGCAGGAGGCATCACGCGCCGAGATGCCGATGGCGCTCGGGCTGCTCGGCTCGCCGACCTGCCAGGTCTTGTGCCCATAGGGCCCGATATCTTCCTGAAACGTCGCCGGTCCCTTCACGGGTGGGGCGCCCAGACGCGCAGCCTCACCCACAGCCAGGCAAAACTGCAATGCATCTCCCAGCGCCTGTAACGGAACAGAACCCTGAGCGGAGATTTCGGCTGGGATTGAGGCAGGGCCCGCCTCACTAACCTGCGGCTCGAATTTGACGCCGTTGACGAAGAACTGCAATCCTTCGTCGTCACCCAACACGCTCCACCCGGCTCGAACGCCGCCACGTCCCTCGAACAGACGAAGGAAGGCCGTGGAAGCCTCATTGTCCGGCCGATAGCCTTCACGCCCTGCCAAGGCGTCAGCGGCGTCGGCGGCGTCGAAGCCGACCGCATAGGCCGAGCAGTGTGTTCCGCTGGGTTGGGCGACGATCGCCCTCCCGTCCGCTGATCCTGCAAACCAATTCTGCCCGCCGTATCGGCCATCCGTCCTCTCGAACCCGTCCGGCCCATTGGCGAGCGGGGCCGCGTCGAGCATATCCGCCTCCACGACGGCGACGCAGTAATCGATCACCGCAACAAGATCAGCGCGATCCAGAGGCGCAGTCGTGGCCGGCTGTTCCCACGCTGTCACGGCGGTTGCAGCCGCCACGGCCGCAAGCACGATCGACAAGCCCATATTTCAACCTTCAAATCACCGGAGTTGTCGCAACATTATTTCTAGTCGGTCACGACCGGATGACAAAAAGGCCTCCCGCCGAAACGGGAGGCCTTTGATCTTTTCGATCCATCAAAAGGATCAGGCCGCGACGACCTCGGTCGCCTGTTCGGCCAGGATGGTCAGGCCCTCGCCGTTGACGTCGGCGAAACCGCCGTGGACGTCATACTGGATCCTGGCGCCGTTGTTGTAGACGGTCACCAGACCCTCGCGCAGGGCGGTCATGAAGGGGGCGTGGTCCGGCAGCACGCCGAAGTCGCCCTCGACGCCCGGCGCGTCCACCTGGTCCACGAGGCCCGAAAAGACCTCGCGTTCCGGCGAGACGAGGGAGAAGTTCAGTTTGCCAGCCATCAGTCTGATGTTCCGATTTGATAGGTGGCGACGGAAATCGGAGAAGTCCCGCCCGTGCCCCATATCGCCATGTAAATCACGCTTTCGGCGACGTTCTTGGTGAAAAGAACGCCCTTGCCGTTCACGTCGTTTGAATCGCTATCGAACGTCCAAGTCGGTTCGGTCCTGGCTTTTTCGATGTAGCCGTCACCCGCCTCGGGCCCGTTCAGGTCAAGCACTGAACAGCTCTCGCCACCCGGCTGCGAGGCCCGCACCACCATGATCCGAACTGGGTCAATCGGCGTCCCGGACAGGGTGTAGGTCCGTGACACCTCATCGGTTTGAACCGTCGATGCGGCTGACTTGAAGCCCTTCTCAAGAAAGAAGGTCGGCTCACCCGAAGCTGGGGGAAAACGCCCCTCCGCCACAAACGCCTCACAGGCTCCCGCCATCGCCTCGAAATCTCCGCCTACCTGGGCTTTTGCCGAAATGGGCATTGCCAGGGCGAGAAGAATTAGGCTGACGAGAGCCTTACTCATGATCAGGCTTCCGAAGCCATCTTCTCGGCCTTGGCGACGGCCTCTTCGATGGCGCCGACCATGTAGAAGGCGGCTTCCGGCAGGTGGTCGTAGTCGCCGGCGACGATGCCCTTGAACGAGCGGATCGTATCGGCCAGCTCGACGAACTTGCCGGGCGCGTTGGTGAACTGTTCGGCCACGAAGAAGGGCTGCGACAGGAAGCGCTGGATCTTGCGGGCGCGCGAGACGACCAGCTTGTCCTCTTCCGACAGCTCGTCCATGCCGAGGATGGCGATGATGTCCTTCAGGCCCTTGTACTGCTGCAGCACTTCCTGGACCGAACGGGCGACCTGATAGTGCTCTTCGCCGATGACCAGCGGGTCCATGATCCGCGAGGTCGAGTCCAGCGGATCGACGGCGGGGAAGATGGCCTGAGCGGCGATGTCACGCGACAGCATGGTGGTCGCGTCCAGGTGGGCGAACGAAGCAGCCGGCGCCGGGTCGGTGGGGTCGTCGGCGGGGACGTAGATGGCCTGGACCGAGGTGATCGAGCCCTTCTTGGTCGAGGTGATGCGCTCTTGCAGGTTGCCCATCTCGGTGGCCAGCGTCGGCTGATATCCCACGGCCGACGGGATGCGGCCCAAGAGAGCCGACACTTCCGAACCGGCTTGGGTGAAGCGGAAGATGTTGTCGACGAACAGCAGAACGTCCTTGCCTTCTTCGTCGCGGAAATACTCGGCCTGGGCCAGGCCGGTCAGGGCGACGCGGGCCCGGGCGCCGGGAGGCTCGTTCATCTGGCCATAGACCAGGGCGCATTTGGAGCCTTCGGTCGAGCCGCCGTTCTTGGCCGGGTCCACGTTCACGTTGGACTCGATCATCTCGTGATACAGGTCGTTGCCTTCGCGGGTGCGCTCGCCCACGCCGGCCAGAACCGAATAACCGCCGTACGCCTTGGCGATGTTGTTGATCAGTTCCTGCATGGTGACGGTCTTGCCGACGCCCGCGCCGCCGAACAGGCCGGTCTTGCCGCCCTTGGTGTAGGGGCAGATCAGGTCGATCACCTTGATGCCCGTGACCAGGATTTCCGACGAGTTGGTCTGCTCCTCGAAGGTCGGGGCCTCGCGGTGGATCGGACGGTATTCGGTGGTCTTGATCGGGCCGGCTTCGTCGATCGGCTGGCCGACGACGTTCATGATGCGGCCCAGCACGCCCGGGCCGACCGGGGTCTGGATCGAGGTTCCGGTGTCCGACACCGGCTGGCCGCGCGTCAGGCCTTCGGTCGTGTCCATCGAGATGGTGCGGACCATGTTCTCACCCAGGTGCTGGGCGACTTCCAGAACCAGGGTGAAGGGCTCGCCCGTCTTCTGGTCGATGTTCTGGGTGTGCAGGGCGTTCAGGATCGCCGGCAGGTGGCCGGTGAACTCGACGTCGACGACGGCGCCGATGACCTGGGCGATCTTGCCGCTGGCGGCGGCGTTGACGGGCGCGGCGGCCGGCGTCGCCTTCTTGGCGGCAGGCTTGCGGGCGGCGGGCTTTTTGGGGGCGACGGTGTCGGTCATGGCTGGGGTCCGTATCGGAATGTCTGTTCGGTCGGGATCAGAGGGCTTCGGCGCCGGCGATGATCTCGATCAGCTCGGTGGTGATCTGGGCTTGGCGCTTGCGGTTGTACTGCAGCGTCAGGGCATTGATGAGGTCGCCGGCGTTGCGCGTGGCGTTGTCCATCGCCGCCATCTGCGAACCGAAGAAGCCCGCCTGGTTTTCGTACAGCGCGGCCAGGATCTGGGTCGTCAGATTGCGCGGCAGCAGGGTTTCCAGGATTTCCTCTTCCGAGGGCTCGTATTCATAGACCGCGCCGTTCAGGTCGATCGGCGCCGCATCGCCCTCGACCACGGCCGGGATCAGTTGCTTGCCGGTCGGGACCTGCTGGATCACCGACTTGAACTGGCTGTAGAACAGGGTGACCACATCGGCCTGGCCGTCCTCGAACGCCGTGGCGATCATTTCGGCGACCGGCTGGGCCGAGGGCAGGCCGATGGTCTTGTGCTCGCTCAGTTCGAAGGTGTGGATCACCTTGTCGCCGTACAGACGCGACAGCTGATCGCGCGACTTCTTGCCGACGGCGATGATCTTCACGTCCTTGCCGTGGGCGATCAGGCTGTTGATCCGTTCGCGCGCGGCGCGGATGACGTTGGTCGAGAAGCCGCCCGCCAGACCCTTGTCCGCCGTCGCCACCACGATCAGGTGGCGCTGGTCGGCGCCCGTTCCGGCCAGCAGGCGCGGCGCGTCGGCGCCCGAGACGCCGGCGGCCAGGTTGGCGATGACCGAGGCCATCTTCTGCGCATAGGGCCGGGCGCTTTCGGCCTGGTCCTGGGCGCGTTTCAGCTTGGCCGCGGCGACCATTTGCATGGCTTTCGTGATCTTCTGCGTCGCCTTGACGCTTCCGATCCGATTGCGCATTTCCTTGAGGCTGGCCATCCGGCGCTTACTCTCTCAGCTATCCGGCGGGGTTTAGGCGAAGGTCTTGACGAAGGCGGCCAGGATGTCCTTCAGCTCGGCTTCGAGGTCCGAGGTCAGGTCCTTCTTGGTGCGGATGCCTTCCAGCAGCGACGCATGGTTGGCGTGGATGCGGGCCAGCAGTTCCTTCTCGAACCGGCCGACGTCGCCAACGGCGATGCCGTCGATATAGCCGCGCGTGCCGGCGTAGACCGAGACGACCTGCTCTTCCATCGACAGCGGCGAATATTGCGGCTGCTTCAGCAGTTCGGTCAGGCGGGCGCCGCGCGCCAGCAGCTTCTGGGTCGAGACGTCCAGGTCCGAGCCGAACTTGGCGAAGGCGGCCATCTCGCGATACTGGGCCAGCTCGCCCTTGATGGTGCCGGCGACCTTCTTCATCGCCTTGGTCTGGGCCGACGAGCCGACGCGCGACACCGAGATGCCGACGTTCACGGCCGGACGGATGCCCTGATAGAACAGGTCCGATTCCAGGAAGATCTGGCCGTCGGTGATCGAGATCACATTGGTCGGAATATAGGCCGAGACGTCGTTGGCCTGGGTCTCGATGATCGGCAGGGCGGTCATGGAGCCCGAACCATAGTCCTCGTTCAGCTTGGCCGAACGCTCCAGCAGGCGCGAGTGCAGGTAGAAGACGTCGCCCGGATAGGCTTCGCGGCCGGGGGGACGGCGCAGCAGCAGCGACATCTGGCGATAGGCGACAGCCTGTTTGGACAGGTCGTCATAGACGATCAGGGCGTGCATCCCGTTGTCGCGGAAGAACTCGCCCATGGCGGTGCCGGCGAACGGGGCCAGGAACTGCAGCGGAGCCGGCTCCGAGGCCGTCGCGGCGACGACGATGGTGTATTCCAGCGCGCCCGACTCTTCCAGGGTCTTGACGATCTGGGCCACGGTCGAACGCTTCTGACCGATGGCGACATAGATGCAGTAGAGCTTGGCGCTCTCGTTATCGGTCTTGTTGACGTTCTTCTGGTTCAGGATGGTGTCGACGGCGACGGCCGTCTTGCCGACCTGACGGTCGCCGATGATCAGTTCGCGCTGGCCGCGACCGACGGGGATCAGGGTGTCGATGGCCTTCAGGCCGGTCTGCATCGGCTCGTGCACCGATTTGCGCGGGATGATGCCCGGCGCCTTGACGTCGACGCGGCGACGCTCGGTGAACTGGATCGGGCCCTTGCCGTCGATCGGCTCGCCCAGCGGATTGACCACGCGGCCCAAGAGACCCTTGCCGACCGGCACGTCCACGATCTCGCCCAGGCGGCGCACGTCGTCGCCTTCGGCGATGGCGGCGTCGGCGCCGAAGATCACGGCGCCCACATTGTCGCGTTCCAGGTTCAGGGCCATGCCCTTGACGCCGGCCTTGGTGAACTCGACCATTTCACCGGCCTGGACATTGTCCAGACCGTGGATGCGGGCGATGCCGTCGCCGACCGACAGCACGCTGCCGACGTCGGAAACGTCGGCTTCGACGCCGAAGTTGGCGATCTGCGACTTGAGGATGGCCGAGATTTCAGCGGCGCGGATGTCCATGACGGGCTCTCTGTTCTTCAGTCTTTTCGGTGCAGAGCCGCCAGGGCGGACCCGCTCTTGTTGGGTTAGGCGCGCTTCAGCGCGAATTTCATCTGGTCCAGCTTGGTCTTCAGCGAGGCGTCGAACAGCTTGGAGCCGACCTTCACCTTCAGGCCGCCCAGGATGGCCGGATCGACCCGCGTGGTCAGTTCCGGCGCCTTGCCCAGGCTGGCGTTCAACGCGGCCTTGATCGCGGCCAGTTGCTTGGCGTCCAGCGGCTGGGCCGAGACGACCTCGGCGGCGACGATGCCGGCGTGTTTGGCGTACAGGCGCTCGAAACCGGCGATCACGGCGGCCAGATCCTTGGCGCGGCCGTTCTGGGCCAGCAGCCCCAGGAAGTTGACGGTGTTCGGCTCGAACTTGGCCTGGGTCGCGATGGCGACCAGGCCCTTGCCCTGATCCTCGGTCGAGATCACCGGCGAGGCGGCCAGGCGGCGCAGATCGGCGCTGTCGGTCCAGGCGGTCTTCAGCGCGACGACATCGGCGCGAACGGCGTCCAGGCGGCCGGTTTCCAGCGCCAGGTCAAACAGCGCCTGTGCGTAGCGATCGCCGACTTCCGTCGTTCTGAAATCATCAGCCACTGATTAGGGTCCGAGGTCGTTGTGTCAGGGTCGCGACCGATTGCGAGGATCGAAACGGTCAAAAGCTTGAAATGCTTAGGGAAAGCACGACGGAGGCCGTATCCGTGAATACGCCCCCTCCAAGCCGGGCGCCTGATAGCACGGGGTTTCGCCAGTCGCAACATTCCGTGAAGGCGCGTCGATGCCGCAGGGGGCGGAGAAAGGCTGCGAGGCGGTGTCCCCTCCCCACATCGTGGGGAGGGGGACCGCGCGAAGCGTGGTGGAGGGGCTCTTGAAGTCCCGCGGGCGCCTGTTGATGCGGTGAAGAGCCCCTTCGTCTCTTCGCTACGCTTCGAGCCACCTCCCCATGAAATGGGGAGGAGACGATGGTCAGCCATCGCAATGCCGCTGGTTCGTTCGCTGCGATTTCAATCGCTTGCCGAATTATGTGCCCCTTCTCCTGCCCACGGGGTCAAACCGCCGCATAATACACCCGTCTCGTCGCATCGGAGGGCTCGCTTGGCCTGCGACCTTGCGGCGGCGAGAGCGGAGGGAACGGGAGCGGGTCTGAAACGGCCCGCGCTGGCATCGACTCATGGAGCGGTGTCGGAGGGTCGAGGGGGATACTCGATCGCACTCGGGACGGGGTTCGCAGACCCCGCCGACCCGTCGCAGGCTTATGGGGTTAGGCGATAAGACCGCCACCGCTCGACGCCCCGAGCTTGCAGGCCAACCTTCCGCGCGGAGCGTCCATCCTTCGTCGAAACGGTACTTACAAACTCACACTCCGGGCGAAGGCCCGGCGCTCCGCCCAGCCCTCCAAGACCGGGCTTCCACCAACCTCGCTGCGCACGCGCGAGGGCGCCGTCGCACGCCTTCGATCTGGCGCGCGCCGCCAGGGGGTGCGACCATGACGCCGCACCCGGTCGCTTGATCGGAACCCGCGACGGCCCTAGCGCTTTCCCGCTCAAGCTTTTCTCCCCTCAGGAACCCCGATGCTCGACAGCATAACGCCCCTTCTCTCCGATCCGGCCGCCTGGGCCGCATTGGTGACCCTCATCGTGATGGAGGTCGTGCTCGGGATCGACAACCTGATCTTCATCTCGATCCTGTCGAACAAACTGCCTGAACATCAGCGCCAGAAAGTCCGTCGCATCGGCATCGGCCTGGCCCTGATCATGCGCCTGGCCCTGCTGTCGATCATCGCCTGGCTGGTCGGCCTGGTGCAGCCGGTCTTCACCGTCATGGGCAACGAATTTTCGTGGAAGGATCTGATCCTGATCGCGGGCGGCCTGTTCCTGGTCTGGAAGGCGACCAAGGAAATCCACCACACCGTCGATCCCACGCCCAGCCATGACGTCATGGACAAGAAGGACGTGATGATCATGAACGCGGGCGCGGCGATCTTCCAGATCATCCTTCTGGACATCGTCTTCTCGATCGATTCCATCCTGACCGCCGTCGGCATGACCGAACATCTGCCGATCATGGTGGTCGCCGTTCTGGTCGCCGTGACCATGATGCTCCTGGCCGCCGATCCGCTGGCGAACTTCATCAACAAGAACCCCAGCGTGGTGATGCTGGCCCTGGGCTTCCTTCTGATGATCGGCATGGTGCTGATCGCCGACGGCTTCGGCTATCATGTGCCCAAGGGCTACATCTACGCCGCCATGGCCTTCTCGGCCGGTGTCGAGGCCCTCAACATGATGGGTCGTCGCGGCGCCACCAAGAAGGAACAGGCCGAACTGGCCCGCAGCGAGGCGAACGCCGCCGAAGCCCGCGCCCAGAAGGCCGAAGCCGAAGCCGCCGCAGAACGAGGCTGAGGCTCATGACGCGCCGGTCTTCACGCTTCGCCGGTCTGATCGCCAGTTTGGGGATTGGCCTGCTGCTGGCGACAGGCGCATCCCTGCCTGTCCGGGCCCAGGTTCCGGTCCAGACCTACGAGGTCGTGCACGCCTATCCGCACGACCGCGCGGCCTTCACCGAGGGCCTCTTCTTCCACGACGGCGCCCTTTACGAGAGCACGGGCCTCTATCCGTCCTTCATCCGCAAGGTGGATCTGGACACCGGCCGGGTGGAGCGCCAGCGCGACCTGCCCACCGTCTATTTCGGCGAGGGCATGACCACGCTGAACGGCAAGCTCTACAGCCTGACCTGGCGCAACCACATCGGCTTCATCTGGAAGCTGGACGACTTCTCGCCCCTGGGCGGCTTCTCCTATCCGGGCGAGGGCTGGGCCCTGACCACCGACGGTCGCCGTCTGATCATGAGCGACGGCACCGACCAGCTGCGCTTTCTCGATCCCGACACCCTGGCCGAAACGGGCCGCGTCTCCGTCACTGCCGACGGCCGGCCCCTGACCCAGATCAACGAACTGGAATGGATCGACGGCGAGGTCTTCGCCAATCTCTGGCAGGACAACCGCATCGCTCGCATCGATCCCGAGACGGGGGTGGTCAAGGCCTTCATCGACCTGACCGCCCTGGTCCCCACGGACATCGGACTGGACCCCAACGACGACGTTCTGAACGGCATCGCCTGGGACGCCGCCGGCAAACGCCTGTTCGTCACCGGCAAACGCTGGCCCAAGCTGTTCGAGATCAGGCTGAAATAGTCTGCCTGATCTCACTCAACCCCGCAGGTCGAACCGATCCAGCTCCATCACCTTCGTCCAGGCGGCCACGAAGTCCGTCACGAACTTCTCCTTCGCATCCGACCCAGCGTAGACCTCGGCCAGCGACCGCAGCACGGCGTTGGAGCCGAACACCAGATCGACCCGCGTCCCGGTCCATTTCGCCTGACCCGTCGCGCGGTCCCGGCCTTCGAACACCGTCTGGTCGTCAGAGGTCGCCGTCCACGCCACATCCATGTCCAGCAGATTGACGAAGACATCGTTGGACAGCAGGCCCGGCCGTTCGGTCAGCACGCCGTGCGTCGCCCCGCCCGCATTGATGCTGATGGCGCGCAGGCCGCCGATCAGCACCGTCATCTCGGGCGCCGTCAGCGTCAGACGCTGGGCCTGATCGATCAGCAGGGCCTCGGCCGGCACGCTGAAGCGCGCCTTCTGATAGTTGCGGAACCCGTCCGCTGCCGGCTCGAGATAGGCGAAGGATTCGACGTCCGTCTGGGCCTGGCTGGCGTCGGTGCGGCCGGGATTGAACGGCACGTCCACCTCGTGCCCCGCCGCCCGGGCTGCCTGTTCGACGCCGACATTGCCGGCCAGCACGATCAGATCGGCCAGCGACACCCGCTTGCCGCCGCCTTGATCCTGGTTGAAGGCGAACTGCACCCGCTCCAGCGTCTTCAGCACCCGGTCCAGCAGTTCGGGCTGATTGACGGCCCAGTCCTTTTGCGGCGCCAGGCGAATGCGCGCCCCATTCGCCCCGCCGCGCTTGTCGCCGCCCCGGAACGTCGAGGCCGAGGCCCAGGCCGTGGCGACCAGTTCGGCCGGGCTCAGATCCGTCGCGGCGATGCGCGCCTTCAGGTCGGCCGCGTCCGCCGCATCGATCAGTGGATGGTCCACGGCCGGGATCGGATCCTGCCACACCAGTTCCTCACGCGGGATTTCCGGCCCCAGATAGCGCGAGCGCGGACCCAGGTCGCGGTGCGTCAGCTTGAACCAGGCCCGCGCGAAGGCCTCGGCGAAGGCCTGGGGATTGTGCAGGAATCGGCGCGAGATCTTTTCGTATTCGGGATCGAAGCGCAGCGACAGGTCGGTGGTCAGCATGGTCGGCCGCTTCTTCCTGGCCGGATCATGGGCGTCGGGGATGATGTCGCCCGCGTCCTTAGCCACCCACTGGTGCGCGCCCGCCGGCGACTTCTCCAGCGCCCATTCGAAGCCGAACAGGTTCTCGAAGAAGAAGTTGCTCCACTGGGCCGGAGTCTGGGTCCAGGTCACCTCCAGCCCGCTGGTGATGGCGTCGCCCGCCTTGCCCGAGCCGAAGCTGGACGCCCAGCCCAGCCCCTGCGCCGCCAGATCGTCGGCCTCCGGCTCCGGGCCGACATGGTCGGCCGGTCCGGCGCCGTGGGTCTTGCCGAAGGTGTGGCCGCCCGCGATCAGGGCCACCGTCTCCTCGTCGTCCATCGCCATCCGCGCGAAGGTGTCACGGATGTCCCAGGCGGCGGCGATCGGATCGGGATTGCCGTCCGGCCCTTCCGGGTTGACGTAGATCAGCCCCATCTGCACCGCCGCCAGCGGGTTCTCCAGATCGCGCGAATGCTCCTGCCCGTCGGCGTTGTCATCGGCGACCAGCACCGCCTCGTCGGCCGGCTTCTCGACCCCGTGCGAGCCGTGGGCGTAACGCAGGTCGCCGCCCAGCCACGTCGTCTCGCGGCCCCAATAGACGTCCTGATCCGGCTCCCACGTATCCTCGCGTCCCCCGGCGAAGCCGAAGGTGCGGAAACCCATCGTCTCCAGCGCCACATTGCCGGTCAGGATCAGCAGGTCGGCCCAGGAGATGGCCTGGCCGTATTTCTGCTTGATCGGCCACAGCAGGCGGCGCGACTTGTCGATGTTGACGTTGTCGGGCCACGAGTTCAGCGGCGCGAACCGCTGCTGGCCGCGCCCGCCGCCGCCCCGGCCGTCGCCGACGCGATAGGTGCCGGCGCTGTGCCAGGCCATGCGAATGAACTGCGGCCCATAGTGGCCGAAGTCGGCCGGCCACCAGTCCTTGGAATCCGTCATCAGCTTGCGAAGGTCCGCCTTCAGCGCCTCGTAATCCAGCGTCTTGAACGCCTCGGCATAGCTGAAGCCCTGCCCCAGAGGATCGGATCGCGACGAATGCTGGTTCAGCAGATCGGTCCGAAGCCGGCCGGGCCACCAGTCGCCGTTCTGGGTTCCGCCGCCCGCGACGGATTCGGTCGTGCGGCCCGAAAAGGGGCATTTGGCTTCGCTGCTCATGGTCGTCTCCCGCATGGACGGGGCGCCGCGCACGACATTGCCCCTTATGATCGCAGAGGCATTTGGCGTCAGGCTTGAAAATAGATCAAATCGATTATCCTTGGATTTGTCATAGGCTGGCCCTATGTCGCACCCATGCTCCCGACCCTGCGACAGCTTCAGTATCTCAAGCTTCTGGCCGAACACGGCAGTTTCTCGCGCGCCGCAGAGGCCGCCCACGTCAGCCAGCCCGCCCTCAGCGCCGGGGTGCAGGAGCTGGAGCGCATCCTGGGCGCCCCCGTGGTCGAGCGCGCGCGCGGCGCCGTCATCATGACCGCCGTCGGGGCCGAGGCCGTGCGCCGCGCCGAGGACGTGCTGGCCCGCACCGAAGATCTGGTCGAGGCGGCCAAGAACGCGGGCCGCCTGCTGTCGGGTCGTTTCCGCCTGGGCGTCATCCCCACGGTGGCCCCCTTCCTGCTTCCCGCAAAGCTGCCTTCGGTGCGCGCCGCCTATCCTGCGCTGAAGCTGTTCATCCGCGAGGACCTGACCCCCCGTCTGATCGCGGCGCTGAAGGCCGGTCAGATCGACGCCGCCGTCATCGCCCTGCCCTATGAGGCGCCCGGCATCGAACACGCCCGGATCGGCGACGACGAGATCATGGCCGCTGCCCCGGCCGACCATGCCCTGGCGGCGCCCGGCCCCATCCGCCCCGGCTCGCTGAGGGCGGAGGATCTGATCCTGCTGGAAGACGGCCACTGCCTGCGCGACCACGCCCTGGCGGCGCTGGACATCGAGGCCCCGCGCGGCGACGACGTCTTCGCCGCCACCAGCCTGCATACCCTGGTTCAGATGGTCGGATCGGGCCTGGGCGTCAGCTTCCTGCCGAAAATGGCGGTGCAGGCGGGGCTGGCGGACAATCCGGCCGTCGCCGTTCGTCCGTTCGAGACCCTGGCCGGCGATCCCCCGCCCCGCCGCGAGATCGTGGTCGCCTGGCGCGCCGGCTCCAGCCGTGCCGCAGAGGCCCGACTGCTGGCCGAGGCCCTGAAGTTGGACTGAGGCGTGAAATGGATTGCGCCCCGACCGCTTGCGGTGTCGCAACCGCCCCGCCCAGCAGGCGTTCGTTTCCTTGGAAAACGGATCGGCGCCGCCCCGGGCGTCCGACCTAAGCTTCAGGACGCCCCATGGCCTATCGCACCCTCAATCCCTTCACCGAACAGACACTTCAGGACTATCCTGAACACACCGACGCCCAGGTCGAGGCCGCTCTGGCCCAGGCGCATTCGGTCTTCAAATCCGACTGGTCGCAGGGCGACATCCAGCCGCGCCTGGCCGTGCTTCAGGCTCTGTCGAAACTGCTCGCCGACAATCGCGACAGCCTGGCCCGCACCATCGCCGAAGAGATGGGCAAGCCCCTGGCCCAGGGGCAGGGTGAGATCGACCTGTGCGCCGGCATCGCCGCCTATTACGCCGAGAAGGCCGCCGACTTCCTCAAGCCCCAAAAGATCGACAGCGAACTGGGCGAGGCCTGGGTCGAGTTCCACCCCGTCGGCGTGCTTCTGGCCGTCGAGCCGTGGAACTTCCCCATCTATCAGCTGATCCGCGTGGTCGCCCCGGCCATCGCCGTGGGCAATCCCGTCCTCTACAAACACGCCGGCATCGTACCGCGCTGCGCCGCCCGCTTCGCTGAACTGGTGCGCGAGGCCGGCGCGCCTGAAGGCTTCGTCGCCAACCTCTATATCTCCTCGGACAAGGTCGCCGAACTGATCGGCGACGACCGCATCCAGGGTGTGGCCCTGACCGGATCGGAAGGCGCCGGCTCCAAGGTTTCGGCGCGTGCGTCCGAAATGCTGAAGAAGTCCACGCTGGAACTGGGCGGCAGCGACGTCTTCGTGGTGCTGGACGACGCGGACATCGAAAAAGCCGTCGCGGCGGGCGTCGAGGGGCGGCTGTCCAACGCCGGCCAGGTCTGCACGGGCTCCAAACGTTTCATCGTTCAGAAGTCCGTCGCCGACGCCTTCACCACCGGCTTCGTCGAGGGGATGAAGAGCGCCGTCATGGGCGATCCGCTGGATGAGGCCACAGTGCTGGGTCCGCTGTCGTCCGAGGACGCGCTGAAGACCCTGACAGAGCAGGTCGAGGAGGCGGTGAAGCACGGCGCCAAGGCCGTGACCGGCGGCAAGCCCGCCGACCGCACCGGCTTCTTCTACGAGCCGACCGTCCTGACCGACGTGGCCCGCGACAACCCGGCCTTCTATCAGGAGTTCTTCGGCCCCGTGGCCCAGGTCTTCGTGGTCGAGGACGACGACGCGGTAGTCGATCTGGCCAACGATTCCCACTTCGGCCTGGGCGGCTCCATCTTCGCCGGCGACACGGCGCGCGCCCGCAAGCTGGCGTCGCGGATCGAGACCGGCATGGTCTTCATCAACACCACGACCACCTCCATGCCAGAACTGCCGTTCGGCGGGGTCAAACGCTCGGGCTTCGGTCGCGAGCTGGGCGACGTCGGCATCAAGGAGTTCGTCAACCGCAAGCTGGTGGTCGTCAGCGCCGACTGACCCGCCTGCGCCCCAAGAAGAAAGGGCCGACGGATCGCTCCGCCGGCCCTCTTTTTTGTCGCTAAAGACCGCGGCCTATTCGGCGGCGATAGGCGCTTCGGTTTCCGGGCCGCGGGCCAAGTTGCGAAGCACGTAGGGCATGACGCCGCCGGCCAGCAGATAGTCCAGCTCGGTCTGGTTATCGATGCGGCAGCGCACGGGGAAGCGGGCCATCTTGCCGTCCGACGGACGGAACAGTTCGACCCACAGATCCTGACGCGGCTTCAGCTTGCCGACGTTGGCGTCCGACAGGCCGCGGATCGTAACGATCTCTTCGCCCGTCAGGCCCAGCTTCTGCCACCCATCCTGCTTGAACTGCAGCGGCACCACGCCCATCCCGACCAGGTTCGAACGGTGGATGCGCTCGAAGCTTTCGGCGATGACGGCGCGCACGCCCAAGAGGCGCGTGCCCTTGGCCGCCCAGTCGCGCGACGAGCCCGTGCCGTATTCCTTGCCGGCGAAGACGACCAGCGGACGGCCTTCCGACTGGTAGCGCATGGCTGCGTCATAGATCGACATGGTGTCGCCGGACGGGAAGTGCTTCGTCACGCCGCCTTCGATCTCGGGCGTGATGCGGTTCTTGATGCGGATGTTGGCGAAGGTGCCGCGCATCATGACTTCGTGGTTGCCGCGACGGGCGCCGTAGCTGTTGAACTCGGCCGCGTCGACGCCGTGGTTGGTCAGATAGACGCCAGCGGGCGAGGTCTTCTTGATCGAACCGGCCGGGCTGATGTGGTCGGTGGTGATGCTGTCGCCGAAGATGGCCAGAACGCGGGCCTCGACCACGTCCTGAACCGGGGTCAGGTCCATCGACAGGCCGTCGAAATAGGGCGGGTTGGCGACATAGGTGGAGGCGTCGTCCCACTCATAGGTCTGACCGCCGGTGACCTTGATCGCCTGCCAGTGCTTGTCGCCCTTGAACACGTCCTTGTAGCGCTTGGCGAACATGGCCGGGGTGACGGACTTGCGCTGGATGTCCGAGATTTCCTGCGCCGTCGGCCAGACGTCCTTCAGGAAGACGTCATTGCCCTTCTTGTCCTGACCGATCGGGTCCTTGGTGATGTCGATCCGCATCGAGCCGGCGATGGCGTAGGCCACGACCAGCGGCGGCGAGGCCAGATAGTTGGCCTGGACGTCCGGGTTCACGCGGCCTTCGAAGTTGCGGTTGCCCGAGAGCACGCTCGTCGCGACCAGGGCGTTGTCATTGATCGCCTTGGAGATGGCCGGGTCCAGCGGGCCCGAGTTGCCGATGCAGGTGGTGCAGCCATAGCCGACCAGGTTGAAGCCCAGGGCGTCCAGGTCCTTCTGCAGGCCGGCGTCGGTCAGATAGTCGGTGACGACCTGCGAGCCGGGGGCCAGCGAGGTCTTGACCCACGGCTTGGCCTTCAGGCCCAGCGCATGGGCCTTGCGCGCCACCAGACCGGCGGCGATCAGAACCGACGGGTTGGAGGTGTTGGTGCACGAGGTGATGGCCGCGATGACCACGTCGCCGTCGCCGACCGAGAATTTCTGGCCTTCCACATCGGCGCGCGGGGCGTCCGTCGGACGGCTGAAGACCTCGGCCAGAGCGGTTTCGAAGGCCGGGGCGGCGGTCGTCAGTTCGACGCGATCCTGCGGACGCTTGGGACCGGCCAGCGACGGCACCACGGTCGAGATGTCCAGTTCAAGCACGTCGGTGAAGACGGGGTCTTCCGAGGTCTCGTCGATCCACAGACCTTGGGCCTTGGCGTAGGCTTCGACCAGGGCGACGCGCGCCTTGTCGCGGCCCGTGGCGGTCAGATAGCCGATGGTGGCGGCCGAGACGGGGAAGAAGCCGCAGGTGGCGCCGTATTCCGGGGCCATGTTGGCGATGGTCGCCTGGTCCTCGATGGTCATGTTCGGCAGGGCGTCGCCGAAGAACTCGACGAACTTGCCGACCACGCCCTTCTTGCGCAGCATCTGGGTGACGGTCAGCACCAGGTCGGTCGCCGTCGTGCCTTCCGGCATCGAACCGGTCAGCTTGAAGCCGATGACTTCGGGGATCAGCATCGGGATCGGCTGGCCCAGCATGGCGGCCTCGGCCTCGAT
The DNA here is from genome assembly GCA_963515305.1 of uncultured Brevundimonas sp. GTDB lineage: Bacteria > Pseudomonadota > Alphaproteobacteria > Caulobacterales > Caulobacteraceae > Brevundimonas. Next base: position 104,607 of record CAUPWX010000010.1, read on the forward strand.
GCCGCCGACGCCCCAGCCCAGAACGGCCAGGCCGTTGATCATGGTGGTGTGGCTGTCGGTGCCGACGACGGTGTCGGGATAGGCGACGGTCTTCTTGCCCTCGTCCAGGGTCCAGACGGTCTGGGCCAGGTTCTCAAGATTGACCTGGTGGCAGATGCCGGTGCCGGGGGGCACGACGCGGAAGTTGTTGAAGGCCGACGAACCCCAGCGCAGGAAGTTGTAGCGCTCGATGTTGCGCTCGTACTCGCGCTCGACGTTCTGACCAAAGGCCTTCGACGTGCCGAAGTTGTCGACCATGACCGAGTGGTCGATGACCAGATCGACCGGCACCAGCGGGTTGATCTTGGCGGCGTCGGCGCCCAGGGCCGACATGGCGTCGCGCATCGCTGCCAGGTCGACCACGGCGGGCACGCCGGTGAAGTCCTGCATCAGGACGCGGGCCGGACGGAAGGCGATCTCGTGCTCGACCGAGCCCTTGTTCTCGACCCAGGCGGCGACGGCCTTCAGGTCGGCCTCGGTGACGGAAACCCCGTCCTCGTTGCGCAGCAGGTTCTCCAACAGCACCTTCATCGAGCGCGGCAGACGGGAAATCCCGGCAAGCCCTGCTTCCTCGGCGGCGGGAAGGCTGTAATAGGCATATTTCTTACGCCCGACGGAAAGGTCCTGGCGGGTCTTGAAGCTGTCGATCGACGGCATGGAGTCTTCCTCTGGTCAGCGCCGCCCGACAATCCGGTTGCGCCTTCGCGCGACAGACGCAGCGGCTCACAGGGCCCCTGCGCGCGCGGCGAAAGCCTGCTGCGGCGACCGTGCCTATAGCCCCGCCGGATCGCAGCGTCCATGTGTCCACACCCTCGACAGGGACATTGAGAAGGGCTCGCAACTTCTCTTCGGCGGGGCGCGGGCGATGATCCACACCCTGACCCTCTCTGGCCTTACGGTGTCGCGCGGCGAGCGGCGGCTGTTCGACGGCCTGGATCTGACCCTGCGCGCCGGCGAGATCCTGACCCTGACGGGCGCAAACGGCGCGGGCAAGACCAGCCTGCTGCGCGCCATCGCCGGCCTGCTGAGGCCCGATGCGGGAACGGTCGCCTTTTGTGACGGCGACGGCAATCCGCTTGACGCCCGCGAGGCGCGGGGACGCGAACTGCATTTCCTCGGCCATCTGGACGGGCTGAAGGGCGGCCGCGCGGCGCGCGAGGAACTGGGCTTTCAATGTGACTGGCTGGGCCACACCCAATATGGCGTCGACCACGCGGCCGAGGCGTTCGGCCTGAAACCGCTGCTGGATCTGGAGGTCCGGCGCCTGTCGGCGGGTCAGCGACGCCGCCTGGCCATGGGCCGGCTGGTCGGGTCGCCGCGCGCCCTGTGGCTGCTGGACGAGCCGATGGCGCCGCTGGACGCCCGCTGGCGCGACGCCTTCGCCGAGCAGATGCGCCGTCACCTGGACGCCGACGGCCTGATCGTCGCCGCCGTCCACGACCCCCTGCCCATCGCCGCCCGGACCCTGGATCTGGGAGGGCTGAAATGAGCGGTCAGCCTCCGCTGAAGGATCAGGAACCCCGCCCGCCCGGCCTGCGCGGCGCGACGCGCGTCCTGCTGGAACGCGAGCTGGACCTGGCCTGGGGTGGAGGCGGCGGGCCGCTTCTGGCCTGCGGGTTCTTCGCCTGTCTGACCGCCCTGTTGCCCCTGGCGGCCGGGGGCGATCCACGCACGCTCGGCCCTGTTGCGGGCGGCGTGGCCTGGCTGGCCTTGGCCCTGGCGTCCCTCTTGTCGCTTGAGCGGCTGTTCGAGCGTGATCTGGAAGACGGTGGCCTGGACCTGCTGGCGCTGGGCCATCTGGCGCTGGAGCAGGTCGTGCTGATCAAGGCCCTGGCCCAGTGGATCGCCATCGGCCTGCCCCTGGCCCTGACCGCCCCCGTCGCCGCCCTAGCGCTGGGCCTGCCCGCGTCCCTGACGCCGCTCGTCGCCCTGACCGCCCTGATCGGCGGCGCGGGCTTCGCCTTCACCGGGGCGCTCGGAGCCGCACTGGCGCTGGGCGCCAAGCGCGGCGGCCTGCTGATCGCCGTGGTCGTCCTGCCCCTGTTCATCCCGCCGGTCGTCTTCGGCGCCGGCGCCCTGGAGCGCGCCGCATCGGGCCAGCCGGTCGCCCCGGCCGTGGCCCTCTTGTGCGCCTACGTCCTCTTCGCCGCCGTCATCGCCCCCTTCGCCGGCGCCGCCGCCGTTCGCAACGCGCAAGGGTAAGGCTTCGGCTTAGGACCTGGCGTTCAGCCCCGCTATCCAGGACGCCAGCGCGCCATCATCGGCCATATCGCCGTCATACCGATGGCTTGGCCGCTGCGGTTCATTGTTGCCCCGAGCCCGGCTGCGATAGACCTTCATCGGCACGCCGATCACAGCCAGACCGCTGGGCAGGGTCGCGTTTCGCACCTCCATATAGACTGTGTCCGCCGAGGTCTCGCGCCCAAGCTGAACGGCTCCGGCGGACTTCCATAGATCGACTGCATCCAAACAGGCGGAGGCGCAGGCCGAATCCGTCAGCACATAGATCACACCGGCGTTGGGATTTTCGGGGACCGAATGCGGTTTGGACTCGTCGGACGTCGTGTCGCCCTCGCGCCAGTAGTCCTGGCCCGCCGCCCGCGCGGCGGTCATGCCCTGGATCGCGCGATCAGCCCAAGCGATGACGTTTTCATCTCCCCCCGCTCCACGCATCTGGTCGCGCAAGGCCGTGATCGCGGCGATATTGGCTTGCGAAGGTCGCCAGTCCACGACCTCGGCCGGTTGGTCCCAGTGCGCGCGCAGCCAGTCTTCGCCCCATAGGGTCATGGCCAGTTTGACACCCCAGAACGACGAACCGCCGCCATTGCCGCGCACATCCAGGACAACGTAGGGCGCGGCGTGGAGGTCCTGCCCCTGCGCGGCCGCCTGCGCCGTGACGGCGGTCAGATCGGCATAGGCCTGACCGTCCGGCGAACCGTCGAAGGAGGGCAGCGTCAACCAGTAAGCCCCGTTGTCGAGCCTCTTCATCGCGATACTGCCGCGCGCCCTTTGCATAAGTTGAGTGCGCCGCGCCTCCAGCTCCGCCGCGTCGACAGACCGCCAGCGCAGGGCGTAGCGTCGAACCCCTCCATTGATCGCGAAATCGCACTGGCGCATTTCGGACTGCCAAGGGTTCGAGGCGCTCATGAACATCCAGTCGCCAAACTGGTCGTGCTGCGCCTCCAAGAACCAGCGCCCCCGAAAGTCACCGATGCGCGTCTTGGCCAGCTGATCGGCGGACACGCCGTCGCAGTCCACCAGCCGCGCGCCGAGCGGCGGCGTTCCAGCGTCGGTCGCATCGCGACTGGCGACGACCTGCTGCCCGCCCTTGTACACCGTCAGAAATCCGGGCCAGCGGATGGGAAGGCCGCCGGGGGCCTGCATCGATATCTGGACATGGCCGTCATCGAATCCGGCCACATAGGCCCGCATCGCCCACCACCAGCCGCCGACGTCCGTCGTCGCATCCGCCCTCCGGTTCGCTTCGATCAGACCGGTTTCGACACGCGCACGAAACGCGGGGTTCAAAGGATCGACGGCCCCCGGATGGCTGTCCAGAATGATGTCGTGCAGCGCCTGGGCGTCGTGCCGAAGGGTCGATGACCAGTCTCGAACGTCGGTCAGCGCAACCGGGGTTTTCGCATCCTGCGCGTGCGCGGCGGCGCCCGCAAACGCCAAGCCGGCGGCGAAGAGATAAGATATTTTCATGCAGAACGTCTCCAGCAGCAGATTGTGCTGGATAAAGCAAAGCTTCTTCCTCGCCTAATGGAAGCGGCTCATGATCGATCGACGCCCGGCGACGTCCGTTCTCGCGACTTGCCCGCCGCCCATTCGTTGCGTAAGCGCTGACCCATGTTCGGCCTGTCCAATCCGCAGCGCTTCATGGCCTTCACCGGCCCGTTGACGCCCGTTCTGTGGGGGCTGGCCGTCGTGCTGCTGGGTGTCGGAAGCGGGCTGAGCTTCTCGGTTCCGGCCGATTACCAGCAGGGCGACACGGTGCGGATCATGTTCGTCCACGTCCCCGCCGCCACCTGGGGCCTGGGGGCCTATGCGGCCCTGGGCGTGTCCAGCTTCTTTGCGCTGGTCTTCCGCCATGCCCTGGCCGACGCCGCCGCCCGCGCCGCGGCCCTGCCCGGAGCCGCCTTCACCGCCCTGGCCTTGTTCACCGGCTCGCTGTGGGGCCAGCCGATGTGGGGGACCTGGTGGGTGTGGGACGCGCGTCTGACCAGCGTGCTTGTGCTGTTTCTCTTCTATCTCGGCTATATGGCGCTGAGGGCGTCGATCGACGACGAGCAGAAGGCCGGGCGCGCCGCCGCCGTTCTGGGTCTGGTCGGTCTGATCAACCTGCCGATCGTCAAGTTCTCGGTCGATTGGTGGAACACCCTGCATCAGCCGGCCAGCTTCCTGACCCCTGGATCGTCAGGGCTGGATCCCGTCTATCTGCCGCCTTTCCTGACTATGCTGGCGGCCTATGGGGTGCTGTTCCTCGCCCTGTGGCTGACCGCCATCCGCACCGAGATCCGCCGCCGGCGCGTGATGACCCTGCGCGCCCGTTCGGCCCAAGAAGCGTAAGGAGCGAGGCTTAGATGCTCGACCTCGACATGACCCCCTACGCCGCCTTCGTCTGGCCCGCCTGGGGCGTCAGCGCCCTGGTCTTGGCCGCCCTGACCGCCCGCGCGGTCGTCGCCTCTCGCAAATGGAAGCGGGAACTCGACCGCCTGGACACAGCCGCCGATGAGGCGGCCCGCCCTCAAGCAGCGCGAAGCGCGATAGGGCAAAAAAATAAAGGGCTTCGCCCGTGAACCGCTGGCTGGCCCTGATCCCGCTCGCCGTGCTGGCGGCGCTGGCCGCCCTGTTCGTCGGCTGGTCGCTGAAGCGCGATCCGGCCTTCAAGCCCGACGCCCTGGTGGGCCAGACCATTCCAGAGACCGTCCTGCCTCTGCTGTCGGGCGACCAGGCGGGACCGGGCAATCTGGACCTCAAGACCGCCGGCGTCGGTCGGCCCATGCTGGTCAATGTCTTCGCCTCCTGGTGCGCCCCGTGCCGGATCGAGCACCCCAAACTGGTGGCCTTGAAGGCGCGGGGCGTCGCCGTCGTCGGCGTCGCCTACAAGGATGAGCCGGTCGCCACACGGGCCTTTCTGGACGAGATGGGCGATCCCTATTCAATGGTGCTGGTGGACCGCGAGGGCCGCGCGGGTCTGGATCTGGGCATTTCGGGCGTGCCCGAAACCTTCGCCGTGGACGCCATGGGCCGCATCACCGCCAAACAGTCCGGCCCTCTGCTGGACGACGCCGACATCGAACGGCTGGTCGCCTCCATGCAGGCCCCGCCGCGACCCGCGCCCTCCGCGCGCTGATGCGGCGTTAACCCTTTTTCGACTCTATGCGTTAACCATGCCGGCATGAGCGCGATTCGTCCTGGCCTGCCGCTGAACACGCCCGCACAGGGCCTCGACCTGCCCAGTGCGCGCAACGCCCAGGCGGCCTTCTTCCGCGCCGCCCTGAGCCAGGCCGCCGCGCCTCAGGCCCCGCCCCCCCAGGCCCTTGCGCCCGCCGCCGCCGTCATGTCCACGATCCGCACGGCGACGCCCGCCCGCCCGGCCGAGGCGCCCGTCACGGCGCCCCCGCGCGAAGAGCCCCGGATCATGCGCCCCGGCTCCTACCTCGACATTCGCGTCTGATCAGTTCCAGCCGCGGCTGGCGATATACTGTTCCAGCATCTCGATCCGCGTCGCATCCGACGGGTGGGTCGAGGCGAACTGCGGCGTCTGCGTCTGACGTTGCGCCGCCATCAGCCGCCACAGGGCCACCGCCTGCGACGGCTTGAACCCGGCGCCCGCCATATAGTCGACGCCTAGACGGTCCGCCTCCAGCTCGTCGCGACGCGAATAGGGCAACAGCAGACCATATTGCGCCGCCAGGCCGCCATAGGCGTTGACCGCATCTCCGTAACGCCCCGCCGCTCCGCCCACCGCCGCCAGGCCGATGCTGGTCGCCGTCTGGCTGGAGGCGCGCTCGGCGGCGTGGTTGGCGACGACGTGGCCGATCTCGTGACCGATCACGCTGGCCAGCTGATCGTCGTTCTGGACCAGGGCCAACAGGCTGGTCGTCACCCCGATCTGACCGGACGGCAGGACGAAGGCGTTGGGGCTGGCCTCGGTGAAGACCGCATAGTCCCAGGTCCGGTTCCCCAGGCCCGCCGCCTGCACCAGCCGGTCGCCGACGCGGCGGATGCGATCCACCTGGGCGCCCGTGGTCATCACGCCGGGCTTGGCGACGGCCTCGCGCCAGGCCGCCGTCGACTGCTGCGACAGGGCCGCATTGTCCACCAGCAGAAACTGATTGCGCCCCAACGCCTCATTATAGGCGCAGGCCGACAGAGTAGAGGCGGCGACCACCGCGCTCAGGACGATGGCGGGACGGCGAAGACGGATCATGAGCGGCCTTTTGCGATATTGGCGGAACAGCCAAGCAAATCCTGCACGCCGGGTCGAGGTTCCCGGCGATCTTGCTGCACCTCGCCGCATTTAGGCGATCGGCGTGGCGCCCAATAGGGTGCGGCAGGCTTCCGCTTCGTCGGCCAGGGCCTTGCGGCGGGCGTCGCCGAAACCGTCCAGGGTGCGATAGGGCATGGCCAGGCGGGGGTTATCCCTCAGCCGGTGGCGATTGCGTTCCAGAAATCCCCAATAAAGCCTGTTGAACGGGCAGGCGGCGTCGCCGCTCTTGCTCTTCACATCATAGCAGCAGGCCCCGCAGTAGTCGCTCATCCGGTCGATGTAGGCGCCCGACGCCGCATAGGGTTTGGACCCCACGATCCCGCCGTCCGCGAACAGAGCCATGCCCCGCGTATTGGGCATCTCCACCCATTCGTAGGCGTCGGCGTAGACGCACAGATACCAGTCGTCGACCGCATCGGGATGCACACCCAGCAGCAGGGCCAGGTTGCCTGTGACCATCAAGCGCTGAATATGGTGGGCGTAGGCGTTGTCGCGCGTCGTCTTCACCACATCGGCGACGCAGGCCATGTCGGTCTTGCCCGACCAATAGAACCACGGCAGTTCGCGGTCCGCGTCCAGAAAGTTCCTGGCCCGATATTCCGGCGTCTTCAGCCAGTAGACGCCGCGCACGAATTCGCGCCAGCCCAGGATCTGGCGGATGAAACCCTCCACCGCGTTCAACGGCGCCTTGCCCGCGCGATAGACCGTCTCGGCCCGGCGGCAGACGTCCAGCGGGTCCAGCAGACCCAGGTTGATCGAGGTGGAGATCAGCCCGTGCCACATCCACGGCTGGTTTTCGGCCATCGCGTCCTGCCAGTCGCCGAACGACGGCAGGACCTCGGCCAGGAAGTGAGCCAGCGTCGTTTCCGCCTCGTCCGCCGTCGTCGGCCAGCCGAAGCCGGCCAGCGATCCGAAATGGTCGGGAAACAGCCGCTCCACGTCCGCCAGGGCCGCGCGCGCCTGCGCGTTGGGCGCCACACGAAGGCGCTCGGGCGGCGTCACGCCCCGCGCCAGTTTCTTGCGGTTTTCGGCATCGTAGTTCCACCGTCCGCCTTCGGGCTGATCGCCATTCATCAACAGGCCGGTCGCCCGGCGCATCTCGCGATAGAAGAACTCCATCCGCAGTTGGGACTTGCCGGCCGCCCAGCGTCGGAACCGGTCGTGAGAGCAGATGAACCGCCGATCCTGACGAATTTCGACCGGCAGTCGCGCCGCCTTCGCAAAGGCGGCCAGATGTTCGGCCAGCCGCCATTCCCCGCACTCGGTCATGACCACCGCCTCATAGGCGCCCTCGTTCAGGGCGCGGGTCAGTTCGCCGGTGATAGAACCTGTATTTTCGGCGTCGTCGATCCGCACATAACGCACCCTGACGCCCCGCGCCGTCAGGCGCTCTCCGTGATTTCGCATGGCGGCGAAGACCAGGGCGATCTTCTGTTTGTGGTGCCGGACATAGGTGGCCTCGTCGCGCACCTCGGCCATCAGAACGGTGTCGGCGGTCGCATTCAGTCCGTCCAGCGCCGACAGGTCGTCGGACAGCTGGTCGCCCAGCACAAGCCTCAGAATCGCCAAGGGCCGCCTCCGTCAACGCTACGGCCTGAACGCAAAAACGGGCCTGACCGACCGGCCAGACCCGTTTTTATTTGCGTCCCGACATGGAGCGGGCGAGGCGATTCGAACGCCCGACCCCAACCTTGGCAATGTTGGGGATCAACATTTCCGGGCTTTTCAGGACGTTCCAAAAATCAGCTTTGCATATTGTTTTACATAGATTTTCTTGTTTATCCGGTTACGGAGCGTTTCGCCCGGTTTCACTTGAGTTGGTAGCGGAGTGGTAGCGGTGGCTCGGAAATGAGCGTATATTTCTATCACCATGACGAAGCAAAAACTCACCAAGCGCGTGGTTGAGAGCGCGCCCGTTCCGGAGACCGGCGAGGGTCGAATCTGGGACAGCGAGATCGCAGGCTTCTGCCTCCGGATCTATCCTGGGACCGAAACCGGACAGGGCCATGCCGCCAAGCCTGTCCGAAGGATGTTCGCCATCAAATATCGGGTCCGCGGGATCCAGCGCTGGCTGACGCTCGGCGAGCATGGGGATGGGCCGGACAAGCTCACGGCGGATCGGGCTCGCAAGGAGGCGGCGTCGGTGGTGGTCGATGCGCGGCGCGGCATCGATCCCGGCGAAGCCCGCAGGCGCATCGAGGGCCTCACCGTCAAAGGCCTGGTCGAGCTTTATCTGGAGAAGGGGCCGGACGACAAACCGACCAAACGGGATTCGTCATGGGCCATGGACCGGACGAACCTCGAGCGCCACGTCGTGCCCCTGCTTGGGAAGATGGCGCTTGATACGGTCACCCGCGACCACATCACCGGGATGATCCGATCGATCACGGCCGGGAAGACCGCCAAGGATGTGAAGACCAAACTCCGTGGTCGGTCCATCGTCAAGGGCGGGGCAGGCATCGCTGACCGCACCTATTCCACCCTGCGCGCGACCTTCAACTGGGCGATCGACAAGGGGCATTTCGCCGGCCCGAACCCCTGCGCCAAGGTCGAACGAAAGCTCCGACCGGCGGTCGAACGCTTCCTGTCCGAGTCCCAGGCTCAGGATTTGATCGCCGCACTCGACGCCCTGGAGGCGGATGCGACGATCTCCGAACGGCAGGGCGCGGTCTATCGGCTTCTGCTTCTGACAGGCGCGCGCCGCAACGAGATCGCGGGCCTGCGGTGGACGGAGGTCGACTTTGACCGGCGCCGGCTCGTGCTACCGCCGAGCCGCACCAAGGCGGGCGGTCGCACGGGGGATCGTCGGATCTCGCTCAACGACATGGCCTTCGGAATCCTGCAGCGTCTCTACAAGACCCGCGGTCGAAGCCAGTTTGTCTTTCCGGCCACCAAGGGCGACAACGGATATGCGACCTCCGAGTCCAAGATCTGGCGCGACAAGGTGCTCCCGAAAGCCAAGCTGGAAGGCGTCCGCATCCACGACCTGCGCCACAGTTTCGCAAGCTTCGCCCTGGCGGACGGGGCCAGTCTCCCGATGATCGGCAAAGCGCTGGGACACGCCAACAGTCGCGCCACGGAACGGTATGCCCATCTGAGCGACGATCCGGTTCGGGCGCTTGCAGAGCGGATTGGTGAGCGATTCAGTCCCAAGACCTGAAGGAAACATTGGACGACTGGCTTCGCCAACCCGACAAGTGGCGAAGTGGAAAGCATCCGGTCGTGCCCCTCAACCGGCGCAGCAAGAGAGTTTGCTGACGTCCTTGTTGAACGTCAGCGCGGCCAGCTTCAGGCCCTCGACTGTCGTGAGGTAGGGGAAGATCGTGTCGCCCAACTGCTCCACTGTCATTCCGCACTTGATGGCCACCGCCGCCGTCTGGATGCTGTCCGCCCCTTCAGGCGCCAGAATGTGCGCGCCGAGGAGTCGCCGCGTGCCGCGATCAGCCACCAGCTTGATGAGCCCACGCGTGTCCCTGGCCGCGAGCGCGCGAGGAACGTGATGAAGGGTGATCATCGAGGTCTGCACATCGTGACCGGCCGCGCGGGCTGCGGCTTCCGTCAGTCCCACCGTCGCCACCTGCGGATCCGTGAAGACGACCGCCGGCATGGCGCGATTGTCGTAGACTTGGGTGTCGCCGTTCAGGGCGTTCCGGGCAGCCAGTCGCGCGCCGTAGGCGGCCATATAGACGAACTGATCCGTGCCGGTGACATCGCCTGCGGCATAGACGCCCGCGCGCGTCGTGCGCATCCGGTCGTCGATGAAGATGCCTCCCGTTGGCGAGATCTGGATCCCCATCTCGGGAAGCCCCAGCCCATCGGAGTTGGGAACCCGGCCCGTTGTGATCAGAACATGCTCAGCGGTGGTCACCCCGGGGCCACCGGACTGCGTGAAGCTGAGCGCCACGCCCTCGCCGGACGGGTCGATGGACCCGTAGACTGCCCCCGCCACGACTGTGACGCCCTCGTCCATGAGATAGCGTTGCAGCGCCTGGCTGATTTCGGGTTCCCCCTCAGGCAGTAGCCGGGAGCGGCAGGCGATGGTGACGTGGACGCCCGCCCGGCTGAACATCTGGGCCAGTTCCACCCCGATATAGCCGCCGCCGATCACCAGCATCGATCGGGGCAGGGCCTCCAGTTCGAGCGCGGTCGTGCTGGTCAGATAAGGCACGGATTCGATGCCGGGGATCGCTGGAACCCCCGGACGTGAACCGGTCGCGATGATCACCTTGTCCGCAGTCAGCCGGACGCCGCCGACCTCCACGCCGCCCTCGACGAGTCTCGCCGCGCCTTCGTGGTAGGTGATGGCGTCATAACCCTGCAGCACGTCCTCGTACTTTGCCTGGCGAAGGTCGTCGACCAGTCTGTCCTTCTGGCGAACCGTCCCCGACCAGTCAGCGATGGCAGCCGACGCCCGGACGCCGTCGAAGCGGCTCGCGGCCCGGGCCTGGTGCAGGGGTTCGACGGCGCGGATCAGAGCCTTGGACGGCACGCAACCGACGTTGACGCAAGTGCCGCCTATCGTTCCGTCTCCGACGAGCGCGACCCGAGCGCCCTGTTCCGCCGCCGTGATGGCGGCCGAGAACCCGGCCGACCCCGCCCCGACCACGACGAGATCGTAAGTCTTGGCGATATCCCGTGAGGGCGTGCAACAATCACTCATACGGTCCGGATCCTTCTAAATAGACTCTGCCGCGAACAAGGCGACGTCAAACCCGACGTTGCCCGGCTTGCGTCGGATAGCGGCGAGAGCTGGATGTCATCACGAGCGTCTGCTGACGCGGAGACTGGCCGCGCGAAAGTTGGTCGAATATCGGCCTCGAGGCGTCACAACCGGACGCCGGCAGCCTCTATCGGCGCGCCTGAACACGGGCAGGATAGCCGGCCCTGGTCGACGCGAGCGCCAAGGCGGCCGGCGTCACCCGAGCGTCATCGTAGGTCACCACCGCCACGGCCTGTCCAGTCCCGCCCGAGGTCACGGTGACGGTCACCGCTTCAACGCCGGGCAGGCGCGAGATGGTGCGACGGACGATGGGCGCGCACGTCACGCAGGACACATTGCTGACGTCGAGCCTCACCGTGCGTTCGGCGGCTTGGGCGGCATCGGCGGTCATGAGAGCCGCCGCGAAAACGAGGGCGGTGCGGATTGAAAGGCTCATGATCGAAGTCTCCGGGAAATAATCAGGCGCCGATCAGCAGCGGCGCGACATAGGGGAATGCAAGAGCGAGGGCGACAAGCAGGGTCGCCGTCCAGAGCGCGATCTTGACGAGGCGGGTCGAGGCTGGCCGGGTGCAGTTCACGTCTTCGTCGCAGGAGGCCTGCGGCTGACGGTAGACCCGGTAGAAGCCGAGGCTCACCAAGACCACGGCGGCGGCCACGAAATAAAGATGGTAGGGGGCCAGCGCCGTGACATTGCCGATCCACGCCCCGCTGATCCCGAGCGCGAACAAGGCCAAGGGCAATACGCAGCAGGAGGTCGCGCCGATCGCGGCGGCAAGTCCTCCGACAGCAAGCCACCCGCGAGCGTTGGGTTTGTCGGTAAGCGCCGGATGTCCGCCGAGTTCTTGCTTGCCGTCTGCCATTGACACTCCTCACGCCTTCACGGGTCGATACACACAAGGTAGGGTCTGTAGTCACTACAGATACAAGGGGTAAAACGCTTCATGGACAAATCGGCCCTGCGGGATACGGCCCCACAGCTTCCTATCGGCGAGTTGTCCCGGCGGACCGGGGTCAACATCGAAACCGTGCGCTATTACGAGAAGATCGGCCTGATGCCCGCGCCTGCTCGCAGCGAGGGTGGGCATCGCCTCTATGGCCGCGGCCATCTGCTCCGGCTGAATTTCGTGCGCCGGGCGCGGGAGCTTGGGTTCACGCTGAATGAAATAAGGGATTTGCTTGAACTGGCCGAGCAGCGCGATCTTCCGTGCGCGGAGGCACGCGTGGTCGCCGCCGCCCATCTGGGCGATGTCCGTTCAAAGCTGGCTGCCCTGAGGAAGATGGAAAAGGTGCTGGTCGATATGGTCGCTCGCTGCGCCGACGGGGCCACGCCGGATTGCCCGATCCTGGAGGCCCTGTTTGATTCCGAGGCCGCAACCCGGCCGGCGCCGTAACTAGGCCCCTGCCCGCCCGCAGCTTTCAGGTTCGGACCTTTGTATCCCGCCTCATCCAGGGTTCTGGCGGCTGATCTCTGGCGCTGTTCCATGACGGCGAGCCTCGCCTCGCCACGTCACGCAATCGACTCGGCGGATTTTGCAAAGACGAGAACGCTCTTGTATCTGTAGGGACTACAGACCCTACTCGGTTGTCCGAGAGGATCGACACCAGCGCGCTCAACACTTGCTGGGCTCAGATCGCCATATTCCAGCTCACCGAGGAAAAGCATGCCGGACCAAGAACCCATCACCCGCGCGGCTGACAAAGCGGGCGTAGTCGGCGCGATTGTTGCGGCTATGGGCTGCGCGGCGTGCTTTCCGGCACTCGGCAGCTTGGCCGCGGCTTTGGGTCTAGGGTTCTTGAGTCAGTATGAAGGGGTCTTCATCCGCTACCTGCTCCCTCTGTTCGCGGTCATCGCGTTGACGGCCAACGTAGCCGGCGGGATGCGTCATCGGCGATGGTCAAGAATGATCCTCGGCATGGTCGGACCTCTGCTGGTATTGGCGGCCGCCTTGCTGATGGCGAGCTTTGGCTGGCCGACGGCCTGGCTCCTTTACCCAGGTCTCGCATTGATGATCGCCGTGTCGATCGGGGATCTGGTGTCCCCGCCGAAAAGGAGTTTCGGCGGCGTGGCTTGACTTCCCTCTCCCCCGGTAAGACGAGCAGATGGCCTCTGGTCGCAGGATCACACCGCTGCCACCTCATCGTTTGCCACAACAAGATCGGTGGCCGAGGAGATTCAGCGCGCTGAGCCATCCCCGTGAATCTGCAGGATTTACAGACCCTATCTCCGTTCCGACGCGATGCGGCCGACATGGTTACGCGAGCTTAGACCCGGAGAATGGTGTGAGTGATCAAACCCTAGCAGTTTCCGTGGCGTTCTTTTTCCAAGGCTCCTGCCGAACCGAAGGCCACGTCGCTTGGCACGTGTTGGCTATTTGTCGGCCGACTGCGCTGGCATCTGAGCGACGATCCGGTTCGAGCGCCTGCAGAGCGGATTGGTGAGCGTTTCAGTCCCAAGACCTAAGCTCGGGGCGACGCGCCGGTATCAATCCCGCACCAGAGTTTGACTTTGAGCGCACTAAGACACTGATGGTGTTCCAATATGCCGAATGGCAAACCAATATGTTTGACAATCTTCATATTAGGACACTATAAGTGTTCAAATGCTAGGAAAGCTAAACAAGCTCGAACGTATCCTCCCGGAAGGCCTTCTGGTCGATTCCGGCTGGATGAACGAGAACGGCTATCCCAATTCTCTCCGTGCCAAATACGTCGCTTCGGGGCGACTGGAACGGACTGCGCGCCGGGTCTACCGCCGTCCGCGCGGAACCCTCGACTGGCCGACAGCCGTTCTCTCGCTCCAGGCCCTCCTCGACTATTCCATTGTGATCGGAGGCCGCACCGCGCTCGAGTTGCAGGGCTATGCCCACTACCTTCCTGCCGCCCGCAAGGAAGTTCATCTCTATGGCGACGAGACCCCGCCGACCTGGCTCGCCGACCTGCCGCTGGACGTAGAGTTCAAATATCATCCGTCGCAGAAGCTGTTCCGCAGCGCCCGATACTTCGAGGTCGCCCGGCTCGGCGAGGACTCCAGCGAGACCGGCCTCCTGGCGGACTGGGCCCGCGCCGCAGTGGTGGACACCCCCCTGGGCCACTGGCAATGGCCCTTGCGCCAGTCGACGCCCGAGCGCGCCATCCTCGAACTTCTGGACGAACTCCCCGATCATGAGAGTTTCGACCAGGCGGACCAGTTGATGGGCGCCCTGGCCACCCTCAGCCCACGACGTCTCCAGCGTCTGCTCGAGGATTGCGTGAGCGTGAAGGTCAAACGCCTTTTCTTCTATTTCGCCGATCGGCACGGTCATGCGTGGCTTAAAGCCCTGGACCGTAACACCATCGATCTGGGCAGCGGCAACCGCGTGCTCGCCAAGAGCGGCAGACTGGACCCGACCTACAAGATCACCGTGCCGAGGTCGCTCGATGCCGGTCAGTGACGTCTACGCCCGGCAGGTCCGCCTCCTCGTCCGAACCCTCCCCCTCGTGTTCCAGGAACCCTGCTTCGCCCTGAAGGGCGGCACGGCGATCAATCTTTTCGTCCGCGATCTCCCACGGCTGTCGGTGGATATCGACCTGACCTATCTGCCGGTCGAGGATCGGGACACATCGCTCGCCGCAATCGACGCGGCCTTGAGGCGAATCGCCGACGCCATCGAACACGCCCTGCCGGGGTCTGTCGTCGTGCGCGGCAAGGGTGGAGCCCAGCCCGTGATCGACAAGCTGCTCGTCCGCGCGGACGGCGCGGTGATCAAGGTGGAGGTGACGCCGGTCCTGCGCGGCGTGGTGTTCGAGCCCGAGGTCCGTCCGGTTTCAGCGGCAGTGGAAGAGCGCTTCGGCTATGCGGAGGCCCGGATGGTTTCCCACGCGGATCTCTACGCCGGCAAGATCATGGCGGCGCTGGATCGCCAGCATCCCCGCGACCTGTTCGATGTCCGCGACCTTCTGGCCAACGAGGGGATCACGCCGGCACTGCGACAGGCGTTCGTGATCTATCTGACCAGCCACCACCGGCCCATGGCCGAGGTGCTCCGCGCCAATCCCAAGGATCTGGCCCAGGAGTTCGAACGCGGCTTCTATGGGATGACCGAAGACCCGGTGGACCTTGAGGACCTCATCGCGGCGCGCACCGCCCTGATCACTGCCGTCGTCGATGACATGCCCGAGGCCCACCGCGCATTCCTGATCGGGTTCAAGGCCGGCGCGCCTGACTGGGACCTCATCGGCCTGCCCGACGCCGCCGACCTCCCCGCCGTGCGTTGGAAGCAGTTGAACCTCGACCGCCTGGAGCCCGACCGACGCGCGGGCATGGTCGAACGGCTTCGACAGACTTGGCCGCAATCAGTCTGACAATACCGCCAGACCGCAGCATGCTCACAGACTCCGAGGTTCGGACGCTATGAGCAACTGACGCAAACGG
The DNA here is from genome assembly GCA_963515305.1 of uncultured Brevundimonas sp. Lineage (GTDB taxonomy): Bacteria > Pseudomonadota > Alphaproteobacteria > Caulobacterales > Caulobacteraceae > Brevundimonas. The sequence continues at coordinate 120,276 of CAUPWX010000010.1, forward strand.
TCGTTTAGGCGTCTGCGCGTCGGGTCTAGATGGCAATTTCCGGAACGCCAGCCTGCCCTAGGAGCGCGTAGAGTTCGGCTACCTTTGATCGTTGGCCACGTTGTTGGCAGAACGCAAAGATGGCCCGCTGCTTCGCTCGGGAGAGAGCGACGAAAAACGCGGCGAGGCCCTCTTTGTCGCCGGGTTTGTGCGCCCACCAAGCTTGGTCGTCGAGCCCCATGAAGACGATCGTGTCGTACTCAAGCCCCTTGCTCTTGTGCACGGTCATCAGAGGTATCTGATCGAGACCTTCGAAGGCATCCAAGCACTCGGACCAGGTCGATACCCCGGTAGCCGATGCCATCAGGTGCTGCAGGAGCCCTTCAACGACGATCTCAAGAAGATTGCCTGCTCCATATTCAACATAGGTTCTTTGAACGGCCGCGGGGTCGAGGAAGGTCAACACGGCCTCTGCGATGTTAACCGCCGCCTCCGCCGAAGGCGCGGTTTCAGTCATGTCTTTCCTAAGCCCGGCCAGAAAACGGGACAGAGCGGCTTCAGCCCGGGCGTCCGCAGCATCGTCGCCGGGCGGGATCGCTCTCAGCGCCGAGACAGCGGCGGATAGATACTGCCAGGCCGCAGGCGAACGCTGGACCGATCCGAGCCTCAGCGCAGCGACGACGAGCCGGCAGAGGCTGTCTGACAGCAGGTCCTGAAGCGGGACTTTGCCGACCAGCGCGCTTTCGTTGCGAATACGCAAGCCGCTCGCGGCCATCGGCGCGCGGAGTTCGGTGTCCACCGCCTCCGCCTTCTGCTTGACGAGGATCGCATAGTCGCGTGGGCGACGTCCTCTCCGCGTCATGTCGCTAGCCAACCACGTCGCGAGATGGCGCGTTTCTTGAGCGCATGTCGGGCTGTTCCAAATCTGGGCCACGTCGCCATCGATAAGTTTGCCTGTCTTGGCCAAGACCTGTGGCGACGATGGGTCGAGGGCGCGTGCGACGACATGCTGGATGGCGACGAGATCCGGTGAAGAACGAAAGTTGAAGAGCAGGGGCACCCGTAGAGCGTGGAAGTCTGCTTCCAATCGGGCGAAGGCGTCTGGTCTCGCGCCGGCCCAGCCCATGATCCTTTGTTTGTCGTCTCCGACACCCGTGATGACGGCGCTGCTGCCCCTGAAGACCGAATAGAGGAAGTCATACTGAGCGAAGGTGGTGTCCTGAAACTCGTCGACGAAGATGAAGGGATAGGTCGCGCGGAGTGCGTTCGCGATCTGAGGATTTGATCTCAGAAGCAACTCGGCCATGCGGTTCAACGTGACGAAAGTCAGGTTGGATGGATCTCCCGCACCCCGTTGCTCTGACCACCACCGTGTCGTCGCAAACTCAGCCCCGGATCGCGGTTCCGGGTGGGGAACGAGCATGCGTCTGGCCCCCACAGTGCGACCCTCGAAACTCGAAGGACCGATCTCCTCGATTTCGGCCTTCCATGACTCCGGCGCCGCAAGCCGTGCTCGAGTGAGCCAATAGTTGGTCGATTTGTAATCCCAGAAGGCAATCTCATAGGGCTTCGTCGGGCGCCATTCTGCGGGAATTGCGGTGTGAAATCTGTCGACCAGGTTCTTGGTGAAGGCGTCGAACGTGATCGACGTGAACCGATCCGAAAACTCCGCAGGGCATCGCTGTTTGACGCGGTCCGCCAGATTGCCGGCGGCATCGCCCTTGAAGGAAATGGCCAGGATCTGGAAAGGCGGGCGGCACAGGCCTGTTTCCAGCAGATAGGTCGCCTTCTGAGCGAGGAACTCTGTCTTGCCCGCGCCAGGGCCTGCAACCACCGAGGTCGATCCCGGGTGGCGGAGCGCGGTCCACGCGGCGGGTTCGAGGGCATCGATTCCGCGCGGCCTCCAGTCGTCTGGCGCGGTGAACCGTAACGTCATGATGTTAGCGATACGGTCAGAGTCCCGGGCGCAGCCGGCGGTGGGGGATCGAGCTGGACCGCGACGGCGCCGAGCAAGGCCTTCAGTTCCTCGGGAGCCGCCGAAGCGAGGGCCGGACTGTCGAGACCGCTCAGAACCCGCACATGCGTGCTTGGCTTGCCTCGCCCCAGAAAGAGATAACGATACCAGCGCAACAGGCCGTCCTGGCTAGAGTCGTAGAGGGCGTGAATGCCGCCGTCGCCCAACACGGCGTCTCGCGGCTCCCCGGCCGGGGACGGTCCGGAACGCCCGGGCTCTGGCGCCGAATAGGCGGCCTGCAATGCCATCAGCATCGAATAATCCAAATCCAGCGGCTCACAGAAGAAGACGTTGAACCTTCGAAGAGATCGCGCCCACGTCTGAATGTCTGTCCAGTTGGCGGCGGCGAAGGTGTCGAAGGCCGCCAGATCGGCCGAAGAGCCCGCCGGGCTCGGGCTTTGGAAAAGTTGGTCAGGCCGAACGCCGTTGTCCATCAGCTGCGCGCAGGCGGTCTTGATGCGCCCCCAGCCCCCGCCCGCACGACCGTAATCCAGATCCAGAAGAGTCGCGTGCGGAATGTCCAGGTCGACAAGCAGCCGCCACAGGTGATTGACGTGGCGGCCCCCAAGGGGAACCACCGCCACGAAAGACCGATCGATGTCCAGGCCAAGGGCCTCGGCGAGGCGCGGGAGCACCACCTCTTCGGAGGCGCCTTCGCCGAGGATCACGAAACGGGCAAAATAGAGCTCGGGGTAGGTACGCACCGCCTCGCGAACGAACTTCGAAGCCTCGTCCGCGATCGGAGGCAATCGGATCCCCCTCACGCGGCAGGCGCGGGTCTTGGAGTCGAGGCGGAAATGACGGACTTGCTCGGGCTTCACCCGCGCCAGAATGCTTGGCGAATGGCTCGAGAGCATGGCTTGAGCCCGTGACCCTGCGGTCAGTTCCTGGATCTGTCGGACGATACGGGAGAGATAGAACGGCGCGAGGTTGTTTTCTGGCTCTTCGACGGCGATCAGGGTCAAGGCGGGAACGCTGATGCCGCCGGGCTGAAATCCATCAGGGCGGGGATCCGTCGCCAGGTTCGACTCTACGTCGAGCGTCGCCGCGGTCATGGCAAGGTGGAACAGAGATCGCTGGCCGTCGCTCAACTCATCGAGACCACGTTCGCGCCCTGCCTCGTCGGGGCGGAACAAAACCTCAGCCTTGCGGATGAATTGTTCGAACCGGAGATCGATAGGCCGAAACACTGGCGTGGTGTCCGTGCCTGCGGTGTGGACCTGCTGCCACCGTTTGGTGACTGCTGCGACCACGGCGTCTACGGCCGGCTCGCCGGAGAACGCGTTATTCAGGGCGGAGCCCGCCGAAGCGAACGTGGTCCGCGTGCCTTCCGACCAGTTGATCGCCCGCCACAACCGTCCACGCAAAAAGGCCGTCACCTGCGAGATCCCGTCCCGCGAGGCCGGTACATAAATGAGCTGGATTCTGGCTCTATCTTTGGGTTTCAGGTCCGAACACTCAGCGTCCGTAAAGGCGCCCATCGTCCGAACGGCGCGATAGGTGTGTTCGATCGCCCCATCGATGGAGCCGTCATCCGTCCAGACCGCCTCCATCCGCAAGCGGCATTTCATCCTTCCGCCGTCATCCGTCGCCATCTGAGAGAAGAACTCAGGAACGACGGACGCGTCCGCGAGCGGATCGTCGAGCTCCGGAAAGGCCAAAACCGCCTCTATGGTGAACCGGCGCTCGTTGGGCGGACTCACTTCCATAGCCGGGATATGGAAGTCTTGTCGCCGAAGCCGCCGCTGGTCCGGCGTAACGCCGAAGAGCCGCTGAAGCGCAAGCATAACAGCGGTCTTTCCCGCACCATTTACACCGACGAAGGCGGTCAAGCCTTGATCGAGAAGGATCGGGATAGGGTTTGGTCCGAAGCATCGGAAGCCGGAAATTTCGAGTCGTTCGATGTGCAAGACGCCACTCCCCTGGACGCGACACGCTGAGATGCCGCAACCTTTGCTTGCGGCCCGTTCTGGCCGCCCTTGCCAGGCTCGACAAGGGGTGATCCTGAGCCATTGGCCTGTGACGTGATGGCGTGGACGACCTCCACCCGACCAGCTTTTCTGGGTGCCCTCACCGGAACCACACGCCAAGCCACGTCGATCAACAAAAAGCCCGCCATCTCTGGCGGGCTTTCCGTATTCCATCGACGATGAGGGGAGGCTTTCGCCCGCGTGTCTCAAAGCCAGTGGCGAACAGATGGGGTTTTAGAGCGAAAGTGTCAACTCGAAAGTGAAAGTCCGTCACTCCGTCGACAACCCCGATCATTGCCGCCTACGTTAGCGTAATGCCTTTCACGCCGCAGGAAATAACTGATCTGCCGGACGTCATATCGGCACCCCGTTTTGCGACCTATCTGCAGGCCAAGCAGGGGCATGTCGACCAGGCGTTGGAACTTTACGCTTGGAATATGGAAGTCTCCGCAGCCTTTATGGTGCCGCTTCACCTGTGCGAGGTGGCCATCCGCAACGCGGCGGGGGACGCCATCGAGGCGGTACATGGCGCCAACTGGCCTTGGGTGAACGGTTTCATCAGGAGCCTTGACGTGA
>CAUPWX010000011.1:0-123046 GCA_963515305.1 uncultured Brevundimonas sp.
GGCGGCACGAGGGCCAACCCATGACCCCTGTCGATATCGTCACCGTCATCGCCGCCGGCGTGGTCGGGCTGACTGTCTTTGCCCGCGCTGAGATCGTTTCGCCACGCGTGCGCAGTTCCTATGCCAGCAACTGGATCGTGCGGCGGCTGATGGATGTCGTGGCGCTGGTGACGGTGTTCGTCATCCTCGAAATCTATGGCGGCGCGCATGTGCCGGATGCGGTCGCCTGGTTCTTCGTGTTCGCTGCGGTCACCTCGACCGCGATGCTGGTCAGCATGTTCGTCCATGACGGGCGCGAGGTGCTTGAGGTGCGCCGGGCGGAGACGCGGGCCGCTGACGTTCAGGACATGAAGGAGGCGGTGGCGGAGACGGTGCCGCCCGTCGTGGAGCGATCATTGGAGAAGGTGGTCACCAGCTTCGCCGAACCCGCCCCCGATTACGACCGGCTGATCCGTATTGACCCCGTTCCGCCTGCCGCGCCGCCCGCCGACTGACGAACCCGGTTCGCGTCAGTGCCAGATCGCGCGCAGCAGACCCCAGACAGCCACGCCGACGTTCGCGGCCAGCACAACGATGAAAGCGGCCTCCAGCAGCCGTCCCGATCCCCGTTTTCGGTTGCCCCTCATGGCGACCAGCTAACCCCAAAATCTGGAGACTGACCATGGGCCTGATACCGGCTGACAGGTTTCGCACGTTTGCGCCTCGGGCGACGGCGGGCACGCGCGAGGCGCTGGAGGCGGCGGCGGGCGCAAAGGGCTTCACGGGCCTCGTCCTAGCGCATTGGTTGGGTCAGATGTTCGTCGAGAGCAAGGGCTTCACGACGCGCGAAGAGAGCCTGGACTATTCCGTGCAGGGCCTGCTGGACACCTTCGGCCGTCATCGCATCAGCAAGGCGGACGCTGAGAAGTTCGGCCGTATCGACAAGGTGATCGCGGGCAAGAAAACGACCGTTCGCCGTGCGCATCAGAACGCCATCGCCAACATTGTCTATGGCGGCGAGTGGGGCCGCAAGAATCTGGGCAACACCCAACCCGGCGACGGCTGGAGGTTCCGGGGATCTGGCGACAAACAGATCACCGGCCGCGAGAATATCGAGGCGTCGGGATTTACGCCTGACCAGCTGCGCACCGATCCCGTCGCCAGCGCCACAGCGTCGGCCGACTTCTTCGTCAAACATGGCTGCGTCGCCCCGGCGCTGCGCGATGACATGAAGGGCGTGACCTTGAAGGTCAACGGCGGCGTCAACGGCCTGAGCGCGCGGATCGACGCCACCACGGCCGCAAAGAAGGTGGTCGGGCTATGAGCGCGCTGATCCGCCGTCTGGCGTCCTGGGGCGTCTCGCCACTGTTCGCCTTCGCCTTCGTCGTGGGCGTCCTGATCGTCGCCGCCGTCGTCGTGCTGAATACCTGCGCGCCTCGATCGGAGGTCAAGCGGGTCGAGGCGAACACGCGTGTCCTGGTGATCGACGGGACGGCGAAAGAAGCAGCGGCCGAAGAGCGGCTGACCGACACCACCACCATCAATGACCGCAAAGAGGAACGCGCCAATGCGACCGCTACGCTGCCTGACACCCGCCCTTCTGATCGCCGCGTTCGCCGTGGCTGCGTCATCCTGCGCCAGCAGGGAACACGTGACGCCGATCTTCCCGTCCAGTGCCGATCTGCGGGTTGAAGCCAAGCCCCAGCTGTCGCCGTCCGATCTGGAAAGCGATGCGGCGCTGACAGCGCACGATGACGCGGTCGAGGCCTGGGGCGATCGAGGCTGGGCGGCGGTGGGGCGCATCTGCCGCTGGGCAGTGACCAGCGGGGCGGACCTGCCGTTCCGCTGTCCTCCGCCTGCGACGCCTCCGCGACCGGGTTAGGTCTGCGGGCCTGCCCCGTCATTCCCGCGTTGAGCTGCGTGGCTCCGCCTACCGATGCCCCGCCGCCCTCACAGGGTGGCGGGGCTTTCGTCATATGCGCCCTTCAAATCAGCCGGGACGTTCGTATCGATCCAATCGCGCAGTTCGTGCAGCCCGACCGGCTCACATTCGAAAGCCGCCCAAAATGTCCCCATGGCAAGCATCAGATAGACGTGGACCACGTCCGGCATGAAGTCTTTGAGGTCGCCTTTTCCGCCGTGCTTCATCGAGTTGAAGTGGCCCAGCATGCGGTCGTGATACGAACGTTGGTATTCTGGCGGGATTTCGCGGACGTAGCTCTCCCATGGCGTGACGCGCTTCAGTCGCTTGGCCTCGCCGCTCGCCACATGAAATGCGGCCATCGTCAGCACATAGATCGCGATCGGATCGCCGCGCGCTTTCAGCAAATCGAACGCGGCTGTCAGTTCTCGCTGAGCGATTTCCTGCTGCGTGATGTCGAGAGTCGGTCGCGAAGGCTTGCTGTATGGCAGTTCCTTCTGGTTGTCGTTGTTTCGATGGCGGGCCGTCATGTCGATCCTCTGCGCACGCGACGTTTCCGCCTATGGGCTTTCGTCGGCTTTGCTGGGCGTTTGCAGTTGAAGCCCTCGCCATTTTGGCGCAAAAATGCCCTCTGATTTGCTGGTCGCGCCGCAAGGCCACCGGACAGATCGGTGGACAGGGCGTCCCAAGGTCTGGGCGACGTACCAGTTCAGAAACCCGAGAGTGAGGGCGGGCCGTTTATCCTTGGCGGGAGCGGCCCGTCTGCCTTCTGAACAAGCGCATTGTTCCCGTGATCTGCCCCGGCGCCAAGCCGAAATAGGTCTATGCTGCGATCACTATTTATCTCGACCGCTATATGTTGTGTTTGGGGTTCGGTTTTCTGGGGATGCGGCTGGGGATGGGCTAAAGGTCCGCCAGATAATCGGCTTCAACCGACGACCCTAACCGCGTCCGATCGCTGATCCAGACATCCAGACCCCGATAATTCAGTCCGCCGTTGTTGCGCGTCTTCAGGTGCTGCCCAGCCGCCTCGACCATGAACCAGGTCCAGTGGGCGACGATCAGGATTCTGGACGCGGGCGACGCGTCTATCAGGGCGTCGATCTCTTCCAGCGTCAGGTCCGGTTCGCCGGCGGCCATCGCCACAACTCCGTCAACTGGCCCCCGCTGCCATGGTGTCCCCGGATCACGATCTGCGGTCGGCGGTTGCCGCATCGCTTGCAGACCATCTTCGCGCGCATGTCGCGCAGAGGCGTGAACCGCTGCGCCTGGGGCAGTTTCGCCCAAGCCGGGATGACGCTGCTGCCGCACTGGCAGACCAGGGCGCACTGATCCCCGCGTCGGATGTCGTCAGGCGTTGTGTCGTCGCGATAGAAGTTCAGCACGGCGTCACAGCCCCGGATCGTCGCCTATGGCCGCCTTCACGCGCGCCTCGGGCGGGTCGTGCATGGGCCAGAACACGCCCTGCATCTCGCCCGGTGGCGTGAACAGAAAGACCATTCGGCCGGGGCACCCGTAGCGCCGACATCGTGCCCAGCGATTCCACAGCTTCACCTGCGGCCCCGACAGTCGGATGATGACCGACAGGTCCACCCAACAATCCAGATGGCAACGCGGGCACCGGGTCGAGATCGTCCAGTGATCGCGGCGCAGCTGCGACGCCGTCATGTGCGGCGCCACGCTGAGGTGATGGCCGAGGCCTCGGTTCTCCGGCTTCTTGTAGCCCACGGATCATCGGCGCGAGAGGCGCGCCGCAAATCTGTGGGTCTCGTCCGCCGTCATCTTGGCGAACTGTCCCATGCCCAGCGCCAGGGCGGCGCTGACAAGGCGGTCGTTCTCTTCCTTCGACACGTAGGCGACGTTCGACCCCGGCCCCGGCGTCGCTGGCAGGCTGGGATGCGGCGGCGGATTGCGCACGCCGTGCGCGGCCAGCTCGGCCTCCAATCGCATCAACTCCGACAGCGGCATCGGTCGTGACGAACCCGGTTTGTCGATCGGCATGCCCTTCCTCCTCCTTCATTTCGCCCCCGTCCGGGGCGGGATCGGCGCGTTGCAGCGCGTCGATCTGCGGGCCTTACCCCGCACGACCAGGACCGATCGGCCGTCCGGCTGATCGCCGCCCCCGCTCACGCGAGCCGGGGACTCCTACTCGTGCAAAAGGCGACTCCGCAAATGAATTGTTCCCGAAATGTTCTCATCGTTGATCAGCGCCCTGTCGCGCCCTGCGAGCCGCCGACGGCGTGGCTGGGCGGCAAACGGCACTTGGCGCGACGCATCTGCGCCGTGCTGGCCGCCACGCCTCACGACGCCTACTGTGAGCCGTTCATCGGCATGGGCGGCGTCTTCCTTCGCCGACGGGTCCGGCCGGCGGTCGAGGTGATCAACGACCTGAGCGGCGACGTCGTGACCCTGTTCCGCGTCGCTCAGCGCTTCCCCGACGCCCTGATCCGCGAACTGGCCTGGCGGCCGGCGGCGCGGGCAGAGTTCGAGCGGATCCGTGAGACGCCTGACGGGGATCTGCTGGACATCGAGCGGGCGGCCCGCTTCCTCTACCTCCAGACGCTGGGCTTTGGCGGCAAGGTCGCCGGGCGGTCGTATGGCGTCAGTCCGACCAGCCCCCACAACTTCGACCTGACGAAGATCGAGCCGCGCCTGCGCCAGCTGCACGATCGCATGGCTGGGGTCGTGATCGAGAACCTGGACTGGCTGGCCTTCATCACTCGCTACGATCGCGCCGGCAGCCTGTTCTATCTCGACCCGCCCTATTGGGGCGGCGAGGGCGACTACGGCGCCGGCATGTTTTCGCGCGACGACTTCCAGCGGATGGCGGACAAGCTGCGGTCGATCGAGGGGCGGTTCCTGCTGTCGATCAACGACCGGCCGGAGATCCGCGAGATGTTCGCCTGGGCCGATATCGAGGCCGTGAAAACGGTCTATTCGATCCAAGGCGGCAATGCCCCGGGAGCGGCCGAGCTGCTGATCGCCAAAGGTGTGGAACTTGCCCCGGCCGCCCCGCAGGCGATGCTCATCTGAGCGCGAGGGCGTGAGCTAGGCGCCCTCCCCGGCCGCCATTTAGGTTTGACACGTGCCGCTGTCGTTCAGCGGCCGCGCGCTTTCCGAGACAAAGGTTTGACAGCCTAAGTCGTTGGTATGGCTTGGAAGCCTACGCCCTCCGGGCCTACCACCGCCGATACGAAAACGGCGGCCCCGAAAGGGCCGCCGCGTCGGGTCGCAGTCTGGCGAAGACGATCAGGTGACCTTCTTGGCCACGGTGAAGCCCAGCACCAGGAAGACCGCGAAGACGATCAGGGCCAGGACGGCCAGAAGCTTGGCGATGCCGGCGGCCGCGCCGGCGATGCCGCCAAAGCCCAGAAGTCCCGCCACCACGGCGATTACGGCGAAGATCAAAGCCCATTTCAACATTGTGTTCTCCTTTGATTGCAGAACGGAAGCGGCGCCTTGCGGTTCCGGCCAGAGGCGGATTTGGGTGACAGAATGTCGCAGGGCGCCGGCAGGTGCAGCGTGAACTGGGCCGCGCCCCCTCCCCTCGCCGCGTCGCACGCCCTATATGGCGCGCCTGATCGTCGCCGGAGTTTCCCCATGGCCTATGTCGCCCGTACCGACCGCCCCTCGGACAAGTCCGCGCGTTATGACGAGGTCGAGGCGGAGATCCTGGCCGTTCTGGACGGCGAGCCGAATGTGACGGCGCGGATGGCGACGGTCGCCTCCATGCTGGCGGATGCGTTCGAGCATTATTTCTGGACCGGCTTCTATGTGGTGGCGCCGGACAAGACCGACGAACTGGTGGTGGGGCCATATCAGGGCACGCTGGGTTGCCTGCGGATCGCGTTTGGGCGCGGCGTGTGCGGGGCGGCGGCGGCGACGGGCCAGACCCAGTTGGTCGAGGACGTCCACGCCTTCCCCGGCCACATCGCCTGCGACAGCCGCTCGGCCAGCGAGATCGTGGTGCCGGTGCGCGACGCCTCGGGCGCGCTGATCGCCGTGTTCGACGTGGACGCGACGACGCCCGCCGCCTTCGATACCGAAGATCAGGCCGCGCTGGAGCGGTTGATGGCCAAGGTGTTCGCGGCCGGTTGATAGCCACGCGCCCGGCCCTATGGTCGGTGAAGACTAGGAGGATCCGATGACACAGCGGACGATGGCGATCACGGGCGGGCACGGCGTGCTGGGACGCGCGGTGCTGGAGGCGGCGCTGAAGGCGGGCTGGCAGGTGGCGGTCATCGACCATGCGGCGGGCCACGCCGCACCGGACGGGGTGCTGGAGGTCGGCGGGGTCGATCTGACGGACGCCGATCAGGCGCAGAACGCCGTGGATGCGGTGATCACCCGGTTCGGGCGGCTGGACGCCCTGTTGAACATCGCCGGCGGCTTCGTCTGGCAGACGACCGACGATGCGGAGCCGGCCTGGGACCGGATGCACGCCCTGAACGTGACCACGGCCCTGAACGCCAGCCGCGCGGCCCTGGACGTCCTGAAGGCCGCGCCCGAGGGGCGGATCGTCAACGTCGGCTCGGCCGCCGCGCTGAAGGCCGGGGCCGGCATGGGCGCCTATGGCGCGGCCAAGGCCGGGGTCCACGCCCTGACCCAGGCCCTGGCGGAAGAGTTGAAGACGACCCGCATCACCGTCAATGCGGTGCTGCCCTCCATCATCGACACCCCGGCCAACCGCAAGGATATGCCGGACGCCGATCCGGCGACCTGGGTCGCGCCGGCCGATCTGGCGGCGGTGATCCTGTTCCTGGCCTCGCCCGAGAGCCGGGCCATGACCGGCGCCCTGATCCCCGTGACGGGCCGGGTCTGATGCGGCCCGAACGGGTTCGCAGCGTTCTTTATCTGCCCGCCTCCAATGCGCGTGCGATCGAAAAGGCGCGAACGCTGGATTGCGATGTCGCCGTGCTGGACCTGGAGGACGCCGTGGCGCCGCAGGCCAAGGCAGCCGCGCGCGACGCCGCCGTCGAGGCCGTTCGGGGCGGTGGGTTCGGGCCGCGCCTGGGGGTGCGGATCAATGCGCTGGACACCGAATGGGGTCTGGACGATCTGGCGGCGATGAAGGCGGCAGGGGCGTCGCTGGTCGTCGCGCCCAAGATCGAGACGCCCGAGGCGGTGCACGCCCTGTCGGCCGGCTTGGCCAGGGACTGCGCCCTGTGGGCCATGATCGAGACGCCGCGCGCCTTGATGAACCTGGCCGAGATCGCTGCGGCGGACGGGGGGCTGGACGGACTGATGCTGGGGGTCAACGACCTGGCCAAGACGCTGGGGACGGGGACGTCGGCGGACCGCGAACCGTTCAAGCCGTGGCTGGCTCTGCTGGTCGCCGCCGCGCGCACCCACAGGCTGCTGGCCATCGACGGGGTGTTCAACCGGATCGACGACGCCGAGGGTCTGGCGGCGGAGGCGGCGCAAGGGCGGCTTTACGGGTTCGACGGCAAGAGCCTGATCCACCCGTTCCAGATCGCCGCCGCCAATGCGGCCTTCGCGCCATCGGACGCCGAGATCGCCCATGCCCGCGCCGTCGTCGCCGCCTTTTCGGTCCCGGAAGCCGAGGGCCTGGGCGCCATCCGAGTGGATGGGGCGATGGTCGAACGGCTGCATCTGGACCAGGCGCAGGCCGTGTTGAAACGCGCCGACAACGTCTAGCCGCCCCGGCGCAACCGCCCTAAAGCTGGCGTCCAAACTCAGCGGACCTGCCTTGCCCACACCGACCGACATGCCTTCGAAGACACCGGCCTGGGTGTGTGCGCCCGGGGTGTTGAAGGTCCCCTTCCTGGACGCCTTCCTGCCCGACTACGACCTGCGGAACCTGCCGGGCGTGGAGGTGCAGGCCGTGCTGGGCTGGGGGATGAAGCGGACGGCGGCGGCGGGACGGCGCTGGGCCGAGAAGAACGGCCGGCCCTACGTCGCGCTGGAGGACGGGTTCCTGCGCTCGGTCGGGATCGGCGAGGCGGGCGCGACCAGCCTGAGCCTGATCGTCGACGACCTGGGCGTCTATTACGATGCGACGCGGCCCAGCCGGCTGGAGCAGTTGATCCAGACGGCCGACGACTGGTGCGACGCGACCATGACGGCGCGGGCGCACGGGCTGATCGACCGGATCGTCGCTTCGGGCGTATCAAAGACCAATATGGGCGGACCGCTGGATCCGGCCCTGCTGAAACCCGGGCGGCGCGTCCTGATCGTGGACCAGACGTTCGGCGACGCCTCCATCGCCTATGGGCTGGCGACGGCGCAGAGCTTCGACGCCATGATCGCCGCCGCACGTCGCGACGAGCCGGACGCCCAGTTGATCGTCAAACGCCATCCGGCGGTGGCGGCGGGTCGGAAACAGGGCTGCGTCACCGACCTGGCCGGCGTGACCCTGGTGGATGCAGACGTACGGCCCGCCGACCTGCTAGCGGCGGTGGATGCGGTCTATTGCGTGACCTCGGCGCTGGGGTTCGAGGCCCTGTTGCGCGGCCTGCCTGTGCGGTGTTTCGGGGCCCCCTTCTATTCGGGGTGGGGCCTGACGGCGGACGAGGCTCAGACCGGCCGGCGCGGTGTGGCGCGGTCCATCGAACAGGTCGCGGCCGCCGCCCTGATCGCCTACAGCCGCTATGTCGATCCGGTGACGGGCGAACGATGCGAGGCCGAACAGGCGCTGGAGCGGTTGATCGCGCTGCGCGACCGGGCCGACCGGCTGGCGGGGTCGTGGTCGGCGGTGGGGTTCGCGCCGGCAAAGCGTCCGCCGGTGCGGCGCCTGCTGAACTCGCCCAAGGCGACGATGCGCTATTTCATGTCGCCGTCGCGCGCCGCCGCCCACGCCGCCGCCACTGACGGCCGCCTGATCTGGTGGGCGGGCAAGGAGAGCGAGGCGACGCGAAAAGCGGCGGCCTTATTTGGCGGCGCGACGGTGCGGATGGAGGACGGCTTCATCCGCTCTCGCGGGCTGGGGTCCGATTTCGTCGGCGCCCTGTCGGTCGCCCTGGACGATCAGGGCGTCTATTACGACCCGTCGCGGCCGTCGCGGCTGGAGAGCCTGATCGAGGGGTCGGACCTGTCGCCGGTTCAGCTGGCGCGGGCGGCGGGTCTGCGGACGCGCGTGGTCGATGCAGGCCTGTCCAAATACAATCTGAGGGGTCAGGCGCCGGTCGGCTGGCCTGTCGATCGCGACATCCTGCTGGTCGTCGGCCAGGTCGAGAACGACAAGTCGATCCTGTTGGGCTGCGCGCCCGATCTGAGCACCAACTCGGCCCTGGTCGAGGCGGCGCGGCGCGATCACCCGGACGCCTTTCTGGTCTATCGCAATCACCCCGACGTTCTGGCCGGCAACAGGCCGGGGCGGCTGGATGCAGAGGCGATGGCCTCGGTCGATGCGGTGGGCGACGGCCTGGACATCGTCGACTGCCTGAACGCCTGTCGGCGGGTGGCGACGCTGACGTCGCTGACGGGGTTCGAGGCCCTGATGCGGGGCAAGGCGGTGTCGGTCTATGGCCGGCCCTTCTATGCCGGATGGGGGCTGACCGACGACCGGCTGACGTTCGAGCGCCGCCGTCGCCGCGCCAGCGTCGATCACCTGGTCCACGCCGCCCTGATCGCCTATCCGCTGTATGTCACGCCCGAGGGCTGGCCGTGCGAGGCCGAGGATCTGGTCGAACGGCTGATCGCCGCTCGCGACCAGCCGACGCCCAAGGCGCCCCGCGGTCAGGTGCAGCGATGGGCCGCCGGGATCATCGCCAGTCTCGACCGCAGGCCGCCGCCGTCCTATTGACGCGTTCGTATAGGAAACGGACTGTCCTCAAGCAGCGAGGTCCCGCGGGCCGATCGACAGGAACACACGCCTCAAGCAGCGAGACGCCGCGCGTCGAGCGATAGGAACACCAAAGTGTCGAATGCAGTGATCGCCGCCACCGGCCTCTTCACCCCCGAACAGTCGGTTTCGAACGTCGAACTGGTCGACAGCTACAACGCCTGGGCCGACGGCTGGAACACGCGCCACGCCGCCCAGATCGAAGCCGGCGAACTGGAGGCCAAGGCGCACTCTTCGCCCGAGTTCATCGAAAAGGCGTCGGGCATCAAGAGCCGGTTCGTGCTCGACAAGGCCGGGATCATCAATCCCGAGCGGATGGCGCCGAACCTGGCCGAACGGTCGAACGACGAACTGTCGATCCTGGCCGAGATGGCGGTCAAGGCGGCGCGTCAGGCCATCGCGGCCTGGGGCAAGCCGGTGTCGGAGATCGGCGCCGTCCTGTGCGCGGCGTCCAATATGCAGCGCGCCTATCCGGCCATCGCCATCGAGGTGCAGCAGGCCTTGGGCATCGAGGGCTTCGCCTTCGACATGAATGTGGCTTGCAGTTCGGCGACCTTCGGCATCAAGACGGCGGCCGATTTCATCGGCGGCGGGGCGGTCAAGGCGGTGCTGATGGTCAACCCGGAAGTCTGTTCGGCCCACCTGAACTTCACCGACCGCGACAGCCATTTCATCTTCGGCGACGTGGCGACGGCGGTGATCGTCGAATCGTCCGAGACGGCGGGACCGGGCGGCTGGGACGTGCTGGGCACGCGGCTGAAGACGACCTTCTCGAACAACATCAGGAACAACTTCGGCTTCCTGAACCGCAACGCCCGCGACACCGCGCACCTGGACACGCCGACGGCGGACGACAGCGTGCAGAACGACAAGCTGTTCATCCAGCAGGGCCGCAAGGTGTTCCGCGACGTGGTGCCGATGGTGTCGGACATGATCGTGGATCATGCGGGCGAGTTGGGCCTTGATCCGCACGGCCTGAAGCGGCTGTGGCTGCACCAGGCCAACATCAACATGAATACGATGATCGGCAAGAAGGTGCTGGGGCGCGAACCCTCAGCCGATGAGAACGTCATCATCCTGGACGACTACGCCAACACCTCCTCGGCGGGGTCGATCATCGCCTTCCACCTGCACAACGACGGATTTGCAGCGGGCGAAACGGGCCTGATCTGCAGTTTCGGCGCGGGCTATTCGGCCGGGACGGTGTTCGTCAGGAAACGGGCGTAACGCCTAGAACCGGGGCAGGAACAGGACGAAGTCCAGGCTCCACAGCCCCGGCCCGTTGGCGATCAGCCAGACCAGGATCACCATCAGCAGCGTCTCGGGCAGGTCGAAATAGCTGGACAGGCGAAAGCCCAGACTGGCGCCCTTGACCGACTTGGACGCCACCGTCACCAGGGCGACGGCGCAGATCGCCAGCAGGACCAGGGCGGCCAGGCTGGTCAGCAGGCCCATGATCAGCAGGGCGCCGAAGACGAACTCGCACACCGAGACGAACCGGGCGGTCTGGCGCGGGGCGGCGACCCCGGCCTCGACCATCGTCTTTTGCATCTTCTCGGCCTGGGTCGGGGTGAACAGCTTGTAGAAGCCCGACAGGAAGAACATTCCGCCCACCACGATCCGCGCGATCAGCGGCGCGACGTCCATCAAGGCGGGGACGCCCAATCCGAGGGCGCGATAGAGGTCGATCATGGATGAAGGCTCCGCTGGTGGCGGAGCCTTCAATGCCTCAGGGCCTGGGCGGTTGCCGTGCCGTGACCTGAGGCGCGCCGTCGGGCGCCCCCTCGGGCATATGGGTCGCCTTCCATTCCATCGCGCGGCGGATGCGGTTCTCCACGCTGGGGTGATCGTAGAACAGGAACTCCTCCACGGCCGAGGGCGACGGGGCGCGGTATTCGGCGGTCTTGATCAAGGCCTTGGACAGGCCGTCGGGTTCGTTGGCGTGAACCAGCGAGAAATGATCAGCGTCGGCTTCAAGCGTGCGGGTCAGGGTCGCCTCGATCGGCGTGGCCAGCACGCCCAGGAAGGCCAGGATCAGGGCCAGCACCGGCAGACCGGCGGGGTCGGCGATGTCGCCCACATCTCGCGCGCCAAGCAGACGTCGCACTGTGGGATAGAGCCGGTCCGTCAGCCAGAAGCCCAAGGCGCTCAGCACGATCAGAACCCCCACCATCCAAAGAATGTGAACATGGGCGTAGTGGCCCATTTCGTGCCCGACGACGCCGCGCACCTCGGCCAGATCTGCGCCCTGTTTGAACATGGTGTCGCTCATGGCCACGCGGGCCGAGCCGAACAGGCCCGAGACGTTGGCGGTGTAGCGGTCGGACTGTTTGGAACCGTCGTAGATGAAGATCTTGTCCGACGGCGTGCCGGTCTGTTTCGCCAAGGCCACCACGGCGTCGCGCACCGGGCCGTTCGGGGCGGGCGTATAGGTGTTGAAGATCGGCTCGATCACCAGCGGGGAGACGATCAGGCCCAGGACGATGAAGACCGCCGTCACGCCCGAAGCCCAGGCCCACCAGAACCGCCGCGCCCGTCGGATCAGGGCATAGATGGCGGTCAACAGAAGGGCGCCGACCACGACGGAGATGACCGCCCCGACGGCCGCCTCGCCCAGCCAGCCGCCGAACGCCTGACTGGTCAGCCCATACTGTTTCTCGCGCCACCAGCTTTTATAGGCGGCCCACGGCAGTGTCAGCAGCCAACTCAAGGCCGAATAGACCAGGGCGACGACGAAACTGACGAGGACGGGCCGACGGCGTCGCCGCTCGATCCGGCTGCGGATCGCGACCAGCAGGCCAGTCCTGACGATGATCCAGGCCACCAGGACCGAGACCACAAAACCCCACAGGATCAGCCAGTGCGACCCGTGCGTATAGGCCACGGCGCGGGCCGTCTCCTGGGGCGACAGGGTGGCCAGCCACTGGGCCGTGGCGGCCGCCGGATCGAATTTCGTCATGGTTTCTCCTTTCGAAGAACCAAAGCGCGCGACCCGCGTTCTGTCAGGTTAATTCCCATCCATGATGATTCTTGCGCGGCGACGCTTGAAACTGTCACAGGTTTTTGTCACCCATTCGGTTGTCGAGAACAGGGGATTTCCCAGATGGCTCACAAGACGCCTAAACAGGTGCTCGAAAGCTTGGCTCAGGATATCGCCGCTGTGCTGAAAAGCATGGGCGGTTCGGCGCATCAGAATATGGTGGTCGACTGCGTCGCGGCGATGAAGCGCCAGCGTGGCGAGGCGGTCAATCCGCCCGATCTGCGCCAGAAGATCATCGAGACCTTCGAACAGTACCGCGACTGGTTCGTGCGTCCGTTCGGCGAAGGCTCGCAACGCTGGGCCTTGGCCGGCGATTTCGCCTGACATCTCGGTCCTGAACGCGAAAGGCGCGCTCCTTGCGGAGCGCGCCTTCGTCTTTAGGCCTGATCGTTCGGATCAGAAGCGACGGATGTAGCTGACCGAATAGGCGTCGGCCTTGCCTGCGTCGTCGCGGTAGTCGCGGCGCGTCCAGTCGGCGCGCACGCCGTTGACGCCGTCGAGGTAGTAGTTGGCGCCCGCGCCGTAGTTCCAGCTGTCGCCGCCCACGTCGGTGTTGGCGCCGGGGAACTCCTGCTTCAGCTCGGTATGGCCATAGCCGCCACGCGCGAACAGCTCCAGCTTGTCGGAAACCGGCACCTTGCCGACCACATAGCCGGCGGCGTCCCACTCGTGCTTGATCGTGCCATCGACGCCGGCGACGGTGAAGTCGTCGTCCTTGACGCCGACCGAAGCTTCGGTTTCGACGGCCAGGTAACGGTTCAGGTTTACGCCCAAACGCCCCGTGACGGCGCCGGTCGTTGCATTGTCACCTTCAAGATGAGTGTAACCCAACGAACCGTAACCACGCGGTTCGGGATTGGTTTGAGCAAAGGCCGGAGCGGCGATTGCGGAAACGGCGACAGCGGCGAGAAGAATGTTACGCATTGTTTCTTATTAACTCCTAGATGTGATGACCAGACCGATCATCAGCCCCATCCAGCGAGTGCTTAAATAGGTCACGCCATCTTCTGTTCCAGTGGCATGAAAACATGGCGAATGCCTGTTGACGCCGAGACACATACGCCGTTCCGCCAAGATTGGCAGTTTTATGACAAAGAAAAGGGCGGCTTCGTTAGAAACCGCCCTTCGTCATTGGGTTGGAGGTCGCTCCCTGCCCTAGCGATCCTTCTCGCGCTCGATGTCCAGGGCGGCCTGGGCGGCGGCCAGGCGGGCGATGGGCACGCGGTAAGGGGAGCAGGAGACGTAATCCAGCCCTGCCTTCTCGCAGAAGGCGATCGACGACGGATCGCCGCCGTGTTCGCCACAGATGCCCAGCTTGACGTCGGCCCGCACCGCGCGACCCCGCTCGGCGGCGATCTCGATCAAGCCGCCGACGCCGTCCTGATCCAGACGCACGAAGGGGTCGGTCTCGAAGATGCCCTTGTCCAGATAGGCCTGCAGGAAACGACCCGAGTCGTCGCGGCTGATGCCGAAAGTCGTCTGGGTCAGGTCGTTGGTGCCGAAGCTGAAGAACTGGGCGTATTCGGCCAGGTCCCCGGCGCGGATGGCGGCGCGGGGCAGTTCGATCATGGTGCCGACCAAGTATTCGACGCTGTCGCCGGCGTCGGCGAAGACGGCCTTGGCGGTGCGGTCGGTCAGTTCGCGCAGATATTTCATCTCCAGACCCAGGGCGACCAAGGGGTGCATGATCTCCGGTATCGGCGCCTGACCGGATGTTTGCTTCACCTCCAGCGCGGCCTCCAGCACGGCCCGGACCTGCATCTCGTAGATCTCGGGATAGGCCACGCCCAGGCGGCAGCCGCGGTGGCCCAGCATGGGGTTGGTTTCGTGCAGTTCCTTGGCGCGACGCTTCAGCTTCTCGGCGTCGATGCCCGAGGTGGCGGCCAGGGCGTCGATGTCTTCATCCGTGTGGGGAATGAACTCGTGCAGCGGCGGGTCCAGCAGGCGCACCGTCACCGGCAGACCGGTCATGATGGTGAACAGTTCGACGAAGTCCGACTTCTGGAACGGCGCGATCTTGGCCAGGGCAGTGCGGCGACCCTTTTCGTCGTCGGCCAGGATCATCTCGCGCACGGCGGCGATGCGGCTGTCGTCGAAGAACATATGTTCGGTGCGGCACAGGCCGATGCCCTCGGCGCCGAAACCGCGCGCGGTCTTGGCGTCCAGCGGCGTCTCGGCGTTGGCGCGGACCTTGAGGCGGCGCACCTTGTCGGCCCAGCCCATCAGGGTCTGGAAGTCGCCGGTCAGCTCGGGCTCGATCATCGGCACGGCGCCGTCCAGAACCTCGCCCTTGGAGCCGTCGATGGTGATGATCTCGCCGGCCTTGAAGGTTCGACCGCGCGCGGTGAACGTCCCCTTGGCCTCGTCGATGTGGATTTCGCCCACGCCCGAGACGCAGGCCCGGCCCATGCCGCGTGCGACGACGGCCGCGTGGCTGGTCATGCCGCCGCGCGCCGTGACGATGCCGCGGGCCGCGTGCATTCCGTGAATGTCCTCGGGGCTGGTTTCCTCGCGCACCAGGATGACGGCCTCGCCCAGACCGGCCATCCGCTCGGCCTCATCGGCGTCGAAGACGATCTTGCCGGTGGCCGCGCCCGGCGAGGCCGGCAGGCCCTGGGCGACCACGGTGCGGGCCGCGTCGGGGTCCAGCGTCGGGTGCAGAAGCTGATCCAGCGCCGAGGGCTCGACGCGGCTGATGGCCTCTTCCTGAGAAATCACGCCCTCGGCCGCCAGATCGACGGCGACCTTCAGCGCCGACTTGGCCGTGCGCTTGCCGTTGCGGGTCTGAAGCATCCAGAGCCGGCCTTGTTCGACGGTGAACTCGATGTCCTGCATGTCGCGATAGTGGCTCTCCAGCGTGTTCACCACAGTGACGAACTGGCCGAAGACTTCCGGCATGGCCTCTTCCATCGAGGGGGCGGTCTCGCCCATCTCCTCGCGGCCGATCTTCGTCAGGGACTGCGGCGTGCGGATGCCCGCGACCACGTCTTCGCCCTGGGCGTTGATCAGGAACTCGCCGTACAGGCGCGCCTCGCCGGTCGAGGGGTTGCGGGTGAAGGCCACGCCAGTCGCCGAGGTCTCGCCCATGTTTCCGAAGACCATCGACTGGACGCTGACGGCCGTGCCCCAGCTTTCCGGGATGTCGTGCATCCGGCGATAGAATTTGGCCCGGTCGTTCATCCAGCTGGCGAAGACGGCGCCGATCGCGCCCCACAGCTGGTCCTTGGGGTCCTGCGGGAAGGCGTGGCCCAGTTCACGCTCGACCACCGCCTTGTAGTCGACGACCACCTTCTGCCAGTCGTCGGCGGTCAGGTCGGTGTCAACGGTGACGCCCAGGCGATCCTTGTGCTGGTCCAGCACCTCTTCGAAATCGTCGTGGCTGAGGCCCAGCACCACGTTGGAATACATGGTGATGAAGCGGCGGTAGCTGTCGAATGCGAAGCGGCGGTCGCCCGACAGCTTGGCCAGACCCTCGACCGTGGCGTCGTTCAGACCCAGGTTCAGGACGGTGTCCATCATTCCCGGCATCGAGGCGCGGGCGCCCGAGCGGACCGAGACCAGCAGCGGGTTCTCGACATCGCCGAACACCTTGCCGACGACACCCTGGACCGTCTCAAGCGCGGCCTGGACCTGGGCTTCCAGATCGGCCGGATAGGTCTCGCTATTGGCGTAATAGTGGGTGCAGACCTCAGTGGTGACGGTGAAACCGGGGGGGACGGGCAGTCCAAGGGCGGACATTTCCGCCAGATTGGCGCCCTTGCCGCCGAGAAGGTTTTTCATCGACGCGTCGCCGTCGGCGGAGCCTCCGCCGAAGCCGTACACCCACTTGGTCATCTGTAGCCTCTGAGCTTTGTAATAAGGTCGGCGGGTTGGCCCCGCTCGCATCTGCAGCATGATCTAGCGCGGGCGATCCGGCTTGGCCATCGCGGATGTAACAAAGCGTGAGGAGGTAAGCGGTTTCCCGCACGTCGCGTGGTGCGCCGCGGAAATCTAGCTGAACCGACGGCGCTGTTCGGCGCTGCGAAGGGTGGAGCGCAGGAAGTCGGCGGGCGGATCGGTTTCGGCCAGCACCTGCTCCTTGATGGCGCGCGGCTCGCCGAACAGATGCCCCTGCCCCATCGCGACATCCAGTTCCAGAATGTCGACGACCTGGCGTTCGTTCTCGACCTTTTCGGCGATGACCTCGACGCCGTAGCGACGGGTCAGGGCGGCGAAATCGGCGGCTTGGATGTCGGGCATGGAGCGCAGGGGCGCGCCGCCGTCCAGATCCAGCAGTTGTTCGATCATCAGATCGGCCGACACCTTGATGAATTTGACGTCGGACCGCTGCAGGTCGGAGAAGTCGAGATCCAGCGTCTGCACCTTGTCCAGCGAGAATCGGAAACCCAGGTCGGCCAGCTTGGCCATGTTGCGCGCCTCGATGGCGCCCCGCGCGTCGAAGGTGGCCTGACCCAGTTCGAAGATCAGAGCCTGGTTCAGGTCGCGGTTCTCGCTGAGGAAGTCCAGGAACTGCGGGAAGAAGGTCTCGTCGCCCAGCGAGGTCAGGGCCACGTTGCAGAAGACCCCGACCTTGCGGTCCTGACGCGCCAGGCGCCGCACGATCTGGGCGCAGCGGAACAGCAGCAGATTGTCGATGGCCGGCACCAGGCCCTCGCCCTCGGCCAGGGACAGATATTCCGCCGGCATCATCACCCGGTCGGTGGCGTCGCGCAGGCGGGTGAAGCTTTCATAGAAGATGGTCCGGCGCTGGGGCAGGGAGACGACGGGTTGAAGATATAGATCCACCCGGCCTTCGCTGAGCGCCTCATGAATCGTGCGCAGCAGGACGTTCGACTGGGCCTGGCGACGGCCTTCGAAGGTTTCGACGCCGATATGGGGCGCGGCCGACAGCCGCTCGTCGATGCTCTCGCTCATCTGCTGGACCAGGGTTTCCAGCATCCGCACCTCGCCAGTCAGGGCGTCGGTGTCGGACAGGACGCCGCTTTCGATGGCGTGGGCCAGTTCGGTCAGGGCGCCTTGGGTCGACTCCATCGCATCGGCCAGCAGGCGGTGGGCCTCGCGGACCTGGGCGATCTCCTTCTTCAGGGCGCGACGGTCGGCGATGCCGGTGACGATGCCGTGAAACGCGCCCAGCAGGCCCAGCGCGCCCAGCGTCCCGGCCACGCCCGCGCCGATCCCCAGCCCGGCGCGCCACAGGAAGGCGCCCACGGTCATGCCGAGGAACAGATAGGCGAAGTAGAGAAAGCCCGTGGTTACGTTGCGCATCGGCTGGCGGTCGGCCACTCCCGGATGGAATCGCCCGAGTATCAGGCTATCAATGTCATTCGGCTAGAGCGGGGCGATAAATATCCCCGCCAAAACCCACGGGAAACGCAATGGAACTGTTCGATCTGACCGGCAAGGTCGCAATCATCACCGGATCGTCGCGCGGGATCGGCAAGGCGATCGCCGAACGGCTGGCCGAACATGGGGCCAAGGTGGTCATCTCGTCGCGCAAGGCCGGGCCGTGCGAAGAGGTCGCGGCCGAGATCAACGGCAAGTATGGCGAGGGGCGCGCCATCGCGGTTCCCGCCAACATCGCCTCCAAGGAAGACTTGCAGCGGCTGGTGGACGAGACGAACGCCGCCTTCGGCAAGATCGACATCCTGGTCTGCAATGCGGCGACCAATCCCTATGCCGGGCCGATGGCGGGCATCGCCGACGATCAGTTCGAGAAGATCCTGCAGAATAACGTCATCTCCAACCACTGGCTGATCCAGATGGTCGCGCCGCAGATGGTGGAGCGCAAGGACGGGGCGATCCTGGTGATCTCGTCCATCGGCGGGCTTCGCGGCAATGCGCTGATCGGCGCCTACAATATCTCCAAGGCGGCGGATATGCAGCTGGTGCGGAACCTGGCGGTCGAATGGGGACCGTCGAACGTGCGGGTCAACTGCATCGCGCCGGGCCTGGTCCAGACCGATTTCGCCAAATACCTTTGGGAGAATCCCGAGCTGCTGAAGACGGTCACCGAACCGGCGCCGCTGAAAAGGATCGGCCAGCCGGATGAAATCGCGGGCACGGCAGTCTATCTGTGCAGCCCTGCGTCGGCCTATGTGACCGGCCAGACCCTGGTGGTGGACGGTGGATTGACGATTGCCTGGTGAAGAGAAGCGCTCAAGCAGCCCTACGGGCGGTAGCGCAAAAGACTGGCGACAGGATTTCGCATGGCGTCTGGAGGCTTTTGGCTTCCGGGCGTTGTTCGGGTTCCTGCGGCTGCTGGGCGTGGAGGGAGCGTCGGGGCTGGGCGGCTGGCTGCTGCGGACCCTGGGGCCGCTGACGGGCACGCAGAAGACGGTGATCCGCAATCTGCGGATCGCCTTCCCCGACATGGGCGAGGCCGAGCGCAACGCCCTAGCGCTTGCCCAATGGGATCAGACCGGGCGGACCTTCGCCGAACTGGCGGTGATGGACCGGCTGACGCCCGAAGGCGGGCGGGTCGAGGTGGTGGGGATCGAGCGGCTGCACGCCCTGCGCGACAGCGGCAAGGCGGCGGTGCTGATCTCGGGCCATCTGGCCAATTTCGAGGTGATGGCGGCGGTGATCATGGCGGCCGGCGTGCCGTGCCAGGTGACCTATCGCGCCGCGAACAATCCCTATGTCGACGCCCTGATCCGCCAGAGCCGCGAGCGGTACGGCATCCGCCTGTTCGCGCCAAAGGGCGACGGCACGCGCGAGTTGATGGCCGGGATGAAGCGGGGCGATTCCATCGCCCTGCTGGTCGACCAGAAATACAATCAGGGGCCGGAGGTGCAGTTCTTCGGCCAGCCGGTGAACGCCTCGCCGGGCGCGGCGCGGCTGGCGCTGAAGTTCGACACGGTCATGCTGCCGCTGTCGGTTGTGCGTCTGCCCGGCGTGCGGTTCCGGGTGACGGCGCACGAACCGATCGTGGTCAATCAGAG
The DNA here is from genome assembly GCA_963515305.1 of uncultured Brevundimonas sp. Taxonomy (GTDB): domain Bacteria; phylum Pseudomonadota; class Alphaproteobacteria; order Caulobacterales; family Caulobacteraceae; genus Brevundimonas. The sequence continues at coordinate 19,686 of CAUPWX010000011.1, forward strand.
CGACGACAAGGCGGCCGACACGCTGGCCGGCATCCAGGCCGCCAACCGCTTCGTCGAGGATCGGGTGCGCGAGCATCCGGTGGACTGGTTCTGGGTCCACAAACGCTGGCCCGATAAGGTCTATGCCGCGTTGGATCGCCCGGCGTCGGCAGAGCGGCGGAACGGCCCGGCGTAGTCGGGCTGATCCCGGCGTCGCCGACAGGGGCCGACATAGTCGACGCTCTGGATGAAGGCGCGCGGCCGCATGATGACGGCGTTGATCCGGTCCAGCACCGCCTTGGCCGTGATCGGCTTGACGATGAACTCGTTCACCCCGGCGTCGCGGGCCTCATAGACGCGGGTCCGTTCGGAATGGCCGGTCATCATGATGATCGGCAGATAGATGTTGGGGCTGTCGGCGGCGGTTCGGACCAGACGGGTGAACTCGACCCCGTCCAGCGGGAACATATTGAAGTCGACGATGGCCAGGTCGATCGGATGCTGGCGCAGAAGGCTGAAGGCCGTGGCCCCCTCCGCCGCCTCGTGGACGTTGCGGATGTCGGCGGAATGCAGAACCGCGGCGGCGATGGCGCGCATATTCTGATTGTCGTCCACCAGAAGGACGTTCAGCGATTTCAGAGAAGACATCAGGCCCCGACCGGTCGAACCGCGACGCTAGGGGGATGTCCGTATCGCCGCAAGCTGAGCCGTCGATCAGGCGATGGTTTTCGGCGCCTGGGCGCCGACCATCAGCGACGGGTCCAGATTGCGGTCGCGCCACTTCATGCGCCAGCACAGGTGAGGGCCGGTGGCGCGGCCGGTCATGCCGACGCGACCCAAGGGATCGCCGCGCCGGACCCGCTGTCCCTGCTGCACGTCCAGGCGCGATTGGTGCAGGTAGCAGGTGATCAGCCCCTGGCCGTGGTCGATCAGGGTCAGGCCGCCCTCGAAATGCATATCGGGGCGCACGAAGGCGATGCGGCCGTCGGCGGGGGCGCGGATCACGCTCCCCTGCGGCGCGGCCAGGTCGATGCCGTAATGCGGCCGGGCGGGCGTGCCGTTCAGGATGCGCTGCGCCCCCCAGGCGCTGGAGACGCGATAGGTTTCCAGCGGCCAGACGAAGCCGTCGCGGAAATCGTCGGCGTCGATCCGGCTGGCGAAGCCTTCGGTCTTCAGGGCGATCTCGCGCTGGATACGCTCAAGAAGCGCCGGATCGGTCGGTTCGACCGTGGAGGGCGGCAGGCCGTTCACGCGGGTCGAGGGAAAGGCGTAGGGGGCGATGTCCAGCGTGCGACGCGCCGTGCGTCCATCCGCGCGCACCTCGATCCGTACGTTCGGCCCCGCGTCGCGGTCGAAGCCGACGACGAAAAGACCGGCTGCCGAGGCCGTGGTCAGGGCCTCGCCGTCCACGAAGATCAGCGCGCCCGGCGTCGTGCGGCCAAGGGCGTAGCCGCCCTGACGCCAGGCCCCGTTCAGCGCCAGCGGCACGCTGTTGCGATCCTGGTCGTTGCGGTCCTGGGCCCAGGCCAGGGGCGCGGCGATCAGGCCGGCGCCCGCACCGACCAGAAGGGCGCGACGGGTAGCGATCATTTCGGGACCGACGGAGCGGCCATCTGTGCAGCGATGAACTCGGCCGGGCCGAAATAGGGCTGCTGGCGCGTAGGGCTCCAGTAGCGCAGGATTTCCAGCGGGATCGGCTTGTCCGTCACCGCGCAGCGCACGAAACGGCCGGGCTTCAGCACCGCGAACTCGCCGTCGCCATAGTGAAGAACGGCCTGGTCTGCAGCGGTCATGTCCATGCGCCGACGATAGTCCGGGTCCGCTGCGACGAAAAGAGCGCCGCGCTCGATGTCAGGCCGACGCCACCGCATCGGTGATCGGCCCGTCGGCGGCGGCCGGACGGGTCGCGCCGGCGGACGGCGGCTTGGGCTTGCCGCCCATCCTGTCGGCAAACAGGAAGACGAAGGGGTTCAGCGAGATCGACAGAAGGGCGGCGGCCAGGATCAGATCGTGCGTCTCGCGGCTCATGGCGCCCAAGGAGACCCCCAGCGCGGCCAGGATGAAGGAGAACTCGCCGATCTGGGCCAGGGAGGCCGCGACGGTGAAGCCGGTGGGGCGATCCAGCTTGAAGGTCTTGGTGATGACCAGGGCAGCGACCGACTTGCCCACGATGACGATGCCCAGAACGCCCAGCACGGCGCAGGGCTGGCGCACCAGGATCATCGGATCGAACAGCATCCCCACCGAGACGAAGAACAGGACGGCGAAGGCGTCGCGCAACGGCAGCGACCGCTCGGCCGCATTGTGACCCAGGGGCGAGGCGTTCATCACCAGGCCGGCCAGGAAGGCGCCCAGGGCGAACGAATGGAACAGGAAATAGGCCAGCCAGGCGATGCCTAGCGCGATGGCCAGAACCCCCAGGGTGAACAGTTCGCGCGACTTGGTGTGGGCGATGCGGATCAACAGCCAGGGAATGACCTTGCCGCCCACGACCAGCATTCCGACCACGAACAGGACGACCTTGAGCAGGGTCAGTCCGACGTCGGTTCCCAAGGCTGCGAAGTCCGTCTGGGTTCCGGGCGGGACCAGTATCATCGGCAGCATGACCAGGGCGATGACGATGACCAGGTCCTCGACGATCAGCCAGCCCACGGCGATGCGGCCGATCTCGCCCTTGACCTGTTTGCGTTCTTCCAGCGCCCGCAGCAGGACCACGGTGGAGGCGACCGACAGGGCGAACCCCATCAGCAGGGCCTCGACATCGCCCAGACCCAGCACGAACCGCCCCAGCCCCCAGCCCAGCACGGTGGCGACGGCGATCTGGACCAGGGCGCCGGGAATAGCGACGCGCCGCACCTGCATCAGATCCTTGGGCGAGAAGTGCAGGCCGACGCCGAACATCAGCAGGATGACGCCGATCTCGGCCAGCTGCGGGGCCAGTTCGGTGTCGGCGACGAAGCCCGCCGTATAGGGACCGACCACGATGCCGGCGACCAGATAGCCGACCAGGGGCGACAGTTTCAGCCGATGCGCCAACATCCCGAACACGAAGGCCAGGACGAAACCCCCGACCAGGGTGAGAATCAGGCTGTCGGCATGGGGCATCAGGGCTCCTGTCGCGGGCGGGCGATCACGGTGAGGCAGGCTTTGCAGTTGGGGTCGAAAGGCGGGTTTGACAAGATGACGCAGTGTCGCGCGGCGGCGCCCTCGCGCTTTCGCTGCGAAGTTGGTGGAGGGCCACTCTAGGAGGGCTGGGCGGAGCGCCGGGCCTTCGCCCGGAGTGTGATTGTGTTGTTACCGTTTCGACGAAGGGGTTGACGCTCCGCGCGAGGGGTTGGCCTGCAAGCTCGGGGCGTCGAGCGGTGGCGGTCTTATCGCCTAACCCCATAAGCCTGCGACGGGTCGGCGGGGTCTGCGAACCCCGTCCCGAGTGCGATCGAGTATCCCCCTCGACCCTCCGACGGCGCACCGTGTGTCGCCGCCGGCACAGCGGGTTTCACCGCTGCTCCCGTTCCCTCCGCTCCCGCCGCCGCAAGGTCGCAGGCCAAGCGAGCCCTCCGATGCGACGAGACGGGCTTATGATACGCCGGGTTCGGAGGGGGTATGGGAGAAGGGGGACATAATTCGGCAAGCGATTGAAATCGTTGCGGATGCACCAGCGTCATTGCGATGGCTGGGACGCTGTCCTTCTCCCCTTGGGGGGAGAAGGTGGGGCCGTAGGCCTCGGATGAGGGGTATCTATCCGCCTCGAAACGGTAAGAGCGAGGCTGCGGAACCAGCCCCCTCATCCGTCTCGCTGCGCGATCCACCTTCTCCCCCGAGGGGAGAAGGGACCTTGATGCGCGGTCCGTCAAAGTCGGCGTAACGGATTCCGGGCGCAGGTCGAAAATGACGAGGTGGATGGAGCGGCATGAGCGGACAACGTCTTCTCCGCATTTGCCGCAAGGAGACTTTCGCCCTTGCGTCCCAGCGTCTACCAACGCCCCATGACCCTGCCCCATGCCCTGCCCCACCTCGGCGCCGTCGCCGGCGACTATGACGTTCTGCTGTGCGACGTGTGGGGGGTGATCCACAACGGGCGCGAAAGCTGGGCTGCGCCGTGCGAGGCCTTGATGCGGTTCAACCGCGAGGGCGGCCATGTGGTGCTGATCTCCAACTCGCCGCGTCCGGCCTCGGACGTGATCGCGCAGCTGGACGGCCTGGGCGTGCCGCGCGAGGCGTGGAAGGCGTTCGTCACCTCGGGCGATGCGACGCGGGCCGAACTGGCCAAGCGCGCGCCCGGCCCGGCCTGGATCGTGGGCCCCGAGCGCGATGCGCCGCTGTATGCCGGCCTGGGCCTGGAGCGGGCCGAAAGCGCCCAGGACGCCGCCTTCATCTCGGTGACCGGGCCGGTGGACGACACCACCGAGACGCCCGAGGATTATCGCGAGCGGTTCGCCGTGGGCGCCGCGCGCGACATCGAATTGATCTGCGCCAACCCCGACCGGGTGGTGCAGCGCGGCGACCAGCTGATCTATTGCGGCGGGTCGCTGGCGGACCTGTATGCGTCGCAAGGGGGCCGGGTGGTGATGGCCGGAAAGCCCTTCGCCCCCATCTACGACCTGGCGATGAAGGAGGCCGAAGCCCTGATGGGCCGGCCGGTCGACCGCTCGCGCGTGCTGTGTATCGGCGACGGGGTGGTGACCGACGTGATGGGCGCGAACGCCCAAGCACTGGACTGTCTGTTCATCGCCCAGGGCATCCACGGCGACCAGGCCAAGGGCGAAGACGGCGTGTTGGACCCCGCCCGCGCCGGCGCCCTGTTGAAGGCCGAAACCACCTATGCGCGCTACGCCGCGCTGGAACTGGCCTGGTAAGGCTCGCCATTTTGTCGCACGGCGGCTAAAGCCACCCTTATGGTCGAATTGGTTCAGCAGCATCCGTCCGGTGGTTACATCCTGGACGAACTTCACGTCGGCATGGCGGCCGAGAAAATCGTCGTGGCGACGCAGGATCGCATCCGGCTGTTCGCCGAGGCGTCGGACGACTTCAACCCGGTGCATCTGGACGAGGCCTTCGCCGCAAAGACCGCCTATCGCGGCCGGATCGCGCACGGCCTGCTGAGCGCCTCATTCGGTTCGGCGGTGGTGGGCACCATCCTGCCGGGCGCAGGCTCGATCTATATTTCCCAGACCCTGGCCTTTCATCAGCCGGTGCGGATCGACGACGTCGTCCGCATCCTGATCACCGTGATCGAGGTCGAGGCCGAGAGCGCGCGGGTCAAGCTGAGCTGCGAAGGCTTCGTCGGCGACACCATGATCATGGACGGGGTCGCGGTGGTCCGCGTTCCGCGCCGGCGCAAACCCTCACAACGCTGATGCAGGTCGTTCGCGACTGGCGTCACCTGCCGGACGCCGTGAAGGGCGCCGCCGTCGCCGTGGGCGCGTTCGACGGGGTGCACCGCGGCCATCAGGCGGTCATCGCCGATGCGAAGGCCGCAGCCGATCGGCTGGGTGCGCCGCTGGGCGTGGTCAGTTTCGATCCCCATCCGCGCCGCTGGTTCCAGAAGGACGCCGCGCCCTTTCGCCTGATGACCGCCGACCAGATGGTTCAGGCCCTGGCGCCGCTGGGCGTGGACATCCTTTATCTGTTGCCGTTCGACGCCGAGATGGCGGGCATGACCGACGCCGCCTTCGCCGAACAGGTGCTGGCGCGCGGCCTAGGCGTGCGCCACGCCGCCGTCGGCTTCGACTTCACCTTCGGCAAGGGCCGGTCGGGTTCGCCCGAGGCCCTGCGCGCCTATGGCGAGCGGCTGGGCTTCGGCGTTTCGACGGTGCAGCGTCGGGATGACGACCACGGGCTGAAACTGTCGTCCAGCGCGGTGCGCGAGGCGCTGAAGGCCGGGGACATGACGCGCGCCGCCGCCATCCTGGGCCGGCCTTTCGCCATCCAGGGCGAGGTGATCCACGGCGACAAGCGCGGCCGCACCATCGGCGTGCCGACCGCCAATGTGGCGATGGGCGACTATATGCGGCCGGCCTACGGGGTCTATGCGACGCGCAGCCGACTGGCGGACGGGCGCAGGGTCGACGGCGTCGCCAGCCTGGGCGTGCGGCCCATGTATGCGCTGGAGACGCCGCTGCTGGAGGTGTGGCTGTTCGAATTCGAGGGCGACCTGTACGGCCAGACGATGGAGACGCAGCTGATCGCCCGGCTGCGCGGCGAGGAACGGTTCGATGGACTGGACGCGCTGAAGGCCCAGATCGAGGCCGATGCGGCGGCCGCGCGGGCGATCCTCAGCGCCTCATAAGGCCCGCAGCCCCGCCGCGAACCGCTTCCAGTTCTGGACATAGTGTTCGGCGGACATCTGCAGCACGGCGATATGGTCGGGGTCGCGCTCGCGCACGACCTTGCCGGGCTGGCCCATGACCAGGCTGTTGTCGGGAATGACCTTGCCCTCGGTGATCAGGGCGTTGGCGCCGATGATGCAGTTCCGGCCGATCCGCGCGCCGTTCAGCACCACCGCCCCGATGCCGATCAGACTGTAGTCCCCGACCTCGCAGCCGTGCAGCATGGCGTTGTGGCCCACGGTCACGCCGCGCCCCAGCGTCAGCGGCGACCCCAGGTCGGTGTGCAGCACGCTGCCGTCCTGAATGTTGCTGTCAGGCCCCACCGTGATCGGATCGTTGTCTCCGCGCAGGGTCGCGCCGAACCAGACGCTGGCGTTCGCGTGAAGAATCACATTCCCTATCACCGATGCGCTCGGCGCCACCCAGTATTCGCCCTCAGGCGGAAGCTGCGGCTTCATGTCGTCCAAAGCGTAAAGGGTCATCAGAACACCGCCTAATCTTTGAAAAATGAGGGCTTTAACGGATCGCTAACCACGATAGCATCATTCTGTTGATGCGATTCGCGGGTCGCCATTTCGGCCTCGAATCCGAAACCGGATCAAGCTCGATCCGGTCAGTCGTCGGGGCTTTTGCGTGGCGCGTTGGGATCCGGGTTCGGTTGTGCGGCGGCGGGGCGATCCCGTGGCGGACGGCCCTGTCGGCGATCCGGGCGGTCTGCGTTCAGGCCGCGACCTTTTCCTCCCCAAGCCCATCCAAGGCGGCGCCCGTTCGGGTCCGCCTTTTTTCATGCCCTGGAGGCGTCCATGACCAAGCGTGCTGCAACCAAGCGTCAAACGCGTGAACACGGAATTCTGGATTCGCGTGATTTCATGGAGGAGTCGAAAGTTCGCCGGCTTCACGCCCCGCATAACGAGCGCCAACGCGAAGGCTCAGGGGGCTGGTCGCCCCATCCGTCCAACGACGACCGCGACCAGGGCTATCTGAAGACGCTGAAGCCCAAGTCCGAGGGCCAGGGCGAACTGATGACGGCCATCGACCACCACAATCTGATCATGGCCCTGGGACCGGCAGGCACGGGCAAGACCTATCTGGCCGTAGCCAAGGCGGTCGAGGCCCTGGAGGCCGGCAAGGTCGGACGCATCGTCCTGTCGCGCCCGGCGGTCGAGGCCGGCGAATCCATCGGCTTCCTGCCCGGCGACATGGAGGACAAGCTGGCCCCCTATCTGCGCCCGCTCTACGACGCCCTGTCGGACCGGCTGTCGATGAAGCGGGTCAAGGCGCTGATGGCCGAGGGCCTGATCGAGATCGCCCCCATCGGCTATATGCGCGGCCGCACGCTGAACAACGCCTTCATCGTCGTGGACGAGGCGCAGAACTGCACCTACGTCCAGCTGAAGATGCTGCTGACGCGGCTGGGCTGGCATTCGACGATGGTGGTGACGGGCGATCCGCAGCAGTCGGACCTGCTGCCCGGCATTTCGGGCCTGTCGGACATTTCGGCGCGGCTGGAGGCGGTGCCGGACATTGCGGTGGTGCGCCTGGCCGAACGGGACATCGTGCGCCATCCGCTGGTCGCCTCGATGATCGGCGTGCTCTGAGGGCCTGCCCCTGCGGTCGGCGCTGCGAGGCGTCGGCCGCGGATGGGTTGCATCGCGAAACCAAAAGCCATTGTCCCCGAGCGCACCGCCCCGCTAAAGGTCGGCTCGCCGCTGATGAGGGATTTCGATGCGCGTAGCGATGATTGGGACGGGTTATGTGGGCCTGGTGTCCGGCGCCTGTTTCGCCGACTTCGGCCATGTCGTCACCTGCATCGACAAGGACCCGTCCAAGATCGAGCGGCTGGAGAAGGGCGAGATCCCGATCTACGAGCCGGGGCTGGACGATCTGGTCGCGGCGAATGTGCGCGAGGGGCGGCTGTTCTTCACCCTGGACGGGGCCGAGGCGATCCGTAAGGCGGACGCGGTCTTCATCGCGGTCGGCACCCCGACGCGACGCGGCGACGGCCACGCCGACCTGTCCTACGTCCATGCCGCCGCCGAGGAGATCGCGGGCCTGATCGACGGCTTCACCGTGATCGTGACCAAGTCCACCGTCCCGGTCGGCACCGGCGACGAGGTCGAGGCCATCATCCGAAAGGCCAATCCCGACGCCGATTTCGCCGTCGTCTCCAACCCCGAGTTCCTGCGCGAGGGCGCCGCCATCGGCGACTTCAAACGGCCCGACCGGGTGGTGATCGGCGTCAACGACATGGACGGCGAGATCGGATCGCGCGCCCAGAAGGTGATGAGCGAGCTTTATCGTCCGCTGAACCTGAACGAGAGCCCGCTGCTGTTCGTGGGCCGCCGCACGTCTGAACTGATCAAATACGCCGCCAACGCCTTCCTGGCGATGAAGATCACCTTCATCAACGAGATGGCCGATCTGTGCGAGGCCGTCGGCGCCGACGTGCAGCAGGTTGCGCGCGGCATCGGCCTGGACAAGCGGATCGGTTCGAAGTTCCTGCACGCCGGCCCGGGCTATGGCGGGTCATGCTTCCCCAAAGACACCATCGCCCTGGTCCGCACGGCCCAGCAATACGGCGCCCCGACGCGGCTGATCGAGGCGACGGTCGAGGTCAACGACGCCCGCAAGAAGGCGATGGCCGGACGGGTCGAGACGACCCTGGGCGACAGCGTGGCGGGCAAGACCGTGGCCCTGCTGGGCCTGACGTTCAAACCGAACACGGACGATATGCGCGACGCCCCGTCGCTGGACATCGCCCCCGCCCTGATCGCCGCGGGCGCCAGGGTCCAGGCCTTCGATCCCGAGGGGATGCACGAGGCGGCCAAACTGCTGCCCGAGGTGGAGATGAAGGACAGCGCCTATGACGCCGTGGTCGGGGCCGACGCGGTCGTTCTGGTCACCGAATGGGACCAGTTCCGCGCCCTGGATCTGGACCGGATCAAGCTGCTGATGAAACAGCCGGTGCTGGTCGATCTGCGAAACATCTATCGCCCCGAGGACATGAAGAGCCGGGGCTTCCGCTATATGGGCGTCGGGCGCGGCTGATGGGGTCGCCGATCCTGGTCACCGGCGCGGCCGGTTTCATCGGAATGCACGTCGCCGAACGGCTGCTGGACCGGGGCGACCAGGTGATCGGCGTCGACGTCTTCAACGCCTATTACGACCCGCGCCTGAAGGCGGCCCGCGCCGCCCGGCTGGAGGGGCGCGACCGCTTTCGCATGGTGCGGGCCGACATCGCCGACCACAAACAGATGCGCGCCCTGGTCGCCGAGGCGGGCGTGAAACGGATCGTCCATCTGGCCGCGCAGGCGGGCGTTCGGTACTCGCTGGACAACCCCTTCGCCTACGAGCGGTCGAACCTGGCCGGTCATCTGTCGATGCTGGAGGCGGCGCGTCACGGCGGGGTCGAGCATCTGGTCTATGCCTCGTCCAGTTCGGTCTATGGCGACCGACCGCTGGCGGGCGCCGGGTTCCGCGAGGACGATCCCACGGTCCATCCCGTCTCGCTCTACGCCGCGACGAAACGGTCGTGCGAACTGATGAGCCAGAGCTATGCAACCCTGTACGGCTTTCCGCAGTCGGGCCTGCGGTTCTTCACCGTCTATGGGCCGTGGGGACGGCCCGACATGGCCTATTTCAGCTTCACCCAGAAGATCATGCGGGGCGACCCCATCGAGGTCTATGGGGAGGGTCGGATGGCGCGCGACTTCACCTATGTGGACGACATCGTCGACGGGATCATGGGCGTGCTGGATCGACCGCCGGCGGCGGGCGCGCACGAGATATTCAACATCGGCGACAGCCAGCCAGTGGGGCTGATGGAGATGATTTCGACGCTGGAGACCGCCCTGGGCGTCGAGGCCAAAAAGGTCATGCGGCCCATGCAGCCCGGCGACGTCACCGCCACCTATGCCGACGTGTCCAAGCTGAACGCCCTTTGCGGCTATCAGCCCCAGGTTCCGCTGAAGGTCGGGCTGGAAAAGTTCGTCGCCTGGTGGCGGCAGTACGAGAACGGCTGATGCGGGCGGCGGTGCGGCGTGCGCTCTGTATCGCCGCAGCCCCTGCCCTGTTCGCCGCGTCGGACGTTGCGGCCCAGTCTCTGGACGCGGCGCAGGAGGACACGCCCGACCTGTTCACCCGGAGCCGGGGCGTCGCCGTGCACGAGCGGCCCCAGCCCGCCTATGACGCCATCGGCCTGAAGGCCGGGGGGTTCACCCTGTGGCCCGATCTTCGGGTGCAGACGACCCATGACGACAATGTTTTCGCCGCCGAACGCGCGCCCCAGGCCGCCATCGTCGTGCGCCTGACCCCGCAGATCGCGGCGCGATCCGACTGGGGACGGCATGGTCTGGAGGGGCACGCCCGTCTCGACATCGACCGCAATCTGGATTTCGACAGCGAAAACGTCGTCGACGCCCGGCTGGGCGCATCGGCGCGGCTGGACGTAAACCGGGGGGCCTGGGTCACGGCGGGCGCCGACTATGCCCACGCTCATGACCCGCGCACGGCCGCCGGGGTCGATGCGACGACGGCCCGGCCCGTGGCCTATGACCTGACGTCCGCCCGTCTGGAGGCCGTGCGGACGGCGGGGCGGTTGCGGCTGTCGGCGCGCGCAGAGGCGGCCCGCATAGACTATCGCGACGGCGTGAATGCGGCCGGCGGAGCGGTCGAACAGGACGACCGCGACCGCACGGTTCTGACGCTCGGCGGGAGGGCCGATTACGCCGTGTCGCCGGGACTGTCGGTCTTCGTGCAGATGGCCGGCGACGAACGGGACCATCGCCGGATCGCCGGTCGCCCGTCTCGCACCTCGTCGGGCGGGCAGATTCTGGCGGGGATGGATTTCGAACGCGGCGGCCTGATGCGGGGCGAGATCGCCGCCGGCTATCTGCGGCAGGATTATCGCGACGCCGCCTTCGGCGATATCGACGGGTTCGGCGGGCGGGCGCGCGTGTCTTGGTTCGTCACGCCCCTGACCACCATCGTGGTCACGGCGGGCCGGTCGGTGGAGGACGCAGCCGTGGTCGGGGCGTCCGGCGCCCTGAGGACCGAGGCGGCGTTCGCGGCGGACCACGAACTGCTTCGCAACCTGATCCTGAGCGCCCGGCTGACGCGGACGCGCGACGTCTATGACGGGTTGTCACGGATCGACGAACGGTCGGGATTGGGGGTGGGCGCCGACTATCGGATGAACCGGCGCTATGGCGTCGTCGCCGATCTGACCTGGCTGGATCAGTCCTCGTCGGGGGCGGCGGCGGGACCGAACTATCGCAGCACGCGGATCAGTATCGCCGCCGTCGGTCGGTTCTGATCGGGCGCCACGGCAGGCCGGTTGACAACCTGGACGCGACACCGCACGACTTACAGGCATGATCCACCGCCCGACGGCGCGATGACCCAGACGAACGCTCCCTCGCCCGTGCCTGGGCCCGCCGCCCAGGCGGTGTCCGACGACATCGACATGGATCGCTATGTCGCCGCCTTTCGTCGCCGGGCGGGGCTGTTCGCGGCGGTGGCGGGGGTGGTGTGCCTGATCGCCCTGGCGCTGCTGCTGGGACGCACGCCGGTCTATACCGCCACGACCCAGCTTCAGATCAATACGCGCAAGGAACAGGTGATCGCCGGCCAGGCGGTAATGGCGGCCCTGGACGCCGAGGCCGCCGTGGTGGACACCGAGGTCGAAGTTTTGAAATCGCCGGAACTGACCGCCCAGGTCGTGGATGGGCTGGGCTTGGTCCAAGACGGCGAGTTCAATCCGCGCCTGAGGCGCGCGCCGCTGGGGCTGGGTCTGGGGCTGGGTCTGGGGCTGGCGCGCCTTCGTCCCACCGCGCCCGATCCGGTCGCCGAGCGTCAGCAGGTTATCGAAGCCGTGGGTCGCCGCTTGAGCGTGCGTCGGATGGGCCTGACCTATTCGATGGCGGTAAGCTTCACGTCCGATGACCGCGACAAGGCGGCGCGCATCGCCAACGCCTTCGCCGAAGCCTATCTGCGCGCGCAACGCACGGCCAAGTTCGACGCCAACAGCCAGGCGAACGCCTTTCTGGGCGACCGGCTGGAAGACCTGCGTCGCCAGGTCGAGGCCGCCGACGCCGCCGTGTCGCGCTACCGGATCGACAACGGCCTGCTCAGCGCCCAGGGCGCGACCCTGACCGAACAGGAGATTTCGGTCTACAATCAGCAACTGGCCGGCGCCCGCGCGCAACAGGCCGAACAGGATGCCCGTCTGCGAACCGCCCGCTCGCAGATGGCGGCAGGGTCAGACGGCGACGACGTGGGCGAAGCCCTGAACTCGCCCGTGGTGCAGAACCTGCGGGCGCAGCGGGCGGCGATCAGCACCCGCGTCGCCGATCTGTCGGTCCGCTATGGGCCGCTGCATCCCGACATGGCGCGGGCGCGACACGAGCTGACCGACATCGACGCCCAGATCCAGGCCGAGATCCGCCGCGTCGTCTCCAATCTGGACGCCCAGGCCCAGGTGGCCCGGCAACGCACCGCCTCGGTTGAATCCAGTCTGGAGGCGGCGCGCGGCGCCCTGGCCGACAACAACGCCGCCTCGGTGCGGCTTGCCGAACTGGAAGGCGAGGCCGAGGCGGCGCGGGCCATCTATCGCGCCTTCCTGGACCGATACCGCGAGGTCAGCGCCCAGACCGGTGTGGAACAGGCCGACGCCCGCATCGTGTCGCGCGCCACCCCGCCCACGACCCAAAGCGCGCCGAACGCGATGCTGAGCCTGGCGCTGGCCATCGTGCTGGGCCTGGGGGCCGGGGTCTGCGCGGTGCTGGCGGCCAATCTGATCCAGACGGGGCTGTCGACGTCGCAGGATGTCGAGCGCCGGCTGGGGCTGACGGCCCTGGGCGCCCTGCCCCTGGCTTCGTCGGTCGCCGCGCCGGATGAGCGCGATCTTCATCCGTTCGACCTGGTGATCCAGCGCCCCGCCTCGATCTTCGCCGAGGCCGTGCGGGCCCTGCGAACCGCGTTGACGCCGCCGGTCGCCGTGGCGGCCCCCGCCGTCGTCACCCTGCCGGGGGCGGTCGGCGGACGCGTCGTCGCCATCACCTCGGCCCTGCCCGGCGAGGGCAAGACCACCGCCGCCCTGTGTCTGGCGCGGGCGGCGGCGCGGTCGGGCGGCCGGGTGCTGTTGATCGACGCCGACCCCCGACGGCGGGGGGCCACCCGCACCCTGGGGTTGAACCCCGATGCGGGCCTGGCCGAGGTGCTGCACGGCGCGGCGGCATGGCGGAACCTGCTGGTTCTGGACCCCGCCTCGGGCGTTCAGGTCCTGCCGATGGCGGCCCAGGGTCTGAGCGCCGACGACGCCTTTGCGACCCCGCCGATGGACGCCCTGCTGGGCGAGTTGCGTCAGGCGTTCGACCTGATCCTGATCGACACGGCGCCCGTGCTGGTGCTGGCCGACGCGCGCGTGCTGGCGGCCAAGGCGGACGCCGTGCTGATGCTGACGCGCTGGCGCAGGACGCCGGCGCGCAGCGTCGCCGCCGCCGCCCGCATCCTGAACCAGTCCGGCGCGCATCTGCTGGGCGTGGCCCTGAGCCAGGTGGACGCCCGCGCCCAGGCCCGGCAGGGCCGCAGCTATGCCGATCTGTCCTACGCCGCCTACCGGCGCTACTACGCGGCATAGGTTCTGTCGCCCTCGGGCCGCGGCGTTGACACGGCCGCGTCGGTCGTGAGCTTGATGGGCGATGGCGAAGCACAAGGGCATCATGGCGGTTGTCGGTCTGGTCGCGCTGGGGACCGACGCGAGCGCGTCTTCAGCCAATCAAGGCTTGCACGAACGGAGCCTGGATCAGGCCTACGCCATCGTCGATTTCCAGACCCCGAGATCCGGCCGCCAGATCGCCGAGGCCCTGCAGCGTCACCTGGCCCGGCCCGACGTCGCCGTGGTCACGCGATCCCAGGCCGTCGCCGTCGTTCCCCGCACGCCGGGGCGGTTCACCCTGGTCGATCCGGCGGCGCCGGGCGGGTTCGGGCTGGAGGGGCCGGCGATCCGCGCGCCGGCGGGCTGGCTGCACCCGGTGCGGACCGTGGCGTGCGACGGCGCCAGTTGGCGCGCGGACGTGACGCCGCGTCGCCCGGCCCGGATCGAGCAACGCTACACCCTGTGTCTGTTCCCCTATCGCGACGGGCGAGATCAGGGACAGCGGCTGACCGTCTACGCCAGCCGCATCCTGCGCGGCGATCCGGCCGTGGCCATCGCCCCGCCCGTGGACGCCGAGACGCCGGCCGCCTTCATGCGCGGGGCGGTCCAGGCGGTGGAGCGGGCGACGCGCGCCCGGGGCGTCTGGACCGAGCACCGCACCGCCAGTCAGGACCGGCCCTTCACCCAGGACGACGACGCCTGGTCCGCCCAAACACACTGATCAGACCCACTGACCGAAACGCTACCCGAAACGCAATCGCGCCCCCGTCCGACCGGACGAGGGCGCGACAGGCCGGGCGGACGCCGGGATCAGAACTTGACGCTGAACCGACCGTAGATGCGGTTGTCGCGATACTCGTCCTTGTAGAGGCCGGTGTAGCCCATCTCGATGGCGGTGCGCTCGGTCGCCTGGATGTTGAAGGCCAGGCCGCCCGAGACCACGTCGTCGCCGGGATTGGCCCCGTCGATCAGGAAGCGCGGCCCATCGGCGAAGGCGGCGTCGAACACCGGACCATCCCCGTTCAAGTCGTGTGTGTAGGCCAGATGGGTCACCGCCGACAGACGCGGCCGCCCCATCTCGCCCGCCAGGACGGTGCGGGTGCGGAAGCCCGCCGTCAGCAGATCGGCCTTCTGCTTCACATTGCCGGACAGGGCCGCGTCGCCGCCGGTTTCGGCGACGTCGGCGTCATATTCGACGTGGCTGTAGGCGCCGTAGGGTTCGAACACCGTGCCGCCGACCGCGCGGCTCCAGGCCACCTCGCCATAGGCCTGCCAGACGTCGCCGTCATAATCGCCGACCAGGGCGTTGGAGAAGGCGTTCAGCTGGGCCGTGCGATCGGTGCGGACATCGGCGTTGGCCCAGGATCCGCCGAGGCGGAACTGGAAGTCGCCCACGCCGGCGCCGCCATAGACGCCGATCTGTTCGCTGGTGACGCGGCCGCTGGATTGCAGGCGCGCCGAACGCAGCTCCGAGCGGGTTTCGCCCAGGGCGACGCCGATGTGCATATCATCCGACAACGCCTTTTCGGCCCCGACCAGATAGCCCGAGGACTCGCTGCGGAAGCCAGCGATGCCGTCATATCGCGAGCCGCGACCGTCGCCATAGACGCCGCTGCCCCAGACCGAGACGCCGTTGCCGACATAGGTGGCGGCGCCGCCCTGGCTGCGTCCGCGCTCGGACATGGCGTCGCGGATGGTGCGGGTGTCCGACACGGCCAGACCACCCAGGGTGGCGTGCACCTCGCCCGTCAGGCCGCCAAGCGCGCCCTGAACCGCGGGGACGCTGGCGTCCAGCAGGGCGTTTTCCAGCGACAGGTCGCGATTGGCGCCGGCCGTATTGTTGATCATGACGTCCAGGGCGCCGCCGACAGACTTCTGATTGTCGGTCGCACCCAGCGAGGCCACGGTGACGTCGTTGCGCCGCACCGTCAGCACCACCCCATTGGTCGAATAGGTCAGGACCGGCGCCAGGAAGGCCAGATCGCTCTGGGCGCCGGTGAAGGTCCCGGTCACCGCCCCGGTGGAGTTGATGATGTTCATCCGCGTCCGCAGGTTCCACTCGCCGTTGTCGGCCTTCAGGATGACCTGACCGCCGTCGATCCGGGTCGTGCCGCCCACGTTCAGGCGCGAATAGGCGCCGCCGTTGACGCTGGACCGGATCCACAGGAAGGAGCCGGGCTTGAAGTTCAGATTGCCCGCCACCGTCAGGGTTCCGAACGGATTGGCGCCGTCGCCGGGCGAGACGACCCCGCCGCTTTCCGCCGTCAGATTCAGCAGCCGGCCCGTGCCGCCGATCATGCCGACGCCGGCGACCGTGGCGCTGGAGCGCAGCAGGCTGCCGTTGACGGTCAGAAGGCCGCCCTCGACCCGCGTCGCGCCGCTGTAGTCGTTGGCGCCGGTCAGGATCAGCTGGCCGCCGCCCTTCTTGACCAGGCCGCCGATGTCATTGCCGAAGTTGGCCAGAACCTCGGGCGAATAGCGGTCGCGCGCATCGCCGATGTTGTTGCTCCAGATATCGACGGTGCCGACGGCGACGGTGACGTCGCGCGTGTCGCGAAGCGCCGTCGGTCCGCGCAGCGCCACGTCCATCTGCGGCGCGCCCCAGCCCGAGCGCAGATCCACGCCCGGCGTGTCCAGATCCTTGGAGCTGGACACCAGAATGTCCGAGATCAGGGCCGTCGAATATTCGGGGAAGTTCTCCATCAGCAGGGCCGCGAAGCCCGAGATGTTCGGCGCCGCCATCGAGGTGCCGGTATAGGCCGCATAACCGGCGCCGGTGTATTTGATATACTGGTTCAGGACGCGCTGAAGCTCGTCGTTGGCGTATTGCAGCACGGCGCTGGAGAAGGCCGGCGTGAGCAGCGCCATGTTGTTGGTCGAGGTCAGCAGACCGGCCAAAACAGAAGTGAAGCCGTCCGGGTCGCCCAGACGCGCGCCCGAAACCAGGGTGATGGCGGCCGCCTGACGCGCGACCTCGCGACGCCACGCATCCTCGTTATAGGTCGGGCCGCCGACGGCGCGGGCGTTCAGATAGGCGTTCAGCACGCCGATGAACTGGTTCACCGACGCCGTCTGAAGGGCCGAAACCGTGGTGGCCGAATAGAGGGTGGAATAGCTGGTGCGCGGATACAGCGCCAGGATGCCGGCGCGGTCCATCGTATAGGCCGGAACCGACGACACGACCGCCGAACCCGGACCGGCGACGCACCAGGTCGCGGTCTGGCCGCAGAAGCTGGTCGAGGGGTCGGCTGCCGTGAAGCTGGAATAGTTGGCGATCGACAGCCAGTTGGAGCGCAGACGCGGGTCCGACAGAGGCGCGGCGGCGTCGATGCTGGCATGGACGCCATAGCCGTTGCCGGCCGAGAAGACGACCAGCACGTCCTTGTCCAGCACGGGCTTGTAGTAGTCGCCGTAGTTGCGGGCGAACGAGGCCAGAACCGTCGACAGCGAGGCGTTGAACGGCAGGGTCGTCGAGCTGCCCCAGCTGTTGTTGATGATCCGCACCTGACCCGTATTGGCCAGGTCGACGATGTTCTGGTTCTGGGTAGCGACGATCTTGCCGTCGATGATCGCATCCTTGTACCAGAGGAAATCGCCGGCCGAGAAGTTGGCGGTGGCGGCGTAAAGCTTGGCGCCGAAGGCGTTGCCGAACATCGGCTGGCCCGACACGCGGTCGCCCGCGATGGTGCCGGCGACGTGGGTGCCGTGGCCCTCCCACTGACGACGCGGGTTGATCATGCCATCGTTGCCGTAACCGGCGATCGCCTGGGTCCGCAGCCCCGTCACCTTGCCCGGCGAACCGAACAGCGGGTGGGCCATATAGACGCCGGCGTCATTGACCCCGACGGTCTGGCCCCGTCCGCTCAGCCCCATCGCATAGGCGTGCTCCAGCCCCAGGAAGGCCTTGGAGTAGTCGACCGAGAACTGGGCGTCCGTGCGCCACGAGGCCAGCGCGGTCTGATAGTTGGTCGTGCGCGCGCCATTGGCCATGTAGAACCCGCCGGCCGGGGGCGTGGGGGCCGGCGCGGTCTGCGCCTGCGCCTGGGCGCCCATCAACATCGCCATGCCGGCCGTCGCGGCCAAAAGGCCGTGCTTGAAACTGAAAGCCACTGTTATTTCCCCCACCGGCATTCGCCGAACGCTTAAGCTTGCAACCCCACGGCGCAATTCAGGCGCGTAATCCGCACGGTCAGGCGAGGGCCGTCAACCACATTTTCGACACAAGCCATTCTGCCGCATCATCCGGATGGGGACAGTTCCAGGGCGTGATGACACTGTGCCGACGCGCTCAAGATCGTCGTGACCGTCGACGACGGTCATTGGACGACCCTGTTCAGAACTGGGCTTTGACCTGCACGCCCAAGGCCAGGGCGTCGTCGATATTGCGGTTGGAGAAAGCGCCGGGATGGATGACGTACTGCACGTCGGGTTTGACGACCAGCCAGGGCTGGATCTGGACGGCATAGCTGGCCTCGACGACCGTTTCGCCCGCGGGAGGGGCGTCGGGTGCGCCCGGCCCGGCGCCGATCAAGGCGTCGCGCAGGCGCGGGTTCAGTTGGGCGTGAACGACGCCCAAGCCCAGCACGTCCTGGTCGCGCCCGCTGAACGTGCCGGTCTGGACCAGACCCGCCATGTACCACCGCGTGATCTGCGCCGCCGTGCGGGGGTTGGCCGTGACGGCGCCGATGACGGCCAGCGAGCGGCGGCTGTCGGTCGCGCGCCAGACCGTCTGGCTCATCAGGGCGTAATAGCCGATGCGGCTGTCGACCGGATCCGGCCCCGGCGTCCGGGTCGCATCGGCGGTGTCGTAGTAGAGGCCCAGCTTGTAACTGCCCGGCAGGGCATGGTCGCCGGGTGACTGGCCGGGCGTATATTCGACCTCCAGCGGCAGGACGGCGCCGCGCGTATCGCCCGCGAACGGCTTGAAGGCCTTGCCTTCCTGCCCCAGGGCGGGATTGACCTGAAACACGCCGGTGCGGACCAGAAGGTCGCGCCTCGCCCGCACCCGCAGCGCCCCGCCCCACCGGGCGTTGGGATAGTTGTACCAGTTGCTGTCGCCCGACATCGACAGGGGGTGGGCGCAGAAGGCGGCGTTGACGAAGGTGCAGCCTGCCGCCACCCCGCCCAGGTCATTGCCCATGGCGAAATAGCCCAGCCGCAGGTTCACGTCGCCGCCCGAGAAATCCTGCTCGTAAGACAGTTCGGAAAGACGGGTATATTGGCCGCCGTAGGCTTCCTGGATCGGCAGTCGGTTGCCGACATAGTCGGACGACAGCCCCTTGCCGCGCCGGTCGTTGAGGGTCAGATGCAGCTTGGCGCCGCTCCACCCGGCGATCCGCCCCATGTCGAAATCCAGACCGGCGCGAACCTGCTGGGTATAGGCCGCGCCGCTGCGAAGCCCGCCATCCGCCACGGCGAAGCTTTCAGAGACATAGTCGCCCCGCACCGTGATCCCGTCCGCCTGAAGGCGGGTGCGAAGCCCGCCCCAATCCCCGGTCAGGGTCGTGCGTTGCGGGGCTTGCTGCTTGACCGAGGCGATCGTCGCGCTGTCGGCGAACGCCGGGGCGGCCAAGGCCGCGCCCAATGTCAGGGCGGTGATGAAGAGGCTGGATCTGGACATGGGGCCATCTTGCGCCGGGCGACGGGATCGAGAGGCATCGCGGACGACCGCCTCTCGATCCCTTTGGGTTACGGCAGACGATAGGCGATCACATAGTCGCCCCGGTCGGACGACTGGCGGGCGCCGCCGGCGGTCACGACGACATACTGTTTGCCGCTGACGGGCGAGCGATAGCTCATGGGGCCGCCCTGGCTGCCGACGGGCAGGCGGGCTTTCCAGACCTCCTTGCCGTCGCCGCTGTTGAAGGCGCGCAGATAGAAGTCCTGCGTTCCCGCGATGAAGACCAGGCCCCCTTGCGTGGTCAGGGTTCCGCCCAGCGTCGGCATCCCGACCGGGATCGGCAAGCCCATGCGGATGCCCATCGGGCCGGTGTCCTGAACCGTGCCGACCGGAACCTGCCATTTGATGGCGCGGGTCTTCATGTCGATGGCGGTCAGGGTGCCGAACGGCGGCGACTGGCAGGGAATGCCCAGGGCGGACAGGAAGCGGTTCTTGTTCACCGCATAGGGCGTGCCCTTCATCGGCACGGCGCCCATGCCGGCGTTGACCGCCTCGCCGCCCGATCCGGCCTGACCCGCCGTCTGGGGCGCCTGCGGGATCATCTGGGACCACAGGCCCAAACGCATATCGTTGGCGTAGATCGTCTGGCTGTTGGGATCGACCGACAACCCGCCCCAGTTCATGCCGCCCAGCGAGCCGGGGAAGCTGAGCGACAGGTCCGTGCCCGGCGCCGTGTAGAGGCCGTCATAGCGCATGGTCTTGAACGCGATGCGGCACAGCAACTGGTCGAAGGGCGTCGCCCCCCACATATCCGCTTCCTTCAGGGTCTGGGCGCCGATCTGGGGCATTCCGACCGAACGGGGCTGGGTCCGCGAATAGGGTTCGCCAGGGATGTTCGCAGCCTTGACCGGCTGTTCGATCACCTGGGTCAAAGGCCGTCCTGTGGCGCGATCCAGCACATAGATCTGGCCCGCCTTGGTGCCGAACACCAGGGCCGGAACGTTCGCTCCGTTCACGGGGAAGCTCACCAGCGTCGGCGCCATCGGGATGTCGAAATCCCACAGGTCGTTGTGGACCGTCTGATAACGCCACTTCTCCTGACCCGTCGTGGCGTCGATGGCCAGCATGGCGGCGCCGTAGCGGTGATCCATCGCGGTGCGCGGCACGCCATAGACATCCACCGACGAGCTGCCCATCGGGGCGAAGACGGTGTTGGACGCTGCATCATAGGTCATGCCCGCCCAGTTGTTTGGCGTCGAGCGGACGTAGGTCTTGCCGGCTGCGGGCGCAGCCTTGTCCTGGGGATTGCCGGGATCGAAGGCCCAACGCATCTGGCCGGTGATGACGTCGAAGCCGCGCAGCACGCCGCCGGGCATATCCACCTGAACGTTGTCGGCCACACGTCCACCGACCACGACGGTCGTGCCCGCCAAGGTCGGGGCGGACGTCAACTGGTATTGCGGATCGGGCGCCGCGCCCATGCCGGCCTTCAGATCCACCACGCCGGCGACGCCGAAGTCGGCGCACAGGCCGCCCGTGTCGGCGTCGATGGCGATCAGGCGGGCGTCGATGGTGTTGACGAACAGACGACGACGGCACGGTGCGCCCTGAGGCAGCACGGCCGCGGGGATGGCGGTCGCACCCGGTATCGCGGGCTGTTGAAGCGGGGCGGCCGCGTCGAAATAGGCCAGGCCCCGGCACCGTTGCCAGATGGAGCTCTTGGCGTTGATCATCGTCTTCCACTTCTCGCGCCCGGTGTCGGCGTTCAGAGCGATGACGTTGTTGTGCGGCGTGCAGACATAGAGGGTGTCGCCGATCTGAAGCGGCGTGTTCTGGTCTTCCGCCCCATTGCCGTCGCTGACGGCGACGTCGCCGGTGCGATAGGTCCAGGCGACCTTCAACTGATCGACGTTGTCGCGGTTGATCTGGTTCAGGCCGACGAACCGGCTGTTCGTGGCGTCATGCCCATAGACGGACCAGTTGCTCGCCGCAGCGCCCTGAACCTCTGGAAACAGGGCGGGCACGACGCCCTTGAAGGCGACCGGCGCATGAGGAACGAACATTCCCGCAAAGCCTGCGACAGCGCCCACGGCCAGAACCCCGGCGATGGCCAGGGACGGCGCCCGCAGCGGGGTCCGACCCGAAAATCGGCGCAGCAGCGGATAGCTGAACGCCACCGCGACCGCGCCGACGGTGATGGCCAGAAGGCGCGAGTTCAGCGGCCAGAAGGTGAACCCCACCTCCCACACCGCCCAGACCACCGTTGCGACATAGACCAGACCAAAGATCAGCGCCCCAACCGGCCTGCGCGCCACGATCAGCCCGCCCGAAGCCAGCAGCGCCAGTCCCGCAACCAGGAAATAGGCGCTGCCGCCCAGCATCAGCAGACGCGCGCCGCCAATCGTGAAGAACAGCGCCGCTGCAATCAGCACAATCCCCAGAACCGTCAGCCACAAGCCCGCGAGAAAACCAGGGCGGTCCAGGCGATCAGACATTTTTGGACTCTTTCCAAGACGGAGGGCGCAAACGGGGAGTGGGATCCTTTTACGCCCACCGCGACCATTTGCCATAGCGACGCGGCCAGTAATGACCCACGCGGGCCGTCTTGATCATGACCCGACTTGGACGGGACAGTCGCGCGCCGTCGCCCTGCGGACGACGGCGCGCCTGGCGTCAGAAGCTGTATCGCAGGCCCACGCCGTACGTCGCCGGGGCGCCCACCAAGCGCGAAGCGCCGTTCAGTTCCGGGAAATAGACCTCGTCGGTGATGTTGCGGCCATAGGCGTAAACCGCCCAGTTGGCCGAGGTCTCCAGCTCGACCCGAGCATTCAGCAGGGTGTAGGCCTCGGCCGTATTTCCGGGCGCCGCGTTCAGGCGATTGGATTCCTCGCCGTGGTGCGAAACCGACACGCGCGTGTCCAGACGCCAACCGTTGTCCAGCACCAGGCCGTGGTTCAGCGACAGGGTCGCCGTCACGTCAGGCGCGCCCGGCAGCGGATCGCCGACCGTGGACAGAACCTCCGCGACACGCGCCGAACTGAAGGACAGGATTTCGGTGTCCAGGAAGGCGGCCGCCAGATCGACGTCCAGGGTCTGGTTCGAGGTTTCGAACAGATTGGCGTTGATGGCGAACTCGATCCCCTTGCTCTCGGCCTCGCCGACATTGGCCCGGCCATTGGTGTCGTTGGCCAGGCGGGTGGTCGCCTGCAATTGTTTGAACCTGTAGTGGAAGGCGTCCAGCGACACGCGCAGACGGCTGTTCGTCCAGCGAAGACCCGTCTCATAGGCGGTGACGGTTTCGGATTCGAACGGCAGGGTCTCCGCCTGGGTGAAGATCGATGTGCCGTCGAAACCGCCGCCGCGATAGCCGGTCCCGGCCGAGACGAAGACGTTCAGGTTCGGGGTGAAGGCGTATTTGGCCGTGACCCGACCCGAGACGTTGTCGTCCTCGAACGACCGGTCCCAGACGAAGGGGTTGGTCGTGGCGAAGGTGGTGGTGAAGGTCGAAATGCCCCACGGGTTCAGGTCGTCGTTGCGGCCGCTGAAGGTCGCCTCGTCGCGGGTGTAGCGTAGCCCGCCCGACAGGGTCAGCTTCTCCGTCAGATCATAGTCGACCTGGCCGAACAGGGCGAAGCTGTTGCGGGTCTGTTTGTGCAGATTGTCGTATTTGGTCCGGGCCGTGTAGCTGGTCCAGTGGGTGTCGAAGTCGATGTCGTCCGACACGTAGAAGACCCCCGCGATCCAGTCGAGGCGACCGCCGGTATCGTCGCTGAGGCGCATCTCCAGCGAAGTCTGGCTCAGGTCCTCGTCCGCATCGAAACGCGAGGCGGGATAGGGCGAGCCGTCACCGTTGCCCTGGATCGAGCGGGTCGAGCCCTGCACGTTGCCGATCACGGCCAGGTTCAGGTTCTCGCCCAGCTTGTGGTTCAGCATCGCCGAGAGGCCGTAGATGTCGATGGCCTGGGTCGGATATTCCGACGAATAGAACTCGTACGGATCGTCGTTCTCGCCCGCGTTGGCGATGTTGGTGTCCAGCGCCGCCGAAATCCGATCGTACTGGCGGGTGTCGCCGCGGTCACGGCTGCCGAACAGTTTGACGGTCAGGTTGGTTTCGGGCGCGAAGTCCATCGACACGGTGGCGCGGCCGGCGAACAGATCCTTGTCGCCGAAGCCTTCGCGGCGGCCCGGATCGACGATGGCGGGCACCTGGGTCTGAATGACGCCGCCGATGACGGGGCGATAGCCGGCCAGATCGCCGGCGCCCGCACCGTCCATGAAGCCGCCGCCCTGTTCCGCCAGAACGGCGACGCGCACGCCGACGGTGTCGCTGAGCGGACCACCGACGGCGGCCTCCATGGCGGTGTAGTCATAGGAGCCGACCTCGATCCGGCCCGAACCCTCGACGACGTCGCCCGGCCCCTTGGTGATGGCGTTGATCACGCCGGCCGTGGTGTTGCGGCCGTAGAGGGTGCCTTGCGGCCCCTTCAGGATCTCGACGCGGTCCAGATCGAACAGCGGCATACCCAGATAGGCGTTCGACGTCTGATAGACACCGTCCACGTGCAGGGCGACCGAGGGGTTGCCATTGGGCTTGTAGTCGTCGGCGCCGCCGATGCCGCGGATGCTGATCAGGCCGTAGTTGGTGCCGCCGAAGGCGTAGTTGACCGAAACGCCCGGAACCTCGTCCACCAGTCCGGTGACGCTGTCGATGCCGCGACGCGCGGCGTCGTCTCCCCCGATCACGGTGACGGCCAGCGGCACGTCCTGAATTCGCTGGGCGCGTTTCTGAGCGGTGACGATCACCTCGTCGAGGGTGGCGGCGTCGGCGGAGCCGGCTGCGGTTTGCGAAACAGAAAAGGTGCGCTCACCGACCTGGGTGGCGACCAGACCCGAACCGGCCAGGATCTGACGCAGCGCCTGGGCCGGGGCCATCACGCCGACCGCGCGACCGCCGCGCTTGCCGCGCACCAGTTCCGGTGTGAAGACCACCTGAACATCGGCGGCGCGGGCGAAGCCGGTCAGGGCCGTCTCCAGCGACTGGCTCTCGATGGCGAAGGCGATCGGCTGCGACGCCGAGTCTTGTGCCTGTGCCTGGGCCTGGGCCAGGGCCGGCGAGGCGGCGGCCAGAACGGCGACGGCGGTGCAGGCCAGAAGCCCGCGCTTGAGAACGCCCGAGAGCGGCGATTGGGTGGTCATTGGTAGCCCCTGGATTGGAAGACCGGCCCCCGGCCGGTTCGCTCTCAGGAACGGAAACGCCCTTGCGACCCCACACCCCGTCTTGGAAATTTCACCGAACCGTTGTCGATCCTTCAGGCGTTCGGATGCGCCACACCCCGTCCGAACCCCGCTTGACCGACAGGTCGAAACCCGTCGCCAGGGCCAAGGCGAACTCCCGCCCGCCGTCATAGCGGAACGAGCCCGAGATATGCTTGGCGCCGGCCGCCCGATCCTCGATCGACAAACGGTCGGCGGAATAGCGATTGAAGGCGGCGACCACCTCGCTCAGCGGCCGGTCACGCACCACCAGACGCCCGTCGCGCCAGGCCGTCTCGGCCTCGACATCGGCCGACATCACCCGAAAACCTTCTGCGGTCAGACCGCCCTTCTGACCGGGGGCCAGTCGCACCGACGCCTTGTCGCCTCGACGCGCGGCGACGGTCAGCCCCCCCTGCTCCACCACCACCTCGGGCCGGTCGCCCTGCAGCGTCAGCTGGAACCGTCCGCCGTCCGCCGTCAGCACCCGGTCGCCGGCGCGCAGGGCGAAAGGCCGGGCCGGATCGGTCGTCAGGTTCAGATAGACCTGCCCCTTCTCAAGCACCGCCGCCCGGCGACCATCGACGAAATCAAGCCTCAGACGCGTCAGGGGCGCCAGGGTGACTTCGGAGCCATCCGGCAGGGTGGCGTTCAACCTCTGCCCCGCTCGGGTCGAGATCAGCGCCCGCGCCGGCGAGGCCGCCCCCACGATCCACAGCCCGCCGCACGAGGCCGCCACCGCTCCGCCCGCCAGGCCGAACAGGGCGCGGCGGCTCAGACGCGGCCGGTCCTGCCCCAGGGCCGCGGCGCGCAGGGCCAGCAACTCGGGCTCGCCCGCGTCCACCTCCAGAAGCCGCCAGGCCTGCTGGCAGTCGCGATAGGCGGCGATATGGGAGGGATCCTCATCCAGCCAGAGCCGAAAGGCCGCCTCGTCCTCCAGACTGGGCGTCGTTCCACCGTTCATTCGCGCGAACCAGAAGGCGGCGAGATCGGCGTGGTCGTCGTTGGCGGTGCGGGAATGGACGGAATACATCAGCGGTCGGTTTCGATCAGGTCGAGCCTCAGCGCCGCCATCGCGCGCACCATATGCTTTTCAACCGCGCTGACGGAAATACCCAACCGTCGCGCGATCTGGGGATAGGTCAGATTTTCGAACCGCCTCAGGATCACCACCGTCCGCGCCCGCGGCGGCAAGGCGTCCAGCGCCGCCAGCATCCGTTTCAATCTCTGTTTCCCGTCCAGAATCTGTTCGGCGCCCGGATCCTCGCTCTCGGCGGACAGGTCGTCGATGTCGACGTGCCGTCCCCGCCCTCTCGCCTGATCGTATCGCCCCCGGTCACGCGCGATATTGGCGGCGGCCTCGAAGACATAGCCGTCGACATTGTCCAGGCTGAACAGATCGCCGCGCCGAAGCAGACGCACGAACAGGTCCTGAACCATCTCCTCGGCGTCCATCGACGAGCGGGTCCGACGCAGGAAGAACTGCATCAACGGTCGCCGCAAACGGCGCGTCAGATCGGCGAAGGCGGCGTCGGACGACAGGCGGTCAGACAGGGCCTCCGTCGCGTTGCCTATGTTCAGCCGCTGATCCATGACGGCCCCAATGCGGCCCAAGCGTCACCAACGAATGTCGATTGCGCGACAGTTCGGTATCGCACCGTCCGACATCGATGAAAGTCCTCCGGCCCGGGCACGAACTGTCACACAGCCCCGCTAAAGCCCCTTCCGACCCGATCAAAGGACAGGTTCATGACGGTGTTTCAACGGTTCGGCGCAGCCCTGGCGCTCGGCGCGACCCTGCTGGCCTCTGCGGTTCCGGCCTGGGCCGAGGTCTTCACCGTCGCCGTGGTGTCCGACACCCAGAACTATTCCGACATCACCCTGGCCCAGCCGCGCGGCGCCGAAACCTATGCTCAACAGATGCAGTATCTGGCCGAGATGCGCGAGGAGAAGAATCTGGCCTTCGTCACCTTCGTCGGCGACATCGTCCAGCACGGCGACGGCCAGTTTCGTCAGGCCATGACCGACGCCGAGGGCCAGTATCGCTATTTCGACACCCGCGAGGAATGGGACATCGCCACGCGTTCCATCGCCATTCTGGCCCGCACCGGCCTGCCGTTCGGCATGGTCCTGGGCAACCACGACTATGACAATTACGCGTGGTGGGAGGGCGGTCCCGGCGCGTCCAAGCCGCTGAGCGGCGGCCGGACCTGGAACCTCTATTTCGGGCCGCAGTCGCGCTTCTTCGCCGGCCAGTCCTGGTACGGCGGCGCCTCGCCGGACGGGCTGAACAGCTATCAGACCTTCACCGCCGCCGGCCGCACCTTCCTGAACCTGTCGCTGGAGATGGAGCCGCCCCAGACCGCTCTGGACTGGGCCCAGGGCGTGATCGACGCCCACCCTGGCGTTCCCGTCATGGTGACCACCCATGAATGGCTGCAGCCTGGGCCGCTGGATCGGTCGAACGGCTATGCCAACTATTTCCCCGGCACGGATCACCTGTCGCCGGACCAGATCTGGGACCGGTTCATCCGCAAGAACGCGACCATCTTCATGGTGCTGAGCGGCCACAACTACACCCGCCCGGTCGAGGGCGTGTCGAACGGCGAAAACCTGCGCATCGACGCCAATGACGCCGGCTATCCGGTCTATCAGCTGATTCAGGATTATCAGGGAAACACCGTGGGGCCTGACGACAAGCCCGACACGGCCAACGGCGGCGCCGGCTGGTTGCGGTTCATGGCCTTCGACACCGAGGCGAAAACGATCCGCTTCACCACCTATTCCACCCTGCGCGATCGCCATGCCGGCCGCAACGGAGAGGCCACCTTCGGCGTCGCCCCTGAGTTGTCGGAGTTCGAACTGGCCTTCCCGCCGCAACTGCTGAACGCCGTCGCGCCTCAAGTCGGCCAAGACCGCTAACACACGCTTAGGAGCCGGTCGGCGTTTGTCGGCGATCGGCGTGGCGTCGCATCTCAGTGAAAATCCCGCGACCCCGGCAATATCCGCACATCGCGCGGATGGCGATGCGGCGCATGGCGGGGCGGCTGGGGGTTGGCGACGATGTCGGCGCGGGCGAGCTGGACGGTCGTGTCGTGGTCTTCGGACAGGCGTGAAAGTTCGCTGGAGCGGTCGACGACGCGGCGGGCGACCAGGTGGACCACGCCCTCGGGACTTTTCTCCACGACGCCTTCGACCTCCATCAGCCGGGCGGCCATGACCTCGCGGCGGAACTGTTCGAACATCCGCGCCCACAGGACGACATTGGTGATGCCGGTCTCGTCCTCTAGGGTGACGAAGATGGCGTTGCCCTTGCCGGGGCGTTGACGGACTAGCACCACGCCCGCGACCCGCACCAGGGCGCCGCCGCGTCGGTCTTCGGCCTGGGCGCAAGTCACAATCCGTTCCGCGTCGAAGATCGGGCGCAGGATGGCCATGGGGTGGGCTTTCAGCGACAGGCGCAGGGTCTGGTAGTCGGCGGCGACGTGCTCGCCGAGCGGCATGATCGGCAGGCGCGCGTCAGGTTCGGCGCCCAGTTCGCGGGCGTCGGCGGCGGCGAACAGCGGAAGCGGCGCATCGTCCGGCAGGCGGCGCACCGCCCACAGGGCCTGGCGTCGATCCAGACCCATCGAACGGAAGGCGTCGGCGTCGGCCAGTTTGCGCATGGCCGCGGACGGCAGGGCCGCGCGCCGGGCCAGAGTCTCGATGTCGGGTGGGCGGAAGGCGCGGGCGGCGACCAGGGCCTCGGCCCAGTCCTCGCGGAAGCCGTCGATCTGGCGCAGGCCGATCCGCAGGGCCGGCGCCCTGTCCGACCCTTCCAGGCAGTTGTCCCAGCCGCTGTGCGAGACATCGACCGGCCGCACCTCGACGTCGTGCATTTGGGCGTCCCTCACGATCTGTGCCGGGGCGTAGAAGCCCATCGGCTGGCTGTTCAGCAGGGCGCAGGCGAAGGCCGCCGGATAGTGGTGTTTGATCCACGACGAGACATAGACCAGTTGGGCGAAGGAGGCGGCGTGGCTCTCCGGGAAGCCGTAGGAGCCGAACCCCTTGATCTGGTCGAAACAGCGCCGCGCGAAAGTCGGGTCATAGCCGCGCTCGATCATCTTGCCGACCATCCGGTCCTCATAGGTGTGCAGGGTGCCGTCGCCCCGGAACGTGCCCATGGCCTTTCGCAGGCCGTTGGCCTCCTTATCCGAGAACTCGGCGGCGACCATGGCCACCTTCATCGCCTGCTCCTGAAACAGGGGCACGCCCAGCGTCTTCTCCAGCACCTGTTTCAGCTCGTCCTGGGGGTATTGCGGACCCGGCTTGGAATAGTCCGGCTCCTCCAGCCCGTTGCGACGCCGCAGATAGGGATGGACCATGTCGCCCTGGATCGGGCCGGGCCGGACGATGGCCACCTGGATCACCAGGTCGTAGAGCCGACGCGGCTTCAGCCGGGGCAGCATATTGATCTGGGCGCGGCTCTCGACCTGGAAGACGCCGATGGAGTCGCCCCTGCACAGCATATCGTAAACGCCGGGGTCGTCGGCTGGGATCGTGTGCAGCGCCCAGTCCCTGCCCTGATGGGTGCGGATCAGGTCGAAGGCCTTGCGGATACAGGTCAGCATACCGAGCGCCAGCACATCGACCTTCATCAGGCGCAGTTCGTCGATGTCGTCCTTGTCCCATTCGATGAAGGTGCGGTCGGCCATGGCCGCGTTGCCGATGGGGACCAGTTCGTCCAGTCGGTCCTGGGTCAGGACGAAGCCGCCGACGTGCTGGGACAGGTGCCGGGGGAAGTTCAGCAGCCGCATGGCCATTTTCACCGCACGCCGGATCATCGGATTGGCGGGGTCCAAACCCGCCTGTTCGACATGGCGGTCGCCGATCTCCGAACCCCAGCTGCCCCACTGGCTGGAGGCCAGGCGGGCGGTGACGTCCTCGGTCAGGCCCAGGGCCTTGCCCACGTCGCGAATGGCGCTCTTGGGGCGATAGCGGATGACGGTGGAGGCGATGCCGGCGCGCTCGCGGCCGTAGCGAGTGTAGATGTGCTGGATGACCTCCTCGCGCCGCTCGTGCTCGAAGTCGACGTCGATGTCGGGCGGCTCGCCTCGGTCCGACGACAGGAAGCGTTCGAACAGCAGGTCGGATTCCGCTGGGTCCACCGCCGTGATGCCCAGCACATAACAGACGGCGGAATTGGCGGCCGAGCCGCGCCCCTGACACAGGATCCGCTTGTCGCGCGCCACGCGGACGATGTCGTAGATGGTCAGGAAATAGGGCGCGTAGTCAGCCTCTGCGATGAAGGCCAACTCCTTCTCCAGCAGGCCCCGCACCTTGTCGGGGACGCCCTTGTCATAGCGGACCTCGGCGTGCCGCCAGGTCAGGCGCTCCAGCCAGGCTTGCGGGGTCTGACCGGGCGGCGTCGTCTCCTCGGGGTATTGATAGCGGATGTCGCCCAGGTCGAAACCGACGCGGGCCAAGAGGTTCGCGGTCTCGGCGACGGCTTCAGGCGCATCGCGGAACAGACGCAGCATCTCGGCGGGCGGCTTCAGCCAGCGTTCGCCATTGGCGTTCAGACGCCGCCCCGCCGCCTCGACCGTGACGCCTTCGCGAATACAGGTCAGCACGTCCTGCAGGTCGCGCTGGCCGGGGTCGTGATAGAGGACGTCGTTGACCGCCAGCAGCGGGACGCCGCCCTGCCGCGCCAGCGCCTTCAGCCGCGCCAGCCTGCGTCGGTCGTCGCCGCTCCGCCCAATGACAGCGCCCAGCCACACCGCGCCGGGCGCCGCTTCGCTCAAGCGGCCCAGCGTCCGGTCCAGTCCGTCCAACCGAGCGCCCGGTATGACGATCAGCAACAGGTCCTCCGGCGCGGCGATCAGGTCGCGCAGGCCGATCTCGCACTGGCCTTTCATGGCCCGGCGATTGCCCAGGGTCAGCAGCCGCGTCAGCCGCCCCCAGCCCGCCCGCGTCTGGGGATAGGCGACGATGTCGGGCGTGCCGTCGTTGAAGGCCAGGCGCGCGCCGGTCGCCAGTTTGAAGCTCGCCGCCCGACGCCTGACCTCGTCCGACAGGGCGGGGTCGTTCAGCGGATTCTCGACATAGGTCACCTCGCCGGGCCCGGCGCCGTCGCGCACCACATCGGGCGGCGACAGGCCGTCCTCGCGCAGACTGCGCAGGGCGCTCCAGGCCCGCACCACCCCGGCCACCGTGTTGCGGTCGGCCAGACCCAGGCCCGTGTGCCCGCGCAGGATCGCGGTCAGCACCAGATCCTTCGGATGGGACGCCCCGCGCAGGAAGGAGAAGTTGCTGGCGCTGGCCAGTTCGGCATAAGCGGGCGCGGTCATGCGAACAGGCCATGGACGAACCAGCGCGGTTCGTCGGTTTCGCCATACAGACCCTGGCGGAACAGCCAGAAGCGGCGGCCCTCGCGGTCCTCGACGCGGTAATAGTCGCGGGTCTTCTGATCCGGCGCGCGCCACCATTCGCCGCCGATCCGCTCCGGCCCCTCGGCCAAGGCCACCTCGTGCAACACCCGACGCCAGCGGAACCTTAAGGGAGAGCCGTCGGGCACCTCGGCCAGGGTCTCGACCGGCTGGGGCGGGTCGAACATCTGCAGCGGCCGCAGCGGCGGATCGCCGGGGATCCGCTCGGGCCAGGTCAGATCAGACCGCGCCGCCGGGGCCGCCGCCGGGACCATCCGCGACGCCCGTTCGGGAATATGCGAGCCCAAGGGCTCGAACCGCAGCACGGCCTCCGGTCCCAACCGGGCGGTCAGCCGGTCAATCAGGCGGCTCAGGTCCTCCCCATCGGGCCGGTCGCCGTCCAGACCCCGCTGGGCGGGGGCCAGCCTCTGGGCCTCCAGCACCGACAGCCGCATCTGGTCGAAGCCGAAACCCGGATCAAGCGGATTGGACAGGGCCGCCAGCCGTTCGCGGAACAGGCGCAGCATCGCCTCTACATCCCGCGTCGCCCGACCAGTCCGCACGACGATGCGACGCACCTGGCCGTCGACGCGGTAGAAACCGGCCTCGAAAGCCCGCCCGCCCTGGCCCGCCTGATCCAGCCGGTCAGCGGTATCGACCAACAGGTCGGACAAGACCCGTTCCACATCGGCATCGGTCAGGATGGGCTCGAAGAAGACCCGGTCGACGACGATGGGTGGCGCCGGTCGATACGGCGTGATCCGCACATCCTCATCGCCCAGCACACGGGCCAGACGTGCAGGGAAGTCCGTCCCGAAGCGGGCGGCAAGAGGCGCGCGCGGCCGGTCGTCCAGATCGGCGATCCGCTTCAGCCCGGCGCGCTGCAGGGCCTGGGCGTCGCGCTCCGGCAGTTCCAGCGCCGCGACCGGCAGACCCCGCACCGCCTGTCGGTCCTCGCTCGCCGCGAACAGGCCGCCCGGCCCGAACCGGGCCAGGGCGCGCGCCGCCTGGGGCGTGGAGGCCAGGGCGCTCCTGACCGTCAGACCGATCCGTCCCGCCCGTCGATGGGCCGCACCCACCAGGCCGACCTCGCCGCCGAACAGATGGGCGCAGCCGGTGACGTCCAGCATCAGCCCGTGCGGCGCATCCTCGGCGATCATGGGGGTGAAGCGGCCGAAGTCCTCCATCATCTGCATCAGCAGGGCCGCATCCGCCTCGGGCCTGTGAATGAGGGGGCGCAAAAACGGCGTCCGCGCCCGGGCATCGGCCAGGGTCAGGCCGGACGTCAGGCCCGCCCGAGCCGCCGCCGGATCGACGGCGGCCAGACGCAGGGCGCCGCCGACCTTCTCGACCAGCACCACAGGCGTCGCATCAGGCCCAATCTCAGGCGACCCGTCGCCCCCGTTCGCCCCACGCCTCAGCCGGTCGCTGGGCAGCCACGGGAACCACAGCGCCAGATAGCGGCGGTTCGCGGAACGATCGGGCGTCACGATCCCACTCCAGCGTCCAGTGTCTCTGCTCGCCCCCGCCGCGTCGCCGCAGCAGGGTCGCGGAAAAAGACGGCCGCCCCGGCGCGCCTCCTTCCAGCGGCGTGGACGTCGCCGCCTGCACCGACCATCGCGTTTCGGCAGCACTGGGCGCCGGCGTCGCCCCGGCCCGCGCCAGAAACAGCGTCCCCCCGCCGGTCTCCGCCGCCAGAGCCAGACGCCGGCTGGCCGTCAGCGACAGGGCCTTGGCCTCGCCCCAGGCGCTGAGCAGCACCGCCCCTACCGCGGGCGTCCGCAGCGCCTCTTCGCCGATCACCAGCAGGGTCTGGATGTCCGGCGCTCGCACCAGCAGAACGTCGGACGGCGCCAACCCCATCTCGTGCAGGCCGGGACCGTGCGGGCGCCCGGCCTCGATCCCCATCATCTCGTGCAGCCCCCAGACGACGATCCGTCCATCCGCCGCCTGAACCCCAGCCCCAAGCCCGAAGGCGTTGACCGCCACGGCGTCGACGGGTGTGGCGGCGTAGAGGTCGTGCAGGACGCCATGCGCCCATCGCGCCGGAAACTCGGTGGAGGATGGTGTCTGCCGAGACGCGGCCGATTTCCGCGACGCGCCCAGCGTTGCGAGCTGGGCGCGCAGGGCGGTCAGACGATCATCGGGCCTAATGTTCTCCATTTGTTCTATATGGCGCGCGACGCCCCTGTTGAGTCAAGGATGCTGTCGCTGAGCGCAGATACCGGAAGTCTGGCCCAGCCCTCCCTGTCGATCCTTGGCCGACATTCTCGCCATCTACGTCGGTCCTTGGCCGAGGTTTGGTGTGCCAACGGCGCACTTTGCCTAAGCCAAATTTGTTTTTTATCTCAAAGGGCGGGTGGCGGTGCTGTCAGTCTAACGCTAACTTGTCTCCACTGAAGAGCCTGTAATGGCTGACCGGAGACGGCTTTCATGAAGCCGCTGTCGTTCAAGCGCCGCCGCTTCCCGGCGGAGGTGATCCGCCATGCAGTATGGCTGTATTTACGATTCAGTCTCAGCCTACGCGATTTGGAAGAACTGCTGGCCCAGCGTGGTATCAACGTCAGCTATGAGACTGTCCGCTGCTGGACGAAGAAGTTCGGACCGCTGATCGAGCGGCGGCTGAAGAAGCGCCGGTCGGCGCAGTCGCTGCGGTCGCATCTCGACGAAATGGTCTGCTGGATCGGTGGGAAGCGGATGTATCTTTGGCGTGCCGTCGATGACGAAGGCGAGGTGCTCGACCTCGTTGTCCAGCGCCGGCGGCCATGAAACTCTTAGGCCGCCTGCTGCGCAGCCAGCCCGTCGAGCCTGAGATGATCACGACCGACGGCTTGGCGTCTTACGGCGCCGCGCTTCGAGAACTTGGCCTGACCCAGGTTCACCGCCCGGGTCGGCTGCGGGAGAACAATCGGATCGAAAACTTCCATCTGCCGATCCGACGACGAGAACGGCAGCAACAGGGCTTCAAATCCCAAGCCTCCGCCCAGCGATTCCTCACCACCCACGCCGCGATCTACAACACCTTCAACGTTCAACGTCACCTGGTCAGCCGCCCTACCCTTCGCTACTTTCGCGCTGAGGCGGATGCAGCATGGGCGCGGCGACCGCCTAGATCGGCCGAGATTGGACGAACTGCGGCCGCACGCGGTTAACCTGACAGCACCGTCGCCCAGCACATGACCCGATCGCAAGGCGTCGATTGGCGCACTTCGCAGGGGAATCTGGACGAGATCACCTCGTACCGTAATCAACTGGCCGACAATCCCACTTTGCTGGCTTGGGTCGATCAGGTCGAGACCGGCCTGAAAGGCGCGCGCGAAGCGGGACAGCCGCTTTGGCTTCAGACGTCGGATATCGACACACCGGTCACTGCGGCGACGACGAGCATTCATGCCCGAACCTATCGTCGCCACACCTCACGCCCTTCCTTGAAGGTGTTCGAGACCTTGATGGCGGCCAGCGTCTCAGGGTCGGCGGTCAGGGGATTGTCTTCAAGCAGGGTCATGTCCGCCAGCTTGCCGATGGCCAAAGACCCCTTCCTGTCATCCTCGAAATGCTGCCAGGCGGCCCATATGGTCATCGCCTTGAGAGCGACGTCGACCGGCACGCACTCGTCGGGGCCGAGGATGTCGCCCGAGCGGGTGCGGCGGGTGACGGTGGCGGACAGAACCCGCATCGAGTCGGGATTGGCCACGGGCGCGTCGTGGTGGGTGGTGAAGCGCATCCCGCGACGGATGGCCGAATGGCAAGGCGAGATGGTCTCGGCCCGGCGCGGTCCCAGCACCGAGTCCCTGTGGTAGTCGCCCCAATAGAAGGTGTGCATGGGAAAGAGGGACGGCACGATGCCCAGCGTCTTCAGCTCGTCCAGTTGATCCATCCGCGTGGTCTGGCCCTGGATCAGGACCGGGCGGCGGTCTTTCACACCGTGTTTGTTCGTGGCCTCTCGCACCGCACCGATCAGCAGGTCGATCGCGGCGTCGCCGTTTGCATGGACCTCGATCTGCCAATCGTTCCTGAAGGCCAGTTCCACGGCGTCCACGGCCTGCTGCTCGGTCACAGCGGCATAGCCGCGATAGGAGGCGGGCTTGCCGTCGGGCGGGATGTAATAGGGTTGTGACAGCCACGCCGTCTTTCCCTGGGGCGAGCCATCCAGGGTCAGCTTGACCCCGCCGATGCGGTATTTGCCGACATAATCCTTGCGATACAGCGGCGTCGCCATGACGTCGGTCGAGGTCAGGATGTCTGGAAAGGAAAGGATGTCGATCGGCAGATCGCCGCGCTGGGCCAGCATGGCGATCATGTTGCAGGTGTCGGTCGAGGAGCGCCCGTCCTGGGCCGTCGTGTAGCCGAAGCTGGAATAGAAGCGTGCGCCCTCGCGGATCATCTCGAGGTTGGCCTTGAGGTCCAGTCGAGTGAACAGAGCGCCCATGACGGCGAACAGAGCGGTTTCCTCCATGACCCCGTTGGGCTGCTGCGAGCCTTCTTCGCGGCGGAAGGCGCCGGCTTCGGGGTTGGACGTCGAGGCGGTCACGCCCGCCGCCGCCAGCGCTGCGCTGTTGGCTGAGCCAAGGTGACCGGACTGGTGCAGGAACAGGATGGGCACGCTGTCTGAAATGGCGTCCAATTCCCTGCCGGTCGGGTGACGACGCTCCTTCAACTGGGAGTCGTCATAGCCGAAGCCGATGACCAGCTGGGTGTCGCGGACCAGCTGTTCGTGCGCGTTCATCCAGTCGCGGGTGATGCGTTGGAGGGCCAGGATGTCTTCGCCCTCGCCATCCGGCGGGGGCAGCAGGTTGGCGTAGCGCGCCTGCAGCCCGACCATAGAGACATGGCCGTGCGGATCGAAGAACCCCGGCAGCAGGGTGCGCCCATCCAGGTTCACCGTCTGGACGCCCCGGCCCACCGCCGCCCGCGCTGCGTCCAGCGAGCCGACGGCGACGATGACCCCGCTACGCACGGCCACGGCCTCGGCCGTCGGCTGGGCGTCCTCCATCGTCAGGATCGGGCCGCCTGTGAAGATCATGTCCGACGAGGACCGCTCGGCCTGGGCCATGCCGCGACTGCCCAAAAGCGCGGTTCCGGCCAGGGCGCCGGCTCCAACAAGCAGGTTGCGGCGGTTGGAAGGGGGAATGATCAAGGTCATGGGCGCCTCGTTCAACTCAGTAGTTGGCGATCAGATTGACGTAGGCTCCGGTCCAGAAAGGCGGATCGGGCACGATAGACTTGATGCCCGCCCCAGGGTCCGAGACTGATAAGCCCGCCGTCAGGAACAGATTTGGCGACACCACGCGAAAATATTCGAAATAGAGGTCGTCCGACAGGTGATGGCGCGTGACCCCAGTGATTGGATTATCCACGTCATCGCCCTCGACGCGGGTCGCCTGGCCGAACTGAATGGGGCTGCGCAACTCGTCGGCTTCGATGCGGTGGATGCGTACCGTGAAGGTGTCGACCGGCGTCGGCGTGATGCTGGCCGCGGCCTGCCAGGAATTCACATTGGAGTTGATGAACACCATCGACGACTTGGTCCCCGTCGACCACGCTGAGGGGTTGCCCTCGTAGTAGAGGGGGTCGAACCGCTCCAGCCGGTCGGTGTTCGGATCGTCACCAGAGAAGGTCTGATACCCGACGGTGAAGGTCGGCTTCCAGCGATGCCCGGCGAAGACATAGCCGATCTGGGCACGCCCGGCCCAGGCGCGCAGGCTGATCCGGTCGTTGCGCTCGAACGCCAGGTCCGCAGCCATGAAGGCATTGGGGACGCCGGCGATCGGCGCGCGGCCATAAAGATTCGCGAACTCCAGCCCGTTGCGGGCGCCTGGAATTATGGAGGGGATGCCGACCCCGCCGGGCGGGGCCTCCGGGTAGGGGGCGTCTGACTCGATCACCTTGCCCACAGTCAGGCCGATCAGAGCGTTGGGATTGGAGTCATAACGGATGTCCACTCCGGCCAGCCGGTTGCCGCTGTCATTATCCGGCGACTCATTGGGGTCCAGATAGAAGGCCGTGCCCCTGAACCCGCCGTGGCTGATTGCGCCGAGGGCGGCGAAGCCCCAGGCCTTACGTGGCCCCAGTTTCAACGCGCCGCGCGAGAAGCCGCTGGACCCGCCGGCCTCGATCAACATACCGGTCCCGGCCTTGAAGACGCGCGGGCCGACGGACAGGTCGAAAGTCGTCTCGTCGGCCGTATAGCGCCAGCCGAAATAGCCTTCTTCCAGGGTCACCCGACCGGTATCTCCGGCGTCGAAGGCGTCCGTGCCGATGGTCATCGACACCACGCCGGACAGACCCCCGTAGAAGGAGGCGCGCTCGCCCGCGCGCCGCTCGAAGGTCACGCCGGGTTTCATATAGGCTTCGAACCATTCGGCGTTGGGATCGAAGTCGGTGACCCCGGCCACCGTCTCACCGAAGTCCCAGAACAGTCTTTGCTCGGCGACTAGGTTCACGCCGGCCTGCAGATGACCTTTTAATGTCAGGTCGCCGCTCTCGTACAGCGTTGGGGAAGGAGGCGAGCTTTGCGCTAGAGCCGCAGAGACTGAGCCCCAGAGAGCAAAGACCACGAAGCTAAAGTGGAGGGCAGATGGCGGCATCAACAACTCCTCCTCTCAACCTTACATCAAATGCGCGCCATGGGATAATAGTAATTTACTTCCGAAGTTATGAACATCCTGAACACTGGGTTAGCGATTAAGGTAAAATTTCATACGAAGGCGTGATTCTATCTTCAGCCTGCCAGAGCCACGCTTGCGAAATAGTTTTCGGCCATCAGTCTTTGTAGCTACCCAAATGTCGGCGCTTTCAGTCTAACTCTAACTTGTCTCCACTTCAGGCCGCCTAAGGATCTGATCGGAGATCGCATTTCGTGAAGTCCCTGTCTTTCAAGCGCCACCGCTTCCCAGCGGCGGTGATCCGCCAGGCCGTGTGGCTCTACTTCCGCTTCAGTCTCAGCCTTTGTGACGTCGAACAGCTCATGGCGGCTCGCGGCGTCGACGTCAGCTACGAGACCATCCGCTGTTGGACCATCAAGTTCGGACCGCAGATCGCCCGACGCTTGAAGAAGCTACGTCCCTCCCCTTCTCCGCGCTGACACCTCGACGAGGTCGTCTGCTCGATCGGCGACAAGCGTATGTTCCTTCACGATCATGATTTCCGACCCGATCATCATAGGCATCATGGTCGCTTCATGGGCCTTCGCCCTTGGGGTTCTTGCTATCGCGATCCGTTGGCTCATGCAGACCAGGAGCCGAACGCGAGCGCGTCCGCGAGCCTCCAACGTGACGAAGACGGCAGCATGCAGGTGCCGGTGCTGGCCACGTTCACCGGCGTCGCAGGTTTGCCGAGCTTGCTCGCGATCGCCTCAAACAGCCTGAATCCAAGTCTCGTCATTCGACCGGAAGCGTTGACCTATCGGGTGACGATGGCCCGTAGCGTCAGTCTCCAAGACGTCGCAACCGTAAGCGTTCAAACCACACTCGGCACGACGACCCTGGTCTTCACCTTCGTTGGCGGGGCCTTCACCTTGTCAGCCAAGGTCGCCAGCCCCGCAGTCGCGGAGACCGTGCTGACCGCCTATCCTGAGCTGGCGGCCAAGCGAGTCTATCGGGCCTCATGACAAATCCGGCTTCACCGATCGAGATTGAACCTTTGAAAGCTGGTGAGGCCGAGCAGGACGCTAAAGCCCTCTTCCAATCCATTTCAAACAATGCTCGCTGGTGTGCGCGCGAACGGTCCGCAGGGGCACCGACGGTCCATCACCGCTTGAAGGAGAAAAGGATGAGGACGCTCAATCGATGGAACATCGGTGGGTTGGCCCTGACGCTGGCATTGTGCGCGCCAACGCTGGCCAGTGCGCAGGATCAGGAGTGCGGAGATGTCGCTGCGTTGGTCCGTCAAGCCTATCCGGGCTCTGTGGCGGAAGGCGAGCGCGGTTTACGAACGGGCAATCGCACCCTCACCCTTCCATCCCCGTCCTCAATCAATCCTCACGCCATGTTCTGCCGGCGCTGGCGGGGTCAGCCGGGGCTGGTGTTGGTGGCCGTTCCGCTTATCGCAGAGGTGCACGTGGACGGAACATCGGGCGATCTGGAGGTGCTCGTTGTCGACGAAGCCACTGGAACGCCTCGCCAACGGCTCCGCCTTCCCCACGCCATGGACGACGACGCCATTCGGCTCTCTGCCGTTTCGTTTGACACCGCCCCTTACCGGCTCGGCCCGGATCGACTGGCTTTCGGCGTCAAACGTCACTGGGCGGGGAGTTCGCGACCCAATCCCTTTTCGGAGACGACACTGTCCCTCTATGAGGTGCGCAACGGTGCGATCTCGCTCGTCCTGAACAATCTGGTTGTCTACCGGAGTGTCGGGGAATGGGATTTGTCCTGCGCCGGAAACACCGTCGCGACAGAGCGAAT
Organism: uncultured Brevundimonas sp.; assembly: GCA_963515305.1. Classification (GTDB taxonomy): domain Bacteria; phylum Pseudomonadota; class Alphaproteobacteria; order Caulobacterales; family Caulobacteraceae; genus Brevundimonas. Next base: position 59,336 of record CAUPWX010000011.1, read on the forward strand.
TCTACGAATGATCCCCGGCCAGCACGGGCAAGATATATCGCTTCTTGAGCGCACCACCCGCAGCACCTCCAAAGAGATCAAAAACGGGGAATGCGCCACGACGGATCGGCCCGAGCCGCCCCGTACGATCCGCCTACCCTTCGACGGTGAACGATACGACGTTCCCCGCTTGCTCCGGCGAGACTGAAGGGGATGCCGCGGAGCGCCGTTGATGACCTCAGACCGTTCCTGCCCGATCTGCTCAGTGCACATCTATCCTGAGGAGTCGGTAGCTCAGCAGCTCAACAGTTCGGGTAGATTGACTGGGTCGTAGCTCTCGCCGACCTTGGCGTAGACGACCGTCGCATCCATGTCGCCGGTGTAGCGCACGCGCATCGACTTACCCTTATGGCCGGGGATCAAGACCTCTTCCATGCTCTTGGTCTCCCCCTTTTCGCGCGCCCCGCCGTCGCTGTAGGAGGTCGGGATCTGATCGATCCGCACAACGGGCTCGTCTGGGGTGAGCTCGATCACGTGCGCCCAGGTGCAACTATATCCCTGCCAGGTGCCGCCGGCCTCTGCGACCAGAGTCGGTGACGGACTCAGGTCGGTTCGGATCTTCCACTGGGGTGGGTTGCCGAAGGTGCCTGAGACAAGAAATCCAGGCCCACTGCCGATGCGCGTGAAGTTGTCTCCCGCACGCTGCAGATAAGGACGGTGTTCGCCAGCTACCTCGAGATCATATCGGTCAACAAGCTCGTCGCCGAGCTGAAGGCGCGCGGCGTGACTTCAAAGCGGTGGATCAACAGAGCGGGTGAAGCCCAGGGCGGCGTGCCGCTCGTTCGCGGCGTGCTTTACCAGATGCTGCGTAACCCGATCTACGTGGGCAACATCCCTCATAAGGACGCCGTGTATCCTGGGCAGCATCCTGGGATCATTGACCGGGAGACTTTTGAGGCCGCCCAGGCGCTTCTAGACCTAAGCGTACGACGTCGGCAGCCCGGCAAAGCCCGACCGCCGCATCGCGGCGCGCCTCTTACTGGCCTGGTCTACGACAGCGCCGGACATTTGATGTCGCCGGTCAGCGCCTCGCGAAAGGGTGGTGCAACCTATCGCTACTACGTCTCATGCGTGGCTCAGCGGGGCAGGCCTGACGAAGCCGGCGTTCACAAGCGCGTCCCCGCTCCCGTCATCGAGACTATGGTCCGCGAGGCGGTCGCCCCGCTTCTCGCCAACGCCGCCGATAGCGAAGACTGGCTCAATGTGTGGGACATGATCGATCGTGTGGAAATCCACCGGCACGAGCTGGTGGTGCGACTGGACCAGACACGTTGCGACGCGAACGTCGTCACCAGCCACGGCAAGCTCAGGCTCGGCCAGCTAGAGCGCGACGGAGATGCTCCATTCCTGCGCCTGGCGCTTCGTTTCAATCGCGGTGGCGGCATCGCCATGGTCGGTCCGGGCGGCGGTGCGGCCATCACCCGCCAGTCCATCGATCCTGCCCTGAGCTCTGCGCTCGTCCGAGCAGAGGCGTGGAAGCGGCGTTTGATCGGTGGCGACGGCGCGACGCTCGAAACGATCGCGGACGAGGAAAAGCTCAACCAGTCCTATGCCTCGCGCATGCTTCGGGTGGCGTTCCTGGCGCCAGATCTGAAACAGGCGGTCCTCGATGGGACTGCGCCCGAGGCCCTCTCGCTCTACGCCATCATGCATCGCGGTCTGCCACTCGACTGGGATGAACAGCGAGCGATGTTCGCCGCCTGAGGCGCTTGGCGATCCCTGATCCGGTCGATTTAATTCCCTGATCCTAAAAAGACGCTCCCTGTTCGGGGCGCTTATTTTCCCTGTTATCTCCCAAGGAAATTTCGCCCGACCTAACCGTATAAAGCCCCGGCACGCCGGGCTTCGGGCGTTAGTTGGAACTTCGGCTGAACAAGTGCTTCTGGCCGGATTTCCCTGTATTTCCCTGTAAACAGGCAACGGCCGAAACTGGACTGGCCTCTCGAAACGGGAGACTGGCGTCACGTTGATGCGGTTTTGGGCATGGCAAAGGGCGAGCAGAGACGCGCTCTGGGCAAGGCCCAAGCGGTAACGCGCCGGAATGTCGGGGTTATTTCCCTGCTCTCGCAGACTTGTCGTTTAGCGGAGGACGGCGTGGCGGACAGAGAGGGATTCGAACCCTCGGTAGGCTTTCACCTACACACGCTTTCCAAGCGTGCGCGATCGACCACTCCGCCACCTGTCCGTTTCACGCCAGCTCGTGCGCGCCGCCGGAGGTCGATCCGGCGGGAGGCGGGCCTGATAGAACACCCTCGCCCCCTCGGCAAGCGCCTGTGGCATCCCCATATGGACTTCAACACCATTTTCCGATGAGGGAGCCGCCCATGCTGTTCAAGAAAAGCGCCGAACTGCCCACGACCGAGACCGCCCTGCCCGGCCGCGCCGAGCCGCTGGCCACCGATCTGAACCACTTCGTCAGCGGCCATCCGCTGAAGGGGCCCTATCCCGACGGGTTCCAGACGGCGATCTTCGGCATGGGCTGTTTCTGGGGCGTGGAGCGCATCTTCTGGCAGCTGCCGGGCGTGTGGGTCACTTCGGCCGGCTATTCCGGCGGGATCACGCCCAACCCGACCTATGAGGAGACGTGCACGGGCCGCACCGGCCATACCGAGGTGGTCAAGGTCGTGTTCGACCCCAGCGTCATCAGCTATGCTGAACTGCTGAAGGCCTTTTGGGAGAACCACGATCCGACCCAGGGGATGCGCCAGGGCAACGACGTGGGCACCACCTATCGCTCGGCCATCTATACGCTGAACGCCGAACAGCAGGCCGAGGCGCAAGCCTCACGCGACGCCTATCAGGCCGCCCTGAGCCAGGCCGGGCGTGGGACCATCACCACCGAGATCGAATCGGCCGGCGACTATTTCTACGCCGAGGCCTATCACCAGGGCTATCTGGCCAAGAACCCGGCCGGATACTGCGGCATCGGCGGGACGGGCGTGGTCTGCCCCATCGGCGTGGGCGTCGACGCCTGAGGCATCCGACGCGGCCGCCGGGTTCCAACCGGCGGCCGACCAGCCTATGGATCGACGAAAACGTGGGAGCCATCATGTCCGCCTTCGTCCATCCCGACGACATCCGCAGCCGGTTCTCGGCCGCCCTGTCCGCGCTTTATCGGGCGGAGGTGCCGCAATACGGCGAACTGCTGACGCTGGTAGCGGACATCAACGCCGAGACGCTGAAACGCGATGCGGCAGGCGCGGATCGTCTGGCCGCGTCGGGCGAACTGGCCCGGCTGTCGCAGGAGCGGCACGGCGCCATCCGCGTGGGCACGGCGGACGAACTGGCGACCATCGCCCGCGCCTTTGCGGTGATGGGGATGGAGCCCGTCAGCTATTACAACCTGGCCCCGGCGGGGGTGCCGGTCCATTCCACCGCCTTCCGCCCCGTGGATCCGACGGCCCTGGCGCGCAATCCGTTCCGGGTCTTCTGCTCCCTGTTGCGGCTGGAGTTGATCGAGGACGAGGCGCTGCGCGAAGAGGCGGCGCAGACCCTGGCCCGGCGCGACATCTTCACCCCCGGCGCGCGCGATCTGATCGAAGCGGCCGAAAACCAGGGCGGGCTGGATCAGGACCAGGCCGATCGGTTCGTCGCCGAACTGCTGGAGACGTTCCGCTGGCACGCCGAGGCGACGGTCAGCGCGCAAACCTATGCACGGCTGGTCGCGGCCCACCGTCTGATCGCCGATGTGGTCAGCTTCAAGGGGCCGCACATCAACCATCTGACGCCGCGCACGCTCGACATCGACGCGGCCCAGGCGGCCATGCCCGCGCGCGGCATCGCGCCGAAGGAAACCATCGAGGGTCCGCCCGCCCGCGCCTGCCCCATCCTGTTGCGCCAGACCAGTTTCAAGGCGCTGGAGGAGGCCATCGCCTTTCCCGGCGAGGCCGGGGCCACGGCAGGCACCCATACCGCCCGGTTCGGCGAGATCGAGCAGCGGGGTTGCGCCCTGACGCCGGCCGGTCGCGCCCTTTACGACGACGCACTGGCGAAGAAGGATTTTTCAGCCCTGCCCGACGACTGGGAGGCGCTGCGGCGGGGCGAACTGGCCTGGTTCCGGTATCGTGCGATGCCTGAAGGGTTGGCGGCGCGCGCGTCGACCGTCGATCTGGACGCCATGATCGCCGCAGGCCATGTCGTCGCCGAGCCGATCACCTACGAGGATTTCCTGCCCGTCAGCGCGGCCGGCATCTTCCAGTCCAACCTGGGCGCCGAGGCGCGTCAGAGCGCCTATGCCGTCGATCCGGCCAAGGCCGATTTCGAACAGGCGCTGGGCCGTTCGGTGGTGGACGAAATGGCCCTGTATCGCGCCGAACAGGAGGCCTCCATCGCGGCGACGCTGAAGGCGTTGGGGCTGACGGAAACGGCATAATTTCTCCGCTCATCCCGGCGAAAACCCGGACCAACGGTCTTTCGCAGCTTCAGTGCGCAGGACAGATGACCGAACCTCGCCGTTCAAACCTGCACGCCCAAAGGACTGGGTCCCGGCTTTCGCCGGGATGAGCGGAGAGAGGGAATTCGCCCGCGTCCATCCGGCGTCTTGCCTGATCCGCATCGCCGGATCATAGACGCGGCCGTGAACCCGTCCGCTTCCCCGACCCAGCGCCGTTACGATCTCGACTGGATCCGCGTCGGGGCCTTCGGTCTGCTGATCCTGTATCACGTCGGGCTGGTTTACGGCGTCTATGACTGGCACGTGCACAGCGTCCACACCTTCGAGTGGATGCGCGAGGCCATACTGGTCACCAATCCCTGGCGGCTGACGCTGCTGTTTCTGGTGTCGGGCGCCGCGCTCCGGTTCATGACCCTGCGCCGCACCCCGCGTCAGGTGGCCCGCGCGCGGTTCGAGCGGCTGGTTCCGCCCCTGGTGTTCGGCGCGGTCGTGCTGGTGCCGATCCAGTCGTGGATCGAGGCGATGGACAAGGGCGGCTGGCCGGGCGGCGTCGCCGGCTATGCGGCCTGGATGGCGCGCGAGTTCAGCCTGAGCGGCCTGGCCGACGGCGTGCCGGTCAATCACCTGTGGTTCATCGTCTATATCGCCGCCTACAGTCTGGTCACCATCCTGCTGTGGCGCCGACCGGGCCTGATCGACCGTATCGGTGGCTGGCTGGAGGCCCATCTGACGGGGCCGCGTCTGCTGATCCTGCCGATCCTCTATCTGGTCGCCATCCGCATCGGCCTGTTTCCGTGGTTCGGCATCACCAACACCCTGCACAACGACTGGTACAACCACGCCCTGTCGCTGGGCGCCTTCGTGTTCGGCTTTTCCATCGTGGGCCGCGAGACGATCTGGCGTGGGATGGAGCGGTATCGCTGGATCGCCCTGGGCCTGGCGATCGTGGCCCTGCCGATCATGATGGCCCAGGTCTGGCATCCGGGCGGCCGCGCCTTCTGGGGCGTGCCCAAGGCCATCGTCTATGGCGTCGATCAATGGGCCACGATTGTCGCCATCCTGGGTTTCGGGTCAAAGCATCTGCGTGCGCGCGGCGGGCCGGTGCTGAACTATCTGACCGAGGCGACCTTCCCGCTGTATCTTGCGCACCAGACCGTGCTGGTGGCCGCCGTGTGGATCATCCGTCCCGCCCATCTGCCGGTGGGGCTGGAGGCGTTGGCGCTGATCGCCATCACCTTCCTGGGCAGTTTCGCCATCTTCGAGGCGGTCAAGCGGGTGGATATTCTACGTCCGCTATGGGGGCTGAAGCCGCGCGACGGTCGGCCCTGGCCGCTGAATCTGGAGGCGCTGCGTCGTCCAAAAGGGCGTTACCATCGCCGCCGTCGCCTGCTGGCCGTCGGGGTCGCCGCCCCGGTTCTGGCCCTGACGGTGGTGGCGGCCGCCATCGCCGCCTATCCCGGTTTCGACAACGCCACCCAGTATCTGAGCGAACTGGGCGGCGCGACCGCCAGCGCCCCGATGATCTTCAACGCCGGAGTGTTCGTCGCCGGCGTCATGGCCGGACTGGCGGGGATCGGCTTCGGCCTGGCCATCTACGCCCTGACGGGGGCGCGGACGGCGGCCTGGGTCATCGGCGTGGTCTTCATTCTGGCCGGAGGGGGCATGGCGGCCTCGACCCTGTATCCCTGGCCCGACCCGCGCCACATGGTCATCAATCTGGCGCTGGGCATTCAGCTGGCGCCCCTGCTGCTTTTGTGGGGACTGGCGGCGCGGCGCGACCTGCCCCGGCTGAAGGTGTTCCTGATCGCCACCTTCGTCGTCATGGCCATGCTGACGGTGTTGACGAAACATCTGGTGTTCCCCGGCACGGTCAACGACGCCAATGTCGGATGGTGGGAGCGAATCTACGCCATCGTCCTGGTGTGCTGGGTGGGGGTCGCGGCCTGGGTTCTGGACCGTAAATTGCTGGCCGAGGCCACAGTCGCGCCACCGTCGCGCCCGGCTTCGGCCGCCTTGGACGTCCCGCTGTAAAAAAACCCGCATATTTTTCGTCGCCATCAACATTGCGTGATTGAAAATCGCGCGAATGTGATCGAGTATGGGGAACGTGTTGCAGTGCAGCACTCCGCGTCCTTCCTGCCTTCGGAAAGACGATCGGTCAACACGGGGGCGTCCAGAAGCGGCATGAACAAGCTGGCGATCCGGCCTGTCGAACAGGCTGACATCCAGACGACGATCCACGGCGCGCAGACGCCGTCGTGGTCGTGGCTGCCCGACGAGGCGACGCTGGCCATGCCGGTCCAGTCGCTGAGCGCACCCGACGCCGTCGCCGAACTGACGCCCGCCACCTCGCCGCGGACCGTGGCGATGCGCCGCCTGGCGCTGCTGGCCGGCACCATCGTCCTGACCGGCCTGTCGGCCATCACTCCCTTCTATCTGTACGCCCGCAACGGCTGGGACGGGACCGAAGTCCTGGCTTTCGGCCTGTTCATGGTTCTGATCACCGCCATCTCCTGCTGGTTCGTCAGCGGCCTGATGGGCCTGTTCGTGATGCTGCGCGGCAAGGACCAGCAGGACCTGGCCTTCTCCCCCCACCCGCCGATGCCGCGCACGCGCACCGCCCTGCTGATGCCGCTGTACAACGAGGACGCCCGCGCGTCGTTCGCGCGTCTGGCCATGATCGACCAGTCGCTGGCCCGCCTGGGCGCGGCCTCGGCCTTCGACATCTTCGTGCTGAGCGATTCGACCAAGGAAGACGCCGCCGCGTCGGAGCGTTCGGTCTTCCAGGCCTTCCGCCTGGCCGCCAACTCCAAAGCCTACTACCGCCGCCGCACCGACAACGCCGAGCGCAAGGCCGGCAACCTGGCCGAATGGGTCCGCCGTTTCGGCGGCGCCTACGAGAACATGATCGTGCTGGACGCCGACAGCACCATGGCCGGCGAGACGCTGCTGCGGATGGTCGACGCCATGGAGCGCAATCCGGGCGTGGGCCTGATCCAGACCGCCCCGGTCATCATCAAGGCCCGCACCGTCTTCGCGCGCGTGTCGCAATATTCGGTGCGCCTGTACGGCCGCGTCGCCGCTGCGGGCCTGGCCTACTGGACTGGTTCGGAATCCAGCTACTGGGGCCACAACGCCATCATCCGCACGCGCGCCTTCGCCGCCTGCTGCGGCCTGCCGCACCTGAATGGCCGCAAGCCCTTCGGCGGCCACATCATGAGCCATGACGTGGTCGAGGCCGCTTTGATGCGCCGCGCCGGCTGGGCCGTGCACGTCACCGCCTCGCTGGACGGGTCGTGGGAAGAGACACCGCCGTCGATCACGGACTTCATCCGTCGCGACCACCGCTGGTTTCAGGGCAATCTGCAGCATCTGGGCCTGATCACGGCCAAGGGCCTGTCGCCGATGAGCCGCCTTCAGCTGCTGATGGGCTGCATGGCCTATCTGTCGTCGCCCCTTTGGCTGGCGTCGCTGATGACGGGCCTGTTCATCCAGATGTTCTATCCGGTGGACTGGTCCAGCTTCTTCTACATCCTGAACCCGCAGTTCACGCCCTTCATGCTGGCCTCCTTCCTGTCGGGCATCCTGCTGATCGGACCCAAGTTCATGGGCGCGGCCCTGGTTCTGAGCCGCCCGGCCGAGTTGCGCGCCTTCGGCGGTCGTCGCGCCATCGCCCGCGGCATGGCGGCCGAGATCGCCCTGTCCGCCATCCTGGCCCCCATACTGATGGTCGCCAACACCAAGGCCTTCCTGCAGATCGTCTCGGGCCACGACACGGGCTGGTCGACCCAGCAGCGCGAGGCCGACGGCCTGGCCTGGTCCGACGCCTTGCGCGCCATGCGCTGGCAGATGATCGCTGGCGTGGGCTTCCTGATCCCGCTGTGCGTCCGGCCGGACCTGGCCACCTGGTTCGCCCCGATCGTCCTGCCGCTGCTGCTGGCCGCGCCGATCACCGTCTGGACCTCGCGCGTGCGTTCGGGCGACGCCCTGGCCAAGAAGGGCTTCCTGGTGACCCCGGTTCAGGACGGCGTCGGCGTCTCGCCGACCGTCCTGCACACGCCGCGCTCGCCCCTGCGGGCTGTCGCCGGCGGCGTCCTGGCCCCTGTCGCCGCCCCGGCCATGGTTCCGGCCCGCGCGCCCGAGCTGTAAAAGCGCCAGACCGCAAAACCGATGCGTGGCGGCCACAGCGCCGCCACAACCGTTACAGCCAAGCTCGACGTGAGAATGGATCGCGTTCACCTTCGACGCTCAGCCCTGCTGCGGACCGATTCCATGACCAAGAAGACCAGCGCCGACGCCAAGCCCGATCTGCGGATCGTCGAGACTGAATCCGCCGTCTATGACCTGATGCGCGCGCCGGAAACCACCGCAGACCGCGTCAAACGCCTTCAACTGGAAGCCCACGCGCTGGCGCTGGAAGAGATCGAGGGTCTGGAGAAGCTTCTGCTGGACGCGGCGGCCAAGGCCCGCGCGATCGCCGACGGCGGCGACGCCTATCCGGTGGGCGCCCGCGAGATCGCCTCGCGCCTGGCTACGGACCTGCCAAATCGTGCAGAGACGATCAAGACCATCATCCACCGCGTCGGCTGATCACAGCCACATTGTCTTGAGGATGCGGTCGCGGCGCAGGCGACGCGTCCGGCGATTCGATCAGGCGAACAGTTGCAGCCCGGGTGGCGCATATTGCAGCGGCTCGCCCTGACGGCGACGCAGCGCATAATCCACAGCGGTCTGAACAGCATGTTCGTCGGTCGGCTTGGACAGGACGCCGATCGTGCCGGCGACGCCTTCGCGGACCATGCCCGGATTGGCGGTCATGAACAGGACGCTGACACCCATTTCCTGACCCAGCTCGCGACCCAGATCGATACCGGTGGCGCCGTCGGACAGGTGAATGTCGACCAAGGCCAGATCCACCTCGTTCTCGCGCACCAGATCACGCGCGGCCTTTGCGGTCGCGGCGACGCCCAGGACATCATGCCCCAGGTCTTCCAGAACAAAACGAAGTTCCATGGCGACCAGGGCTTCGTCTTCGATGATCAGGATACGCGCAGTCATGATACGGGCTTGTGCTCGGGAGCGTACAAAACGCGGATGTAGGCTTTAGGTTTCAAGAAAAAGCTAAAACGCATTGGCCAGCGCCGCCCGTCGCCGGGCCAGGGCTGTGGCCGGCAGGTCGACGACGATCCGCAAACCCTCAGGTCGCCACTCGCGTTCCAGCCGCCCGCCCAACTGTCCCTGCACGGACAGGGTCGCCAACGACGATCCGAACCCGTTGCGCGACGGCGCGCCTTGAACAGGCGGGCCGCCCGTTTCGGTCCACGTCAGGACGAAGCGATCCTCTTCAAGCGTCGTGCTCAAGGCGACCTGGCCGGCTTTTTCGGACAGTGCGCCATATTTGGCGGCGTTGGTCGCCAGTTCGTGGAACAGCAGGGCGACCGAGGTGGCGGCCTGATCGTCGAACACCGCATCGTCGCCCTGGATCACGACGCGCGGCGCGCCCGTCTCGTCGGCATAGGCCTTGAACAGATCCGCCAGGAAGGCGGGCAGGGTGGTGGCCCCGATGGTGGGTTTGGACGTCTCGGTATGGGGCCGCACGAACTCGTGCGCGCGCGCCAGGGCCGTGATGCGGGTCCGCAACGACGCCGAAAAGGCCTTGGCCTCTGGATACTGACGCGCCGACAATGCGACCAGGGCCGTGACGACGGCGAAGATGTTCTTGATGCGGTGGCTCAGCTCCTGGCTGACCAGTTCGCGCCCCTGCTCCAGCTTCTTCAGCTCGTCGATGTCGGTGCAGGTGCCGAACCAGCGCGTGATCTGGCCGTCGTCGTCGCGGATCGCCACCGCCCGGCCCAGGGTCCAGCGATAGGTTCCGCTGTTGTGTTTCAGCCGATATTCGATCTCATAGGGCTCGCCGGTCTCCAGCGAATGCCGCCACACGGTCCAGGCGCGCTCCTGATCGTCGACGTGGAACATATCATTCCAGCCTTCGCCGTCTGTAGAGCCGGCCGGGACGCCCGTGAACTCGTACCAGCGGGCGTTGTAATAGTCGTGGAAACCGTCCGGCTGCGTCGACCACACCATCTGGGGCATGGCGTCGGCCAGGACGCGGAACCGGGTTTCGCTTTCACTCAGCGCGCGGGCCGTCTCGGCCAGATCGGTCTCGATCTGCTTGCGCTCGGTGATGTCCACGGCGATGCCCGGCAGGCGGACGGCCTCGCCGCCCCGGTCGAAATAGACCTGCCCGCGCGCCAGAACCCAGCGCACCTTGTCGTCGATCAACAGACGATATTCGCTGAGGAAGTCGCCCTCGCCCGCCATGGCGGTCTGGATGTCCTCGCGGACGCGCTCGACGTCGTCGGGATGAATGCTGGCGGTGAACAGGGCGATGGGCGAGCCTTCGCTGGCGGCGGCGGGATCGACGCCGTACATCCGCGCAAAACGATCGTCGGCGATCACCCGGTCGTTGGCGATGTCCCAGTCCCACGCTCCGACGTAAGACGACGCTTCGATGGCCAGTTTGGCGGCCTGCTCGCTGCGATCCCGTTCCAGCAACGCACGACGCAGTTCGAGCTGGGTCATGACCTGCTGAGCCAGGGTCTTCAGCGCCAGCGCCTCCAGCTCTGTCAGCCCCTCGGGCCGGGCCTTCTCGTCCAGCACGCACAGGGCGCCCAGCGGCGCGCCGGTCGGGGTCTTCAGCGGGAAACCGGCATAGAAGCGGATGTGGGGCGCGCCGGTCACCAGCGGATTGTCGGCGAAGCGCGGATCACGCTGGGCGTCGGTGATCACCAGCGCCTGGTCGCTGAGCATGGCTTGGGCGCAGAAGGAGGCCGGGCGCGGGGTTTCGGAAACGCCCAGACCGATCTCGGCCTTGAACCACTGGCGCTCGGCGTCCACCAGACTGACCGCCGCCATAGGCGCGTCGCAGATGCGCGCAGCCAACGTGGCCAGATCGTCGAACGACGCCTCCGGCGTGGTGTCCAGCACCCCGTATTGTCTGAGCGCCGCCAGTCGGTCGGCCTCCTCCCACCGGGAACAATCGACTTCGGGGTGGTTCAAGCAGGCGTCCTCGTCGGGCCGGTTCGTCCGGGCACGTGCATCAATGCCCCGACCTGTCGGAACGTTGCAACCCGACTTTTCAGTTGGCGGGCCGCCCGACTTCCTCGACGTCCATGGTCGTGACCCCGGCGGGCGCGGGCGCGGCGGGTCGGGCCACCGGCTTGGGCGCTTCCAGCGCGGTCAGGCGGGCGTTGATGGCGGCGACCTCGTCGCGCGTCGGCAGACGACGTCCGCCCAGGCTGACGACGCCCACCACCCGCTGCTGGCCGTCCACCTCGACCGTGCGAAGGGGCGCATCCTTGGCCGAGGCGGCGTCGGGATCGGGTCCGCCGGTCGCGGCGCCGGCCGCGACGGCCAGGCGCGGGCGCGAGAAGCGCGCCTCGTCGATCACCGGCTCGCGCCCCTTGTAGACGTTATGGAAGGCGGCGGTTTCGCCATAGACGCCCTTCCAGCGATAGAAGATGTGCGCGCCGATCTGGGTCACCTTGGCCACCGTGGGCGCCCACCAGGGGTGAACATAGTCGGCGTGATAGTGAGTGGCGGTGCCGACCTGCTGGGCTACAGCACCGCTCAGGGCCTTTTCCGCCACCTTGCGCGCCCGATCCCAGGCCCAGGCCACGGGCGTCTGCGCCAGCGAACCGTCGCAGGTGAAGCTGAACTGGCAGCCCGTGGTCCGCTCGGCCCCCTCGAACACCACGCCGCAGACGGTGTTGGCGTAGTTGGGATCGCGCACCCGGTTCAGAACCACCTGGGCCACACCGGCCTGGCCGCTGTCCGGCTCCAGCGCCGCTTCGAAATAGACCGCCTGGGTCAGGCAGCGCAGCGCGCGCCGGCGGTCGTCCGCACTGCCCTGAAACACGAACGGCAGGGCGGGACGCAGCGCGCCGCTGGCCGGCGTCATGGCCGCGTTCAGCCGCTGGGCCTCCAGGCCGCTCTTGCCCGGCTCCAGCCCCGGCTTGCCCGCCAGGGTCAGACTTTCCCAGCCGGGCGTCAGACCATAGAGGGCCGGCTGCAGCAGATTGGGATCATGGCGCATCGCCTCGGCCAGTTGGGCCGGCGTCAGCCGCGCCTTCAGCGCCGCCAGACCGCCCGCGCCCAGATCGCCGCCGGTGATGCGCGACACCGCCTCGGCCGTGCGGTCGGCGTCCGGCCGCACGCTGGACCCGGCCGCCATGGCGACGCCCAGCACGGCGCCGGCCGCCGGCAGGGCCGCCGCCGAACGCCGCAGCGTCTTCCACATCGTCTTCCAGTCCGGCAGGGTCATTCAGGGTCCATAGGCGCGCTCGACAACGCCGCCGACCGCAAGAGGTTCGCACCCTTAAACGCAAACCTAGACCAATTTCCGGCGATCCGACGACCGCCGTTACCTGGTCCCGCCCACACCCGCGCGCAAGATGGGGTGGCCGGGGGCGAACGAGGGTGTAAAGCTGTCGATCGTTCGCATGGTCGGGGCGTATCTGGGGATGCGGAAAAGGATGGGCGAAAAGACGTCGTGGCGCATGGCGGCGACCGACCGATGGCTGATCGGCCTGGCGCGGCTGTCCGCGCCGTCGATCTTCAGCCGCGTTGCGATCGGCGCGGGCTTCGCCGCCGCCGCCCTGGTCGGACGCGCCGCCCTGTCGGCCCTCTATGGCGAGGTGACGGGCTTTTCCATCCTGCTGCCCGCCGTCAGCCTGGCGGCCCTGGCGGGCGGATGGACCGCGGCTCTGACGGCCCTGTTGGTGTGCATCGGCGGCGGCTGGGCCATTCTGGGGCTGACGACCACCGGAAAGGACGGCGTGCTGAACGCTATCGGCGGCGTGGCCACCGTCAACTTCCTGATGGTCGGTCTGTTCATGGCGGCGGTCAGCGCCACCTTGCGCGGCGCCCTGTTGCGGATCAGCGAGAGCGAAAGTCGTTTCCGTCTGCTGGCCGACACCACCCCCTCCCCCATCTGGCTTTTGGGACCGACCGGCGAGGCCGAGTTCGCCAACGCCGCCGTCAGCGATCTTTTCGGACTGTCCGAAGCGGCCCTGTCCGACGGCCGCTGGCTCGATGACGTCCACCCTGAGGATCAGGCGCGTATCGTGGCGGTTCAGACAGCGGCGACGGCCGCGAACGAACCCTATGAGCTGGAACTGCGGGTCAAGGCCGCGCAAGGCGGCTGGCGCTGGATGCGGGCCATAGTGCGGCCCCGGTTCGACGGTCAGGGCCGGTTCCTGGGCTATACCGGCATCTCCTTCGACGTCACCGACAGTCGCGACGCCCTGGACGCTGCGGCCCGGACCGAGCGCCGCCAGGCCTTTCTGCTGGATCTCAGCGATCGGCTGCGCGACCAGACCGATCCCGAACAGATCATGGCAGACGTGGAAAGCGCCCTGGGCGCCCTGCTGGACGCCGACCGGGTAGGCTATGGCGAGGTCGATCAGGCGGCGGGCGTGGTTTCCATGTCGCGCGACTGGACCGCCGGGGTCGCCAGCGCCCAGGGCCAGTTCAGCCTTCATGCCTTTGGCGAGGGTCTGATCAGCGACCTGGCCGAGGGGCGCACGATCCAGATCGAGGATGTCCGCGAGGACCCGCGCACGGCCGGCGTCGCCGCCGCCTTCGACGCCATCCAGACCCGCGCCCTGATCCGCGCGCCGTTGATCCGTAACGGTCGGCTGCGCGCCTTCCTCTATATCCATGCGGCCCAGCCCCGCGTCTGGACCGAGGCCCAGGTCAGCCTGGTCGAGGAGGTCGCCGCCCGCACCTGGACCGAGGTCGAACGCGCCCGCGCCGAGAACGAGACACGCGAGAGCGAGCAACGTTTCCGCGCCATCGCCGACACCGCGCCGGTGCTGATCTGGGTGACGCGGCAGGACGGCGGGCGCAGCTTCGTCAACCAGGCCTACGTCGACTTCTACGGGGCGGGTTACGAGGCCGCGCGCGATCTGGACTGGCGCGCCATGATCCACCCCGACGATCAGGCGCGCATCCGGGCGGAATCCGTCGCCGGAGAGGCGTCCAATGCGCCGTTCTCGCTTGAAGCCCGCTATCGGCGCCATGATGGCGAATGGCGCTGGCTGAAGTCGTTTTCGCGCCCTCGATTCAGCGGGTCCGAGGCGGTGGGCTTCGTCGGCGTGGCCTTCGACGTCACCGAAACCCGCGCCGCCCAGGCCAAGCTGGAGGAATCCGAAAACCGGTTCCGTACCGTCGCCGACAGCGCCCCCGCCCTGATCTGGATGAGCGACGACGCGGCGCAGCTGGTGTTCGCCAATCGTCGCTACCGCACCTTCTTCGGCGTCTTGGCCGACGCCCATCTACCCGACAGCTGGCGCGCCCTGGTGCATCCCGACGACGAGGCGGTGTTCACCGCCGCCTTCATGCGGGCGTTCGAGGCGCGCGACCGGTTCGAGGCCCTGACGCGGGTTCATCATCCGACGCTGGGCCTGCGCTGGCTGCGGACCGAAGGCGTGCCGCGCTTCGACGCCTCGGGCCTGTTCCAGGGCTATGTCGGAGCCTGTCTGGACGTGACCGACGCCAAACGGGCGGAAGACGACCTGAAGCGGATCAACGAACTGCTGGAAGAACGCGTCGACGAGGCCCTGGTCGAAAAGGCCAAGGCCGAGGCCCAGTTGATGCACGCCCAGCGGATGGAGGCGGTCGGCCGCCTGACCGGCGGGGTGGCCCACGACTTCAACAACCTGCTGACCGTGGTGATCGGCGCGCTGGACATCATCCTTCGCAGCGACGATCCGGCGCGGCGCAAGAAACTGGGCGAGGCCGCCCTGGCCGCGGCCAGACGCGGCGAAAGCCTGACCCACCAGCTGCTGGCCTTCTCGCGGCGTCAGGCGCTGCGGCCCGAACCGATCGATCTGAACGCCCTGATCCGCGAGGGCGAGCCGTTGCTGCGTCGCGCGGTCGGAGAGGCGGTCGATTTCCAAGTGCGGCTGAAGCGCGGCGGCGCACGCGCCAATGTGGACCCGGCCCAGTTCGAGGCCGCCCTGCTCAATCTGATCGTCAATGCGCGCGACGCCCTAGCCGATGGTTTTGGCGACGCGAGCGGCGCAAGCGGTCGGGACGGCCCCCGCATCGTCATCAAGACCAGCCGCTGCCAGGCCGAACCGGGCGAGGTCGCCGAACTGCCGCCCGGCGAATACGTCTGCGTTTCGGTGGCCGACAACGGCCAGGGTATGTCGCCGGAAATCCTGGACCGGGTGTTCGAACCCTTCTTCACCACCAAGGGCGTGGGCAAGGGCACGGGCCTGGGCCTCAGCCAGGTCTATGGGTTCGCGCGCCAGTCGGGCGGCGGGGTCCATATCGTCTCTGAGCCGGGACAGGGCGCGGAGATCCGTCTCTATCTGCCGCCGCTGTCGGTCGAGGATCAGGTCGCGCCGACCCCTGCGATCATCGAGGGCGCCGCCTCGCCCCTGGACGGCGGCCGACTGCTGCTGGTCGAGGACGATCCGGGCGTCGCCGCCGTCGCGCTGGAGATCCTGCAAGGGCTGGGTCTGGACGTGGCCCTGGCCGAAAACGGTCAGAGCGCACTGGCGGCCCTGCGCGACGCGCCGTTCGACATGATGCTGACGGACGTGGTGATGCCGGGCGGGATCAGCGGCGTGGATTTGGCGCGCACGGCGTCCCAGGCCTGGCCCGATCTGCGGATCGCTCTGGTGTCCGGCTATGTCGGCGACGACGTGGATCAGGTTCTGGCGGACACAGCCTGGCCGCTTCTTCGCAAACCCTATTCGTCCGACCAGTTGCGCGACCTGCTGGCGCGGCTCAGCGCGTCGCCTGCGAACTGAGCCGCCAAAGAAAAACGCGCCGCAGGGTCTGCGGCGCGTCGTTCAAATCGGCAACGAAAGAGGCGCTTAGCGACGCGCCTTGCGTGCGGCGTAGCGGGCGTCCCGCTTGGCCTTCTGCTCTTCCTTGGTCAGTTGTTTGCGCGCCTTGCGGTCGGCGCGCTTCTCGGCGTCGATCTCTTCCTGGGCGGCCAGTTCGGCGGCGAGGCGTGCCGCTTCCTTCTCGGCCTTTTCACGGCGCACCTCGGCCTTGGCCAGTTCGTGCTGCTGGCGCAGGGCCTCCTTTTCGGCGGCGCGCTTTTCAGCCAGCTTTTCGAACTCGGGATCGGGCGCAGCGGCCTTGGGCTTGAATTTGGCGAGCAGCGCCTTCTTGGCGTCCTGCTGGGCGGTAATGCGGTCGGAGAATCCGGTCTTCAGATCTTTCATGCGAAAGCGTCAGGGTTCCTTGTGAGCGGCCAGGGGCGGCCGTCGGGGGGTCAGGCCGCGAAAACGCACACAGCCCGAAGCGGGGCGCACAAAGCCGATACGCCGGCGAAAATCAAGGTTCGCCGCCACGAAATCGAGATCGTGCGTCATTTGGGGTGCAGGGGCGTCGTCGCCGCCACACCGTATTCCATAAGGGGAGGCGTCCGACCAATGGCAAGGGCGCCGCCCGGTCGAACGCCTGAAAAGTCCAGGGTCAGTTGGGCTTTTGCGCCTGGCCCACGGCCGTTCCCGCCGCGCCGCCGACCGCCGCGCCTACGGGTCCGCCGACTACGGCGCCGGCCACCGCGCCGCTGGCCGCCTTCTGTTCGATCGTGGTGCCGCAGGCAGCCAGGGCCAAGGCGGCGGCAGCGGCGGTGAGGATGATGACGGGCTTCGACATGAGGCTTCTCTCCATAAGGCTGCGCTTGAACGCGGATCGACACATTCCGTTCCCGCGCTTTAGTAGCCGAAGGCGCGGCTGTCACAATTTTAGACAGACCACGGCATTGCCTCTAGTTTAAGCCGCACGATCACAACAAAACGCAGTATGTATTGGGTGTTTTTACAACAGTATTCGTAACGTTGATCGGGTCGGACACGTCCGATTCCGAACACACATTTGGAGCCTTCCTAAAAATATCTCGACGCTTCTGCCACTTAACCATCCGATTGCGAATCGACCACATTGCCGCCATAAAAGACTGGCTATAGGCCCGTCCTCGACGCCCGGGCCAGTGAGCCGAGCGCCGGAAATTGCAGGCTGGAAAGCGACCGCAGCGTCGCCTGGCCGGCAAGACTACCCCCGGGGGCCGCGTTTCTCGCCCTGCTGAACAGGACTACCTCGTTGTCGCATTCCTCGCAGACGCGCGCCCTTCTGCGCGCCGATCGTGTGGCCAAGATGAAGCCCATGACGGCCGCCGCAGCGATCGGCGGTCTGGTGGGTCTGGCGATCGGATGCGCCTATCTGGGCGGCACGGCTGCGCGCGCGACGACGCTGCGCGCCCAGGCCGAACGGATACAGGGCGCCACCGCCGCCGGTTTCACCGAAGAGGCCCTGGCCGCCGCCGCCGGCGGTCTGGACGACAGCGCTCTGACCATTGCGCGACGCCACGATCCCTATACCAGCGCCGGTTCGGCCCAGCGCGACCGCCAGGCCGAACTACTGGCCGCCCGTCTTGAACAGCTTCGCGCATCGGACGGTTCCAATCTTCGTCGCGCCAGTTTGACGACGCCCGACCCCGCCCGCCCCTTCCATATGGATCATGCGCTGGACGCCAGCCGCGAATTGGATTGCCTGACCCAGGCCGTCTATTACGAAGCGCGCGGCGAAGGCGGAGACGGCATGAAGGCGGTGGCCCAGGTGGTCCTGAACCGCGTACGTCACCCCGCCTTCCCCAAGACCGTCTGCGGCGTAGTATTCCAGGGCGCGGCGCGCAGCAGCGGCTGCCAGTTCTCCTTCACCTGTTCGGGCGTGATGCGCGGCCGCATCAACGCCTCGGCCTGGAACCGCGCGCGGGCCGTGGCGTCCGGCGCCCTGTCCGGTTCGGTGTTCGCCCGTGTGGGCGCCGCCACCCACTTCCACACCACCGGCGTCGCGCCGGGCTGGCGCTCGTCGCTGGTCCAGGTCAGCCAGGTGGGAAGCCATCTGTTCTATCGCTTCGGCGGTCGCTCCAGCGGCGGCTCGGGCTTCACCTACGCCGCGCGACCCACCACGCAGCCCGAACAGCCGCGCCTGATCCAGGCCAGTCTGAACCCGGTCGAAACGGCCCGCCAGGCCGGTCAAGCCGTCGCCTATTCGCTGGTGCTGGCGCAGGAAGGCCGCGCCGTTCCCGCTACTGCCCCTGCGACTGCGGCGCCCGCCGCACGCCCGGCTGCGACGGCTCAGCCCGCCGCCCGCGCCGCCAATCCCCAGACGACGCCGCACCCCGCCCGTCCGGTCGAGGCCGCAGCCAAGCGCGACGTCGCCGAAACGGTCGCCAGCCCCGCCTGATCGTTCAGGATTCCAGCGCGTCCAGACCGATGTCGAGCACCGGCGCCGAATGGGTCAGGGCGCCGACCGATATTACGTCCACTCCCGTCTCGGCGATGCCCCGCACCGTGGTCAAGTCCACGCCGCCCGACGCCTCCAGCACCAGGCGTCCCGCGACGCGCGAGACGGCGGCGCGCAGGTCGGTCAGGCTGAAATTGTCCAGCATGACCACCTCGGGCGCGCAGCCCTGGTCGATCAGGGCCAGCACCGCATCCAGCTGATCCAGGCCGTCGACCTCGACCTCGACCTTCATCAGATGGGGGGCGAAGGCGCGGGCGCGGCGCACGGCCTCGGCGACGCCGCCGCAGACGGCGACGTGGTTGTCCTTAATCAGGATGGCGTCATCCAGACCGAACCGGTGATTGACACCCCCGCCGCAGGCCACGGCGTGTTTCTCCAGCGCGCGCAGGCCCGGCGTGGTCTTGCGGGTGTCGGCGATCCGCGCGCCGGTCCCCGCCACCGCCTGGACATAGGCGCGCGTCAGGGTGGCCACACCGGACAGCCGGCCGATCAGGTTCAGGGCGGTCCGTTCGGCCGACAGGAAGGCGCGGGCGTTCGCCTCGACCACCGCCAGAACCGCGCCGGCCTCGAACGCCGCCCCGTCGTCCAGCCGCACGTCGACGCGGGCCTGCGGATCCATCGCCAGGACGGCCAGGCGCACGCATTGCATCCCGGCCAGCACGCCGGGCCTGCGCGCCGCAAAGGCCGCCGTCATTCGCGCCTCGGCGGGAATGCAGGCCGCCGCCGTCACGTCGCCGGCCCGCCCAAGATCCTCGGCCAGGGCCAGGCGCACGATCGGTTCGACCACCAGGTCAGGCAAGGTCCGCATCATTCCGCCGCCTCCATCGCTGCGGGCCGCGTCAGCTTCACGCGCGTATGTTCGGCCTGCGGGGCCGTGTGGGGATAGTCGGCGCGGAAATGGCCGCCGCGGCTCTCACGTCGATCCAGCGCCGCCTGGGCGATCAGCCGCGCCGCCAATAAGGTCGACGCCGCGCCATGCTGCGCGTCCAGACGATCGATCACGCCGATCAGTTCGGACAGACCCGGCGCATCGCGCACCACGCCGGCATGGGCCGTCATCGCGGCCCGAAGCGCGTTCATGGCCGCCTGCGGCAGGTCCGGCGCGATCCGGGCGGGCAGCGGTCGCCCGCCGCCCGTCTCCCGCGCCGCCGCCGCGCCAGCCCGACGCCCGAAGGCCGCCGCTTCCAGCAGGGAGTTGGACGCCAGTCGATTGGCCCCGTGCACGCCCGTCGCCGCGCATTCGCCCACCGCATAGAGGCCCGCGACCGTCGTGCGGCCGTCCGCATCGGCGGCGATCCCGCCCATATGATAGTGGCAGGCCGCCATCACCGGAATGGGGCTGACGCGCGGGTCCAGACCGGCGCGCATACAGGCGGCGAACACGGCCGGAAACTCGTGCGGAAAGGCCTGGCCGATGGCCGTGCGCGCATCCAGATAGGCGCCGCGCCCGTCCATCCGCGCTGCATGGACCGCCCGCGCTACCACGTCGCGCGGCTTCAGGTCGGCGTCGTCCGCCGCGCCCAGCAGGAACCGACCTTCTCCGTCGATCAGCCGCGCCCCCTCGCCCCGCAACGCCTCGGTCGCCAGCGGCGCCGGGTCCAGGTCGCCCGATCCCGGCAGGTCGATGGCCGTGGGGTGGAACTGAACGAACTCCGGGTCCAGTATCTCGGCGCCCGCCAAGCCGGCCAGGGCCATGCCCTCGCCTTTCAAGGCCGACGGCGTCGTCGTCGCGGCGAAAAGGCCGCCTGCCCCGCCGGTGGCCAGGACGACGGCGGTCGCGGTGATCTCGACCAGCCGTTCCGCCGCGCCGCGTGCGACCACCGCCCCGACGACGCGGCCGTCGGCGTCCTGCGCCAGGGCCTTCAGCCGGGCGTCGTCCCAGACTACGATCCGCTTTTCCGCCCGCACCGCCGCCACGACGGCCGACAGGATGGCGCGCCCAGCGCCGTCGCCGCCCACGCGCGCCACGCGCGGCGTGGAATGGGCGGCTTCCAGACTGACCAGAAAGCCGCCGTCCGCGTCGCGGTCGAACGGCGCGCCCAGACCGGCCAGCCACTCCACGGTCGAGCGCCCCGCGCCGGTCAAGGCCCGCGCGGCCTCACCCTCGACCAGGCCGGCGCCCGCCGCCTCGGTGTCTGCGGCGTGAAGTTCGGCGGAATCGACGGCGGACAGGGCCGCCGCCATCCCGCCCTGCGCCCAGGCGGAGGAACAGGCGCTCAACAGCGGCTCGGGCGTCACCACCAGAACCTGCGCGCCCGCCCTGGCGGCCTCCAGCGCGGCGGACAGGCCCGCCAGACCGGCGCCGACGATCACAGGCCCGTCATGCCGCATTCGGTTCATCCGGCCGCTCCCGAAGAATTCAGACCCAGATAGGTCAGACCCAGGCGCAACGCGCCCGCCGGATCGCCCCCGCTCATGGGCAGGAGCGCGGCCAGCGCCGCCCCGACGCAGATCGCCAGGGTCAGCAGATAGAGGCCCAGGCTCTTGCCCGCCTCGGGCCAGCTCAGCGTGCCCCAGGCCGCGCGCCAGACGCCGCGTTTCAGATGAGCGAAGACCGACAGGGCCAGGAAGGCGGCCAGGATGAACCGTCCGGTCGACAGACCCCACCACACCACGGCGACGCCAATGACCATGAGCACGATCTGCTCCAGCCGGGGATGCACCCGCGTCAGCACCGGCCCGAGGGCCTTGGAGCCATCCAGCGGCGGGGCGGGAACCAGGTTGACCAGGTTCAACAGGGCGATGAAGAAGGCGCCGGCCAGCCATTCGGCCTGACCCAGCGCCAGACCCACGCCCGCGAACGGGATCATGGCCAACAGCCCGAACCCCGGCCCGGCCAGGGACACCAGCACCCCGTCCCATTCGCTTCTAGGTTCGCGCCGCGCCTTGGCCAGGCCGCCGAGGAACGGGATGATGTAGATGCGCGCCGGTCCCATGCCGAGCTTGTTCATCGCCAGGGCGTGTCCCGCCTCGTGCACGAACAGGCCGATCAGGATCGCCCCCGCCACGATGGCGCTGCCGGTGATCCACCACAGAAACCCGCCCATCAGGGCCGTGGAGGCCAGGGCCCAGACCAGGCTCTGATCCTTCTCGACCGGCTGTTCAACGGCTGGCGTCGGGGCGTGGGCCGCCTGGCTCGTGGCCGCAGGGGTCGGGGCGTCCCAAGGACCAGGCGTGCGACCGGGGGTGCGGCCAGGGGTGCGGGGCGTGGTGTCGATGTCGCTCATGGCGTTCAGATGGGCGTGCGTGATCGGCCCGTCGCCGGGACCGATCGCCGCGTCACGCTCAGATCAGCTCCACATCGACATGATGCCGCGCCTTGACGATGTCGTAGCGCGCCGGGATCGCCGGCGGCGGCAGGTCGATCATGCGCTGCACGGCCAGACGCCCGCGTTCGATCATCGCCTCCGGCACGGTCACCTCGAACTGCATATTGATCAGGCAGTCGTGGATGTTCTGCAGGGTGATCCGCTTCATGTGCGGGCACAGGTTGCAGGGGCCGACGAACTCGACGCTGGGCACGTCGCCCTTGATGTTGGACGCCATCGAACATTCGGTGATCAGCACCACCCGCTTGGGCTTCCGCTGCTCGACATAATCCGTCATCGCCGCCGTCGATCCGGCGAAGTCGGACGCCGCCAGGATCTCTTCCGGGCATTCGGGGTGGGCCAGGACCTCGGCGTCGGGCCAGGCGTCGCGCATATCGGCGATGTCCTGGGCGGTGAACCGCTTGTGCACTTCGCAATGGCCCTTCCAGGCGATGATGCCGACCGTCGTCTGGGCCGCGACATTGCGCGCCAGGAATTCGTCGGGGATCAGAATGACGCGGTCGACGCCCCATTCTTTCGCCGCCCACTCCACCACCTGCACGGCGTTGGCGCTGGTGCAGCAGATGTCGGTCTCGGCCTTCACCTCGGCCGTGGTGTTGACATAGGTGATGACCGGCAGGCCCGGATAGCGCTGCTTGATCAGCCGCACGTCCGCCCCCGTGATCGACGACGCCAGCGAGCATCCGGCCTTCAGGTCCGGGATCAGCACTGTCTTATCAGGACTCAGAATCTTGGACGTCTCGGCCATGAAGTGGACCCCCGCCTGGACGATCACCTTGGCGTCCGACCGCGCGGCCTCCTTGGCCAGGCCCAGGCTGTCGCCGACGTAGTCGCCGACCCCGTGGAAGATTTCGGGCGTCATATAGTTGTGGGCCAGGATCACGGCGTCGCGTTCGCGCTTCAGCCGGTTGATCTCGCTGATCAGCCGCGCCTGTTCAGGCCATTCCAGCGGCGTGACGTGGTCCTTGACCTTGGTCCAGACGCCTGCGGTTTCCCGCTCAAGTTCCTTCGTCAGACCGAACATTCCGTCCGCCATGACCGCCTCCTCGACACTCTTATGCTCAAAGTTAGCATAAGCACATTCAATGTAGGCCGATGGGGACCGGGCGCAAGAGGAAATGCGAAACGCCGAACCGACGACGGCCAAGGAGAGAAAACGCAAAAACCTTGCCCTGATTTGGCGTTATCGCCTAGACGACAGCCTGTTTCGTTTCTCACCATGCCGGTTTTCCGATATTTCCATGCAGGACACCATCCGCCGCATCCTCACCGCCCGCGTCTATGACGTGGCCGAGGAAACGCCCCTCGACCCGCTGCGCCGCCTGTCGGCCCGGCTCGACCGGCCCGTGCTGCTGAAGCGCGAGGATCTGCAGCCGGTCTTTTCGTTCAAGATCCGCGGCGCCTACAACAAGATCGCGGGCCTGTCCGAGGCGGAACTTGCGCGGGGCGTCCTCTGCGCCTCGGCCGGCAATCACGCGCAAGGGGTGGCCCTGGCCGCCGCGCGCAGAAACACGTCGGCGACCATCGTCATGCCGACCACCACCCCCGGCATCAAGGTCGCCGCCGTCCGCGCCCTGGGCGGCGAGGTCGTGCTGCATGGCGACAGTTTCGACGCGGCCTATGCCTACGCCCGCAATCTGGAGAGACAGACCGGCGCCGTCTTCATCCATCCGTTCGACGATCCCGAGGTCATCGCCGGCCAGGGCACGGTCGGGCTGGAGATCGCCCGCCAGCACGCCGACCCGATCGAGGCCGTCTTCGTTCCCATCGGCGGCGGGGGCCTGGCCGCAGGCGTCGCCGCCATCGTCAAATTCCTGCGCCCGGAGACCCGCGTCATCGGCGTCGAGCCGATCGATGCCCCGACCATGAAATCCGCCATCGACGCGGGCGAGGTGGTGACCCTGAACGAGGTCGGCCTGTTCGCCGACGGCGTCGCCGTGCGCCGTGCCGGGACCGAGACCTTCCGCCTGTGCAAGGATCTGCTGGACGAGATCGTACTGGTGGATACCGACGCCATCTGCGCGGCCATCAAGGACATCTTCGACGACAGCCGCGCCGTCGCCGAACCCTCCGGCGCCGTGGCCCTGGCCGGGCTGAAGGCCTGGGCCGCCGCCCATCCCGGCGCTGGATCGCTGATCGCCATCAACTCGGGCGCCAACCTCAACTTCGACCGGCTGCGTCACGTCGCCGAACGGGCCGAGATCGGCGAGGGCGCCGAGGCCCTGCTGGCCGTGGCCATGAAGGACGACCGCGACGATTACCGCCGCTTCCTGAACAGTCTGGACGGCCGGTCCGTGACCGAGTTCAACTATCGCTGGTCCGGCGACGGTCAGGCCCAGATCTTCGTCGGCGTGGCGTTGCGCAACGGCCCGCACGAGCGCACCGATCTGATCGAGGCGCTCCGCAACGGCGGCTATTCCGTCGAGGACATGAGCGACAACGAGACGGCCAAACTGCACGTCCGCTACATGGTCGGCGGCCGCACCGTGGGCCTGCCGCACGAACGTATCCTGCGTTTCCAGTTCCCCGAACGGCCCGGCGCCTTCCTGCGCTTCCTGAACAGCCTGCAGCCCGCCTGGGCCCTGACCCTGTTCCACTATCGCAATCATGGCGACGACGTCGGCCGGGTGTTGGCGGGGATCAGCGTGCCGCCCCAGGATCAGGACCGGTTCGCCGCCGCCCTGGCCGACCTGGGCTATCCCTACGTCGACGAAACGGCCAATCCCGCCTGCCGCCTGTTCCTGGACGGCGCCTGAGCAAACAAGCGGCGTTCGGTCGCACGCGGACGGAGCGATCATGACAAAACCGTCGCATCCTCGTCGTCCACGCGACACGCGTCGCCTCTAGCCCCCGCCTGACTGTTCAAGGGGGCCGACGATGCGACTTCTTCCGACCGTGGCGCTATGCGCCTTTCTGGCCGCCGGCGCGGTTCAGGCCCAGGTCGTCGCGCCGCCCGATCCCGACCCCCTGCCCCCGCCCGCCCAGGCCCCGAACGGCCGCTACGCCGCCAAGGGCTGGGCCGACCGGATCGTGCTGTCGCCCGGCGCCGACGCCGCGCGCGAAATAGGCGTCGCCTGGCGCACCAGTACGGCCCAGACCACGGCCGAGGCCCAGATCGCCCTCGACATCGCCGGCCCCCTGCTGGGCTACGCCGCCACGACCGTCGCCGGTGAAACCCTGGCCTCGACCGCCGAGAACGGCCCCGCCAACCATCACCATGTCCGCTTCACCAGCCTGACGCCGGGCGCCCGCTACGTCTATCGGGTCAAGGCCGCCGACGGCTGGTCGGAATGGTTGCCCTTCACCACCGCCAAGGCCGAGCCGGCGCCGTTCCGCTTCCTCTACTTCGGCGACACTCAGAACGACATCCTCGAGATCGGCTCGCGCGTCATCCGTCAGGCCTTCCTGTCGTCCGGCCCGGTCGCCCTGGCCGTCCACGCCGGCGACCAGGTGGCCCAGCGCGAGACCAAGGTGAACGACGACGAATATGGCGAATGGACCGCCGCCGGCGGCTATGCCTTCGCCATGATCCCCCAGGCCGTCGCCGCCGGGAACCACGAATACCGCGACGCCGTCGCCCCCGACGGCTCCGAAACCCGCGAACTGGGGCCGGGCTGGACGCCGCACCATACCCTGCCCGCCAACGGCGCGGCGGGGGCCGAGGCCACCTCCTATGTCTTCGACTATCAGGGGACGCGGTTCGTCGTGCTGGATGGCACCTCGGCCATCGACCTGGGCACGCTGGACAGCCAGACCGCCTGGCTGGACCGCGTCCTGTCGGAAAGCACCGCCCGCTGGAACATCGTCCTGATGCACCAGCCGATCTTCACTTGCGCCCGCCCGAACGACACCGAGCCGCTGAAGACGGTGTGGAAGCCGATATTCGAACGCCACAACGTGGACCTGGTCCTGCAGGGCCACGACCACTGCTACGCCCGCGTCTCGAACGAGGCCGGCGCCGCCGCCTTGAAGACCATGTCCGACGCCGGCCAGCCCGTCGGCCCCGTCTATCTGGTCTCGGTCGTCGGGTCGAAGATGTACGGCGTCAACGACCGCGCCGACACCCAGCCGGTGCGCGCCGCCGAAAACACCGAACTGTATCAGGTGATCGACGTCGCCGACGACCGCATCGATTTCAAGGCCTTCACCGCCGACGGCGGCCTCTATGACGCCTTCGCCCTGACGCGCGGCGCCGACGGCCGCAATCGTCTGGTCGAGACCGACGCCGCCCTGCCCGCCGCCCGCCGCTGCGACGGCGCGGCCGGCCCCGACGCCCGCCCCTGCACCGCCGAGATCAAGGGCTGACGAAAAAGGAGGCGCTTGCAGCGCCCCCTGCCTTGACGATCCCGCTGATCGCGATCAGGCTTTTTCGATGGCCGATGCGATCTGGTCGCTGGAATGGCCGGTCAGGTCCTTGGCGATTTCGCCGACCAGCTTGCCTTGCAGATCCTTGTGCCAATGCTTGCGAAGCTCGCCCAGGGTCTTGGGCGCGGCGATGACGAGCAGTTCGTCGATCTTGTTGGTGACCGACCATTTGTTCAGCACCTCTGCGACGCCCATCGCGAAACCGTCCTCGGCCTGGGTGTCGTTGTCGGGGTTGGCCTCGTTGGAGCGGCGACCGGCCGAGCCCGACACGCGGTCGGCGATGGCGGGCGTCTCAAGCGGCGTCAGGGCGATGTCGGACGCGTGGGTGTTCTTGAACAGGGCCAGCTTTTCGCCGTCCACCACAGCCACCAGCGCGCCATTGGAAAGTTTCATCGTCGATACTCCAGTCTCTTTCGGGGTTGGGGTAACGAACCGAGGCCCAGGCCGTTGCCTGATGCGGGCGATCCCATAATGTCGCGCGACAAACCGCCGACGAGCCGCCCATGTCCGACGCCCCGCCCCTGACCCGTCTCGATCGCCGCACGCTGCTGGGCGTGGGGGCGGCGGGCCTTTTAGTCTCGGCCTGCGCGACCGTGGGCCGGCCGGCGGCGCGCCAGACGGTGTGGACCTTCGACCGGCTGTCGGACATCGGCGGCGAACGGACGATGGTCGAGGGCGGGCCGGCGCTGATCGACAGCCCCTATGGCCAGGCGATGCTTTTCGACGGCGTCGACGACGCCCTGTTCATCGACCGGCATCCACTGGCGGGCGCGCAAACCTTTACCTTCGAGGCCCTATTCCGACCGGATGGCGGCGCCTTCGAACAGCGCTGGTTTCATCTGGCCGAAAAGGCGCCGGCCGGGCAGCCGCCGTCGCAGACGCGCTTCCTGTTCGAGATCCGGGTGGTGGGCGACAGGTGGTATCTGGACGCCTTCACGCGCGGGCCCGGCTACAACCACACCCTGATCTTTCCCGAACGGCTTTATCCGTGCGGACAGTGGTCCCATGTCGCCCAGACCTTCGACGGCGCCGCCTATCGAGCCTATGTCGATGGCGTATTGCAGGGTCAGGCGCCGCTGGCCTTTACGCCGCAGGGGCCGGGCCGCGCCTCGGTCGGCTGCCGCATGAACCGGGTGAACTTCTTCAAGGGCGCGGTCCGACAGGCGCGTTTCACCCATGCCGCCCTGACGCCCGAGCAGTTCACCATGCGCTAGAGCAGACACCGGCGGCCTCGTGCGCCAAGAGCCAGCGTTTGCGCTCCAGCCCGCCGGCATAGCCCGTCAGCGTACCATTGGCCCCGATCACCCGGTGACAGGGCACGATGACGCCGACCGGATTGGCGCCATTGGCCAGGCCCACGGCCCGCCCCGCGCGCGGCGCGCCGATCGCCGCCGCCAATTGGCCATAGGTGCGCGTCTCGCCCGCGGGAATGTCACGCAGAGCCTTCCAGACCGACCGCTGGAAATCGGTGCCGCCGGTACGGACGGGAACGGCGTCCAGCGCCGTCAGGTCGCCACCGAACCAGGCCTGGATCGCCTGCCGCACCGGCTCGGGCGCGCGGCCCTCGACCAGTTCGACCGCGCCGTAATGACGGATCAGCAGTCGCCGCAGACGCGCCTCGTAGTCGTGGAAATCCAGCGCCCGAACCGCGCCGTCCGCATCGGTCGCCACCAGCACCTCTCCCACCGGTGAGGTCAGCCGGTCCAGCGTCAGTCGCAAGGGCTGGGCCTCAGGCCGCTTGGTCATCGTGTCGCTCCATCGCCGAAATCCAGTAGAGGGCGCCATAGGCGCGCCACGGCCGCCACCGCTCGGCCCGCGCCAGAAGGATCGCATCCGTCGTCGTGGCCAGCCGGTCGCTGGGCGCATCCTCGCCCGCGTCGATCCAGTCGCCCGCCAACCGCAGGCCCGGCTGCGCCGCCAGCGCCGTTCGCAGCGCCGGGTCCTGGTCCAGATCGCGCCGGATCGCCTCGGGATCGGCGGCCAGATCGAACACCCGACGCACACGGGCCAGCACGCCGGGCAGCGCCTTCAGCGGGTCGATCCGCACCTGGACGACCGCGTGCGCCCCATCGCCCGGACCGACCGTAACCTGACCGTCCGCACCGTCTTGCGCGGCCCGCAGACGGTGTGACCACACGCCGTCGATCACGCGCTCGTCCGGGGCCGCACGCGTGGCCAGGGTCGCCATCATGGCGGCCCAGTCATAGGGCGGGCGATAGGCCAGGCGCAGGGTCACCGCCCCGCCCAGAACCGTCTCGGCCTCCGAGCCCCCATCGGTGCGACGCCGCCGCAGATCGGAGGGCGCGCGTCCGTACAGGGCCAGGAATGTCTCGTTGAACCGGCGAACGCTGCCGAAGCCCGAGGCCATCGCCACCTGGGCCATGGTCAGGTCGGTGTCGTGGATCAGATGTTTGGCCAGCAGGACCCGGCGGGTCTGGGCCACGCTGATCGGGGCGGCGCCCAGATGCTGGCGAAACAGCCGTCGCAACTGCCGCTCGCCCACGCCCAGCCGCGAGGCCAGGGCTTCCGTGTCGCCCGCATCCAGCGCGCCGGCCTCGATCAGGGCCAGGGCGCGGCTGACCGTATTCGCGGTGCCGCGCCAGGCGCCCCCGCGCGGCGTCTCGCTGCGCCAGGCGGCGAAGTCCGGGGCCGTTTCGGGCCGACAGCGCAAACAGGCCCGCAGGCCCGCCGCCTCGGCCGCCGCTGCGGTCGGGTGGAAGACGACGTTCTCGCGGTTCGGCGTTCGGGCCGGACACACCGGCCGGCAATAGATGCCCGTCGAGGTCACGCCCGTGAAGAAACGCCCGTCGAAACGGGCGTCTCTCGCCACCACGGCGCGCCAGCAGGCCTCCTGATCCAGCATTCCTGTCATGGGCGGGAAGATGCCCGGCCCGATGCGCCCTGTCTCGCGGTTTTCGGACATGGATCGCTCAGTCCTTCAGGAAGAACATCGCCTCCACCGTGGTTTCCAGCGCCCGCGCCAGTTCCAGGGCCAGAACGGTCGAGGGCACGAAGACGCCGTTTTCGACCGTATTGATGGTCTTGCGCGAGACGCTGGCCTTTTCGGCCAGGCCTTGCTGGGTCAGGCCTGCGGCGGTCCGCAGTTCCTTCAGCCTGGACCCCAAGCGCGGATCACCCATCGCGGCCGGCCTCGCGGTCCAGCCAGGCGAACCGCAGACCTGCCGAGGCTCCGCCCAAGGCGAGAACATAGGGCAGCGCCATGACGCCATAGTCCGTTCGCCACAATCCCAGCCCCAACGCCACGGTCGCGCCGCCCATCAGCACCACGAAGGCCAGGATCATCGATTGCGCCCGAATGGCCTGGGTCAGTTCGTCTTCCAGGAAGCGCCGGTTCTTCTGCGCGTGCCAGTCCCAGCCCATGACCAGCACCGGGATCAGCCAGCCGTACAGGACCGGCAGCAGGATCTGGACATAGGCGCCGACGTTGTGGTCCCCGCCCAGCACCCTTTGCATGGCGGTGTGCGCCTGGGCCATGAACAGCAGCAGGATCACAGGGAACAGGACCAACTGCCGGGTCCGCTCGCGTTGCAGCTTGTCGCGCCGCGCGCCCTCGCGGCTGGCGGCGATGTCGATGGGCCGTCCCGGCCGCGACCACCAGGCCATCAGCGCGCCCAGGACCACAAAGGCGAACCCCATGCCGGCCACGACGCCCGCCACCGTCGCCTGGTCGCCCTCGACCCCGTTCATCACGGCATAGGCCGATCCGCCGATCAGGCCGGCGGCGCCGACGCCGACCAGAACGATGGCCGTCCACCAGCATCGGCTGCGCTCGGCCTTCACACGGCGGACCACCGCTTCGTCATCCGAAATCATCTCGACCTCCTCAAGTCACCTTGAGGTTACATATCACCTATAGGTTACACGTCGTCAAGCGCCGTTTTCGACAACCCCTTCGACAGGCTCAGCGCCCGGCGATCAGCCGCGCCGCCGCCCTGACCACCCGCACGACTTCGGCGGCGAAGGCCCAGACCACAACGATCATCAAAATGGCGGCCAGACCGCCGACGTGATCGCCGGATCCGTCCAGCAAACGACGTACCCGCTCCACGAACTCCGTCGCCGTGCCGACCCAGACGATGGGCGACAGGGCCGACCAGAACCAGATCCACAGCACGCCCCAAGCCGCCGCGATCCCGAACGCCACATCGCCCAGGGCCGTCAGCCGCACGTTGCCGCCCGAGGCCGCCCGCATCAGGTCGAAGCCGATGCGGCACACGGCGAACAGGACCACCGGCCAATAGGCGGCGCGCACCATGTCGGCCAGGATGCGCCCGTAATCGACGCCGTCGACCACGCCGGCCAGTTCCTCGGGCCGGATCGGCGCGACCTGCAACAGGCCCGTCCACCACAGCAGAACCACCGTCCAGCCGATGGCGCTGGCCACCGCACGGGCGACCGGGGACATCTGCGCGCCCTTTCGCACCTCCCGGCCCGACTTGGCCGGCGCCTGGGACCAGTCGCCACGCGCCAGTCGCTCGCCCCAGCGTTCGGCGTCGAAATCTCCGCCCAGTTCAAACAGGCCCAGATCCCTGACCCGCCATTTGGCGATGAATTCGGGCTTCTTCTCCTGCCGCTCCAGCACGAAGCCCGCCAGGGTCAACAGGCCGATCACGGTTATGGCGCCGCTGATCAGGCTGGCGATGGCCTGGCCTATCGCCTGACCCACATAGACGTCACCGGCCAGCACCCGCACCGCCAGCCCGACCAGGGTGACACAGGCCATCACCGTCAGCCCGACCTTCACCCCGAACATCCACCAGGGATACAGGGCCGGACCGATCAGGGCCTGCGGGCCCGCGCGATAACGCGACGCCACCGTCAGCGGATGGCCCACCTCGCGCAGCAAGGCCTCGACTTCGTCATCGGTTGGCGCGCGGTCCAGCCGGTCCTGCAGGGCCTCGATCCGCCCCATGATCTCGTCGCGCAGTTCGGCGACGATGTCGTCGCGGCTGTCACGCGGCAGCTGCGCCGCCACGGCCTTCAGATAGCGTTCCACCAGGTCCATTTCGGCCCCTCCTTGCATCCGGTTGCTCACAGCATCTTCTCCAGCGAGGCGGACAGGCCGCGCCATTCGGTCGTCAGTCGCGCCAGCATGGCCTCGCCCCGCGACGACAGGCGGTAGAACCGCTTCTTGCGCCGCTCCTCCTCGCGCCATTCGCTGTCCAACAGCCCCTGGCCTTCCAGCCGGCGCAGCAGCGGATAGAGGGTGCTCTCCTCCATCTCTACCCCTGCCTCGCTCAGGGCGACCCGCAGCGAATAGCCGTATTGCTCGCGCCGCAGGCTGGCCAGCACAGCCAGGATCAACGATCCTCGCCGCAACTCCAACCGCAAGCTCTCGAACAGCAGAGCCTCTTCGTTCTCACTCACCGGCGCCTCCATGCGCCACATAGTGTGTGGCGTACAGTGTATGGGACATACTATGTGAGGGAGTCAAGTCGCCGAGCTTGCCCGTCGCTCGACATTCCCGTCATTGCCACCTATGCGTGTGTGCATAGCGATCCACTCGCGGGGAATGTATGGACATCCGGCAGTTCGTCGATAGGTGGGGCGACCGCGAGGGCGGGGCCGAACGCGCCAACTTCGGCCTCTATATGATCGAGATGCTTCAGGCTCTGGGCCTGCCCACGCCCGATCCGGCAGGCGCCACCACCCTGCACAACGACTATGTGTTCGAACGGGCGGTCCGACCGACTTTCCACGCCGGCCAGCCGAAACGGATCGACCTGTACAAGCGCGGCGGCTTTTTAATGGAGGCCAAACAGTCGCGAATGCCTGGGCAGTCCAAGGCCCTGCCCTTTGACGATCTGCCTGCCACACGCCCGACCGGCGCCGGATGGGACACCCTGATCCGCAACGCCCGCGCCCAGGCCTTCGCCTATGTCGCCATGCTGCCGGCCGATCACGTCGCGCCGCCCTTCGTCATCATCTGCGATCTGGCCCGGTCCTTCGAGATCTGGGCGGACTTTTCCGGCACGGGGCGCGGCTACGCCCCCTTTCCCGACCGGCTGGGTCATCGGTTCAGCCACGCCGACCTGATCAAGCCCGAAATCCAGGCGCGGCTGCGCGCGATCTGGACCGATCCCCACAGCCTGGACCCGGCGCGTATCGCCGCCGTCGTGACGCGCGAAATCGCCGACGAACTGACGGTCATCTCGCGGCGGCTGGAACATCAGGGCGTATCGGCCCAGGACGCGGCCCATTTCCTGATGCGGTGCATCTTCACCATTTTCGCCGCCGACGTCGATTTGATCCCCAAGTCCAAATTGATCGAGATGCTGGAGGATTGCGTCCGCTCTCCCGCCCGCTTCGCCCCGATGATGGAGGATATGTGGCTGCGCTTCGACGAAGCGATACGGACAAGGCGGTTCTATTCCGGCTTCGGCGACTACCTGCCCCACATCAACGGCAACCTGTTCGCGGACTCGCGCGCCTTTGCTCTGGGCGCGCCGGAGATTCGTCGCCTGATCCTGGCGGCGTCCAAGAACTGGAAGGACGTCGAACCGGCCATCTTCGGCAGCTTGCTGGAGCACGCGCTGGAACCGGCTGAGCGGCGTCGGCTGGGCGCGCATTACACGCCGCGCCGCTTCGTCGAAAACATGGTCGAACTGACCGTGATGGAGGTTCTGCGCGCCGACTGGGCGCAGGTTCAGCACAGCGCCGAATTGGCCTGCGACGAGGGGGATCCGCGCGGGGCCGTGCGGCTGGTCAAACGGTTTCACGATACCCTGTGCCGAACGCGCGTGCTGGATCCGGCCTGCGGCACGGGCAACTTCCTCTATGTCGCGCTGGAGCAGATGAAGAAGCTGGAAGGCGAGGTCCTGCAGACCCTGCTGGACCTCGGCCAATCGGACACCCTGGGTCTGGATACGGTCGATCCGCGCCAGTTCCTGGGCTTGGAGTTGAACCCGCGCGCCGCCGCCATTGCCGACGTCGTGCTGTGGATCGGCTTTCTGCAGCAGCATTACCGCAACCAGACGGGCCACCCGTCCGAACCGATTTTACAGGCGCACGGCAATATCCGTTGCGTCGACGCCGTTCTGGACTGGCAGGGCGCGCCTGCGGTCGTGACCGGATATCGCGATGGCGCGCCAGTCCAGCTGTGGCCCGATCCACGACCGGCGACGTGGCCCGACGCCGAGTTCATCGTCGGCAATCCGCCCTTCATCGGTGGCAAGGATCTGCGGTCCCGTCTCGACACCGGCTATGCCGAGGCGCTGTGGGCGGCGCACCCGCAGATGAACGAGAGCGCCGATCTGGTCATGTATTGGTGGGATCAGGCCGCCGACATCCTGACACGACCCGCCAGTCGCCTGCGCCGGTTCGGCTTCGTGACCACCAATTCGATCACCCAGGTCTTCCAGCGCCGCACCGTCGAACGCTGGTTCGACGCCGCTCGACCGCTCAGCCTGATCTACGCCGTCCCAGACCACCCTTGGACCAAGGCCAGCCGCGACAGCGCCGCCGTCCGCATCGCCATGACGGTCGCCCAGGCCGGTCGTCATGAAGGGACCGTACTGACGCGCCTGTCGGAATCCGCCCTCGACACGGACGAGCCTGTCGTCGAATTGGCGGCGACCCACGGCAGGATCAACGCCGACCTGACCGTCGGCGCGGATGTCACCAAGGCCGTGGCGTTGAAGGCTTCCGCCGGCGTCTGTTCGCCCGGCGTCAAACTGCATGGCGCCGGTTTCATCGTCACCCACGCCCAGGCGCTGACACTTGGGCTGGGCCGACGGCCGGGACTGGAGCGCCACATTCGCCCCTATCGCAACGGCCGCGACCTGACCGGAAGACGCCGCGACGCCTGGGTGCTGGATTTCTTCGGCCTGACGGCGGACGATCTGCGGAACCGCTATCCCGAGGCCTATCAGCATCTGGCGGAAGCCGTCCGCGAAGACCGTCGCTTCCAGATGGAAAAATCGCCGACCACCGATGCGAAATCCTATCTTGAGAAGTGGTGGATCTTTGGAAAGCCTCGCCCCGATCTCCGCCCCGCATTGAAAGACCTGCCGCGCTACATCGCCACAGTTGAAACGGCCAAGCACCGGGTTTTCCAATTCCTCGACGCCCACATCCTGGCCGACAATATGCTGGTGTGTATTGCAGACGACGATCCCGCGACCTTGGCTGTGCTGTCCAGCAGCATCCATCTGAACTGGTGCCGTGCGAACGGCGGCGCGCTCGAAGACCGGCCGCGTTACACCAAATCCCGCTGCTTCGATCCCTTCCCTTTCCCGGTCATGGACAAGGCCGCACGCGATGCGTTGCGGGCGGCGGGAGAGGCGTTGGACGCGCATCGCCGCATGGTTCTGGCGGCCAACCCGGACCTGACCCTCACCGCCCTCTACAACGCCCTGGAGCAGGTTCGATCCGGGCGCCCGCTTGACGCCAAGGCTGACGACATCAAAAAGCGCGGCCTGATCATCATCCTGCGCGATCTGCACGACGCCGTGGATCGCCTGACCGCCGCAGCCTATGGCTGGGATCCGGCGCTTGATCCGACCAAGGTCGTGGCCCGGCTGGTCGCCCTGAACCATGAGCGTGCACGCGATGAGGCGCTTGGGCGCGTCCATTGGCTGCGGCCTGCCTACCAACAGCCGCAGGCCATGTCGGCCCCGGCGCAGACCCGCCCCCTCAATCTGGTCGTCGACGTCGATCAACCGGCGCGCCGACGTCCGGCCTTTCCGGTCGACCGTTACGCCCAGCCGCTGGCCGTCCAGGCCGTGCTGCGCTCTGCCGGCCCCATCGCCCCGCCCGATCTGGCGCGGCGGTTCAGCGGCGGGCTGCGGCTGGAGCTTCGCATCAGCCGCGTCCTCGACACCCTGTATCGTTACGGCCATGTCGAGCGACTGCCGGATGGGCGCTGGATGGCGGCGCGCGCCGCCTGAACGCGCAACGCTCTGGCGTCGGGCGCGCTATGGCGAGACCTGTCCTCACGCACTAAGTTCTGTTCATGAACCGTTCTTCGACGCCGAAGCCTGCCGCGACCAAGACCGCCAAGCCGGTCCATGTGCCCGACCCCGGCGTGCGCGAAGCCAGCGCCGCCTTCATTCGCGATACCGGCAAGATGCCCATGTTCGCGCCCGTGACCGGCCCGCGCCTGACGCCGGAGGAGGCGCCCGCCGCCCCCGCCGACTGGACGCCGCACCGCCCGTCGCGTGAAGGGACCAGAAAGGGCGGCAAGTTCCGGCTCGAGACGAAATACACCCCGGCCGGCGACCAACCCGCCGCCATCGCCGAACTGGTCGCCCAGGCGGGCGAAGGCGACCGCGATCAGGTGCTGCTGGGCGTCACCGGTTCGGGCAAGACCTTCACCATGGCCAAGGTGATCGAACAGACCCAGCGCCCAGCTTTGATCCTGGCCCCGAACAAGACGCTGGCGGCCCAACTCTATTCAGAGTTCAAGGCCTTCTTCCCGGACAACGCGGTCGAATATTTCGTCAGCTATTACGACTACTATCAGCCGGAAGCTTACGTACCCCGCACCGACACCTACATTGAAAAAGACAGCTCGATCAACGAGCAGATCGACCGGATGCGGCACTCGGCGACGCGGGCTATACTAGAGCGTGATGACGTCATTGTTGTGGCGTCGGTCAGCTGCATCTACGGCATCGGGTCGGTGGAGACCTATACCGCCATGACCTTCAGCCTGAAGGTCGGGGATCAGATCGACGAGGCGAAGCTGCGGGCGGATCTGATCGCGCTGCAGTACAAGCGCAACGATCTGAACTTCGATCGGGGGATGTTCAGGAAGCGCGGGGACGTGATCGAGATCTTCCCCGTCCACCTTGAGGATCGGGCGTGGCGCATCAGCCTGTTCGGGGACGAGTTGGAGGCGATCCAGGAGTTCGATCCCCTGACCGGCAAGAAGACTGCCGATCTGAACGAGATCACCGTCTATGCGGCCAGCCACTATGTGACCCCGCGCCCGACGCTGAACCAGGCCGCCGCCGGCATCAAGGCCGAGCTGAAGGAGACGCTGGACTGGATGGTCGAGAACGGGAAACTGCTGGAGGCGCAACGGCTGGAGCAACGCACCCGCTTCGACCTGGAGATGATGGAGGCCACCGGCAGCTGCGCCGGCATCGAGAATTATTCCCGCTGGCTGACCGGCCGCGCGCCGGGCGAGCCGCCGCCGACCTTCTTCGAATACATCCCCGACAACGCCCTGCTGTTCGTGGACGAGAGCCACGTCACCATCGGCCAGATCAACGGGATGTTCCGGGGCGACTACCGCCGTAAGTCGACCCTGGCGGAATACGGCTTCCGCCTGCCCTCCTGCATCGACAACCGCCCGCTCAAGTTCGAGGAATGGGAGGCCATGCGCCCCCAGACGGTCCACGTGTCAGCCACCCCCGGCCCGTGGGAAATGGAGCAGGCGGGCGGCGTCTTCGTCGAACAGGTCATCCGCCCCACCGGCCTGATCGACCCGCCGGTCGAGATCCGCCCGGTCAGCGGCAAGACCCGCAACCAGGTCGACGACGTCATCGACGAGGTCAAGGCCACCACCGCGCGCGACTATCGCAGCCTGGTCACCACCCTGACCAAGAAGATGGCCGAGGACCTGACCGAATATATGCATGAGCAGGGCATCCGCGTCCGCTATATGCACTCCGACGTCGACACGCTGGAGCGGATCGAGATCCTGCGCGACCTGCGGCTGGGGGCGTTCGACTGTTTGATCGGCATCAACCTGCTGCGCGAGGGTCTGGACATCCCGGAGTGCGGCTTGGTCGCCATCCTGGACGCGGACAAGGAGGGCTTTCTGCGCTCCGAGACCTCATTGATCCAGACCATCGGCCGCGCCGCCCGCAACGTTGACGGCCGCGTCATCCTGTACGCCGACCGCATGACCGGCAGCATGGAGCGCGCCATCGCCGAAACGGACCGCAGGCGCGAACGCCAGCAGGCCTACAACCTCGAACACGGCATCACGCCCGAAAGCGTCAAACGCGACATCAAGGAGATCATGGACAGCCCCTATGAGTCGCGCGAAATGGATCGCCTGACTCGGCCGGGCGTGGCCGAAGCCTCCAAACCCTTCGTCGGCTCCAACTTCCAGGCCGCCCTGCGCGACCTGGAAGGCCGGATGCGCGAGGCCGCCTCCAACTTGGAGTTCGAGGAAGCCGGCCGCCTGCGCGACGAGATCAAGCGCATGAAGCTGATGGACCTGGAGTTCGCCAACGAAGCCCTGACCGGCGCGGGGGAAGCCGTCGACAAGTCGGCGCCAAAGCGGTGGCGGGCCGATGCGGCGGCGGAGGCGCAGGAGCGGTTCAGGAAGGGGCGGTTGTAGGCAGCGTCCTAACACGTGGTGGTCGTTCGTATTTGTTTTGTTCGCCAACCGGAAATGGTACTGCTTAGCGAACAACGAGAGGCGAATCGTCCGTGGGCAAGAAGTCGTTTCGGAAAATTCCGGATAGCATTACCGCAAAAGCAGCGAAGATTTCAGGTGACGAGGTGGTGGTTGGCACCCTCCTCAAGCTAACCCGACAGCAGATTGCAGATGGTCGCTTGTCGGGCTTGGGCGTTACCGATTTTAATGACCTGCCGGTTAGCGATGAGTCGCCGTCAACCTCACAAGGACGGATCGCCCGGAGGAACGCGGACGGGTGGACGATTGTGAGACGTGACCTGCCAAAGATTGATAAAATCTACACTTTCTACGCTCCGAACTTTGGTGACAGTTCAAAAGGAGAGCATGAAATTGTCCAAGTGCGTAAAGTCTACCAACGCGACGAGTTTTTGCCGCCGGCTCTGACAGTGTCTGCTAAAATAATTGAGTCTGCGACTGGCGTAGATCAGGTATTTTTTATTCGAGCTCAGATTGTTCAGTCGATTGATAAAAATGATCAGGACACTCTTTTATTTGCCCTAAGTCTTTGCCAAGAAACCTTCGGTGATATCGATGTTTACGACATCAATGCTGATAACATCGATTATCTGAAGGCCGTGGTAGTGGATTGGGAAATCCTACCCGTCGGCCAGAAAGACGACGTGATAAGACGACTTCTCAGCCCAATTCCTGGCGCGCGGCGACAACCCGAAATGGATCAGGAGAGGGTCGATTTCTTCAAGAAGGTCGATCCAGATCATTATGTAAAAGGCACGAGCGGTTTTACACGATACGTTGGAATGCTGTTCGATGATTTGCTCCTTTTGGAAAACCTATCTGCAGGAAATGCCATCTACGTTCTTCGGGGTAACTGGCAGAAGTTATCGAAGCTGCCACGCCGGGAATTATTGAAAATGAAGTCGTCCGATGTGTGGAGAGTTATCCATAATCCAGGCTGGAAAATCCGATTGAAATCGCTCGTTCAAAATCTGATCGGGCGGGACATTGGGGGATGAATGCCCAAGTTTACTGTCCTTAGTCGCGTCGATGCCTATGTGGACTACACCTGTGAGGTTGAAGCCGTCTCCCTCGAGGAGGCGATCGACCTAGCCTATGACGGTGATCCGTCCATCAGGTGGAAAGAGCAAGGCGTTGTCGAGTTCGATGCTCGCTATGTTGTGGCTCTCGACGCGAACGGCGACGAGATTGAAACTTACTCACGCGGCAAGGGCTGACCGCTGACATTCCACCCGCTACGATCGGTGAAATGGGGCAGGACGACAACCGCTGGAGCCAACTCGGCTTCGCCGAAGAGCAGGCCGTCTTCAAGGGGGCAACGCAAAACGTCCGCGCTCTGAGCGAACACTGGGTCGCGGCGAATATGTTCTGTCCGGCCTGCGGCGCGGAGCGGTTACGGACCTTGCCGAACAACTCGCCCGTTGGGGACTTCGTCTGCGACACCTGCGCTGAGGAGTTCGAACTCAAGGCTAAGAAAGGCGCTCTGGGCAAGTCCATTCCGGACGGCTCCTTTCGCGCGATGACAGCGCGACTGGCGGCGCGCAATAATCCCAGCTTGTTCGCCATGAGTTATGATCGGGACCGCACCGCGGTCACAGACTTGATCGTCGTGCCCCGGCATTTCTTCACCCAAGACGTCATCCAAGCGCGAAAGCCGTTGTCCTCCACGGCCCGCCGTGCGGGCTGGCAAGGGTGCAACATCCTGATCGGACAGGTGCCGTTGTCGGGTCGCATTCCGTTGATCACCCAAGGCATCCACGTGTCCAAGAGCGATGTGCTGAACCGCTGGCGCTCTACCTTGTTCGTGAAGGAAACAAGCCTCAAAGCGCGCGGCTGGTTGCTGGCTGTGATGAAGGTGGTCGAGGCGATAGGAAAACCGGAGTTCACGCTGGCCGAGGTCTATGCCCGCGAGGCCGCGCTTGCGGCGCTGTATCCAGGCAATAGCAACGTCCGCCCCAAGATCAGACAGCAGCTTCAGGTGCTACGTGATCAGGGTTGGTTGGCTTTCAATGGACGCGGCACTTATCGGCGAGTGTGAACCAGCTTCTTCTATGCCCACGCTTTCCTATTCTACCGCTGACCGAGAATTGTCTGCCGTCACAACTCATCCAGCGTCTTCTCCCATTCCTCCATCGTCACGATCCCGCGCCATGTGCCCAGATAGAGGTCGATGCCCTGGGAGATGCGGCGGTCCTGTTCGCGTTCGATGACGGGGTCGAGGCCGGCGGCGCGGAGTTGTTCCTCAAGCGCGGCGATGCGGCGGTCCAGCTGGACGCGGCGGGCCAGTTGGGCGTGGCCCCATTCGGTGTTGGCGCGCTCCAGCTTCTGCTTCGCCTGCCAGTACTGGCCGCGCAGTTCCCAGTCGCTCTTGTCGCTGGTGTTCATGGCGAAGCGGTTCTCGGCCTCCGACGTGTTGGTCAGGATGTCGAAGACCAGTTGCAGGGGCGCGGTCTTGATCGTCAGGCGGGCGGCGCGGCCGGGGCCGTCGCGGTCGGCCAGTTTGCGATAGGTCTCGGCCAGGGCCGCCAGGGCGCGGGCCTGGGCGAAGTCCTGGGCGTGGAGGGCGCGGCCCGAGGCCTGGGCGGCGGCGCGGGCCATTTCTAACGGATTATGGGATGCGGGATCATTGGGGTCGTCCGGCGACAGGTCGGCCGCGTCCTGAGGCGACAGGGGCTGAGACGACAGGGGTTGGTGCGCGGGCGACGCGGCCTCGGTGCGCGGATGGCGGGACCAGCCCTCCTTGGTGGCGCGGGCGCGCAGGGCGGCCTCGGTGACGCCGTGGCGGGCGGCGACGGTCCTGGCGTCGAGGCCGGACAGATAGTCCTTTCGGACCTGGTTCCAGACCTCGGGCGGTTTGATCTTGTATCGGCGTTTTTCCATGCGGACAGTCTAGGGCCGTCGCTACCTCAGGCCGGGAGAAGGCCGGTTTTCGAGGCTAGAGACCTGATTTTCCACATCGCGATATGTCAGGTACGGCGCGCCACCTATACATTCCGGGACGGTGCGACCGATGATGACGCAGGGGCGTGCGACACCCCTTGCCCCATGAGCCAGGGCATACATCGCAAGATCCGACCGGACGCCGTCTGGGCCGAGGTCAGGAAGGCGTGGGAGGACGGCGAGACGGCGCGATCCGTCGCCGCGCGCTATGACGTCGGGGTGCACGCCCTGTGGAAGCGGCGCGAGGCGGAGGGGTGGAAACGGCCCGAGCCGACGCTGGCGCCGATCGAACCGGCGGAAGGTTGGGACCGCTATATCCAGGCGCGGCGCGATGTGTTCACGGCGCAGCTGGAGGATGCGCGGGCGCTGGCGGACTGTCTGGCGGCGGCGATGACGGACGAGCGGCTGAGCCGGGCGCCGCACTGGCATATTCCGTGGCTGTATCACTGGCGGGCGACGCATCTGGGGCAGGAAGCGAGCGCGCGGGACCGGGCGCGGGCAATCGAGATGGGACAGCCGTGGGCCGAGCGGTTCTGGGACGAGGACGGGGCGCTGAAGCCGCTGGCCTGGCTGGATCTGGAGATGGCGCGGCTGCATCCCGAAGACTGGCGCGCGGCCATCGGCCTGCCCGACGGACTGCCCGAGGCGGCGACGCGGTATGCGCCCGGATAGGGGCGGCAGTTGACTTATCGGCGATAAGCGCCCATCTGCGCGGCGTCGCACACTCGCGATCTCCGGCGTCTCCAGCGCGTGTGGGTCCGTTTCGGACCTGTCTGTAGAAGCCGCCGGCCCCTCATATCCATTCGCTGCCCGGACACGCGGGGCGGCGCCCGATCCACCCCGCAGGCCTCCTCCCCGAGGCCCCGTCGGGACTGGCGGTGCGCGGCCCGACGGCGTCATGCCATGGCCGAAGCGCGTCGCCGCACGCGAAAGATAGAGCTGTGAGCACCACCTTCGAAACCATGGGCCTGAACAAGGCCCTGCTGCAGGCCCTGGCCTCGACCGGCTATACCAAGCCCACGCCGATCCAGGAAAAGGCCATCCCCGACGTCATGGCCGGCAAGGACCTGCTGGGCATCGCCCAGACAGGCACCGGCAAGACCGCCGCCTTCGCCCTGCCGATCCTGCATCGGCTGGCCGAGAACCGCATCGCGCCCAAGCCGCGCACGACGCGCGTGCTGGTGCTGAGCCCCACGCGTGAGCTGGCGACCCAGATCGGCGACAGCTTCAAGGCCTATGGCGCGCACCTGGGCTTTAGGGTCGCGGTCATCTTCGGCGGCGTGAAATACGGCGGCCAGGAGCGGGCTCTGCAACAGGGTCTGGACATCCTGGTCGCGGCGCCCGGCCGCCTGCTGGACCACATCCAGCAGAAGAACCTGGACCTGTCCTCGACCGAGATCTTCGTGCTGGACGAGGCCGACCAGATGCTGGACCTGGGCTTCATCAAGCCGATCCGCCAGATCGTCTCCAAGATCCCGGCCAAGCGTCAGAACCTGTTCTTCTCGGCCACCATGCCCAGCGAGATCGGCAAGCTGGCGGGCGAACTGCTGAAGGACCCGGTCAAGGTCCAGGTCACGCCGCAATCGACCACGGTGCAGCGCATCAGCCAGTCGGTCGTCTATATCGAACAGGGCAAGAAGCGCGCCCTGCTGACCGAAATGTTCTCGGATCCCGAATACACGCGCTGCCTGGTCTTCACCAAGACCAAGCACGGCGCCGACAAGGTCGCGGCCTATCTGGAAGCCGGCGGCGTCGAGGCCGGCGCCATCCACGGCAACAAGTCCCAGCCCCAGCGCGAGCGGACCCTGGCCGCCTTCAAGGCCGGCAAGCTGCGCGTCCTGGTCGCCACCGACATCGCCGCGCGCGGCATCGATGTGGACGGCGTCTCGCACGTCGTGAACTTCGAACTGCCGCACGTGCCGGAAAGCTATGTCCACCGTATCGGCCGCACCGCGCGGGCGGGCAAGGACGGCACCGCCGTCAGCTTCGTCGCCGGCGACGAGATGAAGCTGCTGCGCGACATTGAAAAGGTCACGCGCCAGAAAATCCCGGCCATCGACCGTCGCAACGACAAGCAGCTGGCGGCGCTGGACGCCTCCATCATGTCCGCCGGCGTGGCCAAGAAGGCGACCATGCCCGAACGCGAGGGCGGCGAGCGCAACGAGGGCGGTCGTGGTGAAGGTCGGGGCGGTCGCGGTCGCAGCCGCAATCCGCACCGCGACGGCGTACGCCCGGAAGGCGGCGGCCAGCCCCACCGCCAGCGCCGCAACCGCCCCGGCGGCGAGGCTGCGGCGCCGCGTCCCGAGAAGGCCTACAACCCGATGGCCGGCGAAAAGACCACGCCGCGCGAACCCAGCACGCGCGAACCCCGGCCCGAGGGCGAGATGAAGCGCCGCCCCCGCCGCCGCCCGTCGAACGGCGGCAAGGGCTACGGCGGCGCCGCCAAGGCCTGACCCAGACCCTCCCCCGCTACGCGGGGAGGAACAAAAAACGGCGGCTCCTGCGAAGGAGCCGCCGTTCTCATGTCAGGCGTGTGCGAACCTTAGAAGTTCCAGGTCGCGCCCAGCGAGAAGCCGACGCCATTGCCCTTGGCTTCGCCACGCAGGTTCGAGACGACCAAGCCGTTGCCGTACAGGTCGCGCGTGTCGTTGATCGTCGCCGTATCGATGTCGATGTAGGTCACGGCGCCGTCGAAGGTCATCGAACCCATCGTCTTGGACAGGCCGGCGGCATAGAGCCAGCGGTCGCCGTCCGGGATACGGGCGGTGCGGTGATCGTCCGGGGTCGGGGTCGGGTCGTAACCGACGCCGGCGCGGAAGGTCATGGTGGGGTCGATCTTGTAGTCGAAGCCCAGCGCGCCGGTGGTGACGTCGTCATAGTCCTGGACGATGGTCGAGGATCCGGTCGCGCCATAGGTCACGCGGATGGCGTCGAACTCGCTCCAGCCGATCTG
Organism: uncultured Brevundimonas sp.; assembly: GCA_963515305.1. GTDB lineage: Bacteria > Pseudomonadota > Alphaproteobacteria > Caulobacterales > Caulobacteraceae > Brevundimonas. The sequence goes on from CAUPWX010000011.1 coordinate 103,063, forward strand.
GTTGACCTGGGCGTTCAGGGTCAGACGGTCGTTGACGGCGTAGCGGGCCGAAAGGGTGGCGTACCAGGGTGTGGTGAAGCTGGCTTGACCGTCAGCCGAGACGATGGCGGCGGCCAGGACGCCCGTCAGGCCCGAGATGTTCACCGAGCCGTCCAGCTCGTGCTTGATTTCCGAACGGTAGGACAGACCCAGGTCCAGCTTGCCGAAGTGCATCTGGGCGCCGGCGTTCCAGCCGTAGTTCCAGCCGTCGCCTTCCAGTTGGTTGCGGCCGTCGGTCGAGGGCGACACGACATAGGCCGGCGACAGAACGGCCGGGATCGGCGCGTTCGGCAGGGCCGAAGACAGGGTCGCCTTGGCGTACTGGGCGTCGAAGCCGGCGCCGATGTCCAGCCAGTCGGTGACCGTCATGGCGGCGACCAGGCTGACGTTGGCCGAGCGCAGTTCGGACGTCAGGGCGTCGTAGCGGGCGAAGTCGTCCGGCAGATATTTGGTGGTGAAGTTGTACGGCGCCTGGACGGCCAGGCCGACGTTGAAGCGATCGCCGATCGGCATCGACACGGCGAAGTTCGGCACGATGCCGCTTTCGACAACATCATGGACGTGCGGATCGCCGTTGACCGGATAGGTGCGGCTGACGACGCCGACGCCGGTGACGGGCACGTTGTAGGTCAGGCTGGACCCGCGGTTGTCGACGCTGGAGTCCAGGATCAGACCATGCATCCCGGTGTAGACTTCACGCTGGGTTCCGGCGATGGCGGCGGGGTTCCACCACAGCGACTGCACGCCCTTGTCGGCGCCGACGCCGGCGTTGGCGCGACCCTGACCGCGGGTCGACTGTTCCTGGACGTAGAAGGAGCCGGCCATGGCGGGGGCGGCGACGCCGGCCAGCAGGGCCGTGGTCAGCGCAAGGCCGCCCATGCGGGCGATGTTCCTGGAGGTCATTTACCATTCCTATAGTGCAAGCCCCCGCCATCAACGCGGCGGTGGGTATCGGGGAGAGACGGGCCGGTAGCGCGTTCGACATGAAAACGTTGCAGGCGTGGCGGGTCTCTGCCGCGAAACGGGCGAAACTGTGTCCACAAAAGCGCACACGATCACACCGGCGAGAGGTGACGTTACGGCAGGTCCATTCTGTTGGACGACAGTGGCGAGCAACACACACTGCAAGGATTCCCTAACGGAAGGAATTGCTCACCGCCGTACAATCGCCTTGCGCATCTATGATAGGATGGCCATCTGAACCCATCCTCCCGCGCCTTCCGCCGATTGAAATCATGTACGAAACGCCCGAACTGGAAACCGACGCCCTGGTCCGCTCCAGCGCCATCCGCATCCATACGGCGGAGGACTTCGAAGGGATGCGAAAGGCCGGGCGACTGGTCGCCGAAGCCCTGGACATGATCGCCGCCCATGTGAAGCCGGGCGTGACGACCGGCGAGATCGACGACCTGGTGCGCGAGTTCACCCTGGACAATGGCGGCCTGCCCGCCTGCCTGGGCTACAAGGGTTACGAGAAGACCGTCTGCACCTCGATCAACCATGTCGTCTGCCACGGCATTCCCGGCGACCGGGTGCTGAAGGACGGCGACATCGTCAACATCGACCACACTGTCATCGTCGACGGCTGGCACGGCGATTCCAGCCGGATGTATGCGGTGGGCGAGATCAACGCCCGCGCCAGGAAGCTGATCGACGTGACCTATCAGTCGCTGGAGATCGGGCTGGAACAGGTCAAGCCAGGCAATACGTTCGGCGACATCGGCTTCGCCATCCAGAAGTTCGTCGAGGCCCAGCGCATGAGCGTGGTGCGCGACTTCTGCGGTCACGGCATCGGGCGGGTGTTCCACGACAGCCCCAACGTCCTTCACTATGGCCGTCGCGGCGAAGGCGCGGTGCTGAAGCCGGGAATGTTCTTCACCGTCGAGCCGATGGTGAACCTGGGCAAGTCGCAGGTGAAGGTGCTGTCCGACGGCTGGACCGCCGTGACCCGCGACAAGTCGCTGTCGGCCCAGTGCGAGCACTCCATTGGGGTGACGGAAGACGGGCTGGAGATCTTCACCGCGTCTCCGGCGGGGTTGTTCCGGCCGAACTGACGGCGAGATGGCAGTCGCCACTTTCGAGTTTTGAACAGCGACGCTAGGTTGCCGATGCGCAACCTGATGGAGTCGCACGTGAAGGCCGCCTATATCGCCAGCCTGTCGATCCTGATGCTGGGATGCACGACCGATCGTGCGCCTGTCACGTCGGGCGTCGTGAGTTCGACCTCTGATCGCGTTGCAGACGTCGAACGCTGTATTCCCCTGCGGACCAAGGCGATGTTCAGTTGCTGGTGGTCCGGGCCGGACGCGCCGCTGACCCATTGCATCAGCTACGCGGAAGACGAACCGGGATGTGGCTTGAAGGCAATGGGCGGCGCCTATTTGAGCCGAGGGGCGCCGGGCGGCGGAAACCTGCATGAGAGGCCGAATGGGATCTGGCAATTGGTCCCCGTCTACGCCGACGCTGAAGGTCGGGTGGGTCTGGCGGCCGAGCGGATGGATGGAACCCGGTTCCTGAGCCATCACGACCAATCGCCGCCGCCGAACGGACGCCCGTCTGAACCTGTATGGCCGAGATGGCCGGCGGGACTGGAGTTCGGGCCGGAACAGACGGCGCGACGATGACGGACGGGCCTATGCCGCCATCGCAATCCGAAGCGGGCGCGTCGAAAACCACGCCCCGCCACGGCGGCCATCGCGACCGGCTGCGCGAGCGGGCGGCGAAGGGGGGCCTGGGCGCCCTGCCCGATTACGAGCTGCTGGAGCTGCTGCTGTTTCGCAGCGTGCCCTACAAGGACACCAAGCCGCTGGCCAAGGATCTGCTGGCGCGGTTCGGCGGGCTGGAAGGGATCGGAGCGGCCAGCCATGAGGCGATCGAGGATCAGGCGGCGCGGTCGCTGGGCTATGCCGCGGGCAAGGCGACGCGGGCCATCGCCCTGGACCTTCAACTGATCTTCGACGTGACGCGGCGGATCGCGCGAGAGCCGACGGCGAAACGGCCGGTGATCTCGTCGTGGAGCGCGCTGCTGGCCTATGTTCGGGTGGCGTTGCAGCACGAGCCGCGCGAACAGTTCCGGGTCATCTATCTGGACAAGAAGAACCAGCTGATCCTGGACGAGGTGCAGAACCGAGGCACGGTGGACCATGCGCCGGTCTATCCGCGCGAGGTGGTGCGGCGCGCGCTGGAGCTGTCGGCCAGCGCCCTGATCCTGGTGCACAACCATCCGTCGGGCGATCCCACGCCCAGCCGCGCCGACGTCGAGATGACGAAACAGGTTGTGCAGGCCGGGCGCGCCCTTAACGTCGAGGTGCACGATCACCTGATCGTCGGCCGCGACGGGGTGGCCAGTCTGAAGCAACTGGGATTGATGTGACGCTGACGCACCTGACCACCGACCGGCTGACGATGACGCCGGTGGCGGTGACGGATTTCGACGACCTGCTGGCCCTGTGGACGGATGCGGATTTCACCCGACACATCACCGGGCGGCCGATGACCAGCGAGGAGGTCTGGTTCCGGCTGGTCCGCGACCTGGGTCAATGGAGCCTTCGCGGATACGGCAGCTGGACCGTGCGGCTGGGCGAGACGGGAGCCTATGTCGGCAATGTCTCGGTTCTGGATCATCGCCGGCTGATCGACCCGCCTCTGACGGAGCCGGAACTGGGCTGGGGCCTGTCGCCCGCCTTTCAGGGGCTGGGCTATGCGCGCGAGGCGCTGGAGGCCGCCCTGGACTGGACCGACGCCCATCTGCCGGCGGCGCGCACCGTGTGCATGATCGCCCCGGAGAACCTGGCCTCCAGTCGCCTGGCGCGAAAGGTCGGCTATCGGCCCTATGCGCGGACCACCTACAAAGATCAGCCGGTCGAGCTGTTCGAACGCTCGCAAAACCCATCGCGCGCGCCGTAGCCCGGCATTAAGGTTTATCGGCCAATCTGGCGACGAAGGTCCCGAGAGTCTGCGCCCATGCCCATGTCCGTCGAAACCCTGCGCCAGCATCTGGTCGACGCCTTTCCCGACGCCGAGATCGCCATCGAGGATCTGGCGGGCGACGGCGACCACTATCGCGCCCGCATCGTGTCCGCCGCCTTCGCCGGCGCGCCGCGCGTGCGTCAGCATCAGATGGTCTATGCGGCGTTGAAGGGTCAGATGGGCGGCGAACTGCACGCCCTGGCGCTGGAAACCTCGGCGCCGGCCAAGGAGGGGTAGGCTCATGCGGTATCGCCCGCTCGGCGTGTCAGGCTCTGCGATCTCGAACCTGACGCTCAGTTTCGGCGCGGCGTCGCTGGCGCGCGGGCGCGAGGCGGGGCTGGACCTGCTGTATTCGGCGCTGGAGGCGGGCATCAACAGCTATCGGCTGGAAACCGCCGATCCGGTGGCGGCCGAAGTGCTGGGCGAGGCCCTGTCGCACGTCGATCGCAAGCTGGTCTACGTCAGCGTGACCCTGGGCGCGGGGGCGGGCGAAGGCCCGGCCGGAACGCGCGACTTCTCGGCCGAGGGGATGACGGCGGCCATCGACCGGGTGCTGCATTTCTCGGGCCTGGGCTGGATCGACATGGCCGTGCTGCACGAGCCGGGCGAGAGCGAACTGGCGCAATCGTCGCTGGCGGCGCTGAAGGCGCTGCGAAAGACCGGGCGCATCCGCCTGCTGGGCATCGCCGGCGGCGGATCGGTGATGGACGCCTATGTCTCGACCGGGGCGTTCGACGCCCTGCTGACGCCGTTCGACATCAACGCCGACTGGTCCATTCGCAACCGCATCCGCTCGGCGCGCGAACAGGACATGGCCGTCTTCGCCTATGATTTCTACATCGACCGGCGCACGCGCGAGCCCGAGGCGCCGGTGTTCAAGAAGGGGTTGTTCGGCCTGGGCGGCGCCAAGCGGCCGGCGGACACGCCCAAGAAGGACGCCTTCGGCTTTCTCTATCGCACCCAGAACTGGACGGCCGAGGCCATCTGCCTGTCTTACGTCCTGACCGATCCGTCGGTGTCCAGCGTGATCGTGGCCCCCACAGACACCGACCGTCTGGCGACGCTGGCCGCCGCGCCGGAGCGGGATATGCCGCCGGGCCTGGCCGCCCAGATCGAGATGGCGCGCGTGGTCGCGAACGCGGCCTGATCCATCGGCTGCGCCCGCGAATGCGGCAGGCGGATCGTCGCGCACGCCTTGACCGCGCCGCCCGCGCTCCCTAGCTGACGGGCTTCACGAAAGAGGCCCATCCCGTGACCGACACCGTTCAAGCCGATCCCGCCCACGCCTTCATCGGCGAAACCATCGCCCAGCACGACGTGGTGCTGTTCATGAAGGGCACGCCGGATCAGCCGCGCTGCGGCTTCTCGTCCCTGGCGGTGCAGATCCTGGATCATGTCGGCGCCGGTTTCGTGGGCGTGGACGTGCTGCAGGACGAGGCCCTGCGCGATGGCATCAAGAGCTTCACCGACTGGCCCACCATCCCGCAGCTGTATGTGAAGGGCGAGTTCGTCGGCGGGTCGGACATCATCCGCGAGATGTTCCAGGCCGGCGAACTTCAGGCCCTGATGGTCGAGAAGGGCGTGCCGCTGGGGGGCGACGGTTCGGGCGAGGCCTGATGGCCAGAAAGACCCTGACCCCGCGCGAGGACCGCGAGGTCTTCGTCGTGCCTCTGGACGTGCGGCCCGAACATATCGACGCCAATGGCCATGTGAACAATGTCGTCTATGTCGGCTGGCTGCAGGACGCCGGCACGGCCCATTGGAACGCGCGGTTCGATGCGGCGGCGCGGGCGAAATGGTCGTGGGTCGCGACCCGGCACGAGATCGACTATCTGCGCGGCATCGAGCCGGGCGCGCAGGGCGTGGTCGCCCGAACCTGGGTCGGCGATCCGCAGGGACCGCGCTTCAGCCGCTATGTCCGCATCGAGGACGCCGAGGGCCGCGTCTGCGCCCAGGGCGTCACCGAATGGGTGCTGGTCGACGCCGCGACCCTGAGGCCGCAGCGCATACCTGCGGATATGCTGACGGTGTTCGAGACGCCTACTTCAGCGGATTGACGATCCGGGCCGGCGTGCCCGGCTCAAGACCCAGGTCGGCGTAGGTCCAGCGCAGTTCGACGCCGTCGGGCGCCAGGGCCTTGCACAGATCCTGTTTGGTGCGGCGCAGGGTGATCTCGGTCGGGGTGTTGTCGGCGACCGCCACCTCGAAGTCCGACGCCTGGGTGCAGCCGTTGGAATCGACCCGAACCACCAGGGCGCCGTCGGCGAAACGGGCCTCGCGGATGGCCTCGGCCGGCGGGGCGTCGTTGCGGCTGACATTGACCGAAACGTTCTCGCCCGCGCTGCTGTCATAGATGACGCAGGCCGACAGCAGGGGCGCGGCCAGGCCCGCGACCGCCAGACCCTTGATCAGGCCCCGCATCATTGACCCGAGGCCGGGGCGGTGATGACGCGCGTCGTCGGCTTTTCGGTCGAGACGATGATGCAGCCCGACAGCAGCGGTGCGGCGATGGCTATGGCGAGAGCGAGACGAAGCATTGGTGTTCCCCATTGAAAGCTTGACCCTTTGTGCCGCGACGTCCGGCCCGGCACACGTGAATAATCGGCAAGCTGGATGAACAATCGGAAAGGCCGGGGTTGAACCGATCGGGGCGGCCCATAGTTGAAGGGGCCCTCCCCTCCCCCATCGGACGCCTTTTCATGAGCCTGCTGTTCTCGCCCCACGCCGTGGGACCACTGACCCTGAAGAACCGGGTCGTCATCGCGCCCATGTGCCAGTATTCCGCCGTCGAGGGCGTGCCCCAGCCGTGGCACGGACAGCATCTGGGGCGGCTGGCGATCTCGGGCGCCGGTCTGGTCATCGTCGAGGCGACGGGCGTTGAGGCGGCGGGCCGCATCACGCCCGACGACACCGGCCTGTGGAACGACGCGCAGGAAGCCGCCTTCGCCGACATTCTGGCAGGCATCCGCAGCTACAGCGACACGCCCATCGGCGTTCAGCTGGGCCATGCGGGGCGCAAGGCCTCGACCAGCGCGCCGTGGAAGGGCGGGCGCGCCCTGACGGCGGACGAAGGCGCCTGGGAGACGTTCGGTCCCTCGGCCATCCCGTTCAAGGCCGACTGGCACACGCCGACCGAGATGACCCAGGCCGACATGGACTGCGTGGTCGCCGCGTTCGAGGATGCGGCGCGGCGCGGCGAACGGGCCGGGTTCGACCTGGTCGAACTGCACGCCGCCCACGGCTATCTGCTGAGCGAGTTCCTGTCGCCGATCTCCAACCAGCGGACGGACGGCTTCGGCGGCTCGGCCGAGAACCGGGCGCGGTTCCCGCTGCGCGTCGCCCAGGCGTTGCGCGACGCCTGGCCCAAGGACAAAGCGTTGGGCGCGCGCTTCAACGGTTCGGACTGGGTCGAGGGCGGGGTGGCGCTGGAGGAGGTCACGGCGTTCGGCGAGGCGCTGCACGACATGGGCTACGACTATCTGCACCTGTCGTCGGGCGGCAATGTCGCGCGCGCCGACATTCCGGGCGATCAGCCGGGATACCAGTTGCCCTTCGCCGCGGCGGTGAAGGCGGCGGCGCCCCAGGCGTCGGTGATGGCCGTGGGCATGATCTTCGATCCGCAACAGGCCGAGGACATCGTGGCGTCCGGCCAGGCCGACCTGATCGCCATCGCCCGCGCGGCGCTGGACGATCCGCACTGGGCGCACCACGCCGCCGTCGCCTTAGGGGAGGACGAAAACCTGCCCGACCAATACGCACGGGCCGGCAAGGGCGTGTGGGCGGGGTACGGCCGAAGCGTCTAGCCCCGACCTCCGTCGTCAGGCGGCCGCGGCGACCGTGGCTTTATGGCCGTCCCACAGGACACGGGCGGCGGGCTGGATCTCGGCGTCCGCCGTCTTTTGCGGACGACCCAGCAGATAGCCTTGGACCTCGTCGCAGCCCTGGTCGCGCAGGAAGCTGAGTTGATCCAGCGTCTCGACCCCCTCGGCCAGGACCGGGATGTGCAGGCTTTCGCCCAGGGCCAGGACGGCGCGGATGATGGCGGCGGATTCCGGTCCGCCGTCCAGCTCGGACATGAAGGAGCGGTCCAGCTTGATCTTGTCGAACGGGAAGGCGCGCAGGGTCGACAGCGACGAATAGCCGGTGCCGAAATCGTCCATGGCGATGGAAACGCCCAGCAGCTTCAGCTGGCGCAGGACGTGGGTCGTGCGCTCCATGTCGGTGATCATGGCCGTCTCGGTGATCTCCAGTTCCAGCCGCGCGGGCGACAGGCCCGTCTCGATCAGAATCTGATGCACCAGGCGCGGCAAATCGACGTGACCCAGTTGAACCGGCGACAGATTGACGGCGATCTTGTGCGGCTCGGCCCAGCCCGCGGCCTCGGCGCAGGCGGTCCGCAGCACCCACTCCCCGATCGGCAGGATCAGGCCGTTTTCCTCGGCCAGGGGGATGAAGTCGGCCGGAGAAATGAAGGTGCCGTCGGGCTGGATCCAGCGCAGCAGCACCTCGTATCCGGTGATCGCCCCGGTATCGACGGCGGCCTGGATTTGCCAGTTCAGGCTGAACTGACCCAGGTCCAGGGCCTCGCGCATCTGCTGGGCCATGCGGCGACGGCTTCGAACCGCCTCGTCCATCTCCTCTTCGTAGAAACAGACGTCTGTGCCCAGCGAGGCCTTGGCCCGGTACATGGCCAGATCGGCGTCGTTGATCAGGGCCGAGACATTGTCCGCGTTATCGGGCCAGACGGCGATGCCGACGCTGAGGCCGCACGACACCTCGGCATGGTCCAGCATGACCGGCGCGGTCACGGCGACGCGCAGGCGATCGACCAGACCCAGCGCATCCTCGCGTCGCTCGACAGGGACGACGGCGACGAACTCGTCGCCGCCCAGACGCGCCACGAACTCGCCGGGGCGCAGGGCCGCGCGCATCCGCTCGGCGATCTGGATCAGCAGCTGGTCGCCGGCGGCGTGGCCGTGAACGTCGTTGACCTCCTTGAACCGGTCCAAGTCCATCGCCAGCAGGGCGACCTTGGTCGGGGCGGCCGCATCGGCGGTCTGGCGCGTCAGCCACTCCAGGAAAGACGACCGGTTGGGCAGGCCCGTCAGACTGTCGTTGCGCGCCAGATGGGCGATGCGGCGCTCCTGGGCCAGGCGGGTTCTCAGGTCGCGCACGGCGTAGATCATCAGATCGCTGGCCACGGCATGGCCGCCGTCGCGGCGCGCGGCGATCTCGACCGGGATCTCCACCCCGGCAGGGCCGATCAGGCGCGACTGATTCAAGCTGCCGACCTGAAGATGGGCCGTATCGACCATCCAGCGCGACAGCGGCTCGCCCACCAAGGCGCCGTGATCGACGCCGACCAGTTCGGCGAAGGCGGCGTTAGCGGCCAGGATCAATCCGTCCTGTTCGACCACCATGCCATCGACGCTGCCCTCCAGCAGGTGATCCAACCGGGCCTTGGCCTGGGCGCGAAGCTGCAGATCCAAGGCGTAGGTGGCGACCCCGGTGCCCAACATCATCAGGCCCACCGCGGCGACGGCGAAGGCCAGGACCACATTGGCGCTGTCCACGCTGGAGGCGTCGCCCAGCGGCGCCAGGGGGATCACCGTCATGGCGGCCATGCCGGTGAAATGAAGGGCCACGATGCCCAGCACCATCAGGGCCACCGGCGCCAGCTTGCCCGCGCGCCGCGCCCGGTTGAAGGCCAGACCGCCGAACACCACCGCCCCCACGACGGAGGCGGCGACATAGGCCGCCGACCAGTGGATGACCGCATCCGTCGCGAAACCCGCCATGCCGGTATAGTGCATGGCCGTGACCGCCAGACCGAACAGGACGCCGCCCAGTTCGGCGGAGAACCGCATGGCGCGCGAGGCGACCCACAGAGCCAGGCCGCTGCCGGCCATCGCCACCACCAGCGACAGGCCGGTCAGCAGGGGTTCGTAGCTGATGTCGCTTCCCGGCTCATAGGCGATCATGGCCACGAAATGGGTGCACCAGATGGTCGCGCCCGTGGCCACCGCGCCCATGAAGGTCCAGGCCATGCGCGTGCCCTTCTCGGCGGCGCGCAGTCGGCGGAACAGGCGGAAGGTGATGATCGACCCGATCAGACACAGACCGGCGGCGAGCCCGACCAGCCAGAGATTGTGGTCGTCGGTCAGGCAGGTGAAAAAGCGCATGAAACAGGGGACCGTGGGGGATACGATCCACCGTCATAGAGGACGGAATTTAACCAGACGCGCCTGAACAGGCTTAACGAAATCCTGCGCTGGCCCGCGTCAGGAACGCGGCATCTGATAGGGGTTGTTGACGGTGATGGGCGAACCGGGCGTCAGGCCCAGTTCCTCGAACGACCATTTCAGCTCGACCCCCTCGACCAGATCCTGGCGGCATCGGTCCTCGTCGATGCGGCGCAGGGTGATGACCGCCTCGCCGTTCTGCAGACTGACGATGGGGATCAGATCCTTCTTGTCGGTGCAGCCGTTCGAACTGACCCAGAAGATGGCCTGATCCTTGGTGAAGGTGGCGGCGTGGATCGATTCCAGCTCGCCGGGCATCCCTTGCGTGGACACCGCCGGCGTCCGGCCGACGGCGCACGCCGACAGGCCCGCAGCGACGGCCGCGACCAAAGCCAAGCGTTCAACGATGGAGCCGTTCACGCGACGACCTCCCCTGATCCCAAAGCCCGAGCGGGCCCAGAGTGCGCCTGTTCGCCTCACAAGGGAACAGGGGCAAAGACAAAGGGCCCCGGACGGATCCGGGGCCCTTCCAACTCAAAACCTCGAAGCGGCTCAAGTCGCCCGAAGGGCGATAGCCGCTTGGAAGACTGCGTCGTAAGCCTGGCTTACGAAGCGTAGTATTCGACGACCAGGTTCGGTTCCATCTTCACGGCGTAGGGCACGTCCGACAGTTCCGGCACGCGAACGTAGCGCACCGAGAACGAACGGTCCGACAGTTCCAGATAATCCGGCACGTCGCGTTCCGACGACTGCTGGGCTTCCAGCACCAGGGCCATGTTGCGCGACTTTTCCTTCACCGTGACGACGTCTTCCGGCTTCACGCGGTAGGAGGCGATGTCGACCTTCTTGCCGTTGACCAGGACGTGGCCGTGGCTGACGAACTGGCGGGCGGCCCAGACGGTCGGGACGAACTTGGCGCGGTAGACGATGGCATCCAGACGCGATTCCAGCAGACCGATCAGGTTTTCCGAGGTGTTGCCCTTGCGGCGCGTCGCCTCGTCATAGGTCTTGGCGAACTGCTTTTCGGTGATGTTGCCGTAGTAGCCCTTCAGCTTCTGCTTGGCCTTCAGTTGCAGACCGAAGTCGGAAACCTTGGACTTGCGACGCTGACCGTGCTGACCGGGACCGTAAGAACGCTTGTTGACCGGCGACTTGGCGCGGCCCCACAGGTTCTCACCCATGGCGCGGTCGATCTTGTATTTGGCGCTGTGGCGCTTGGACATTCTATTCTCTTTTCAACGATGCGGCCCGGCGTCCCCTCGATTGGGAATGCGATCTCAACGGCGGTCCACGCATCTTCCGTCATGCCGCGCCCCTCGGCGGACCGGGAGGCGTGGAAGGCGGCGCTTATGACCACCCGAGCCGTGGGAGTCAAGCCGTGCGGGCCGTTAAGCACGATGGCCGGGAACGAACGGCCGATCCCCGCCCTTCCCTTGATACCGCAACCAAGCCCTGCATCCGGACAAGGAGGAGTGGAATGCACCGCGAAGACAAAAGCTTTCAAACCGGCCTGTCCGAAGAAGGCTTCGAGGCGCTGAAACGCCAGTTGGTCGATCTGGTCGAACCCATGACGGACGGTCAGTTGCTGGAACTGGCCGACGGCATCCACGAGATGCTGCGTCAGCGCCGCACGGTGCGCCGCCACCACGCCGAACGGATGCAGGATCGTCTGCCGCCCGGCGTGGATCTGCGGGTCTGAGCGGCTCTTATTCGGCGGCCGACTGGGTCGACTGGGCCTCGGCGATGAACATGGCCCGGCCTTCGCGCGTGGCGATCTTGCCAAGGCCCGGGAATGGGAAGTGATAGGCGTAGATGTGGGCGCCCGAGTTTCTGAGCGCCGTCACCTCGTCCAGACGCGCCTTTTCGGCCGCCGCCTGATCGTCGTCATAGCCGACACGCCAGTCGGGATGTTCGACCGACAGGATCCAGTGGTGCATCAGATCGCCGGTGTAGAGCAGCTGGTTCTGACCGTCGGCGATCAGATAGGCGACATGGCCCGGCGTGTGGCCAGCCGTATCCTGAGACGTCACGCTGGGCGCCACCTCCCCGCCCGGCTTGAAGGCCTGGACCTTGGGCGTGACGATCCGCACCAGACCGGCCATGTCCGGCTTGGCGCGGATGGAGGCCCATTCCGCCTCCGACAGTCGAATGACGGCGTTGGGGAAGGCCAGGGCGCCGCCCGCGACCAGGCCGCCGATGTGGTCGGGGTGGCCGTGCGAGATCAGGACGTCGGTGACGGCGGCCGGATCGACGCCCGCCGTACGCAGGCTCTGCATCAACTGGCCCTTGCCCTCGCCCAGGCCGGTGTCGAACAGCATGACGCGGTCGCCGTTCCGGACCAGCAGCGGATGGATTTCCAGCATGATCGGGTCGGCCGGCTGGCCGGCGGCGGTCAGAGGCGCGGCGACCGCCTGAGGCGTCAGGCCGAGGCCGAACACCTTGTTGTCGTTGGGCACAGGGTTCTGGCCGTCGAACAGGGCGATCGCGTCCAGGCCGCCGATCTTGAAGCGATAGACCGGCTTCTCCGCCGGCGCCGCGACCGTCTGGGTCGGGTTGGGCGGGGCGGGATCGCCCGCCTTCTGCTGGTTTGCCGGCTGGCAGGCCGCCAGCGCCAGGCTGGCCAGGGCCGCGCCCGTCATCATCATCCGCATCTGATCGTCTCCGTGTGTATGACAAGAATCGAAAACGCCCGCCGGAGGTTCCGGCGGGCGTCATCGCAGTCGATCCGAAACCAGGGCCTATTTGGCTGCAGCGTACAGTTCGTTGACCTTGTTCCAGTTCACCACCGACCAGAACGACTTCAGATAGTCGGCGCGGCGGTTCTGGTATTTCAGATAGTAGGCGTGTTCCCAGACGTCGGCGCCCAGAACCACGGCGCCTCTTTCATCGGCGACGTCCATCAGCGGATTGTCCTGATTGGGGGTCGAGGTGATCTTCAGCTTGCCGTCCTGAACGATCAGCCAGGCCCAGCCCGAGCCGAACTGGGCGGCGCCGGCGGCGTTGAAGTCTTCCTTGAACTTGTCCATCCCGCCTAGGTCCGCGTCGATGGCGGCGGCCAGCTCGGCCGACGGTTCGCCGGCCTGGTCGGCAGGGGCCAGCAGTTCCCAGAACAGGCTGTGGTTCCAGTGACCGCCGCCGTTGTTGCGGACGGCCTTGGGCGCCTTGGAGATGGCGGCGAAGATATCTTCCAGCGACTTGCCCTGCAGCGAGGCGTCGGCGTCAACGGCCTTGTTCAGGTTGTCGACATAGGTCTGGTGGTGCTTGTCGTGGTGAAAGGTCATCGTCTCCTTGTCGATGGCCGGCTCCAGCGCGTCATAGGCGTAAGGCAGCGGGGGCAGGGTGAAGGCCATGAGAAGTTCCTCTTGCGACAGAAATCTGATGGGACGCAGATAGGCGCCCGTTCGTGAAACCCAAGCACTGAGGCCCGGATTCGTTCCGTGTTATCGGCCCGCAACGGTCAAGCTGGCAAGTTCGCCTTGAGACAGTCGCGCACCGCCCGTTTCAGCTCGCCCGGCGCATTGGGTTCGTCCACGCCCTCAGCCGCCAGAACCGCGCGCATGGCGGCGTCCAGGCCCTTGGGCAGAGCCTCGACCACCCGCTTCTGACCCTTTTCATGCAGGCAGAAGCCGACCTCGCGGCACAGGGCGGAAAACAGGGGTTCATAGGCGTCGAGCGTGTTCATGACGCCCTCTAGCATCAGGGGAGAAGACGCGACAGCCAATGCATCAGGTTCAGCACGAACTGCTGATCGTCATGACCGGCTGTATTGAGGCCCATACGAACGGGTTCGCGATCCGGCTGGTCGGGAAAGCGCACGATCTGCGCCGTGAGCATCCCCGCTTCTCCCAGCACGACGACCCTGCCCTCGCCGAAGCGGAACGCCAGGCCTTGGGCGGGAAGCGACGGGCGCGACAACTCGGCGATAACGGCGCCCGACGTTTCGCCAGCGCGCAAGCGGCTGCGGATCGTCTGCAAGGTTTCCAGATTTGATGCCTCGCGCGCGTCCGAACTCATCGCCATCAAGACGGTCGCGGCGGACGGTCCTGCAAGCGACTGTCCGGTAAAGCTCTTGACGACGGTGACGCGCTCGGAGGCGTTTCCACCATCAATGATCGGGTGATCCCCCAAGGCTTGTTGCGGGAAGACCAAGTTGGTCGTGACATCGTCGCCCACCAGCTGAAAGGCATATCCCTTTCCCATCGACACCCCGAAAGCCGAAGCCAGGGCCTCGGCGGCGGCTCCATGAGGCGCATGGTCGGCAGCCAACAACAGCGACCCTCCTTGATGCACCCACCGACTGACCGCCGCGATTTCAGCATCGTCGAAGGCCGACGGCTGGGCGGCGCTGGCAGCCGGATTCGAGATGATCAAAACGGCGGCCCCATCCAGCACACCGGGGACATCCAGTCGTGCGTGCACAGCTTGGACCCGATAGCCGTCCGCCTGCATAAGGGCCGCGAATCCGGCATAGCGTCCATCGATGGTCTGCACGCTGCCATGCCCCTGATCGACAAGAACCAGCGGCCCGGCGGCGACGTAGGCAGGCGAGGTGACGACCGGCCGCCAGTCGAGGTCGCCAGACTGCTGCGCCAAGGCTGATCCGGCAGTCAGAATGACGGCGACCATAGCGCCAACGACACGCATCGCCATCATGTCACGCCTTTAACCGTTCGGCGTGGAAGGCCACGTGGTCGGCGATGAAGCTGGTCATGAAGAAATAGGAGTGGTCGTAGCCGGGCTGGATGCGGATCGTGACCTTCTGGCCGGCGGCGTCGGCGGCGGCTTGCAGCAGTTCGGGCTTGAGCTGGTCGGTCAGGAAGCTGTCGGCGTCGCCCTGGTCGATCAGGATGTCGTCATAGACCCCGCGGGCGGCGCCTACGGCGATCAGCTTGGCGGCGTCGTGGCGGTCCCAGGCGGCGCGGTCCGGGCCCAGATAAGCGGTGAAGGCCTTTTCGCCCCAGGGACAGCGGGTCGGCGAACAGATGGGGGCGAAGGCGGAGACGGATCGGAACAGGTCGGGGTGGTTCAGCGCCAGCGTCAGGGCGCCGTGCCCGCCCATTGAATGGCCGCTGATCGACCGGACGCCGGTGGTCGGGAAATGGGCGTCAATCAGGGGGACCAGTTCGCCGGTCACATAGGATTCCATGCGGAAATGCGGCGCCCAGGGGGCTTGCGTCGCATCCAGATAGAAGCCCGCGCCCTGGCCCAGGTCGTAGGCGGGATCGTCGGCGACGCCTTCCCCGCGTGGGCTGGTGTCAGGCGCGACGATGATGACGCCGTGTTCGGCGGCGGCGCGGTAGGCCCCGGCCTTGGTGGTGAAGTTGTCCTCGGTGCAGGTCAGGCCCGACAGCCAGATCAGGACCGGAAACGGCCCCTCGCCCGCTGGGACGAAGACCGACAGGGTCATGGGCGTGCCGGTCGTTGTGCTGTCGTGCTTCAGATAGCGCAGCGTGCCGCCGTGGACGATGTGGGTCTTCGTCGTTTGCATTCAGGTGTTCTCTCGGTGCATGGCGACGATCTTGTTGCCCGACGGATCGCGCAGATAGGCCAGGATCATGGGGCCGAAGGGGCCGTTGCGCGCGCCGGGCGGATCTTCGATGGCGCGGCCGCCGGCGGCGACGCCCGCATCATGAAAGGCCTGGACCATTTCGGGCGTCTTGGCGTGAAAACCGATGGTGCCGCCATTGGCGTGGCAGGCGGGTTCGCCGTCGATCGGCGCCCCGATGGCGAAGGCGCCCAGGCGACTGCGCCACCAGTAACGCCCCTTGGGATCGGGACCGGCTCCCGGCTCCAGCCCCAGGGCGCCGAGCGCCGCATCGTAGAACCGGCGCGACGCCTCGATGTCGTTGGCGCCGACGGTGACGTGGGTGAACATGACGAACCCTCCTGATCTATGGTCGGTCGACGATAGCCACGACCGTCTCTTTTGGCAACGGACCTATCACCAGGGAACGGACTGGCCGTCGCGGTCCAGGTAACGGAGCCCGGGCCGCCCCCTCTGGGCCAGGATCACCTCGACCAGTTTGGGGATGCTGTCCTCGATCGTATAGGGCGCGTCGGGACCGCCCAGGTCGGTGCGGATCCAGCCGGGCGCCAGCAACAGCAGCGCGTGCGAGTCATCGGCGCGACGGGCGGCGTAGCAGCGCATCAGCATATTCAAAGCCGCCTTGGAGGCGCGATAGGCGTCCACGCCGCCACCCCTGTTGTTGGCGATGCTGCCTTGGCCGGACGACATGACGCCGATCACCCCGTTTGGCGCGACCCGGTCGCCCAGCGCCTCCAAGACCTGAAGCGGCGCCCAAGCGTTGGTGGTCATCAGGCGGGCGAAGTCATCCAGCGGGGTGTCGGCGATGGAACCGGGCGCATCGGCGACCCCCGCGTTGACGAACAGACAGTCGAACCGCCGGTCGGACAGGCGGTCCGCAAGCGCCATGATCTGCTCGCCATCCGTGATGTCCAACGTCTCGATCTCCAGCGCCGGATGGTCGGCCGCCATGGCGTGCAGGGGCGATACAGCGGACCGGGCGGTGGCGACGACAGACCAGCCCAATCTCAGAAAGGCTTCGGCCAGGGCCAAACCCAGGCCGCGCGACGCCCCGATCAGCAGGATGGCGCCTGTCGTCACCGCCCCGGTCATGATCAGAACACAACCACCGAGCGGATGCTTTCGCCCGCGTGCATCAGGTCGAAGGCCTTGTTGATGTCGTCCAGGGCGAAGGTGTGGGTGATCATCGGGTCGATCTCGATCTTGCCGTCCATGTACCAGTCGACGATCTTGGGCGTATCCGTGCGGCCGCGCGCGCCGCCGAAGGCCGAACCCCGCCAGACGCGGCCCGTGACCAGCTGGAACGGACGGGTGGCAATCTCCTTGCCCGCCTCGGCGACGCCGATGACGACGCTCTCGCCCCAGCCGCGGTGGCAGGCCTCAAGCGCCTGACGCATGACGGTGGTGTTGCCGGTGCAGTCGAAGGTGTAGTCGGCGCCGCCGCCCGTCATCTCGACCAGATGGGCCACCACATCCGACACGGTCTTCGGATTGACGAAATGGGTCATGCCGAAGCGACGGCCCCACTCCTCCTTGGTGTCATTGATGTCCACGCCGATGATCATGTCGGCGCCGACCATCTTCAGCCCCTGGATCACGTTCAGGCCGATGCCGCCCAGGCCGAACACCACCGCGTTCGCGCCCGGCTCGACCTTGGCCGAGTTGACCACGGCGCCGACGCCGGTGGTCACGCCGCAGCCGACGTAGCAGGCCTTGTCGAACGGCGCGTCCTTCCTGATCTTGGCCAGGGCGATCTCGGGCAGGACGGTGAAGTTCGAGAAGGTCGAGCAGCCCATATAGTGGGCGATGGCCTGACCCTTGTAGCTGAAGCGCGACGTGCCGTCGGGCATCAGACCCTTGCCCTGCGTCGAGCGGATCGAGGTGCAGAGGTTGGTCTTGCGGCTGAGGCACGACTTACACTGGCGGCATTCCGGCGTGTAGAGCGGGATGACGTGATCGCCCACCGCGACCGAGGTCACGCCCGGCCCCACCTCGACCACCACGCCCGCGCCCTCGTGGCCCAGGATCGAGGGGAAGATGCCCTCACTGTCCAGCCCGTCCAGCGTATAGGCGTCGGTGTGGCAGATGCCGGTGGCCTTGATCTCGACCAGCACCTCGCCCGCGCGCGGCCCCTCCAGATCGACCTCGACGATCTCCAACGGGCGTTTGGCCTCAAAGGCGACGGCGGCGCGGGTTTTCATGGGGAGGGCTCCTGAACGATTCGATCCTCTTCTAAGGCAGGCGCGGGATGGTATGAAGCCGCCATGTCACACATGAACCTCGTCGTCCTGACCGGCGCCGGCATATCGGCCGAGAGCGGGGTGCCGACGTTTCGGGCCGACGACGGCCTGTGGTGCGGGCATCGGGTTGAGGATGTGGCGACGCCCGAGGGCTATGCGGCCGATCCGGCGCTGGTGCAGGACTTCTACAATCAGCGGCGGCGGCAGCTGGCGGATGTGACGCCCAATGCGGGGCACCGGGCGCTGGCGGATCTGGCGGCGCGGTGGGCGGGGGACTTTCTGCTGGTGACGCAGAACGTCGATGACCTGCACGACCGGGCGCACGCCGAGACGCCGCCCGCCGACGGGTTCGACCTGATCCATATGCATGGCGAGTTGCTGAAGGCGCGCTGCACCCGGTCCGGCATGGTGATGGATTGGGCAGGCGACATGGCGGCGGATCAGGTGTCGCCGCACCATCTCGACGGCGTCATGCGGCCCCACATCGTCTGGTTCGGGGAGATGCCGCTGGAGATGGGGCGGATCGAGCGGGCGCTGGAGCGGTGCGACCTGTTCGTCTCCATAGGCACGTCGGGCGCGGTCTATCCGGCGGCGGGCTTCGTCCAGTTGGCGCGTCAGGCGGGGGCGCGGACGGTGGAGATCAATCTGGAGCCGACGCAAGGGGCGCGCCTGTTCGACGAGGGCGTCTATGGACCGGCGACCCAGGCCGTGCCCGCCTTTTTCGACGGGCTGTAGATGCAGAAACGGCGGCCGCTGCGAAGCGACCGCCGTTCCAGCGTTCGACGTCGTGGCAATCAGGCCAGGACGACGATGGTCACGCGGCGGTTCTGCGAACGGCCCTCGGGCGTGTCGTTGGAGGCCACCGGCTGTTCCTGACCGTAGGAGATGGTCGCCATCCGGTTCAGGGCCACGCCCTGACGGTTCAGGAAGCGACGCACGGCCTCGGCGCGCTGCTCGCCCAGCTCGTCATTGTGCTGGGGCGTGCCGGTCGCGTCGGTATAGCCCTGGATTTCCAGATAGACGTTGCGGTTTTCGCTCTGCAGACGCTGGGCGAACTGGGCCAGGCGCTGTTCGGCTTCCGGCGACAGGGCCGCCGCATCGGTGGGGAATTTCACGGAATCGTCCGACAGCACCACCTGATAGAGGAACTTGCCCTCGGCCAGTTTGTGCGCGTCGTTGGCGCGTTGCAGCGCCTGACCCGCCGTGCCTTCGACGCCGGTCACGCGGGTATCGACGACTTCGACCTGATCACGCACGAAACGATGGCTGGCGCAGCCGCTGGCCGCAAAGCCGAGGGCGATGAGGGCGCCGCCGACGACCGCCGTCCTGAGTTTCGATCTGCTCAAGTTCTGTCTCCTTCTTGCCGGGAGCGCCACACCCAGTTCATGCGCCAGATGAAAATGGCGTAGGGGAAAAGGCGGAGTAATGACGCGCTTTGGGCTGGAAAATGTCAGCTTGACCATAATAATATCGGCCATTTCGCGGTATTCTTGCATCGCGCCGGAACAAAGACCCGAGATCAGACGTTGCCCCGCCGCAGGGCGCGCCCGCAGGCGAGGCGGCTGAACTGACGCTGATCTGGACGACCGTCAGGTTGTATCTCGACGACGCCACTTTCCTGACGCGGCCGAATGTTTTCAACGGCGCATCGTGATTTTTACAGGCGTTCTGTTCTGATGACCATGCGACCGGTCGTTCAACTTGCATCACGGATAGGCGATTGAGGGGCGCGCGCACCCGACGCTGGGCGCTGGCGGCCACGCCGATCCTGGCCGCGCACCTGGGGCTGGCCCTGTTGATGAGAGGGGGCGCCGCGCCTGTCATGGAGCCGGTCGAACCGCCGCCGATGATGGTCGAACTGGTCGAGCCGCCCCCGCCGCCCGCCCCGCCGCCCGACCGCGTGATCGCGCCCGATCCCTCGCCCACGCCGGATGCGCCCGCCGCCGCCC
>CAUPWX010000012.1:0-121802 GCA_963515305.1 uncultured Brevundimonas sp.
CCCCTGCCCGCGCCCGAGGCGGCAGCGCCCGCATCCCAGCCGCCTGCCCCCCAGCCCGCCTACGCCCAGGCGTCGCAGGCCGAAGCTGCGCCGGTTCAGGCCCAGCAGGCCGAAGCCCCGCAACCGCAGGCCGCCGATCCGATGGCCCCGCGTCGCGACGCCCCCATCTATCGGCTGATGCGGCCCCAGACCGGCGTCGCGCTGGACGGCGCGGCCGTCGCGGGCGCGCAACAGGCGGCCCAGCTGGCGCCCGGCGAACAGACCGCCCGCTACTATTCGGTGCACCGCCAGGCGGGCCGTCATCCCGACGCCATTCCCGCCCCGCAGCCGACCTATCTGGACGCCTTGCCGGTGCAGATGACCCAGACACCGCAATCGACCGACCTGGCCCAGCCCGACGGTCCGCCCGCCCTGATCCGCAACGCCAACGGCGCCCTGCGCGCCGTGCCTCAGACCCAAGCCGACGACCTGCCATGAGCGACCAAGCCGCGGTCGAGACCGCCGTCATCTCCGGCTCGCGCCTGCCGCAGCTGATCGCCCTGGCGGGCGAGGATTCCAGCGACAAGCGCCGCCTGCTGCTGCGCGAGCTGACCAACCATTTCTTCGGCGCGCCCGAACACAACCCCAATGAAAGCGCCCTCTACGGCTCGGTGCTGGCCAAGCTGTCGGACGAGATGGAGACGGCTGTGCGGGCCGAACTGGCGACCCGGTTCGCCGCCGCTCCCAACGCCCCCCACAGCCTGATCCGCCGCCTGGCCGACGACGAGCTGGAGGTCGCCGAACAGGTGCTGCGCGGCTCCACCGTCCTGACTGACGACGATCTTATCCACGTCGTGCGCCAGCGCAGCCAGGGCCATCTGCGCGCCGTCTCGGGCCGCGCCGTAGTGTCGGAAGCGGTGTCGGACATCATCGTCGAACGCGGCGACGACGACACCCTGAACACCCTGCTTCGCAACGACGGCGCCCGGCTGTCGCGCGCCGCGTCCGAAACCGCCGTCGAACGGGCCAAGACCAATCCGGCCCTGCACGCCGCCACGGTCGAGCGTCAGAGCCTGCCCGCCGACCTGCTGAACGAGATGTATTTCGTCGTCGAGGCCCGGCTGCGTCAGCAGATCCTGGAACAGAACGCCCGCATGGACCCCGACCTGCTGGAGGCCGCCCTCAGCGCCGGCCGCACGCGCGTCGCCACCGACGACGGCGCCCTGCCCGCCGAATATGCCGAAAACCTGAACTATGTGAACGAGCTTCACGCCGCCGGTCAGCTGACGCCGCAGGTGCTGATCCGTTTCCTGCGCTCGAACGGCCGCACGCCCTTCCTGATCGCCCTGGCCAAGCTGGCGGACATCGACTTCCACACCGCGCGCGGCATCGTCGAGCGCAAGGATCTGGACGCCCTGTCGGTGGTCTGCAAGGCGGCCGACATGGACCGCGCCGTCTATCTGACCTACGCCGTCGCCGTCCTGGGGTCAGAGGACAATCCGATGGGCAAGGCCGCCGCCTACGGCCGGATGTACGGCGAACTGACCCGCGACGCCGCCATGCGGACCCTGCGCTTCTGGCGAATGCGCCGCACGGCCCAGGCGGCTTAACCTTTCCCTTCTCCCCTTGCGGGAGAAGGTGGCCCGCGCAGCGAGTCGGATGAGGGGTTGCGCATCCCTCGACGCCAGTTTCACCCCTCACCCGCCCACGCCAGAACGACGGCTGCGCCGCCGTGCGCGGCCGCCCTCTCCCTCAAGGGGAGAGGGATCAAAGCAAAAACGCCTGCCTCCTTGCGGAAGCGGGCGTCTCTATACCGAAATGATCCGGCTTATTTCTTCGCGCGCGCCGTCGTGGCGGCGCGGGCCGGCTTGCGGCCGCCCTGGCCCAAGCCCATCGACTTGGCCAGTTCCGAACGGGCCTTGGCGTAGTTGGGCGCGACCATCGGATAGTCTTTCGGCAGACCCCATTTGGTGCGGTATTCTTCCGGGCTCATGTCGTACTTGGTGCGCAGGTGGCGCTTCAACGACTTGAACTTGCGTCCGTCTTCCAGGCAGATCAGGAAATCGGGCGCGATCGACTTGCGGATCGGCACCGCCGGCTCCTTGGGTTCCGGCTCGACCTCGACGGGGCCATTCGAAACACCCGACAGGGCGGCGTGGATATTGGCGATAAGCGACGGCAGGGTCTCGGCCGCGACTGTATTGTTGCCCACATAGGCGGACACGATGTCTGCGGTCATTTCAAGCAGTTCGGGCTTATCTTCCATTCGGGTCTTCGCTTTCCTGATCTATTGCGTTCGACCGAATCCGCAGCCGAAACATCCCTATGGCGTAATAGGGTTATTTGGCGCGGAAAGCAAACGCGCGCCAGAGCGGTGCGTTATGCACGTCTATGCATACGTCTTTAGTGGTTAAGATCAGCGTCCGAAGTCTTCGGACAGCACCATCATCGCCGCACGCTCGGGCGCCGAATATTCGTCGACCGCATCATCCTCGCCGTCGCGTATGGCGCGCAACAGGCTGGGCGTCAGGGCCGAGGACAAAGACCAGTTCCAGTAACGCAGCACCGTCTGCGCCCGGTCGACCGCCAGCATCTCATAGGTGATCTGCACCCGTTCCCAGTCGGGATGGACATGACCGTCGACCGTCGTCTCGGGCCGTCGCATCGACCGCCACAGGTTCGTCAGATCGACGCGCGACATCCCCGTGGCCTTGCACAGGATCGCCAGCGGCTCGCCGCCCGGATCGCCCAGCAGCTTGGCCCCCGTCAGCGGCTTGACCCCCGACAGGAAGGCGATCTCCGAGGCGGTTTCGCGCGTCAGCCCATCGCGCGCGGCGACCATGACGGCCTGTTCCAGACTGTCGAAGGGGCTCTTGGCGATGGCGCCGCGATTGCGCTGGCGCCGCTCGATGAACTGCAGGGCCTTGCGCGCCACGGGGTCGGACCAGTCCTCGGCGGCGGCCATGCCGAAGACGTCCTCGGACGCCTCCTGCAACACTTCGCGCGACACGGCGAACCGCTGCAGGATCAGGCGACGATCCTCGGGCCCGCACCACCAGAACATCACATAGGCCCCGGACGGCCGCAGTTCGGGACGTTTGAGCAAGAGGGCGCACAGGCCGTGCGACTGACGGCTCAGGCCCACGACGGCCTCGATCCCGACCTGCGACAGGCGCGCGGCGCCGTTGCGGAGCACCGCCTCCATCACCTCCATCTCGCCGAACGAGAACAGGGTCTCGGTCACGATCTCGGACAGGCCGCGCCGCGCCGCGATCCGCAGACGATGCTCGATCCCGGCGTCGCGGGCGCAGCCGACCAGGTCGGCGTCGCTGAGCGAGGCGCACTGTTCGATCAGCAGGCCGGCGATCTCGACGTCGTCGCGCAGCAGCAGGCGCGCCACGCTGTTGGGCAGTTCGGCCAGGGGCGCCAGGCGCGCCGCCACCCGCCAACGCTCCTCGTGCGAGGCCAGGCGCAGCATATCGACCAGCAGATCGCCGGTGACGGACCGTTCGAAGGCGTTGATCCGGCTGGCGGGCAGAGACACCACATCGGCCAGCCGTTTCAGCAGCGCACGCCGGGCGCGCATCGACGGCTCCGGCGCGGCCTCTTCACCGATCATGGCAGACAGTTCGCCCATGGCCCCAGTCTAAGGCCCAGCGGTTAACCGGGGGTTCTAGAGCCCTTCGAACAATGCCGTCGACAGATAGCGTTCGGCGAAGGACGGTATGATGACCACGATGGTCTTGCCCGCATTCTCCTCGCGCGCAGCGATGCGGAAGGCCGCGGTCAGGGCCGCGCCCGAACTGATGCCGACCGGAATGCCTTCGACGCGGGCGGCCTTGCGCGCCATGTCGAAACTGTCGTCGTTGGACACCTGTTCGACCCCGTCCACCACCGACGGATCATAGATGGCGGGCACGAAGCCGGCCCCGATGCCCTGGATCTTGTGCGGGCCGGGCGCGCCGCCCGACAGCACCGGCGAGGCTTCCGGCTCGACCGCGATCATCTGGACCGAGGGTTTGTGGGCCTTCAGCGCCTGACCGACGCCCGAGATGGTGCCGCCGGTCCCGACGCCGGCGATCACCATGTCCACGGCGCCGTCGGTGTCGTTCCAGATCTCCTCGGCCGTCGTGACGCGGTGGATGGCGGGGTTGGCGAGATTCTCGAACTGCGAGGGGCTGACGGCGCCCGGGGTGCTGTCCAGCAGCTCCTGCGCGCGGGCGATGGCGCCCTTCATGCCCTTCTCGGCTGGGGTCAGCTCAAGCTGGGCGCCCAGCAGGGCCAGCATCTTGCGCCGCTCGATGGACATACTCTCCGGCATACACAGGATCAGCTTCAGACCCTTTGCCGCCGCCACGAAGGCCAGGGCGATGCCGGTATTGCCGCTGGTCGGTTCGATCAGGACGGTGTTCTTGTCGATCTTGCCCGCCTGTTCCAGCGCTTCGACCATGGCGACACCGATCCGGTCCTTGACCGAGGCGATGGGGTTGAAGAACTCCAGCTTGGCCAGCACCGTGGCCTTGGCTCCGTACTCCGCCGACAGGCGCGGCAGACGCACGATCGGGGTGTCGCCGATGGTGTCGATGATGGAATCATAGACCTTGCCGCGTCCCTTCTTCAGGTGGCGGGCGGCGTCGTAGCTGAAGTCGGACATCGGGGGGTCTCCGTGAAATCTGCGGCCCGTAACAGATAAGGCCTGACCGCCCGACGCAAGGGGCGGCGCGCGATCATTTCTGTGCGAGACTTACAGAGCGGCTGCGGCGGTCTATATGTCGCGGTCGCGCCGAACACGAGATTTCCGTCCTTGCCCCACAGCCGTCCCCCCGCAGACACCGGCCTGACGCCAGAGATCGCCGAACTGGTCGCCGAAGTGCGCGCCGATCAGGCCGAGCCGACGCAGGTTCGGATGGACGCGCCCGCCACGCCCAAGATCGAGGCGGCGCCGGTCGCCAACGCCCGCCCGCTGGACGACGAGCTGCGCTATCGGCTGAAACAGCAGTCGCTGCTGGCGCGGTTCGGCGAACTGGCCCTGCGAGAACGCGACCAGCAGGCCCTGCTGGACGCCGCCTGCGCGGTCTGCGCCGACGGTCTGGAGACGCCCCTGTCCAAGGTTCTGGTTCACAACGAGGCCCGTGATCGGTTGGTGCTGATCGCCGGCGTGGGCTGGGCGGGGGCGGTCGAGGGTCACGCCTCCCTGGGGGTCGAGCTGGATTCGCCCGCAGGCTATGCGTTTCGCACCGGCAAGCCGCTGATCTCGAACCACCTTGAGATCGAGGAGCGGTTTCACACCCCCAAACTGCTGGCCGACCACGGGGTGCGGCGCGCCATCAATGTGCTGATCCGGCCCCAACTGGACGGCGAACCGTGGGGGGTGCTGGAGGTCGACAGCCCCGACGAGGGTCAGTTCGACGCCCGCGACGCCCTGTTCCTGGACGCCTTCGCCGCCGTGGTCGGCGCCGCCCTGGCCCGCCAGCAGACCGAGCAAAGGCTGCTGGCCGCCATCGAACACCAGGCCCTGCTGACGCGCGAGGTCAGCCACCGCGTCAAGAACAGCCTGTCGCTGGTGTCCAGCCTGCTGGCCATGCAGGCGCGCGGCGCCGGGTCCGACGACGTTCGCCAGGCGCTGGAGACGGCGGGCGCCCGCATCCAGGCCATCGGCCAGGTTCACGATCAGCTGTGGCGCGGGGCCGACGTCCAGTCGGTGATCCTGTCCGACTTCCTGTGCCAGCTGTGCGAAGCCATCGACACGGGCAGCGAACGTCACCGCGTCACCTGCCAGTCCTCCGACGCGCCCCTGGGCGCCGACATCGCCATTCCGCTGGGCCTGATCGTCAACGAACTGGTCACCAACGCCATCAAATACGCCTATGGGCCCGAGGGCGGCGACATCGCCGTGACGGGCCGCATCGCCGACGGCCGCCTGACCGTCACCGTCGCCGACCAGGGCAAGGGGTTCGACCTGATCGCCGCCCGCAGCGACCGAAGCCTGGGGATGCGCGTCATCGACAGTCTGGTGCGCCAGATCGGCGGCACGATCGAGGACCGCGCCCAGGGCCGGGGGTCGGTTCTGGTGGTCGAGGCGGCGGCTGGCTAGACCTATCGCCCCAGCACGGCGCGGGCGGGATCGAAGCCGACGACCTCGCGGATCACGATCATGCTCTTGAAGCCGCGCACCCCTTTTTCGGGGATCAGTTCGCGGATGCCGAACGCCTCATAGTCCTGCATCGAGCGGACGGCGACGGTCAGCAGATAGTCCGTCTCGCCCGTCACGTCCCAGGCGCCCTGGACCTCGGGACTGGCCTTCATGGCGCTCTGGAAGGCGTCCATCACCCCGCGATCCTGGGTGTTCATCTCGACCTGGACGTGCAGGACGATGCGCGGCTCGACGCGGGCCGGATCGATCACGGCGACATCGGCGGCGATCACCCCCTCGG
Organism: uncultured Brevundimonas sp.; assembly: GCA_963515305.1. Lineage (GTDB taxonomy): Bacteria > Pseudomonadota > Alphaproteobacteria > Caulobacterales > Caulobacteraceae > Brevundimonas. The sequence goes on from CAUPWX010000012.1 coordinate 6,414, forward strand.
CCCGCAGACGGCGCAGCCGACGCAGCACCGCCGATTCTGACAGGCCCACCGCCTCGGCCGTGACCCGCGCGGGTTCCAGATTGTCGCGCCGCACCCGCGCCAGCAGCCGATGGTCGAAATCGTCCAGGGTGACGAAATTCGTCATATGGTGGCCTCTCGTGACGATTTCAGGCGCATTCAAGCGGAAAATCGCCGGGAAGCGCAAGCGGTATTCGGCTAGTCATCGGCCATGACGTTCGTGGCCCAGAAACCCCATCTGAAAACCCATCTTAACTCGCCCCTGGCGATGCGTCTGATGCCGTATCTGGCGCTGTTCGCGGGCATGGTGACGCTGGCCTGCGGCACCTCCTTCGCCAAGACCCTGTTCCCGGTGATCGGGGCCGAGGGCACATCGGCCTATCGGGTGGGCGTATCGGCCGTGCTGCTGATCGCGGTGTTCCGGCCGTGGCGGTTCCGGCTGACCCGCGCCGATCTGGGCGCCGTGGCGCTGTACGGCGTGGTGCTGGGGGCGATGAACCTCAGCTTCTATATGTCCTTGCGGACAATTCCGCTGGGCCTGGCCATCGCCATCGAGTTCATGGGGCCGCTGACCCTGGCCCTGATCCATTCCAGGAAGCCGGTCCATTTCGCCTGCATCGGGTTCGCGGTCGTGGGCCTGGGGCTGCTGCTGCCGCTGAAACAGGGGGCGGGCGCGCTCGATCCGGTCGGCATGGGGCTGGCGGCCTTCGCGGGCCTGTGCTGGGCGCTCTATATCGTGTTCGGCAAGCGGCTGTCGCATCTGCACGCGGGTCAGTCCGTGGCGCTCGGCATGAGCGTGGCGGCCCTGGTGGTCGTGCCGTTCGGCGTGGCCCATGCGGGCGCGGCCCTGCTGAACCCCGCCATCGTCCTGGCCGGCGTGGCGGTGGCGATCTTCTCCAGCGCCCTGCCCTATTCGCTGGAGATGGTCGCCCTGCGCGCCATCCCCAAACGCACATTCGGCGTCGTGCTCAGCGCCGAACCGGCCGTCGGCGCCCTGGCTGGACTGATCATCCTGCACGAGCACCTGACCGGCCAGCAGTGGCTGGCCATCGCCGCCATCGTCGCCGCCTCGGTCGGCGCCATCGCCACCACGCGTGCGGACCGGGTCCAGATCGAACCGGCCTGACCCTTCCGCTCATCCCCGCGAAAGCGGGGACCCAGTCTTTCGCGAGGCCGGATGCGTGGGATCGGCGGCCTGAACAAATCCAACGGTGGAAAGCCCAAAGCCCTGGGTCCCCGCTTTCGCGGGGATGAGCGGAGGTAGGGTTGTCAGAACTCCTCCCACTCCTGGCTGGCCGCCGTCGCGGCGCCGCCGTTGGCGAAGGCGCGGATGCGGGCGCGTTCGCGGGCCAGGGGGATGGGGCTGGCGCCCGAGAGGTCGTGGATGCGCGGCGCCGTCTCACCCGTTTCGAACCGTTCGACCAGTTGGGCCAACTGATCCGTTTCGGTCTTCAGGCTGACGGCGGCGGCGGTCGTCTGTTCGACCATGGCCGCATTCTGCTGGGTCACCTGATCCATCTGGTTGACGGCGCTGTTGACCTGGCTGAGGCCCGTGGCCTGTTCCTGGGCCGAGGCGGCGATTTCGGACACCAGGGCGTCCATCTCGGCGACCTTGTGCGCGATGGCGGTCAGTGCCGCACCTGTCTCGTTGACCAGCTTCACCCCCTGCGACACCTCCTGGCCCGAGGTGGTGATCAGGATCTTGATCTCCTTCGCCGCCTCGGCCGAGCGTTGGGCCAGGGCCCGGACCTCGGAGGCGACCACCGCAAAGCCGCGCCCCGCCTCGCCCGCCCGCGCCGCCTCGACGCCCGCGTTCAGGGCCAGAAGATTGGTCTGGAAGGCGATCTCGTCGATCACGCCGATGATGTCGCTGATCTGGGTGGAGCTGCGTTTGATGCCGTCCATCGCCGCAATGGCCTGGCGCACGACCTCGGCCGAGCGATCCGCCTCGGTCCGGGCGCCGACGGCGGCGGCCGAGGCCTGTTTGGCGCCGTCCGCGCTGCGTTTGACGGTGGCGGTGATCTGGTCCAGCGCCGCCGCCGTCTGCTCCAGACTGGCAGCCTGTTGTTCGGTGCGCCGCGACAGGTCGTCGGACGCGCTGGAGATTTCGCCCACCCCGCCCCTCAGACCGCCGATGGCCTGCAGGGCCTGGCCCAGGGTCTGGCGCAGGCTTTCGACCGCAGCGTTGTAGTCGTCACGCACCCGGATGTGCGCACCCTCGACCGGCGCGTCGATCCGCGCGGTCAGATCGCCGGCCGACAGGCGCGCCAGCACCCCCGCCAGCGCCTCGACCAACACCGACTGCGCCTGTTCCGCCGCGATCCGCTGGGCCTCGCGCCGCGCCGCCTCCTGCTCCTGGGCGGTGATGTCGATGGCCAGCTTTATGACCTTGACGGGCCGGCCGTCGGCGCCGAACACCGGGTTGTAGGAGGCCTGAAGCCAGACTTCGCGCCCGCCCTTGGCCAGCCGCCGGAACTTGGCCGCCAGGAACTGACCCGCGTTCAGATCGCGCCAGAAGGCGGCGTAGTCGGGCGAGGCGGCCTCGGCCGGGTCCATGAACAGCCGATGATGGGCGCCCCGGATCTCGTCCAGACCATAGCCCATCGTCGTCAAAAGGTTCGAATTGGCGTCCAGGATGGCGCCGTCCAGATCGAACTCGATCACCGCCTGGGATCGGCCGATGGCGGCCATCTTGCCGTCCAGATCGGCCAGCCGGTTCTGCGCCTGAGCCTGCGCGTCGCGTCGTTTGGAGAACATAGGCCCCCGCCCTTCTCGCTCCGAGGCCTTTCGCTCGCCTCGGTTGCAAGATTAGCGGGCTAATTGGTTGCCAAACCGTTTCTTGCCTAGGTTGTAACGCAGCCGTGACCAAGGCCGGCTTCATCCGTCGTTAACCACGATGGCGCATCTGATCGGGGACTGTTCCTGGGGTGAAGCTTGCGTAATCTCGTCGCCGCCGTCGAAGCGATCGACCCGCTGGTCGTCACCGGCAAGGTCGCGGGCGTGTCGGGCCTGCTGATCGAATCCCGCGGCGGCCTGTCGCGCCTGGCGGTCGGGGCGCGAGCCGAGATCGGGCGGCGCGGCCACGATCCCCTGCCGGCCGAGGTCGTCGGCTTTCGCGATTCCAAGGCCCTGCTGATGCCGTTCGGCCCGGTCGAGGGCGTGGCCCCCGGCGCCGACATCCGCATCATCGACCAGGCCGCCAGCGTGCGCCCGACCACCGCCTGGCTGGGTCGGATCATCGACGCCTTCGGCCAGCCCATCGACGGCAAGGGGCCGTTGCCGCAGGGGCCGGCGCCCTATCCGCTTCGCAGCCCCCCGCCCCCGGCCCATTCGCGCGGCCGGGTGGGCGAACGGCTGGATCTGGGCGTGCGGTCGATGGACGTCTTCACCACCACCTGCCGGGGCCAGCGCCTGGGCATCTTCGCCGGATCGGGCGTGGGCAAGTCGGTGCTGCTGTCGATGCTGGCCAAACAGGCGACCTGCGACGCGGTCGTCGTCGGCCTGATCGGCGAACGGGGACGCGAGGTGCGCGAGTTCGTCGAGGAGACTTTGGGCGAAGAGGGGCTGAAACGCGCCGTCGTCGTGGTCGCCACCAGTGACGAGCCCGCCCTGAAACGCCGCCAGTCGGCCTATATGACCATGGCCATCGCCGAATATCTGCGCGACCAGGATCTGGAGGTGCTGTGCCTGATGGACAGCGTCACCCGCTTCGCCATGGCCCAGCGCGAGATCGGTCTGGCGGCGGGCGAGCCGCCGACGACCAAGGGCTATACCCCCACCGTCTTCACCGAACTGCCCAAGCTGCTGGAGCGGGCCGGGCCGGGGCCGATCCGGCCCGACGGCACGACGGCGGCGCCCATCACCGCCCTGTTCACCGTGCTGGTGGACGGCGGCGACCATGACGAGCCGATCGCCGACGCCGTGCGCGGCATTCTGGACGGACACATCGTCATGGACCGCAAGATCGCCGAGCGCGGGCGCTTTCCCGCCATCGACGTGCTGAAATCCGTCAGCCGCACCCTGCCCGGTTGCCAGACCCCGCCCGAGCGCGAACTGAACAAGCGCGCCCGTCAGTGCCTGTCGGCCTATGCCAATATGGAAGAGCTGATCAAGATCGGCGCCTACCGGGCCGGCGCCGACCCCATCGTGGACCGGGCCATCGCCCTGAACCCCGCGCTGGAGGATTTTCTGGGACAGGACAAGGACGATCACACCAGTCTTTCCGATTCCTTTACCCGGCTGGAAGCAATCCTGAACATGGGAATGGTGCAGGGGTGAGGAGTGCTAGTGAGCAAGACGTGAGCGCAGGCGTGGACGCTTCGACGTTCCGGCTCACCCCTTGCTCACTAGCACTCCTCACCTCCGCCCCGGCCTCCACGCCCACCCTCAAGAAAACGCAGTGACCGCATGACCGCCTGGGCCCAATCCCTGATCCGCATCTCCAACTACGAGGTCGAGACGCTTCAGAAGCGTCTAGCCGAGATCGCCGAACGCCGCGCCGGGGCCGAGGTCCGCATCGCCGTTCTGGACGCCGAGGCCGAGGCCGAACGCGACCGCGCGCGCGTGGACGCCGAGGCCGGCATGATGCTGGGCGCCTATCTGAACGGCTGGAAATCGCGCAAGACCGCCGCCGAGGGCGACCTGAGCGTGCTCGACGCCGAGGAAGCGGGCGCCCGCGACGCCCTGACCGGCGCCTTCGAAGAGCTGAAGAAGTTCGAACATGTCGCCGAGACGACCCGCCTGAACCAGCTGGTCGCCATCGCCAAGCGCGAAACCGCCGCCTTCGACGAACTGGGCCTGCGGAAACGGGCCGTATAAGAGTTTTCCTTCTCCCCTTGCGGGAGAAGGTGGGCCCGAAGGGCTCGGATGAGGGGTCGCCCCCTCGGAACCAGAGGCCAGGATGAAGCGCGAAACCCCTCATCCGTCTCGCTTCGCGAGCCACCTTCTCCCACAAGGGGAGAAGGCCTGGTCGCGCCGCACCGTCCTCGCCTCGTCTCTGGCTCTGCCCCTAGCCGCCTGCGACCGCTTCGCCTCGGCCGAGCCGTCGCCGCCGAACGTGCCGCCGCTGAAATCCGTCTCGCCCGCACCGTTCGGCACGGCGATCAAGGCCGAGCAGATCGACAACCCGGACTGGGTCGCGCTGGCCCGCGCCAACGTCTCCCAACTCACGCCCGAGTGGGAGATGAAGATGGAATACATCTTGGCCGACGGGCTAGACCAGCCGAGGTTCGACCGTTCGGATCGCATCGCAGCCTTCGCCCAGGCCCAGGGCATGGCGATGCATGGCCACACATTGATCTGGTACGCGCAAGGGAAAGAAGCCTTCGCCGGCCTCTCGGGCGCCGCCTTCGACCGCGCCTTCGACGGCTATATCGCTGCGGTCGCTGGGCGATATCGGGGCAAGGTCCGCAGCTGGGACGTGGTCAACGAGCCGATCCTGGACGACGGGTCGGGAATGCGCGACTGCCACTGGAGCGCCCGTTACGGCCACGACGGCTATAGCCTGCGCGCCTTCGAACAGGCCCGCGCCGCCGACCCTGACGCCATCCTGTTCCTCAACGAATACAATCAGGAAAGCGTGCCGGCCAAGGGCGTGCAGTTCCTGAAGCTGGTCGAACGCCTGCTGAAGGCGGGCTGTCCGCTGCAGGGGCTGGGCCTGCAGTCGCACCTGTGGATCGACATCCCGCCCGGCGTCATCGCCGCCTATCTGCGCGAGATCAGCCAGTTCGGCCTGCCGATCCATGTGTCCGAACTGGACTGCACCCTGCGGACCGAAGACCGGCTGGACCTGCGCGGCCAGGCCGAGCGCATGACCGCCCAGAGCGCGCGCGTGACCGAACTGGCCGCCGCCTTCGCCGCCCTGCCCCAAGCCCAGCGGTTCGCCTTCACCACCTGGGGCCTGCGGGATGCCGACAGCTGGTATCGCCAGGGCGAAAAGGACGACGGCAAGGACAAGCCCCTGCCCTTCGACAGCTTCGGTCGGCCCAATCCGATGGCGGCGGCCCTGGCGGCGGGGTTCAAGACCCGGGCCTGAAAACGAAAACGCCCGCCGTGTCCGGCGGGCGTTTCAAAATCGGATCGTCAGGCGATCAGGCGGCGACGGTGATGGCGCCCTCGGCCGGGTCGCGCAGGACATAGCCGCGGCCCCAGACGGTTTCGATATAGTGTTTGCCGTCGGCGGCGGTGGCCAGCTTCTTGCGCAGCTTGCAGATGAAGACGTCGATGATCTTCAGTTCAGGCTCGTCCATGCCGCCATACAGGTGGTTCAGGAACATTTCCTTGGTCAGGGTCGTGCCCTTGCGGAGCGAGAGCAGCTCCAGCATCTGGTATTCCTTGCCGGTCAGGTGCACGCGGTGACCGTTCACTTCGACCGTCTTGGCGTCCAGGTTCACGGCGATCTCGCCGGTGTGGATGATCGCCTGGGCGTGGCCCTTGGAGCGGCGGACCACGGCGTGGGTGCGCGCGATCAGCTCGTCCTTGTGGAAGGGCTTGGTCATATAGTCGTCGGCGCCGCCGCCGAAGGTCTTGACCTTGGTTTCGATCTCGTGGCTGCCCGACAGGATCATGACCGGCGTGTTGACCTTGCCGACGCGCAGCTGGCGCAGGACTTCCAGGCCGCTCATGTCCGGCAGGTTCAGGTCAAGCAGAATGAGGTCGTAGTCATAGATCTTGCCCAGATCGATGCCTTCCTCGCCCAGGTCCGTCGTATAGACATTGAAGCCTTCCGACTTCAGCATCAATTCGATGCTCTGGGCGGTGGCGTGATCGTCTTCAATCAACAGGACGCGCATTCGTGCCCCTCCAGGCAAAAGCTCTGCGGTAACCACCCTGACACACGGCCGGGTAACCTTGTTCGCAAGTTAAGAGGTGAAAACCTTAAGAAGGGTTAACGCCATCCGATTGAGTCGAATCTAGGCTGATTTGCGAATCGCCGTCGAGTGGCCGGAGTCAACGATTCGTAATTTATTAACCATGTCGGCCGCGGACCGGGCGAGCCGCACGAGTGAAGAGTGCGAGTGAGCAAGGGGTGAGCTTGATCGTGCCTTACCTGCGCCTCGCTGACCTCTCGCTCACTCGCACTCGTCACTCCAACGCCCCCTCCATCGCATCCCGCCGACCACAACCTCAAGGCGGGCAAGGCGTCACGTCCGGTTTTGACGTGCGCTAGGATTTTATTCCCATCGCAGTAGTGACGCTCGCCTATGATGCGGCCGTCGACGTTGGTGAGAGGGAGGCGTGCGCCGTGGAGGACTATATCGTGCCGGTCAGCGAGGAGGACCGGATCAAGGCCGGGCTGGCCGTTCATCTGGTCGCCGTGCGAACCGGCGCGCGCCCCGAACAGATGATGAGCAAGGGCCGGATGCATCCGCGCATGGCCCGTCCGCGCTGGCTGGCCATGTATCTGTCGCACGTCGCCTTCGGCTGGACGCTGGAGCGGGTCAGCCATGTCTTCGGCGTCAACCGCGCCAGCGCCGGGGCCGCCTGCCGCTGGGTCGAGGACGAGCGTGAACGGCGAAACGTCGACGACCTGCTGAACGAATTGGAGACCTGCATCCAGGGCCTGTATCAGCCGCCCGTGCTGGATCTGGCGCGATGAGCCGCCTGCTGGAACGGGCGCGCGATCTGCTGACGCGGCCCCACGCCTGGCTGTCGGCCGAAAACGACGGCGCCTATGCCCTGCGGCTGTCGGCGGATCGCCGCAGCCGCGTCAGCCTGACCTTGCATGAGGCCGAGTTCCGCGCCCTGATCGAACGACCCGGCCTGCGCGCCCGGCCGGGCGGCGGCTGGATGGGGCGGACGGAGCCTGACGGGGTCGCCGCCTCGCCGCCCGGCCGTCCCGGGATGGTGATGGGGGAACGCGACCTGATGCAGGACGATGGTCGGCTGGTGCGCCGCACCGCCAATCTGGGCGAGAGCCCCATCGCCTGGCTGGCCCGCCGCAAGGACGTGTCGGGCCGGCCGTGGCTGACCCCGGCGGAGGCGGCGGCCGGCGAACGTCTGCGTCGCGAGGCCGAGTTCGCCCAGAAGGGACCGTCGCTGACCATGCGCTGGGACGCCCTGCCGACGGCGGGGCCGGGAACCACTGCCCGCCTGGAGCCGAGCGACCGCGCCCTGTCGGCCGGCCGCCGGGTCGAACAGGCCCTTAGCGCCGTCGGCCCGCGCCTGCGCCCGATGCTGACCCGCATCTGCATCCACGGCGACAGCCTCAAACTGGCCGAAACCGGCCTGGGACTGCGCCGTCGCCAGGGCAAGACGGTGCTGAAACAGGCGCTGCAGGCCCTGGCCGAACACTATGGGATCGGTTGAGCGGGTCGGGCGCTGGACGGGAACCTATCGTTTGGAACAATGATTTCCGACGCAACGCGGACTGTGGCATCGCGCCTGGGTTGTCCGTCCCCCTACCCGGAGATTCGCCATGCGCCCCGCCCTGACCTGCGCCCTGTCCGCCCTGTTGGTGGCCGGCGCCCTGCCCGCCTCGGCCCAGACGCCGTCGAACCTGAACGACCTTGTGGGCGCGCGCGCCGGTCAGGCGGAGGGCGAACTGAACCGTCGCGGCTATCAGGCCACGGATCGGTCGGAGGTCGTGGGCGACGGCCGTATGACCTATTGGCGCAATGGCGACGACTGCATTTCGATCATGACCCGCGACGGCCGCTACGCCTCCATCAACCGGGCCGGCCGCAGCGAGTGCGGCTCGGGCGGCGGATCGGGCGGGTCGAACACGGCCGCCGTCGTGGCGGGCGTGGCCATCGTGGGGCTGGCGGCGGCCATCGCCGCCCACAACAGCCACCACCGCGACGCGGATGGGGATCACGATCGGGAGTATCAGCGCGGCTATCAGGCCGGTCTCTACGGCGCCGACTATGACGCCCGCCACGAGACGGAAGGCTATCACGAAGGCTTCCTGGCCGGTCAGAGTGAAGGCCAGAACCGCCAGCACGCCAACAGCGGCTGGATGCAGACCGCCCCCTATGCCGCGCGCCAAGCCTGCGCGCGCCGTGCGGACGAGTTCCAAAACCGCCCCTACGGCTCCAGCGTGCCCATCGGCGTGCGCGACCTGGGACGCGGCGATTTCGAGCTGACGATGGCGACCGGCTCCTATCGCTCGCGCTGCACCGTCTCGGCCTCGGGCGACGTGCGGTCGATGGACCCCGGCTGAGGCTAAAGGGCGACGATCGGCACAATGATGGCAAACAGATAGACCGTGGCCCGCAAGGTGGCGCCGACGGCTATGCCGAATCCCTTGTAGAGCGGCAGGTTCAGGCGTCGCGCGAACCAGCGCGATTGCGCCGTCAGGAACCAGACGCCACCCGCGGCCATGACGGCCGCCCCGAGCCCGTTCGGAACGTCAGGCCGGCTGAAGATGGTCAGTCCGATGCACATCACGGCGGCGCAGACGCCGGCCAGATAGCACTGGGCGTAGAACGGTGGCCGCAGCGTCTCGCGGCTGAGCCGTCGTTTCTGATGACGCAGCAGGGTCACCGCCGCGACCAGAGGCAACAGGCTGAAGCACAGCGAGCGGAACAGGAGCAGATTCTGCTGCGATCCGAAGATGGCGTGAGTCAGGGGCGAGGCTTGGGGCGGGGGCGGAACGTGCAGCAGGGCGGTGATCAGATTGGCCAGAAGGATCGTGGCCAAAAGGAACAGCGGGGGGCTGAGCGTATCGTCATAGCGCCCTTCCTCCCCATCCGTCTGTTCGCGATCGGAATAGTCCATCGCCGCCAGCGGCCCGCGCACCACGCGCCACAAGGTCACGGGATAGAAGACCAGCCAGCTGATCGCCTCGAAGATGAACTCTTCGAAACTGCGCAGGATTTTCATCAGATCCATTACGCGCCCCTCAACCCGGCCGCATCATGCGACGCGACGATGGTGATCGGCGCGACGCAGGCTGGCAAGGGCGTTACGCCGGGGTCGCCAGCGCCGCCTCGCGGATACGGCCCACCATGCTGTTCAGGCCGTTGGCGCGCTGGCGGGTCAGGGCGGACGGCAGACCCAGCCGATCCAGCGCCGCCCGCGCGTCGAAGGCCAGGATTTCGGTCGGGGTGCGGCCGGAATAGAGTTTCAGCAACAGGGCGATATTGCCTTTGGACAGGGCGCTGTCGCTGTCGGCGGCGAACCACAGCCGGCCGTCGGCGGCCTGCGTCGCCAGCCAGACCTGGGCGGCGCAGCCGGGCACCTTGTTCGCTTCGATCCGGTCCGCCTCGTCCAGCGGGGCCAGCCCCTTGCCCAGTTCGATCACATATTCGATCCGCTGCTCCCAGTCGCCCAGCAGGTCGAAGTCCTCGGCCAGTTCGGCCAGGGTCTGGTCAAGGCTGTCGGTCGGAGGCGTGCGCTCGGTCATGAGGCGCTGGATAGGCCGCCGGGCCGTTAACGACAACCGGCCGTTTTGTCCCCCGATATTCATGGTGAACGCCGCGATGGGGTTCGCCTGAGGGGGGAGCGGCCTCGCACCGACTCAAGCCCGCGACTAGTCTGACGACAGACAGAACAACGGCCCGCCTGCTTGAACACCGACGCCCGCTACAGTTTGAAGGACGACCCGACGCACGATCCGTCCCACGATCCTGCTTTGGGCGCGCCGCTGGTCGCCCTGTGGCACGCGGTCTGGGCCGTGGGGATCAGCCTGACCGCCCTGGCGGCCCAGATGCTGGACGGGCTGAAGGATGCGCCGCTGGCGGCCCTGTTGTTGATGGCCTTCCCCGGCGTGCTGGGCGTGGTGCTGATGGTGCGCGACACCCTGGGCCTGCGGTTGCTGGTCATGGCCGGCTGGCTGGTCGGGGCGACGGCGGCGGCGGGTCTGACCGGCGGGGTCACCGGCGCCCTGCCCGGCCTGATCCTGATGCCGCTGGCGGCGGGGATCGCCCTGGATCACGGCCAGCCCGGTTCCGGTCGGCTGACGCGGATCGGCGCCTTTGCGGTCGGCCTGCCCCTGTTGTCGGGACTGGCGTCCAGCTGGCTGAACGGGCCGGAGGCGCAAGCCCCCCTGCTGGCGGCGGTGTCGGGCCTCTTGGCCCTGGGCGCCCTGATCGCGGCCATGCGCCTGACCTGGGGCGAGGCTCAGCGCCGCCTGATCAGGGCCGAGGCCCAGGCCGACCGCATCGCCGCCCTGTTGCGCGACCAGCCCGCCCTGACCCTGCTGCTGGACCCTTCCGGCCGGGCGCTGGCCACCTGGGGCGCGGCGCCGCCGGCCCTATCGATCCCGGCCTTGAGCGACCAGGGGCTGATCCCCAGCGCCCATGCGCCCGACCGGCCCGCCGTCTCGGCCGCACTGGCGCGCGCCTTGGCCGGGCAACCGGCCGAGGTGCAGTTCAGCCCGCGCAGCGCCCTGGACCGCCGCGTCATCCTGATCGTCGCCCCCTTCCATCACGACGGCGACCGGCCGCGCCTGATCGCCCAGGCGTTCGACGGCACGGCCCAGTTCGCCCGCGAACTGGGGCTGGAGATCGCCCGCGTCGAGGCCGAGGCCCAGTCGGCCGGCAAGACCCGCTTCCTGGCCAATATGAGCCACGAACTGCGGACCCCGTTGAACGCCGTGCTGGGTTTCGCCGACATCATGCGCCAGAAGCTGTTCGGCCCCCTGCCCGAACGCTATGCCGGCTACGCTGACGCCATCCATCAGGCGGGCGGCCACCTGCTGGACCTGATCAACGACGTGCTGGACCTGTCCAAGATCGAGGCCGAACGCTATCAGCTGGCTCTGGCCGATTTCGACGCGCGCGACGCCGTGTCGGCCGCCGTCGCCCTGGTGCGGCTGCAGGCCGACGACAAGGGGGTCGATCTGGCCGCCGTCCTGGCGTCGGAACCGCTGACGGTGCGCGCCGACGCCCGCGCCCTGAAGCAGATGGCGCTGAACCTGCTGTCCAATGCGGTCAAGTTCACGCCCGCCGGCGGATCGGTCACCCTGACGCTGGACGCCGACGGCTCGGACCTGGAGCTGGCGGTGTCGGACACCGGCGTCGGCATCGCCCCCGAAGACCTGCAACGCCTGGGCCGCCCCTTCGAACAGGCCGGCGGCGCCGATCAGAAGGCGCAAGGCACCGGCCTGGGCCTGTCCCTAGTCCGCAGCCTGACCGAGCTGCACGGCGGCCGGATGACCATCGACAGCACCCTGGGCGAAGGCGCGGCGGTGATGATCCGACTGCCGGTGATGGTGGCGGCGGAGGCGGAGATGCGTGCGGACGCCGTCACCGAGCCGACGCCGACCACGGTTTGAAGACGATGAAGACCTTACCTTTGGGATCGTCGTTCCAGGCTTCAGGGCCTCTAGTACAGTCGCCGAAGACGCTTGACTTTAAGCTGAGCAGCTGACGTCTTTCCTGGCGATGCGGCCCTTCAGGCGCCGCAGGCAGCCACGAGGGGAAACGCTTGGATCGCTTCGAGTATCTGATCGGGCTGGTGTCGCTGATCGTCGGCCTCGGACTGGCGGATCTGGCCACGAGCCTGCATCGCCTGATCAAGCAACGCGCTCGGACCAGGTGGGACGGCCAGACCCTTGCCACCGCCGCATTTGCCGCCTTCACCCTGATCTGGATCTGGTACAACGTCTGGGATCTGAGACGCTTTCCGGGGGTCGGCGGCTTCTGGTTCTACCTGTCGCTTCTGCTGGAAATGACGCTGCTGTATCTCGCCGCCGCCGCCAGCCTACCGGACGAGGCCGAACTTGCCGAGGGCGAAGGCCGGGATTTGACCGCCTACCTCGCGCGCAACCGTCGCTACATCTGGATACTGTTCGGCCTGTTCTTTACCTCCTACGCCTTGCGGTCCCTCTATTTCGCCAGCCGCGATGGCGTACTGGCACCGCAGGAGCTGCTCTGGATCGCCTTGACGTGCATTCCCATCGGGCTTTCCGTCGCCTCGGTCCTCGCCCGACGCAGAGCGGTTCAGTGGATCTTGCTCTTGGCCCTGAGCGGGTGGGCGCTCTTCTCGGCCATCGGACTGAACATCTAAGGTTTCGACCCCGGCCGCCCCGCCGCCGGTAGTCCGCGTCCAACTGGAGCGCTTGGTGTATCGGCGGACTTGATCACTCGCCTGTCAGAGCCTGGCCTATGAGCGTTCCGACGGCCTTCGTCACGGCATAGCCCCGGTGGAAGACGACATCGCTCGAAAAGCGACTGTCTAAACCTGCCCCATCGCCAGGAACGCCCGGCCCGCCGCGAAGTCGCCGGCCTCGAAGGTGGAGCGGGCGATGCTGCCGTCGCGGAAGACGAACTCGACGGTGAAGACCTCGCGCGGGTCCAGGGCCGACAGGGCGTCAGCGGCGGCGGCGGGGAACAGCCAGGCCTGGCCGGCGGCGCGGCCCTCGGCCAGCAGCATGGCGTCGGCGTCGGTCACGCCGGCGGCCCAGAAGGCGCGGCGCTGAACCACCGGCGGCAGATCGGGGGACAGCCACGGACGCGGCGCCACGCCGTCGTCGCGCATCACGATCCGAACCCCGGTCGGGCGCGACCGCCCCTGCCAGGACACCACGGCCGCCAGTTGGTCGGGCCGGTCCATGCCGCCCACCACGCCGAACCGCACGGGCGAGGCGCCGGTCATGGTCGCCTGCATCAGCCGCCAGGTGGGGCGGGCGTAGGCGGCGCGGTCGGCGCTCCATTTCCTGCGGTCGCCCGGAAACTCCATCCGCGCCGTCCGCGACCAGCCGGCGAAGGCGTTCTGCACCCGGTCCTGGACCATCTTCAGATCAGCGGAGGCGCACGGGGTCGTGACCGCCCGCGCCCGCGCCCGCTGCGCCGTCTCGGCCAACTGCCGGTCGTTGGACCCTGCACGCAGGGCCGCGCCCCGCGCCTGCCAGGCCGCAGCCGTCAGGGCGGCGGTCAGTTGCGGCTCGAACAGGCCGCAGCGGTCATTGGCGGCCAGCACGAAGCTGCGCTCATAATAGCGGTCCTGCGGCGCGGCGAGCGCAACCACGGGCGTCGCCGCGACCAGAACGGCGACGATCAAGGCTCTGGCGCGCCGGGGGGAAAGGCCTATCCTCATGCCTCGACCCTAGCGGCTCAGCGTTGGGGTTCCGTGTCCGAGCAGGGTTAGCGAATTGCTTCTTTCCAGCGACCTGTGGGTCAGCGCCCTGATCCGCCGCGCCCAGATCGAGGGCGCCTATGCGACCGTGGTCAACAAGGGCGACGACCGCGCCGGCTCGGTCATCGTCAAGGCCTACGACACCTCCACCCGCACCGCCCGCCTGTTCACCGAGGCCTTCGGAACCGACGGCGACCGCCTGTGGATCCAGCCGGTGACGAGCGACAGCGAAAGCGAACTGGACGCCTACATCGCCCGGCAGAGGGGGTATGACCCGGACCTGTGGGTGGTGGAGATCGAGGACCGGCAGGGGCGGCACTTCATCACGGAGACGGTGCAGGCCTGACCTCAGATCCGGCCGCGCTGCGCGTCGCGCTCGGCCCGCGCCTTTATGATGGTCAGCACATTGTCCTGAATGTCGCCCATCATCAGTTCGCCCCACAGCTTGGCGTAAGGATTGACGTGGGTCTTGGCGACATAACGCGTCGTCAGGGTTACTTCGGTCAGGCCGGGCGAGATCGGGCGAAGCACATAGTCGCCGGAATCGATCTTCAAGAACTCGCCATCCGGCGAAATATGCTTGTCGGTATAGTCCTGCACCGAACTGTTGGTGAAGTTGAAGTCCCAGCCCAGTTTGTGGCCGGGCGACCAATCGACGATCCGTTCCTCGAAGTTGACGTGATCGCCCCAATAGGCCGTGCGCACAGCCCCGACGCCAGTCCCGACAACGGTGGACTCCTTCGGGCGGGGGATGCCGAGGATATTATGGGTGATGGTCCAGCGCCCCTCCTGTTCGCCGATGTCGCGACTGGACACCGCATAAGGCCATATGTCCTCGGGCGTGGCACGGACCAGAACAGTGCGGCTGAGCGCGACCGTTTCGTGAGGCATGGGCATCTGCGCCTCCACCATCGCCGCCACGAGGGGGATGATCAGGAAACTGGACTGCAGGGTTCGCCCCCCGCGATGACGTTGCGAGCGCATGATGAGCGCGCCCGCCCACCCGCTGGCTAACCAGACGGGCGACAGCATGACGATACAGATGACGCCCTCATGCAGGATGTAAGCCGAGGCCAGACAAACGATCACGCCCAGAACGACGGGCACCAGCCAGTAGAAGCCGACCGACCGGGTCTTGTCAGGGTCTCCGATGTAGCAGATCAGCGCGCACAGCACGGCCGGCAACAGGGCCAGAAACCATAGGCTGGCGAACCAGATCGAGCCTGCCCGCGAAGCTGAGAACAGAACAAAGGCGCTGAACGCGATCGCCAAGGCCAAGGCGAAGCCCGAAAGGAGACGTCCGCGCAGGTGTCTGCGTGCGTTGGAAGTCGGGGCGTCTTGCTGGGTCATTACAATCTCGTCAGTTGTTTCTGCAAAGAGAGAAATTAAAAGGCAAATGGATCAGCCGTTTCGGTCCCGCTTGCCGACGAACTTGAGCAGGCCGACGACTTTGGACCCCATGCGGATCAGACGCATCAAGGTGTCGGGGGGCACATCCAGCATCTGCTGATACCAGCCGTCGACAGTGTTTACGAAACCCTGCAGGCGCTCCAGCCGGGCGCGAACCTCGGGGGTGACGCCGGAACCCTGGGCGTCGACGCCAGCGACGGCCTCGTTGATGGCGGCGACCATGGGGTCGATCTCGCGCGCCTTACGGCCCTGGGCGACCTTGGTAGCCATCTGCCAGAGATCGGTTTCGGCCTGGTAGTGATCGCGACGGTCGCCCAGCACTGGAACCCGGTGGATCAGCTTCCAGGTCAATAGTTCCTTCAGGCTGTTGGAGACATTCGACCGGGCCAACCCCAGCGTCGTGGCGATGTCCTCGGCCGTCAGGGGCTGTTCGCTGAGATACAGAAGCGCCTGGATCTGGGCGACCGAACGATTGACGCCCCACTGGCCGCCAAGGTCGCCCCAACGCAGCACGATCTGTTCGACGGCAAGGGGCAGAGATCGGTCATTCGTTTCTGTCATGACAGAAATAAACGACGAACTTTGTTTTGTGTCAAGATGCGGGACGGCTCGCCCTACCCCTTGCGCCCGTCGAACGCGGCGCGGGCCGCCTCGATGCGGTCGATGTTCTTTTCGGCCCACATCCAGACGCCGCAGAAGGCTTCGGCCAGGGTGAAGCCCAGGTCGGTCAGGCGGTATTCGACCTTGGGCGGGATGACGGGATGGACGGTGCGGACGACCAGGCCGTCGCGCTCCATCTGACGCAGGGTCTGGGTCAGCATCTTCTGGCTGATGCCGCCGACCAGATCGCCGACACGCGTGAAGCGCTGCTCGCCATGTTCGGCCAGCACCTCCAGGATCAGCATGGTCCATTTGTCCGCCACCCGGCCGATGACGTCGTTGACCAGGGCCTCGACGCGAGGGTCGGCGACCTCTCCCGTTTCGGGATGAGCGATTTTTGCGGGCGGAACGGCTGTCATGTCCATTTGTTTCCTGTCGGTAAGTATGGCGGCTTTCAGTGCCTGCTTTCCATTGGAGAGTGACCGTCCTACCTGATCGTCATCGCCAGCGCATCCCCCGAAAGGACACGACCATGAACATCACAGCAAACACGATACTGATCACGGGCGGCGGCACGGGCATCGGCCGCGCCCTGGCCGAGGCGCTGCACGCGCGGGGCAATCAGATCATCATCACCGGCCGCCGCGAGGATGTGCTGAAGGACACCGCCGCCGCCAATCCAGGTATGGACTGGGCCACGCTGGACATGGAGGACGCCGCCGCCGTCGCCGCCTTCGGCGCCCAAATCGTCAAGGATCATCCGGCCCTGAACGCCGTCATCCTGAACGCCGGCATCATGAAGTCCGAGGATCTGAAGGCCCAGCCGTTCGACCTGGCCACGGTGGAGGCGACCATCGCCACCAATCTGGTGGGGCCGATCCGCCTGACGGCGGCCCTGCTGCCGCACCTGACGGCCCAGCCGAAGGCGACGGTGATGACGGTGACCTCGGGCCTGGCCTTCATTCCGCTGGCGGCGACACCGACCTACAACGCCACCAAGGCTGCGATCCATTCCTGGAGCCAGTCGCTGCGTCACCAGTTGGCCGACACATCGGTCGAGGTGCTGGAGCTGGCGCCGCCCGCCGTGGCCACGGACCTGATGCCGGGCCATGCCGAAAACCCCAACTCCATGCCGCTGGCCGAGTTCACCAGCGAGGTGGTGGGCCTGATCGAACGGGGCGACACGCCGCGCGGCGAAATCCTGGTCGAGCGGGTCAAGCCGCTGCGGTTCGCCGAGGCGAACGGCTATGAGGCCATGTTCGACCGGCTGAACGGGGCGCACTGAGCCACGGTCCGCTCATCCCGGCGAACGCTGGGATGAGCGGCGTCTGGACGATCAGTCCTCGTCCATCTTGAGCGCGGCGATGAAGGCTTCCTGCGGGATTTCGACCTTGCCGAACTGACGCATCCGCTTCTTGCCGGCCTTCTGCTTCTCCAGCAGCTTCTTCTTGCGGGTGGCGTCGCCGCCGTAGCATTTGGAGGTCACGTCCTTGCGCAACGCCCTCACCGTTTCCCGCGCGATGATCTTGCCGCCGATGGCCGCCTGGATCGGGATCTGGAACAGGTGGGGCGGGATCAGTTCCTTCATCTTCTCGACCATGCCCCGTCCGCGAGTCTCGGCGCGGGCGCGGTGAACCAGCATGGACAGGGCGTCGACCGGCTCGGCGTTGACCAGGATCGACATCTTCACCAGATCGCCGACCTTGTATTCGGTGATCTCGTAGTCGAACGAGGCATAACCCTTCGAGATCGACTTCAGCCGGTCGTAGAAGTCGAACACCACCTCGTTCAGCGGCAGCTCATAGACCACCATCGCCCGGTTGCCGACGTAGGACAGTTCGATCTGCTGGCCGCGACGATCCTGGCACAGCTTGATCACCCCGCCGAGGTATTCGTCCGGCGTCAGGATGGTGGCCTTGATCCAGGGTTCGGCGATGGTCTCGATCTGCATCACGTCGGGCAGGTCGGCGGGGTTGTGCAGGTCCATCTCCGACCCGTCGCGCAGGCCGATCTTGTAGACGACGGACGGCGCCGTCGCGATCAGATCCAGGTTGAACTCGCGGCTCAGACGCTCCTGGATGATCTCGAGATGCAGCAGGCCCAAAAAACCGCAGCGGAAGCCAAAGCCCAGCGCCGCCGAGCTTTCCATCTCATAGGTGAAGGAGGCGTCGTTCAGACGCAGCTTGCCGATGGCGGCGCGCAGGTCCTCGAAATCGGCGGCGTCCACCGGGAAAAGGCCGCAGAAGACCACCGACTGGACTTCCTTGAACCCCTTCAGCGGTTCGGCCGTCGGCTTCTTCTCATCGGTGATGGTGTCGCCGACGGCGGCGTGGGCCACTTCCTTGATCTGGGCGGTGATGAAGCCGACCTCGCCCGGGCCGAGCTGGTCGACCGGGGTGTTCTTGGGCAGGAAGACGCCGACGCGGTCGATCAGGTGGGTCGAGCCGTTGCGCATCATCTTGACGCGCATCCCGGTCTTCAGCACCCCGTCGAACACCCGCACCAGTACGACGACGCCCAGATAGGGGTCGTACCAGGCGTCGACCAGCATGGCCTTCAGCGGGGCGTTCGCATCGCCCTTGGGCGCCGGCAGTTTGGTGACGATGGCCTCCAGCACCTCCTCGATGCCGATGCCCGATTTGGCGCTGGCCAGGACGGCCTCGGAGGCGTCGATGCCGATCACGTCCTCGATCTGAGCGCGGACCCGATCGGGCTCGGCGGCGGGCAGATCGACCTTGTTCAGGACGGGGACGATCTCGTGGTTGTTGTCGATGGCCTGATAGACGTTGGCCAGGGTCTGGGCCTCGACCCCTTGCGAGGCGTCCACGACCAGAAGCGAGCCTTCGCAGGCGGCCAGCGAGCGCGACACCTCGTAGGCGAAGTCCACGTGGCCGGGCGTGTCCATCAGGTTCAGGACGTAATCCTGACCGTCGCGCGCCTTGTAGGTCAGGCGCACGGTCTGGGCCTTGATGGTGATGCCCCGTTCCTTCTCGATCTCCATATTGTCGAGAACCTGTTCGGACATCTCGCGCGCGGTCAGGCCGCCCGTGTGCTGGATCAGGCGATCCGACAGGGTCGACTTGCCGTGGTCGATGTGGGCGACGACGCTGAAGTTGCGAATGTTCGAGGTCGGGGTGTTCGTCATCCGCGCGCCCCTATCACGCGCGGGCGCCGGGGGCCAGCGCGCGGCGCGATCCGAACCTCTCGCGGCGCCAGATTAAGGCTTTGCAACAATCGCTTTCGCCGTTTCGGGGCGGCGCGGGACATTGTATGAAGCCCGGCTTGACCGCGCCTCCCCGCGCGACGGTCCGCTGCGCCTGAACCGTGAGGAACGCCCGTGTCCAAGACGATCCGATCCACCCTGTCCTTCGGCGCCGTGGCCCTGTCGGCCCTGGCCCTGGCCGCCTGCGGCGGTCACGGCGAGGAAAAGAAGGATGAAAAGGCCGCCGGCGGCTCGCGCCAGACCGTCAGCGCGACCACCGTCACCCAGACCAATCTGAACCGCACCGTGACCGCATCGGGCACCGTCTCGGCCTGGGAAGAGGTGCCGGTGGCGGCCGAGACGGGCGGGCTGACCGCCGTCGCCGTGTATGTGGACGAAGGAACCTATGTGCGTCAGGGCCAGCCCCTGGTGCAGATGAACGACGTCCTGCTGCGCGCCCAGCTTCAGCAACAGCAGGCCCAGGTGCAACTGGCCGAGGCCAATGTGGCGCGCGACGACGCCGCCCTGGACCGGGCCCAGCAGTTGAAGGAACGCGGCTTCCTCAGCCAGGCGTCGCTGGACACGGCCCTGGCCAACCAGCGGGCTTCGAACGCCAATCTGGCCGCCGCGCGCGCCACCCTGGCTCAGACCCGCACCCAGCTGTCCCAGGCCACCATCCGCGCGCCTGTCGGCGGACTGATCATCAGCCGCAGCGTGACCAAGGGCCAGATCATCGCCGCCGGGACCGAACTGTTCCGCATGGTGCGCGACGGCCGGCTGGAGCTGGACGCCCAGGTGCCCGAGACCGAGCTGACCCTGGTGCGCGCCGGTCAGGCGGCGACCGTGACCTCCAGCGAGGCGGGCCAGACCACCGGCTCGGTCCGCATCGTGACGCCCGAGGTGAACGCCTCGACCCGGCTGGGTCTGGCGCGCATCTCCCTGTCGCCCGGATCGCAGCTGCGGCCGGGGATGTTCGCGCGCGCCGACATCGCCGTGGGCGACCAGCCGGCGACCACAGTGCCGACGGGTGCGGTGCTGTATCGCGAGAACAAGCCCGGCGTCTTCGTCCTCAACGGCGACGGCACGGTGCACTTCCAGCCGGTCACGGTCCTGTCGCGCACCGAGGCTCAGACGGCGGTCAGCGGCGTCAGCGTCGGCGTGCGCGTCGTGGTGGACGGCGCCGGCTTCCTGAACGAGGGCGACCGCGTCAACGTGGCCCAGTCCGTGGCGAATGCGCCCGCCCAGCCGACTGCCCAGCCGGCTGCACAGCCCGCCGCCCAACCGGCCGCGACCAAGTAGGACCGACGCCATGAATCAGATGTCGTCCTGGGCGATCAAGAACCCCATTCCGATCATCCTGCTGTTCCTGCTGCTGACGCTGGGCGGCGTGGTCGGCTTCACGGGGATGCGGATCAATCAGAACCCCGACATCGACTTCCCCCTGGTGGCGGTCACAGCCGCCCGCCCCGGCTCGGCCCCGGCCGAGATGGAGGTGCAGGTCACGCGCCTGATCGAGGATTCGCTGGCCGGCCTGTCGGGCGTGCGCCACATCAACTCCAACATCACCGACGGCGTCTCGACCACGACCATCGAGTTCGAGCTGGGCACCGACACCGACCGCGCCACCAACGACGTCCGCAACGCCATGACCGGCCTGCGCGCCAGCCTGCCGCAGGATATGCAGGAACCGGCGGTGCAGCGGATCGACATCACCGGCGACGCCCTGATCACCTATGTCGTGCGCTCTCCGACCATGACGCCGGAACAGATCAGCTGGTTCATCGACAACGACGTCAGCCGCGCCCTGCTGGCCCTGGGCGGGGTGGGCGAGGTCAATCGGTCCGGCGGCGTGGACCGCGAAATGCGGGTCGAGCTGGACCCGCAGCGTCTGGCCGCCTTCGGCGTCACAGCGGCCCAGGTCAGCCAGGCCTTGAACAACGTCAACAACAACCTGCCGGGCGGCCGCGTGACCATCGCCGGGTCGGAGCGCGCGGTCCGCACCCTGGGCGCCGCCAACTCGGTCGAGCAGCTGCGCGAGACCCTGGTGCCGCTGGGCGACGGCAAGACCGTGCGTCTGGACGACCTGGGCACGGTCGAGGACAAGTGGAGCGAGCCGCGCCGTCTGGCCCGCTACAACGGCCAGGAGGCCGTGACCTTCAACTTCCTGCGCTCGCGCTCCGCCTCCGAGGTCAAGGTCGCCGACCGGGCCCGCGAAGAGGTCAAGAAGCTGGACGACGCCCACCCCGAACTGACCATCAGCCAGGTCACGGCCAGCGTCGAGCAGATCGAGGAATCCTATTTGGCCTCGCTGGAGGCCCTGCTGCTAGGCGCCGTGCTGGCCGTCATCATCGTCTTCATCTTCCTGCGCGACTGGCGCGCCACCTTCATCGCCGCGACCGCCATGCCGATGTCGCTGATCCCCACCTTCGCCATCCTGGGGCCGATGGACCAGTCGCTGAACGTGGTGACGCTGCTGGCCCTGTCTTTGACCATCGGCATCCTGGTCGACGACGCCATCGTCGAGATCGAGAACATCGTGCGCCATATGCGCGACGGCAAACCGCCCTATGACGCCTCGCTGGAGGCGGCCGACGAGATCGGTCTGGCGGTCGTGGCCACCACCGCCACCATCGTCGCGGTGTTCGCGCCCGTGGGCTTCATGCCCGGCATCATCGGCCAGTTCTTCAAGGCCTTCGCCCTGGCGGCCTGCGTCTCCGTGGTCTTCTCGCTGCTGGTGGCGCGCACCCTGACGCCGCTGATGGCGGCCTATATCCTGAAACACACCCACCATGAGGACCGCGATCCTTTCTGGATGTCGGGCTATCTGAAGGCGCTGCGCTGGTCGCTGGGCAACCGGTGGAAGGTGTTCGTCATCGGCATCCTGTTCCTGGTCGCCTCGGTCGGCACGGCCATCGTCGCCAAGATGTCGTTCGAGTTCATGTCGCCGGGCGACACCGCGCGCGCCGCCTTCCAGGTCGAACTGCCGCCGGGCGCGACCCTGCGCCAGACCGACGCCGTGGTGCAGCAGGTCACCAAGCGGCTGGAAGCTCGACCCGAAGTCACTTCAGTCTACGCCGCCGTCGGCGGTCAGGACGTGACCCAGGCCAATGTCTATGCCGACATGGTGCCCAAGGGCGACCGCGACCTGAGCCAGCAGGCCTTCGCCCGCGTCATGGTGGACGAGCTGAAACAGATCCCCGGCGCCCGCATCCGCGCCGGCATCGCGCAACAGGGCGGCGGTCCCGGCGACGGCACCAGCTACACCTTCTCGATCCTGAGCGACAATCCCGACGCCCTGAACGCCGCGGCGCGCAAGGTCGAGGCCGAGATGCGCGGCGTCCCGGGCCTGGCCAACATCGTCAACTCGGCCGCCATCGCCCGTCCCGAGATCCTGGTCACGCCGCGCCCCGACGAGGCGGCCCTAGCCGGGGTGTCGGCCGGCGCCATCTCCCAGGCCGTGCGCGTCGCCACCATCGGCGACGTGGATCAGAACCTGCCCAAATACAATCTGGGCGACCGCCAGATCCCGATCCGCCTGCAACTGACCGAGGCGGCGCGCGAAGACCTGACCGTGCTGGAGAACCTGCGCGTGCCGGCCAACAACGGCGCCTCCGTGCCGCTCAGCGCCGTGGCGGACATCCGTTTCGGCGCCGGCCCCGCCACCGTCAGCCGCCAGGACCGGTCGCGCATCGCCTCGATCAGCGCCGAACTGGACGGCATCACCACGGGCGCGGCGGGGGCGGCGGTCAACCGCCTGCCCTCGGTCCGGAATCTGCCCGCCGGGGTGCGCCAGGTGCCGGCCGGCGACGCCGAGTTCATTCAGGAGATGCTGACCGGCTTCGCCATCGCCTTCGCCTCGGGCATTCTGCTGATGTATGCGGTGCTGACGCTGCTGTTCAAAAGCTTCGCCTATCCGATCACCATCATGGCGGCCCTGCCGCTGGCCATCGGCGGCGCCTTCATCGCCCTGGCCATAGGCGGCGCCAACTTCTCCATGTCGGCCCTGATCGGAGTGCTGATGCTGATGGGGATCGCGGCCAAGAACTCCATCCTGCTGGTCGACTACGTCATCATGGCCGAACGCGAGGGAATGCCCCGGCGCGAGGCCATTCTGGACGCGGCGCACAAGCGCGCCCGACCCATCCTGATGACCACCTTCGCCATGGGGGCGGGCATGGTGCCCATCGCCCTGGGGGTCGGCGCCGACGTCCAGTTCCGCTCGCCGATGGCCATCGCCGTGCTGGGCGGCCTGATCTCCTCGACCTTCCTGTCCCTGCTCTACATCCCCGCCATCTTCACCATCGTCGACGACTTCGCCGGCTGGGGCCGCCGCATCCTGCACCGCAAGACGGCCGGTCAGCGCGAACTGGCGAAGCCGAGGGCGGGGTCGGTGGTGGAGTGAGGGAAACGCTTTGATCCGCCCACGTCCCAATAAGCTCAGGCTCTTGTTCGTGGCTCTCTACGGTGCCTACGTCCTGATGAGTCTTTGGCTCTACGGAATTCCGACAAAGGCCTCAGAGGTCATGGCCGTCCTTGTCGTGCCGGGTCTGGCGGCGGCATTTCTGTATTTCTTCTACGGGGGCGTGCTCTCAAACGCGAAGAAAATGGGCAGAAGGGAGCCTCCTAGGCCATAGGTGAGCGGCTGACGGAGACCGGCTAGAAGCCGGGCTGGGTTTAATAGATTTGATGCGTACCCAAACAAAGGGCCGGCCGGTCGCCCGGTCGGCCCTTGGTCGTTCAGCCTTGGGGGCTGGCGATCAGTATTTGACCTTCAGCGTCACGCCATAGGTGCGCGGGGCGCCGAGGTAGGCGTTGTAGGTCGCCGTGTCGGTGGCCATATTGTAGAAGGTGCCGTCTGCCTGCGGCGTCGTGGTGTTGGTGAAGGCCGTGCCTTGCAGAGGCGCGGCGAAGCCGACCTGGGTGTATTCTTCCTGCAGCAGGTTCTGGGCCCAGACGTCCAGGGTCCAGCGTTCGTCTTCCGACCCGATCGACACCCGGCCGTTGACCACGGTGAAAGCGTCCTGGTTCTTGTAGGGCAGCAGGTCAGAGCCGGTGTTGTATTCGGTCGAATATTTGGCCGACAGGTTGAAGCCGCCGCGCAGGCCGCCGCCCAGCGAGCGGTCGAAGGCCAGGGCGCCGGTCAGCGACCATTCCGGGGCGAACGAGGCCCGCGCCCCCGGCAGCAGGGACAGTTGCGGGAAGCGGCCGGGGCTGGACAGGTCGCCGGCGCCGAAGTTTCCGTATTTGGCGTCGGTGTAGGTCACGCCGCCCTGGAAGCTGAGGCCCTCGACAGGGGTGAACCAGACCATGTCGGCGTCGACGCCGCGCGAGGTCAGTTCGGGGATCGATTCCACCACGAAGGCGGTGCCCAGGAAGGTGTTCAGCTGGAAGTTCTCGAACTTCTGGTCGAAGTAGGTGACGTTCAGCAGCATGGTGCGGTTGAACAGGGTCGTCTTGGCCCCGACTTCGTAGCTGTCGACCGTCTCGGCCTTGAAGAACAGCGAGGCGTCCGGCGTCACGCCCGTCTGCACCCGGTCCATGTTGTAGCCCGCGCCCTTGTAGCCTCGCGCATAGGAGCCATAGACCATGATCGAGGGGTTGAAGCGGTAGGACGCCTTGATCGTGCCCGACAGGTCGGTGTCGCTGAACTTCTCCTGGATGCGACGGCCGTCATAGAGCGGGTTCGACCAGGGCAGGCACAGCAGACCCAGGGCCGCAGCCGGCGTCGCCACGGTGCCGGGCAGACGGTTGGCGGGGTTCTGGTTGGCCAGGGCGCCGCCGCAGGCCGCCCCATTGGTCCCCAGATTGTCCTGCACGCCCAGCAGACGTTTGCTGTCATAGGTGTAGCGCAGGCCCAGGTTGATGTCGAAGGCCTCGGTCACCCGATAGGTGTTGTTGGTGAAGACCGCGACCGATTCCGAACGCTGGCTGTAGTGGTCTTCATAGGCCTTGCCTACGCCGAAGGTCGGGGCGGTCGGGCTGGGCGGCGCCAGGCCCAGGACGCACAGCGGCTGGCCCAGCAGCGGGCCGGACGTGCCGACCGCAAAGCCCTGCGGATTGGTGAAGCAGCCCGTGCGCGACGGGCTGGGCCCGCCGAAGGCCGCCGGAACCGTCGCCGTCAGCAGGAAGGAGGCGAAGGCGTTGTAGTCCGAGCCATAGACGTAGCTGTCGTCGCGATAGACGCCTTCCTTGGTGGCGAACAGGCCGACCAGCCAGTCGAACTTGTCCGTCGTGCCGGCCAGGCGGAATTCCTGGGTCAGGTTGTCGACGCCGTAGCCGTTGGAGCCGTCGTTGGCGCGGTACAGGATGTCGGCGCCGGTGTAATCGACGTCCATCCCCTGCTGGAACGACCAGTCGCGGAACGAGGTCTGGGACGTCAGGGTGGCGTTGATGCTGGGGAAGTCGATCGTCGCTTCCGCCGACAGACCCATGTCCTCGATCTCTTGCGGCGTCTCGCGGTTGGCGTAGGCCAGGCGTGAGAAGGGCACGGGGCCGAAGCCGGCGGCGGGCGGGGTCTGGCCCGGACCGTTGGGGGCCGTCAGGGCGGCGATGAAGGCCTGGGACGGGCCGACGCGGGTCTGGACTGCGGCGCAGCAGAACTCGTCGCGTTTGGTGTAGTCCGCGATCAGGCGGATGGAGGTGTTGTCGTTGGGCAGGATCAGCAGCTGGCCGCGCCCGGTCCAGTAGTCCTGGGTGTTGTCGTCGCTGCGGCTGTTGGGGCCGTCGCCGTTGTTGACGTCGTAGAAGCCGTCGCGTTCGCGGTGGGCCACGAACAGGCGGCCGGCGATCATGTCGCTGAGCGGGCCGGTGACCGAGACGGAGCCGCCGATGGCGCCGAAGTTACCGCCGGTGATCTCACCCGAGATCGACGGATCGAACGACGGGCGTTCGGTGATGATGTTGATGACGCCCGCCGAGGTGTTCTTGCCGAACAGGGTGCCCTGCGGTCCCTTCAGAACCTCGATGCGGCTCAGTTCGCCCAGGTCGCCGAAGCCGACCGAGTTGCGCGAGCGATAGACGCCGTCGATCACCACGCCAACCGAGCTTTCCAGGCCGGGGTTGTCGCCCACGGTGCCGGCGCCGCGGATGCGGACGGTGGTCGAGGCTTCCGACTGGGTCGAGGTGACGGTCATGCCCGGCGTCAGGATCTGCAGATCCTTGATGTCCTGTACGCCCGCGCCGTCCAGCAGTTCCTGCGACAGGGTCGTGACCACGATCGGCACGTCCTGCAGGCTCTGCTCGCGCTTCTGGGCCGTGACGATGATGTCGTCGACGGTGGCCGGCGCTTCCTGCGCGGCGGCGACGCCCGCAAAGCCCCCGACGAAGCCAAAGACGGCGGCGCCGATGACGGCGCCAATTATTGCGGGGGCGGACACAGTGGTCCTGAGGTGAAGATTTCGGCGCATAGGCGTCCTCCCGGCTTGAAGCGGTGACCGCGCCAGGCGATCACGGCGTTTCCTGTTCCCATCGACGCCCCTCTACGTGGAGAGACGTTCAGTAAGGCGAAGGCTAAGCCCGCTTCGGCTTCAGCCACAAGCGAGCGTTGTTACCCGCGACGATTTTTCGCCGCAGATTCGCCTTTGTGTGTCGAGGAAGCGACAGAAAACCCTGACGCTAGGTCAGTTTTTGCCCGGTTTTCGGGCCGATCGGCTCGACTTCGGGCTTGAGCGCGACCGGGTCGATCTGGCGCCGACGCCCGGCCAGACCCAGGACCAGGGCCGCCGCCACGGCCGACAGGATGGATCCGCCGATGACGCCCAGCTTGACCTCGACCTGTTCAGGGCTGTCCACCGCGCCGGGGAAGGCCAGCACGCCGATGAACAGGCTCATGGTGAAGCCCACGCCGCACAGCAGCGAAACGCCATACACCTGCAGCCAGCTGGCGTCGGTCGGGCGGGCGCCGATCTTCAGCGCCGAGGCCAGCCAGGCGGCGCCAAACACGCCGATCTGCTTGCCGAAGAACAGGCCCAGGGCGATGGCGATGACCAGGGGCGCGAAGGCCTGATCCATAGACAGGCCGGCGAACGACACGCCGGCCTTAGCGAAGGCGAACAGCGGCAGGACCAGGAAGGCGTTCCACGGGTGCAGGTCGTGGATCGCCTCCTTCAGCGGGCTCTGGCCGTCCTCGACCCGCCCCTTGATCGGCACGATCATCGCAAAGGCCACGGCGGTCAGGGAGGTGCTGAGGCCCGACAGGACCGTCAGATACCAGACCAGGGCAAAGCCCAGCACCCAGAAGGGGGCCGGAATGCGGAAGCTGTGGGCGGCGATGGCGCCCACGATCAGGGCGGCGGCGGCCCACAGCAGCGGAAGCCAGTTGGCGCCCTCGCTGAACAGCACGGCGATCAGGGCGATGGCCCCCAGGTCATCGACGATGGCCAGGGTCAGCAGGAACACCCGCAGCGACGACGGCAGCCCCTTGCCCACGAAGCCGAAGATGGCCAGGGCGAAGGCGATGTCGGTGGCCAGCGGAATGGGCCAGCCCTGATGCGGCGCGCCGATCATGCCGGACAACAGCAGATAGACCGCCGCCGGCCCGACCATGCCGCCCAGGGCCGCCAGGACGGGGGTCGCCAGCTTCCTCGGATCGCTGAGTTCGCCGCGCACGATCTCGTATTTGATCTCCATCCCCACCACGAGGAAGAAGATCGCCATCAGCCCCTCCTTGATCCAGTCGGAGATGGATTCCTGCAGCCGGATCGGGCCGATCTGCACCACGTGATAGCTTTTCAGCCAGGTGAAATAGTCGCCCGCCCAGGGCGAGTTGGCGACGGCCACCGCGGCGATGGCGGCCAGGGCCAGAGCCGAGCCGGAGGCGGCCTCGGTCTTGAGGAAGTCGAGCGTCAGTTTGCGCGCCACGGCGGCTCTCCGTTTGGAAACGAGGATTGCTGTCGTGACGCCAGGTTATCGACGGGCGTCGGACCGGATTCGCCCCCGCGCAATGACGCGAGACGCCGGCCTGGCCGACCGCGACGAACGCCGCACGACCTGATCTCTGGGCGCAATAATACGGCTCCACGCTCAAGGTTCAACCAAAACCGGCCTTTTTCGAACCAGGACGCAGGCGCGGCGGTTGCGCTTTTGCGGCGCGAAACGCACCTAGCGGCCATGCCCGTGTCCCCCGACTATCGCCCCGAACCCCGTTTCTTCGACCTGGGGCCGGACTATGCCGATGCGGTTCAGGCCGCCGCCTTCCCGCAGACCATCCTGCGCTTTCGCAACGACCGCGCCGCCGCCGAGGTTGGGCTGGAGGGTCTGAGCGAGGCCGAATGGATCGCCGCCTTCGGCCGGTTCGACCCCCTGCCTGGCCAGCCCGGTCCGCTGGCCATGCGCTATCACGGACATCAGTTCCGCCAGTACAATCCCGATCTGGGCGACGGGCGCGGGTTCCTGGCGGCGCAGATGCGGGAGACGCCGCGCGGTCAAGCCGCGAGCGATAGCGCTCCAGGGAGATTGCTGGACCTGGGAACCAAGGGTTCGGGCCAGACGCCGTGGTCGCGCGGCGGCGACGGGCGGCTGACGCTGAAGGGCGGGGTGCGCGAGGTGCTGGCCGCCACGATGCTGGAGGCCCTGGGCGTGCCCACCAGCCGCGCCTTTTCCTTGATCGAAACGGGCGAGGCGCTGGAGCGCGGCGACGAACCATCGCCGACCCGTTCCGCCGTGCTGGTGCGGCTGTCGCACAGCCACGTCCGCTTCGGCACGTTCCAGCGCGCCGCCTATCTGAACCGGCCCGACCAGATCGAGGCGCTGATCGAACACGTCCGCAGCCTGTATCATCCGTCGGTCGCGCCGGGCGACGTCCCCGGCCTGATGCGGGCGATCACTGAGGCCTCCGCCCGGCTGACTGCGCGCTGGGTGGCGGCGGGCTTCGTGCACGGGGTGCTGAACACCGACAATCTGAACGTGACGGGCGAAAGCTTCGACTATGGGCCGTGGCGGTTCCTGCCCGCGTATCAGCCCGCCTTCACCGCCGCCTATTTCGATCACGGCGGCCTCTACGCCTTCGCGCGTCAGCCGGAGGCGGTGTTCTGGAACCTGACGCAGCTGGCCAGTTGCCTGGCCGTGGTGTCCGATCCAAAGACGCTGGCCGACGCCCTGAACGGGTTCGGCCCGGCCTATATCCGCGAACTGCGCGCCGCCTTCCTGATGCGGCTGGGCGTGCAAAGCCTGGGCGAGGCGGCGGACCAGCGGCTGGTGGATACGACTCTGGCCCTGTTGCGTGAAGGCGGCGAGGCGATGCGGTGGGAGCCGCTGTTCTTCGACTGGTTCGGCGGCTTCGCCTCCTCGGCCCGCGCCCTGTCGGGACCGCGCGCGAAACTGTATCAGGGCGAGGCCTTCGACGCCTTCCGCTTCGCCTTGATGGAGCATGAACCCGACCGGATCGAGCGGCTGGAGCATCCGATGTTCGCCGCACGTGAACCGGAGGAGATGCTGATCGACGAGGTCGAGGCGATCTGGGCCGCCATCGCGACCGACGACGACTGGACGCCCTTCCACGCCAAGCTGGATCGGCTGGAAGCAGCGCGCACCGCCTGGGACTTCGGCGCCTGAGAACGAACCTTGCGAAAGCTTCATCTCGTTTATCGATAATTTTCTTGTCCGCTTTTCGATAAATCCATATCGATAGTCGTGACGGCGCTGCGGAGGGCGGCGCTTTGGAAGGGATTATCGAAATGCGCCTGATCGGCCAATATTCCATCGCCAGCGGGCTGCGCTGGGTGCTGGGCCTGTTCAATGTGTTCGTCACCATCGGGGCGATCGCCGTCGGCGCGGCCTTGATCGCCAGCCTGGTCGCGCCCAGCTTCGGCGCCGGCCTGATGGACGGGCTGCGCGGCGTGGCCGTCGATCCCGACGCGCCGTTCGAGATCACCGGCCGCCTGACGCTGGTCGGCGCCTTCTTGGCCTGCGGCTTCACCTGGTGGATCATCAACCGCCTGCGCCGCATCCTGCTGTCGGTGAACCGGGGCGACGCCTTCGAAATCGCCAACGTCAAACGGCTCCAGGCCGTGGGCTTCGGCTTGATCGGCATCCAGCTGACGGCCGTGATGCTGGCCATCGTCGCGCCCCAGGCCATCGGCCAGTCGGCCTCAGACTACGACTTCAGCCTGGGATCGTGGCTGGGCATTCTGGTCGTCTTCATCCTGGCCGAGGTGTTTCGTCAGGGCTCGGCCATGCGCGACGAACAGATGACGACGGTCTGAGGCGCGCCATGATCCTGATCCGACTGGACCGCCTGCTGCTGGAACGGCGGATGTCCCTGACCGAACTGTCCGACCGCGTGGGGGTGACGATGGCCAATCTGTCGATCCTGAAGACCGGCAAGGCCCGCGCCGTGCGCTTCTCCACCCTGGACGCCCTGTGCCGCGAACTGGACTGCCAGCCCGGCGACCTGATCGCCCATGCGCCGGGGCCACAGTCGGACGGGGATTAGGGCGGCGACTATCCATCCGTGTTCCGTTGCATAGTCGGCGCGAATCGGGTCAAGCGCGCCGCCCCTTCGGCTGGCTGAAACAATAAGTCATCAACTGATGTCATCAGTTGATGTCATCGGTGGATGACAAAATCGTACAGCGGGGCTATATCACCCCTTGCGAACGGAGCCGAGCAATCCGATATCGCGGCTGTTACGAATTAGGCCCCTCCCGATGACCACCACCACTCTCTCCCCGATCCAGTCGCGCAGCCGCGCAGCCTACAGGAACGTCGCCCTGTGGACGTTGCAGGGCTGGATCGCGATGTTCTTCATCGCCGCCGGCTACGCCAAGCTGACCGAGCCGATGACCAATCTGATCAATCTGATGGGCTGGCCCGCCGTCGCGCCCGAGAACATGGTGCGCGGCCTGGGCGTGGTCGAGGTGGTGCTGGCGCTGGGCGTGCTGAGCCCGCTGATCTCGTGGCGCGTCGGTCGCCCGTTGCTGCTGACGGCGGCGGCGGGTCTGACGGTCATGGAGGCGACCATGCTGACGGTTCACGCCCTCAATCAGGACATCGGCCTGGCAGTGGTCAACGCCGTCCTGCTGGCCCTGACGATCCCCGTGCTGCTGGGCCGTCGCAAGGCCTGATCGCAAGTTCGAGCGCCGGACGCTCTCCCCTCCCCTGCATCCGGCGTTTCGCGCCCGGAACCGTCCCCCCGGTTCCGGGCTTTTTCTTGCCGAAAGCCCTGCGTCAAAAGGCTTACCCTTACGTGCGCGTAAACTCTTCCCTTTACGTGCGCGTCAAGTTATGGTGCGGGCATGGCCACAGCCGACGACCACCGCACCTATTCCATTCGCCAGCTGTGCCGCGAGTTCGGCGCCACGGCCCGCGCCCTGCGTTTCTACGAGGACAAGGGTCTTCTGACCCCGGCGCGCAAGGGCCAGACGCGGGTCTATGATGCGCGCGACCGCGCCCGGCTGAAACTGATCCTGAGGGGCCGCCGCATCGGCTTCACCCTGCAGGAGATCCAGGACATGATGGATCTCTATGATCAGAAGGACCACAACGTCCATCAGATGGCCGTGGCCCTGGTGCGCCACCGCGCCCAGATCGAGGCGCTGAAACAGCAGCTCGAAGACATCGAAGGCGCGATCGAGACGGCGGAAACGGCCTGCGCCTGGATGGAATCCAAACTGTCCGAACACCGCCCGGACCTGCTGCCCGGCGCGGAAGACTATGAGCGGCTTTTGAAGTCGCGCCTGAACCACGACCACCACCCCTTCAAAGCAAGAGCGTAATCCATGGCCTACAAGGCGCCTGTCCGCGACTTCACCTTCATTCTGAACGAAGTGCTGGAGATCGACCGCTACACCAACCAGCCGGGCTTCCAGGACGTCTCTTCGGATCTGGTCGACCAGATCCTGGAAGAAGGCGCCAAGTTCGCCGACGAGGTCATCGCCCCGATCAACAATCCGGGCGACAAGGAAGGCTGCCACTGGGCCGAGGGCGGCGTGGTGACCGGACCCAAGGGCTGGAAGGAAGCCTACAAGGCCATGTCGGAAGCCGGCTGGATGGCGCTGGCCGCCGACCCGGCCTATGGCGGCCAGGGGATGCCCAGCGTGGTGGCCTCGGCCTTTGGCCAGATGACGGCCGGCGCATCCGCCGCCTTCTCGATGTATCCGGGCCTGACGGCGGGCGCCTATGCCGGCATCCACGCCAACGCCTCGGAAGAGCTGAAGTCGAAATACCTGCCCAAGATGGCGACCGGCGAATGGTCGGGCACGATGAACCTGACCGAGCCGCAGTGCGGCACCGATCTGGGCATGGTGCGGACCAAGGCCGTGCCGAACGGCGACGGCTCCTATTCGATCACCGGCCAGAAGATCTGGATCTCGGCGGGCGAGCACGACTTCTCCGACAACATCATCCACACCGTCCTGGCCCGCGTCGAAGGCGCGGTTCCGGGGATCAAGGGCCTGTCGCTGTTCGTCGTCCCCAAGTTCCTGGTCAATGAGGACGGCTCTCTTGGCGAGCGCAACACGCTGGAATGCGCCGGGCTCGAGCACAAGATGGGCATCCACGGCAACGCCACCGCCGTCATGCAGTACGACGGCGCCAAGGGCTGGCTGATCGGCGAAGAAGGCCGCGGCATGAACAATATGTTCGTGGTAATGAACGAGGCCCGCCTGGGGACAGGCCTGCAGGGCCTGGCCATCGGCACCGCCGCCTATCAGGCCGCCGTCGAGTTCGCCAAGGACCGCCTGCAGGGCCGTTCGCTGACCGGACCGAAGAACCCGGACGGCCCGGCCGACTCGATCATGGTCCATCCCGACGTGCGTCGGATGCTGCTGGAGTCGAAGGCCTTCGTCGAAGGCGGCCAGGCCTTCATCCTGTGGACCGCGCTGCACGCCGACTTGGAGAAGTCCGAAGACGAGACCGTCGCCACCAAGGCCAAGGATTACATGGGCCTGCTGACGCCGGTGCTGAAGGCCTATCTGACCGACAAGGGCTTCCACGTGGCCTCGTTGGGCATGCAGGTCCACGGCGGTTCGGGCTACACCGAACACTTCCCCGCCTCGCAGTATCTGCGCGATGCGCGCATCACCATGATCTACGAGGGCACCAACGGCATCCAGGCCCTGGACCTGGTGGGCCGCAAACTGCCCGCCGCCGGCGGGCGCGCCATCATGACCTGGTTCGGCGAGATCGACGCCTTCGTCGCCGAGAACAGCGGCAATGAGGCGATCAAGCCCTTCGTCGACGGCCTGGCCGACGCCAAGGCCAAGCTGCAGGACGGCACCATGTGGCTGATGCAGAACGGCATGGCCAACCCGGACAACGCCGCCGCCGCCTCGACCGACTATCTGAACGTCTTCGGCCTGACGGCCCTGGCCTATATGTGGGCGCAGATGGCCAAGGTCGCGCAGGCCCAGGTCGAGGCCGGTTCGACCGACCCCTATTACGCCACCAAGCTGCAGACCGGCCGCTACTTCGTCGAGCGCATCCTGCCTGATGCGGAAGCCCATCTGAAGAAGATGAAGACCGGCGCCGACGTGCTGATGACCATGCCGGTCGAGGCGTTCTGATCACAGACTGACAACCAACGGGCCGGCGATTTCGCCGGCCCGTTTTCTTTTCCAATCAGACGGGTTGAAACCCGCGACATTCAGGGACGAAACTGATGAACGTGCTGGGCAGCCCGGACCCCGATTTCATGAAGGAAGAAGAGATCACCCTCTTCTCCGACAGCGTCGGCAAATGGATCGACGAGCACGCCCCGCCGGAAAAGGTCCAGTCGTGGATCGCCGCATCGTCTGTGCCGCGCGACCTGTGGACCCAGGCCGGCGCCGACGGCCTGCTGGGCCTGTCCATGCCCGAGGAAGACGGCGGCATGGGCGGCGACTATCGGCATGAAGTCGTGCTGATGCGCCAACTGGGCTGGAAGGGCGCGGACCATTTCGGCATCTCGCTGCACAACGCCATCGTCGCCCCCTACATCTGGCACTACGGCACGCAGGAGCAGAAGGCGCGCTGGCTGCCGCGCCTGGCCTCGGGCGAACTGGTCGGCGCCATCGCCATGACCGAACCGGGCGCCGGCTCGGACCTGCAAGGGATCAAGACCACGGCGGTCAAGTCGGGCAACGGCTATGTGGTCAACGGCTCGAAGACCTTCATCACCAACGGCCAGCTTGCAAACTTCATCATCGTGGTGGCCAAGACCGACCCGGCCGAGGGCGCCAAGGGCACGTCCCTGATCGTGGTCGAGACCGACGGGGCCGAAGGCTTCGAGCGCGGCCGCAACCTGCACAAGATCGGCATGGAGGGGAACGACACCTCCGAACTGTTCTTCAACGAGGTCAAGGTTCCCGGCGACAACATCATCGGCGGGATCGAGGGCCAGGGCTTCGTCCAGCTGATGCAGCAATTGCCCCAGGAACGGCTGAACATCGCCGTCCAGGGCGTCGCCGCCGCCGAGCGCGGGCTTGAGGCGACGCTGGCCTACGTCAAGGAGCGAAAGGCGTTCGGTAAGCGGGTGATCGACTTCCAGAACACCCAGTTCAAACTGGCCGAGGTGAAGACCAAGCTGACCGTCGCCAAGGTCTTCGTCGACCACTGCATCGGCCTGCACCTGCAAGGCAAGCTGGACGCCGCCACGGCTTCAATGGCCAAATACTGGGTCACCGACATCCAGGGCGAGACCATCGACGAGATGCTGCAACTGCACGGCGGCTATGGCTATATGAACGAATACGCCATCGCCCAGCTGTACAAGGACGCGAGGGTCCAGCGCATCTACGGCGGCACCAACGAGATCATGAAGCTGCTGATCGCGCGGACGCTTTAAGGCGACGACAGCATATGGCGTTGATCGAAAAAGGGCCGTTCGAACGCTTTCGCGACTGGTTGGGTCAGCGACTGAAGCCCGTCGCCAAACCCGTAGCCACGCCCTTCGCCCACCCGCCACGCGACATCGTATGGCGCCAGGAGGGCGCGGGGCTTGCCGAGTGGACGGAACTGGTTCGCCGCGCCGACGGCCTCTACAGCTTCGCCGAATGGAAGCGGCAAACGGTGTCTGCGCCGGGGATCGCGCCGTGGGAGACAGAGTTTCCCATCTTCGAATCCGGTCTCTATGGCTCCGAAGACGAGGCGCGACAGGCGATGAGCGACCATATCCAGCAGTTGACGTGACCACCGATATGAACCGGTGATTGGTCGGGCGCATTGAGCAACCGCGACACACGCCCAACAATGATCTATGGTTGCGAATGGCGACCGTGAAGAATGGCATGCTCACACCTCCCAACGAATGGTGGAAACACCTTCGATGGGCGAAACGCGCCTTTTGGAAAGGCGAGCGCAAGGCCGCCAAAGCATCGGCTTCGACACTGGCCGACAATCGCTGACACCCAACCTCCGCTCATCCCCGCGAAAGCGGGGACCCAGTGCTTTCGGGATGCTCGCCGGTGGCCTTTTTCACCTGCATCGTCGCCAGTCAGAGGAACGGAACCCTCTACACGGGCTCGACCGAAGACATCATCCTGCGCACCGCGCAGCATCGAGACAAACTGTTCAAAGGCTTTTCCGCAAAGTATGGCTGCGCCACCTTGGTCTGGTTTGAAATGCACGCCAGCCGCCATGCGGCCTTCGTGCGCGAGCGCCAGATCAAGAAATGGAACCGGGTCTGGAAGCTGGAACTGATCGAACGGTCGAACCCAGGCTGGCGCGATCTGTTCGACGACCTGATCTGAGGTTCTCACTGGGTCCCCGCTTTCGCGGGGATGAGCGGATTTGAAATGATACGTTTGCATGTGAACGGCGATCTCGCCGCCGCCGCCCCCGTCGCCCCCACCCTCGACCAGTCGCGTTACCTGACCCAGGTCATGCGGCTGAAGGTCGGCGACGATCTGCTGGCGTTCAACGGGCGCGACGGCGAGTGGCGCTGCACCGTCGCGGAGGTCCTGAAGAAGGGCGTCATCCTGCTCGCCGAGGAACAGATGCGGCCCCAGACCTTCGGTCCCGATCTGGAACTGATCGTGGCGGTGGTGAAGAAGGCGCGGGTCGAGACCATCGTTGAAAAGGCCGCCGAACTGGGCGCGCGGCGGGTGCGGCTGGTGCTGACCAAACGCACCAATGCCGACCGTATCCGCCTGGACCGGCTGGACGCCATCGCCGAGGAGGCCGCCGAGCAGACGGGTCGGATGGACGTGCCCGTGGTGGACGATCCGGTGAAGCTGGACGCCGTGCTGGACGGCTGGGAGGCTGGGCGCCGTCTGATGTTCTGCGACGAAACCGGCGGGGCGCCGGCCGTCACGGCCTTGATGAGACAGTCTCCGTCCCGCACCGGGACGGGCGACGCCCCTGCGAAATGGTCGATCCTGATCGGCCCCGAAGGCGGGTTCTCGCCTGAGGAGGGCGAGCGGCTGCGAGCCCTGCCCTTCACCACCGCCGTCTCTCTGGGCCCGCGCATCCTGCGCGCCGACACCGCCGCCATCGCCGCCATGACCCTGTGGCAGGCGGCCGCAGGCGACTGGGACCGATGACGCCTTGCCAATCGGGCAGGCGCCGGGGACGATAGGTCATGGGTCTGGAACTGGCGATCGCGACGATCATGGTCTTGCTGACCGTCGGCATCCACGGCGTGGGCCTGCTGGGCGTCGCGCGGGTGCTCGGCGCTCTGGACAAGCGGCGCGGCCAATACCGGATCAATCCGGTGTCGTGGGAGGGCGCGACCCTGGCCGGGGTCGTCGCAATGGCCCTGTTGACGCTGCACGGGCTGGAAATCTGGCTTTACGCCTTCGTCTTCATGATGCTGGACGCGATCAGCAGCCTGCGCGACGCGGTTTATTTCTCGACCATCAGCTACGCCACCATCGGCTATACGGACGCGCCGATACTGGAGGAGTGGCGGCTGCTGGGGGCGATCGAGGGCGTCAACGGCACCCTGCTGATGGGCTGGTCCGTGGCCTTTTTCGTCACCGTCATGACCCGCATCCTGCCGCGCGCGCGTCGTTGAGATCGTCTTGCGACGTCGAACACGGCCATGCCCCCTTGAGCGCGGCCTCGTCCTCGCCCATCTAGCCGCGACACACGGTCGCTTACGGCGCGCCGCAGGGGACTGACGCATGACCGACAACGCGCCGCTGACCCGGACCGCCCTGATCGAGGCCATGTCCAAGGGGATCAAGCCCAAGGACCAGTGGCGCATCGGCGCCGAGCACGAGAAGTTCGGCTTCGACAAGACCACCCTGGCGCGCCCCGCCTATGATGGCCCGAACGGCATCAAGGCCATGCTGGAGGGGCTGCAACGCTTCGGCTGGGCGCCGGTGGAAGAGAACGGCTTCCTGATCGGGCTGGAGCGCAGGAACGCCGAGGGCTTCATCGCCTCGGTCAGCTTGGAGCCCGGCGGACAGTTCGAACTGTCGGGCGCGCCGCTTCTGACCATCCACGACATCTGCAACGAGACCGGCCAGCACCTGATGGAGGTCAAGCAGGTCGCCGATCAGATCGGCGTCGGCTTCCTGGGCGCCGGCTTCGACCCGCTGTGGACGCGCGAACAGGTGCCGGTCATGCCCAAGGGCCGCTATGACATCATGCGGTCCTATATGCCCAAGGTCGGGACCCTGGGCCTGGACATGATGCTGCGCACCTGCACCATCCAGGCCAATCTCGACTTCGACAGCGAAGCCGACATGGTGATGAAGTTCCGCACCTCGCTGGCGCTGCAGCCGATCGCCACCGCCCTGTTCGCCTGTTCGCCCTTCACCGAGGGGCGTCCCAACGGCTTCCTGTCGGCGCGGGCCAACGTCTGGACCGATACCGACGCCGACCGCACGGGAATGCTGGGCTTCGTGTTCGAGGACGGCTTCGGTTTCGAGCGCTACGCCGACTATGCGCTGGACACGCCGATGTATTTCGCCAAGCGCGACGGTCATTACGTCGACGCCTCTGGCCAGTCCTTCCGCGATTTCCAGGCCGGAAAACTGCCCGCCCTGCCCGGCCAGTATCCGACGCTCAAGGACTGGAACGACCATCTGACCACCCTCTTCCCCGAGGTGCGGCTGAAATCCTATCTGGAGATGCGCGGCGCCGACGGCGGCCCGTGGAGCCGCATCTGCGCCCTGCCCGCCCTGTGGGCCGGCGTCCTGTACGACGCCCCTTCGCTGGCCGCCGCCTGGGACCTGGTCAAGGATTGGGATATCGCCGACCATGAACGTCTACGCCGCGACGTGACGCGCCTGGGCCTGAAAGCCGAAGTGGCGGGCCGCAGTGTGCGCGACATCGCCGTGGACCTGGTCGCCATCGCCAAACAGGGCCTGAAGAACCGCGCCAAATTCTCGGGCGGCATGGTGGACGAGCGCGGCTATCTGTCCGAACTGGAAGACATCGCCGACAGCGGCGTCACGCCGGCCGAACGGCTGCTGGACCTGTATCACGGCGCCTGGCAGGGCGATGTGAAACGCATCTACGCCGACTTCGCCTATTAGGGCGTGGTGTAGTCTGAGCAATCCGGCAGCTTGCGATCGGGGAGATATTCGCCCGACGCCGCGTCGAAGATGAACCGTCGATTGAAGCTGCATCTGGGATCGCGCACGGTGATCAGGTCGGCGGGCTTGAGGGGCGGTTTCTCCAGCGAATCCTCCGACCGCGAAGCGCCCCGCGGATAGGCGGTCGCCGTGGTGACATAGTCGAACACAGGCATCGCGTCCGCCTCGCCCGTCGCCGTCAACGTCGCCTCGAACCCGTATTCGTCGTGACAGGCGCCGGCGCGCTGTTTCATGTCTTCCTCGCTGAAACAGGCGCGAATGCTCAACGCTCCTCGGAGCGGCACGGTCAGCACAGGCGCGGGGCCGGCGTCGCCGTTCGCGTCCACCCGATAGAGGCGCAGCTCGGACGCCTGGCCGCCGCCGCCGGAATACATACTGCGGCTTTCCATCTCGACCCCGGCCAGACGTTCGCCATTCGCCAATCGCACCAGGCCGACCCAGGGCCGATAAATCTCGACCTCGCCCGATGCATCCTCGGGCGCGGCAGGCAGGGCGTCGGCTGCGCGCACGACGGGGCGGAAGACCGGCTCTCCGTCGCGCGACTGCTGCGTCAGACCGACGCACAGGCTTCGATCGGCCGTGCAGGCCCGGTCGTCCCTCAAGATCAACGGTTCTATCCGGCCTTGTGAAGGCGGGGATTGCAAGGCGGCGATCAGGGCGAAAACGAACATCATGCCCCGATCCTAACCCACCCCGCACGATGCGCCATCCCGTCGTTTCCGCCCATTGCAAAGGCAAGCTTAACGGATGCGCCGTAACGTGGGCCTCAGTTCGAGAGAGTGCGCCATGACCTGTCTGCCGTCTTCGGCCCTGGCCTTCCCCACAGCCGACGTTGACCTGGACACCTTCTTCGACGTGTCGCTGGATCTGCTGGTGGTGCGAGAATTGGACGGGCGGGTCGTCAAGGCCAGCGCCTCATGGCTCACCATCCTCGGCTATCACCCCGAAGAAATCGAGGGCCGCGACCTGCCCCGGCTGGTTCACCCCGACGACCAGGCCGCCACCCAGCACAGCATCGTCGAGGTCGAGAACCGTCGCCCCGGCGACCCCGTCCTGGGCCAGATCAACCGTTATCGCCACAAGGCCGGCCACTATGTCACCGTGGAATGGCGCGCGCACCGGCTGGGCAACCGGGTCTATGGCATCGCCCGCGACGTGACCGAAAAGGTCGCGGCCGAAAAGGCCCTGCGCGAGGCCACCGCTGCCGCCGAGGCCGCAAACCACGCCAAGTCCGAGTTTTTGGCCAATATGAGCCACGAAATCCGCACGCCTCTGAACGGCGTGATCGGCATCGTCGATGCCTTGTCACGCACGGATCTGACCCCCGAGCAGGCCGAGATGGTCGCCCTGATCGGCAGTTCGGGCGTGACGCTGGAACGGCTGGTGTCCGACATTCTGGACGTGTCCAAGATCGAGGCCGGCCATCTGGACCTGGAAAACCGCCTGTTCGACCTGGACGAGGCTTTGGCGGCGCCGCTGGACGTCATGCGTCTGCGAGCCGAAGCCAAGGGCCTGAACTTCGACATCCGCCGCGACGCCGATGCGCGCGGCCTGTTCGTCGGCGACAGCACCCGTATCCGCCAGGTGCTGGACAATCTGCTGTCCAATGCGATCAAGTTCACGCATCAGGGCTCAGTCGGCGTCACGATCGCCATAGACGAGGATTCCGCCGGCATGACGCAGCTGACGCTGCGGATCGACGACACCGGCGTCGGTTTCTCGCCCGATCATGCCGCCCGCCTGTTCGACCGGTTCAGCCAAGCGGACATGACCATCACTCGCCGCTTTGGCGGCACGGGCCTGGGCTTGTCGATCTGCCGATCTCTGGTGGAGCTGATGGGCGGACGGATTTCCGCCGCCTCGACGCCGGACGTGGGCAGCCGCTTCACGGTCGAGATTCCGTTGACGCGCGCCGCCTCCCTGACCGACCACGATGCGCGCCAACGCGCCCGCGCGGCCGAGGCCGAACGCCCCCTGCCGCCTCTGCGCGTGCTGCTGGCCGAGGATCACCCCGTCAACCAGCGCGTCGTCCAGCTGATCCTGGCCGCCCACGCCATGCAGGTCGTCACCGTCGGCGACGGCGAACAGGCCCTGGCCGCCTTCCAGGCCGGGACCTTTGATCTAGTGCTGATGGATATGCAAATGCCGGGCATGGACGGCCTGACCGCCACACGCGCCATCCGCCGGGCGGAAGCCGAGCGCTCCACAACGGCCCGCACCCCCATTTTCATGCTCAGCGCCAACGCCATGGCTGAACACCGCGACCAGGCCCAGGCCGCCGGCGCCGACCTTCATGTCCCCAAGCCCATCACCGCCGTCCGCCTGCTGGCCGGGATTCAAGAGGCGATAGCGGCCCGACCCCAAGGTTGACAAACCTTGCCAAACGCCCATCCTCTTTTGAGAGGAGGCCGACCATGGCGACGATGAACATCTCCCTGCCCGATCAGATGAAAGCCTGGGTCGAGGCGCAGACCGACGGCGGGCGCTACAGCAACTCCAGCGACTATGTCCGTGACCTGATCCGCCGTGAGCAGATCAAGGCCGAGAAGATCGCCAATATGCAAAGGCTGATCGACGAGGCCTATGCCTCAGGCATAAGCGATCAGACGCCTAGAGAAATTTTCGAAGACATACGCGCCGAGTATCTGGCTGAAACGACGCGCAAGGCGGGCTGACTTGGCCAAGCTGCGCGTATCAAAGGCCGCGCGTGCCGATATGCGTGCGGTATTTCGCCAAAGCGTCGAGATGTTTGGACTACAGCAGGCTGACGCCTACGTCGCCGCTCTTCACCATGCGCTCGATCTCATCGCGACCTATCCCAAATCGAACAGGGACAGGGGCGACACCGCGCCGCCTGTCCGTGTCCAATCTTACAAAGCGCACGTCATCGTTTACGCTTTCGACGATGACGGCGTTCTGGTTCTCCGCATTCGGCACACGCACGAAGACTGGACGGCCGATCCAACGGGAGACCGAGAGGCAGGAGACGAAACATGACCCACTCCATCCATATCGGCATCGGCGGCTGGACGTTCGAGCCGTGGCGGGGAGTCTTCTATCCCGAGGGGTTGGTGCAAAAGCGCGAGCTGGAATATGCGGCGTCGAAACTGACCTCGATCGAGATCAACGGCACCTATTATTCGACCTTCAAGCCCGACAGCTGGAAGAAATGGCGCGACGAGACGCCGGACGGTTTCGTGTTTTCGGTCAAGGCCAGCCGGTACTGCACCAATCGGAAAGTGCTGTCCGAGGGCGGCGAAAGCTTCGAGCGATTCCTGAGCCAAGGTCTGACCGAACTGGGCGACAAGCTGGGCCCGATCAACTGGCAGTTCATACCTTGCCCTACTAATGCACAAGCCCTGCATTAGGCGTTCTCGCCGCCCTTAAGTCCGCGCACCGCCAGCTAAATATGCGGTGCGAGAAACCTTCAAAGACAAACTGGCGCGTCAGATCGCGCTTGAGGACGAGAGCCGTGCGCTCGGCGCCAGCCGATACCGCGCGCGCCGCCCGCTACCGTGGCGACACGAACCTTCCAGCACCGACGAGGAAGGCGACCTGCCACCCGGCCGACAGCTATTGCGACTGGCGATTCAGCCCACGGCCGAGGCTATCCGTTCGTTCTGCGATGTCGTGAACCACGGCGGCGGAAGCCGCATCCCAGAAGCCGCCCTGATCCTGTCCAGTGTCGGCGCCGAAGAGGCCGCCTATCTGACCGGGCGCGTGATCCTGTCGGCCGCCGCCGAGGGCAAGAAGCTGACGGCAACGGCCATCGCAGTCGCCGACGCCATCATTGAACATCAGCAGATGGAGAACCTTCGCCGCGCCCGCGCCGATGTGTTCAAGGGCGTCCTCCGCGTTCAGGCCCATGGCGTCCGCTCGCTCAAG
This sequence comes from uncultured Brevundimonas sp., assembly GCA_963515305.1. Taxonomy (GTDB): domain Bacteria; phylum Pseudomonadota; class Alphaproteobacteria; order Caulobacterales; family Caulobacteraceae; genus Brevundimonas. The sequence continues at coordinate 49,008 of CAUPWX010000012.1, forward strand.
ATGAAGCGCAAGATTCAGGCCGTCATGGCCGATTGCGGTTTCGACCAGCCCTTCCCACTGGCGATGCGAATCCGCACGGGCGTCAAGGCCATCGAACTGTTCTGCGACGCGACCGACCTGTTCGCCATCGAGAGCCAAGGCCAGCGCACAAAATACGTTCGGCCGACCGAGGCCGTTCACAAGTGGCTGGAACAGCAACACGCCCGCTGCGAACTGCTTGAGCCGATCAGCCTACCCATGATCGTGCGCCCCCGCCGTTGGTCGTCGCCTTTCAAGGGCGGCTACATCACCAAGCGGCCGGGCAACCGGCTCGTGAAACAGGCGAACGCCGCCTACCACGATCAGCTTCGCGACCAGATGATGCCCGCCGTCTATGACGCCGTGAACGCGGTTCAGGAGACGGCTTGGAAGATCAACGGCCCCGTCCTCGCGATCATGCGCGAAATCTGGGACGGCGGCGGCGAACTCGGAGACCTCCCCGCTCGCAACCCGCAGCCGATCCCGCCGCGCCCGGCCGACTACGCCGAGAATGAAGAGGCCGCCAATCGCTGGAAACGCGAGGCTTCAGACATTCATGATCTAAACGCAAAGAATGTCAGCAAGAAGCTGGCCCTGTCGCAACGTCTCTGGGTGGCGACGAAGTTCGCCGACGAAGAAGCCATCTACTTCCCCCACAGCCTCGACTTCCGAGGCCGGGTCTATCCGCTGGCGACCGGCGGACCTCACCCGCAGGGCGATGATGTCGCCAAGGCTCTGCTGACCTTCGCCGATGGTCATCCGATCACCGAAGACGGCGCCCGCTGGCTGGCGATCCACCTTGCGGGCCTGTTCGGCATCGACAAGGTGTCATTCGACGAGCGTGTGCAGTGGGTGTGGGACAATCAGACCGCCATCCTCGACAGCGCGGCCGACCCTCTCGACGGTCAAAGGTTCTGGGCGACGGCGGACAGCCCGTTCATGGCCTTGGCCGCGTGTCTGGAATGGGCGGGCTACATCCGCGAAGGCGCCGACTTCATCAGTCACCTTCCGGTCAGCCTCGACGGGTCGAACTCCGGCCTTCAGCACTTCTCGGCCATGCTCCGTGACCCCATCGGAGCGAAGGCCGTCAACCTCGAACCGGGCGACCGGCCGCAGGACATCTACAGCGATGTCGCCGCCGCCGTTCAGGCCCGCGTGAACGAGAGCTACGACCCGGCCGCGACTGCATGGAAGGGCAACAAGGTCACGCGCAAGATCACCAAACGCCCGGTCATGACCTTCACCTACTCGGCAACGAAATACGGCTACTGCGATCAAATCCTCCAGACGCTTCGCGAGATCGACGGCGCCGGTCAGCCCTACCTCGACGCTGACAACTATGTGGCGGCTCGCTACATGGCGGCTGAAATCTGGGACGGCGTTCAGGGCACTGTTGTCGCCGCAGCCGAGGCCATGGCGTGGCTGCGAACGGTCGCGTCGATCATGACCAAGGCCGGTGTCCCGATCCGGTGGACGGCGCCCACGGGTCTGCCCGTCCTCCAAGTCTACAAGAGCCGCAAGGCCGACCTGATCCGCGTCGTCTACAAGGGCCAGCGCATCCGGCTACAGGTCAGGAACGAACTGTCCAAACTGGACAGCAAGCGTCAGGCGAACGGCATCAGTCCGAACCTGATCCACAGCATGGACGCCTCGCATTTGATGGGCGTGGCGAACCGTTGCTACGACCACGACATCCGCTCGCTGGCCGTGGTCCATGACAGCTTCGGCGTCCACGCCGCCCGCGTGTCGGACCTCCAAAACATCCTCCGCGACACCTTCGCCGAACTCTACGAGACCAACTGGCTTGAGGTGTTTCGAGAAGAGTTCATCGCGCAGCTTCCGCCGGAATGGGCCGACAAAATCCCGCCGGTCCCGGCCCTTGGCGACTTCGACATCCAGCAGGTTCGACGCAGCCCCTACCTGTTCGCGTGATCCATGGGCCAGCTATTGAACACTCGAACCAATCCCATGAACCCATTGCCCTCCATCGGTGATCGCGTCCGCACGGATTCGACGGTCGCCCTCCTGCGCGAGCCAGCCTTCGCACTGCTGTCTCGCATCCAAGACGCCAACCCGTCCGATCAGGTCCGCGCTCTGTTTCTGGTCGCCGCCGTGATCTCCGACGCCATCGGCATCGACGGCCACGACGCCCTGAACAGCGCGAAGCGAATGCTCTCGACGGCCGAAGGTCCGCACACCGTCCACGTCCAAGCGATCCGCGATTACGCAGACGGCGAGTTGCGCCGCGTTGAGTGAACCCTGACGTAAATGTCTTCGTCGCGCTGGCCCGGCTGATGCAGTCGAACGCCGCGCACTTCCTCATGCCGACCGATCTGGCGGACGAGGCGTCGGCGTGGCTCCTGTCGCAAGCCATCCAACACGACTTGAACGACCTCTACATCATGGGGCGCGAACCTACAGGCGGAACCCTGATCTCGATTCCCGACGACCTCGGCGCCCTCGCATTTAGGATGTGGGGGTCCGATGAAGTCGTTGGGCCTGTCGTCTTCGGTTCATCAAAGCCCTCTGACACTTTACGCTGCAAGTGTTCCTTGGCTTCCCGCGCTTCAGGTAGGTAAACTCCGCGCCGCAACATTCGCAGTTTGCTGTCGCCTCGACGCCCAAGCCTCTGGCTTCTGGCTTTCCCATGGCCCGCCGCTTGGCCGCCATGACTTTGCAGCCATCATGACAGAAGCGTCTGGCTTGAAACGAGAACGGTAGTTCTGCGCCGCAGTAGGCGCATCCACCTTCGTCTTCTGTGAGAATTCGCGGCTCCGGTTTTTCCTCGTCCACCGTGTGCGGCGCCAGCAGTTCTTCGATCTTCGCGGCCCACCGGCCCTCACATTTGAGCATCCCATATTTAACCCGGATGCCCGCCCCCAATCCATTTTCTTGAAAGGGCAATCGCCATGAATTTCGTTCGCGATTACATCCTGCCGCGCCTCAAAGAGCGCAGCACCTACGTCGGTCTCGTGGCTCTCGCGACCGCACTCGGCATCGCCGTTGATCCGGCCTATGTCGATGTCGCTCTGGCAGTCGGCGCCGCTATCGGTGGCGTGATTGGCATCGTCTGGAAAGACGCGCCCGCCGCGTGAGCAGACACCAGCCCGCCGCTCACGGCGTCCGCGACACCTTCCCGACCAACATCCCCGACCTCATCAAGTGGCTCGACACCTTCTGTCCAGAGCCTATGCCGCGCCCCGGCCAGACGATTGAGGAAGTGATGTTCGCGGCCGGTCGCCGCGATCTCGCCCGCCAACTTCAACGCCAGTTCGAACGATCTCTTGAGCGGCCGAACGCCCTCTAACGGAGACCGCTCATGTGTTCCCTTTTCAAGAAACCAAAGGTGGTTTCTGCGCCGGTCGCGGCTGACGCCCCGATCCTTCGCAACCCCTATCTTGACGGCCTCGACGCCGTTGTGCGCGCCCGTCAGGGCGGTGTTCGCTCGCTGACGATCCGCAAGGCCACGGGCACACCGACCGTCCCCGGCGCCACGACTACACCGCCCAACCCGACGCTCCCGGCAACGCCGAACGTCGCCACCGGAAACACTCTCTCCGACCTCGCGCGCCCGTCGCTGGCGATCACGAGCAGAACCCTCTCTTCGAAAGTCTAACCCTACCGCATGAAGACCGCAGCAGCGCGTTTCAGCGCGCTGTCGGTCGCCCGCAACTCCGTTCTGGAGAAGGCGCGTGAGGCATCGCGGCTGACCATTCCCGGCTTGATCCCAGTGATCGGCCAGAGTGAACACTACAGCCCGACCCAACCCTATCAGTCGGCGGGCGCACACGGCCTCCGCAGCCTGTCGGCGCGGTTGCTCTCGACCCTGTTTCCGACCTCGGTTCAGTTCTTCCGACTGGAACTCGACGCCTTCGCGGCGGCGCAGCTTCAGGCCGACAAGAACGACGTAGACACCCGCCTGTCGCAGGTGGCCGAGACGACCGCCGCGATGATGGACGACCTCAAGGTCCGTCCCGCGCTGGCAGAGGTCATCAAGCAACTGATCGCAGCGGGCAACGTCGTGGCCTGCCTGCCGCAGGACCGCGCCCCGCGCGTCTATCGCATCGACCAGTTCGTGTTGAAGCGCGACAACTACGGCCAGTTCACCGACATCATCATCCAAGAGAAGGTCTGGCCTTCGACGCTCCCCGAGGCCGTTCGCACCGCCCTTGGCGTCAAGCTCGACCCGAACACGGACGAAAAGCAGATCGATGTTTACACCGTTGTCGAACAACGGGACGGCAAGGTCACGCACTGGCAGGAGATCGAGGGCAAGGAAGTCCCCGGCTCCAAGTCCGACCCCATCCCGACCGATCAGGCTGGATGGCTCGCCCCGCGTTGGACCGTCGTTCCCGGTAGCGACTATGGCCGCAGCCACGTCACCGAATATCTCGGCGACCTCCTGTCGATGGACGACAACTACAAGGCCATCACGCAGTTCGCGGCTATCGCCTCTCGCGTCGTCACGGTCGTTAATCCGAACTCGTCGCTTGATGTCGCGGAACTCGCGGCGGCCGAATCCGGCGACTACATCTATGGCGAACCCGATACCATCCAGACGCTCGGTCTGAACAAATCGCAGGACTTTGCCGTCATCAAGGACGTGACCGCGACCATTGAGGCGCGGGTCAAAGAAGCGTTCCTCGTCGCTAACTATCGCGACGCAGAGCGTGTCACGGCCGAGGAAATCCGCAGCCAATCCGAAGAACTGGAAAACGGTTTGGGCGGCACCTTCTCGGTGCTGGCTTCCGAACTCCAACAGCCGATTGCAGCGCGTTATCTCTATGTCGCGGCACAGCGCAAACTCATCCCCGCCATCCCCGAGGGCATCCGTCCGAAGATCGTGACGGGTCTGGCCGCGCTTGGTCGGGCCGCAGAGGTGAATCGCCTCCGCACGTTCGCCGCCGACGCCATCCAAATCCTGACGCCGCAAGTCTTCGCCAGCCTCGTGAACGCACCCGCGTTCTTGAGCCGCCTTGGCAATGAACACGGCGTCTCAAGCCTCGAAACCCTCCTGAAGACGGAGGACCAAATGGCCCAAGAGCAGCAGCAAGCCATGGCGCAACAGGCCATGCAAGCCGCGACCCCGGCCATCGCGGAAGCCGCCATCGGCGCGGCGACCCAAGACCCTAACCAAGGAACTTAATGAGCCTCGAAAGCCCGGTCACAGAGACCACCTCGCCCGCACCTGACTATTCCCAGCTTCCGGCGTCGGCCTTTCCAGAGGGCGCAGACCCCTCGACCTACAAAGACTCCCTGTCGGCGCCGGAGACCCCGGCCAAGCCGGAGCGTCCCGCCCACATCTCGGAGAAATTCTGGGATGCGGAAGCGGGCACGATCCGCGTCGATGACATGGCGAAATCGTATGCGGAACTGGAAGCCAAGCTTCGGTCTCCCAAGTCCGAGGACAAGCCCGCAGACCAAGCGGACAAGCCGAACGATCTGACTATCGAACCCGCCAAGCCGGAGGCTCCGGCCGAGGCCGAGGCGAACCCGATCACGACCGCTTTCGAGTCCTTCGCCAAGCACTACGAAGACACCAAGGGCCAGCCCGCCGAGGATCAGATCGCGGAGCTTGTGAAGCTGGGCGTCCCGCAGAACACCATCGAGAACTACCTTGCTGGCATGTCGGCCCTGTCCCAACTCGCATTCCAACAGGCCCATGCGACAGCGGGCGGCCAAGACATCTTCGACGCGGCGTCGGATTGGGCTTCCAAGTCCCTGACCGCCGCCGAGATCGACAGCTACAATACCCTCGTCACGAACTCGAACACCGCCAAACAAGGCGTCGAATGGCTCGTGGCGAAATACAAGGCGGCGCATCCGTCCGAAGGCTCGTTCGTCGAGTCCACGCCGGGCGCCGCAGTCGGCGACGTGTTCCGATCCAAGTCGGAAATGGTCGCCGCCATGAAGACCGACCGATACCAGACTGACCGAGCCTATGTGGCCGAGGTCGCTGAAAAGGTCGCCCGCTCGCAAGCAGCCGGAACGCTGCTCTAAAGCACCCTTAAGACCACGCCCGCCTGCCTCCATAGAGGCTCGCCAGCGAGGCCGCACAGTTCCCAGCGCAAACCGGGAACTGACCGTCCACGGACGGGCGGCCGGTGAAAGCCCGGCCTAACCCTTTCTCCCAAATCAAAGCGGAAACATCCGGCTGCGAAGAGGCCGGTTTCGACCGCACAACCTCATGCGCCAGCGGACTCCGATTGATCGACGGGAGCCAAAAACTCTCTCTCAATCAAGGAGCCTAATGGCTAACTCCACCCCCTCGAATCCCGGCTACAAGGCCGGTGATACTGCTGGCACCAACAACCTGCTGCTCGACATCTTCGGCGGCGAGGTTCAGGCGGCCTACGAACGCATGACTATCATGCGCGACAAGCATCGCGTCTTCGCGCTGGCCAACGGCAAATCGCTGCGCTTCCCCCGCGTCGGCCGCGCAACCGCGTCCTACCACACGCCCGGCACTGAAATCGTCGGCAAGCAAATCGGCCACGACGAGATCATCCTGACCTCGGACGACAAGCTGATCTCCGACGTGTTCGTCGCCGACATCCACGAAATCCTGAACCACTTCGACATTCGCTCGGAATACGTTCGCCAACTGGCTGAAGCTCTGGCCGTCCAGTTCGACCAGAACGCCATGCGCGCTGTCGTCAAGGCTGCTCGCGCCACCGATCTGCTCGGCACCTCGGGCGGCGGCGCACCGACCCCGGTCGTGGACTCCGCTATGGCGACCGACGCCACGAAGCTGTTCGACGCCTTCTCCAAGGCCAAGGAAGCCCTCGACGGCAAGAACGTCCGCGTCGATATGGTCGATGTGTTCGGCCTCGTGAAGAACGCCCAATGGTATCTGATGGCGCGCTCGGACAAGAACCTGAACCGCGACTACAATGGCGGTGACGCTTCGCTCCGCAAGCACACGCTCGAAACCATCGACGGCATCAAGATCGTCAAGTCCAACATCGCGCCGTTCGGCAACGATGACTCGGCCAACCTCGACATCCCGGCTCGCTATCGTCTGAAGATGGGCACGACTGTCGGCGCGGTCTGGACCAAGGACGCTATCGGCACCGCCGAAGTTCAGGGTCTCTCGGTTCAAACCGAAGACCAGATCAGCAAGCAAGGCACTCTCATCCTCGCCCGTCAGATGACCGGCACCGATGTCTTCCGTGCCTCGGATGCGGTCGAACTCCGCACCGGCGCCATCCCGGCCTAACAATACATTTAAGGGTCGTCCTCTCCGTGAGGGCGGCCCTTATTTTTGTAGCCTGTGAATTGCAGAGATTGCTCGATCAAGCTCGTCGTCCCTGACACTTGGTCGCCAAGCCTCGCTGCTCGTCCAAATCGTATTTGCCGTGACTGTCACGCGGCGAAAGCACGAGCGCGATATGCCAAAAACAAAGACAGAGTAGCGAATTTACAGCGTCTATGGGCGCAGCGAAATCCTGATCGCGTCAACTCCTACAAGGGGTTTCGCCGTCAACGAATGCGCGAACTTGCCCCCGGTGCTGATCGGAATGCCATCCGCGCTTTCTACCGGCTGGCGAAGCTTTTGGAAAAGCACAACCCCGGCGTCCGCTACCACGTCGATCACATCATCCCGTTGAGCAGAGGCGGGCTACATCACCAAGACAATCTTCAGGTGATGCGGGCCGACTTTAACCTGCGGAAATCTAACAAAACCTATAGTTCCGAAGGAGATCGCGCCCATGCTGGCTGCGCCCATGACGGAACTTGAGGCCGTCAACGACATGCTGATCGGCATCGGCCAGCTTCCCGTCAACGCCATCATTCCCGAGATCGTGGACCAGTCCATCGCGCTCGGCGAACTGAACAAGGTCGTTCGCGAAGTCTGCCTCTACGGCTTCAAGTTCAACACCGATGAGGACTTCGTTCTCTCCCCCGACATCGACGGCTTTATCGCCGTCCCCACCGGCGCCCTCGACATCGACCCGATGGATAAGGCGCAGGACATCATTGTTCGAAAGCATCCATCGAAAGGCTTCGGCCTCTGGGACGCCGCGAACCTGACGTGGGTGATGGCCCTTCCGGTCAAGGTCCGCGTCAAGTGGTCGTTCACGTTCGACGCCCTGCCGGAGGCCGCCCGTGGCTACGCCGTCATCGCCGCCGGTCGCAAGTTCACCGCTCGGGTTGTGGGCGACCCAGCCGCCGACCGCTTCGGCGAAGAGGATCAGCGACGCGCTTGGCTGACGCTGCAACGCCAGCAGTCCGCCTCGGCCGACATCAACATCTTTCGCGCCAACAAGGCTCTTTCCGCATCTCTGAACCGGCGCGGCCGAGCTTGGAGGTCCGATAAGTGAGCCTCGTGACCCGCTCGCTGCCGTCCCTGCACGGGGGCGTTTCGCAGCAATCGCCGCTGGTCCGCTCGCCCGATCAACTCGAAAGCCTGACCAACGGCTGGCCGTCCATCGCGACCGGCCTGACCAAACGCGCACCTTCCGAGGTCGTCGCTCGGCTTATGCCGACCGCGCCGGAAAACGCACACGTCCACACCATCAACCGCGACACCACAGAGCAGTATGTGGTGATCGTCGCAGACGGCCAGATCAAGGTGTTCGACACACTCACCGGCCAAGAGAAGCCCGTCACCGCCCCCGGCGGCTGGGCCTACCTCTCGACCGTCGAGGACTACGGCACGGACATCTCGGCGTTCAGCGTCGCGGACTACACCTTCATCACCAATCGTCGGATGAAGTGCGCCATGGGTGCGCTGGGCGCCGACACCCAAGCTGATCCCGCCGAGCAAATCTGGCTCAACCGCCGGATCGGCACGGATGCGAACGGCGATCCCTACGCGCCGGGCAGCACCTACACCTATCCGCCTAACCCGACCGCTGGCGTCATCACCGGCACGGTGCAGCGTTTCGACAAACTGCCGCCCGTCAATCAGGGCGACACGCCCCCGCCCGAAGGCGCCATCTACCGCGTCCAAGGCGACGAGACGGGAGGCTTCATGTCCTACTACGTCGTCCGTCGCGGCGGCGTCTGGGAGGAATGCGTCAAGCCCGGACTGGTCAACGCCATCGACTACAAGACCATGCCCCACGCCCTCGTTCGTGAGGCCGATGGAAGCTTCGTCTTCGCTCCGTTCTCGTGGGCGCCCCGCCGCGTCGGCGACACGGACATCAACCCAAACCCCGGCTTCATCGGCCGCCCGATCCGCAAGGTGTTCTTCTATCAGAACCGCTTGGCCTTCCTCTACGACGAGAACTGCATCCTCTCGTGCGTCGGCGACTTCGGAAACTTCTGGCGTATGTCGCAAACCGACTATCTGGAAAGCGACGTGCTGGACGCCGGGGCGACCTCGACCAAGGTCTCGCCTCTGCTGGATGCGACCACACACAATGACGGCATCCTGCTCACGTCCGACCAAACGCAGTTCAGCCTCTCGCACGGCGAACTCGGCTTGAACGCCTCGTCCCTCGCGATCCGGCCGACGACAAACTACACCGTCAACACCGTCGCTGGCCTCGCCTCGCTCGGCTCCGAAATCTACTTCGCGGTCGAGAACAGCGGCTTCGCCAAGGTCATGGAATACACCCGGCTCGCCGGGGCGGACACGACCACGGCTTCGGACGTGACGGCGCACTGCGACCGCTACATCCCGGCGGGCGTCCACGCGCTGATCCCGGCCGATGACCTGTCGGCTCTGTTCATCCTGACGAACGGCGCCCCGAGCAAGGTCTACTGCTACAACTTCTATTGGGCCTCGTCCGACGAGAAGCTTCAGTCCGCGTGGCATGAATGGGACTTCGGACCCGGCGCCCGGATCGTCTCTGGCGCCTACCTCAAGGGAACGCTTTACCTCACGGTTCAGCGAAACGATGGCCTATGGTTGGAGAGGGTCAACCTGACCGCTGGCTCGCGCCCGGTGCAGGCGACCCATCAAATCCATCTGGATCGTCGGGCGACCGTGACCGGAACCTATCAGGCCACGCCGAACACGACGCAGTTCATCTTGCCCTATCGGCCGGTGAAAGCCCGATTCCAGATGGTTCGAGGCAACGCCTTCGCGGGCCGCCCCGAAACGCTGATCGACCCCTCGACCTACATCTGGATCACGGATAACATCGTCGAGGTTCCGGCCAGCGAGATCGCCGGGCCTGTCGTCGTCGGGGAAGGCTACGAGTTCGCGTTCGAGTTCTCGACCCAATACATGCGGACCCAGCGCGGAGAGGCCATCACGACCGGCCGAACCACGCTTCGCACCTTCACCCTGAACTTCGTGGACACCGCCTACTTCAAGACATCGGTCGCGCCCTATGGCGTCAATCCGAATGTCGAGGAAATCCTGCCGTCCAAACTCTCGCAGTTCACCGGCAAGACCGTGGGCGCCGCCAGCTTCCGTCTGAACACGCCAGCCTATGCGACCGGCTCACACCGCTTTCAGGTCTACGGCCAGAACACGGCGACCCGCATCCGCATCGTGAACGACACCTACGCCGCCTCGACATTCGTCGCGGCCGAGTGGGAAGCTAACTACTACAACCGTTCCAGAACCTGACCGCTTACGGGCGGTCAGGCCCTTTCCCCATGATCGAATTCCACGACCTCGCCGATGTCTCGGGCGAACAGATTCACGACTGGCTCGACGCCATTGCGAACAACCTTCGGCCCGCCGACTACGACGAGATCAAAGCGACCAATCCGCTCCTGACCATCGGCGATCCAGACCCTCTTCTGGTCCTCACCATGTCGGTCATGAACAGCTTGGACGCTTGGGTCATCACCGACGACGGCGAGGCCATCGCCGTCTACGGCGTCGGGCCTTCGGACGAAGCCGGTTCAGGCATCGTGTGGATGCTCGGGACGCCCGGCATGGAGAGGCCCAGAGCCAAGATCGCCATCGGTCGCGAGACCTATGCCGTGATCAAACGCTGGCACGGGCGTTGGCCGCGTCTCTTCAATCACGTCGATGCTCGCAACAGCATGAGCATTTTCTGGCTCTTTCGGGCCGGGTTCGAGATCGAGGACGTCGATCTGACCCATGGCCGCGAGAGCCGCCCATTCTACCTCATCAGCAGCATTCAGGAGGGACCAATCCATCTGTGATCCCGTGACTATCATGACGACCATCGCCGTCGTCGGGGCCGCGACCGAGACCATCGGTCAAATGCAGTCCGCCAAGGCGCAGCAGAAGGCTATCGACGCCCAGCTTGCCACCACCCAGCAGGAAATTCGGGTCGCCCAGACCGCCGAACTGAACGAGCGTCAGCGCGTCGCTCGCAAGGAGCAGGCCCGCATCAAGGTCGCCGCCGGTGAAGCCGGTCTAAATATCGGTGGAAGCGTCGAAGCTCTCCTGAAGGACAGCCTCATGCAGAACCAACTTTCCGCCGAACGCACAAACCTCAACGCAGAGTCCCAGCAGCGCGCAGCCGCCGCAGAAGCCAACTCCATGTCCAGCCGCATCCAGTCGCCGACCATCCTCGGCGCGGGTCTCCGCATCGCTACGGCGGGCGCCCAAGGATACTACGGCGGCAAGAGCATCCAGCTTCAGCAGAGCGCAGCAGCCAAGGGGCCGAACTGATCCATGGCCGACCTTTCCAGACAATCCCAGCGTCGCACGACGCAAGACCGCATCACCAACAACCGCGATGCGATCCTCCCCACCCGCCGCGAAGATCGGGTTGACCCGGTTCGCGTCAACGCCTCGATGCGCGACGCACAGCGGGGCAACAATCTTGACGAACTTCGCCGGTTCTTCGGTCAGGCCCAAGACACGGCCGAAGCCTATTTTAGAAACGACATCGCCCAGACGGCGAAGCGAGCGGAAGGCGAATACGCACAGGGCATGACCGACGCCTTGGGCGGCGTCGAAATGGACCCGGCCAAGGCCGAGGCCACCGCCTACCAACGCGCCTACTACAGCGTGACGGCCTCGAACCGACAGACGAAGTTCGAGACGGAGACGACCCAAGGTCTGGACGATCTGATCCAGAGCGGGGCGACCGTCGAAGAGATCGAAACCTACATGCAGGAGCGATCATCGACCTTCATCGGCGAGGTCTCCGACCTGTTCGAAAGCCCCGAAGTCCGCCTCCAAGTCGGACAGCGGATGCAGCGTTGGTCGAATGACGTGAACGCTCGCGCTTCCGGCGTCCTGCAAGAGCGCACCGACCGCGAAATGCTGGATATGACCACGGGCGAAGTGCAAGCCGCACTCGGCCGGGGTGAAGGCATCGACCTGCTCGGCACAGTCGGGCGGCTCAAAGAGGCTGGCCTTGATGGCGTCGCCGTGCAGGAAGAGGTCGTCAACGCGGTCGTGGCCTACGCCACCCAGACCGGCGATCTAACCGGCCTTTACTCGCTGCTCGACACGCGCCGCCCGGAGGATGTCGCGGCCGAGATCGAAGTGGCCCGCGCCGACGCGAACAGCGCAGTGATCGAAGGCAGTCCATTGCCGTCCGTCACGGCCGAACCCGCACCCGCACCGGCTGCTTCCGCCGCCCCGGCATCGACCTACATCATGCCACTTGAAGGCCGTGTCACATCCGGCTTGGGCGCCCGACGCGCACCCCTTCGCGGGGCTTCTACCGATCACGGCGGCATCGACATCGCGGTTCCGATTGGGACGCCGGTCGTCGCACCGGCGGATGGCGTAGTTGAGTTCGCTGGCCCGCGCGGTCGTGGCGGCAACACCGTCCTGATCCGTCACGCAGACGGACGTGTCACAGGCTACGCCCACCTCGACAGCATCAACGTCAAGGCGGGAGATCGCGTCACGCAGGGCACGGCCTTCGCCGCTTCCGGCAACACCGGGAACTCGACCGGCCCGCACCTTCACTTCTCGGCTCGCGACGCACAGGGCCGACGCATCGACCCTCGCTCCATCGTCGGCCAGCCAGCACAAAACGCGACGCCTGATCCCTCGGCTCCGGCCGTGGAAATGGCGGATGCAGACACCCCGGCACAACGGCGCGCTCGCGCACCCGGCGCGTCGGTCCTGACCCCGGCCCAGCAAATCCGCGTCCTAAATGCGATTGAGGGCGTCGAGGCCGACACCGAACGTCGCACCGAAAAGGCGCGTGTCGAGGCCAAGGACGATCTGACCATCGACCTCTACAACCGCTCGCTTCGCGGCGAGAACGTGGACGAGGCGATCCAGACCGCAGCGGCCAACGGCGTTCTCGAACCGGGCGAAGCCATGACCATGCGCGGCGCCTTCCGCAGCCTCCGCAACGATGTTGCGGACGGCGAGGCAAACGAGGATTTGACCCTCAACTACGCCAGCCGCTTCGCGGTTGCCGAACCCAACTACGCCAGCATCGGCGCCCAAGCTGACCGCGACTATAACGCGGGACGTTTTGGGACCGGCCGCAATGCGACCCGCGCCTATTTGGCGGTCAAGGAACGTGTGGCGGCTGGCTCGCGTCAGTCGGCCAGCATCCCGCCGGAGGAACGACGCACAGCGACGGTCGCCCGATCATATGTCGGTTCGGCCCTCGGCGAACTGGTTGGCGAAGGCGCCCCGCCGTCACGTCGCCGCCTCGGCGCCGACGCCCTGATCGAATGGGAACGCCGCGTCGCAGGAGGCGCAGCCCCCATGAAAGCGGCCGACGACATCATTGCCGAATACACACCCCGACTGACTCAACGTGCAGCCGCCCCGCCGGGCGGTGGCAACACCCGCGCCCCCGGCTCAACCCAGACCGCCAGTGCTGGCGGTGTCACGCGCGTCGATAGGAACGGAAACATCATCCAAGGAGACTAATGGCTTCCATCCGCTTCACCGGCCCTGACGGGCACGTTTTCGAGTTCGAGGACGGCACCCCTGAACACGTCCGTCGCGCCTTCATTCAACGCCACTACGGCACGTCCCCAGAACAGAACAACAGCCGCCGCTCGGCGGCTGTCTCCCTCTCGGCTCCGAAGGACAAGCGCAGCCTCGGCGAACGTCTCGGCGACGTGTTCTCCAATACCTTCAACACCGGCTTCATCGCCGAAGGTTGGCGGGCCGGTCTGGATGACACGGCCGATTACATCGAGGCAGGACAGCGCGGCGATACGAAAGCCGCCATGGCGGTCAATGACCGCTTCACCCTGAACCCGGTTCGTCTCGTCTCCCGCATCTACAACTCGGGCGGCGTCCTGATGGACATGACCCGCGACACGCAGAACACCCGCGAAGCGGCTGACGATTGGGTTAGCCGTGAGCGCACCCGTCGTCAGGAATTCGCACAGGCGTCCAAGGACGACCCCTTCTGGGAAGCCGAAGGCGGCATTGTCGGCAAGACGCTGCACGGCGGCGCGGCCCTGCTCGGCACCCTCGGGGGCGCCGCGCTGGACCCCACATCCTACATCACCGGCGGCTCATCAGTCGGCGCCAAGATCGCGGTTCAGGCCACGGTCGCCGGGGCCGTGGACCTGCTCGCCCAGATGGACGCCACCGGCCTGACGCAGGATCGCTACGACGTTCTCCAGACCGTGCTTTCGGCTGGCGCCGGTGCGGCCTTTACGGGCGCGTTTGAAGGGGCCGGTGCGCTGATGAAGGGACGCGGAACTGTCCGCGCTCGCATTGACGCCGACCTCCGTTCGGAGCCGGTGAACCTGTCACAGACTTTCCGCGACGAACTCGACACGGCCGATGCGATCTCGCTCCCGGCCCTGACGCTGGATGACTGGACCTTCCGACCCACGAAGCAGGGTCCGGTGTCGGCTCTGCCGATGCGCGTCGAGGCTCCCCGTGCCGAACGCATGGACGGCCCGCGTATGGATGGCCCCGAAGCTGGCCCGGACATCAACCCGGAATGGACGAAGGGCATGTCGCCCGAACGGCTCAAAGCCGTGACCGAACACCTCGACCGCCTGAAGGCTTACATCAAGCCGGATCAGGTCGAACTCTTCGTGCGCTGGGCGGGCAAGGAAGCCGTGGACCTCGCGGACGATCCGTCGCCGCACTGGAACCAAGAGATTTTCGATTTCGACAAGCTGGCGAACGAGCCGGAGAAGTTCGAAGAAATCGTCGGCGTCATGGCCCAGATTTTCAAGCCGCTCTACGACGCGGCCGGAGACGCCAAGAAGACTTGGAAGTCCGTCGCAGATCGTCAGGCTGCATTCGGCGTCACCGTCTCCGACGTAGTGAAGGCCCATAGCGACATCACCGGCGAGAACGGCATCGCGGCCAAGATGCACGCCTTGGAGACAATTTCGATCCAGCACACCGACCATCTCGTGACGAAGATGGCGCAACTGGAGAAGTCGCTGAACGGCAACGTAATTGACAACAATCTGATCGGCGAGGTGGCCGCCCAACTGCAAGCGACCGTGATGTTCGACGCCATGGCGGCGGGCGCAAAATCCGAGATCGGCCGCGCCCTCAACATCATGAAGATGGCGAAGCAGCGCAGCCGGATCATCAACGACCTACAGGGCCAGATGGACCTCATGGCCGACGCCCTCGGCACCGGCGACCTCGACGCGAAGAAGATGGCCGAAGCCCTCAAGCGACTGCGCGAAGCCTACGGCTCGGGCGGCGAACGCGGCCTCAAAGACGAACTCCGCAAGGGCCGTCACATGGGGTTCCCCGACTACCTGTCCTACTACATCGTCGCCGGTTATCTGACGACGCCCGCGACCGCCGTCCGCAACGCTGTCGGCTCGGTTCTCCATGCGTCCATGACGGTCGGGGAACGCTACATCGCCGCTGGGATCACCAGCCCGCTACGGCGCGGCCTCGGGGGAAAGCGCACCTCCGCAGAGGGCGTCACCTTCCGCGAAGCCAACGCCTATCTGTTCGGCATCCACCAATCTTTCGTCGATGCGACGAAGGCAGGGTTCAAAGCCTTCATCCACGCGGCCCCGCAGACCGACATCGAAACGAGCGTCGGCCGCTACGCCATGGCCCAGCCGTTCGAGTTCAACGCCGAACGGGTCAAGAAGTGGAAGGAGGGCGGCATCAAGGCCGTGCCCGACATGGCGATGACCGGCCTATTCGGAACGCTCCGCACCCTCGGCATTCGCCCCTCCCTCGGGATGGACGAGTTCACGAAGGTCATGACGCGCCGGATGCAGATCAACGCGCTGGCCGCCCGTGAAGCCTCCTACCGTTCGGCCCGTCTGCGCGGCGGCGAAGCGGATCGCGTCTTCGCCAAGACTCTTGAAGCGGTGACGCAGCGGCCCACGGCCGAAGCCTTCGTTCGCGCCAAATCCGAGTTCGAGGCCACCGGCGAAATCTACGACCCGGCGAAGTCCTACATGGGCGACGCCCGGCTTGAGGAAGCCGCCGATGTGCTTGCCTCGGTCGATCTCTACGAAATGGCGAACGACTACGCGCGGCTCATGGCTTTCCAGAAGACCGGCCCGGCCGTCGAGGCTTTCGAAAAGGCGATGAAATACATCCCCATCGTCAAGGCTCTCTACGTCCCGTTCCTCCGCACTCCGCTGAACCTCGTTCGCGCTGGCATGGTGGATCGCAACCCGGCTCTGGCTTGGCTCACCAAGGAAAACCGTGCGGCGTTCAAGACCTACTTCGCCGCGCTCGACGGTCAGGAAAAGGCTCTCTCTCGTGGGGGCGCCGAAGCCGACATCGTGATGGCGCGGATGGTCAGCGGCATGGCCCTTATGGGGACCGCCGCCATGCTGTTCGCCAACGGCGATCTCGTCGGTAAGCGCACTCCGGCCGAAGAAGAGGACGGGGTGAAATCCTACTCCATCCGCCTCGGGGGCCGCTGGTATCAATACAGCACCCTGTCGCCGGTGGCCGAAATGATCGGCATTACAGCGGACCTCTACCAGACCATGCGAGACCGCGATCTCGCCGATGACCAAGCCTCCGCACTGGCGGGCGGCGTCATGGGCGCGATCATGAACAACATCGTCAACAAGGCCGCGCTCCAAGGCGTCGGCGACTTCTTCGACCTCTTGGACCCGTCGTTCTCGACCACGGCGTCATCGCGCGGCACAGCCGTTGCGAAGTCCGCGTTCAAGAAGCTTGGCGATTCCCTCGTCCCGGCCATCGTCAGGAACACAGCGCAAGCCCAAGACCCGGTGATGCGCGAGGCGTCGGAATTCCTCGACTATTTCGCCCGCAACATTCCGATGTTGTCGGAAAGTCTGCCCGAACGCCGCGACTGGCTCGGCCTTCCCATCGTCCGCAAGGACAAGGACGGCGGTTTCATCGAAGCTCTGGTCCAGCCGCTCCGCGTGTCGGAACGAGAGGACGACATGGTGCGTCTGGAAATCTCGGCTCTGGCCCAGAACGATCCTGACTTGCTGATGGCGACCCGACCTGACGCCCGCTTCAACGGGCAGAAGATCACGCCGAAGGAACATGCGCGCGTTCTGGCTATCCAAGGTCAGGAATGGCGCGATCCGATGACGGGCCTGAACATGCACGAAGCCTTGGCAGAACTGGTCAACTCGGCTGACTACGCCAGCTACAGCGACCCTCGTCGCGCCCAAGAGATCAAGGACACCGTGTCCCGCTATCGCCGACTGGCGACAGCGGCGATCAAGCGCGGCGAGTTCCCTGACATGACGCCTATGCTCGACCGCACCGGCGCCGCACAGGCGCAGGACATGGGCGAGAAGAAGGGCTGGGAGCCATACCGGATCGAGAACAAGGCCCGGTCCTACGGCGTCTCCGATGATGCGCTCGCCGACATCATGAACTTCGGCGCCGACTAAAACACCAACCTCAATCCACCCGGATAGCCCGGTCGCTCACGCGGCCGGGCCTTTCGTCGTGGGTGAACGAAAGGATCAATGGCCTACCAAACCCGCGTCACATACGTCGTGGCGGCAGGACAGCGCGAGTTCGATCTCGCCATCCCCTACCTCGATAAGAACCACATCAAAGTCACCCTGAACGGCTCCACGCCGTTCTTTGAGTGGGTGTCCGACAGCCGCATCCGGCTGACCTATCCAGCCATCGAAAACAGCGTCCTCAAGATCAGGCGCGACACTCCGATCTCGAACGCCCTCGTCGAGTTCCAGAATGGCGCGACCCTCACGAAAGAGGAACTGAACACCGCCGTTCGACAGCTTCTCTACAAGCAGCAGGAGTTGGACGACCTCTACACCGGCGCGCTGGATCAGGCGCAGGTCCGCCTTGGCGATCACCTTGGCGTCGTGACCACGCCAGACGCCATCATGGACGAACTGTTGCTCACCTCGGAGTTGGGCGACGACCTCCTGAACCGTTTCCGAGACGCACTGGCCAGCATCGACCTGTCGGCCGAACGCATCCTCGAACAATCCTTCCAGCTTACCGATCAGGCATTCCGCACCGACACGCTCGACGGGATCGTCTCGAACACCACGGCCCGCACCGACAATCTCGAACTGCGCGTCGATACGATCACCGATCTGGTGGACTCGCTCGCCAACCTTGAGGGCGGGACCGGCCTCGCCACCATCATCCAGAACGAGGCGCAGGAGCGTGTCCAAGGCGACACCGCGCTTGCCTCAACGCTGGCACTGATCGGCGCGAAGAACGGGTCGAACAACGCCTTCCTTCTGGACCTGAACACCGTTCGCGTCGGCCCGTCCGAAAGCCTCGGCCAACGCCTGTCGGCGATCACCACCAAGGCCAACGGCAATGAGGCGAAAATCCTCGCCGAAGAGACCGCCCGCAGCACAGCGGACTCCGCGCTGACTAACTCGCTCAATGCGTGGATCGCCCGCGTCGAAAGTGCCGAAGCGTCGATCACGACCGAACGCACCGCCCGGACCACGGCCGACACATCGCTTGCCGAAACGCTCGACCTTCTGGGCGCCAAGAACGGCAACGGCTCGGCCTTCATCCTCGACCTGAACAAGGTCCGTGTGGCGCCCGGCGAAACCTTCGCCTCGCGCTTCGCGACGATGACGACGGAAACGGCCAACGCCTTCACCGCCGTCACAACAGAGACGACCAACCGCATCAATGCAGACGGCGCGCTCTCAACGCGGATCGACACGCTCGGCTCCCGCACCGACAACAACGAGGCGGCTATCGCCAACGAGGTCACGGCCCGCACCAATGCGGTCGCTGCCGAAGCCTCGGCTCGCGGTGCCCTGACGACCCGTGTCGGCAACGCAGAATCCGCGATCCTCAACGAACAGACGACGCGCTCGAACGCCATCGCGGCGGAAAGCCAAGCCCGTCAGTCTCTCGCCTCACAGGTCGGACAGAACTCGTCGGCGATCCAGAACGAGGCCACGACCCGCGCCAATGCCGATGCCGCTATGGCGCAGCAGTTCTCGGTTCTGGGTTCCTTCCGTAACGGCCAGACCGCCTTCGTCCTTGACCTGAACCGAGTGGAAACATCGGCCGGTCAGAGCCTCGGCACCCGCCTGTCGGGGATTGATGTCGCTGTCGGCAACGTCTCGGCCTCCGTGGTCAATGAACAGACCGCACGGGTGAACGGTGACAACGCGCTCTCCCAGACGCTGACGACCGTTCAGAACACGGTCGGATCGCACACCTCGTCGATCACCACGCTCCAGAACGTCACCAATGGTCTGAATTCCCGATACGGCGTCGTCCTCAACGGCAACGGCCACATCACCGGGTTCATGATGAACAACAACAGCAACTTTGGCTCCTTCGCCATCGTCGCTGACAACTTCTCCATCACGGCGCCGAACGGCGGCGCCCCGGTCCAACCGTTCAGCGTCGTCGCTGGCCGCGCCCGCTTCAACGCGAACGTGGACATCTACGGCGACCTGCTCGTCACGGGCACGATCAATCACGCCAAGCTCGTCAACAACACCGTCACCGGCGTCGAGGTGGGTTACGCCGGTGGAACCATCGGCCTGAACAACACCACGCCGACCCGCATTCATGGCGTCTGGATCGGGGTCGAAAAGGCCGACAGCCCCATCGACATCGACTTCAACGCCTATGGGACATTCACCCATAACGCGGGCGGCTCGTTCGTCGCCGTCGTGCAGCTTGTCCGCTCTCGTGGCGAGACCGGCGGCACGGTCATCCAGTCGGTGCAACTCAACGGCTCCGGCATGGCGAACGACACATGGCAGGGCGCGCTCCCGGTCAAGTTTCTCGACCGTCCGAACGAAGCTGGAAACTGGCACTACTATGTCCAGATTTACTTCAGTTCGAATATGTCCACCCAGACCGTGACGGCTCGCTACGGCAAGCTGACCGAGATGAAAAACAACACGACCGGCCTCGGCGGCGGCACAGGTTCCGGCTCCGGCGTCGGCTCCGGCGGTGCATCATCGGGCGGCGGCGGTGGCGGTGACGGTGGATGGACACCTGATCCCGGCGGCCCCGGCGGTGGCGGCGGCACTGAACAGCCCATCATCACCTGACTTCAAGACCGGCCTTAACGGGCCGGTCGCTCGTCTAAATAAACGAACCCCTCAACAACATCAGGAGACGCATGTCCCAAATCCCGACCGCTGTTCAACAGCATCAGAACCTCGCTGCTCAAGAGCAATCCCTTCTGGCCTCGCTCGGCAATCTGCTCTCGCAGGTCGAGACGACCAAGGCGGCTCTGTCGAATGTCCGCGCCGCGATGCAGGGCGCCGAACTCGGCTTCCAGATCGCCAAGGAATCCGAAGCACCGAAGGCCGAAGAAGCTCCGGCTCCCGACAAGGAGTAAGTGGGGATGAGCGGGCTGACGATCACCAATCTCGCCCAGCAAGTCCAAGACCTTCTTGATAAGACGAAGCAGCAGAACACTTATCTCGCTGCTTGGCTGGGTGGGTCCGCCGATGGTGGACCCAACAATGACGGCCGCTATCCCTTTGTGGATTTGGGCGGCCGTGAAATCCTCGTTCCTTCGCCCGCATCGTTCAGCGACATGACCTCCGGCCCGGCGGCACAAGCCTCCGTCGCCAAGGTCGCGGCCGAACTCGCGCGCGATCTGGCGCAAGGTCACGCCGACCGGGCAGACGCCCAGCGCATCCTTTCGGAAGCGGCTCGCGGCGCGGCGGTGGAAGCACGAAACCTCGCGCAACAACATCGAAGCCACGCGGGCACGAGCGAGGCGAACGCCCGCTATTGGGCCGAACTGGCGCAAGGCTCGGGTCAGTCCACATCGCAGGATCGCGAGATCGTCGAACAGCTTGCAGAGCAGGTTTCTGATGACGCTGCGCTTGCGACGCAGAAAGCTACCGCAGCCGAAGCCTCGGCCGCGCTCGCGGCGACGTTCGATCCCAACCTGTTCGACAAGAAATCGGACACGCTGGCGGCGTCGCGTCTTGAAGGCATGATCGACCCGGCGCGCATCCCGGTTCTCGTCGGTCAGACCCCCGTCGTCTCGACTGGCGGCATCGCCAACCTGACGACCGCGCAACAGAACGGCATCCGACCCGGAACGCTGGTCGCGACCATGGACGGCCGCCGCTGGGTCTACAGCGGATCGGGCGCCAAGAACGTCGAAGCAAACTACATCGAGCAAGGCGACGTAACGCCGGTTTGGGCCGTCATCGCGGACAAGCCGTCGTTCTTCCCCTCGAACATCGTCAACGTCGCGGGGCTGCAATCAGCCTTGGACGGCAAATCGAACACGGGCCACGGCCATGGCATCGCCGATGTTGCGAACCTTCAGGCGGCTCTCGACGCTCGCGCCCTGACCGGCCACGTCCATGCGTGGACTACCATTACTGATCGCCCGACGATCTTCCCGACCGACATCGCCAACGTCAGCGGCCTACAGGCTGCATTGAACGGCAAGAGCAGCCTTACCGGCGGAAACTCGTGGAACGGCGGACAGACGTTCAATGGCGGGATCACCGTCAAAGATAGTCTGACCATGACCGGCGCAGACCCGTATCTTCGACGGGACAGCAACTCTGCGGCATGGGTCATCGCAGGGGGGCAAGGCTGGACCGACACTGGTGCCGTCATCGTCCTGCACGGCAAGAACCATCCGGCTCGTCCGGGCGATATGCTGCTCTACGGCGTCGATGGGAACGCGACATCCAACCTTCAGATGGATGGCTGGAAGACCATCACCATGAACCGTCGCCCCACCTTCGCGGGCGCAACGCCATGGGACAGTTCGAACCTCGGCAATCCGGCGGTCAGGAACGGCTACAACGAGTTCCAGTCGGCCCAAGTTTTCGCCAATGGCGGTCGCCAAATTCGCCTGAAAACGAATGCGGGTTCGGCGGTGAATTACGGTCTGCTGCACCATATGGACGCCGACAACTACTACTGGCTGCTGACCAACCAGAACGATGCAGACGGTGAGTTCAACGGCTTGCGACCTCTACGCATGTCGCTGGCGTCGGGCGACATCTACCTTGACCGTCACCTGACGACACAGAAGGAGCTTCACGCCTACGGCGACACGCATTTGCCAAGCTATACCCGCCTCTGGGATCGCGGCGAGACGGGCTACACAGTTCTGGAATATCGCCGACAAGCATCAGGGGCTGTGATTGGCGCGCACACCTTCGTCAGCGGTTCGAACGACAACACGAACTATACCGTTTCTGTCTTCAAGAATGGCAATACCAACGACCGCTCCGATCTGATCCTCGACTACAACGGCGGCTTTAGCTGGCGTGGGCGGCCCGTTTACACTGGATGGAACTTCAACCCTGACGACAAGATTAGCTGGAACGCCGCTAATTGGGACGGAGGGCCATACACGATTGTCCGCCGGAACGGTGACGGAGGAACCACTCTCACAGGCCGTCTTCACGCCTATTCACAGACCGCAACGAACGATGTCTGGAACGGCGGGATGGAAATCCAAGAAGTTCAGAACGTCGGAAATACCCAATCCGGCCATGCCTATGCTCCGGCCCTGACCTTCCACTGGAAAAACGTATGCGCCCGCTCCCTGTGGATGGGTTCGGATGCTTGGCTCTACGTTGGGGTCCAAGGCGACAAGTCGAACCTCGGCAACCTCGGGGTTAACCGCATTTCGTCGGACGGCAACGAACTTTGGCTTCAAAAAGCCAAGGTCACGAAGCTGAAAATCCACGAATACGGCATCAACGCCATCGGCAACTGCGACGTGGATGGGGGTGTCTACATCCGATCCAACGCCCCGACGATCACCTTCCAAGACAGCGATCACCGCTCGGCGATGATCCACGTCAACAGCAATCGATTCTATGTCCTCCGAGGATCAGGCACGAACTCGACGGGCTGGGAGAGCACCGGCAGTGGATGGCCTTTGGAAATCAACCTCGACAACAATGACGCCTACTTCGGGGGTCAAATCTACGGCGGCAACAACTGTTGGTTCCGAGTCCGAGGCTCCGGCAACGGCATCTATTGGGAAAACCATGGCGGCGGCCTCCACATGTCCGACAACGATTGGGTTCGCGTCTACAACGGCAAGAACTTCTATTGCTCGGCACAAGTCCGCGCCAACACCGTCGTCGGCGAATCCGATAGGCGCCTTAAGACGAACATCGCTCCGATCACCGATGCAATGTCGAAGGTCCGCGCCCTTGAAGGCGTGACGTTTGACTGGATTGCGTCGGGCATGGCCTCGCTGGGCTTCATCGCCCAAGACCTTGAGACCGTTCTACCAACCCTCGTGACCGAGGACGCGGACGGTATCAAGGGTGTGCAATACGGTCCCGTCGTGGCCTTGCTCGTCGAGGCTCTGAAAGACGCCGACGCCCGGATCGCGGTCTTGGAAGGGAGAGTCTAATGGCTCTCCCAACTTCCGGGTCAATCAGCATCGACCAAATCAAAGCCGAACTTGGGATCACGGGCGAACTGTCGCTGATGGATCAAAGAGTTCGCGATCTGGCTGGCATCCAATCTGGATCGCTGACGCTCCCAAATGATTTCTGGGGCAAGTCTGCCCGAACTGTTCGCCTCATAATCACCGGCTACGAGCAGGTGCAGATGGGGTTCGGCGACTGGAACCGTCAGCAATACGACCGGATCACGTTCGGGATTTCGGTGACGCCCTATCTCGCCCCCACTTCCTATTCGTGGGGCGGGGATGCTTACGGCAGCGGG
The DNA here is from genome assembly GCA_963515305.1 of uncultured Brevundimonas sp. Lineage (GTDB taxonomy): Bacteria > Pseudomonadota > Alphaproteobacteria > Caulobacterales > Caulobacteraceae > Brevundimonas. The sequence goes on from CAUPWX010000012.1 coordinate 72,934, forward strand.
GCGTCTGCGACGTTCACAGGGCCGACCTATTCGCCCATGGGCTTCACCTACCAAGCCTTCGGGCAAGCCTACTGTTCGGTCGTCGTCGGCGGTCGCAACTACGAACTCACGCTCGACTTCCAATACACGGCTGGCGACGCGATCTAATCCTCTCACCCACAATCGAAAGGTCTAATGGACCCCACTCACAACACATCGAACTCCGACCCAGCCTTGGTGCTGATCCTCGGTGAAATCAAAGGCCAGCTTGGCACCTACATGAAGTTCATGGAGACCTTGCAGGGAAAGCACGACAACCTCGAAACACGCACCCGCGCACTCGAAAATGCGAAGTTCTGGCTCATGGGCGCCGCCGCTGCGCTCGGCGGTCTGGCGGGCTTCGTCGTGGACCTCTTCAAGTCATGACCGACCGCGCCACCGAAAAGGCGATGGACCAGCTTCATGCCACCGTCGCTCTCCTGCTATCGAACGAACTCTCCCGCGCCTGCATCCGCGCCGAAGAGAACCCAAGCGACCCCAGCAAAGCGATCTCGCCTCAACTGATCGCCCAAGCCATCAAGTTCCTGAAGGACAACGGTGTCGCAGCCTCGGCGACATCGCCACGCTTCGACGACCTCACGGCCAGACTCGCCGACATCGACCTTGAAGATGAGGTGCTGTCGGGGATGACGCCGCAATAACCCAAGCCCCTCGCAGACCGACCGCTCGCCTTCACCGGCGGGCGGTTGGGTCATGCCATGACTGATTGAAACAACGCCCCGAAACGCCCCGCGAAAAGCTCCAGCGATCCTTCATCAACTTCGTCCGCTACGTCTGGCGATACGTCCTCGGCCTCCCCAAGCCGACCCGCATTCAAGAGGACATCGCCCGCTACCTCGAAAGCGGCCCGACCCGCCGCGCCATCGAGGCCCTTCGCGGGATCGGCAAGTCCTTCATCACTTGCGCCTATGTCGTCTGGTGTCTGTGGCGCGATCCGCAGAAGACCGTCCTGATCGTCTCGGCCGGTGAAAGCGGCGCCGCAGACAACGCCAACCTAATTAAGTCGATCATCTTCCACGAGGCGGGCGATCAGCTATGGGCCGAACTGCGCCCCGGCCGCGATCAGCGATCCTCGACGCTGGCGTTCGATGTCGGCCCGGCCAAGTCGAACAAGCAGCCCTCGGTCAAATGCCTCGGCATCACCGGCCAACTGGCGGGCAACCGTGCCGACATCCTGATCGGCGACGACGTTGAGAACCAGCGCAACTCCGCAACCGAGGATCAACGCGACAAGCTGCGCCACGCCACGTCCGAGTTCGGCAAGATCATCAAGCCGCTCGACACCTCCGAGATCATCTACCTCGGGACGCCGCAGACCGAAGAGTCGATCTACAATGACCTTCCCAAACGCGGCTACGACATCCGCGTCTGGCCCGCGCGCTACCCTCTGAAATCCAAGCTCCCGAACTACGGCGACACCCTCGCACCGCTGCTCCGGGCTGACATCGAAAAATGCGGGACGCTCTGTGATCCCACGGGCCTGTCGCTTCTGGGCGGCGCCCCGACCGACCCTGACCGCTTCACCGACGCCAAGCTGCTCGAAAGCGAGATGGACGGCACGGCGGCCGAGTTCATGTTGCAGATGATGTTGGACACGTCGCTGTCTGACGCCGAGCGGTTCCCGCTCAAGACCTCCGACCTGATCGTCATGAACGTCGATAAGAGTCGGGCGCCGGTCGCACTCTCCTACACGTCCGCCGACGATAAGCAGATCAAGGACGTGATGCTCCCGAACGTCGGCTTCACCGGCGACAGGTTCTTCTCACCCTTCAACGTCAGCGAACATTGGGCCGACTACACCGGCAGCGTCATGCACATCGACCCCTCGGGCACGGGTGCGGACGAGACGGCGTTCGTCGTCACCAAGTTCCTCAACGGCAAAGTCTTCGTCACAAAGTGGGGCGGCGTCGCCGGTGACGGCGGCTCGCCCGAAACCCTGTCCAAGCTTGCGACCATCGCGGCCGAACAAGAGGTCCGCGCCGTCATCGTGGAAGACAACTTCTCGGACGGCATGTTCCGCCGACTGCTGACCCCAATCCTGCTCGCCAAACACACCTCGAAATGGCGGTGCGGCATCGAGGGCGTGAAGGTCCACGGCATGAAAGAGCGGCGCATCGTCGGCGCGCTTGAGCCGGTGATGAAGCAACACCGTCTGGTCATCGACCGAGAGGTTCTGAAACTGGACCTCGCCGTCGCCGACCGGATCAAATCGGGCGTTTTCCAGATGACCCACATGACCGCCCAGCGCGGCGCCTTGAAGCACGATGACCGGATCGACGTGCTGGCCTTGGCGGTGGATTACTGGAAGCAGCACATGGCTATCGACGCCGCACAGGCCGAGGCCGACCATCGCAAGAAGCTGGATCGCGAGTTCGAGAAACGCTTCTTCGCGGGCACCGCGAGCGGCCAGCTATTGAATAAAACTGGCCGACAGCGCGGCGCCGGAAGGCGGATGCATTAGGCTGCGATGCGGAAGGCGATCTCGTCGAAAAGGTCGTCGATGACCAAGACCGGCTTCTCGCGCTCCGAACGGCAAGCCGCAGAGAGCGTGACGACGTTCGACTTCTCCGCTTTGGCGGCTTCCTTCGCCGCCTTCTCGCGCTCCTTGAATGCGCGATACTCGGCGCGCTTACGTTCCAGCACATCGGACAGCTTGGACGCCGAGGCCGCCTCGACCGGCGCAGCCTCGACGCGGATGTCAAAGTCCGCGTCAGGCGCCGCAGCACGAATGCGAGCCTCCGTGTTTTCGAAGAAGCGGGGGTCGATCTCCATGCCGATGAAGTGACGGCCAGCTTGCAGGGCGGCGACGCCCGTCGTGCCCGATCCCATCGTGCAGTCCAGCACCGTGTCGCCTTCGTTCGAGAACGTGCGGATCAGATAGTCCATGAGCGCAACCGGCTTCTGGGTTTGGGGCGCATTGCCCTTGCCCTTCACCTTTTCCCGCTGGCCGACGCTCGGGAAGAACAAGATCGAAGTCGGCCAGTTCGTGTGAGTTTGATTGCGGCCCCGCTGCGCGGACGGCCCACTCAACTTGTAGAACGTATCCTTGTTCAGGCTGTTGCGGGAAGTCACAGGCTTGTCCAGTTCGACCAGACCTTGCGGATTGTAGGTCGGGTGAACCTTCGCGTTGTTCCCCATGCCGCCCTTCGCGAAAACCAGAACATCCTCATGCTCCGCGAGGACGCGATAGTCCTTGTGCAGATGCTGGGTCTTGCGCGTCTTCGCCCAGACCATCGAATAGCAGTAGAGGTCGAGAGCCGCCGCGATCAGCGCGGCCGAGAAACGACCCTGCGCGGTCATTACGATATTCCCGGTAGGCGAAAGGATGCGCCGAAACTCCGCGAACATCTTGTCCATCGGGACGATCTTGTCCCACGCCTCGACCGACACCCCGTAGGGCAGGTCCACAGCAATCAGGTCCACGGACTCGTCCGCCAGCTTCGTCATTGCCTTGAGGCAGTCAGCGTTGAACAGCGTCGCCTTGACCGCCTGACGCTTCACCGGCACCGGAGGCGCAAGCGTCTCGACGGTGCAGTTCAGACGCTCCGCAGCCTTCGCGTTATAGCCCGCGTCCAGTTCGATCCCGATGTAGTGGCGACCCGTAGCGCGCGCCGCGACACCCGTCGTGCCCGATCCGCTGAACACATCGCAGATGATGTCATGCTCGGGCTTGAGGTGTTCGAAGATACGACGCGGCAGTTCGACCGGCATAGGCGCCGGATGGTTCGGATCGATCTTCGCAGTCGGACGGATCGACAGCACGTCGAACAGCTTGCCCGCAGTAGCAAACTTGAACTTCGGCTTCGCCAGCAGGTGGATGAACTCGAAGCTCGGGTTCAGGAAGTTCTTGTTCGGCGTATACGCCGCCTGACGATGCCAGATGATCCGCTGGCGCAGATGGTCGAGAACGTCAGCAGGGATCAGTTCTTCGGGCGTCAGGAGACGACCCTTAAAGGGTTGGTCCTTGTGCTGAAAGAAAATCGCGCCGTCGTCCTTGAGGACGCGCCAGCACTCCGTCAGCAGGTCGTGCATCCACTCGACGTAAGCGGCATGGGTCAGGTCGTCGCCGAACGAGGCGTAGCCCTCGGCCAATTGAGCGTTCCACAGCGCACCGCCGCACTTATCGCCACCGGGGCGACGCTTGTTGTAGGGCGGCGAGAAGAAGAAGATCGAGACGGACTTCGACGGCTGGGCCTTGAGCCATTGCAGCGAGTGGCCCGTCACCAGACGCGCCGTGCTTCCCTCGGCGAATGCCGGATCGGGGACAGCGGCAAAACCTCCGCGAGCGATCTTCTTGGTCGTCAAATCCGGGTCTCCGTAGCAGCGATAGATGTCTATCAAGCTGCCACAGGTCGCCCACTCGTCAAGCATATTTGCCCAACTATTTCAGTGACTTATGAAACCCACATCAGTCCGCAACGCCACCTTCTTTCATGATCTCATAGAATTGGGAGGCGTCAACCAAATCGGCCGAAACTACTTCTTCGCCGGAGCCTTGCGAGCCTTCACCTCCGACAGCTTCGCAGCCGTCAGAGCCTCGACCTTGGCGGACAGACCGGCGACGGTGGCGCGCAGGGCCGCGATGTCGCTCGACAGAACCATCGTGCGCGAATGGAACTCTCCATCACGCCGGTCCAGCTTCAGTCGAAGCGTCTCGACATCTTCGGCGAGGGCGCGGCTGGAGATCAGGTCTTGCAGACAGTTCATGCGAATTTGGCATTGAGCCGTGTTGTCCGATTGAACGCGCTCGATGGTCGCCATGCGAGCGTTGGCCTTCACGATGTGGTCAGCCAAAGCCGCGTTGGTGTCCTCGGAAGCGAGACGCAGCGAGGCGACTTCAGTCGAGAGTTTAGGCAGGTCGATGCCGCCGGTCAGAAGGGAAAAAATTCTCATGCTGATATTTAGTCAGCGGCTCCAAACATTCTCTCCAGCCAAAACCAGCGGAGAGCATGTTTGCGTTGGTTATAATCACCCCGCATGACCACCAGATTGTCAGGATGGTGAACGCCGCCGTTCGCATAGGCGACGATATGATCGACATGATATGGAACGCCGACGACATTCGTTAGCAGGGCGGCGAGTTCATACATCTCTGCGATCTTGGCGCATTCCTCGGGCGTCAGCGTGGGTGACTTCTGTTTTGCGGCACGGCGTCGGCCAGCATACTCGCTGGCTTTGGCGGGGTTTCGAGCAACCCAATCTTGCCGAAGGTGCTTGACCTTCTCCGGGTGCCGATCTCGATACTGGCGCGAAGCCTCGCGGGATCGTTCCGGGTTTCTGTCACGCCAACTCTGTGCGCGGGCGCGGTCTACCTCACGACACCCGTCAAGGTCAGCTTGGCGAAGCCGTGCCCTATAATCACGCAGCGGGCCGCTTACCCGCATATTCGCGCACGGCTTGCACAGCCTGTTCTTCGCTTTCTGGAAACTGGCATACCAGTTGGTCTCATTGAGTGTGCTTCCGCAGCATCGGCAAACATCCGTCATGCTGATATTTAGCCAGCGACGATCCGAGTAATGCTCGGCCAGAACCGCAATCAGAGAGGCAGGATCACAGCCCGCACATAACCCATATGGCCGTCGGTCGTCGGCAGGATGACGAACTCGTCCGTAGGCCGGTTGATGAGATCGCGGACAAGCTCCGTGAACTCTTCCGCATGGTCATTGTCGCGAACGAGAATGAAGCCGCCGTCGCCGGTCGGCTCCACGTTGTAGGCGGTCGAACCCGCCTTAAGGCGTTCCAGCAAGCGTCCCATAACGTCGGTTATTAAAACAGATTGGCTCGATTGTCCAGCTTGACCACCAATCCGAACGTCAGGCTTGAACCTCCATCAAGTCGCTGAACCGGGTTGTGTATCTGGGCGACCGATTGTTCGCCCGCGTTGACCAAGGCGTCTTCGGACGTATGCCGCCGGGCCGCAGCGTTCCCCGACCGAAGCGAGCGTTCACCGCATCAAGCGCGGTCATCAGCTTCTCGGACTTGATCGGATCGACAGTCGGCAGAAGGTCACGCGGGGCGTCCCCCACGGCGTGAAGGTCCAACAGGATGATCCCGCACTTGGCGTAGCTTAAGCCGGGCTTCCACATGGACTGTCCCGCCCGCACGGCCTGACGGATCAGCGAGAAACTGTCGTTCGTCGGCTCGACGTCAAAGGATCGCTGGGCGTTGAAGAAAGGCTCTTTGGCGTGAGGGTTCGTATGAAAGAACACCTGCATCGCCGTCGCCGCCAGCCCGTGCTTCCGACACTTCTCCGCAGCGCGTGAAGCGTGGGCCGCAAGTGCCTCGCGCATGTCCTCCCAAGTCTCGACCGGCCGTCCGAACATCCTCGTCACGCTGACGGTCTGACGCTGGCTGGGCGCCAAGGTCAGGGGCATACACGACACACCGTTGAGTTCAGCATGGGTCCGCTGGCCGGTGACGGTCATGAGTTTTCGAACGCTCGCGCTTGGGAGCGCAGCAAACTGCTCGACCGTGTGGATGCCAAGGTTGTTGAGCTTCAGTTGAGACGCGCCGCCCACGCCCCAGATTTCGTCGATAGGCATTTCCTTGAACGCCTGACGCCGGGCGTCGAGGTCGCTGAAATCCGACACACCGCCAAGGTCTGGTCGGCTCTTGGCGTGCTTGTTCGCCAGCTTCGCCAGCGTCTTCGTCGTGCCAATCCCGATGCAGGTTGGAATCTTGGTGACGCGCCTGACGCGCTCCCGCACCCGGCGGCAGTAGTCCGCCCTCGCGAACTGCGTCAGGTCCAAGAACATCTCATCTATCGAATAGGGTTCGACCCTCGCAAAGCTCTCCGACAGCACCTCGTAAACCCGGCGGCTCATGTCGCCATACAAGGCGTAGTTGCTGCTCTTGGCGATGACGTTCCGATACTCCGGCTTCCGTTTCGATAGGTGCCAGACCTCGCCCATCTTGATCCCGAGGGCCTTGGCTTCGGCCGATCTGGCGATGGCGCAGCCGTCATTGTTCGACAGCACGATCACCGGCTTGCCGATCAGGGTCGGGTCAAAAGCCCGCTCGCACGAGACATAGAAGTTGTTGCCGTCGATCAGGCCGAACATCAGACATCGGTTCGCACGAGGGCCGCGATCATCGCCCAGACTTCTGTCTCGTCGGAGACAGGTGCAGGAGCGTGGTTCGACGGTTCAAGCCACCACTGGCCATCCTTCTCTGTGAGGATCGCGAGGACCACATCACCGTGCAGGAACGCTACGCAGACCTTCCCCGACTGTGGCTCCGCATCGGAGTTCACCACGAGAATGTCGCCGCCGTGAATACCACGGGCGCGCAAGCCGTCGCCCTTCACCCTGACCGCGTAGCGTTGGGGACGCCGTAGCTCCAATAGCTCGGCGAGGTCGGGGACCGCCTCGATGTGATCTTGGGCCGGGCTTTGGAAGCCTGTCGTCTCGTCGCCCTTGTAAGCCCGCGCCGTCATGTTGGGCGATCAGGCTTCTTCATTGCCTCAAGGGCCTCGCGGTAGCGGACCTTCTGGAGCGCGTCGGCGATCTTCGCCTCCGTCCGCTTCTTGGCGGCGGCCCATTGCACGGGAGTGGGTTGGCGATCTTCGGACATTGGGAGACAATGTTCTTGTCTTGTTCTCATTGCAAGATGGAGTCTGGAGCCGATTGAAAATTGGGTCGCGCATCCGAAGTGGGGAATAAGCGTGTGCCGCAACTGACAGCCCCCCGGTGGGGGTATCGTCCGGGGATCGTCTGGCCCGGCGCCGCCCGGCGCGGGACGACATAGGCGATGCGCGCGGACCCTCGTTTCCGATTCCGACGCGATGCCTCGCCTAACATCCTGACATCGTTGGCAAACAATCCCACTATAACCGGCAATCGACTGTCGGACGCATCGTGCGGGCGACGTTCAAGATAGGACGTGTGCGGACGATTGTGCGCGCGACCGTTGACGCGAGAGTTAGACCCTGCGGTTTTTCGGAATTAGATGCTTTGAACGAAAGATTGCGCTTGACACGTCATCGGGAAGGGATTCTAACGGCGGTCATTAGATGCTTTGGAGCAATGATTATGAGCGTGTCTCAAGAGTTCTCGCACCTGATCCACCTGACCGCAGGACACTGTGACCTGACTGTCTGGGTTCGCCCTGACACGGACCTCGACAGCCGGTTTGAGGCCATCTGTGACATCAGCGGCGAACGCCTTTCGATCAACGGGTGGATGTTCGTCGTCGTCGATAGCGACGAGGGGCTGGATGACTACCGCAACGGTGAGGAAGCCTTCGCCTTGGATTACGAGATGTCGCTGATCCGTGACTAACCCTTTCCCAAATAGATGCTTTGAACCGATCAATAGGTAAACGACATGAAAGCTGACATCTACCAAACCGTCACGGATTCCATCATCGGCATGCTTGAGGCGGGCGTGAAGCCTTGGGCGCCCGGCCACAACGCGAAGGCTTGCGGTCTGCCGGTCATCCCGACGCGGGCGAACGGCGAGGCGTATCGCGGGATCAACGTCGCCCTGCTTTGGGGCGCGGCCGAAATGAAGGGCTATCGCCATCACACTTGGATGACCTTCAATCAGGCCAAAGAGCTTGGGGGATGCGTCCGCAAGGGTGAGCGCGCCACGCCAATCGTCTATTGGGGCACCTTCAAGGCTCAAGCCGATGACGCGGACGAAGGCGACGACGGCAAGGCCCGCCTGTTTGCCAAGGGCTATTCAGTTTTCAACATCGAGCAAATCGACGGCTTGCCGGAACGGTTTTTTGAACCGGCGACGGTGGAGCCTTCGGAAACCCGCATCGCCAAGGCCGATGCTTGGGCGGTCGCAACGGGCGCCGACATCAGGCACGGGGGAAGCCAAGCCTTCTATTCGCCCAAGGGTGACTTTGTGCAGGTTCCGCCCTTCGCGGCGTATGGCGAGCCGGAACGCTACTATTCGACCTTGTGCCATGAACTGACGCATTGGAGCGGCGCGAAGGCCCGGCTTGATCGCCAGTTTGGAAAGCGGTTCGGCGATAAGGCGTATGCGTTCGAGGAATTGGTCGCTGAATTGGGCGCGGCCTTCTCCTGCGCCCGCCTTGGGATCGAGAACGAAACGCGCGAGGATCACGCCTCCTATCTGGCCTCATGGCTGAACTTCCTGAAAGCCGACAAGCGCGCGATTTTCACAGCGGCGAGCAAGGCTCAAGCCGCTTGCGACTACCTTTTCGACCTCGCCGAGAAGGCCCCAGAAACGGCCGTAGAGCGGCCTTTCCCGCCCGCTGGCGTCATATGTCTGCCCGACCTCTCGGGAGGCGTCAGCGAGCCGGTTTCGGCCCCTGACGTGGAAGCTGCTAACCGCCTGACGCGAGCCGCTTTGGTCGCCGCCGCACGGGAGGCCGTCGCCCTGAACGATGATGACGGCGATGATGATCCGACGCCGCCTGTCGCACCTGCACCGGCTCCCGTCTCGACTGGCGTTGCAGCCGGGTTCCTGTCGCGGCTTACCGCTTTCAAGGGAGGGCGCGTCCGGGCGCCTTCCCGCGTCGCGGCTCGCAAGGCCAGAACCGTTGACGACATCGTGGCGGACCTGACTCCCGAACCGGTCGCCCGGCCTTTCCATCCCCGACGCGATCCGAGCTTGTGCGAGTTCCTGTCGATCCGGGGCATCTGCGACGATGGCGGGGAGCTACAGGCCCGCGACCTCGACCGCTGGCATCGCGAGGCGCCGTTCCGGCGCAAGCTTGTCCGCGCCGATGGCGTGTCCCTTGAGCGGGCTGCGATGATGGCTTGGGAGGCGGGGTATTTCGATGATGTCGCCGTCCCGACGATGGATAGCAGCGATAACATGCACCCGGTCACGCCAGAGATGTTGATCGCGGCCATGGATCGCGAACTGCGCGACGACTACGCCCATGTTTGGGGCGAGCATGATGCGGAGTTCTTCGCGTGAAGGGGCGGGGCAAACGGGCGACCAACTGGTCGCCCCTATCGGCCGAGGCGCGAGCCTTGATCGCCGAGGGTGAACGCTTCACTTGGCGGGCTTGGCGCGATGGCGTCCTGATCTGCGAGCGAGTCGGCGTCGCCCTTGCGGATGAAGTCGAGGCGGCGCGTAATCTGGCGGCTCGCGAGGGCTGGACCTTTGAGGCCGACGACGGACTGGCGTGGGGCTATGTCAGTCTATCCGATGGCGCGGCTGCACAGCGTTGCGCGTTCGGCGTCGCGCAGAGTCCGCCCGATCTCTTCACGGTCCCGCACGGGCTTGAGCCTCCCGAACCGTCCCTTGATCCTTCGCAGAGGGACTTGTTCAGATGATCGCCCTGACCCTCTTGGACCGTCGCACGTCCGAACGCTTCACGGTGATCGTCTGCGAAGGCTGGAAGCCTGACGCCACGATCTATGACGTTGTGCGACGGGCGGTTCTGCCCGTGGGGTTCGTCGATCCGCGCCGGTGATGTCTGGCCCGCCATGGTTTTCCGTGGCGGGCTTCGCCCTGTCATCAGCGCATTTACTCCACGCTCCGCGTGACCGTTGAGGGGGAGGAATGTCGCCGAGGATATGGGGTTTTGATGACAGGGAGCGGATGCGACCACATCTCGACATGGGGTGATTGGATGGGTCGAGCAGCCCCGCCGACCTGCGCTGCGCTTCATTCGACGAGGCGGCTCTAACCCATCCATTGGCGTCGGCTGTAGGGCGCCGACACCAAGCCGATTGAGTTATCGCTGTGCCGATGGCTGGACGAGGAAACCTTTGTCAGTGCGAAATTGGACAACGGGAAGTCGTCGGCGCCAAGCCGAACGGCTTCTGGATGGCGGGTTCGCCTCGGGGTTCGAGCAAGGCGAAGAACGCCGATGCGGAACCCGTCATTCTTGTCATCAAAACCTTCTATAAGTAAGTGCGCTGATGACAGGCCGATTTCGGAGCCAAGACGGGAGCCGGATTCTTGTCATCAAAACCTTCTATAAGTAAGTGCGCTGATGACAGGCCCAATCCGGCCAGTCGAAAGATATGGACTTAACCGGGTCCGATGTCGGATAACTAAAGCAACGAGAGGGGCGCCGGAAGTCATGAGCCGGTGAAAGGGTATGTCACCGCCCGCCCTCTCGCATTGCTTTCGGTGACGGTGATTTGCTTTGGACATTTTGTATTCGGCCGACCAGTGCGGGGCCGGGAAAACGACATGGGCGATTGATCGCATGGCCTCGCCCGGCCGCTACGTCTTCGTCGTGGATCGTATGGAGATCGCGACCCAGCGTCGGAAAGAACTGCTGGCGCGCTGCGACCAGTTGGGGCGGACGCTCCACATCGAGACGATTACGACCGACGACGACCCCAAGGGCGTCGGCAACGTCGGGCGCCGCATCCAAGAGGCGGGCGCCGAACTCTCTGGAAACCTGCATTGCGTGGTGATCGTGACCCATGCCGGGATGACCCGGTGTAGGGACTGGAGCGGCTATGCGCTCTGGGACGCCATCATCGTCGATGAAGTCCCCAAGGTGCTGGATCGTGAGGACCACGCGGGCGGACGGTTCTGGGGCCATGCGCTGGAAAAGTTCTACACCCTGACATCGACGGACATGCCGGGCGTGTCCCGTGTCGGGTTTGCGGGCGGACTGTCGCCTTCTGAACTGCCTGACGACCTTCGCACCTTTCACCAGCGGGTGATCGCTGGCGAGGCTTACGCCAACCTGACGGCATGGTCAGACCTCGACACCGGGCCGTGGTTTTCGTGGCGCCTTTGGGACGTGACGACGCTGGACGAGATGTTCGGCGAGGTCATCTTCCTTGCAGATAGTTTCGACCAGTCCGAGACGTTCCACCTGATGTCCTTGAACCCTCGGGTCAGGTTCAAGCGGTTCCGGGTCAAACAGGCCCGCGCTTGGGCGCCGAGGCCGGTGACGATCCGCTACGTCAGCGCGGATCGTGTCGCCGCGTCATCCCGGTTCAAGAGCGATGTTCACGGCGCCGACATGGCGAAGGTCTGGGACTGGCTCGGGCAAGAGGCGGACCCGCTGCACCTCTGGACGGCCAACGCCGGTGCCAAGGTGACGGCCGACATCAAGGGCGAGCGGGTCACGCCCAAACAAGCCGGGTCCAACAAATGGCGGACGTGGCACAAGGCGTCGGCGATCTACGCGGCCAAGCCCTCGCCGATGGAGCGGAAGTTCTACGCCCTGCTCGGGATCGAGGCCGACGTGATCGTGGCCAGCCGGGAAGCTTACGACCTCAACCAGTTTTTCATGCGAACATCTCTTCGCGATCCGGCATCGACGGCGCCGGTCGAACTGCGCTGCTACGACCGGGTTCAGGCCCAGACCTTCGCCGACAAGCTGGCCCAAGACTACGGCCTGACGGCTGACCTCGTGCATGACGACATCGGCCTGACACTGGCGGCGGTGAACCGGGGCGGGCGTCCGCCCAAGAACGGAAAGGTCAGGATGTCAGCAGACGAACGGCGGGCGGCGAACGCGGAAGCACAGCGACGGCGGCGCGGGAAACTGGCCGCATAAACTGCACGGGTTTTGTGCGCGGGCGCGGGCTGTGTCAGCGAAACGGCCCCGGTTGATAAATAAAAATATCAACCGCGAGCAGGGTGAAGACTGCGACCGGGCCACAGTTTCGAACAGGATTCTCCCGTCAGGTTCAAAAGGAAATGGCTCGCTGGCTTCACCCGGCGAGCCTTTTTCTTTGGTGACAACAATGGAGATTTGGAAGCCGATCCCCGGCTCAAACTATGAGGCTTCAAGCCTCGGGCGCATCCGCAGCCCATGGAGAACCCTAAAGCTTTGCGCTCACCCGCTTGGCTATCAGATCGTCGGCATTCGTTTCGACCGTGATCCGAGAGTCAGGAGCTATACGGTTCACAGCCTTGTAGCCCTCGCGTTTCACGGCCCTCGGCCGGAGGGTTTGGACATCGCCCACGGCAACTGTGTGAAGACCGACAACCGGCCGTCCAATCTTCGCTACTGCACCCGTTCAGAGAACATGCTCGATAGCGTGATGATCGGCACGAAGATGGGCGGCGCCGGTTCAAAGGCTTACCCGTGGCAACGTCTCGACATCGGCGAGACTTTCGTAGCCAACCCTGTAGCCCGCGCCAGCATTGTGAACTGCGCTTGGTATGCAGGTCGTCGCACCGGGCGGAACTTCAAGGTTTCCAAGCCAGCGAACGACGACGGTTCTTGGACCGTCACGAGGGTCGCGTGATGGATCGCACGGCTGACATTGAACGCGACCGCGCGTTGACCGAATACTTCCAAGCGCAAGACGCTATCGCGCAGCACATGCAAAATGGCGGGACGCTGACCTATCAGGGTCAGTTCGTGACAGCGCAGCAAGCCGCCAGCATCGCGATCAACAACTATCAGGCTTACGTCGCCTCGACAGCGGCCAGATACCGTCGAGACAAGCTGGACCGCCTCCGCGATTGGGACCAACTGAACTCGGGGCTGCTGCACCAACTCTGGGCGATGATCCGGGGGCGCGCATGAGCCGCTACCCCGACGAACAACTGACGCCCCGGATGCTGGCCCAGAAGCTCGACCTCTTCCGTCGCGCCGACGCCAACGCCCAGAACACACGATCCGAGATCAGCAAGACGCGGACGCGGCTGCACGAGCTTGAAAATTTGTTGGTCACGCTTGAGGACGAGATCACGGAAGCGGCCGAGTTCGCCCATGCCTACTTCCTGAAACACGGTTCGATGGATTGATGGCGCAATCTGCTATCAAACTTGTTGACAACAAGTTATGTAAATGTTGTAAACCGTTTTAACAGGGGCGGGATGGTTCGCCCTTTGTCAGAAAGGACGCAACATGACCTACCCCAATCCCTATCAGACAGAAGCTAACGGCGAACTGAAGCCCGCCGTCAGAAAACGTATCCACATAGTCCGTGACCTGCTTGGCTATAGCTGGGCCGATCTCGGAGCCGAGTTCGATTTCTCGAACACGTTCGTCCACGGCATTTCCCGTGACGACAATCCGCAGCGCATCCGGTCGAAGCACATCGAAGGACTGATCCGTTCGCTTGAAGCTCTGGAGGTAAAAGCGGGCATATCCAATGTTGCGCCCACCGCCGCCAAGGCATCGGCCAAGGCCGCGATCTCGGACCTCACGCTCGAAGAACTGGTCAACGCCATTGCCGCCAAGGGCTTTGCCGTGACGATCTCGCCCAAGTCGGCTTAAAACCATCTGTTGCGTCCTTAAGGGGTGCGTCGCGAGACGCGCCCCTTTTGTTTGACCTAAAGAGTCATCGGCGCCATCATGCGTTCAAAGCATCTAATCAAGAACGCCCATGACGCTTCAATTCGCTGCTCAATGCGCCTTCGTGTTCGTCGTCTTCTGGCTGATCGGCGACTGGAAATGGCCGGGGAAACTGGTCGCCGCGATGCTTCGTCCGTTCGGGTTTCACCGCCTCACGGACCTTGAGCATTTGCGTCTGGTGAATGAGCGGAGGTCCAAGGAGTGACCGACACGCTCGATATGTTCATTGAGCATAAGGCCAAGCCGACGCATCCTTTGCGCCTCGTGCAAAAGGATTCGCCCATGGCCTCGATCAAACCTCACGTCTGGACCTTCACCCTTTTTGCGGCTGCTCTCCAAGAACTTGCCAGCGAACTCCCGCCTCGGGTGACGGTGCGCCAACTGTTGACCTTCGCCATGATTGTCGAAGAGGTCGGAATGGGTCGGAACTCGACAATCGCGCACATCCGCGAAAAGGCCGGGAGCGACAAGCATGGCGAAGAACTGCTCGGTCAGTCCATCGGCCGCAGCTACCAACTGTTTCTCAAGCCGACGAAGAAAGAGCCTGACGCTCTCGGCTGGGCTTACGTCGAAGAGAATGAGGACGACCGCCGCGAGAAGTTTCTCCGCCTGACGCCGGAGGGTGAAGCCGTCGCGCTCAAACTCGCGCGCATCTTGAAGGAAAAGCCGTGAAGGTCAGCGAACTCCTGCGCTACTGCGAACTCCATGAATGGCGCGGCCTCCGGTCCAAGGCCACGCTCCGCACCAACATCAAGCACCTCAAGGCTCTGATCGGCGACGAGGTCATTGCTGACCTGCACTACACCCGGCTCAAGAAGCTGGCTTCCGACCTTGAGACGCACGGCCGGAAGGCGGCGGCGCCCGCGACCGTCAAACGCAAGCTGGACACCCTGTCCAACGCCCTGACCATCGCCACGCGGATGACGAACGACGATGGCTCGCCGGTCCTGAAAGCCAAGCCGACCTTCCCGACGTTCGACATCGACAACATCCAAGAGCGCACGATCTCGGATGCGGAACTGGCGGACATGTTCGAGGTCATGGCCGCCCGGCGTGAGGCCGAGCCGCACCGCGACTGGACCCGGTTTGACGCCTTCATGCGGTTCCTGTTGGCGACGGCCTGTCGCCGAGGCGAGGCTTTGCGGGTCTGGCCCGGCCACATCGAGCAGCGTGGCGCCCGACACTTCGTGATCTTCGAACGCTACACGACCAAGAACAAGAAGCCCCGGATCGTGCCGCTGTCGGCCGAGATTGTCAGGCTGCTTCCTGCGTTGCGTCTACAGGCGGGCAATGGCCCGCTGTTTCCGTTCACGGCCTCGACGCTCTGGGGAATGTGGAAGGCGGTTCGCGAGGACATGGCGGCGCGAGGCCACGACTTTTCTCTGGTCCGCTACCATACGACCCGCCACACGACCCTGACCAAGGCCATGAAGCGTCACCCCATCGCTCTCGTATCCAAGCTGGCGGGCCATGCTTCGATCAACATCACCGCCACGCGATACGGCCACCTGTCGGCCGACGACCTCGTGGATATGGTGGACGAGATCGCGGCTTAATGGGCCTCGTCCGCGAACTCTAACGGCCCACGATAGTCGCCCAATTCTTTGCCGGTGATTAGCCCTTCGAACTCTGGCATCGGAAGGTCAAAGGTCATCAAGTCCTCGCCGACCCAGCGGAAACGGTCGCCCATCCCGATATAGATGCCGCCATCAGCGGGCATGATGAAATCGAACAGATCGTTGAGCATGGCGTTCGCCTTTGCGCGGGCGAGATAGACCTCGGCATCCGGCGCATTCCCTTCGACCACACCCAGCCATTCGATGGTGTTGCGGATCGACTCGTCACCGCGCGTCTTGGCCCTACGCTCCACATTCATCCGCAGTTCGGCGGCTTCCTGTTCGAGCTTCGTCAGTTCGTCGTTGCGGTTTGCCAATCGCTCGGCCACCCCCGGCACTCTTTCTTCAAGCTGATCCAGAAGCGTCTCTATCCGCCGCTTCACGTCGTCGATTTGGGCCAGTTTCACAACAAGAGCGGCGGTATCAGGCGCCGCCCGATCCTCATTCATCCGCGCTCGTTGAAGGAAATACATCAGCCGATCCTCAACATCAGTCGCGAGGTAGCGGGTGGTATTGTCGCAGTTGTGCTTGCGGCTCTGCTGATAGCAGCGGAAGTGGCGGACGGCGGACGAGTTCGCCCGCGAGCCGAGGATCAAAGTTCCGCCGCACTGCTCACACCGGCCAAGACCAAGCAGGAGGTTGGCGAACGTCTTTCCCCTCCGGCCCTTTCCGCCGCCCCGCTTGTTGCGACGGGCCAGCATGTCTTGAGCGATGTAGAACGTCGCGTCCTCAATGACGCGGGGATAGTAGTTCTCGATAATGTCGCCATCGGCTTCGCGCCCCATGCGCTGACCCGGTTTGTTGGTCGTGAGCGTCGGCTGATAGTAGCCGCAGACAGAGGGCGACCGCAGGATTGTCAGGACGTAGCCCTGATGCCAGCCGTCCGATCCCTTCACGAATGGCGGCACCTTCTCGGCGTTCAGCCGTGACGAAATGGCGGTGATCCCGAGGCCCTGATTACATTCGTCGAAGATGCGTTGGACGATCTCGGCACGGTCAGCGACCAGCACGAACTTTTTCGACCGCTCGTCGAACTTGGTCCACGCAGGGCCGCGCCGTGAAAGAACCTCGCCAGTCTCGCGCGCCCGTCGTTTCTTGTCGGCCCATGCCTCGCGCAATTTCTGGGCGCGAGCTTTATTCTCGTTGTGCGCCCGGCTCATAACGATGACCGCGCGCATGATGTCCATGGCGTCCGACCCGGCGTGATACTCGTGACCATCGACAAGGGTGACGACCTTGATCCCGGCCAGCGTGATCGACGTGAGCAGATTAACAGCGACCATTTCCGTCTCACGGGACAGTCGGTCGAAGCTTTCGATCAGGAAGTATGAGCCGGTCGGGATGTCGCCTTGCTCGATCCGCTTGAGGAAGCTGGCGAGGGCGCCCCTAACCCGATGCTCGCCTTTGTAGGCAGAGACCCCGAGGTCGCGGGTGGTTGTGTCCAGTTCCACATCGGGCCGCGCCGCAGCCCAATCTTTAGCCGCCTGTAGCTGACGCCGGAGCGAGTCGCCCTCGCGCTGGGCCGCGCTGGAAAAGCGCATGTAGGAGTAGGCTTTGACCGGCATATCGGACCAATATCAGAGGCTGTTTAATAGTCTCCCAAGGTATGGGCACGAAGACGTTCGATGCCGAGGATTTCGAAGGCTTTTTGAAACTGCTGCCGCCCGAGAAGGACGGGGTGCGGCTGCGTCATGCGTTGGAGGTTCGGAACTCGACCTTCGCCACGGAACAGTTCTATGATCTGGCGCGCAAATACGGCGTGGCCATCGTCTATGCAGTCGACGACGAGGAGCCGACCTGGCCCCAGATCGACGAAGAAACGGCCGATTTCAGATACGCCCGGCTGATGTCCAGCCGCGAAGACGAGCCGACCGGCATGACGGCGGCCGAACTGGATGCGGTGGCGGATCAGGCGAAGGCCTGGGCAAAACGCGGCGAGGTCTTCGCCTATTTCATCTCGGGCGCGAAGGTGCGGAACCCGGCGGCGGCTCAGGCGCTGATCGCCAAGCTGAAATAGCGGTCCGTACGCTTGCGGACCTGCGCCCGCCGCCTCATCTGAGGCCGGCTCACTGCAAAGCCTGAAGGACTATCCCATGCCGATCGCCACACGCGCCTTCGCCGCGACCGCCGCCGACAAGCCGCTGACGCCCTACAGCTTCGACCGTCGCGATCCCGGCCCGGACGATGTGCTGATCGACGTCAAATACTGCGGCGTCTGCCACTCCGACCTGCACGCCGCGCGCAGCGAGAGCGGCCGTTCGACCTATCCCTTGGTGCCTGGCCACGAGATCGCCGGCCTGGTCAAGGCGGTGGGATCGAACGTCACCCGCTTCAAGGAAGGCGATCGGGTCGGCGTCGGCTGCATGGTCGACAGTTGCCGCGAATGCGCGTCTTGCCAAGAAGGCGTCGAGCAGTACTGCATCCCCGGCTTCACCGGCACATACGGCGGCAAGGACAAGAAGGGCGGCACGGACGAGGCCATCACCCAGGGCGGCTATTCCGACCACATCACCGTCGATCAGCATTTCGTCCTGTCCATTCCCGACAGCCTGGCGCTGGACGTTGCCGCGCCGTTGCTGTGCGCCGGCATAACCACCTATTCGCCGCTGAAGGAGTGGGGCGTGGGACCGGGATCCAAGGTGGCGGTGATCGGCCTGGGCGGCCTGGGCCATATGGCGGTCAAGCTGGCGGCGGCGATGGGGGCGGAAGTCACCGTCCTGTCGACCTCGGACCGCAAGAAAGCCGACGCCGAGCGGATGGGCGCCAAACATTTCCTGATCAACTCCGACAAGGCGGCCATGAAGGCGGCGGCCGAGAAGTTCGACCTGATCATCAACACGGTGTCCGCCACCCACGAGATCGCCAGCCACATCCAGCTTCTGGCCCGCGACGGGACCATGATCATGCTGGGCCTGACCACCGAGGGACTGCCGGTCTTCGCCATGCCCCTGCTGTGGCGGCGTCGCCGCATCGCCGGTTCGCTGATCGGCGGGATCAGGGAAACGCAGGAGATGCTGGACTTCTGCGCACAGTACGGCATCGCCTGCGACATCGAGACCATCGCCCCCGATCAGATCAATGACGCCTATGAGCGGATGCTGAAGTCGGACGTGCGCTATCGCTTCGTGATCGACATGGAAAAGCTGGCCGCCTGATCGGGGCGGGTGGAGCGACGTGACGGAGGTGCGAAACTTCCGTTGCGTCAGATTCACGCCTTGCGCGCGCCACGTCTCACGTTAATCCTGAAATGGACACGGCCTTCGAAGGGCCGGCGAAGGGACAGGAGACGACATGGCGCGCGTGGCGTTCGTAACGGGCGGAACCCGAGGCATCGGCAAGGCGATCGTGCAACGGCTGTCGGAGGACGGGGTGCGCGTCGCCGCCGGCTATTCCGGCAATGACGAGGCCGCCCAGGCCACGGCCAAGGCGCTGGGCGTCATGGTGGTGAAAGGCAATGTCGGCTCCTTCGACGACTGCGCCCGCGCGGTGCAGGAGGTCGAGGCCGAGCTGGGCCCCATCGACATCCTGGTCAACAACGCCGGCATCACCCGCGACGGCTTCTTCCACAAGATGAGCCACGACCAGTGGTCCGACGTCATCCGCGTCAACATGGACAGCGTGTTCAACATGACGCGCCAGGTGATCAACGGAATGCGCGACCGGGGCCACGGCCGCATCGTCAACATCTCCTCGATCAACGGCCAGAAGGGCCAGATCGGCCAGACCAACTATTCCGCCGCCAAGGCCGGTATGATCGGCTTCACCAAGGCGCTGGCGCTGGAGAATGCGAGGAAGGGCGTGACGGTGAACTGCATCGCGCCGGGCTATATCGACACCGAGATGGTCGGGGCGATGGACCCCAAGGTGCTGGAGGGCATCATCAGCCATATTCCGGTCGGGCGACTGGGCAAGGGCGAGGAGATCGCCGACATGGTGTCCTGGCTGGTAGGCGAGCGTGCCGGATATGTCACAGGCTGCACGCTCTCGCTGAACGGCGGTCAGTACCTGGTCGGTTGAGGCGCGCTTCGCCCAAAATCCGCCGCGCGGCGCTTTCATCAAGCCTGTCATGAAGTTGTTGGGATCGGTCACGGCGAAAAAATCGCCACGCGTGACCGCGATGGCGGTCGCCGCCATCGCGGCCGTCGCCGTGAGCGTGGCCGCGCCCGCCGTGATCCCATCAGACAGCCAGGCCCAGTCGCGCCGGGCCATCCCGCCGACCGCCCGCTATGTCAGCGGGGCGGGGCAGACCTTCATCCTAGACACTTCCGGCTCTCGCGCCCTGATGCGGTTCGAGCGGTCGACCGAGGTCTGGGTGCTGCGGCCCACGCCCGCGCCGCGCGGCGACATTATCTATCGCAACGACAATGGCGATCAGGTGCTGAAGGTCACGCCCGACGGCGGTGTGACCCTCTACACCACCGCCACCCCGCAAGGGTCGCCCGTCTCGCGCGTCGGCGACGCGCAAGGCCTGGCCAGCGCCACCCTGACCGGCGCTCAGCTGGTCGACTATTTCATGCGCCAGAGCTATCGCGCCAGCCAGGCGATGGGCCGGCTGATCGTGATCGACGTGGACATCCAGCCAGGATCCGAACAGGTCGCCGCCGACACCGTTTCAGCCGCCAGCGACGCCATCGTCCGCATGGCCCGCTCGTCCAATCTCCGCAGCCAGGTCGAGCGCGTGCGTCGCGTGGTGGTGTCCGACCAGGGCCGGCCGGGCGTCACCCTGGTCCAGGGCACGCTGCGGATCGTGATCGACGCCGACGCCGGCATCGCGGGCCGCCCGTCATCGGCGCGCATCGTGCGGGTGGTCGGCGGCGACGCCCTGAACCGCTAAGCGGCTTAGAAGTCGTCCTTGGCCGCGCGTCGGGCGGCGAACTGGTCGGCGTCCGGCGCGGTCAGGAAGGGATTGAACCGCTTCTCCACGCCCAAGGTCGTCGGCACGGTCGGCTCGCCCCGCTCGCGCGCCGCAAAGATCGTCTGGGCATGGGCGGCGGTTTCGGGCCGGCCGTCCAGGCTGAGGGTGAAGCGGGCGTTGGCGGCCGTATATTCGTGCGCGCACCAGATGACCGTAGCGTCGGGCCAGGTCTTCAGCCTTTGCAGACTGTCGAACATCTGCTGCGGCGTGCCCTCGAACAACCGCCCGCAGCCCAGGGCGAACAGGGTGTCGCCGGTGAAGGCCAGGCTGTCGACCGGTGCGTGAAACACCACATGGCCCAACGTATGGCCGGGCGTGGCCGTGACCTCGAACCGCGTTTCGCCCACCATCACCACGTCGCCGTCGCCGACCATGCGGTCCAGCGGGGCGACGCGGCGCACCTCTTCGGGGCCGACGATCTCGCACCCCGTCTCGGCTTTCAGCCTTTCGTTGCCCTCGGTGTGGTCGGGATGCCAGTGGGTGTTCAGGATCAGGTCCAGACGCCCCCAGCCCAAACCTTCCAACTCTTCCAGAATCCGCGCCGCATCGGGCGTATCGACCGCTGCGACCATGCCGGTCGCCGCGTCGCGGATCAGAAAGCCGTAGTTGTCGCTGCGGCAGGGGAACAGGTGCACATCCAGGGTCATGTCGCCATCCTAGCAGGAGGGCCGTCGCCCGGCCTATACTGTCAGTCATGCGGCGCAGCATCGACGAGCTTCGAACCTTTTACGGCGAACCGACCGGCGCCCTGGCGCGCCGGCTGGTGGCGCGCCGGCTGGACGACGCCTGGGGCGAGGCCGCCAACTGCGACGTTCTGGGGGTAGGTTACGCCACGCCCTGGCTGGACGCCTTCGTCGGCGCGCGGCGCGTGGTCGCCGCCATGCCCGGCGGCCAGGGGGTCGAACACTGGCCTGCGGTCGGGCGCAATCGCACCCTGCTGATCGACGACCGGCGCCTGCCCTTTCCCGCCGGGTCGTTCGACCGCATCCTGCTGGTTCATGCGCTGGAAGAGGCCGACGATCCCGCCGCCCTGTTGATGGAGGCGGTGCGGGCGCTGGCGCCGACCGGGCGGATCATCCTGGCGGCGGCGGCGCGTGGCGGTCTGTGGGCGCGGGCGGACAACACGCCCTTCGGCCACGGCCGGCCCTTCACTCGCCGTCAGCTGGAGCGGCTGGTGCGCGACGTCGGCCTGGAGCCGACGGCCTGGTCCCAGACCCTGTACGTTCCGCCGTGGGGGCCGCTGCTGCCGCTGGCCGACGGGTTCGAACAGGTCGGGCGCCGTGTGTTTCCCGGTGCGGCCGGGCTGATCCTGCTGGAGGCGTCGCGCCAGACCTACGCCCACATCCGGCCCAGCGGCCTGGCCCAGCGGGTCGCAGCGCCCGTTCTGGCGCCCCAGCCTTCGACCTCTGCGGCCGCGTCGGTCCCCTCTCTGGTTTCGAAGCGGCGCGAGCGAGGCGTCGACTGACGCGGAGTTGACCCGCGCCCGATCTGGCGGGCGCAAGGAAAGCGCCTTATGGCGAAGATCATGCACCGACTGATCCTGATGCGGCACGCCCAGGCCGAGACGTCCGCCCCCGCCGGCGGCGGCGACGAAGCCCGCCCCCTGTCCGCCGCCGGCCGCAGCGAGGCGGCCCTGATGGGGCGCGCCCTGGCAGAGCGCGGACTGAAGCCGGACCTGGCCCTGGTGTCGAGCGCCGTCCGCACGCGCCAGACCTGGGACCAGATGCACGACGCCCTGGGCGACGTCGAGGTGCGCGATCAGGCCGCGCTGTACAACGCCTCGGCCGACGTGATCCGCCGTTTCGTCGAGGGTTGCGAGGACGAGGCCGGCTGTCTGCTGATCCTGGCGCACAATCCCGGCGTCCATGTTCTGGCTGTGGAATATCTGATCGAAAGCGCGGCCTCTCCGGCCGTGACGGACCGACTGTCAGGCGGCTTTCCCACCGGCGCGGCCGCCCTGTTCACCGTCGACGTGGCGGGACGTTGCGCCTTCGAAGGCTTTCTGACGCCGCGTTCGCTGGGCGCCCCCTCGCTGTGATTCCCGTCGCTGTGAGCCAGATCGCCTACAAGATCGTGGACGCCGCCGAATGGCGCGCCGCCGTCGCCGAGGGCCGATACGACGGCGCGCCCGTCGATCTGGCCGACGGCTATATTCATATGTCGACCCAGGCCCAGTTGGCCGAGACGGCGCGGCGCCATTTCGCCGGGCGCAGAGACCTGTTGCTGCTGGACGTGGATCTGACGGGTTTAGGCGACGATCTGGTTTGGGAGCCGTCGCGCGGCGGCGCCCTGTTTCCGCACCTGTATGCGCCGCTTGCGGTGTCTGCCGTGGTCGCCACACGCGCCCTGCACGTCACGGCCGATGGCGAGATGACCATCGGGGATGCGGCATGAGCCTGTACGATCGCCTCGGCGACCTGGGCGCCGCCGCCCTTCGCCGCCTGGACCCGGAACAGGCGCACCAGTGGGCGATCAAGGGACTGGCCCTCGCCCCCCTGCCCGCGCCGCCCGCCGACGATCCGATTCTGAAGACCGATCTGGCGGGGCTGGTTCTGCCCAATCCGGTTGGTCTGGCCGCCGGGCTGGACAAGAACGGCGAGGCGCTGACCGGCTTGTCGCGCCTGGGCTTCGGCTTTGTGGAGTGCGGCTCGGTCACGCCGCGACCGCAGCCCGGCAACCCTCAGCCTCGCCTGTTCCGCCTCAGCGAAGATCGGGCCGTCATCAACCGGATGGGGTTCAACAATGCAGGGCTTGAGGCGTTCGCCGCCCGTCTGGACCGCCGGCCGCGCGGCGGCGTCGTCGGCGCCAATCTAGGGGCCAACAAGGATACGGAGGACAAGGCGGCGGACTATGTCGCAGGTCTGCAGCGGCTGGCCGGGCGGGCCTCCTATTTCACCGTCAACATCTCCTCGCCCAACACGCCCGGCCTGCGCGCCCTGCAGGGTCGCGCGCAATTGGACGATCTGCTGGGCCGCATCGACGCCGCTCGCCCGGCCGCAGGCGACGCGCGCGTGCCGGTCTTCCTGAAGATCGCGCCCGACCTGATCGCCGACGAGATCGGCATGATCGTGGAGGCGTCCCTGGCGCACAGGATCGACGGGTTGATCGTGTCCAACACGACCCTGGAACGGCCGGCCAGCCTGAGGTCGGCCCACGCGCACGAGGCGGGCGGCCTGTCGGGCGCGCCGATCCGGCCTTTCGCGGAACAGGCCCTGCGGGCGGCGGCCGAGGCGGCGAACGGTCGTCTGCCCCTGATCGCGGTCGGCGGCATCGACAGCGGCGCCGAGGCCTATGCCCGCATCCGCCTGGGCGCCGCGGCGGTCCAGGTGTATTCGGCCCTGATCTATGAGGGGCCGGGTCTGATCGCCCGGATCAAGCGCGATCTGGCCGCGCACCTGCGCGCCGACGGTTTTTCCACCGTGGCCCAGGCTGTCGGCGCCGGCCGTTGACGGAGCGTTAGGCCAAGCCGGACCATAGTCGCCTCAAAGCGCGCCTCATCGCGCCAACGGGGAAACGAATGCCGCACACCACGGGCGCCGATACGGTCAGCGGCTGGAGCTTTGCGGTCCGGCAACGCCGTGGCGCGATGATGCAGCGCGTCGCCGTGGGTCTGGCCAGCAGTTTGGCCGCCACCCCCCTGCTGGGCTGGCGGATCACCCTGGCCTGGGTCGTCGCCTATATGCTGATTCAGGCGTGGGAAGCCTTTGTCTTCGCCCCGCTGAACGCGCCCAAGCCACGCCCCATGTCCACGGCGCGCAACATCCTGGGCGGGGCGACCATGTTCGCCAACACCAGCCTGTATGGCGCCCTGTCGGTGCTGCTATGGATGTATGGCGGGGCGGCGGGCGGCGTGTCGGCGGCCATCATGCTGCCGGCGGCCATGGTCTATTCGATGGTCAATGCGCCCCGATCCCTGACCGTGCTGGCCTGCACCACGGCGCCACAGGTGATCTATATGGCCGCCTTCCCCTTCCTGCTGATCACCCTGGGCGCGTCCCAGGCGGCGGCGATCACGGCGGCGGCGGCGGTGACCATCTTCATCATCTACTGCATGAACGTGTGGCGCACCCTGGCCGACCGCCTGCGCCGCGAACAGGAAGACCGGCTGGCGGCCGAAGCCTATGCCGCGCGCACCCGCAAGGCCCTGAGCGAACAGGGCGCCTTCCTGGCCGCCATCGGTCATGACCTGCGCACCCCCATCGGCGCCATATTGAGCGGGGCGGCGGACCTGCATGGCGACCGCACGAACCTGCGTCAGAACGCCGAACTGATCACCGACGCCGGCCTGATGATGAAGTCGCTGCTGGACGATCTGCTGGACCATTCCCGCATCGAGGCGGGCCGGATGACCATCGAGGTCAAGGATCTGGACCTGCGTCAGGTCCTGGCCCAGACCCTGCTGCTGTGGCGGGGCCAGGCCGACGCCAAGGGTCTGCGGCTGCGGATCGAGGGCGCGGCCAGCATACCGCGTCACGTCAAGGGCGACGCCATGCGTCTGCGCCAGGTGCTGAACAATCTGGTGTCGAACGCCATGAAGTTCACCGAACGGGGCGAGATCACGCTGAAGGTCCAGGCCTGGCCGGAAGAGCCCTCGGGATACGCCCTGCTGTTCGAGATCGCCGACACCGGCCCCGGCATGACGCCCGAACAACTGACCCGCCTGTTCACCCCGTTCGACCAGACGGCGGAAGGCGTGACCGAACGTCACGGCGGTTCGGGCCTGGGCCTGGCGATCAGCCGCAATCTGGTTGATCTGATGGGGGGACGGCTGACGGTCCGCAGCACGGCGGGCGTGGGATCGCGCTTCACCGTGTCGCTGATGCTGCCGCGCGGCGAAGCGGTGGAGCCGCTTGTCGAGGTGGTGGACGAAAGCCGGCTGGAGATCGCGCGCGCGCTGAAATCCCCGCCGCCCGCCCGCCCGGTCGCACCGGTCGCCCCCGCCCCGGTCCCGACGCCCGTCGTTCCGGCGCCCGTCGTTTCGGCGCCGGCCGTTTCGGCGCCCCTGGCGGCGCCGGGCGAGGCGGCGGTCATCGACGACGTGGACGAGGACGAGAACGAGGCGCAGCCGCTGCGCCTGCTGGTCGTGGACGATCACGACATCAATCGCCGCGCCGTTCAGCTGATCCTTCAGCCGCTGGGGTGCGAGATCACCACCGCCGCCGACGGGCTGATCGCTCTGGAGCGTTGCGCGGAGACGGTGTTCGACGTCATCTTCATGGATGTGCGGATGCCGGAGCTGGACGGGCGCGAGACGACGCGTCGCCTGCGGGCCGGCGACGGCCCCAACGCCCGGACGCCCGTGGTCGCGGTCACGGCCGACACCGCGCCCGAGGATGTGGCGGCCTGTCAGGCGGCCGGCATGGCCTATTTCGTCTCCAAGCCCCTGACGCCCACCGCCCTGATCGGCGCCCTGCAGCACGTGCTGGAGGAAACGGCGCAGAGCCGCAACGAGGCGGCCTGACCCTCACCTCGGCTGTGTCACCTCGGCGATCAAGGACGCCGCGAAGTCGGGGCGGCGCAGGTCGCATTCCCACACCACGATCACGCGCCAGCCGTCGGCTGCCAGGGTCTGAACCGTCCGGGCGTCGCGGGCGCGATTGCGCGCGATCTTGGCGAGCCAATAGTCAGAGTTCGTCTTGGGCTGGCGGGCGCCGCGCGCGCAGTCGTGGCCGTGCCAGAAGCAGCCGTGGACGAACAGGGCGATGCGCCGGCCCTTCATCGTCACATCCGGCCGACCGGCCAGGCCGCAGCCGCCCAGCCGATAACCGATCCCGGCCGCACGCAGTATCCCGCGCACGGCCAGTTCCGGCGACGTGTCCTTGCCCTTCACGCGACGCATCACGGCGCTGCGCTTCTCGGGGCTGAACACATCAGTCATCTTTAGCGTCGATCCAGACTCAAGTAGCGAAGCGATGGCCTGGATCGACCAGCATCAGAGCTGCGCGAGCAGATGCTCGGCCGAGGACACTTTGAACTCGCCGCCCTGTTCGATGTTCAGCTGGGTGACCGCGCCGTCCTTGACCAGCATGGAATAGCGCTGCGAACGCTCGCCCAGGCCGAAGCCCGAACCGTCCAGCACCAGGCCCAGGGCCTTGGTCAGTTCGCCGTTGCCGTCGGCCAGCATGACGATGCTGTCGTCGTCGATGCCCTGGCTTTCGGCCCAGGCCTTCATGACGAAGGCGTCGTTGACCGAGATGCAGGCGACCGTATCGACGCCCTTGCTCTGGATGTCGGTCAGATGATCCTTGAAGCCCGGCAGGTGGCGCGCCGAGCAGGTGGGGGTGAAGGCGCCGGGCACGGCGAACAGGGCCACGGTCTTGCCGGCGAAGATGTCGGCGGTGCTGACGGGCTTGGGCCCTTCGGCGGTGGCCTGGGCGAGGGTCGCATTGGGGATGCGATCGCCGATCTGAATGGTCATGAAGGTCTCCGCTGAGATGAGGGCTGGAATCGGGTGGCGGCGGCGTCCGGGTTCGAAACACCGCCTGCGACAAATAGAGGCCGCAGCCCGGACCGCAAGCGTCCGCCCGACTTGCGCGCGCCGCTTTCGCGACGGATGATGGACGGATCATGAACGAAGCCTCCCCCCTGACCGGCCGCCTGCTGGTGGCCATGCCCGGCATCGGCGATCCCCGCTTCGAACACGCCGTCATCCTGATCTGCGCCCACGGACCGGATCACGCGATGGGGCTGCGGCTGGACCGGCCCGCGCCGGGCGTGGATCTGAAGACGGTTCTCGACAAGCTGGACGCCCCGGCGCCGGATCAATCGATCGGTCGCGTGGTCCTGATGGGCGGCCCGGTGGAGCGCGAGCGCGGCTTCGTGCTGCATACCGACGATTGGATGATCGGCGACGACAGCCTTCCGTTCGGCGATGGCCTGGCGATGACGGGCACGCGCGAGGCGCTGACGGCGATGACCGACGCGGTCGCCGGTCCCCGGCGCTCGGCCCTGCTGTTGGGCTATGCCGGGTGGGGCGAGGGTCAGTTGGAGGAAGAGCTGGCCGACAATGTCTGGCTGACTGCCGAGGCGGATCTGGATTTGATCTTCGACGGCGAACACACGTCGAAATGGACGCGCGCCCTGGCCCAGATGGGCGTGGACGCGGCCATGCTGTCCAGCCAGGGCGGCCGGGCCTGAGCCCGACCGCCCCGTTGGGGACTTAGAAGCGGTAGTTCATACCGACGCGGAACATATGGGTTCCGAACTTGCCGTTGCCGCGCGTCATGTCCGTGCCGGTGGTGTTGGGCGGCAGGATGAAGGGATTGGTCGCCGGGGCCGTGCCCTGACCCACGCGGATCACCGGGCTGTCGACGTCCAGCGAGGTGTAGAGGTATTCGCCCGACACCGTCAGGCCACGACCCAGGGCGTATTCCACGCCGCCGCCGGCCTGCCAGCCGTCGCCGTCTTCCGAATCCGAGGTTTCGGTGAAGCTGTTGGCCAGGTTGGACGTGCGGAAGCGGTTGTCGAACTTGCCATAGGCATAACCGCCGGTGCCGTAGATCAGGGCGTTGCCGGCCGCATAGCCCAGACGCAGACGGGCAGCCGCCGTGCTCTCCAGCTCGCGCGTGAAGGTGTAGTAGGCCGGGGTGGTCGAGAAGCCGGTCACCGAATCCTGGGCGTTGTTGACGCTGTATTCGGCCAAGGCGCCGACGACGATATTGCCGAACTGCCAGTCGTAACCGGCGCGCACGCCGGCTTCGACGCCGTCGTTGTCGCCTTTACAGCCGGTCGCCGGGCCGGTGCTGGTGGCCATGCCGCCGCAGAAGCCGGGGCTGAAGGCGTTGGCGCCGGTTCCGGTCGAAACCTGATCGCCGTAGT
The DNA here is from genome assembly GCA_963515305.1 of uncultured Brevundimonas sp. Taxonomy (GTDB): domain Bacteria; phylum Pseudomonadota; class Alphaproteobacteria; order Caulobacterales; family Caulobacteraceae; genus Brevundimonas. The sequence goes on from CAUPWX010000012.1 coordinate 101,533, forward strand.
TGCCGTCCAGATTGCGATCGAAGCGCAGGATTTCGTCGCCGTCGTCGTTGGTCTGGTTATAGCCGCCGAAGATGCCGACGTAGGGGCCGGACCAGTTCTGAACGGTGGTCTGGGCCAAGGCGGGGGTGGCGGCCAGGGCCAGCGCCGCTGCGCTGGTCGCCAGAATGCCGGTGGCGAAGGATTTCATCATGGGGAGGCTTTCGTGCCGAGAATTGCGGGCGCGATGTCCCCGCTCGCCGGTCAGAAAGCGAAAACCCACGACCCGTTCCCGAAAAACGTGTGCCGCTAAATGTCGCACATCCAGTTGCAGACGGCGAACGTATGGCCCTATCGCGTGGCCATCGAGATCAGGAAGGCCAGCAGCAGAAGCAGGCTGACCCCTTGCCAGAAGCGCACGGGGTCGCGTTCGATCAACGACAACTGACGCGGCGGCGGCGCGGCGACGGCGCTGCCGGTTTCCAGCACATGGATCAGTTCTTCGACGTCCTCGAACCGGTCGTCGGGATCGACCGCAGCGGCCCGCAGGATGGCGGCCTCCAGCCAGGCCGGCATATCGGGGCGATGGCGCGTCGGCGGGGCGGGCGCGCGGTCGAAACGCGGCGCGTCGGCGGGATCGACCTCGCCCCACGGATAGGTGCGGGTGAACATCCGATACAGGGTCACGCCCAGGGCGAACTGGTCGGTGGCGGCGTTCCCGGCCTCGCCCGCATACATCTCAGGCGCCTTGTAGCCCGCCGTGCCGGGCGCCTCGGCCTCGGCGAACTCTTCGGCCTGCCGCAGACGCGCCACGCCCAGATCCACCAGTTTCAGCCCGCCGCCGGTTTCCAGGATCACATTGTCCGGCTTTATGTCGCGGTGCGTCACCCCCGCCCGGTGCAGGGCCGAAACCGCGCGAGCCAGCGGCAGGGCGACGGCGATCCCCTCGGCGATCGCAAAGGGCCCCTCCTCGGCCAGACGCGCGTGCAGGGTCTGGCCGGCGTAATAGGGCTGGGCGATGTAGAGGCGGCTTTGGCGCCCGGCGTCCAGGCTCAGCACCTTGCCGACATAGGGGCTGTCGATCCGCCGCCCGATGAAGGCCTCGCGCAGGAAGGCAGTGCGCGCGCCGCGTTCGGACACCACGGCCGGCTTGGGGAACTTCAGCACCACTGGGGCGGCGTCGCCCGACCCGTCCCTGGCCAGAAACAGGCGGGTGTAGCGGCCGTCCGCCACCAGACGCTGCAGGGCAAAACCGTCCACCGTCTCGCCCACGGCCGGGGGCGGCAGGATGGCCAGACCTTCCGCCTCGGCCGTGATCGCCTCCCAGTCGGGCGGGCCGGTGCGGACCACGTCGATGACGATGGCCGTCGCGTTGTCGCGCGCCCCCGCCGCCTCGACCTCGGTCAGGATCGCGTGCGCGTCGGCGTCGGGCGATCCGCGCCGCGCCAGCAGGGCGGCGATGGCGGCGTCGCCCAGCACCCCATGCACCCCGTCGGTGGTCAGGAGCAGCCGGTCGTGCGGCTCCAGCCGGATCTGGCGCACGTCCAGCTTGACGTCCGCCTCGATCCCCACGGCGCGATACAGGACATGGCTCAGCCCCTGCTGCGCCCGCGTATGATCCTCGGTCAGCCGCGTCAGGACCCCGTCGCGGAAATGCCAGGCGCGGCTGTCGCCCACATGAAGCGCCATCGCCTCGCGCCCCCTCAGGATCAGGGCGGTGAAGGTGGTCGCCGCCGCCTCCATCGCCGGGTCGATCCTACCCCGCGCATGGAGCCAGCGGTTGAAGCCGCGCAGGGCCTTGATCCCATTGGCGGCGATGCCGTTCAGCGGGTTCTGGTCCAGATAGCCGTCGATGAAGCTGCGGGTCGTCAGCTCGGCCGCCATCCGCCCCGCCTTGGACCCCGATACGCCGTCGGCGATCACCGCCACGACGCCATGCTCGCGCTGTTCCGCCGCCGTGCCGATATGGACGCCGCCGAAATCCTGATTGTCCGCCTTGGGCCCCTGCGCGGTCGCGAAGCCGGCGGCGATCTCCAGTCTGGCGTCGGTCATGGCGCCCACTGTCAGACAAACGGAGCCTTATGACCAGCGGTCCCGGCCGAAGTTGACGGATGCGCCCATTTCGCTCGACGCGCGCGGCCGGGTCGGTCAAGGTGGCGGCGGTTCAACGACAGGGTGATTTTCGATGCGGCGAGTTCTGGCGCTATTCGGCATGGGCATGATGACGGCCTGCGCCACCGACCCCGCGCGCGAGGTGCCGTTCGTCTTTCCCGAAGGCCTGAAGATCATGGGCGAGGGCTATCCCTACCCCGGCGGGCCGTGCCGCCTGCTGGGCGAAACCTTCGCCACTTCCGAACTGCTGGACGACAGCGCCGACCTGCTGGGCTGCCCGGCGGACGCGATGGACGACCCGGGCGTCGCTTCGGTGGGCCGCATCGTGGGCCGTTACGAAGGCGTGGTTCTGGTCTCGGTTCCCAGGTCCGCCGTCCAGCAATAGCGACCAGCGACGTCGTGAGCCGACCACGGATCGGCCGTGGATGGCTCACGACGCTGGCGTGCTTGGCCATCAATGCGATGATGGACGCACCTGTCGCGGACCTTGGCGCGTTCAGGCGCGGCGTCGCCGCAACAACCGATCCAAGCGAATATCGTCACGGATGAGAGCGCCGTCGAACCCCCACCAGCGTGTTCGCCAAATCGTTTGGGTGGCACGCGGTCTCGCCCGATAGCCACATCTGCAGCATCGCAAGCTGACGGGCCGCAGCCCCTCTCGCCACGAGAGAAACCGGGCCGATATCGTCCGACCGGATCGCCAGCTTCGCTTCGATCATCCCGGCTAATCTGCGTTGCAACCTGGTTTGCAACGGCGCCTCGAACAGATGACGCGTCAGGGCGCGACGCTCCCAAAGATGGTCCAGCATGACCTTGAGACGTGCGGTATTGCCCAGCCCGGCCCCCGCTAGCGCCAGGGGCATGAGGATCGGTTCGACGACGGCGTCCAGCACGGCCTCCTTGCTCTGAAAGTGCTCGTAGAGGGTCGAACGCCCGACCCCGGCGGCCTGGACCAGATCCGCTGTGCGGATGGCAGAGTAGCGCCGGTCGGACATCAACCGGATCAAGGCTTCTGTGATCGCCTGCCGCGTCCGTCTGCGACGGCCATCGCCGTGATGCGCCTCGTCTTGGGTCATGGGCTCCAACCTAGCCGATCAAGGGCGTGCCCGGCAGACGTTCGCCCTGCGTGCGGACAATGTGGCCAGACTGTCCGCAAACGTCGGAAAGCCGGCCCGCACCGCTTTCATGATGGCCGGCCGCAAGGCATCCTCGTTCTCCATTCAGGGAGGCTGCAATGACCACACGACATCACGTCGTCGCCATCGTGCCCGCGCGCGACATGGACCTCAGCGAAGCCTTCTATCGCCGCCTGGGTTTCGTGGCGGCCAGCGACTATGGCGACTATCGCATTCTGGAAGACGGGCGCGGCGGCCATATCCATCTCAACGCTATGCCGGGCTGGCCGGCTCGGATCGAGGACAATGCTCTGGGGCTCTATTTCTATGTCGACGACGTGGACGCGGTCGCTGAGCGTATGCGTGACCTGATCATCGGCGCAGGCCCGGAGCAAAAGCCCTGGGGCGTCTACGAGTTCGCCGTCAGCGATCCCAACGGCGCGCTTGTACGCATCGGTCGTGTGAACGATTAGGCCGAACGCTGTTTCAGCGGGGCCGCGCCATCCGCCAGGCTTTCGGCCAGATAGACCTCGGCTTCCTGGGCCGGCAGGGCCGGCGCATAGCCGAACCCCTGGCCGTAATGGCATTGGGCGTCCAGCAGCAGGCCCGCCAGTTCGGCGTTCTCGACCCCTTCGGCGACGACTTCCAGCGACAGGTCGCGGCCCAGGTTGACCACTGACTTGACGATCTTGGCAGAGCCTTCGTCCTTGTTCATCGTCAACACGAAATAGCGGTCGATCTTCAGCGTGTCGAACGGCAGGCGCGCCAGATAGGACAGCGACGAGAAGCCGGTGCCGAAGTCGTCCAGCGCCAGCGACGCCCCCACATCCTTCAGCGATTGCAGCACCTCGGCGGCGTGCGCGGTGTCGCGCATGATGTCGCCTTCGGTGACTTCGAGCTTCAGCGCGCCCTTGGGCAGGCCGCTTTCCTTGATGATGCGCGCCACGTCCTCGCACAGGTGCGGACGTTCGATCTCGCCCACCGACAGGTTGACGCTGCAGAACAGCCTGCCGGCCAGCGGATGACGTTCGATCCATTCGGCCAGTTGCCGCGCCGACTGGGTCATCATCAGCAGACCCAGTTCGTTCATCATGCCCAGATCGGCCGTCAGGCCCAGGAACTCGTCCGGCGGCACCAGGCCGCGGCGCGGGTGACGCCAGCGCGCCAGGGCCTCGAAGCCGGCGACGGCCCCGGTGTTCAGGTTCACGATCGGCTGGAAGAAGGGCACGATCTCGCCGCGCACGAAGGCGTTGCGCAGATCCGCCTCCAGCGCCAGCCGGCTGAGGCTGTCGCTTTCCAGCGCCCGGCCATAGGCGGCCGATCCGCCGCGCCCGGCGCCCTTGGCCGATTCCACCGCCAGTTCGACGCGGCGCAGCAGTTCGGCGGCGTCGGGCGCATCCGGCCCGCCCTCCACCATCACCGCCCCGATGGAGACGGTCGGATAGATGTCGAAGCCGGCGACGCGCAACGGCTGTTCCAGCGCGTCGCGCACGCGGTAGCTGGTGTGAGAGGCGCTGCGCGGCACGATGATGGCGAACTCGTCCTCGCCGATCCGGGCGGGCGAGGCGTCCTTGGGGAAGGCGGCGGCCAGGCGCGACCCCAGGGCCGACAGGACCAGGTCGGTCCGTTCGTGGCCCAAGGCCTCGTTCAGACGGCGCAGACGGTCCACGTCCCCGACCACGATCTCGTACTCCCCGGCCTGGGTCAGAACTTCGCTGACCCGCGACAGGAACGCGCGGCGATCCAGCAGCCCGGTCAACACGTCGCGGTCCGAACCGGCGAACTTGGTTTCCAGCGCCACGACGCCGGCGGCGCGCAGTCCGTCCTCCAGCCAGACGCCGCGCCACAGACAGGTTTCGGAGTTCCGCATCCGCAGGCGCACCGCGACCTCGACCCCCTCGTCCTGAGGTTTCAGCATCCGTTCGGCCAGGCTGCGGTCCTGGGGCATGGCCAGGGCGACAAAGCCCGCAGCGGTGCATTCCGGCGCCAGAGGTCCAAGACCCAGCGCCCGCGTCGCCCCGGTGAAGCGCAGCTCGTTCTCGGCCGGGGTCCACATCCAAAGGGCCGTGTCGGCGGCGGCCAGGGCCTCGATGGCGGTCGTGGCGTCCCAGGCCAGCGATCGGGATCGTGTCGTCACGCGTCTCGCCCTTCCAGACGGTCCGCGACCGTCAACGCTCGTCCTCGACCAGGCCGAACAGCAGATGATCTGCCCACTCGCCGTTAATTTTCAAATAAGCCCGCGCCCGGCCCTCGTGTCGAAAGCCCGATTTCTCCAGCACCCGGCGCGATCCGTGGTTGGTCGGCAGGCAGGCCGCTTCCAGCCGGTGCAGCTTCAGCGTGTCGAAGGCGTAGCGGACCACCGCCTGCACCCCCGCCGTCGCCACGCCGCGACCCGAATAGGGCTGGCCGATCCAGTAGCCCAGCGTGCCCGTCTCGGCGACGCCGCGCCGCACGTTGGAGAGGGTCACCGCGCCGGCCAGGGTCTTGCCCCCGTCGATCATCACGAAAAAGGGCCAGGCGTGGCCCAGCTCCATCTCGCGCGCATAGATGGACAGTCTGCGCCGGAACGCCGCCTTGGTCAGGTCGTCCTCGGGCCAGGCCGGCTCCCACGGCTGAAGATAGTCGCGCGAGCCGTCGCGCAGGGCCGACCAGGCCGGATAGTCGGCGGCGCGCGGCGGGCGCAGCACGACGCCCTGCCCGCGCACCACGGGGCCGCCCACATCGCTCATCCAGTCCAGAAGGGCCATTGCGATCCACTCTATAGCATCATGATCGCGGCCTGAACCTTACGGTTCCGCAAGAAGCACCGCCGTCAGCTTCAGGGCCAGATCGCGGCCCAGGTCGTCCGGCGCATCCAGCATGGGCCGCAGCACCGGCCCGGCCAGACCGTCGGCGAAGGCCATGTAGGCGGCCGTGACCACCAGGGCTCGCGCGCGTTCGGTCGCCCGTGCGTCATTGGGGGCCAGGGCCGCCAGCCGGTCGGCCAGGTCGCGCACCACCTCGGCGAAGCTTTCGGCCCGCCCCTGCTCGCGCGCCAGGATCAGCCAGGCCGCCATCTGCGAGGCGCCGCCGCGCCCGAAGGCGTCGAACACCGCCGTCATCAGACGGCCGGGATCCAGGGCGTCGGCGCCATCCTTCAGTCCCGCCTCGATCCGTTCGGCCAAGTCGCGCACCATCCGGTCCATCAGCGCGCCCTGAAGCCCGGCGGCCGAGCCGAAATGGTGGATCAGATTGGCGTGCCCCACCCCCATCCGCTCGCCCACCGCCTTCAGCGTCACCGCCGACGGGCCGCCGGACAGCAACAGATCGCGCGCCGCCTCCAGCGCCTCCTCGCGCGCCACCGCCCCGCGTCGTCTCTTGTTTGGCGCATTAGTTGACATAGGTGTCAGTTAATCCCATTCTGTCTTCGAAATCGAGGAGCAGACTCATGGCGAAATCCGCCACCCCCGCCGACCTCCAGATCAAGCCGCGCGACCTGCATATCGACCGCGAGGCCGCCACGCCACGCTGGTGGTTGAACAACGACCCCTTCGGCACGGCGGTCATGAACGCGCTCAGCCTGACCTTCCCCGACGGCGAGCGGTTCTTCATCCAGTCGGTCAAACGGTTCGCCAAGGACGCGCCGCCCCACCTGGCCGCTGACATCCGCGCCTTCACGGTGCAGGAGGGCGCCCATACGCGCGAGCATATGGCCTTCAACGCCATCACCGAACGCACCGGCTATCAGACCGCCGAGATCGAGGCCTATGTCACCGATCGGCTGGCCATCGCTCGCTCAAAACCGGCCATCGCCCAACTGGCCGCGACGATGGCGCTGGAGCATTTCACCGCCGCCTTCGCCCATCGGCTGCTGGCCGATCCCGACCTGCTGAAGGGATCGCCGCCCGATCTGGCCCGGCTGTGGCGCTGGCACTCCATCGAGGAGATCGAGCACAAGGGCGTGGCTTATGACGTCTTCCTGCACGCCACGCGCCAGATGTCCCCGCTGAAACGCTGGCGACTGCGGCGCTGGGCCATGCTGCTGACCACGCTTCTGTTCACCAAAACGGTGCGCGAGACCAGTCTGATGCTGCTGAAACAGGACGGGATCGTCGGCTGGCGGGCGAAGCTGGGGCTGATGCGCTGGCTGTGGCTGAAGCCGGGTCTTTATCGCCGCATGATCGGCGACTATTTCGCCTTCTACCTTCCCGACTTCCACCCGTGGCAGGTCGACGACCGCGATCTGATCGCCGAGGCCGCGGCGGGCTTGGCCCAGCCCGCCTGATCGCACGGTCGTCTTCTCGCCGTTCGCCCGCGACGGAAAGCCTCGCGTCCCCGCGTTAGACGTTTCGGGGGACGGACGAGGAGAAGGCCATGGCTTCATCACCGACCGACGCCGCCGTCGCCCTGACCCGGCTGGGCCTGGGCGCCCGTCCCGGCGAGATGGCGCGCGTCGCCGCCGATCCGCGCGGCTGGGCGCTGGCCCAGATCCGACCCCAGGGCGCGCCGCAGCCGGCCGGCGACTTCGTCGATACGCCCCGGCGGCTTGACGAATATTTCGACTATCAGTCCGGTCGCGCCCTGGCGCGCCGCGCACGCCGTCAAACCCCACAGGTCGAAACGCCCGCAGCCATGCCCGCCGCCGACGCCGTCGCGCCAGTCGATCCCGCCGCCGAGGCTCAGCGTCAGGCGCGTCAGGCCGCGCGCCGCGACATCGCACAGGACACGGCCCAGGAGTTTCTGGCCCGCGCGCAGTTGGCCGCCACGACCGACGACGGGTTCGCCGAACGCTGGGCCCTGTTCTGGTCGAACGCCATCACCGTCTCGGCGGCCAAGTTCGCCAGCGCCGCCTTCATCGGCCAGTACGAGCGCGAGGCCATCCGCCCCCATGTCTTCGGCAAGTTCGAGGATTTGGTCCTGGCCGCCGAACAGCACCCCGCCATGCTGCTTTATCTGGACCAGGCCCGTTCCGCCGGCCCGGACAGCGCGGCGGGCGCGCGACGCAAGGCCGGGCTGAACGAAAACCTGGCCCGCGAGATGATGGAGTTGCACACCGTCGGCGCCGACGCGGGCTACAGCCAGGCGGACGTGACCGAACTGGCCCGCGCCCTGACCGGCTGGTCCATCCCCACGGCGCGAGAGGCCGACGCCCCCGCCCGCCCGCGTCGCGCCCGCATGGCCGCGCAGGTTCAGCCGGGACCGAACGGCTTCGTCTTCCGCGCCAATGTGCACGAGCCGGGCGCCCGCACGGTGATGGGCAAGACCTATCCCCCCGGCGGTCTGGCCCAGGGGCAGGCGGCGCTGCGCGACCTGGCCCGCCACCCGGCGACCGCCAAACGCCTGTCGCGGCGTCTGGCCGCCCATTTCGTCGCCGACAGTCCGCCCGACGCCCTGGCCGCGCGGCTGGAGACGGTGTGGACCGACAGCGGCGGCGACCTTTCCCAGGTGGCCCGCGCCCTGATCGCCGCGCCCGAGACCTGGACGCCCCAGCCAGGCAAGATCAAGACCCCCTACGACTTCATCGTCTCGACCCATCGGGCCCTGGGAAGCCGACCGCAGCGCATTCCGCCGTTGCGCCAGGCCCTGGCCGACATGGGTCAGCCGATGTTCGCCCCGCCCTCGCCAGAGGGGTGGCCCGACACCGCCGCCGACTGGGCCGGACCCGACGCCCTGGTCAAACGGCTGAACTGGGCCACGACGACGGCCGCCGCCGCACAGGCCCCCGACACCGATGCGACAGCGGCCGCCGCCCTGGGGGCGCGCCTCAGCGACCGCACCCGCCTGGCCGTGGCCCGCGCCGAAAGCCGACCCGAAGCCCTGACCCTTCTGTTCATGTCGCCGGAGTTCCAACGCCGATGACCGCCCCCATCCTGAACCGCCGCCATCTATTGGCCGCCGCCTCTGCGGGCGTGGGCCTGGCCTTCGCCGGCAAGGTCGCCGCACAGACGCGCGGCCCGGCCAACAAACTGGTCGTCGTCATCGCGCGCGGCGCGATGGACGGCCTGTCCGTCACCGTCCCCTATGGCGATGCGAACTATGTCCCCTTGCGCGCCGGCCTGGCCATCGGCGCGCCGGGCGAAGCGAACGGCGCCCTGGCGCTGAGCGAGGGTTTCGGCCTGCACCCGGCCCTGTCCGGCCTGCACGGCCTGTATGGTCAGGGACAGATGCGGTTCGCGCCCGCCGTCGCCCTGCCGGTCCGCATCCGCTCGCATTTCGACGCCCAGGACGTGCTGGAGAACGGCGGCGAGGGCCTGCGCCAGCAGACGGACGGCTGGCTGAACCGCGCCATCGTCGCGGCGGGCGGAACGGCGGTGAAGGGACTGTCGATCGGCGCCCAGACGCCGCTGATCCTGCGCGGCGCGGCCCCGGTGTCCAGCTGGGCGCCGGGCGGCCAAGTGCGCGGCGGCGACCGCATCGCCTCCCTGTTGCAGGATCTCTATGTCGAGGATCCGATGCTGGGCCAGAACCTGGCGCGCGGACTGGCGACCGAGGCGCTGGTCGGGATGGAGGGCGGCGAACAGCCGGTGCGCCGCAACGACGTCCAGGGCCTGGGCCAGGCCGTCGCCCGGCTGATGACGGGGCCGGAAGGCGCCGACGTGGTCGCCGTCTCCCTGGACGGCTGGGACACCCATGCGGGTCAGCGCGCCCAGCTTCAGACCCGGCTGACCGGTCTGGATCAACTGGTCATGGGCCTGAAGGACGGCCTGGGCGAAAACTGGCCGCGCACCGCCCTGATCGTCGCCACCGAGTTCGGCCGCACGGCCCGCGCCAACGGCACCCAGGGGACGGATCACGGCACAGGCTCGTCCCTGTTGCTGGCCGGCGGCGCGGTCAGGCGCGGCGGCCCGATCGGCGACTGGCCTACCCTGGCCGACAATCGCCTGTTCGAAAACCGCGACCTGGCCCCGACCCTGGACATCCGTTCGGTGTTCAAGGGCGTGCTGCGCGACCATATGGGCCTGGATCGCGCGGCCTTGGATACGCGCGTCTTCCCCGGCAGCGCGGCCGAGGCGCCGGTGATGAACGGCCTGGTCTAGATTTCGACCCGCTGCGGCGGCGCTTGATTTCCGCGTCGCCGTGCCGCATCAGGACGCCATCACCTTGGACCCGGCCCTGTTCGCAGGCGACGGGTGGCTATCCCCGCCGCCGATCCGCTGGGAAACCGAGCCCCCGAAACCGAAGCATCGGGTTACGGCTCATCCAGATGAAATCCTGAAATGTCCATCATCGCCTCCGCGCGCCAGCAATGGCTCGCCAATCCGCGCCGCGACCTGCTGGCCGGAACCGTCGTCGCCCTGGCCCTGATCCCCGAGGCCATCGCCTTTTCCATCATCGCCGGCGTCGATCCGGCCGTCGGCCTGTACGCCAGCGTCGTCATCGCCATCACCATCGCCTTCGTCGGCGGACGTCCGGCCATGATCTCGGCCGCCACTGGGGCCATGGCCTTGCTGATGGTCGGCCTGGTGCGGGATCATGGGCTGGAATATCTGTTCGCCGCCTCCATCCTGTGCGGCGCGTTCCAGATCGTCATCGGCCTGTTGAAGCTGGGTCGCTACATCAAGTTCGTCAGCCGCAGCGTGATGACCGGCTTCGTCAACTCCCTGGCCATCCTGATCTTTTTGGCCCAGATGCCCGAGCTGATCGGGGCAGGCCCGACCACCTACGTCCTGGTCGCGGCGGCCCTGGCCATCATCTACGGCGTGCCGCGCCTGACGAAGGCCGTCCCCTCGCCCCTGATCGCCATCGTGGCCATCAGCGCCGTGGTGATCGTCATGAAGCTGGACGTCCGCACCGTGGGCGACATGGGCCAGATGCCCACGACCCTGCCGATGTTCCACCTGCCCGCCGTACCCCTGACGTGGGAGACGTTGGCGATCATCGTCCCCATTTCGGCGACCCTGGCCTTCGTCGGCCTGCTGGAAAGCCTGCTGACCGCCAATCTGATCGACGACATCACCGACACCGCCTCCGACAAGGATCGCGAGACGCGCGGCCAGGGGATCGCCAACATCCTGTCGCCGCTGTTCGGCGGCATGGCGGGTTGCGCCATGATCGGCCAGTCGATGATCAATGTCGGCTCCGGTGCGCGCGGGCGGCTGTCGACCCTGTGGGCCGGGCTCTTCCTGCTGGTGCTGATGTTGGGGCTTCAAGACTGGGTGGCGCGCATCCCGATGGCCGCCCTGGTGGCGGTCATGATCATGGTGTCGGTCGGCACGTTCGACTGGGGTTCGTTGCTGAAACTGCGTTCGACGCCGCTTCAGTCCTCCATCGTCATGATCGCCACCACCGTCACCGTCGTCGCCACCCACGACCTGTCAAAGGGGGTAATGCTGGGCGTGGTGCTGTCGGCGGTCTTCTTCATGCGGAAACTGGGCAAGACCCTGAGCGTGATCGAGGTCGCCACGCCCGGACCCGGCGTGCTGCACTATCGGGTGACGGGCCAGCTGTTCTTCGGCTCAGCCGATCTGTTCGCCGCCAGTTTCGAACACCACGGCCAGCCGCGCCAGGTCCGTATCGACATGAGCCAGGCCCATCTCTGGGATCTGACCGCCGTCGCGGCGGTGGACAAGGTGTTGTTTCGCTATCGGCGTCAGGGCGCCCAGGTCGAGGTCGTCGGCATGAACGACGCCGCCCGCACCCTGGTCGCGCGGGTGGGGCGGTTCGAGAAGATGCATCTGCCGGCCGATGCCGGCGCGCACTGAGGCCTAGGCTGCGTCGGCCGTCGCCTCGGGCTTAGGTTGTTTGCAGATGCGGTTCAGGTCGGCCCGGATCGAACTGCCCTGGAAGTGCGAGATCTCGGCGCCGGAATAGCCCTCGCCGGACAGGGCCTTGACGACGTCGCCGGTGTTCAGACATTCGGGCGAACGGGCGAGCTGATAAGCGCGCTCCACGACGTGAGTGCGGTTCATGGTGGATAGCCTTTCGTGTCCATGATGAACGCGCATCAAGCTAAACCGTTCCGGCGACTGGACTTCCCGCCCCGGCGGCCGCGCTTGCATCTGTCACAAATATCTGCGCACATAGGCTTCGTCGATCTCTCTGCGTAACGCCCACTCTCTCTGCGAACGCACGAGTCCAGGCCGCTCCCATTCAGACCCGACAGGCCGCAGGGGCGTTCCCTCGGTCAACTTCTAACGGAGGTCTAACCATGGCTACCGGCACTGTTAAGTGGTTCAACCCGACCAAGGGCTACGGCTTCATCCAACCCGATGACGGCGGCAAGGACGTCTTCGTCCACATCTCGGCCGTCGAAGCCGCCGGCCTGCGCGGCCTGGACGAAAACCAGAAGGTTTCCTACGAGCTGGAACGCGACAAGCGTTCGGGCAAGGAATCGGCTGGCCAGCTCCAGACCCAAGGCTGATTTCAGCTTAAAAGCTGATACGAAGACGGCGGCTCCTGACGGGGCCGCCGTTTTTTGTTGCGCGACGACCGGGGCCCCGACGAGATTACACAGGCAAGCGCGTACTAGGCCTTCGTCTTGTCGATCCAGTCCGCAAAGGCGTCGGTGAAGGCCTTGAGGAATTTGCGGGTGTCGTCCTTCTTCAGCTTGCCGTTGTCGTCCAGCAGGTCGGCGACGTTGCCGATATAGGCTTCGGGTTGCTGCATTGTCGGCATTCCGAGGAAGACCAGGGGCTGACGCAGGTGGTGGTTGGCGCCGAAGGCGGCCAGGGCGCCGGGCGAGACGCTGACGATGGCGGCCGGTTTCTTTGACCAGATGCTGTGGCCATAGGGACGCGACCCTACGTCCAAGGCGTTCTTCAGGGCGCCGGGGATGGAGCGATTGTATTCCGGCGTGACGAATAGCACGGCCTGGGTGGTCGCCACCTCTTCGCGGAATCGGGTCCAGGCGGGGGGCGGCGCGTCTGTTTCCAGATCGGGGTTGTAAAGCGGCAGATCGCCGATCTCGACCAGATCCAGTTCGAGGTCGGGCGCGGCCAGGGCCTTCAGCTCCAGCGCGACCGCGCGCGAATAGGAGCCTTCACGCAGGCTGCCGACGATCAGGGCGACGCGGACGGACATGAGGCGATCTCCGGGGGTTAAGCGTCAGCATAACCGATCCCGGGGCCGAACGTTCCTGACTATGTCGCGAACAGAGCCTCGGCGAAGGCTTCGCCCGCCTGCGCCGCGGTCTTTGGTCCAAGGACGGCCGTGGCGGCCTGACCCGGCGTCAGCAGCCGTTCGCCGACGCTCCGCACGTCGTCCACGCCCTGGACTTCGAGCTGTTCGGTCATGGACAGGCTGGAGCGGGGCGCGCCGAAGATCAGGGTCTGGGCGGCGTTGCGCCCCGCGCGGCTCATCGGGTTTTCGTCCGACATCCACAGCCCGGCCTTCATCACCGCCTTGGCCCGCGACAGCTCCGCCGCCGTCGGGCCGGTCTCGGCCATGGCCCGCACTTCGACGGCCGACACCTGGGCCAACTCCCTGGCGCGGTCCGCCGCCGCCCCGGCGTAGATGCCCAGCACGCCCGTATCCTCATAAGGCTCCTGATAGGCGTCGATGGCGTAGGCCAGGCCCCGCTCCTCGCGCGCGCTCTGGAACAGGCGCGAGGCCATGCCCCCGCCCAGGATTTCGGCGAACAGCCGCATGGCAGACAGGGCCGGATCGGTTGCGGCCAAGGCCGGCAGCTGGAACACCAGATTGGCCTGTTCGATCTTGCGCGTCAGCCTGGCATGGCCGCCGACGAAGGCGGCCGGGGCCGGGGCCTCGACCCGGCTCGCAACGGGGGTCGCGACGGCGTCGCCGAACCACCGCTCGGCCAGGGCCAGCAGTTCGCCCTCCTCCACCGCGCCCGACACCGACACCACCATCCGGTCGGGCGAATAGAGGCGCGCGCGCCAGGCCTCGACGCTGGTCTTGTCGGCGGGCTTCAGACTGGCGACCGACCCCAGGATCGGCCGGCCCAGCGGCTGTTTGGAAAAGGCGCGGGTCTGGACCATCTCGAACACATGGTCGTCGGGCGTGTCAAAGGCCTCGGCAATCTCCTGGGCCACGACGTCCTTCTCGCGCTCGATCTCGGCGGGGTCCAGCGTGGGGCGGAACACCAGGTCCGACAGAACCTGCATCGCCAGGGGCAGGGACCCGTCCAGGCCGCGCACCTCGAAACTGGTGCGCTCGTATCCGGTCGAGGCGTTGATGGTGCCGCCCTCGGCCTCGATCCGTTCGACGATCTCGCGCGCCGCCATATCGCCGGCGCCCTTGAACACCAGATGCTCCAGCAGGTGCGACCAGCCGGAGCGATCCAGCGGCTCCCACCGCGCCCCGCCCTTGACGGTGACGACGACGGCCAGGGTCTTCAGCCCCGGCATGGGATCGCAGATGACGCGAACGCCGTTGGACAGGGTGTGCAGGGAAGCGGTCAGGAAAGGTCTTTCTTATTTCTGCGACGGAGCAGGGCCACATAGAAGCCCGCCAGCGTGATCGCCAGTCCGAACCACGTCAGGGCGTATCCGAAATGGTTGTTGGAGAAGGCCGCAGGGGGAGCGGAGGGCCGCAACGCCGCGAACTCTGGATTGACGGCGGTGATGGCGAACACGGCCTCGGGCCGCACCGGCCCCGTGACATTCAAGGCCTTGGCCATCGCCTGGGTGTCGCGCGCATAGAAGCGGCCGTCCCGAGGTGCGGGGCTCATGGCGCCCGGCTTGTCGAAGGTTCGGAACTCTCCGACCATCACCAGCGGCAATGTCGTCTCGATCACGCGAGGACGCACCGATACCTCGTCGCCGACGAAGCCCCGGTCGATCAGCAGGGTGAAATCCTGCCCCACGGGGCGGCAGGCCGAGATCAGCCGCACGCCCGCCTGGCCCTCATGGATGGATTGCAGTTCGACGTAGGGCGCGCTGGCCAGGCCGGGGCAAACGATCAACGCCTTGCGGAACTCCAGGTCGCCTTCCGCCAGCACCTGGTCCAACGGAGCGGGCGGCATGGCCGCCGCCGCGTCGGCCGCCGCGATAAGGCCTTCCTTCCACTTCAGCCGCTCGACCTGCCACACGCCCAGGCCGATCAGCAGGATCAGGGCTGGGACCGTCAGGGCGGTCAGTATCCAGGGGAAGCGTTTCATAGATCCTCCCCCGCTGCGCGAGGGAGGAACAGATCAACCGAAGACGACATAGACGAAGGCGAACAGGAACAGCCAGACCACGTCGACGAAGTGCCAGTACCAGGCCGCCGCCTCGAAGCCGAAATGCTTCTGCGGGGTGAAGTCGCCGGCCAGCAGACGGATCAGGCAGACCGCCAGGAAGATGGTGCCGATCAGGACGTGGAAGCCGTGGAAGCCCGTGGCCATAAAGAAGATCGAGCCGTACAGGCCCGAGTTCACGGCCTCTTCGTTGAAGAACAGCTTCTCGTGCAGGATGTGGTGATATTCATAGGCCTGGACGCAGGTGAACAGCACGCCCAGCGCCACGGTGATGGCCAGGGCGATCTTGGCGCCCTTGCGGTCGCCGACCTGAATGGCGTGGTGCGCCCAGGTGACGGTGCAGCCCGAGAGCAGCAGGGTCACGGTGTTCAACAGCGGCAGTTGCCACGGCGACAGCACCTCGACCCCCTTGGGCGGCCAGGTCGACCAGGCCTTGGCGGTGTCGGCCCAGGTTCCGACCTCGGGCGTCAGGGCGCGCGATTCATGGAACAGGGCCATGTCGAAGAACATCCAGAAGAAGGCGACGAAGAACATCACCTCCGACGCGATGAACAGGATCATGCCATAGCGCAGGCCGATCGAGACGACCGGGGTATGGTCGCCCGCCTTGGATTCCTTGATCACGTCCGACCACCAGCCGAAGGCCGAGATCAGCACGCCGGCCAGACCGGCGAAGAAGACTCCGGGCTTGCCCTCGGCCAGGAAGTTGGCGGCGATGGGACCGCTGTCGGCCGGGGCCAGGCCCTTCATCCAGATCACCGCGCCGATGAACATGATGGTGGCGGCGATGGACGAAACCAGCGGCCAGGGGCTGGGCGGAACCAGGTGGTAATCGTGCTGCGGAGCGGCGTGCGCGTCGGCCATACGGTCTCTTCCCCTCAAATCCATCCACGTCGGGCCGTTTGCCAGGCCGCGATCCTGCGATGAAGTCGCCCTGTCTTCCGACATAACGGCGTCGAGCGCAACAGGCCAGACCTTGCGCCGATCTAAGCCCGGGCGGCCAGGGCGGCGAAGGCGCGCGATGCGAAGACCGACAGGGGCTTCGGCAGGTCGTTCAGCGCGAACCAGCCCATTTCCGACAGCTTGTCCGGCTCGGTCAGGCGCGGCTCGCCCCGCACGTCGCGGGCCAGATAGATCAGCGATATCCAGTGCTGGCTGTCCGCCGGCAGGATTTCCTCGCTCAGGCACAGAAAGTCGGCGCCGCCGATGGTCAGCCCCGTCTCCTCCTCGGCCTCGCGGCGGGCGGCGTCGCTGGACCGCTCCATCAGATCGACCTTGCCGCCGACGATGTTCCAGAAGCCCGCCTCGGGCGGCCTGACCCGACGATACAGCAGCACCCGGCCATCCTCGCCCTGGATCACCAGACCGCAGCCCACGCCGGGCGCATCGATACCGGGCCGCATCAGGGCGGTCAGGCGTTCGGCCCCGTCGGCGCATCGACCGACGGGTAGAAGGTGTAGCTGAGGGTGATCTCGCGCGCGCCCCGCGCCTCGCGGTCGGTGGCCAGTTCGGGGGCGATGAAATACTGGACCGGAAACTGGCGCGTCTCGCCGGCCTTCAGCGTCTGATCGCTGAAGCAGAAACATTGCAGCTTCTGGAAATACGGGCCGGTGTATTCCGGCACGACATTGTAGCCTGCCCGCACCTGGATCGGCCGGTCCGAGGTGTTGGTCACGTCGAAATAGGCCAGGCCCGTCTCGCCAATGCGAACCCGCTGGGTCGCCTGTTCGGCCTTGAAGGTCATGGGCAGGCCGCGAACATTGGTGTCGAACCGCACCAGCACCGTCTGATCCAGCACCTGATCGGGCGCCTTTTCGGCCTTTCGCACCGTGCCGTCGAAGCCGGTCACCTGGCAGAACATCCGATAGAGCGGCACCGCCGCGAAAGCCGCCCCCGTCATGCCCATCACGCCCAGGACGCAGACGATGGCGATCAGGTTCTTGCGGTCGGTCCTCATGGCTGGGACGTCGCGACCGCGCGCTCCAGCGCCCGTTCCGCCGCCTGGTTCTGCTGCAGCCGCAGGACGGTGGTGGCGAAGACCAGCACGATGAAGGCCACCAGGGCGGCGGCGATCCAGACGTTGCGCCGCTTGCGCGCGCGCAGTTCCTCAGGGCTCAGACGCATGGGCTTCAGGCTCCCAGACCGGACACGGCCTCGACCAGCAAGGCCGAGAACAGGGCGACAAGATAAAGGATGGAAAAGGCGAACAGGTCGCGCGCCGGTTTCGCCTGGACCTTGACCTCGTACAATGCGGCCTCGCGTCCCACGGTGTCGGCCTTGTCCGGCTCGTCGCCCGCGCGCGAGCGGTACAGCCGCCACGCCAGCCCCAAGAAGGCCAGACCACCCGCGACCGAGACGACGGCATAGATCAGCCCGCCCATGCCGACCAGGGCCGGGGCGATCGCGGCCGCCACGAAGACCAGCGAATAGATCAGGATCTGCAGCCGCGTCGACTTCGCCCCACGCGCCACCGGCATCATCGGAATGCCGGCCTTGGCGTAGTCGCCGGCCGAATAGAGGGCCAGGGCCCAGCTGTGCGGCGGGGTCCACAGGAAGATGATCAGAAACAGCAGCCACGCCTGCCACGGCGCCTGGCCGGTGGCGGCGGCCCAGCCGATCACCGGCGGAAAGGCGCCCGCCGCCCCGCCGATGACGATGTTCTGAGGCGTCCGCCGCTTCAACAGTAAGGTATAGAAGCCGGCGTAATAGACGATGGTCAGGGCCAGCAGCCCCGCCGCCAGCCAGTTGGTGTTCATGCCCAGCAGCATGACCGAGAACAGGCTCAGGATCACGCCGAACGCCATCGCGTCGTTCTTGCGAACCCGCCCCGCCGCCACCGGCCGGCCGCGCGTGCGGCGCATCAGGGCGTCGGTTTCGCCCTCCAGCGCCATGTTCAGCGATCCGGCGGCCCCCGCCCCCACGGCGATGCACAGGATGGCGATGGCCGCCACCAGCGGATTGACCGACCCCGGCGCCATCACCAGCCCCGTCGCGGCGGTGAAGACCACCACCGACATGACGCGCGGCTTCAGCAGCTGGAAGAAATCCTCCGGCTGGGCGGTCGACAGGACAGGACGGGTGGGGGCTTGGGTCATCTGTGCGGGGGCCATAGCACGTCCAAAACCAGAAGGCCGCCCTTTCCGGTGGAAAGCGCGGCCCGCTGTTTCAGATCGGCGTTACGGCGATCAGTGTTCGTCGCCCTTGACCACCGGCAGTTCGTTGAACTGGTGCGCCGGGGGCGGCGAGGACAGGGTCCATTCCAGGGTGGTCGCGCCCTCGCCCCACGGATTGGCCACGCCGGGACGGCGACGGATCGCGGCTTCCAGCAGCATGATCAGGAAGACCAGCACGCCGACCGCCGTGATGGCATAGCCGATGGACGAGACGTGGTTCCACAGGGTGAAGGCGTCGGGATAGTCGATGTAGCGACGCGGCATCCCCTGCAGACCCAGGAAGTGCTGCGGGAAGAACACCAGGTTCACCCCAACGAACATGATCCAGAAGTGCGTGGCGCCCAGGAACTCGTTGTACTTCACCCCGAACATCTTCTCGAACCAGTAGTAGAAGCCCGCGAAGATGGCGAAGACCGCGCCCAGCGACAGCACATAGTGGAAGTGGGCCACGACGTAATAGGTGTCGTGCAGGCTGTAATCGATGCCGGCGTTGGACAGGACCACGCCGGTCACCCCGCCCACAGTGAACAGGAAGATGAAGCCGATGGCCCACAGCATGGGCGTCTTGAAGCTGATGGACCCGCCCCACATGGTGGCGATCCAGCTGAAGATCTTCACGCCCGTCGGCACCGCGATGATCATGGTCGCGGCGATGAAATAGGCGCGCAGATTGATGCTCATTCCCACCGTGTACATATGGTGGGCCCAGACGATGAAGCCGACGAAGCCGATGGCGACCATCGCATAGGCCATGGCCAGATAGCCGAACACGGGCTTGCGGCTGAAGGTCGAGACGATGTGGCTGATGATGCCGAAGCCCGGCAGGATCAGGATGTAGACCTCAGGGTGACCGAAGAACCAGAACAGGTGCTGGTACATGATCGGGTCGCCGCCGCCGGCGGGATCGAAGAAGTGGGTGTGGAAGTTGCGGTCGGTCAGCAGCATGGTGATGGCGCCCGCCAGGACCGGCAGGCTCAGCAGCAGCAGGAATGCCGTGATCAGCACCGACCAGGCGAACAGCGGCATCCGGTGAAGCGTCATGCCCGGCGCGCGCATATTCAGGATGGTGGTGATGAAGTTGATCGCTCCCAGAATGGAGCTGGCGCCGGCGACGTGCAGGGCGAAGATGGCCAGGTCGAAGGCGGGGCCGACGTGGCCCGTGGTCGACAGCGGCGGATAGGCCGTCCAGCCCCCGCCGAAGCCCCTGCCCGGCCCGCCGTCGACGAACATCGACAGGATCAACAGGCACCAAGCCGCAACCAGCAGCCAGAAGGAGATGTTGTTCATG
This sequence comes from uncultured Brevundimonas sp., assembly GCA_963515305.1. Classification (GTDB taxonomy): domain Bacteria; phylum Pseudomonadota; class Alphaproteobacteria; order Caulobacterales; family Caulobacteraceae; genus Brevundimonas. The sequence continues at coordinate 121,312 of CAUPWX010000012.1, forward strand.
CGCGGGAAGGCCATGTCCGGCGCGCCGATCATAATCGGTACGAACCAGTTGCCGAAGCCGCCGATCATGGCGGGCATGACCATGAAGAAGATCATGATCAGAGCATGGGCCGTGACCACGGCGTTGTAGCCGTGCTTGGACTGTTCCACGAGGCCCAGCAGCTGGATCGACGAGCCTTCCTTGAAGATCTGGATGCCTGGCTCGGCCAGTTCCCAGCGGATCAGGCCCGACAGGGCGCCGCCCACGATGCCCGCCATGATGGCGAACATCAGATACAGGGTGCCGATGTCCTTGTGATTGGTCGACAGGAACCAGCGGGTGAAGAAGCCCAGCTTGTGCTCGTCGTGATGATCGTGGTGGGCGTGACCGATGGAGGTCGCGTCGCGGTTCAGGGTAGCGTCAGCCATGTCTGTGCTCGCCTCTTACTGGGCGGCCGGCGCGGCGGGCGCCGCGGCGGGAACGGGTTGGGCGCCAGGAGCGCCGGCGGGGGC